>NZ_VCYI01000002.1 GCF_030464365.1 Methanoculleus methanifontis | reverse complement strand
CACCTTGCGGTGCTCGAGCTCGGTTCCTGATGGAACATCGCACTTCACACCTTGCGGTGCTCGAGCTCTGTTCCTGATGGAACATCGCACTTCACACCTTGCGGTGCTCGAGCTCTGTTCCTGATGGAACATCGCACTTCGCGGCTTCGCGCTCTTCGCGTGAGACCGTATTGGTATCTTCGCCCATCAACTCACGCGAAGTGCGAGCGCAGCGAGCTTGAGCACCGCCAGGTGCGGGCCGCGAAGAACGCAAAGGGAAGTCAATGGGTTGACCTCTTGAAAACTACCTCAGCCATTTTAGCGAAGTACTGTGCCCGATCTCCCGGCGGGTGGAGGGTATGGAGTAAAAAAGGATATCAGAGATACCGGTTCTTCCGGAGCCATTCCACCTGGGGCCTCGTGTAGCGGTAGACGACATCGCACTTCTCGTCCTGGAAACTCCACGGGACGACCACCAGAACGTCTCCTTCCCGGATCCAGACCTTCTTCTTGATCTTGCCCTTGATCCGCCCGACGCGTGTCACCCCGTCGAAACAGCGGATCTTGATATGGTTTGCCCCGAGCATCAGTTCGGCGCTTGCGAACATCTCCCGGTTCTTCTTGTTCGGCAGGCGCACGCGGATAACCTCATCCCCCGATCCTTCTCCGTTGGACCCGGGTTTGCGCTTCGTAGGATCTGTCAGTTCATCAACCCCATGTTCCAGAGTATCCGGTCGTTTGTATGACCAATTTATACGACTGCTAGGATATCAAATATTCTCCCGTAAGCGCAACGAGCGGTGGTCTCGCTCTGGTTGACTGCAACGACGCCCCGGCGGAACCCCCGGAGATCGCCTCCGGGGCGGTTATGTATATCTGCCAGGAGTATCCACCCGACGTCCCCATGGCATGCTCGAACCCCCTGCGCGGGATCTATCTCACCTACACCATCCAGGGCCTCATACTCCTCGCCGCGGCCTTGAGCATCCTGGCAGGAGAGTACTTCCTCGGGCTCTCGGCAACCTTCGCGTTCCTCCTGACGATGACACCGTCCTTCATGACGAGAAACCTGCGCCTCTGCCTCCCCTGGGAGATCAACCTCCTCGTCGCCGTCTCCTTCTATATCCATGTCATGGGGCACATCGGGGAATACTACGTCACCCTCGCGCCCTACTACGACAAACTGGCTCATCTCGTCGCCTCGGTCACCGTCGGGCTTATCGCCTTCTTCCTCGCGCTCCTCGCCGAACACCAGGGAGATGTCCGGCTGACGGGTCCAGCCACCGCCCTCTTCATCCTGATCTCGACGCTCGCGGCAGGGGCTGTCTGGGAGATCTATGAGTTTGTGGTCGACCAGGTCTTCGGCACGAACCTCCAGCTCGGCAACACCGATACCATGTGGGATCTCGTCGTCGATCTCGTCGGCGGCGTGATCGTCGCCGCCTTCGCCGCTATCGTCCTCGCAAGGGGCGAAGAGCACCGGTTTATCCGGTCCTTCGCCGAACCGTCTTCCGGTGCGGAACCCCCCGATATCGTGGGCGATCCGATCGATCCGGCTCGCAGCCGCTGAACCGGGCGGATCCGATCCTGCGGATCGTATTTATATCCGGAAGGTCGAATAAAATACAGTGAATCTGAAAGCCCCCAACGCGCGACATATGGCGATATTCATGCTCATCGTGCTTCCTTCCATGACTGGCTACATGGCCTGGGAAGCACGGGCCGTCGAGGTGACCGTCCTCTCGATCGACGGCGCACCCAAAGGCATCGTCTATATCACCGACCCCCACGTCAGGGCGTCCAACATCGACCATGTCCGGGAGGTGATCCGCGAGGTCAACCGCCTGAACCCCTCGCTCGTCCTGATCGGCGGCGACTTCGTCACCGGTGAAGAGGAAGACTTCGCCTCCCAGGAGGTCTGGAGGTCGCTCGACGCCCCGGTCTACGCCGTGCTCGGGAACCACGACTACCGGGTGGGGATCGACGGCCCGACGGGCATCGAGAGGACGGTCGCCACCTGGGCATCGGCCGTGACCGCCGTCGACGGCTACGACGTCTCCGCCTTAAACGACGGTTCCGCCGATATCGCGTTTGCCGACGATCTCACCGCGGCGCTGGAAGAGAACGGAGTCCATGTCCTCAGGAACGATTACGCCCGGGTTCCCGTCGGGGATGAAGAGATCGTCATCGTCGGGGTCGACGACGGATGGGCCGGGATGGCGGACCCGCCCGAGGTTCCGGCAACGGACGCGTTCACCCTCTACCTCATCCACGAACCCTCGTGCCGGGCAGACTGGGACGCCGACCTCATCCTCGCCGGCCACACCCACGGCGGCCAGTTCCTCTTCCCGGTCGTCAACCAGCTCAACGACTTCGGCGTCCTCGAACTTGCCGGCCTCTTTGACGGGGACGGGAAGACGCCCACCTACATCTCCCGCGGGGTCTGCACCTCGAGTGTTGCGGGAGTGGAGCTCCGGTTCAACTGCCAGCCCGAGATCGTCCTCATCAACCCGACCGAGGAACAGCTCCGGGCGATCGCCTGATCTCATGGTTCGAGGATGGCACGCGCCCGGCCGGCGATCAACAGCACCTCCTTGAGAGGGATGCCCGCGTCGCGGGCGATGGCCGCGGCGTCGCCGTAGGCGATCTGTTTTGCCGTGACGAACCCGGCGGCGCCCAGCCTGGCGGAGACCGACCGGCCCACCCCGGTAACGATCGTTACCGGGTAGGACTGCGTCTCCTCGATCATCGCCCGGAGGTTCTGCTCCTCCGGGTAGTCCCACCCGATATGCCCGATCCCCCGGCAGGTGGCGTAGCGCTTCGCGTGTGCGGAAAGTTTGGTGTTGCAGACGATCAGGGCACCGTCGATCGAGACGGTGCACCGTCCCGACCGGAACCCCTCCTGGAGGTCCTCGACGATCGCCCGGGCGATCCGGCCTTCGTCGAGGCCGGTCACCCGGTGGTGGCTTGCGTGGTGCTTCACCTCGACAAAGAGGGTGGTGCCGTCTTTCTCTGCGATGGCGTCCACCTCGTGCTCCCCGCAGAGTCCAGCGAGGATGCACCCGGTCTCCACCCGGTAGCCGTGCTCACGGAGCAGGACCCGCACGAACTCCTCAAAATCCGGTTTGGAGCGCAGAAGGCCAAGTGCTCTCCGGAGGTTCGTCCGGTGGCTGACGGCGGGGCGGACGGCCTTTGCCCGGGCCCGGATCATCCGGAGGACGGTTCTGGTCTTCACGCCGTCCGGCACCGACTCCTCGATCTCGTGGGCGATCCGTTCGGCCTCCTCCGCGCCGACGCCCATGTTCCGGAGCGTCCGCTGCACCCTCCCCCGGTCGAACGGCTGGCGGCGGCCGTCGACCTTCGTGACGTGCTTCATCAGGTATGATACCTCAGCACCCGGGACGAAAAGCGTTCGCTATCCGGTTTCCGGGGCCTCCGGGCCCGTGATACCGCACCGTTATCACCCCCGGGATCCAACAGCAACTACGGGAAACATGGGGTCACTAAAACGCCCGACCGTCCTGATCCTCGGCGCGGGGGCGGTCGGCCTCGCGCTCGCGGGGAAACTGGGGAGCGTCGCAACAGTCTACGCGGCCTGCCGGCCGGTGCATGCCGGCGCAATCCGGGAACGGGGGCTCGTGATGGAAGGCGTCTGGGGAGACGGGACCGTCAGGGAGGTTATACCGGTCACGGGGCCGGCCGACGTTCCGCCGGCGATTGACTTCGTCATCGTCACCGCGAAGGGCACCGATACCCGGGCGATCTGTGAGGAGTACGCCGGAGTGATCCGGGGCCGGCCGACGGTAAGCCTCCAGAACGGGATCGGCAACGAAGAGGTCATCGCGGGGTACACCGATACCGTCATCGGCGGAACCGTGACGACGAACTTCTCGGTCCTGGGCCCGGGGCACGTCCGGGTCTTGAGCGAGAGCGCCCCGATGCGGCTCGGGGTCTGGTCGGGCGATGCCGGCGAGGCTCTTGGGGAGTTGACCGGGATCGTCCGCTCCGCCGGGATCCCGGTCGAGGCCGAACCCGATATCCGCGCCGGCAAGTGGGGGAAAGCCCTCCTCAACATCGCGGTGAACCCGATCTGCGCTCTTCTCCGCGCCCCGGTCGGGGTGGCTGCCGACGAGGAGATCCGCGGGATCGTCGACGGCCTCGTCCGCGAGACCTTCGCTGTCGCCGGTGCCGAAGGGGTGCGGCTCCCCTGGGCGACCGTCGACGACTACCTCGCACACCTCTTCCGCGTGCAGGTGCCCGACTTCGCTGCGGTCTACCCCTCGATGTACCACGACCTCCGGCTGGGCCGCCGGACGGAGATCGATCTCCTCAACGGCTACGTGGCACGCCTCGGGGAGCGCCACGGCATCCCGACACCGCAGAACCGGTGCATCGCCGCCCTCGTCCGCTGCGCTGAGGCGCACCCGGACTGGCGGTGACGCATCACTCCCCGCCCACCTTCGCAGCGAGCCGCCGCGCCGCCTCTTTTGCTTTTGCTTCCGTCGTCCAGAACCCGGTCTTTCCGACGGGGGTCCCTTCCCGGTCGTAGAGCTCTACGTAGTAGCCGCCGTCCTGGCGGGAAAACCGGACTTCGCCGACGATGCCGGGGCCGTATTCCTGCATGCTCAAGTCTTATCGGCAGAGGGTTATGATGGTTCCGCGTCCGTGCGCCACCCCGCAGTGATGATCCTCACCGTATACTACTCCGGCGAGGGGCATACGGAGAAGGTGGCAACGGCGCTCGCAGAAGAGGTCGGGAGCCGGCTTGCGAGGAGAGAGCCGGTCTCGGAAGCGGCGATATTCAGGATGCCGACGGCGACGTTCCTGGTCGCGGGGTTCCCTCCTGCATCAACGCGCAGGCCACGAACGCCGCGGGAAAGCCCTTCCTGGTTCCGGGGCGGTTCGGCCCGACGATCGCGGGGGTTGCCGCTCCGGCCGCGTAGTCCTCAGAACGTCAGCGGTATCCCGAGGAGGTGCAGCACCGCCGTGATGATGACGCCGAATATCCCGCCGATTGCGCATATCAGGACGGTGATGATGTTGATCGGGATGTCGGGCCGGCCGAAGAGTTGCATCAGATCAAGGAGGTTGATGAGCCAGAGCAGGATCACGCCCACGACGGCGTTTATGATGAGGGTGGTGACGCTTTTCACGACCTTATAGAGGATGAATGCAAGGACGATCACCAGGATCAGAGCCAGGAGTCCCGTGAGTAAGCTCATACCGTTCATATGACGCACGTAGTATTGAACGTTCCTGCGCGGGGGGGCAACGGCCGTCAAAGGTAGCCCAGCGACTCGAAGACGGGCTGAAAACAGACTCCTTCGCCGATCTTTACGCACCGCACCGCAGGATCTCCTTCGTAAGCGCCCATCGTCCGGCCGTCCCCGAGTTCGACCCAGTCATGGATGGCGACGCCCTTCCCGAGGATCTCGACGTGGAGGGCGTTTGTCCGGAACGCCTCCGTATCCCAGATCATGATACCGTGAACCGGCCGGGCGGCAACGCCGTTCCGGCGGAGCACCTCTGTCCTGAGGAGCGCGAGATCGGTGCAGTCGCCCACCCCGGAGGCAAGGGTCGCGTTGAGGCCGACCGGGAAGAGGCGGGGGGCACCGTCGACGTGGGCGAACGTCGTCCGGCTCACCTGGTCGATGAAGGTATCCCCGGTACCTCCCGCAAGGGGTTCTGAGAGGAGGGCGATCCCATCCTCCCCTGCTTCGCCGACGGTGCCAAACCCGCTGCCTCCTCCTCCGCCGTCATAGATCAGGTATCCCTGAGGGATGAGAAGGGAGAGGAGGAAAATCGCGTTAAGAATGTCCCAAACCACGTTATTTTCCCAATATATTTTAATGAAGTCCCCGATATATCAGGACTTCTATTTTAGTCGAGGGGATATATATGACAGATATGCGATTTGCCGGGGTACGATCGAGAAAAGAGGTTAGAGCGCGCATCACGCGAGAGATGGGTCTCGGGGTGCAGGATCGGGAGAACCAGGAGGGTTGAGGTCACCGGGAGGCGTAAATACCGGTGATACGCCGTGCGGCGAGCGCTGCGGTGGAGAACGCGGCCTGGAGGTTGTAGCCGCCGGTGTCGCCGTCGATATCGAGCGCCTCGCCGATGCAGTAGAGGTTTTCGACGGTCTTTGACGCCATCGTTTTGGGGTTGATCCCCTTGATGGCAACCCCGCCCCGCGTCACCATCGCTTCGTTGAACCCGCCGAGCCTCGCCACCCGGAACGGGAACTCCGCGAGCGATGCGGCAAGCGCGTTCCGGGCCTTCTTTCCGAGCTGAGCGCAGGTCTCATCCGCCGGAACCCCGGCGAGGTCGAGCAGCCGCCGGACGAACCGCTCGGGGAGGGCAAGACCGCAGAGGACGGTCTTCACCTGCCGGCCCCCGCCCGCCGCGACCGCGTCGGTGAGGCGCTTTCGCACCTCTTCTGCGGTCATCCCGGAGAGGAACGTGACCCGGAGTTCGTCGCCCGGCCGTACGGCACGGGAGAGGTCGAGGATCCCCGGGCCCGAGAGCCCGGTGTGCGTGAAGAGGAGGTCGCCGGTACGTTGGCGGGCGCGTTTTCCGTCGCGGTAAACGGAGAGAGTGAGGTTCTGAAACGAGATCCCGGCAAGGTCGGCGAACGGGTAGTCTTCGACGTAGACCGGGGTCAGCGCCGGGGCAACCTCTGTCGTCGGCTGCCCCAGGGCCCGGGCGAAGGCGTAGCCGTCACCGGTCGAGCCGGTGGCGGGGTAGGAGGCCCCGCCGGTGGCGATGACGAGGGTGGCGGCCCGGACGGCGCCCGTCTTCGTCGTGACCAGGAACCCGTCACCGTCGCGCTCGACGGCCAGGACGGGGTCGCTAGACCGGACTTCCACCCCGCGAGCGGCGCACTCCGCGAGGAGGACGGCGAGGACGTCGGCGGACTTCCGGGTCTCCGGGAAGACCTTCCCCCCGGGCTCGGTCTCCATGCGAAGACCCCGGTCGGTGAAGAACGCGATGAGATCCCGGTTCGTGAAGTTCATGAGCGCGGGCCGGAGGAACGCCCCGTGGTCGCCGTAACGGGAGAGGAAGTCGGCGATATCGCCCGCGTGGGTGATGTTGCACCGCCCCGACCCGGCAATGAGGAGCTTTTTGCCCGGCGCGGGCTTTTTCTCGAAGAGGACGACGTCCCCCCCGGCTCCTGCCGCCTGCAGGGCGCAGAAGAGCCCGGCGGGGCCTCCCCCGATGATCGCGATGGTCTCGTTCACGGTACTGATCGGTGCTCTCCCGGGGAGCATCAGTATTGGGGTGCGGCGGCCGCTAGATGGATATAGGAGCGGGTTCCCACGGGGGGCGGATTACCATGGGTGCCATCTGGATCGTTCTTATCGGAGGGGGCGCCGCACTGCTCCTCGCGGCCGGTACCGGGGCGGCTGCAGATCTTCCGCACCCCGCCGTCCCCGTTGCGCCCGACGTGACCCCGCGGTACTGGTCGGCCGACGATACCGCCGGGGTCTTCGCCCACCGCCAGACGATCTCGGTCGAGAACCCCTCCGACGTCGACGGGCTTGCGGTCTCCTTCAACGCCACATACCTCCCGGGGATGCGGCCGGACTTCGCCGATATCCGGTTTACGGGTGCTGACGGGACGCCCGTCCCCTACTGGATCGAGAACGTGACCGCCGGGTCCCACGCCCGCGTCTGGCTCGCCCTGCCGGCGAACGCGACGGCGGTCACGATGCTCTACGGCAATCCCGAGGCCCGGGACGCCGGCGACCCCGACGCGGTCTTCCTCTTCTTCGAGGACTACGAGCGCGGCAACCTCTCGCGGTGGTCGTTCTGCGGTTCGAACGCGCTCGTTCAGTCCGACATCGTCCGCGACGGTGCATATGCCGGGGACATCAACGTCTCCGAGCCGGACCTGCGCCACCTCGCCAACAACCGGATCTGCCTTGCAAACATCTCGGCGGGCCCGCTGGTCATCGAGGGCGACTTCCGGGTCAGCGAGTTCGGGAAGTGGTGCGGTTCGGGCTACATCCAGGCCTGGAACGGGACCGACCACCTGTATGCCCTCCACCTCCGGAACGGCTCCGTGCAGCACTACGACGGCGTCCACCGGAACTTCTCCGCCGACGCTCCTGCCGGAACAGATACCTGGTACCACGTCAGGGTCGTTCTGGATACACCAAACGCCACCGAACATGCCTGGATGGACGGCGAGTACCTGGGTAGCGCACCCATGCGGTTTTCCGACGGATCACCGGTGCCGGAGGATGTGATCTTTGACGACTTCGCGCTGATCGGGTCTTCGGCGTGGTACTCCGGCGATCCGCACCACTTCTACGCCGACAACGTCGTCGTCAGGCGGTACGAGCCCGCCACGCCGGTGCTTTCCTACGGGTGAGGGGGCGGTTCGGGGCCCTGATGGGAGCGGGGCAGCAATCCAGCCGGTCTCCTGTTCCGGGAGATGCCGGACGGTGAGTGGTGGTGGCAGTGCTCGCCGGGAGGCGAGTATCGAGCAACGTCCTGGCAACCAGGACCCCGCGGAACAGCCGCTCATACTGTTTTCCACCGGAAACATTAATGACACTCACTTAACCCTATCCCACCAAAAAGAAAACCCGTATATGAGCCCACGCGAAAGAAAATTCACATCTGCTTTCGGAGACAGAGATCCATGCATATACCCATCGCCCAACCCTCCCTCGGAAGAGAGGAGAACGACGCTGTTCTCGCCGTCCTCGCCTCCGGCATGATCGCCCAGGGCCCGGTCACCGCCGCGTTTGAGGACGAATTCGCCGCATACTGCGGTGTCCCCCACGCCGTCGCCGTCACGAACGGGACCGCCGCTCTCCACGCGGCGCTGCTCGCCGCCGGGGTCGGGCCGGGCGACGAAGTGATCGTCCCGGCCTTCACGTTCTTTGCGACCGCCTCCTCGGTCTCGATGTGCGGCGCCCGCCCCGTCTTTGCCGACGTCGAGCCGGCGACCGCCACGCTCGACCCACCCGACGTTCTCGCGAAGGTTACCCCGGAGACGAAGGCCGTGATCGGCGTCCACCTCTACGGGCAGCCCTGCGATGCCGGGGCGATCCGGGAGATCTGCGACGAGAAGGGTCTCGTCTTCATCGAAGACGCGGCCCAGGCCCACGGAGCCACCTACCGGGGGAAACGGGCCGGGGCGCTCGGCGACCTCGCCTGCTTCTCCTTCTACGCGACGAAGAACCTGGCGGCCGGGGAAGGGGGGATGGTGACGACGGCATCGGACGAGTATGATGCGCACCTCCGCCGGATCATCAACCACGGCCAGAGCGAGAAGTACCTCCATGCCGAACTCGGTTACAACTACCGCATGACCGATATCGCCGCCGCGATCGGGAGGGTGCAGCTCGCAAAACTCGGGGGCTTCAACCGCCGCCGCCAGGAGAACGCCGCTTACTACGGCACCCATATCACGGCGCCCGGGCTGGTGCTGCCGTCGGTCGCGCCCGGCCGGACCCACGTCTGGCACCAGTACTCCCTGCGGCTCACCGACGCGTTCCCCCTCTCGCGGGAGGAGTTCATGGAGTACCTCCGCGAGCGCGGGATCGGCTGCGCCGTCCACTATCCCGTCGCCCTCTCCCGGCAGCCCTACTACGCCGGGGCCGCGGTCTGCCCGGTCGCGGAATCACTCGCGGCCTCGGCCCTCTCGATCCCGGTCCACCCGAACGTCACCGACTCCGGCCGGGCCTACGTCTGCGAGACGATCAACGGGGTGATCTAAATGGATGCAGGCGTCATCGGCACCGGGACGATGGGCAGGAACCATGTCCGGGTCTACACCGAACTCAAGGAGGTCGGGACGACCTACGTCTACGACCTGAACACGAAGGCCGCAGAGGAGGTCGCCGCCGCCACCGGAGCGGAGGTCTGCCGCTCGATGGAGGAACTCCTCGCGAAAGCCGAGTGCGTCTCGGTCTGCGTGCCGACCCCCTACCACCTCCGGACGGCGGGAGAGGTCATCGCCGCCGGGGTGCACGCCCTGATCGAGAAGCCCCTCTGCATCACGGTCCGTGAGTGCGAGCAGTTGATCGGCCGGATTCCGGAGGGATTGACGGTCGGCGTCGGCCACATCGAGCGGTTCAACCCGGTCGTCACCGAGGTTGCGCGGGTCGTGCAGGACCCCCTCTACGTCTCCTTCAACCGGCACAACCCGGCCTCGGCCCGGGTGAGCGGGAGTTCCGTCGTCGAGGACCTGATGATCCACGACATCGACGTCGCGTTCAACGTCCTCTTCCCCGGGCGGGAGTATACCGTCCACGCGAGCGGCACCGGAGACGTCGCTGCGGCCCTCGCGTCCTTCGGGCGGACGCCGGTCTACCTCTCGGCCTCACGGAAGTCCTCAAAGAAGGTCCGGTCGCTCTACATCGAGGAGGAGGACCGGACGATCGAGGGCGACTTCATGACCCAGGAGGTCTACGTCTACAAAAAGCCTGAGATCTACGGGCAGGAGAACGGGCTCTACCGCCAGGAGAACATCATCGAGAAGCTCCTGGTGAACAAGGTCGAGCCCTTAAAGATCGAACTCTCGACGTTCATCCGGGCCGCCCGCGACGGCAAGCCTTTCACGGTCACGCCGGCGCAGGGGCTCTCAAACGTCCGGGTCTGCGAGGCGATCTCCCGGGGCCTTGCGGCATGAAGGTCCTCTCGGTCGTCGGGGCCCGGCCCCAGTTCGTCAAGTGCGCTCCGGTCTCGCGGGAGGTCCGGGAGGTGCACGAGGAGGTCCTCGTCCACACCGGCCAGCACTACGACTACCTCCTCTCGGAGGTCTTCTTTAACGACCTCGGGATCCCGGCGCCCGACCACCACCTCGAGGTCGGGTCGGGGAGCCACGGGGTCCAGACCGGCCGGATGCTCGCCGCGATCGAGGAGGTGATCGGGAAGGAGGAGCCGGATCTGGTTCTGGTCTACGGGGACACGAACTCGACGCTCGCGGGAGCGCTCGCGGCGGCGAAGGTGCACGTGCCGGTGGCGCACGTCGAGGCGGGGCTCCGGAGTTTCGACCGCCGGATGCCCGAAGAGGTGAACCGGGTCCTGACGGATCACTGTTCGGACTTGCTCTTCTGCCCGACGGCGACGGCCGTCAGAAACCTCGCGGCCGAGGGGGTCACCGCGGGCGTCCACCTCACCGGCGACGTGATGGTCGACGCGCTCCGGGAGAACCTTCCTCTTGCGAAGGAGCGCTCCACCGTGGACCTCCCCCCGAAGGGCTACTACCTCGCCACGGTCCACCGGGCGAGCAACACCGACGATCCCGCCGCGCTCCGGGCGATCATGGGGGCGTTTGCCCGCCTCGATCTGCCGGTGGTCTTCCCGGCCCATCCCCGGACGCAGAAGAAGCTCGCCGAATACGGGATCGCGCCCGCGGCAAACGTCCGGGTCACGGAACCGCTCCCCTACTTCGATATGCTCGCCCTTCTCTCCGGTGCCCGTGCGGTCCTGACCGACTCCGGCGGCGTCCAGAAGGAGGCCTACATCCTCGAGGTGCCCTGCGTGACCCTGCGGGAGAACACCGAGTGGGTCGAGACCCTGGAGGACGGCTGGAACGTCCTCGTCGGCGCGGATACCAACCGAATCGTTGCCGAGGCGGAAAAGGTTGCAGGATCGCCCCGGCGGCACTCCGCCCGGTTTGGCGACGGGCATGCTGCGGAGCGGATCGCCGCGATCATCGCAGAATATCAACCCTGAATACGAAAAAGAGATGCAGACAATAGATGTGCCGGGAAGCACGTCTACGGCTTCCAGCGGAACCGCCCTCGTAGGGGTACAAGATCACGATGTTCAACCCGGGGAGTCCCCACTCAGGGGCGAGGGGCCCGGGCTTGAAGAGTTGCTGAGAAAAGTCGCCAGGTGTGGCGTGGTGCCCCTCGCCATCCGGACACCTTTTATCGATGAGCGAGGTACAGGAAGTCGGCGCAACCTCAACCCCGGCACGACCGCACGCACAGCCCTGACGTGGGATGGGGGAGTTACTCAGACCTGGATGCCTGCCCGGGCAAGCGCATCTTTGATGGAGACGAGTTCCTTTCTCATCTCTGCAAATTCGTCGTCAAGATGCTTCCTGGTATCACTCCGAAGCCCGACAATCTCTTCTTTTGTCTCTCTGGCGACCTGAAGGGTTTCTTTGCCGATCTGGAGGGTCTGGTCCTGCCTGTCCAGCATCGTGTGCTGTAACTGGAGGCCCTGATCTAATTTCATATCCATGCTGTGCAGTACGTTCCCGGCGTAATCCATCCGCTCGAATGTCTCCTCCTGGATCTCTCCCCGGATGATCTCAAAATCGGCATACTCACCTGTGGCTTCTTCCCATCTGACGGTGAACGATTTGACTGCAATGGGTCTTCGTATGATATTGATCGCATTGATGAGATCCCGGAGGTCCTGCTCGCTCCCCTCTGCAACGATCTCGACCTCGCCAGTACCGAGATTCTTCACGTACCCCGAGATATTGCGATCAAACGTCTCGTTGTACACGTGCTCCCGATAGCTGACCCGCTGGACACGCCCCCGTGCAGTGGCCACAAATCGTTTCATTCAATTTCACTCTGTACGGTGGACATAAATAGTTTCGCCGGATCTGCACTTTGACCGGCGAAGGTCTCTCCGGACCCTGGCCTGCACCGCAAAAGGGGGTGGCAGAAGACAGAATATCAACCATGAAGACAAACTTAAGATGCAGACAATGACAGAGAACCTCGCAACACTTATCCAGAAACGCGGCCCGATCCGGCGGATCGGCGTCATCGGGATGGGCTACGTCGGCATCCCGGCGGCGGCGCTCTTTGCGGATGTGGCCGGAGTCGAGCACGTCTACGGGTTCCAGCGGGATTCCGCCTCTTCCGGCTACAAGATCGCCATGCTCAACCGGGGCGAGTCCCCGCTCAAGGGCGAGGAGCCCGGGCTTCCCGAACTGCTCGGAAAGGTCGTCGGTGCGGGGAAGTTCTCCTGCACATCGGACTTTGCGAAGGTCGCGGAGTGCGACGCGGTGACCCTCGCGATCCAGACGCCTTTTGCCGACAAGAAGGACCTCCTGCCGGACTTCACGCCGCTCGTCGAGGGGCTCCGGAACGTCGGGCGGCACCTGACGCCGGGGACGCTCGTCGTCCTCGAGTCGACGATCACCCCCGGCACGACCGCCGGGATGGCCCGCGAGATCCTCGAGGCGGAGTCCGGGCTCGTCGCCGGGAAGGACTTCTGTCTTGCGCACGCCCCCGAGCGGGTGATGGTCGGGCGGCTGCTCCGGAATATCCGCGAGCACGACCGGATCGTGGGCGGGATCGATGAGGTCAGCACGAGACGTGCCGTGGAGCTCTATGCCCCGGTGCTCTCGACCGGGGAGGTCATCCCGATGACCGCGACCGCGGCCGAGGTGACGAAGACCGCCGAGAACACCTTCCGCGACCTCCAGATCGCGGCCGTGAATCAGCTCGCCCTCTACTGCGAGGCGATGGGGATCAACGTCTACGACGTCCGGGCCGGGGTGGCGTCGCTCGAGGGCGAGGGGATCACTCGCGCCATCCTCTGGCCGGGCGCCGGGGTCGGCGGTCACTGCCTCACCAAAGACACCTACCACCTGGAGCGGGGGGTGCAGGTGCTCGGTGGGGAACTGGACTTCCCGGCCGGCCGGGAGTCTCTCTACACCCTCGCCCGCGGGATCAACGACTTCATGCCCGAGCACATGGTGCATTTGACGGAGTCGGCGCTGGCGCAGGCGGGGAAGTGTCTCGCAGGATCTAAGATCGCTCTGCTCGGCTGGGCGTTCATCAACGACTCCGACGACGCGAGGAATACGCCGGCGGAACCGTTCCGGGATGCGGCACTCGCTGCCGGGGCGGAGGTTGCCGTCCACGACCCCTGGGTGGACCCGGCGACGTCGCCGGATGCGCCGCCGGGGCTCTCGCGGGATTTAGAGGATGTTTTTGCCGGCGCGGACGCGGTGGTGGTCTTTGCCGGGCACAAGGAGTACCGGGGACTGGTGCCGGAGCAGGTGAAGGAGGTCTCGGGGTCTCCCCACCCGGCGGTCGTCGACGGGCGCAACGTCGTGGATCCGGATGCATGGATCGCGGCGGGGTTTGCCTACCGCGGGATCGGCCGGGGCGACAAGAACGGGCATACACCACAGTGAACTACGCCCCCCGGAAGGCGCGACGTAGTTCACAAGAAGTTTTATCGAGGCGACGGGTGAATAATCCCCAATGGAGGCTCACGATATTCGAATCAGGGAGCGGATATTGCAGAAGATGGAGGTGCTCATCGACCGGATCGAGTTTATCGAGCGCCATCTGTCTGATGCTGTAGTGAGCGACCGCATCCTGCGCAAGGCACTCTACAAGGAGTTTCAGGAGGGCGTGGAGGCGGTTACGGATATATCTGCGCTCGTCCGCCGGATGCTCCACTCCTCTGCACAGGACGATTACACCAATCTTGACTATCTGGTGACAGAAGAGATCATCGATCCGGAGACCGGGAGGGATATGAAATCTGCGAACGGGCTAAGAAACCGTCTGGTTCACGAATACGACGGTGTCAACGACCACATCGCGTATGCCGCGATGCAGCGGCTTATGCCTCGCCTGCGCAGATTTTCGGAGGAGGTGCTAATATGGCTGAATGCAGACAGGATCTGATCCTGGACCACTTCCGGGAGATCCTCCCCTCGATCAGGGCCATTCTGCTCTTCGGCTCGCGTGCCATGGGCTACGCGGCCCCTGAATCCGATATCGACCTCTGCCTGATCCTGAACGATGGGGCGGACAGGACTGCGGTGTATGAGAGAATGCTCCTCGCCCCGGAGGGATACGATATCGTCGTATATGACGAGATCCCCTGGTATCTCCGGGGAGGGATACTTGAGCGGCACTGCATCGTATACGCAGAGGACCCCGGCGACCTTGACTTCTGGCTCTATAAACAACGCCGGATCTGGTCAGATATGAAGCGGCGTCAGCAGAAGGCGTCTGCCGGGGATCTTCTCAGGCGCATCGGGCACTCCTGACCGGTTCACACGCATCCCGTTATGGGCAACGAAGCAGGCGCGGAGAATGCAATTAAAGAAGCAGGTTCTCGCTTCTTTTTACACGCTAAGCGTGCAAGAAACCGAGGAGGGAAACCCCCTACAAAGTCTACGCAATTTCCCGTGGTTCGCACGCGACGCTCTTTCCCGTAAGGATCTCCCGCAGCCGCTCCCGGCCGCTCGGCTCCGGGATCTCCCGCCCCTCCTCCCGGGCGGTATCGAGCCAGAGGCTGATAGCCACTTTCACTTCAGCGAGAGCCTCCTCTTCGGTCTCGCCGAACGCGGAACACCCCGGGAGTTCCGGGACGACGGCGATGAACCCCTCGTCCTCATCGCTGTAGAAGATCTCGATTGCATATTTACGTGGCATCTTCATCCTCCAACAGAGTATAGTACTCAATCATCTTAAGAAGTTGTCTTACCTGGTATGGTTTCGCTTTGCCCTTCACGTTCTGAATATTGAGGATATCAGGAATCCCATCTCGCACGTACACGGTGTGGCTGCCCTTCCCGCCTTTCCGGTGAAACCCGAAGGTTTCCACCGCACGGCAGAGGTCTTTGAACCGCACGTTCTTTGGGTTGCGCTTCAGGTACTCGTACGTCTCGCGCCGGTTCATGTGGAGCACCCTTGCAGTTCACTTCGCCTGATCTTCTCCCCGATCAACTCATCCTGCAATATCCGCATGAACTCCAGATACTCAGGCAGGCTCCTACTCTCCTGTCTGTCCGCCCCATCGCGGTGATTGTCAGGCAGGTGGGTGAACCCAAAGACCTCACGGTCGCGAAAAAGGGTCTGGTCGGAGCGGAGGGGAAGAGAACATCTCATGTCTAATCTGGAGATAGGGAACGGTATAAAGGGTGGCCGTGAGCGGAGTGAAAGTGAGAAGGGGAGATGAGATCCCTTGGTCCAGTGTGGGGGCGTCGCCGGCCAGGGTATTGACCGCGGTCCGGGTGGCGTTGTCCTAGTAGGACGAGGTCCAGACGGTTTTGCGGGCGAAGGCGACGTAGTAGGAGGTGTCAGAAGATGGAGCGGTGCGATGTCCGGCAAATTTTGCATTGATCTCTACCCGGAGGGCGTCATCAAGTTCTCCAAGTTCGCCAACTATCAGATCTTTCAAGATATCATCCGTCTTCTCCAGAAACAGATGCGTAATCAGACAAGACCGCTCCGGCAAACCTGAGCGGGGGTGCTTCGCCGCTACCGGAATACTTACACCGCTCTAGAACTGCAGAAAGAGCCGCTGTCGTGGCGCACCGAATGAAGGATGTATCCTCTGGATACGAATACCTGAACTGTGAGAGCCGCTACGGTGAACCTGGTGCCATACCCCATCCTTATGGCCCAAAAAGGCGCACCCCACCTGCACCATTATGCACCACCTGGCGGCGCCCCGTTCTCCAATAAGATATCTTTTAACATCCCAAAACCCAATTCTGACGTAACGAACCGGAGGATTACAGGAAGATGCGGATAACTGTCGTCGGCGGGGGGTACGTCGGCCTGGTCACGGGTGCCTGCTTTGCCGGGCTCGGGCATACGGTCGATATCGTCGAGATCGATGCGGAGAAGGCGGCGGCGATCAACGCCGGGCGCGCCCCGATCCACGAGCGGGGCCTCGATGCGCTTCTGGAGAAGCATGCCGGAAAGCGGCTCCGTGCGGGGACGGACTACGGCCCGGTTGCGGAAGCGGACCTCTCGTTTGTCTGCGTCGGGACCCCGCCGGCGGCCGACGGGAGCGCCGACCTCTCGATGGTCGCCGCGGCGAGCCGGTCGATCGGGGAGGCGCTCCGCGATGGAAAGGGCTCGCACACCGTCGTGGTGAAGAGCACCGTGCCGCCGGGGACGACGGCGGGCCTCGTCGTGCCCGCGGTGCTCGAACACGCCGGCCGGGACGAGATCGGGTTCGCGATGAACCCGGAGTTCCTCCGCGAAGGGCTCGCGGTGGATGACTTCCTGCACCCGGACCGGATCGTGATCGGGAGCCGGGATGAGAATTCCGGCGAGGCCGTCGCCGCGGTCTACCGGGGGCTTTCGGCCCCGGTGGTGCGGTGCGGACTCACCGCCGCGGAGATGATCAAGTACGCCTCGAACGCCCTCCTCGCGACGAAGATCTCGTTTTCAAACGAGGTGGGAAACATCTGTAAAAGCCTCGGGATCGACGTTTACGAGGTGATGGAGGGCGTCGGGATGGATCACCGGGTCTCGCCGCACTTTCTATCCGCCGGCGCCGGGTTCGGGGGGAGCTGCTTCCCCAAAGACGTCGCGGCCCTTGTCAGCCTCGCGGAAGGGCTCGGTGAAGAGCCCGCACTCCTCCGGTCGGTCCTCGACGTCAACGACCGCCAGCCGCTCCGGATGGTGGGGCTGCTCGAGGAGAGGATCGGCGACCTCGCGGGGAAACGGGTCGCCGTCCTCGGCCTCGCCTTCAAGGACAACACCGACGACATCCGGGAGTCCCGGGCGATCCCGGTCATCGCGGAACTCCTCCGGCGGGGAGCGGCGGTCGCCGCCTATGACCCGCTTGCGGTACCTTCGATGCGGCGGGTCTTCCCCGGCATCGGCTACGCCGCCTCGGCCGCGGACGCCCTCCGGGGGGCCGACGCCTGCCTGGTGATGACGGAGTGGCCGGAGTTCTCCGCCCTCAACGGGGAGTTCGACCTGATGAAGTCCCGGGTCGTCATCGAGGGGCGCCGGATCCTCGCCTGCGACGGGATAGAGGGGATCTGCTGGTGAGCAGGGCCGGGAAAGACACTATGAGGCGGCGCCACCTGCCGTAATGCAGAAACTGTCCCAAAACGTCGTTACCGGGAGGAGGATACCCACCTCCCGTCCGAAACCCGAAGGGTTTCGGATAGGAGCTTGAGCACCGAGGGTGCGAGTCGCGGAAGTTTGCGAAGGGAAGTCAATGGTGTGATCTCCTGAGGGCTGTCTCAAACAATTTAGCGAAGTACTGAGTCTTTTGCATTCACGGATCGTCTCCCAGAGCAGCCACGACCGACCTTGCTCCTCCACCCGACACCGGGAGAACCATCACGGGCCCCAGACCCGCGAACCGGCATGCCCCGGGGATAGTTATACTAGAGAGAACGGCACATATCCCGATCAGGAATGGACGGAGTCACCCTGCAGCCCGGCGGAGAATGCGCGAGGATTATCAGTGTTCTCCGCGAGAAAAAGAGGTACCTGGCAGAGACCTATCACGTTGGATCCATCGGCATCTTCGGCTCGTGCCGGCGTGGCGAGGAGCACGAAGGAAGCGACGTGGACATTCTAGTCGAGTTCTCCGAGGTACCGGGGATCTTCGGGTTTCTCAGGCTTGAGCAATATCTCTCCGAACTTCTCGGGCGAAAGGTGGACCTGGTCGAAAAGAGTGCGCTTAAACCCCGTATCGGCCGCCGCATCCAGAATGAGGTTGTATACGTGTGAAGACCCCGCGAAGTACCCTTGACTACCTTGACGATATTCTTGACGCCGCAGGCAAGATCGAGATCTTCACCCGGGGCATGTCCTATGAGGAGTTTTCCGGGGACGACAAGACAATCTATGCGGTCACACGAGCACTGGAAGTGATCGGTGAGGCGACGAAATGCATTCCGCATCAGGTCAGGGAAAGATATCCCTCGCTTCCCTGGAGCGAAATGGCCGGTATGCGTGACAAGTTGATCCATGCCTATTTCGGGATCAACAGAGCGATCATCTGGAGAACGATCCGGGACGATATCCCTCCGCTCAGATCTGCGGTGCAGTGCCTCCTCGGGGATCTTGCCGCGGAGGAGACCGGGGATTGAACTCCGGGACCCATAGCGACGGGTGCCATTCGTACGGGCGGCGCCGGGGCCGGTCGAATGGGAAGGCGCTCCGCAACCCGACAGGCGAGGATCACCCCGCCACCTTCATCGTAGGACAACCCGGGGTACGGTCGGGACCCGAGTAGACACCGTCACCTCGTTGGAACGAGGGGGCTTTTGTCCCCTTTACCGCTCCAGCCATCGTAACCTGAACGAAACCGACTGATGACTCCGTGCCTCCGGTGATGAAAGGTCTATGTATGATCAGCGCCTATCAGGATTCAATGTCTGTTACGGAGAACATACCCGTATCGGAAGAGACCTATAATCAGATCCTGGATCTCAGGCGCCCGGACGAGACGCTCAACGACACGCTCGCGAGACTTGTAGATAAAATAAAAAAGCAGAGACTCACGGACGATATCGAAGAAGTCATGGCTCGCAATGAGTTCGTGGAGTTAGATCTGTGACATTCCGCCTCATGGTGGATAAGCGTGCGCTCAATTTTTTAAACTCTCTCGATGCCAAAGCTCAACGGGTTATCAAAGCCAAACTGAAATTTTTACGGGAAAATCCCTATCCTGGCTCGGATGGGGATAAAGAAAATCTCCACACCAATAAAAAGCGTGAATCGTACCGACTTCACATCGCACGTACGTTCACTGTGATCTACAATATTAATTCAGACGAAAAACTCATTTATATCACCCATATCATGCCCATCGAAAAAGCACATCGAAGATATGGGCGCATTTGAACTGCCCGGCGGTAACTGGAACACGGGATAACACGGTCCGGCAGGGATTATGCCTCCACAGTCTGGAGAACTCGACCCCACGCTGCCGTGGACACGCCGGTCCGGCCGATGCTCCGGGAGTGTCAGCCAAGACACCCTCCGGCTGCGCGGCAGTGACCCATCGCTATTTTCATCGGCATTTCACCGGAACCGTTTGATAATCCCCACGACCGAAAGAGAACCGTTAATAGTGCCCGAAGTCAAGATTCTTAGTGAGTAACCATGATCACGTCCCCGTCCACAGACCGGATCCTCTCCCTCTCCGGGGGCGATCCATGCCGGTGAGGCAGGGGCTGATCCCCGCCGCGGGCTCGGGGTCGCGCCTCGGGCCGTTCACGAACGCGATCCCGAAAGAACTCCTCCCCGTGGGCGAGAAGGCGGTGATCGAGCACGTCGTCGAGGCGATGTCGCTTGCCGGGATCACCGATATCGTCATCGTCGTCTCCCCGCACAAGCACGGCCTCTCCGACTACCTGGGCTCGGGCAAGCGCTTCGGCGTCGACTTCACCTACGTGGTCCAGGACGAGCGGCTCGGCCTCGCGAACGCCGTCGCCGCCGGCGAGCACGTCATCGACGGCACCTTCGCCGTCGTCCTCGGCGACAACTTCTTCGCTCCCCAGACGTTCCTTGCCGACCTCATCGACTACCACGCCGCCCACCGCCCAGAGACCACCGTCGGCGTCGCCCGGGTGGAGGACGTCACCCGCCACGGGATCATCCTCCCCGACGGCGACCGGGTCGCCGACATGGTCGAGAAGCCGCAGCCGACGGCCGCCCCGAGTGACCTCGGCGCCCTCGGGGCCTATGTCTTCGAGACAACCATCTTCGACGCCATCGCCCGCACCCCGCCCGGCCACAAGGGCGAGTACCAGCTCACCGACGCGATCCGGCTCGAGATCGGCGAAGGCCGGGACGTCCGCTACCGCGTCATCGACGGCATCCACATCGACGTCGGGACGCCGCGGGACCTGATGCGGGCGAATGAGTGGTACTTGCGGGAGAACGAGTGTGCGGAGAGCGATCATACCATCACCACCGGGAGGGACGAAACATTCGGACTGGTCACCAGGGGGCCGGGTTCACGAACGTGACCGGCACGCTTGACGTGCTCGGGCCGGCAAAGGGCTGCGACGTGATCGCCACCGCCTCCCCGGTCTACGGCGGCATATCCGTCATCCCCGCCCCCGCCCGACACTGATAACGTACTGGTGGTTCCTGGTTCTTCTAACGTTGATCTCGCGAACAGTTCTCCCGTGCCGCCGGATCTCGTCCGCGACTGCTCGCGGGACGAGGAAGAGCGGCACCGGGGAGACGCTTATCTCTTCCGGTGAAGATGTACCAGTGGCGGCCTGGCCGACGGTGCGGTCACACTTCAGGTCCGGGCTGCCGCCGCTGGTTTTCGACTCGGTTCTTCTGGTTTCGTTTTGCATTCAAGACATCTCCCTGCACCGGGACTCGCCCCGGCGCATACACCATCGTCGGGAGCCGCCGGTTAAAAGGGTGCGCCAAATATCCCGGAAAAAGCGGCCGGCCCCATATAAGCGTTGCTTTACGGGCCGATCACAAAATCGAAGAATCGGGAAGGAATATCAGATCCCGGAGAGAATCCGGGTATGTAAAAACTCACCTTCTGTCCGGGGGTTTGCAGACGGCGAGCACCTCTCCGGGATCGTACCGGAGCCGCACCTCCCGTCCCCGGCCCGCCCCGGGCACCAGGTCGACGATCCCGGCATTCGCGAGCCCGTTGAGGTGCTCGTGGTAGGTCGTCCTCCCGACCGGGAGGTAGTCCTGCACTTCCTCAAAGACAGCTCCTCCTATCATATCGGCGCCCACAACCGACAGCTCCGCGATCCGGTAGAGCAGCGCCCGCTCGCCCTCCGAGAGCCCTGCAACCCGGGCCCGGAGCGCCGGTGACCTGACCGCCTGCGCTGCTGCCGTCACGTCGGCGGGTGCGACCCTTCTGCGCCCATCCTTCTCCGCCCTGAGGACCGTGAGCCGGACGAGGTCGATCCCGACCCGGATGTCCTGTTCGCCGGCGGCGATTCCCGCAATGCGGTCGAGGAGGGACTTTGAGACCACTCCCGGGTAGAGCCCCTGCCGGATGCGGTCGGCGAGGATCCCGCGGATCTCGGCTTTCGTGTAGGGCGGGAAGTTGACCTCGGTCGGGTGGAAGACCGACCGGACACTCTCGTCGGCCTCCGCGTAGAGGTTGAGGCCGAGGTCGCTTGCGACCGCGAAGACCCCGGGCTTCCGGACATCCCACCGCTCGTAGAGCCGGAGGATCTGGTAGAGGAGGGTGTTGTAGGTCCCGGCCGGGATGAGCTCGTTTGCGTCGTCGAGGCAGACGACGAGTGCGGCATCCTCGTCCCGGAGCCGGGCGGCGATCCCCCGCTTGATCCCGTCGAGGTGGCGCGACGGCGGTGCGTAGCCGAAGGCCTGCTCGAAGATGCACCCGAAGACTGCAAGCGCTGTGCGGTCGTGGCGGCAGTTGACGTAGACCGGGACGAGCTTCTTCGTGGTCTCGGTAACCTCGGCAAAGATCCGGTGGACGGTGGTGGTCTTCCCGGTTCCTGGCGGGCCGCGGATGACGGCGCTCCCCGCGCTCCCGCCCCGGAGGGCCGGCTGGAGGAGGAAGGCGAGTTCCCGGACCTGGGCGTCGCGATAATGAATCTGCTCGGGAAGAAACGTGAACTCAAAAACCTCGGGATCCCGAAAAAGAGTCTCGTCGGAGCGGAGGAGGGGGGAATGCGTCATACGTCAGTCTGGAGAAGAGGGGATTGTTAAATGCGAGGTGTGTGCGGGATGAAAGTGAAAGGGGAGTACGACCGCCATATGCCGGCTGTCCGCGATTGTCCGGATACTGTTACCGGGTTCAGTGCCAGATCCTTTAATTTTTGGCAGTTTTGCCCGTAGGATACAGGTTTTACCCTTCTCCCTCGGTCAGGTTTCTGTCCGGGATTGTCCGCAATGACGGATTGAGTGCATATCGCCACAGTTTCCCTGTCAGGGTGAACGCTTTTCCCCGGTCTCGGTCAGCGGCGGGTCACCGTCGTATCGGCCGGAAAGGAGTGTTCCGACTCAACACTTCCGATGGATGAGCTGCCGGTCATCCAACGAGTGAATCCATCTTAAAAAAGAGCAGGGGGATAGTCCCTGCTTTAGTCCAGTGCGGTGACGGTAATCGGAGGGTCTAAAATCGGATTGGGGATGTGATCCTTCGTCAAGAACAGCGGACATACCACCACCACGTTTATCAGTTCTCCCTCTCTATCTTCTATTCATCAGGTGAACTGGTTATGTCCGATGTTACCATCAGGGTTCCCCAGGATATCGTTCAGGCGCTTCGACTCCCTCCCGATGCCGTTCAGACCGAGCTGCAGCGAGAGCTTGCCGTGGCGCTCTACCAGCGGGGTATCCTCTCTTCGGGTAAGGCGGCCGCTCTTGCCGGGATGAACCGGTGGGAGTGGGAGGAACTGCTCGGGTCGCGGAAGATTCCCCGGCACTACTCCGAGGAGGACCTTGACCAGGACATTGCCTATGCCGCTCGCGGTCAGTAACTCATCGCCGCTGATTCACCTCTCGATGGTCGGCCGCATTGGTCTCCTTCGCCGTTTTTCGACCGTATGTATTCCTCCTGCGGTCTGGAGAGAGGTCGTGGAACTGGGCGGCAACCGGCCGGGGGCGGCCGAGATCAGGGATGCACACGAGTCGGGGTGGCTGCGTGTGGTCGACCCCTCCGATAAGGCTCTGGTACGCCTGCTTGAGCAGGAACTTCACGCCACGGGAACTGTGAACAGTTCCCTGTCAGGCAAATCTCCAATTTGCCGTGAGGCGAAGCGGAGAGCATCACCCTTGCTCTCGAGATCCGGCCCGATGTGCTCCTCCTCGACGAGGCCGAGGGGCGTCGCGTCGCGGGGCTCTACGGCCTTCCAGTCACCGGTATCATCGGGCTGCTGATTCAGGCGAAGCGTGAAGGAGAGATCTCTTCCCTTGCGGAGGAGATGGATCGACTGCGGGAAGAGGGGAACTTCTGGATCCAGGATGCCCTCTACCGGCGCGTTCTTGAAGTGGAGATGGATGAGTAAACCGGAGGTTTTCATCGCCAATCGTGGTCAGCCGGTTTTATCGATATCGAACAGGGTCAAAAATGGTAGATGAGGGGAAGAGTCCCCCTCTTCAGTCCAGCGAGGCGACGGCGTCGGCCCAGGTCTCGACCGCGGTGCGGATGGCGTCGTCCTGGTAGGACGAGATCCGGACGGTCTTTCTGGTGAAGGTGACGTAGTAGTCGTCACCCGAGGGGTCGTGGCACTTGAGCTGCGCGTAGTAGGTCTCGCCGGGGCCGTTCCGGACGGCCTCGCCGCCCATCGCGGCCTCGAGGGCCGCGTTTGCGAGAACCTCGGCGGCGTTCGCCTCGAACGCGGCGATCGTCGGGGACTGCAGGGAGACATTCCCGACCCGCTTGCCCTCGCCGTCGAGGAAGTTCACCTTCGCGGTGTAGTGCTCGCGGTTGCGGACGATCGGAGCGACCGGCTGCCCGTCGGCGCCCGTATACCCGACGCACCCGAACGGGTTGTCGTCGATGACGGCCTGGACGAGGTTGTTAAACGACGTTACGTCGGCGATCGGGACGGCGAGGTCCCGAACCGCCGTTTTGTTCACGGTTGTCTGAACGAAGTCTGCCATGGTTGGTAACTCCTCACGGCACAACTCTTGAGGGTGTGCCTGATAGGAAGACGCGAAGCGTCTTCCGTGCCTGCATGCTCCCGGGAATATGACAGACAACTATAGGGTAGACCCGAGAGGGGATTAGCCTGACTTTATCAAAAGGCCCGTATTTGGCTCAGATTCTGAAATATAGCCGTTACGGTCAGCCTTTTTGTCCCCGGCCTCCTATAGTCCCGCGGGAGGATTGCCTGGATGACCAACGAAAAGACCACCCGGGAGCTCGGTCTTACGAGACGAACCGGGACGTAAAATGGATCTGTCGGGCGCTGCAACGGATGGAGGAGTGGGACGCGACCGGCCGCAGGGCGGGAGCGTGAGAAGACCGAAGGTCTTCGAACGAGGAGTTCGAGGCCCGGCTCCGGGCGCTGGAGGGGTGGCGGGCGGAAAAGGTTGGAGAAGAGCGACTGGCCGCAGGGTGCGATGGCCCGAAGGGCCGGAGCATGAGCACCGAAGGTGCGGAGCAGGAGTTCGAGCACCGCAAGGTGCGAGAAAAACGGGTTTCCACGATCAGCGCCGGGGCCGGCGGGATCGTCGGCGGGGTGGTGGCGGTGATTGTGCGGGTGCTCAGCGGGGGGTGAAGGGGGCGATCGTGGGCAAGGGTGATCGAAGGAATGCCATGAAATGATGACTTCTAGGGTACTCAAGAAAAACCATCCGGAACGTGGGAGACCGTTCGGGTTTTATCGGGAACTCTACAAGAAGTGCAATGCCGTCGAACGTTTCTTCAGCTGGATCGAGGCGTTCAGGAAATTATTCCTCAATACGAATGCTATGAACACCCATTCCTGAGACTGATCTACCTGGCATACATAGTCATGCTCGGGAGAACATGGGGATGATCTCGCAATCAGTCGAGCCCAGCTCCACACACAATCCATTGACACCCGATTCGTAAGCCGTATATATCACGGAACATCAACATTTTAATTGATTAATCATCAGGTGATCATGTTGCAGTTACGGCACATTTTATTGATTCTCATTGCCCTGATCGTCATTCCCCAATCGGTTTCCGCATACCTGGATCCCGGTGTGGGGAGCATGATCTGGCAGTTGCTGGTCGCGGTCGGGTTGGGTTTGGTATTTACGTTAAAAATGTACTGGCAGAAACTCAAAGACCGATTCAGACCCAGCGCCGATGGCCATGAAGAGTGAACCCGGGATTCTTCCCAGTTCCTTCAGAGACCCGGGCGGCTTCCTCTTCCGGCGCGACGGTGTACTCTACCGGCAGATCAACGATGCCTGCCGCGAGGACTATGACTGCCTCATGCAGTCCGGCCTGTATGAGAAACTCGTCTCCAGACAAGCCCTGATTCCCCACAAAGAGGTCGATATCCCTCCGGAACAAACCGAAAACGCATACCTCATCATCCAGCCGGAAGAGATTCCCTTTATCTCGTATCCCTACGAGTGGTCATTCAGCCAGCTCAAAGAAGCTGCACAGGTCACCCTTGATATCGAGCGGATCGCGCTGGAGCACGGGATGACCCTCAAGGACGCCAGCGCCTACAATATCCAGTTCCATAAGGGGAGAGCGCTCCTCATCGATACCCTCTCGTTCGAACGCTACCGGGAAGGGGACCCCTGGGTGGCATACCGGCAGTTCTGCCAGCACTTCCTTGCACCGCTCGCGCTCATGGCCCACCGCGACATCCGGCTCGGCCAGTTGCTGAGGATCTACATCGACGGCGTCCCCCTCGATCTGGCGAGTTCTCTCCTGCCGGGGCGGACCCGGCTCAAGCCGGGCCTTGCCATGCACATTCACATGCACGCGAAGAGCCAAGCAAAGCACGCGGATACCCACGAGACCATCGAGCGCCCGAAACTGGCTAAAAACGCCCTGCTGGGTCTGCTCGACAGTCTCTCCAACGCCGTCAAGGGTCTTTCCTGGCAGCCTGCCGGAACCGAGTGGGCCGACTACTACACCGAGACAAACTACTCGAAGGCCGGGCTTGAGCACAAGAAGAAACTTGTCGGCGAGTTCCTGGACCTTGCCCGTCCCCGCTCCGTCTGGGACCTCGGAGCAAACGTCGGGGTCTTCTCCCGCCAGGCAAGCGAACGCGGCATCCCCACCGTGGCATTCGACATCGACCCCGCCTGTGTGGAGCTAAACACACTCGAGATCCGGAAGAACAACGAGCAGAATCTCCTCCCCCTCATGCTCGATCTCACGAACCCGAGCCCGGGAATAGGCTGGCAGAATGCAGAACGGGATTCGTTGATCGGACGGGGGCCCGTGGACATGGTCTTTGCGCTTGCCCTTATCCACCACCTCGCCATCTCAAACAACGTCCCGTTCGAGAGGATTGCCGGGTTCTTCGCGGAGATCGCGGATTACCTCGTGATCGAGTTCGTGCCGAAGGAGGATTCGCAGGTCCGGAAGCTGCTCGCGAACCGCGAGGATGTGTTCGGGGATTACTCGCAGGACGTGTTCGAGGAGAGGTTCGGGGAACTGTTTACTATTATCAGGAAAGAGCCTATCCAGGACTCATCGCGGGTTCTCTATCTCATGAAGGCCAGATGATCGTGAACAGCATGCCTCTTGTAAATCGATATACTGGAATATATGCCTAAAGCCAGGGATTCGCAATAAATTACGTGCATTACGAGGAGATTTCATGACAATAAAAGAAAGAATTCGACAGATTTTTCATGGCCCGGAAAAGCGAGGAACCACTGTAGCTGCATCATTTCTCCTGTCGCTCACCTTGCTGTTCTTTGGCCCATCGTATCTGTATTACACGAATATTCTGGAGATTCCCTACCTGTATACAGACCTGGTCTGGGTTTTTATAATTCATTCCCTGGTTGCAGGTGCAATCCTATCGATACTATTGCTTTTTCTGAAAGGAAGCGTACATCAGCGGGCGGTAGCCCTCGTATTTGCACTCGGGCTGTTATTCTGGATTCAGGGGCACATACTGGTCTGGGACTATGGGGTACTCGATGGACGAGAGATCATCTGGAACGATTATCTCCTCAATGGGATCATCGATTCGGCAGTCTGGATTGCCATTCTCGGGGTTGCGCTCTTCAAGGCCCCTTCACTCTATAAGCACATCGCCCTTGCAAGCGTTCTTTTGCTCGTCGTCCAGGGTGGGGGGTTGGCAGCCGAAATATACCAGGCACCCGATGAGCCGGAGTGGAAAAGTTACACTATCGGGTACGATGACGAAACGATGTTTGAGTTCTCAAAGGAGCAGAATGTCATTATTTTAGTGCTGGATGCTTTCCAATCGGATGTTTTTCAGGAGATTATCGATGAGGATGATGAATATCGCAAGACGTTTGACGGGTTCATTTATTATAGGGATGCGGTCGGAGGATATCCATGGACTTATCCATCGGTTACCTTCATCCTAACCGGCGAATATTATGACAATTCTGTTCCAATACAAAATTTCATTAAAAACGCATTTTTAAACGATTCCATCACGCGAGTGCTTAAAGAGAATGACTATCGTGTTGATCTATATCCTTTAGTTATGAAGACGATCTATCCCTCCAATGAAGTCGCCTCAAATGTGGGCACTCAACAACGCAATAAAGTAGAGAAGGTTATAGACGAACAAGAGGGAGCAATAGAATTGCATCAACTCACCCTATTCCGGCATGTCCCACACTTCCTAAAGTGTTATTTCTATATTATACCTTTTGTTGAAATAGGTGAGAATAAGAATGTTCATCAAAACATAGTCTTTTATAACTCCCTTGTATCGAATACAACCTCTTCGAGTGAGAAGAAAGTGTTCAAATATTATCACCTCCGTGGAGCCCACAATCCCTACACGCTTAATGCACAGTTACAAAACGAAGACCTACCCCAAAACCGTACAGGTTACAAAGAGCAAGCGAAAGCGGCATTAAAAATAGCAGATGAATTAATTGCACAATTGAAGAAACATGATATTTACGATAAATCTATGATATTCATTGTTGCTGACCATGGCAATTCTGCAGGTACAATCGGTATAAAGACAGAGTCATATATTGAAAATAATAAAGATATTTTTTACACAATCGATGAAAAAGTTGTCGCCTCTGGGATGCCACTTATGCTTGTAAAACCATTCAGTTCGAGGGGAGACCTAATTATATCAGATGCACCGGTCGTACTCGGAGATATCCCTCAAACAATAGCATCCGAGCTGCAACTGCCAGCTGAGTTCTCTGGAACGTCGGTCATAACAATTGGTGAATCGGAAAAAAGAACACGAAAATTTTTCCATTATATATGGTCAAAAGAGTATCACAATTGGAATCAAGCATACCTCCCTACTATGACCGAATATTCTATTAATGGCCATAGTTGGTCGCTCAACTCATGGAAACCGACGTATCGGATGTATAGAGCCGGAGAAGTAATTCAAGCATCACCAGCATGTAAAGATGGCACTGCTATCACATTTGGAAAAAATGGAACTGCATACCAATATCAGATGGCCGGGTGGTCTGGTCCAGAAGATGGATTTACCTGGACAGATGGTCACAATGCTGTACTGGCAGTTCAACCAGAAACCATAGATTCAGATCTCACCCTGAAAATCACAGCATCCCCATATCTCGGCGGAGGAACACTGGATCAGCAGCGGGTGACCGTTTACGTGAACGAGCATCAGGTAGGTGAATGGTCGTTCGATCAAGCGGGAACCCAGGAGAAAACAATTGTTATTCCCCATGCTGTACTGGTGGAAGAAATGCAACATATTGCCTTTGAGTTGCCAGACGCGGTATCACCCAAATCTTTGGGGCTATCGGAAGATGGAAGAGACTTGGCACTAGCGGTTCGCTCGATGGTAATAGGTCGTTGATGAGGGTGGATCTAAAAACCAGTATATCCCTATAACACGTCTCGGACAGATGCTGATACGTGCCTCAGCAAATCAGCATCCTGTTCATCAACACCCAGATGCAGCAACGCCTCCGACACCCGTGTCATCACGATCTCATCCCCGTCAACAACCGACTTGATATACCGGTAAAACTCTTCTGCTATTCTCTCGGGGTTATGTTCACGCTCTACCCATCGCAGTGCGTTCTCTCCGATGGTCTCACGCATTCTAGCATTCGCAGCAAGAGTCTGCATGTATGCAAGGAGAAGATCTTCCTCATAAGAATCAACAGGCACCTTCAGACAACAATCGTCTGGTATCTCTGAGAACCAGCCCACGTCAGAGACAATGACAGGTTTCTTAGCTGCCATGATTCTCAGAACACTTCCACTGGTCTCACCTGCCGTTGGGTGCCGGAGATTGACACAAAAATCTGCAATGGCAAGGAATTTGACGATGTCTGTGAAAGGAACGAAACCAGTCTTAATAACTGATCCTGCTAGGCCGAGACTGGTGATCAGATTATCAATTCCCATGAGATCTTTTCCAACGAGGAGAAGAACTGCATCAGGAAAATCGATTAACAATTTCTTAAACGCTCTCAGCAAGACATGATACCGCTTATGCGACGATATGAAACCAAAACTTACAATAATCAGTTTCTTCGCCTCTATTGAAAGGTTTTCCTTAATCTTCCGGGCATTCTGACTTTCTAGATCTTTTATCTCTTGGGGAATCGTCAAAGGATGGTGAATTTTCGTGATACTCGCGTCGGGTTTCTCTTTAAGAGCAACGTGTATGCTAAAATCATTGTGGCAAATAACTCCCAAACTGTGGTCAAGGATTCTTCTAACAAGGGGATAGTCAAACTCCGGATACGCACCTGTTCTAATCGCACGATCAGCTATATTCAAACCCTCTTCTCCATAGCAATATCTAAACTCTTCCCTATAGCGGTCAGTGTTGCCTTGACCAATAGAGGTACTCAATAAAAAGCCGTGTAAATAAATGTCATGGAATACGGTTATTCCGGGATCTTTAATCAGAGAACGATAGATATAATCATGGAACTGATTGTTCCCCATGTGATAGAGTGGAACGTCATAGGATTCCTTCATCCTTTCATATGCGGTGTAGGGATAAACATCAAAATTTTCAAGTAAAAATTTATTATTCGGCTTTACATTCGAATCTACAAAAATGTCAATGTCCAGGTATCTGGAGAGGTACGGCGGTAACTCACACTCAGAATAATCAGCAATTCCAGTCTTTTGAGGACTTACGGGTGAGAAATATGCAATTCTCATTGCATTGGCTCCAAGAGTTTTTTGATTACATTATCCCAAGAGAGATTCATGGAGGAAACTTTTCTATACCCATTCTGTCCCATTTTTTCACAAAGTCCATTTTCAAATAATTGTTGGACTTTTTCGGCAATACTTTCGGGTGAGGGGGCAGCAATAAACCCATTCACTGAGTTTTCAACAAACTCCAGAGGACCGCCCGAATCTGTACAGGTTATCACCGGCTTTTTTGAGAGAAAAGCTTCGAGCGTTACGTACCCCATATCTTCATCTATAGGAACATAAACAACAGCGGCTGCGTTAGCGTAAAGATCAAGCAGTTCCTTTTCAGAGACAAAACCTAAGAAGTCAACGCGATCGTCAACCCCGCACTCCTTTGCCAGCGATCTTATATAGTCGAGATGAGGACCGGTTCCTGCAATCTTGAGACGAATATGTGAATTGCAATGCTGCAGACATTTAATCGCAAGATCCTGTCTTTTTATCGCGTCAACCCTACTGGGATAAAAAATATAATCGCTATAACTTTCGCACCGATATTGACCCATGAGCGGTGGAGGGTGATAAAGTGGCTCGCCTGTAATTTTATTGTATTTCCATAACCTCCGTGCTACGTTTTCAGAGTTTGTGTAAATCTTCTTTGCTTCACTGAGGGCAACATTATCCATTTTATAAATTTTTTGTCTGACGATTTCCCCAAGTCTCCTGTAAGGCAATAAATCGTCCATCTCGGTATGTGCTAAATCGTATGCTGGCCTATGCTGGTGGAGAAGCCACACGACCTTATTAGGATGTCTTACAAGATACGAAGGAAATTTTTGTGCAATAACCCCGTCAATTTTCATGCCATTGCTTTCGGAAAGATCTAACAACCTCCAGATCAAAGCATGGTTTACTATTTCCTCTGGAGGATACCATTTAAAAGGGATTTTAATATACTCAACATCGTAATCCCTCTTTAGTAACTCAGTATAAAGGTTATCAAAATGATATTCTGCTCCCCCTTTCACAAAAGGCACCTGGACTGCGCAAACTGCAATTTTCATCTTTTTTTCACCAATATGATCAAATTATAAGCATGAAGCTGCATCATTAATTTCGACTGCACCGGTTCACTTTTTCCCGGTTATTGCGTAATCCTGAGCCCCGAAGAGGATTTCGTTCTGCATCTCGATATTTCGATTGTAGATCTCAGTCTGTTGCCGGTCCAGATCGGTCATTTCTTTATCCACAGGCAATTTTTGAAGCCTTGCTCCCTCCGATACAGGAGACAAGAAATCTACCTCGATCTCCCTGAACCCCGCAGCCCCGAAGAGGAATTTCAGCGTCTCGGGGTGAACCGGCCTGACATGGGTCATATCGATGTAGAAGTTCGCGAACGAGACAAACGAGAGCGGGTTCACCGTCTCGGCGACGAGATAGTAACCGAACTTCATCTTCCGATGGCAGAGTTCAAGCAACCGGACAAGGTAGGCGGGCTCAAGATGCTCGACGACCTGATCGATGAAGATCCCGTCGAGGCTTTCGTCATCAAGGTGTTCGAGGTACGAAACCGCGTCGTTCAGCTCAACCTCAAGACCCCGGGAGCGGCAGAACTCCACCATCGTCTCGTCGAGATCCACGCCGCGGGCTCCGATGCCCTCATCGTGCATCAGTTCGAGGAACTCCCCCCGGCCGCAGCCGATGTCGAGAACGTTGCTGCAACCCTCGAAGTAGTGGACGAACACCCTCTGCCGCTCCTTGATCTCCTCCCGGGAGCCCCGGAAGTGGTCCTCAAAGGCGAAGTAGTTCACTCCGGTGTTGCTGGAAGGAGAATTCAGATGTACAACCGCCCCGGATGCACCCTCGAGAGCCCTGCCCTCGAGAACCTTCGCGAGCCACGCCCGGTTCTCGATATCGGTATCCATCGCGAGGATTGCAGTCTGCACCTGCTCCGTGACCTCGCCCGGGATCCGTTCCTCAGCCGCTGTGATCACTTCGGCCTTCGCCTGCGTGACCGCCGCCGTAACCTCGGCCCTGAGTCGCTCCTCGACCTCACGCGCGATCTCGGCTTTCAGCTGTGGGACAAACTCTGTCAACTCGGCCCGGATCTGCTCCCGGACCTCTTCAGCGATCTCCGCTTTTACCTGCGCGGCCAGCTCCGTGACCTCGTCCCGGATCTGCTCCTCCGTCTCCGATATTTCGCCCCGGATCTCGTGTTTCTGCTCCTGGAGCCGCTCCTTGAGCCTTGAGCGCACCTCCCCAATGGTCGTCTGGATCTGCCGGGTGGTGTCCTCCCGGATCTGCTCCCGGAGGGGCTCGATCCCGGAGACCTCCCGGGCCACCTCCTCGAGCACCCGGCCGGTGGCACGGTTGAACTCGGCCTGCTTCCAGATCACCGGATCCACGTAGCGGCGCACCTCACCGTGAACGAGCTCCCGGCCTTTCACCAGGACTTTCCCGGCGACGGGGCGGTGGGAACTGATGAAGTAACTGTTGTTCTGGATGTTCCAGTTGCCGGAGAGGTAGGCAAGGTCCCGGGCGATCTCGGGGTTAGCCCCGGCCGGAGTCTGCGGGGGCGCGAGGGAATCAGGATCCGGCGGATAGACCCCCGCCTCCTTCCGCCGCCGGATGTTCTCCCGGATCTTTTCCATGATCTCTTCGACGTTGATCTCGTCGTCCTTGATCTCAAACGGAGTATCACTCATATGTTACCTTCCTCACCGCCGCCATAAACAGGGAATATCAAAGAGCCCGGCATCCCTCCCTGTCGGGATGACATCGAACGAATACGCCTTATCCTGCCAGTCATAGCGCTCCCCACTGTGGGTGTGGGCCGCGACCGTCACCAGGAACCGCCCGGCGAGCATCGGGATCCGGTCTATCTGAAGATCTATATGCCCTTCGCCGGTAATATACTCGATCGAAACGTCTTTTAACTCGGTATTCGTCCCGTAGAGGTGCTCCCCACGCTCGGAATAGAGAGCGATCCCGAAGACCGGGTCAACGACCCGCTCCCGGGCCGAGTAGAATATCCGGATGGTCATCGGGTCGAAGGCGTTGAACCGGCTGCTCTCCGCGCCGAACTTGTTGAGGAATGTTACGCCCGTGATCTTCACTCTCCCGTTCCCCGAAGATGCCTCTTCGGCGGGAGGGGCTTCTTCGACCGGGTCGCCGATCTCCACCGGCTCCTCCGCTATCCTCCCGTAGATATACCGGTCGATCACCTCGTCCGTCTCGCCGAGGGCCACCTGCTCTCCGTGATTCAAGAGGAGTGTCCGGTCGCAGAACCGCCGGACCGAGCCGAGGTCGTGGGAGACAAAGACGATCGTGACGCCTTCGTTGCGGTAGCGGTTCAGCACGTCCATGCACTTCTGCTGGAACTCCATGTCGCCGACGGCGAGCACCTCGTCCATCAACAGGATCTCGGGGTTGGTCTGAATCGCGGTCGAGAAGGCGAGCCGCACCTGCATGCCGGAGGAGAAGTTCTTCAGTTTCGCGTCCCGGAACGTCTCGAGCCCGGCAAACGCCAGGATCTCGTCGACCTTACCGTTGATCTCCCGCTTCGAGAGGCCCATGATCGTGGCGTAGGTCCGGATGTTCTCGATCGCCGTGAAGTCCGGGTTGAACCCGACACCGAGCTCGAGGAACGGCGTCATCCGGCGGTTGACGGAGACCTTCCCCGACGTCGGCCGCATGATCCCGGCGAGGATCTTTAAGAGCGTGCTCTTCCCGCTCCCGTTCTCCCCGATGATCCCGAGCATCTCCCCCTCCTCCACCGAGAACGTCACGTCCCGCAGAGCAGGGAAGGTCTCGTAATCCGTCGGCCTGAGAAGACCGGTCAGGGCTTCAAAGATGGTCGTCCGCTTCTCGTGCGGAATCCGGAAGACCTTCTCTACATGTTCGACATCGATGACGCTCATTCACATCTCCTCCGCAAAACGAGGTTCGTAGTGGGCAAAGATAATGTACCCGATTATGAGTGTAATCGCAGACACGATTCCCGCGTAGAGGAGCGAACCGGCCGCAGCAGGGGTGGAGTAGATGATCGTATCCCGTGCAGAGATGATGATGTGGGCCATGGGGTTGAGGAGAAAAATATCCCGGAGACTCTCCGGGAAGATGGTGACCGGGTAGAGGATCGGGGTCGCAAAGAACCCGGCCTGGAGAATCACCGCCCAGATGAACTGGACATCGCGGTAGAACACATTCAGTGCGGCGAGAGCGAGAGATAGCCCGAGCGACACCAGGAAGAGGAGCACCAGGATCAGCGGCACGTAGACGAGGTTTGCCGAGAGGGGCACCTGGAAGACCGCCATGAAGGCAATAAAGACCAGAGACTCGAAGATGCTCATCAGGAGCGCCGTGATGCAGGACGAGATCACAAGGATCTCCCGGGGGAAGTAGATCTTCTGGACCATACCCGGTTTCCCGAGGATTGCATTCAGCCCCATGGACGTTGCCCGGGAAAGGAAGTTCCAGAGGATGATGCCGAGCAGCAGGAAGAGCTGGTAGTACTCCACCTGGATCCGCATCAGGTTCGAGAAGACCACGTAGAGAACCACGAGCATCAGGAGCGGCTCAAGGAGGGACCAGAAGTAGCCCAGGACTGAATTTTTGTAGCGCTGCTTGAACTCCCCCCAGGCCAGGGTCCAGATGAGGTTCCGGTAACCGTAGAGGGTCTTCATACGATCAAGAAACATCATTCACCACACTCCAGATCTGATCCTCGAAGACAGATTGATCAAATAGTCTCGCACGTGCTAGGCAGGCCTCACCATATCTAGCAGGATCCCGGGAAACCTCCACCACCGCCCGGATAATCGCACTGACACCAGCCGGAACCAGGAATCCGGTGACGCCGTCAATAACACTCTCGCAATATCCCCCTTCCCGCACAGCAACGACCGGTTTCCCGGCGGCCATAGCTTCCACCGGAGTCATCCCGAAGTCCTCGTCCCGGGCCGTGGTGATGAACCCCTTACATCGGGCATAGAGATCTACGAGTTCCTCCTCAGAGACCTCGCCGCGCAGCTCGACGTTCCGGGGAAGGCTGCGCCGGACGCGGTCCACGTACGGGCCTGCGTGATCTCCTTCCGAATACCCACCGACGATGACCAGGCGCTCGTCCGGCATCGACCTGAAAGCTTCGACCTGCAACTCAATCCGTTTCTCTGGGTAGAGACGGTTGACGGAGAGCCAGAAGTCGCCGTAGCCCTTGCAGGTAAATTCCGAGGTATCGATAGGAGGGTAGATGACCGACACATCCCGATTATAAAAGGTATTTATCCGATTCCGGACGTTCTCCGAATTGGTCACAATCCGGTCAACATAACGCACCGAACGCTGATCCAACACCCTGTGGCTGTTTGCCCATGCACGAAAGAGTTGGCGCCGAACAAAACTCTGCCTGGAGAGATACACATCATAGAGGTCATAAAACGCCCTCGTCGGCGAGTGACAGTACCAGAGGTTTGGGTGGTGCTTCTTCCCGGCATATTGCGCCCAGTTGCCGCTGAAGATGAAGAAGTCGTACGCGTCGGAAAAATCAGCGGATGAAAACTTCATGGTGGCCGAGATCTGCTTGAGCGGGGGAAGTTTCACCGTTTCGCCCAGGGAAATGCATTTCCCGGGCAGCGTCAGCGCACCCAGCGCTCTGGTGTCGGTCGTTATAATGTCGGCACCAAGTGCTTCCGCCATGCACACTGTAACCTTCTCCGCGCCGCCTATTGCCCCAAAATAATCATGGAAAATTGCAATTTTCATGCTGCAGTTATAATTTATCTGTCTACCTTACACATGAAAACTCCTATTTGGTTCGGTAATGTGTCGCCGCCCTCCGGAGAAAATTATTGAGGTGTTTCTTATTTTGCCGGAGCCTGTCCATCAAACCAGACGACGTTCAAACATCCACTCCGTCAGTTATCTATCATTCGCATGGAACGGCGCAGTTCAGGACACGGACTTGTACAGATCCAGATAACTATCCGCCACGTTCGACCAGGAATAACTATCATTCACCATTTTTGCACCGCATCTACCCAATTTGTCCCGCAGTTGTGTATCATTGGCAAGGAGGAGCATTGCGTTACAGAGTGCCCCGGGATCTCCGGGATGAACGATCATGGCGTTCTCCCTGTCGTTGCAGAGATGCGGAACATCTCCAACGGCTGTCACAATTGCAGGAAGACCCGCCGCCCACGCCTCCAGGAGGGTCAGCGGCATTCCCTCCCAGATAGACGGCAGGATAAAGACATCGCACGAGTGATACCATCGTTTTAACTCCTCCAGGTCAACCTCGCCAAGGATCCTGACATGGGTATGTAAACTCATTTCTGAAACCATTTGACTCAATTCATCGCGTTGAGAACCTTCCCCGATGATAATGAGTTCATAGTCCTGAAGATCCAGCGAAAGTTGTTTCGAGGCCTGAATCAGATACTTCAATCCCTTCTGCTCTTCCAGTCGCCCCACAAACAGGTAGCGAATCTTCGGAGATTCTGGCTTTTCAAACCCTCTCCGTGCAAAATACTCGATATCAACACCGTTGGGGATATATCGGACGACATTTATGGCATGTTCGGCAAAGGAGGGCAGGCTGCCTCTATCGACCGTCACAATCTCTTTGAATCGACCATATTTTAGAAGAAAAGATTCAATAAGACCTTTTATTGGGGAGAATTGTTCGCCGGAAAACGTGACACCGTGACATGTGTTCACTACCGGGATATGAAAAAGCGTTGCCTGAAGAGAGATGATGAACCCGATATCGGGGGAGTGAGAGTGGATAATGTCAGGTTTTAGGCGGTGCAGAAGGAAAAGACCGGTGATAGAGAGTATTATGAGTGAAAGAATCCTTCTAAATGTAACCACATCAAGATTGGCCACCCTGTCAGTAAGCCCAAACCTGAATACGTTCTCCTTCTGCATAATCTCCGTGCAGTTGGATGTCAGAATGAATACTTCGTGACCCCTGCGCCGCTGTTCTCGCTCCAGATTAAACACAACCCGGGCGTCTCCACCAATCGCGTCTGGATATTTTTTGGTGACGTGAAGTATCCTTATGATAACACCCCACCGAAAATCTTGGGGATTCGCCACTCCGGGCATGCCATCCAAAAGATCGGGAGCCCAAAAACAGTCGCCTTCATCTTAAAGTGCCTGCATTCCTCACGTCGAAGACTACTATACAATAGCGGAGTACCGCTGTTCAAGCGCTTCAACAATTCGATTCCAGTCGTAAGTCTCTGCCAGTGTCACACATTTACGGTCATCAATATTCGAATTACAAAGAATTTTTACAATCCCCTCCCCGATCTCCCCCGCCGAGAGCCCCGGGCGGTACCCGTTCACCCCCGGGACAACCAGGTCCCCCGCCGCGTTCCCGGGGTGATCCGTCGTCACCACCGGAATCCCGCAGGCCATCGCCTCCAGCGCCGCGATCCCGAAGCCCTCGCGGGTCGAGGGGAGGACGAAGACCCGTGATGCCTTCATCGCGGCGACGACCGAGTCGTAATCGGGGAGAAAACCGGTAAATGTCACTGCCCCGTCAAGCCCGAGATCGCGCGCGAGCCGCTCGAGCGCCGGCCGCTCCGGGCCGTCGCCGACGATCAGGGCGCGAAGGTCGGGAACCTCCTCCCGAACCCGCACGAGCGCCCGGAGGAGGACGTCGACGTTCTTTTCCCGGATCAGCCGGCCGGTGAAGATGACGTCCCACTCCTCCGCCGCCGGGGGGACGGCCGCAATCCGCGCGAGATCAATCCCGTTCGGGACGACCGGGACCGGCCCCGAGACCCCGAGGCCCGCGAGCGCCCGGGCCGTCGAGGGCGAGACGGCGATGTGGTGATCGGTGAGCCCGGCGGCCAGCTGCTCGACGGCCTTCCCGAACGCCCCCCGGCGGCCGAGGTAGTCGTACCAGTAGTCGCCCCAGACCTCGTGCCAGGTGACGACGAGCGGGAACCCCCGCCGCACCGACGCCGCCTTCGTCGCAAAACAGGAGAAGTAGGGGAAGTTCTGGCAGTCGACGACGTCGGCGCCGGAGGAGAGGAGCGGCCGGAGCACCGCCTTCCCGAACCGGAGCGCCTGCGGGACCGTCCGCCGGCCATCAATATAGAGCCCTTCACCCGGACAGACGCCGTGAAGGGTCACCCCGTCGCGCTCGATCACGGCCGGGCCGTCCCAGCAGCGCATCCCGTAGACGTGGACCTCGTGCCCCCGGTCCGCGAGCCGGACCGAGACCTCGCGGATGCGCTTCTCGACCCCGCCCTTCACCCAGGGGTAGACGGCATCGTAGACGTAGGCGATCTTCAGGAGCAACCCTCCAGTGGATAGGTTGTGGGGGGAGGTGGATAAGGGTATTCGTTTTGGGAACGACTGGCCGAAGGGCAGGAGTTCGAGAAGACCTTCGGTCTTCGGGGCAGGAGTTCGAGTACCGCTAGGAACGACGTTCCTATTGAACGAAGTTCGAGTACCGCAGGTGCGAGGTGCGAGGAACGACTTCCCCGAAGGGGAAGGAGTTCGAGAAGGCCGAAGGTCTTCGAGGAACGACTGCCGTAGGGTGCGACTGCCGGAACGGTGCGACGGACAATGTCCGGAGCTTGAGAAGCCGTTAGGCTTCGAGCAGGAGCATGAGAAAACGCGAAGCGTTTTCGGGGCAGGAGTTCGAGCACCGAAGGTGCGAGTTGCGGGACAGGAGTTCGAGAAGACCGAAGGTCTTCGAGGAACGAACGTAGTGAGCGTGAGCACCGAAGGTACGAAGAAACGACGTTCGAGCACCGGGAGGTGTGAGGGGGGCCGGGATAGGCCCCTTCTCCAGGAAGGGGTTGACCGGTTCCCCCCGGGAGTCGGAGAAGGGAATCTGGTCGTCAGGACGTACAGGATGCCGTTGAACACATGGAGAACGCCTCAGCGTTCTCCTGTTAGAAAAATCTTCGATTTTTCGTGGCCTGCGCGGGTCACACCGGGGTCGCCCGATATGCGGCTTCGTTGGGGGAGGTGGTTCTGGACGAACTCCCGGAGATCATCGTCAATTTCACGAAACGCCATGATTTAGAATTCCATAATCAGTATAACTTTAGGATCACCTCATATTGTATCAGATATTTCCGTTATCCGCATATGCATGCTGTTTACCACCCGATGCGATATAAGACAGAAAGAAAGACCGGGGAGGAAAACATTCTTGTCCGGCCTCGCTCAATAGATGTTCATCCGGATCTGGCCCGAAACGCTTCCAGGTGAGAACGCACCCGGGTCCGTAGATCCTTGCGGAGAGATGGATGTCATGGCAGGTATCGAAGATCTCGTGAAGGAACTCTCCCCCGAACACCAGAGAGAGGCACTGGACTTTGTCGCCTACCTCCTCCAGAAACAGAAGCGCAAACAGGCTAAACCACTCCGGCAAACCTGGGCAGGGGCGCTTCGTCGGTATCGGGGTACTTACACCGCTCTTGAACTGCAGAAAGAATCGCTGTCGTGGCGCACAGAGTGAAAAATGTACCTTCTGGACACAAATATCTGGTTGGAGCGCCTTCTCGATCAGGGCCGTTCGGGAGAAGTCGAGAAATTCCTCTCCTCTGTTCCTTCCGAACGGTTGTTCATCACGGATTTTTCACTCCATTCCATTGGTGTAATCCTCGGCCGTCTCGGGTGTATATCGGCCTTCTGCAGTTTCATCGAAGATCTCTTCATCGACGGTTCGGTGACGGTGGTCGCTCTCGATCCCGCCCAGATGAGACGCCTCGCGCGGGCCATGGAACTGTACCGCCTCGATTTTGATGATGCATACCAATATACCGCAGCGTTTGAGCACAGCCTTGCGCTTGTGTCGTTTGACAGCGATTTTGAGAGGACACCCGGCGGTAGATTGACACCAGCAGAGGTTGAACCGGAAGAACCTCTCCACTAAAAGGTTGGGGAAGCCTATCCCGGTTGAGGTCTCCCTACCCTCAATGCAGGAAAATGGGCTTTGTTGAAATCCCACCTGTTTGCTCCAGATGGCCACAATCAGGGGGTACTCAGGGGCACGGCTTTCCACCAGGTATCGCACCTGACGGTGCTCTAGCTCAGGTTCTTCGAACCATCGCTTATCGCCATGACTGCCCCCCCAGGGGGTAGGGTGCGACGGGCCATAGGGTGCGATGTTCCGTAAGGAACGGAGCAGGAGCACCGAAGGTGCGAATGAGGAAGAACTCGAATGGCTCCGTGGCTTCAGCGTTGCTGACCTATCCGATGAAGAGGCGATGGCTCTCGTCTTTGTCAGGCGGAACGGGTCTATCTCGAATGAGCAGTGCCGCGATCTGACCGGACTTGATGTGATCGGGGCAAGCAAATTGCTCGGGAAACTCCGGGATCCGGGCTTCCTTATCCAGCACCCTCATGGCGCGATGACCTTTTACACTCCCACCGGGCAGCTCGGGGTTGCCCCTGTGTGCACAACTCACCAGCAGGTGGAGGTTTCGTTGGATGTGGGGGAGACTCTGAGTGTGGATTCTGAAGCAATCCTACCGGATATTGCCGAATCAATAAGAATGCTGGGTGACTGCTCCCCCGACTGAAGTCGGGGGCATCTTGGGATATCACCCCTGAGATTGCAGCCCCAATCTCATAATATTGATCGCCGCGTTCTGGTCGCGATCCATCACCAGCCCACAATGCGGGCAGGAATGGACTCGATCAGAGAGCGTCTTGGCGACGATCATCCCACATCTGGAGCATATCTGAGATGTGTTTCTGGGGTTGACCAGGATCACGCGTGAGCCAGCATCCTCCGCTTTGCTCTCTGTGATCGTGATGAACATATTCCAGGCGACATCTGCAATGCTTTTTGCCAGATGGTGGTTCTTCTGCATGTTTGTGATATTCAGATCCTCGAACACAATTGTACCAAACCGATTCACCACCTTCCGGGAGGTTTGGTGAGCAAAATTGAGCCGTCTATTGGCGATCCGTTCATAGACGTGTGCGACGATCTTCCGGGCCTTCTTCCGTTCAGGAGTGCCCTTCTCTGCCTTCGAGAGTTTCCTCTGCGCCCTGGCGAGATCTTTCTCGTCGGTACGGAAGAACCGGGGATTCTCGATCTTCTCCCCGTTGGAGAAGGTGGCGAAGGACTCCAGACCCACATCGATCCCGACGACCGACTCTTTCTGTGGGAGGGGAGGGGGATCGTACTCAACCGAGAAACAGGCATACCACTTTCCAGTCGAAGACCGCCGGATCGTGAGGGTCTTGATCGTCCCTTCAACCGGACGGTGGAGGACGACCCTCACGTCTCCGATCTTCGAGAGGTGGAGGCGATCCCCGTCAAGTTTGAACCCGGACTGTTTGTACGTGATACTATCGTATCGTCCCTTCCCCTTGAACCGAGGATATCCGGGGTTCTCCCCTGCTTTTACGCGCCTGAAAAACGATTTGAAGGCAAGATCCACTCGAACCTGAACGTTCTGGAGGACCTGAGAATGAACCCGATTCAGATCGGATCGTTGCTTCTTCCACTGTGTCAGGATCTTGTTGGTTTCGTAGAGAGAGATAGTATGCTGCTCCTGCTCCCAGGCGTTCTTTCGCAATGCGAGCGTATCGTTATAGACCCACCGACAGATCTCAAGCGTCTGCTCAAGCAGAGTCGTCTGAGACTTTGAGGGATAGAGTCGATACCGACATGCCTTACGCATTATAGTTTTATACGCCACGGTGCGTAATATGATTATCGATGGACGGCATTCATCCCCCCACTAAAGTGGGGGGCCTTCTGCCTGTTTTCTTCGTAAAAGGAGTTCGCCACAGGAAGTCATGCGAGTTATCGTTCAGATTTGCAGCGTGCGCCCCTCCTCTGCCGGGGAGATTGCTCAACTGGTTGGGAGAAGCAAGAAATGGGTATCAGCCAGTTACTTAAAGCCTGCCGTAGTGTTTATGCGCCTGCTCAATGGTCATCAGGTGAGTGATCTCGACCCGGTTCCTGTCGGTATGGATGAGATAGATCGCGGTAAATGTCCGTCCTATATGAAGGCGGAACACCTCCGTATCACCCGTATTCAGGCGCTCTTTGTCTCCTCCGCTACCCGGATAAGGATCGATCCGCAGAATAGCAAGTTTCGCCGTGATGATGTGCTGCGACTTCTCCGGGAGGCTGTGCAGGAAGTCCGCTGCAGACTGCCGGAACAGAACGGCGAACGTCACAACGGGATCTCCACGAGCTCTTCCGTCTCCTGGATCCGCCTGATATCTTCAACGAGCCGCCGCTTCTTTTCGTGCTCGATCATCTCCTCTATCAGTTCGGAGAAGGTCATCCCCGGCTTGCGCATACTGGAGAGGGCAGCCCAGACCTCTTCCCTGACAATAATGCGCTTTGTGGCATTCATGGCATCTATGGTATAGATGTCACAGACAGAAAAGATTGTCGATAGAATGTCCATCCGTGATGGCTCCGCCACGGACCGGAACCACCTGCGGCCCGGAACACGACCAGAATACTCCCTCTGCCCGAACATACACATCAGCAGGGAGAATATCCGGGAGGGCGATCGCAGATGACACGGAAGGCCAGACAGCATGATACAGCGTTGCAACCGATTAGTGACACCCACCCTTTAGAACAGGATATTTCCTTCCTCCTTTCAGATCTTCGTGACCTGATCCGGACGGCAAAAGGCCGCGCTGCGACTGCGGTGAACGTCGAACTGGTCCTGCTGTACTGGCATATCGGCAATCGAATCGGCAGAGATATTCTCAAAGAAGAACGAGCACCATACGGTAAGAGAATTCTTTCGACGCTGTCGAAAGAATTGATAGCAGAGTACGGGCCTGGATAGTTGTGAATATGCGGCTATAATGATTACTGCTCTGGCGGTGAAACGGAGCTTGAGCACCGTCAGGTACGAAGTGCGGGTGTAGCGAGCATGAGAAACCCAAAGGGTTTCGAAATACGATGTTCCGACAGGAACGGAGTTTGAGAAACCCAAAGGGTTTCGAAATACGATGTTCCGACAGGAACGGAGTTTGAGAAACCCAAAGGGTTTCGAAATACGATGTTCCGACAGGAACGGAGTTTGAGAAACCCAAAGGGTTTCGAAATACGGATGTTCCGACAGGAACGGAGCGGGCACCCCGGCACCGGCCCTGTCGGGGTGCCCATTATGGCACATTTATTCACTGTGGCAAATGTGCACACCAATAAGTATCATAACGATCCACGGAGATGCATGTCTTCCGCCACAAGCGATGCCGGCAATCAGATCAAGCGCATTCCCGTGAAAGAACTCACCTGGAGGGACTTGCACGACCTCAAAGAAGCCGGAGAGAGCTATGATGAGCTGCTTGGCCGGATGATCCGGCGCGAGCGAGACTATCGCGACTGGAAGATGATCGTCGAGATCGAGGAGACCGGCGAGTTCGTAGCCTTCGACCCGGACGACCTCCTGCAGGACGACTGAGGCACCCGGGAGCAGGAGAGCGTGTTCACCGTTCTGATCGAGAGGAAGGCACGGGAGCTCTTAAAGCGTCTCCCCCCAAAAACCCGGCGCATTGTCGTCGAAAAGATCCAGGAACTCGCGGAGGACCCGTTTCCGGGAGGGAACAAGGAGAAACTTGAGTATCCTCATCCCCCTGCAGTCTACCGCCTCCATATCAGCAGATCCTTCACTGTTTTTTATATCATCGAGCATCAGGAGAGCATCGTCAAGATCGAGAAGATCGTGACGATCGAGAGGGCACACAAGGAGTATTCACGCCGGTGAGGTCCCGGCCGGGGGAGAGGCGGGGTGCTGGCCGCATCCCCACCCACACTGCAGGGGGATCATGTGGGAGCACGGAGCACGAATCCCGCCCCAAGTCGTACCCATTAATTACCGGCCGCCCCCAAGATCAACCTACGACCTATGGCTCCCGCTGCACGAAAAGATCATAAAACGGCCCTCACCGCCGCCGCCCTGCTCGTCTTCATGATCGTGGCGGTGCTCCTCCGCGCAATCCCCCACGCCGCGCTCGTCGACGGCTCGTTCACCAGCCTCATCGGCGCCGACGCCTGGTACAACCTCCGCCAGGTCGAGGTGATTGCGGCGAACTACCCCGGCTACGCCTGGTTCGACCCCATGACTGCCTACCCGACGGGTAAAGAAGTCGCGTGGGGACCGCTCTTCCCGCTCATCACCGCCACCCTCTGCATCATCGCCGGGGCGGCCGCCCGGCCCGAGATCGTTTACGTCGCCGCATGGGTCCCCCCGCTCCTCGCGGCCGCCGTCGTCCCGGTCGTCTACCTCACCGGAAAGACCATTGCAGGGAGAAAAACCGGGCTCGTCGCCGCCGGACTCATCACGATCGTCTCGGCCTCGTTCTTCGCGCGGTCGATCTTCGGGTTCGTCGACCACCACGTTGCGGAGACCCTCTTCTCCACCCTCTTCTGCCTCGCCTACATCGCCGCGCTCGCGTACGCCGCCCGGCACCCGGTCTCATTCCGCGACACAAAGACCATCCTCCCCGTCGCCCTCCTCGCCCTCGGCGCCGGGGTTGCCTACCTCCTCGGCCTCCTCGTCATGCCGACGATCATCCTCTTCGCCCTCATCGCCGGGGTCTTCACGGTCATCCAGGCCGTCCGGAACCACCTCGACGGCACCGGGCCGGAGGGGCTCCTCCTCGTCAACGCCGTCACCTTCGCTCTTCCCACAATCTTCCTGCCCATATCCGGGTTCATGGTCGAGGGGATGTCGCTCTCGCTCTACTCCGTCGCCCACGTCTACGCCTACCTCCTCCTGATCGCCGCGACCGCCCTCTTCGCCGGGATATCGCTGGCGCTCAAAGGAAAGCAAAACGAGTACCTCGGCGCCCTTGCCGCGCTCGCCGTCGCCGGCGTCGCCTTCCTCACGCTCACCGATATCGGGAAGGTGATGATGAGCGGCCTTACAGCGTTCTTCGGCCGGGGCATGACGGCCACCGCCATCCGGGAGATGGCCCCGTGGGACCCCGGACTCGCGTGGCAGAGTTTCAACGTCGGCCTCCTCCTCATCCCCGCCGGGCTCGCCGTGCTCGCCCTCAGGCTCCGGCGCGAGAACCGGCCGGAGGTCCTCTTTACAATCGTCTGGTCGGTCATCATCCTCTTCGCGACCATCCAGCACCTCCGGTTCGAGTACTACCTCGCCGTGAACCTCGCCCTCCTTGCGGCGGTCGTCGTCGCGTGGGCGCTTGACTACGGGCTTCCTAAGACCATTGCGTTCTTCCGTGAGCCCGAGAGCAAAAAGAAGAAGAAAACCCTCCCCGCCGCAGAAGTCGCCGCCGTCGGGATCGCCGTCCTCCTCGCCGTGGCCCTCGTCGGCGCATCGGCCTCGGAAAACATCGGCTACGCGCAGAACGGCGTTCCCCGCACCATGCTCGCCGACGACTGGCGTGACGCCCTCGAGTGGATGGGCGACAACACCCCCGGCCCCGGCGTGGACTACTACGCGATCTACGAGAAGAACACCTTCACCCAGCCCGAAGAGGCCTACGGTGTCATGTCCTGGTGGGACTACGGCCACTGGATCACCTTCATCGCCCAGCGGATCCCGGTCACCAACCCCTTCCAGGACAACGTCCGTAGCGCCAGCGGGTTCTTCCTCGCGACGAGCGAAGAGAAAGCCGACGCGGCCGGGTCCCGCTACGTCGTCATCGACAGCAAAATGGCCGATGAAGGCTTCCCGGCCATCGCCTACTGGCACGACGCGGCGACGGGAACCACCCCCTACGCAACGCCCCTTCTTGTCGCGGTGGGAGGAGACACCTACCGCATCGAGCCGTTCTACCGGGAGGACTTCTACAAGACCATGGCGGTGCGGCTGCAGGCCCTCGACGGGACGCTCGTGGAGCCGGAGAAGGCCCTCTACATCGAGTACGACACCAGGTCGGTCCCGGAGACCGGGTATCCGCTCCTCACCGGGAGCAAAGAGATGAGCCCGGCCGAGGCGCAGGCGGCGGCCGACGCCTACAAAGGATCGGGGAAGGCCGCGGTCTTCGGGATTGATACCGCGAGCCCGGCCGGGACCGTCCCGGCGCTCAGGCACTACCGGCTCGTCTACGAGTCCTCGCCGGACCCCGCGACGAGCGTCAAGATCTTCGAGCACGTCGAGGGCGCCGCAATCCCGGGCGAGGGCGTCATCGAGGTCACGGTCGCCACCAACACCGGCCGGGAGTTCGTCTACCGGCAGGCGAGCGAGAACGGGACGTTCGTCGTCCCCTACTCCACGACCGGCAACCCCTACGACGTGAAGACGGTCGGAGGCTACCGGATCGGGAACGAGGAGATCACGGTGACCGAGGAGGCCGTGACGGGGGGAGCGCAGCTCCCCTGACGCAGAGAAGCCGCCGGAGTGCGGTGGCGTTCGTCGCGACCGCGAGGATGGCAAGCGCCGGGAGAACGAACCCGGTGACCAGACCGATGATGATGACCGCGATCCGCTCCGGCCGGGCGAAGAGCCCGGTCCGGCACTCGATCCCGAGCCCCTCGGCCCGGGCCCGGGCGTAGCTGACCATCAGCGAGCCGATAGCGGCGAAGAACGCGGCCTCGACGCCCCAGGGCGTCCCCGCCCCCGCGTAGTAGACGACGAGCCCCCCGTAGACCGCAGCCTCGGCGTAGCGATCCAGGAACGAGTCGAAGAACGCGCCAAAAGGAGAAGCAGCGCCGGTCACCCGGGCGAGTGCCCCGTCGAGGGCGTCGAAGACGCAGGATGCGGCGACCACGAGCCCGGCGAAGAAGAACGATCCTGAAGCGCAGAGGATCCCCGCAGCCGCCATCCCGAGGAACCCGAGCAGGGTGAGGGTGTTCGGGGTCGCCCCCGTGCGGGCGATGAGGGCTGTGATTCGCGTGAGCGCCCCGCTCGTCCCCGCCCGGAGGTGCTCCTCGATCACCGGCCCGTCACCCCGGAGAGAGTACCCACGACCCCCAACGCTCTTACCATGGCAGGGGATCGTCGCTCCCGGGAGATAAGGGTGTCTCTCCCGGCGGCACCATAATGATTATATCTATAATTATTGTGGGAATAATCATTGAAGTCGTCCCGAAAGTGTCCAGCGATCGAAGATCCACCTGATGTAGAGCATTCTCACGCAGATTTTCGAAGGAATTGCCATTATACAGTGTCGAATTGCTGACACGGAGTGCCGGCGCCTTTACTCCCTCTGCAGGGCACGGATATACTCGGCGAGGAACTGCTCAATGTCGCCGACATCCTCCCGGAGCAGGTCGTAAATCCTGCCGTTGTCGATATCCCAATAGATGTGGATCAACCGATTCCTGAACCAGGCCATCATCTGCAGACGTTCTCAAAGGTCCTCGTCGAAGAACCCGTGCTCCTGCATAATACGAAATGTATCGGCATAATTTTCAGGTATTTCCCATCGATTCTTCGTGATCGCATGGTTGGCGAGATCAATAGCCGCCTCGATGCCGACGATGAGGTGATACTTCGCGCTTGCAACAAGGTGAGGGTCCCCCGTAAACGCCTCCCTCGGGAGTCGACCCAGTTCCCGGAGCCTCTCACAGGCCTGCATCAGCCCCGATGACAGCGCAGTAACCTTCTCCTCATCGTAGGAGACCAAGGGCTTCCCTCCTGTAGCGCTCCCGGTGATAGGAGAAATCATGATACTCGACGAGAATCCTGCAGACAAACTCGCAGCGCGCCTCCTCATCGCGGGACACCAGGATCTCCCCGGTACGGAGGACCGTGAACGCGAACGAAAGCGGCGCCGCGGTGAGCACCCGTACATCGATAGGCACCCCGGTAACCTCCTCCAGTTCCTGTTCAAGCGCCAGTTCGTACCGGAGCGGATCGGATGATCCGGTGCTGTCGTCCGCGAGGAAAACAGCGATATCGATGTCGCGGAAGGGACCCTGCACAAAGGAGCCATACACGTACGCGAAGAGGATCTCCTTCCTCTCCCCCAGTCGAGCGGCGAGGAGGGCACGGAGGCCCTGTTTCTCTTCCGGGGAGAGGTTCCGGGGTCTCGTCGGAGAGAGATCGGCGGCGACGGATAAAGACCTTGTGCCGCCGGGGGAACACCGCGGCGCACTTATATCCCGGGAGCGACAAGAGTTTGATGATCATCAGGCCGAGACCATGGATGCAAACATGCGTGAAGCAGGGCGGTGGCTGCGCCAGGGGGAGAGGGATCTCGTCAGCGCGAGGAACAGCTGCCGGTCCGGCGATTTTGAATGGGCATGCTTCCAGGCACAGCAGAGTGCAGAGAAAACCCTGAAGGCCCTGCTCTATGCCCGGGGATACCGGAGGATCCTGACGCATTCTGTCTACGAACTGATCAGGGAGATCGGCGAGTACGAGCCCTCGTTCCTGGCGCTGAAGAGTGAGGCCAAGGCACTTGACGCCGCTTATATAACGACCCGATATCCGGACAGCATCGTGGGGAACCTGACACCATCGGAGTACTACGACCAGGAGGATGCCGAAGAATGCATCGAGCATGCGGATTCGATCTGCAGTGCCGCGAGAGAAGCGCTCGCCGGGTGATGGAGCAGGTCCGGGTTCTCGCCCGCGAAATCCGGGCGCGCCGGCGTGTCAGCGCCATCATCCTCTACGGGTCGTTCTCACGCGGGGACTTCCACGAGGAGAGCGACGTCGACCTGATCGTCGTCGGCGACTTCCCCGAGCGTCCCCACAAACGTGCGGCCTTCATCATCGGCCTCACCGACCTCCCGGTCGAACCGCTCTGCTACACCGACGAGGAGTTCGCCGACCTGATCCGGGAGGAGAACCCGTTCGTCCTCCAGGCACTGGCCGAAGGCACCCGGGTGTAGCCCTTCACGTGCAGACGATCTGCTCTTCTTCCGGCTCGCCTTCGAAATACTCGTGCGCCTCAAGCGCCGCCTTCGCCCCGTCACCGGCGGCAACGATGATCTGCTTGGCCTTGACGCAGGTCGCGTCCCCGGCCGCGAAGACCCCGGGAACGCTCGTATGCCCGTTCTCGTCGATGAGGATCTCGTCCTCCTCGTTCAGCGCCACGAGACCCTTGAGGAACCCGGTGTTCGGCGCAAGCCCTATCGCGAGGAAGAGCCCTTCCACGTCGAGATCTGTCTCCTCCCCGGTCTCGCGGTCGCGGACCGTGATCCCGGTCAGGCCCGCGTCCCCGTGGAGCGCCGTCACCTCGTGGTGGGAGAAGGTCTGCACCCCCGCCTCCTTTGCCCGGTCGACGTAGACCTCGTCGCACCGGAGATCCCTCCGGGCGATCAGGGTCACCGAACTCGCGAACTCTGTCATCTCGATCGCGGTCTGGAGGGCCGCATTTCCGCCGCCGACGACGGCTACCGGTTTGTCGCGGTAGAGCGGAGCGTCGCAGATGGCGCAGATCGAGACGCCCTTCCCCATCAGCTGCTCCTCACCCGGAAGCCCAAGTCTCCGGGGTTCCTTGCCCGGGGCGAGGATAAGTGTCCGGGTACGGTAGATGGTTCCCGAGACCGTCCGGACGAGGAGCGTCTCGCCCTCTTTGCGAACCTCCCCGACACTCTCGAGTTCAAGACGGACATCGAACCCCCGGACCTGCTCCTCGAACTTCCGGACCAGTTCTTCGCCCGAGATCGTCGAGAACCCCATGTAGTTCTCGATAGCCCAGCTCCAGGCCGCCTGGCCGCCGATGTTCTCCGCTAAGATGACGGTCTTCATGAGTTTGCGGGCGCAATAGACCGCTGCCGTCAGCCCTGCCGGACCGGCGCCCACAATGACCGCGTCGTAGACGACCTCCTCCGGCGGCGTCCCGAAGAGCTCACGGAGCCTCTTTGCATCGAACCCGACGACAACATCGCCGCCAACGACCGTAACCGGCACACCCCGCTGCCCCGAGATCTCGATCATCTCCCGGGCCGCCTCGCGGTCCTTCCCGACGTCGACCAGCTCGAATTCGACATCGTGCTTCCGGAGGAACGCCTGGACCATCCGGCAATAGGGGCAGTTCTCCGTCGTGTAGACCTTAACGCCTGCCATGAAGGGGAATATCTCGGGAAGAGTATTTAACATAGCGGGGTGCGGTGAAAGATACCGGCCACGGCGGCGCAAGACTGAAAAAAAGAGATTATTGAATTTCGCGGAACATTCTTGCCGGAACCCCGCATATCGGGCACTTCTCCGGCGGCTCCCCAAGTTCAACGTTGCCGCAGACCGGGCAGAGGAAGACCTTCTCCGCGTCGAGATCTTTTCCTTCCCGGACGGCCTCGAGCGCCTGAAGGTAGAGGTTTGCGTGCACCTCTTCCGCCTTCATCGCGTGGGTGAAGACGATCGCAGCCTCGTTTTTGCGCTCCTCTTTCGCCTCGGCGACGAACGGGGGATACATCTCCATGAACTCGTAGTTCTCGCCCTCCATCGCGTTTTTCAGGTTCTCCTCGGTGCCCCCGACGGCGTTCAGGATGAAGAGGAGACGTTTCGCGTGGACGGCTTCCGCTTCGCTTGCCGCACGGAAGAGTTTTGCCACCGCGGGATACCCCTCGGCGGCTGCCTTCTCTGCAAAGACCGAGTACTTTCTGTTCGCCTGGGACTCCCCGGCGTACGCATTCTGAGCGTTCTCATCTGTCGGCATGGATGGATCATTGCAGGACGCTCGTATTAAACTTTTCACCTTGTCTCCGGAAACCCTATGCCGCCGGAGCACCTACCCCCGGCGGATGCAGGGCAAACGGGTGCGGCGGATCTTCCTCATCGTCCTCGCCCTGAACCTCGTCGTCGCACTTGCAAAAGCGGTCTTCGGCTTTCTCGCCGGATCGGTGAGTATGGTAGCGGACGCGTTCCATTCGGGGTTTGACTCTCTCTCAAACGTCATCGGGATAGTCGCCCTTTACTTCGCCGCGAAACCTCCCGATCCCGAACACCCCTACGGCCACGGCAAGATTGAGACGCTCGGCACCCTGGTGATCGGGGCGATGCTCCTCCTGACCGCCGGCGGGATCCTCTACGAGGGCTACCAGCGGCTCGTCGAAGCCGTCGCCCCCGAGATCACCGCGGTCACCGTCGCGGTCATGGTCGGGACGGTCATCATCAACCTCGCCGTTTCAACCTACGAGCGCCGGAAGGGCGAGGAATACCGGAGCCAGATCCTGGTCGCCGACTCCCAGCACACGAAGAGCGACGTCTTTGTCTCGTTAGCTGTCCTCGCCGGGTTTCTCGCCGTCGGGCTCGGGTTCCCGCAGGCCGACCCGGTCATCGCGTTCGCCATCGGCCTTCTCATCGCGAGGATGGGGATCGGGGTTCTCTACGACGCCGCCCGGGTGCTCGCCGACACGATGGACCTCCCCTGTGACCCGGCGCTCATCGAAGCGGTGGTGATGGATACTCCGGGAGTGGCCGGCTACCACGACTTCCGGTGCCGGGGAAAACCGGACGAGATCCTCGCCGACATCCACATCACCGTCGACCCGGCCCTCCCGGTCTCCCGGGCGCACGAGATCTCCGACGAGGTGGAACGCCGGCTCAAAGAGACGGTGCCGGGGCTCGCCGAGGTCGTCGTCCATATCGAGCCCGACGACTCAGCCTAGAAGCTGCCCGAGTTCGTAGCCCTTCCGGTAGGCCGCCTCCATCACCTCGGGCCGTGTCCGGATGTCCCGGACGGTGTCCATGTCGTTTCGGAGCACCTCGTCCCAGTAGGGGCAGTCGATGATCTCGCCGAACGCCCGGGCGGTCATCTTCACGCCGAGAAAGACGTTCGGGATGTTCATCCCCGCGATCGATATGAAGAGCATCTTTCGTTTCTCCCGCCGCTCGGGAGAGATGAACGACCGCCCCCGGTGGTATTTCGCCATATAAAAGACCTGGAACCGATCGATGAAGGATTTGAGCCTTCCGGGAACGCCCATCGTCATCACCGGGGTGGCGATGATCAGGCCGTCCAGCTCCCGGAACTTCTGAAAGATCCCCTCCATCTCGTCCTGGATAAGACAGGTCTCGCTTTCCATGCACTGGAAGAACTCCATGCAGGGCAGAACGTCCATGTGCGCGACCTCGAACTTCTCGACCTCGCACCCGGCCTCCTCTGCACCCCTGATGGCCTCGTCGAGGAGACGGGCGGTGTTCCCGTCGAGAACGGGGCTCCCGAGCAGCGCAACAACCTTCTTTTGCATGGTGCTGGGTTGCGCACGACCCTATTAAAAGGATGCGGATACCCGGGGACGAGAGGGGAACTGCTAAATATCTTGTGGGGCAATTACCGCTCTGGTGAATTTCTATGGCCGAACCAGAGACCAACAAGACGGCGAAAGCTGGAGAGAAGCCGGGCCCCGGCCGGTTCATCTGCATCGACTGTGGACGGGAGGTCCGGATTGACAGCACCGACGAGGATCTCGTCAAATGCCCGACCTGCGCCTGCGAGATGTACAACTGCCTCCCGATGACGCATATCAGGCCGGACATCAAGACGCCCGAAGACGTCCTGAATCCGCCCAAGAGAAAGAAAACCGAATAGTCGCAGAGGTGAGAGAGATGGTGAACGTATCGGCAAAAGGGCAGGTCTACCACTGCGAGATCTGCGGAAACGTTGTCCAGGTGCTGGAAGCCGGCGGCGGCGAACTGGTCTGCTGCGGCGAACCGATGGTGCTTGAGGAGTGATCCGAATGGAAGAGAAGAAACTCGAAGAGAAGATCGGGAAGATTCCCGTGATCTTCAAGGAACTCAAAGAGACCGACCCCGACCTCTACGGGAAAGTAATGGGGCTCGACCAGATGATCTGGGCCGACGGCGCCCTCTCGAAGCAGACGAAGAAAGTCATCGCGATAGCGATTGCGGCTGCTCTCCGGGACGGGCACGCCGTTCGGGCGCAGATGGCCGGTGCCGGGAGCATCGGTGTATCGAAGGAAGAGATCGAGGAAGGGCTCCGGGTCGCGTTCCTGCTCGCGGGGATGCCGGCCTACGTCCACGGCAAGACCGCCCTCGAGGAGTACCTGGGCGACCGCCCGAGGAAGTGAATCATGGAACCTGAAGAAGTGCTGCAGATGCCGGTTATCGGCGAGAAAGCACCGGAATTCGACGCGGTGACCACCCACGGGCCGCTGAAACTCTCCGATCTGAAAGGAAAGTGGGTCATCCTCTTCTCCCACCCGGCCGACTTCACGCCGGTCTGCACCACGGAGTTCATGGCCTTCGCCGGCATCGCCGACGAACTCAAGGAACTGGACGTCCAGCTCGTGGGCCTCTCGATCGACAGCGTCCACTCGCACCTTGCCTGGGTCAGGAACATCAAAGAGAAGATGGGCGTCGAGATCCCGTTCCCCATCATCGCCGACCTCGACATGAAGGTCGCCAAACGCTACGGGATGCTCCACCCCGGGCAGAGCACCACCTCCACGATCAGGACGGTCTTCTTCATCGACGACAAAGGGGTCATGCGGGCCATGCTCTACTACCCGATGTCCAACGGCCGCTCCATGCCCGAGATCCTCCGGCTCACGAAAGCCCTCCAGACCTCCGATAAGCACGGTGTCGCGACGCCGGCGAACTGGGAGCCCGGCGCGAAGGTGATCGTCCCGGCGCCGAAGACCCCCGAAGAGATCGAGAAGCGGATGAAGGAAGGCTACGAGTGCAAAGACTGGTACCTCTGCTTCAAGGAACTCTGAAAACCCCCTTTTTTCCTGACCGGCCAACAATCACAGCAGATCCGCCGGTGCGGCGAGACACAAGAGAGCCGGGAGCCACCGCCATCGGAGAGGCCCGGGATCGACTTCGGTGCATTAATGATGCCGAAACCCCGATATTACCGGTATTCAGGATTTGCCGGGCGACGATCCGGTGTTCTTGAGGTGTCCAGGGGATGTTTGAGAAAACGCTGATTCCGGTCGCCTACGGAGAGAGGCCCGAAGAGGTGAGGAAGGCCGGAAAGATCCTCAAAACCCTCGGGGCGAACTCGGTCTGCCTCTACCACGTGAACGAGCCCGGTTCGTTCTTCCGGGGAGCCGACCTCTCGTGGCTCACGCTTCTATCGGAGGCGCTCGAAGAGACGGGGCTCGTCGTGGAGGTAAAGACCGGAGAGGGCCATATTGCCTCGGCAATCGCGGAGACGGCCCTCCTCGAGGGTGCCGACGGCATCTACATGAAGGCGAAACGGCGGTGGCACATCGAGACGATGCTTCTCGGGAGCGTCTCGCGGGATCTCCTCCGGCTTGCCGACGTTCCCGTATTCGTCCACAAAGTCCGGCCCCGCCTGCCCGACGACGGGGCGGACCCCGGCCATAGTGACCTCAACGTCCTCTACGCGACCGACCTCGGCGAGGCGTCCGTTCGCACGCTCCCCTACGTGATGGAGTTCGCGGGAGCCTGGTGCCACGTCCTCCACGTCAGGGGGAGGATGGCCGATCCGCTGGCGGAGCGGGTTCGGCGGGAGGCCGTCGAGAGAGAACTCGGCACGGTGGCGGAAGAACTCCGCCCGTACTTCGGGCGCGTCACCGTCGAGCAGCAGATCGGAGACCCCGCCGCGCAGGTGCTGTATGTCTCCGACCAGATCGAGGCCGACGTCGTCGTCCTCGGGAGGAAGAGCGCGGCGTTTCTCTCCGCCCCGATGGGGTACACGGCGGAGCGGATCGTGACCGGGTCGAGGGCTTCGATATTCCTCGTGCCACAACCGGGGAGACGCAATGCTTCGTGAGTATCTCCGGAGGGAGGGGGTCTTCCTCCTCTCCGCCGGGATCATCCTCTTCTTCATCGGGTTCGGGGTCACGAGGCCCGACCTCCTTGATTCGGGCTCGTCCGCGGTCCACGCCGCGATCCTCGACAACTTCAGCTGGCTCTACCTCATCTCGGTCTTCTTCTTCCTCGTCTTCGCGCTCGCACTCGCGCTCTCGCGCTACGGGACGATCAAACTCGGCTATGACGCAGAACGGCCGCAATACGGATTCTTCGGCTGGATCGCGATGCTCTTTGCCGCCGGGATGGGGATCGGGCTCCTCTTCTGGGGAGTCTCCGAACCGCTCGTCCACTTCCTCCAGCCGCCCCCCTTCATCGACGCCGCATCCCCCGACGCCGCCGCGTTCGCCATGCGCTACGCGTTCTTCCACTGGGGGATTCACCCGTGGGCGATCTACACCATCGTCAGCCTTTCTATTGCGTATTTCTCGTTCCGGCGCGGGATGCCCGCCCTGATCAGCTCCTGTTTCTACCCGGTTCTCGGCGAGCGGATATACGGGGCCGCCGGGAAGATGGTGGATGTGCTCGCGGTCTTCGCGACGGTCTTCGGGACCGCGACGTCGCTCGGGTTCGGCGCCCTCCAGATCCACAGCGGGCTCACCCATCTCTACGGGCTCTCGTCCGCGATATCCGTCACCATCGGGATCATCCTCATCGCGACGGCGCTCTTCATGGCATCCGCGATCCTCGGGGTGGAGAAAGGCGTCCAGGTCCTCTCGAAATTCAACATCGTCCTGGCGACGGTGCTTCTCTTCCTCGTCCTCGCCCTCGGATCGCCGCCTTACGTCCTCAACGTCTTCGCCTCCACCCTCGGCGGCTACATCAACAACATCATCGACCTGAGCCTCCAGTCCTACCCGTTCGCGGGGTTCGAGTGGAGCAGGGACTGGACGGTCTTTTACTGGGCATGGTGGATCTCGTGGTCGCCGTTCGTGGGGCTCTTCATCGCCCGGATATCACGGGGCCGGACGATCCGGGAGTTCGTCCTGACCGTCCTCACGGTTCCTACCCTCTTTACCTTTGTCTGGTTCACGATCTTCGGGGGATCGGCGCTGCACCTCGAACTCGAAGAGGGAGCGGGCATCGCCGCCGTCGCGGGAGAGGACGTCTCGCTCGCCCTCTTCGCGTTCCTCGAACATTACCCCCTCACAGGACTCCTCTCGCTCGCCGCGATACTTCTCCTGATCGTCTTTTTCGTCACATCGGCGGACTCCGCGACGGTCGTCCTCGGCTCGCTCACATCGGGCGGGGGCCTGGTCGTCCCGAACTACAAGAAGGTCGTCTGGGGCCTCTCCCTCTCCGCCGTCGCGATCGTCCTCCTCCTCACCGGGGGGCTTGACGCTCTCCAGGTGATGGCGATCACCGCGGCGTTCCCGTTCATGCTCGTGATGATCGGCCTCTGCTACACGCTCGCGATCGGGCTGTCGCAGGAGAAGATGCAGTGAAAAATCCCGGCACGTTTTTTGCCTTCGCCGGGACAACACATCATATATGACCATAGACGTCCTCGCGTTTGCGGCTTCGCCCCGCCGCCACGGCAACTCCGAGACCCTCCTCGACTGGGTGCTCGCGGCGATGGAGGCCGAAGGGGCCGCGGTCGAGAAGATCGTCGTCGCCGAGGCCGACATCAGGCCCTGCCGCGGGTGCAACATCTGTGAGACGCTCAACCGGTGCGTCCAGCGGGACTACATGGACTACGTCCACGACCGGATCATCGCGGCCGACTGCATTGTCCTCGCGTCCCCTATCTACTGCATGGGGCTTGCCGCGCAGGCGAAGGTGCTGGTCGACCGGGCGCAGGTCTTCCGCTCCCGGAAGTACGTCCTCCACCTCCCGGTCGTCCCGCCGGAGCGGAAAGGAAAAAGGATGGGCATCTTCCTCTCGACCGCCGGGCAGAACTGGGATTACGTCTTCGATGCGGCGATCCCGTCGGTGAAATGCTTCTTCCACGTCGTAGACATCGGAAACAAAGATCTCCGGTACCTGATGGTGAACGGGGTCGACGAGAAGGGCGCGATCGCCCGTCACCCCACGGCGAAGGACGACGCGGAGAGCCTGGCACGGGAGGTTGTTGCGCACCTGCGGGAGGTCGGGGCGGCATGACCGTAAACGTCCTCGGCATCTCCGGCAGCCCACGGCGGCACGGGAACACCGAGACGCTGCTCGACGCCGTGCTTGAGGGCGCCCGCGAGGCGGGGGCGGATGTCGAGAAGATCGTTCTGCGGCCGCTCGAATACGCCTCGTGCCAGGGGTGCAACGCCTGCCATAAAACGGGGGTCTGCGTCCTCAAAGACGATCTCACGGAGGTCTTTGAGAAGATCGGCGATGCCGACGTCATTGTCCTTGCTTCCCCCATCTATTCGATGGGGATCACGGCGGAGGCGAAGGGACTGATCGACCGCGCCCAGTACCTCTGGGCGCGCAAGTTCATCAAAAAGAACCTCTACTACACGGCCGAGCATATCCGCCGCCACAAGGGGATATTCGTCTCGACCGCGGGGCTCGGGTGGGAAAACGTCTTCGACGCGGCGTTCCCGGCAATCACCGCCTTCTTCAACACCACCGGGTTCGAGTACTGGGACAACGTCATCGCAAACGATCTCGACCGCTACGGCGGGATCGCGGGGCACCCTACAGCGCTCACGGAGGCGCGGGAGAAAGGGCGTGACGTAGTCGCCCGCCTTTCCGGCCTGCAGGATCCGGAAGATGTGAAAACCTGACTCCTGTTTTCCTCGTGCGGCGGCCGGGCAAAGAATGTTTCCATTGCACCGGCCCCGGGCACGATACCCCGCTCCGCCACGGCCGCACGGATTAATATTTTTTCCCCCTATCCAGCAACCGGAACAGATTAATACGTTTTGACAATCTTCATATTCAATACCAGCCCGCAAGATGCATCTTGGGGCAGCAGGAGAAACCGAGCGTGGCCCCCGTCGACCCTCCGGAGCGTCTGCACGGCGCGCAGCCGGACTACCGGGTACTCGAAGGTATGGAAGACGCGGTCCTGGTGCTTGATGAGGATGCCCGCATAATCTGGGTGAATACGGCCTCCCGCCGGATGCTCGGCGTGCATGAGACCGAACCCGGGCAGGCGGGGGCGGTGAGCGATCTTGCCGATAAAATTCTTGCAGCACCCGGAAACGGGACGCTGGAGTTCGAGTGCCGGTTCAGGGGCCCGGACGGTGGAGAACGGGGATACCGCTGCTCGGGGTGGAGAACGCCGTCCGGGAAGAACTGGGTGCTCCGGCTCCGGGAAGCCCCTGACACCGGGGATTACGAGGCAATCGTCGAGTACACCGGGACGGCGACGATCCTCATCGAAGGCGACGGCACTATCTCAGTGGCGAACACCGAGTTCGAGCGGCTCTCCGGGTATCCGCGGCAGGATGTCACCGGAGTAAAGCGTTTGGCCGATTTCATCGCCCCGGGGGAAGAATGCCGGCAGATCATGGAGTACCACAACCTCCGCCGGAGGGATCCTGCAGCCGCGCCGAAGAACTACTCCTTCACGTTCATCGACCGTTCCGGCACCCTTCACGCCGTCGAGGCCACCATCGGCCTGATCCCGGGGACGGCCCGCTCGGTGATGTCGCTCCTCGACGTGACCGAGCGGAACCGCGCGGAGCGAGCGCTGCAGGAGAGCGAAAAACGGCTGAACCTGGCGCTCTCGGCGGCAGAGGACGGACTGGTCGACTGGGACGTCGGCGCCGGCACGATCTACTACAGCCCGCGGACCTTCACGATGCTCGGCTATGAACCCGGGGCGTTCGCGCCCACGCTCCCCGCCATCCTCGCGCTCGTCCACCCGGAGGACCGCGATCGCGTCGAGGCGACCCTCACCGGGATGGCCGCAGGAGTTCGCGACCGCTGCGAGATGGAGTTCCGGATGAAGTCCGCATCGGGAGAGTGGGTCTACGTGCTCGACCGGCTCCAGGTGGTCGAACGCGACAACCACGGGATGCCGCTCCGGATCGCGGGGACGCATACCGATATCACGGAACGGAAACGCACGGAGCGAGAACTCCTGATCGGGAAGATCTCGCTTGAGTCGTCGTTTGCCGCGATCGCCATCGCGGACCTCGACGGCTACATCACGCACGTCAACCCATCACTGCTCGCACTGGGCGGGCTGACCGACCCGGGGGAGGTTATCGGCCGGCATCTCACGGAATTCTGGGTGGAACCGGCCAAGGTCGAGCGGGTGCTTGCGACGTTCGCGGAACGGGGGAGGGCTACCGGAGAACTGACCGGCAAGAAGGCCGACGGAACGGAGTTTGTTGCCCACGTGACCGCGACGCTCCTCAAGGATGATTCCGGAACCCCGATCTGCATCATGGCCACCGCCGTCGATATCAGCGAGGAGACACGCATGGCCCGGGCGCTCCGGGAGAGCGAGGAGCGCCACCGGACGCTGGCGGAACTGGCGCCGGACGTCATCTTCCTCATCAGCATAGAAGGGAACGTCCTCTACGTGAACAGTGCCGGGGGCCGCCTGGTCGGCGCAGACCCGGAGAGCCTGCAGGGAAAGAACATCGGGGAACTGTTTCCACCTCCCGTTGCGGATCGATGGACTACGATGATCCGGGCTGCAACGGAATCGCCCGGGGAGATCTTCACCGAGGAGACCCTGATACCCGGCGGAGACGACGGCGGTTTCTGGCTCGAGACGCGCCTCATCCCGATGCCGGGAAGCGACGGCACCGTCCGGAACCTGCTCGGGATCAGCCGCGATGTCACCGAACGGAAACGGGCGGAAGAGCAACTCCGGTTCCAGTCCCAGGTGCTCTCGCAGGTGGAGGACGCCGTGATAGCGGCCGACACGGATGGACGGATCACCTACATGAACCCGGCAGCAGAGCGCCTTTACGGTCTCCCTCTCGGTGAGGCGCTCGGCCGGCACGCCTCGGAACTCTTCACCGTCGAGTGGCTCCGTCCGGAAGACGAAGAGGCGGCGAAAAACGCTCTCGGATCGTCAGGAACCTGGCGCGGCGTCGTCAGCCACTACAAGAGGAGCGGCGAGGTCATATCCGTCGACGAGACGCTCAGCACCTTACACGACGATTCCGGACGGGTTACCGGAACGCTCTACTTCCTCCGCGACGTGACCCGGCAGCGGCAGGCCGAACTCGAACTCTGGATCAAGGATATGGCGATAGCCTCGGCGCTCGAAGGCATCTCGCTTTCCGACCACGACGGGAAGATCATCTACGCCAACCGCGCCTCTCTCGCCATACACGGGTGGGAGGAGGAGGAGATCGTCGGGCAGAACGTCTCGGTGCTCTGGGGGGACCCGGGGGAGATGGGCCAGATCCGAGAGGAACTCGTCCGGAACGGCGCCTGGTCGGGCGAGGTGAAATCGCGACGAAAAGACGGCTCGACCTTCCCCATGCAACTCGTCCTCTCCGTCGTCACCGATGAAGCGGGCAGGCGGATCTGCACCATGGGTTCGGGGATCGACATCACCGAACGCAAGCTGGCCGAGCAGGAACTCCGGATCAGGGATATGGCGATAGCGTCGTCGCCGAGCGCGTTCACCGTCGCCGACCTCGACGGCCGCCTGACCTACGTCAACCAGGCGTTTCTCACCATGTGGGGCTACGGCTCCCCCGCCGAGGCGATCGGGAAGCCGGTCACGGAACTCTGGCAGAACGAGGAGGAGGCCCGGAACACGTTTGAGAAAGTTGCCCGCACCGGCAGGTATACCGGCGAGCGGATCGGCAGAAGGCGGGACGGCACGGTGTTTTACGCCATGTTCTCCGGGATTCTGGTCCGGGACGGCGATGGGGTTCCCCTCTGTATCACGGCTTCGTTCACCGACATCACCAGCCAGAAAGAGGCCGAAGCCGAGATCCAGGCCCATAATCGCGAGCTCTCGGTCTTAAACCGGATCATCGGCGTATCGGCGTCCGCAACGGACATCGAGGAGGCGCTGGAGAGGGTGCTCGCGGCAGTCCTCGCCCTCCTCGATCTCGCCGGCGGCGGCATCTACCTGATCGAGCCGGGGGGGCAGAGCGCACGGCTCGTCTGCGTACAGGGCCTCCCGGAGGGGTTCCCCGCATACCCGTGCATCCCGGATATCGCCGCGGAGCCCTACGCAACGGCACTGGTAGTGGGAGAGCCGCTCTTCTTCGACGAGTCTCCGGATCTCCGCTACCAGAGGGAAGGCGGCGATATACCGCACCCCTACGCCAGCATCCCGATTATAGCGCACGGCAGGATAATCGGGGCCCTGAACGTGGTTGCAAAGAGCGGCAACCAGTTCACCGACGCCGACCGGTCTCTTCTTACGGCCATCGGGAGGGAGATCGGTAATTCCGTCGAGCGCACCATACTGATCCAGCAGCTGGAGATGGCCGAACGGGAGGCGAACCTCTACCTGGACATCCTCAGCCACGACATCAGGAACGCCGAGAACGTCTCGGGCCTCTACACCGACCTCCTCGTCGATATGCTCGAGGGGGAGGGAAGAGGCTACGCACAGAAACTCCAGAGCAGTATCCGCAAAAGCATCGAGATCCTGCGGAACGTCTCGACCATCCGCCGGATCCACAAGGAATCGACCGTGCTCGTTCCGGTAGACCTTGATCGGGTGATCCGGGACGAGATCGCGATCTTCTCCGGGAGCCGGATCCGCTACGAGGGCACAAACCTCGCAGTCATGGCCGACGCGCTCCTTCCCGAAGTCTTCACAAACCTCATCGGTAACAGCATCAAGTTCGGGGGGCCGGAGGTCGAGATCACCATCGGGGTTGAAGAGTGCGACGGCGAAGTCCGGGTCTCGGTCGAGGACACGGGGCCAGGGGTCCCCGACGTGATGAAAGAAGCCATATTCATGCGGTTCGGGCAGAGCAGACAGCGCAAAAGCGGCCAGGGCCTCGGGCTCTACATCACCCGGATGCTTGTTACGCGTTACGGCGGCCGTATCCGGGTCGATGACCGGGTACCGGGCCGTCCGGAGTGCGGCGCGGCGTTCCGGTTCACCCTGAAGAAAGCCTGAAAAAAAGGGCTGTTCCTCAGAGGAGGAGCGACCAGAAGAGGAGCCCGGCGGAGGCGGCCATGAGCACGGCAAAGACAGCCGGGTTCCAGGCGAGAATCTTGCGTCCGTCGAGCACGCTGATCGGGAGCATGTTGAAGGTCGCGATCATCGCGTTGATCCGGAGCCCGACGAGGCCCACGAGAGCGAGGAGCCCGCCGCCACCGAAGAGCATCAGCGCCGCAAACGGTATGCAGAGGAGGAGGTTCGTGATCGGGCCCGCCGCCGATATCCGTCCGTTCTCCGTCCGTGTCGCGTTTCCGTAGACGTAGGTCGCTCCCGGCGCCGCAAAGACGACCCCGACGAGCGCCGCCATCACCACGGCGACGAGGAGCATCTGGTTGTCCTTCTGGAACTCGGCCCAGTAACCGTAGCGCATCGCGGCGAACTTATGCGCCAGCTCGTGCAGGACGAAGGCGACGCCCACCGTGACGAGCGACATCGCGAAGTAGAAGACGAGAACGTCAAGGGAGACCATGCCCCTGACGAAGATCAGGGTGAAGGCGACCGAGATGGCAAGCCACGCGATCAGGAGATCCCGGCGTTCGCGCAGCGGTATTCGTTCGAGCATATTCAGTACCAGGTTTGTCCCGGCACGATAATATCCTTCGCCTCGCCGGGCACGACCCGTCAGGTTTATTCCCCGGTCGCGGTCAATCATGTAGTATGACTCTAGATGCCGTCAGGAACGAGATCCGCGAGATCGACGAGAGAATCATCGATCTGGTTGCGGAACGGCAGAAACTCGCAACGCAGGTCGCGAGGATCAAGCAGGAGACGGGTCTTTCCATCCATGATCCGGCGCAACGGAAGACAGTCCTCGACCGGGTCTTCACCTACGCCGTCGAGAGCCGGATCGACCCGGTCGCAGTACGTCGGATCTTTGAGATCCTGGTCGAGATGAACGAGGAGCGGCAGCGGGAGTGCAGCGGGGACGGCAACCTGCCGTGAGAGGAAAAAAAGAGTTACAGGGTGAGCATCGTCCCGACGCCCTGGTCGGTGAAGAGCTCGAGGAGCAGGTTGTGCTCCCGGTTGCCGTTCACGACGTGGGCGCTCGCGACACCGTTCCTGACCGCTTTCATGCATCCTTCGAGTTTCGGGATCATCCCGCCGGCGATGACCCCCGCACCGATCATCGCCTCCGCTTCGGTGAGCGCGAGGCGGTGGTAGACCGTCGTCCGGTCGGCGTCCATCACCCCGTCGACGTCGGTGAGGTTGACCAGTTTGAACGCGCCCAGAGCAATCGCGATCTCGGCGGCCGCCGTGTCGGCGTTGATGTTCAGGCTCCGGCCCTGCCGGTCGATGGCGATCGGGGCCACCACCGGGATGTAGTTCTGGGCGAGGAGGCAGTGGAGCACCTCGGGATCGACCTCCTCGATCTCGCCGACCTGGCCGAGGTCCACCTCCTGCTCGACCTCCCCGACCTTCACCCGCTGCGGCTCCATCTTCCGGGCGATGAGGAGGTTACCGTCGTTGCCGGAGATCCCGACCGCGCGGGTGCCGCAGTTCGCGATGAGGGAGACGATGCCGTCGTTGATCTTACCCACAAGCACCATCTGGGCGATCTCGAGCGTCTCGGCGTCCGTGATCCGCAGCCCCCCAACGAATTTGGGCTCTTTCCCCATCGCCTCCATCTTCGCGGTGATCTCCGGGCCCCCACCGTGGACCAGGACGACCTTCATCCCGACGTAGCGGAGAAGGACAGCGTCCCGGATCACCGTCTCGAGGATGCTCTGGTCGACCATCGCGTGGCCGCCGAGTTTGATCACAATCGTCTTGCCGTAAAACTTCTGGATGTAGGGGAGTGCTTCCATCAGCACGTCTTCTCGTTTCATGTCGTATACTTCCCGTTGATCTCTACGTATTTCTCGGTGAGGTCGCATCCCCATGCCGTCGCCTTGCCGTCGCCGGCGGCAAGGTCGAGGTCGAACGCGACGGTCGCACCGCGCATCGCGGCCTTCGCCGCTCCGAGATCGGCGACGATTTCGCCGCGGAGGACGAGCGGTATCTCCCCGACCCGGAGCGAGACCGCGTAGGGGTCGAACTCCACACCGGCTCTCCCAGCCGCCGCGACAACCCGGCCCCAGTTGGGGTCTTCGCCGTAGACGGCGGTCTTGACGAGCGGGGAGGCGACGACCGTCCGCGCCACGGCGGCGGCGGCGTCCTCGTCGGGGGCGCCGCGGACGGTGACCTCGAGGAGTTTCGTCGCCCCTTCGCCGTCGCGGGCGATCTGGACGGCAAGGTCGCGGCAGACGGTCTCAACTGCCCTCGCGAGCTCGGCCCGGTCAACCCGGCCGGCGGCGCCGGTCGCGGTGCAGAAGGCAACGTCGTTCGTGCTCGTGTCGCCGTCGACGACGACCCGGTTGAACGACCGCCGGGTCGCCTGCCGGAGGATGTCCTGCAGAACCGGGGCCTCGACCTCGGCATCGGTGTAGATGAACGCGAGCATCGTCCCCATGTTCGGGGCGATCATCCCGCTTCCCTTGGTGATCCCGCCGACGGAGAACGTCTCCGTCTCGAATAGGGCGTGTTTGGGGAAGGTGTCGGTCGTCATGATCGCCTTCGCCGCCGCATCCTCGGCGTCGGCACTCCGGGCGAGGAGTGGGGCCGCACGCCCGCACTGGTCCCGGATGAGGGGCAGGTCAAGGTAGCGCCCGATCACCCCGGTGCTCGCGACGCCGACCGACCCCGGTGCAAGGTTGAGCGCGCCGGCCGCGATCTCGCACATCTCCACCGCGTCGCGGTAGCCCCGCTCGCCGGTGTAGGCGTTCGCGCACCCGCTGTTGACGACGACGGCGTCAAGGGCACCCCTCTCTATCCGCTCCATCATCACCTCGACCGGGGCCGCCCGCACCTTATTCGACGTAAAGACACCGGCCGCGGTTCCGCTCGCCCGGATCAGGGCAAGCCCGAATTTGCCTTCCTTGAGCCCCGCGGCGGTGACGCCTTCGACCGCACAGATGCTCTTCACGATTTCTCCCCCGAAGATGCCCCGAGGCCGTGGACGATGTCGGCCCGGGTGACGATCCCGACCAGTTTGTCGTCGCGAAGCACCGGAAGGCGCGCGATCCCCTCGCGGAGCATCAAGGACGCCGCATCAGCGATATCCGAATCCTCGTCGATGGCGATGACCGGGCTGCTCATCACCCGCCGGATCTCCATATTGCCGATATCGGTGAGCGCCCGCTTCGTCCGCTCCCAGTTGATGAACTCCCTGACAGGAACCTCGATCACCTCAAGCGGCGATGGGAGCCAGAGGTCGTCGGAGAGGTCGCCGACGTCGAGGAGCGAGAGGATATCCGTCTCGGTGACGATACCCGCCACGCGCTCCCCGTCCATCACGGGAAGCCCGCCGATGTGGTACTTCCGGAGCAGTCCCGCCGCCTCGCTCACCGTTGAAGCGACCCGGACGGTCACGGGGTCCGGGGTCATAACGTCTCTCACCTTCATCGCCGTCACCTCAGGGGAACATCCCGGCGGAGCGGAGACCGGTGTCTTCCGCAAACCCGCACATCAGGTTCATGTTCTGGATCGCCTGGCCGCTCGCGCCCTTGACCAGGTTGTCGATCGCCGAGACCGCGACGACCCGGTCGCCCTCGCTCTCGACGGCGACGTCGCAGAAGTTCGTCCCGCGGACGGCCGCGAGGGTCGGTTTCTGGTAGCGGACGAAGAACTCGTCGGCGTAGAACTTCTTATAGAGCGCCTCGACCTCGTCCTGCCCCGTCGGCTCGTTGAGGAGGATGTGGGCCGTCGTGAGGATGCCCCGGTTCACCGGGAGGAGGTGGGGCGTGAAGTAGCACCGGGCGTTCGAGCCGAGCCGGGCGGCCTCCTGCTTCATCTCCGCGAGGTGGCGGTGGCTCGTCCACTTGTAGGCGTTGAAGTTGTCGCCGACGTTCGGGTAGTGGGTGGTCGCGGAGGGGGAGGTTCCCGCGCCCGAAACCCCGGTCTTTGAGTCGTAGATGATGGTGTGGGCGAACTTCGCGAGCGGCGCCGCCGCAAGCGTCGCCCCCGTCGGGAAGCAGCCCGGGTTCGCGACGAAGGAGGCGCCGCGGACCTCGTCGCGGTGGAGTTCGGGGAGACCGTAGGGGGCCTCGAAGTAGGCCTCGTGGGTCACGCCGTAGGTCTTCTCGTAGACGTCCTTCGGGAGACGGTAGTCGGCCGAGAGGTCGACGGTCCTGATCCCCCGCTCTGCAAGCGTCCCGGCAACCTTCATCGCCGCCGTGTGCGGGACGGCGAGGAAGACGAAGTCAGCGTCGATATCGCCGGCCTCGGTGTTCCGGAAGACGAGATCGGTCAGCCCTCGGAGATGGGGGTGCACCGAGGCGACGGGGGTGCCGTCCAGGTTCCGGGATGTCGCGGCAACGATATCCGCGGACGGGTGGTGCAGCAGGAGCCGCATCAACTCGCCACCGGTGTATCCGGATGCACCGATAATCGCAATTTCCATAAGAGAGGGTGTCTTTTATAGAATCTTAACTTTTGGGGCTGAAGGGGCGAAGCGGGAAGTTCCCGGCCTTTAGGCCGGGGATGAAAGCGGAGCCATCCTTCTTCCACTTTCGCCCTGCACGGATCACGTATATCTTCTTTCAGATAAACTCTCTCGTTGTCTATGCTTATTTCCTACAAGTATCGAGCGTATCCAGATGCAACCGCTGAGGCGCGATTGAATACCGCACTCGATACCTGTCGGTGGCTCTACAATAAACTCCTCGAAGAGTGCACTACCGCACGAGAGGCCGGGATCGCTCCGACGATGCGAGGAATGCAGGCGCGGATCGTCACGCTGAAAGAGGAGAACCCGTTTCTAAAGGGCGTGTACTCCAAAGTGCTTCAGATGGTGAACCACACCCTCTGGAGTAACCTTCGTGCTCTGTCGCAGACAAAGAAGAGAGGACGCACGATCGGCAAACTCCGGTTCAAGAGTGCATCCCGGTACCGCACACTCAACTACAACCAGTCCGGGTTCAAGATCGACCGTGGACATAGTTCGATCACGTTCTCGAAGATCGGGACAGTCCCATTCAAGATGCACCGAACATACTCGGGGGAGGTGAAGGGCGTCCTGATCACCCGTTCTGGTGATAGATGGTACGTGATCATCCAGGCAGAGCGGGGGGCTTCTGAATCAAAGCGTGAAGGGCGGTCTGTCGGGATCGATGTTGGTCTGAACGCATTTGCGGTCGGTAGTGACGGCGCGGTGATTGAGAACCCACGGTTCTATGAGCACTCACTTGACCGGATCAGGAAGTTACAGCAAAGTATTGCCCGGAAACAACGGTTCTCGAAAAATTGGAAGAAGACAAAAAGAAAACTGGAGGAGGCGTATGAGCATATCACGAACCAGAAGAACGATTTCCTGCACAAACTCTCCCGTCAGTATGTTGACACCTACGCAACGATCTGCGTCGAAGACCTGAATATCACGTATCTGACAGAGAACGGCAAATCGCGCGGGCTCCGGAGAAGTATCCACAGTGCGTCATGGGGACGATTCTATTCTTACCTCTCGTACAAGGCTGAAAGTGCCGGTACGAATCTCATCAAAGTCGATCCCCGGAATACGACGCAGATGTGCGCAAACTGTGGAAGTATTGTAAAGAAGGATCTCTCGGTGAGAGTCCACGATTGCCCATATTGTGGGTTTGTTGCCGATAGAGATTACAATGCGGCGGTGAATATCCACCGCATGGGGATGGAACAGCCCCTTGAGCCTGTGGAAATGCAGAGCATTTCCCAGCCAGGGAAATCTTCGATTTCCCGTGCTGTGGAGCCAATACCGCTACATCACGTTTCTGTGATGCAAGTATTGGCCATGAAGCAGGAAGCCCCGCCCGAGAGCGCGGGGTAGTTCACGGCTTTGTGGTGCAGCGTTCGTAGAGGCGGGCGGCCACGGACTCGATCTCGTCTCTTCCCTCGAGTCCATCGAGGAGATCCTGCGGGAGGGCGGATTTCCCGTAGGTCGCGCCGGCGTAGGCACCGCAGATGAGCGTGATGGTGTCGGTGTTCCCCCCGACATGTGCGGCGGTGGTGAGGAGGGCCGTGACGTCTTTGATCCGGCTGATCAGGAAGAGGGCGAGCGGCACAGTCTGGTAGACGGTGACGCCGTTGCCTATCACCGAGAGCGCGCTCTCGAGGCTGATTCCTTCTTTTGCAAGATTCGTGGCGTCGCGAACTTTGTTGCCGAGGGCGGCGTCCTCGAGGGCGGCATGCTTCCCGGCGAGCTCGAGGGCGTCGGAGCGGCCGCGGACAGCGTGGTGGACGAGCATCGCGACGGTGACCGCTCCCGCATGCGCCGCCGGGTGGGTGTGGGTGACGCTGCAGGCCTGGACCACCCGCTCGGTGACGTCGATGGGGTCGCCGTAGAGAAGCCCGAACGGGACGGCGATCCCGGTGCAGCCGGCGGTGTTGGAGGAGACACCCCCCGGTTTGCCGCCGGAAAGAAGGAGGTGGCGGCACGCGGCGTCCACGGCGCCGTCGGGGAACCGAAGTTCCTCGTTCATGTACATCCGGGCAAGATCTGTCGCGTATGCCTTCTCGGAGTATGTGCCGTCGGCGAGCATCTCCGCCACAAGGAGCATCATCTGAGTATCGTCGGTGAACTGCCCGGGTTTCAGCCCGGTGTTCGGGTGCCCCCGCCAGGCACGGCGGTATCCTTCGTGGAGGCGCTGGAAGTCGGGCGGCGTGCTCTCCCGCGCCATGCCGAGCGCGTCCCCGATGGCGGCCCCGAGGAGGCAGCCCTTGAACTGATCGAGCATTCGAATAGTAACTCTCGTAGGGTTGCTCTTAAGGGTTGTTGTTCGGCGCGCGGGGGACGAGAGAGAATCGCTCCCGCCGGGCATCTCTTCTCGGACGCTTTTTTTCGGCAACCGCAAGGCCGGGGCATCCGGATTACAACCATTCGGGCTGACCTGGTGCGGTTGGGGTACCCTACCCGCTCCCGCATGGGCTCCGGTCAACGTCGCGGCACAGCGGTGACATCGATCTGTTTCATCCATTCGGGTAGTTGTCCTACCCGATCAACGGATGATACCGTCCCGTTGGGTGTGTCGAGGATAATTTTGTAGTTCTCCCAGCCGGTGGTATTGACGGTGCTCTCCCGGCCGACAGTCTCGCCGCCGGCATCAGTAACGGCGGTGACCACTCTATAGGACTCGATACTCTCCCGTGCCGCAGGGCCGGAGTCCGACGCCGCCTGCCGGAGAGGGGGAAGACTGATGAATGCCACCGATTCTCCCGTCTCGTTGAATACACCGGCCTTGAAGATGTAGCCTCCCTCGACCAGATCCCGGACCTCGCTGTCGTTTCGCAGTATCCGGGTCATCCGGTCATACCCGGAGACCCGGTCGATCCCGCCGTGTGCGGCTTCGTCATCACCGGCACAATCCGTACTCACCGGGGGGAAAGCGAAGAGGATTGCAGAGAGCACGGCGGCAAGCCCCAACAATACTCCCATTATCTTCTTTGAGTCCATCGGCCCTCCATGGTTGCTGCCGGAGGATTGGCGGGATCAAACATCCCATTCCCGGAATACCCGGTTCTTTCGGGTACCCTGGAAATGGCCCCTCCCTTATCCATAGTCAGCTCCCAAAGTCGTTCAGGTGCCTGGAGGCAGGGGAGCGTACCTCCGAGCCACGCTCACGGTGCGTCCTTCCCGCGGGACCTCCGGATGAGGAAGTAGCCTACCGCGAGCACGATCACGGCTCCCAGGCCGCACGCGAGGAGCACGGGGTTGTAGAAGATGCTGTACGCACTTTCGGAACCGTGATACGTCGTCGTATCTCCGGGCTCCGCCAGCACGGCCTCCCGGCCCTCCCCCGCATCGGCCGGAGGTTCTCCACCCGGAGATGCGCACGCTATACCGCTGCCGGCCAGGATGAAGAGCAGCAGGGCGATGCAGATCAGCCCTCCCCGGCCGGTACCGTTTATGAATTGTCTATCTTTCATCGATCTTCACCTGCCGGTGTGTCCCGGGATACCGATCCCGGTATTCACGATGGAGACGTCAACGTTCCTCTACATATCTTTTCTGTGCCGGGAAGCTACACGTCGGGTCGCCCGGCAAGGTGTGTCGGCGCACCTGTGCCGCTAAGCCTTCAGCGCCCTCATAACGTCAATCAGGGTCACTGAAGGATTAATGAGCCTGCTCAGGCCGCATGCCGATATGACGTCCCGTTCGTCGTAGATGACATGCACGACCTTCTGCTCCCCGCCGACCTCGACCGTCCCTGCCTGGCCGATGACGAGCGACGTCGAGCCGCACCGGACCGTCCCGAGGATCACGTCGCTGCCGACGGTGAACGCGGCGGAACTCCCGGGCTTGCCGGCGACGGTTCCCTCAAAGCGCCATGTAGAAGGAAGGGCGACTTCAAACGTGCCCGACTCGTTCCTGACGAAGGCCCGGGCGCCTTCCGCAACGGGGCCCGGCACCGGTTCGAGGTCGAGCACGAACTCCCCGCCGGGGAGGCGGAGCGTCACCGGACCCCCCGAACCCGCGTCGGTGACGAACGCCGCCGGGTCGGCGGTCACGAGGTCGTACTTCCGGAGGGGCGGAAGGCTTGTGAGGTTCGGCCGCGAGGCAGGCGGAACCGGGCTGAAGTACGCAGGATCGGTCATGACCACGTGCATCGCAGGGCCGGACGGCAGCCCCGGCGCCACCACGCACCCGGCGTCGGGGAACGTCACGTTCTCATCGAGCAGGATCATGCCGGGGTGCTGCCGTGCGATCTCCTCAGTGATCGGAACCCTGTGCGGAGTTTCAATGACCGGATTGTACATCGACATGTCCCGGGGCCCGGCCCACTCGTCGAAGGTATCGAGCCAGTTCGTGGTTCCCCCGGTGGAGGGCGCTGGAGCGGCGGCGGAACCCGCCGGGAGGATGAGCGCCAATATCAGGAGTACTTTGATTCCCTGCATACCCGGTCACCTCATTGGTTGAGAGGGATCTCGGCATTCTTCTATAAACGATTTCTGTGGCGTGCGTCTACACGTCGGACCTGCCGGATTGGTTCCACGTCAGAAATCGGTACCCTCACCCGCATCAGTACTTCATGTACATCCCAAGCACCGCCGATCCGCCATCGGCCGTCGGGATGAGGGCCACGACCCTGCTGTACTCGTCCAGCCGCTGTTTCGACGTCCATGACGCGGCTCCGTCCTCATCGAACCTCTCCACCCGGAGGAGGGCACCGCCGTAGTCGTTCCCGGCAAGAGCCGCCGAGAGGTACCCGCCGTCAGGAGTCCAGGTTACGGGAGCCGAGGCGTTTATCGCGTTCTGCCGGAGGATGCTCCCGTCCTCGCCGAGCGAGACCTCCAGAACTCCCGCCGGTTCCGCACCCGTGAACCCGGCAAGCAGGCTGTAGCCGCCGGCCGGGTCCTGCCGGGCCGCCGAGAGGAGGTACCGCTCTCCAGGATCGCACCGGAGCGTCGTGTTCCAGACCGGTGCACCCCGGTCGTCGAACTTCGCCGCTATGACGGTTCCGGGCGCCCCTGCTGCTTCCCCGGCGACGAGGCATCCTCCCGCCGGGTCCGGGACGATGATCGGGAGTGAAACCGGACTCACGCCCCCGGCCGGCTCCTGCCAGGCGACGCTGCCGTTAGCGTCGATCCTCGCAACCTGGTCGTCACCAGCCGCGATCCAGCCTCCGGCACCCGAGGGTGCGATCGCCCAGTAATCCCCCTCCGCGGCAAGGTCCGTGCGGTGCCGCTCGCTCCCATCTGCGTCCGTCAGGATGACGAGGCCGCGGGAGGCCGCGACGGCGAACCCTCCCGGACCGGCAGGTGCGATCCCCGTCCCGCGGCGGTCGTCCGGTGTCGGGTAGGTCGTATTCCACGTCACCGCCCCTTCTCGATCGAGGAGGATAACCCGCGGCGTCGGATGAAACTCGCCTGCATCCGAGACCGAACCGGCAATCGCGTAGCCGCCGGGGACCTCGACGATGGAGAATGCTTCGTCGAACCTCCCGCTGTCGATGACGGTGAACCACTCCCGGTCCCCGGCATCGCCCAGTTTCAGCACCCAGACGTCCCCTTCCAGCGTACGATGGCCCGGGGTCAGCGGCCGGTCGAGGCATCCGGCGGCGACGGTCAGCAGGATGAACGCGGCAACCGCCGCGAGGGTCTGGAGGTTTCTTTCAGTTGGTATCATCGGTTCGTGCTCCCCGGTGAGTTGTAAAAATGTTTGATACGGAGTATAGCGCTCAGAAATCATATACGCTCCCAAGGACAGCAAACCCGTCGTCCGACGTCCGAATGATCGAGACGACCGATCTATCATCCCCGATGTCGTACGATGCATCCCACGCGATCATTCCCTCGCCATCGAGTCTGATGACGTGAAGGGAAGAGCCCGGATAGCTCAGCGGTTGGAGTCCGATAAACTCGGGAACGATAAAACCGGCATATGCGTATCCACCGTCTTCCGTCGCGACGATGACCCGGGAGACATTTACCGGTCTTTCCCCGATCAATCTGCCGTCCGCGGCGAGAGAGGCTTCGGTCGTCTCCGTAAACCGCCCGTCAGCCGTTTCATTCCCTGCATCCAGGACAGTGCCATAGACGAGATCGTAGGTTCCGGCAGGAGAGATGCGGACAACGTAGAGTTCATCGCGCGACCTGCTCCCGAGCGTCTCGTCCCAGACGGTATTTCCCTCGGCATCGAGTCTCGCAACCCATACATCCGCTCCGGCGGTCCCTCCTGCGATGAAACCTCTCAAGGGTACCGCGGCGATCGTACCGACGTTCCGGTCGGTTTCAAACGCTGCAGTCCATGCGATCTCCCCGTCCTCGCCTACCCTGACGATCCTGGCATCCCCGGCTGCGGCATACCCCCCGTCCGGCGCCCCGACGACCTTCCACCAGTCGCTCCCCCCGCCGAGCGGCGTGCTCCAGAGGGCGTTCCCATTTTCATCCACCCGTGTTAGAAACCCAGAATACGTGGCAACGACGTATCCGCCGTCCGGTGCCTCGACCAGCGAGCTGCCGTAATCCGGCGACGTACCGAAGGTCATGGTTGATATGACATTCCCGTCTCCGTCGAGAGTAACGATGCGGGGGACCGGGCCGTTCCCATCGGCGTTCGTTCCCGTGCCCGTGATTGCGTACCCGCCGTCGCGGGTCTGAATCATCGCCTGCCCTCTGCCGTTTGGGTCGCCGTCAATGATCGCAGTCCACTGGAGGGATCCGTCCGAATCGGTCTTGAGGACCCATGTGTCCAGAGTGAGGTCTCTATGCCCCCTGTCAATGCATCCGGCAAAGAACGGTATGGTTAGCGCTAAAAGAAGAATGAGTATTGCATACATTGCACTTCTTCGGGGATAGTGAAAGGTTGTGGTCTCCATAATTACAGCCTGTTTTCCCAATTTCTCATTTACTCAAACTAAAAAAGAGATTACTGTTGAATGTAGGGTACCGACATGACAAGCTGCCCGATATTCGGGTTGCTGTTGTAAGTGTCGATATCATGGTTCCAGATATTGCTGGTGTAGATCACGGAGGTCTTGGGCCTGTACTGATACCCATGAATTCCGTAGAGCCAGGCATATGTGTAACCATCATTCCAACAATAATTGAAGTAGATCTGGGAGCCCGTTACATCAAACAAGGCACGGTCTTCAAGAGTCCCGTAATATAAAAGCCTGAATGCATCGTACTCGATATCCGTCACCGGGCTCGGGTGATCCTCGTCATAATAGCGCAGCTGATATGTGGTCGGGCTGCCAGGCCAGACACCCACTTCATAGAGGTTATTGCCTCCATTTACTGAGTAAGGTAGATTTGCACCGTCAAGTCCGGTTCCGCCGTACACATCCGGCGAGCACTGGGCCAGGATGAACGTATCCCACCTGTCTGTTTCTGCAAGCATCTTGTCCATATCTTCCTGACAATCCGCAACACCAAGGATCTGCGGCTGGACGATCAGAGCGTCCTCCTCCCGAAGATCACGCTGTTCCATCAGTATTTCGTCACACACTCGTCTGAAATGCTCACCGACAATCACTTCCTTCAGAACGGTTCGGTCCTTCTCGTCAGGTTGAACATCTGTGGTCTTCTCCAGAATAGAGATAATGTCCTCAAGGTTTTGGTCATATTTCTCCATGATTTCCGATAACAATTCAGAACATCTCACTGAACTCGCACGATCGGACACCATTAAATCCTCTGCGGTAATCACACGGATGTTTTCGTCGATAGGTTTGAATAACCCCTGGATTTTGGCTTGATCTTCGATACAGATCGGATCGTTTTCCGTCCAGGCACTCACTGCAGGCACCACCACGCTCACCAGCATTACTGCCAAGAGCATAGAGAGAGCTCGCATTCCGATTCTTTTTTCCATGTTTTCTACCTCTTTGCTCGTTTTGGTTTCCGGAGGCAGAAGAGGCACACGTTTAAGTACGCAGAATGCGTACGTTCCCTTTGCCTCCGGGCTTGCGGGGTGCGTCATCCAGGGCGTCGACCGGGGATGGGCGACCCCCGCACACAAACGGGTACCGCACGCGGCACCCAACGCGATTTTGAGTCGTTAGAATATATAAAATCAGCAGCCATCGTTCGGTTTTTTCCGAAATCATCTTAAACCTTCTCATTGTGGGGCGATCGCACGGCAGTGTGCCCCCGTCCCCGCCAGGGGATGTGCCCGAAAGGATGCACTCACCCGATCTCTGGAGAACCGGTTCGGAACAGAAAAACCCAAACCTTTTCTTCGCTGAGGGGGGAGAATGGTACCTCCCGAGATTTTCCCCCAGTCGGCCTCTAAGGCCGGATAATAGCGGGATAGGGTGGCCCGAGGCCAGGCGGTGACGCCCAGACTGATGTTGTGGTTCAGTTCACTTCCTCCGACTTGCCTCCCCCGTGGAAAGAGGCGATGCATATCGAGCACGGGCGACGGGGACTCCCCTTCAGGGCCATGTCGTCAGGACCACGTAATACGCACCCTCGTACTCCATGAGCGGGTACAGCCCCCTCCCCTCTCGGGGACCGTAGGCATCATGGAGCGCCTTGCTCTCCGTGTACGAGACCTTAGTTCCCCCGATGACACGTTGATCCCGGTAGCCCCACTCCCACGCCGAGGGGTTCCGCTCCTCACCCCGGATGACTGCGGCGAGTTCGGGGTGCTGTTCGAAGTCCTGCTCAGTCAGGGGAACGATCACGCTCCCCCCCGGCTCCGCTCTCTCCATAACGTAGAACATCGGCTGTTCCCCAGAACTCTCGTGAGCGTAAATGATGAGGGCGTCGGCGAGCATGAGGCCGAGCGCGATGGCGATGACGCCGGCAAGACCACAGGCGACGACGAGGGCCGCCGTTTTGAGCCGGTTTCTTGATTTCGGATTTTTATCTTCTTCCATTCCAATAGCACCTGTTTTGACCCGATTTTAGGGGATCAGGATGAGAAAGTAGTAATACGCACCCTCGTATTCGATGTACGGCTGGTTTCTCGCCTCGACATCGGGACCAAACGACTCGATAAGTACTTCCCGTTCTAGGTATGTCACCGGAGCGCTCCCAATCGTTCGCTCGTCGAGGACACCGTACGGTGTGTCTCCCGAATACCAGGGTCCGGGACCCCGGTTGTCGCCCCGGATTGCGGAGTCGAGCGCCGGGTGCTGCTCGAAGTCTTTCTCGGTCAGGTGGATGATCGATGCATTTTCCGGCGGCAGTTCGCCCCTGATCTCCCAGACGTCCAATCTCGGGGATCCACCGCTTGCTTCGAGCCAGTTGAAGAGGGCGGTGCACATGAGCACAACCATCGCAACGAGGAGGATGACGCCGATGAACGCCAGAACCCCCTCGATAACCAAACGTCTGTCATGTTTCGATTTCATGTGACCTCTTTTATCTCTTTCGCCCGATCCTGCCAGAAAGAGAACGCCCCGGATCCTTCCGGCGGCCCCCATTCTTCTTTTCTGACACATGCTGCCCGGGGTTTCTGTACCACCAAACCACCCGGTAACAATTTAAAAAGGTGGTAGGGGTGAGACTCGCATCGGCTCCCATCAGGAGTGATAGTTCGCAACTGTCCATTTCGTCTCCCGGATTCTCCTTGCGTTGTCGTGATCGGCATCCCCGTGGTAGTCGTCCGATGAAAATTCAGTGGTACTCATCAACTCATTGAAGTAACTGTATGTCACGGTATTCTTGAGGTTGAGGGGAGGAGAAAACGGTTGATACCACTGGTAGGCCCTACGGTAAGACGGGATCGTCCGGTTTTCATCCAGCTCCTGGTGACCAGCATCAAAGAGGTGCCCCAGTTCATGGATGCTCACGCACCTGCGGCCGTGTGTGGTACCCAGGTACAAGATGTCGTCAGGGACCATCTGAGCCCAGGCATGCCGATGATGATATGGGTAGTAGCCGTAAGTAGCCCCCTGTGCAGAACCGTCTGCATCGTAACCACCAACATACAGTGCAATATCTGCGGCCCAGAGATCAAGGTCGGTGTTCGGATAGATCGCTTGGACCGCAACAACGGGGTTGCTCGTGATGTTAGAATGGTTTGAGAGTTGAACCCGCTTTGAATCGGTATACGCCATTACACAGAGCGTCACCCTAATATCGTCCCGGTCAAACTGCCGGTTCGCTTCGGCTACGATATCCTGAGCGACTGTTTTCCAGTTGTCCTGATCCTGGTAGAACTGGTTATCGGTAACCACCAGCAGATTGACCGTGGCATACTGGTCCTGGAGTTCTCTCATGGAAGATTCCAGATTCTCGGGAACTTCGATCGGAGTGTATCCTTCCGGGGGCGTGAGCGTCCCGTAGTCGATAAGACTCCATTTTTCAGGATTTTCAATATCCTGAGAGCTGTAGATGACATGCAGAGGCGATGCTTCTCCCTTTGCGCGCGCTCGCGACTCGACCGGGGTGATCCAGAATGTTTCGTTACCGAAGGTTACACTCCCGACAAGGGCGTTTTCCCCGGTCGTCAGGAGAACATCGCTCCCGCCAACGCCGACGATCACCCCCTCGTACGAGTCGATGCCGTCGTCGATCTGCTCAAAATCCATCCTGTGCAGTTCGGCCTGGTACTCCTTGCCATGGATCTGGAGGGGGAGTACGCCCCGTATCTGCTTGTTCAGTGCAGCATGATCGAACGTCACGAGATCGTACCGGGTAATGCCCTTCGGGATGTTCAGCTCTTCTGGAGCGTTGATTCCGGATGCTCGCATATCGGATACCGATGTAGTACCCGTGATGAGTACATCCATAGAATCCCCGATGACCAGGACCGGCTCGCTGCTATCTGCGGGAAGGGTCCCTGTGACATCCTGGGCGCTCACCGCAGACACAACCCCCACGCCCACCAGCAGCAGCGCCGTGAGCAAGGAGAATACCCGCATTCCAGTTTTTCCGTTCATTTCGTTTTCCTCCAGTTTCTGTCCACGGAGGCAGGAGAAGCACACGTTTAAGTGCGCAGAATGTGTACATCCTGTTGCCTCCGGGCTTGCGGGGCGCGTCATCCGGGGCGTCAACCGGGGATGGGCGACCCCCGCACACAAACGGGTACCGCATGCGGCACCTTACGCATTTTGAGGTCATTAAAACATATAAAATCAGCAGGCATCGTTCGGCTGGAACCGAACACATCATAAACCTTCTTATGGCAGGACAATAATCCCCGCCCCTGGAGACAGGACCCGCCGACACCCACAGTCCCGGACACCCGCACATTTACCCATCCGCCACGCAGCAGATCGCAAAGTTTAAGATTTGTTCGGCCAGAACCGAACGACGACAGCGGGCTTTATAAGATTCCCCCTCGAATTCGGGTTTAGTTCCGGGTGCAGGAATGCCCGGGCGCTCCTTGAGGGATACTTATGAAACCATGGATCTACATGCTGGCAGCACTCTTCCTGCTCGCGGCTCTGCCTGCTGTCGCCAGCGCCGCACCACCCGCGCACAACTATGACTGTTCGGATACGACGCCGACGGCCTACGACGCACGGGTGGATCAGGCAGCGATGTACTACTCCAGCTCGTCGTCCACGAATGCACACGCATCGACGGCTTACGGTCAGTTCAGGTCGGATGCGGTGTTCTTCTTCAACGGCCACGGCCTCTACTACGACGACTCGCATAAAGGCGGTGGAATAAAGTTCTCCTCGGAATCCTGGATACTGGCCGACACCGACGGTCACTACCCGGGAAACGACCAGTATTACATCGCTGATTACGGGACCGATATCAGGGATGTCCTGCTCGCGGTTTACCTCGCCTGCTATTCGTCGCACGACAACCAGTACAACGGGGATCTCCTCCAGCAGACCATGAACAAAGGAGCAGACATCTGCCTGGGGTTCGACGGCGAGGTCGAGGTCGAAAACGGAAAATGTTGGTCAGGGAGCTTCTGGGACCGGGTGCGAAACGGGGAGACCGTTGCAAGCGCCGCAAGCAACGCAAAGGACGACTGCTACTGGCACTGGCCAATCGGCTACTGGGGAGTGGACACCTACGAGATCTCCGGCAGTTACAACAGTTGCCTCACTCCCGCTCGCTACGGAGTCTACTAATAAACTAATAATGGTGGTTCAACTATGAAACGGATATACATCCTTGCAACGCTCTGCCTCATTATCGCGGTCTCGGTCGCGGCAGCGGCTGACATCAACGCTCCGATCGGAGTAGATACTGCGAAAGAAAAAGCACAGGACTTTCTTAATGCACCCGATGCAACCATCCAGTACCAGAAGACCGAGCGCCCCAATCAGGGAGAGTACTACGTCTTTGGCATCGGAGACGGACAGGTTTACGTCAACGCCCATACCGGGGCTGTTGAGCGCGCCACGTTTGACTCTGCACGGAAGGATTCCCACGAGATCCGGCTGGATCAGGCCGCAGCCGAAGCGGCGGCAAGGGCCTACGCTGAAGAGAAGTACAGCGGTTTTGCGGAGAAGAGTATGCGGCTTATCGAGTCGAACCTGGTCTCTCACGGCGATGCAGGCAGCGAATATTTGTACATCTGGAGGGAAGAGAAGAACGGTGTCCTCACGCCGAACACGGTTGTCGTAAACGTCAACCCCGGTACCGGCGAGATCGTCTCGTACATCGGGATCCGGCGGGAGATCAAATGCCCGCTTGAGCCGGCACTCTCCCGGGACGAGGCGCTGAAGGTCGCGGCCGGGCAGTTCCCGGGAATCCGGGTGACCGATGCAACGGCCAACCTCACCGTCGAGTACACCCGGCCGGACGCACAGACGCTGACGTGGGTGATCACGATGAAAGGCGAGCCGGAGGGTGACGTCCTCCAGGGAGGGCTTGTCGTTATCGACGCACAGACCGGAGAAGTGCTGATGGTGAGTCCATACCTCTAAATCACCTCTTTTCCTAATGTGATACAATGCACTCGAAGACGTGGGTATGGCTCGGTATCGGCGCCGTTCTCATCCTTGCTGCGGTAAACCTCGCCATACTCACCGCCTTTCCCCCGGGACACCAGCACATGCAGGAACCGCTCAAGCGGGTGAACTGGATACTGCCGTTCGGGCCGGGGTTCGAGTATCCCGATCCCTGTGAGAGCCCGATCATCACCTACGACGCCGATAACGAGACCTGGAACCTGCGAAACGCCACCGCCTGGAACCGGACAATCTCCCTCGGGGATCGCTACAGCCTCGACCCGGCCCGCCCGGAGGATATCCGGTACACTCCCGATATCGCAATCGAGAGCGACAGGATCAGCCTCGACTTCTTCATCCGGAACCTCGCGGGCGAAGACTGCGCCCGGGCCGATCTTGCCGTGACGACGGAAACCGCGAGCCTGAACACCACCACCGGGTCGCCGGAGGGGGATGTCCTCCCCGGCGCCTCGACCTCGCTGCCCGTCGACGACCTCGCCGCCGGGGAGTGGCGCGAGGTGCGGGTGATGGCGGACCTCCCGCAGCCCGGCCCGGAGGAGGTCCTCTCCCTGACGATCGGTCTTGCCGCCCCGTACACCCTCACGACCCCGAACGGCACACCGATCGACTTCGACTTCCGGCGGGCGACCGTCACCATACCGGGTTCCAACACCCCCTGGAAAGAAGAGATCGACCCCGGCTCTACCCCGGACCCCAACCTCAACAGGGACCGCCTCCCGGGGGGATCGGCAACGTTCGTCGTAGTAGGGATAGGTGCACCGGAACCGGTCCCACCCCCGACCCTCCGGGCGGAATGACGGAGATCGGCGCATCCTCTTTTTCGGCAGTACCGGGACAGTTCCGGAACGCTTTTCTCTCCCAGCAGGGGAGTACCTGATTGTTTCGGACCAGACCCATATCGGAGAGATTTCAAATCATGGAAGAAGTCACGCTCGACCGGGACGATATCGCTGCACTATCCTCCGACGTCCGGGTCGCTATCCTCAAAGCGCTCGATATCCGGCCCATGGCGATGAGCGAGCTCGCCGACGGGCTCGGTCTTGCAAAGTCGACTGTCCACGAACACCTTGCCGTTCTGGCCGATGCGGATCTCGTGGCCCACGAGAACGCCCGGAAATGGCGGGACTACACCCTGACGGAGAAGGGGCGGCGGATCCTTCATCCCGGGAGAGACCACCGGATCATCTTCCTCCTCGGCACATCCCTGGTTGCCATGATTGCCGGGGTGCTCTGCGTGACCTCGTATCTCCGCGGTTTTGTCGTCCAGGGGGGGAGCGTCGTCAGGGAACCCCTCCTCCTCTACGCGGGCGAGGCGCTCCTCGGCGTGACATTTGTGCTCTGGTACATCGCGTTGCGGTGCCGGCGGAGAACCGCCCCTATACCGGCGTAGTTTCTTTCCTGTCCGCACAGCCGCTCTTCGGCGACGACTTCCCCTTCTACGTCGCCACCTTCAACCTCCCCGTTTTTCGATCGGGATCGCGCCTCCGTCGGCTCGGTGGAGAGCACGAGCCCCATCCATCGATGCGGTCGACCCCCTCAGCCGGGTAACCACACCATTTGCGATGATCATCGTCGGGACGATGCACGTAACATTCCTGGCGTGGGAGATGGTCGACAACTGGCGGATCTGCGCGGCAAGTGTCGCCCCCCTCCTCACCCGGGTCTTTGCCGACGCCCGGCATACCTCTCAGATCGTCTTTGTCTCGACGAACGGGTCGTTTGTTACGGTTCCGCTGATGACGACGGTGCTACTGTAGGGCAGGAGGGGACGCAACCCGATCACCGACCATCCCTGGTTTAACTACGAAGAACTCGATAACCCCGGGAACACACAGGAAGGGGGATCTGCCGATCGGTACGCCAGGACCTGATCGCCGGCATAGTAATACTACAGATACGGCTGGATCGTTCAGCAGTTAAAGGGCTGTCTCTACTCCCTCGGTTGCCTTAATCAGGTAGTACCCAAGTCCCCTCTCCAGATCGACCTGCTCCTCCCGGGGCAGTGTCGATTCCCCGCAGGTATCTTTCTGACCTCTGTAACAAACCGGGTCTTCTCTTCTTCCGACAGATCCGTTGCGGCATCTTTGACAAAAGCCCAATCTTCTTCGGTCGGCTCACATATCTCCGGTCCGATATCCCTCCACGACGAGAGGATCGGGACGGCCTGCGGGGGTTTCGAATCCCCGGTTGCCCGGATGACAGTCAGGTTCCCGGCCCGCCCGGGCTCTTTTGCCGGGGTGGGCTCCGGGGCTGGCATCTATACCAGGTCCTGCAGAGGCTGTTCACTCTGCAGCAATTGAAGAATTAACTGGAGGGAACGACCGCCAGATTTTGTAAACGTCCCCGTCGTAGGTCACAATAACCTGTAAACCTTCGAGCGGTTCGTGCGTAGTGCTATTGAAGCGATCGATGTAGACCATATGGTGTTCTTTAAGCCTTCCCTCACGTACGTCAGAGACGGTGAGCTTTCCGATGGTGATCCGGAACGAATCATTCTCAATTGTTTTAGCAACTCCCGGATAGGAAAGGGCAACGATGACCGCATCTGCTTGAGAGATGGGTTCTGTAAGTGAAATATTGATATATTTCGATTGATTCACCGGTTGCTCTTCAACGCAACCCGTACAACAAAAAAGGAGGACTGAGATGGTTACCATCAACCCTATTCTTCTTTGTTCACGCGATCCACGTGTCGATTCTGTATGCATTCGACCACCATGGTCTGTAGAAATCGCCATAAACACCTTCCTGCGTATCTGCATGGAGCTGTGTCGGGTGTGCTAACTGTGCATCCAGCTGCTCGTTCCACCATACACCATATCCGTCGTAATAGACGTAGGAATCACACACATAGGAGGTTGATACATCGGAGAATGATCCGGGATCGTTTCTGACGTATTCGTGTACCTCGTTCAGATCGCCTTCCGCAAACGGAACGTGACCGACCCGGACGACCTGTCCTTCCCATAAGATCATATAGGGATAGCCCTCCGGGTACTGCACGTCACTTACGTAGATCTCGAAATTGTAATCCCTGTCGCCGTTGGTAAGGTTACTATGCACAACCATCGGTCGTGATATGTTGTTGTTATCATAGGTGAAAACATGGTAGCGAGCCGGATTCGGATCATCGCAGACTGACTCTATACCTATCTCGATCCAGTTAGCGGTCGTACCGATCTTTTTTCCAAGATGGGTCGTAAGAAACTGGCGTCTGGTGCCATCCGAGGAGCATTCCATCAGTCCGGGATGTACCCATCCATTAACACCCTGAAAAACTGTGTCAAACAGCCAGATGCCTGAAGAACACATCTTTACTGCCGAAACGCCATCCTCTGTCAGAGGATCTATCTCGCCGTACATCGAATAGTTCACCTCATCCCTTGCCTGTTGCAAAAGGGGCGATACCCGTTCGTCATCAGCCTCTGTCCATCCGTCAAGGTATGAAACTCGCGGCAGGCTACGGATTGCCTCGGCAATCTCTTCTTCGGAACATCCTTTGCTTCGGAGTTCGCTGATGAACGAGGGAGATCGTTCCTGAAGTGTTGCAGGATCCACGATGTCCAGCTTCTCAATATCGAGTGCCCCGGCATCCATTGCCATCGCCGGCACCATCACCACACTCACCAGCATTATCGCCAGGAGTGTGGAGAATGCCCGCAGTCCAATTTTTCCGTTCATCTGTTTTTCCTCCGGTTTTTCCCCGGAGGCGGGAAGAGCATACCTTCAAGTGCAGGAAGTGCATACACTTCCATTGCCTCCGGGCTTGCGGGGCGTGTCATTCGGGGCGTCAACCGGGGATGGGTGCCCCCGCACACAAGCGGGTACCGCATGCGGCACTCGATGCGATTCTGGGTCGTTAGAACATATAAAATCAGCAGTCATCGTTCGGCTGGAACCGAACACATCATAAACCTTCTTATGGCAGGACAATAATTCCTGCCCCTGGAGACAGGACCCGCCGTCGGGCGCCGGGATAATGGTCACGGCCCTGCCACGCTCGTCGAACCTCCCCCCACGGAACCGGGCACCGTCGCAGTTGTTCCCGGCAAAGACCGCCGAAAACTATTCCCCTCATACATCCCGGTTGCCGGCGCGGAGGCGTTGATCGTATTCTGCCGATTGGACGGGTCTGTTTTGAACAGACGAAATGCAAATATATACCACTGACCGTCTACGCCTGTCAGGACGCGGCCCGACCGACCAAAAACGGATCAGCCAGAACCCGAAGTTTTTCCCGGTCGCGCGAAGCGTCCCAGACCCCGCAAACATCTCCCAGTCGCATGATGATTATGTTCTCCGGCCAGTCCTCGAAATCCAGAAAGAAGACCGCTTCGTCTGCAAGGATCTCCTTCGGCGACCCATCGACGATATAACCCGTCTCGAATCTCGTGGGAGCAGGGAGATGCATCGCGACATAGGTGTCGTTTTGTTTCATGGCGTCCAGCTCAACCCGCGAGAACCCCATCTTATACTGACCACAGGTGCTCCGGATCTGCTCGCGGCACTCTGCTTCGATGGCAGGATACCCGGGATCTCCTGGATAGAGGATAACGCCCGGGTCTCCTGCATGATGAATCTCGATAAATGATGTATTCTCCCGGGGAACGCCTGTCGGGCGGGGTGTTCGGTTCTCCGGAACCTCCGTCGGTATCTCACCCGGCCCTTGCAGATCCGGGTTCGGGAGTATATGTATTCCAACCAGGACCAGCATGCCCGCGGCGGCACAGGTGATGACGAGGTACAGAATCTTCTTCATAGAATTTCGCTCCGAAAAAGAAGAGGAACCTGGGGCGGTCACTTTACCGCCGGGATACCCTCCCCAAGGTCGGGGGACGCGGGGATGTATCTGACGAATGCGGTTCCCCCGGTCTCATCCCGCACCTCGCCCCTGAAGATGTAGACCGGGACGAGGTAGGTAGGCTCATCCATCGCCGGTGCTTCATAATACCCAAGTTCGATCCCGGTGATAACCGCGGTCGGGCCTTTTCCGTCGACCGCCAGCCCAGTCGCCTTCAATTCTTCAAAAGCTTCCTGTGGCGTTATGACTGCTATCTCCTTCTCCGGGGCATAGTCTCTCCAGAGTTTGTAAACATTCAGGATATCCCCGCCGCCGCCGATCTCAGCCGTCAATTTCGAACCCACAACCGGCCGACCGTCGATTGTGCGGGAGTAAGAGACCTGGACGTCTTCAAAGGCGATACCGATCACCTCACCATCCTCGTTATACTCAACGATTTGGGGGTGGGCAACGCCACACAGGATTGCATCGGGGGGCATCAGCCCGGTCTCCTCCAGGTACTGTGTTGCGATCTGGATCGCCTCATCGTCCGAAGGAAGGCTTTCCGGCAGGTCTTTGTCGTTCGGGTTCATCCAACGGGGGATATCAATCAGAGCGACTCTCCCCGACTTCATATGAACCTCCAACGAGTGGGGTTCATCGGAGAGCAGCATCTGGTCGTACGATTCGCGCACCGTTCCCTTCAGGCCTATCTTCTCCGCCATCGATGAGACAAGTTCCGTCGTGATCTCCGGCTCCAGCACCCGATACAGGATAACCTCCGCAGGCGTCGGCGGGAACGGAACAGAGGCGGTGTAGGTGAGGTTTGCAGCACCCGCCGATTTCACGCCACCTATCTGGTTGGATTGACCACAGTCAGGTGTATGACTGTCGCTGAAAAACACGGGTATGCTGACAACGCAGATGACTCCAAGAAGCGCCAGGACACCGGCACTAACTCCAATTAGTTTCATGTTCATGTGATCACCTCAACACTGGTACGTACCGTACAGGAACGACGTTCCGGGTGTCCCCTGGCTCCCGTGCCCGTAGACATAATCGGACCAGCAGCCTTCTCGGGCAAGGGCTGCCGCATACGTGGTCGAAGGCTCTGTATCCTTCGCTGCAATGAACCATGCCGTGATGATCGGTTGGGTGGTCCACGTACCGACCATCCGGTGTACGAAGTTAGAGCCTCTGTCCGAGACATCGTGACATTCAGTATGGAACCCGGTCATCGAGTGTAGGCCGCCAAATGCATTGTACCAATTTGTATGGCTATTCTCGCGCAGAACAGTGCAGGCATCAATGGTAATCCAGTCCATCTGCGTGTTTCCCCAGAGAGCATCACTGTAACTCAGGAAGGTATCGTCTTGGGAGGAGGAAAATGCAAATCCTTCTGGGGCACCATGGCCCGAAAAGAACGCAAAATGTGTATCATCTGTGTAAATATAGTCTATACCGTTTCCGGACTTACTGGGATCTTTCCAGTGTCTTTCCAGGGCCTGACCATCGCCATAGATAAAGTCTCCCCACCAGGATGAGTCACCACCGAGCTGGTAGTAAAACCCCTGTGCGTTTTCATCATTGTGCTCCAAGTCGGATGGTGGGGGATAGTTGTTCACCCATTCTGCACAACAATAATAGTATGCGCTTGCGGGCACCATAACCACGCTCACCAGCAGCAGCGCCAGGAGCATGGGAAATGCCTGCAATCCGGTTTTTCCGTTCATTTACTTTCCTCCTGTAGTTTTCCGGAGGCAGAAAAGGCACATATTTAAGCACGCAGAACGCTTACGTTCCCTTTGCCTCCGGGCTTGTGGGGTTCTTCATCCGGGGCGTCAACCGGGGATGGGAGACCCCCGCACACAAACGGGTACCGCACGCGGCACCCAACGCGATTCTGGGTCGTTATAACATATAAAATCGGCAGTCATCGTTCGGCTGGAACCGAACACATCATAAACCTTCTTATGGTGGGATAATGATCCCGGCCCTTGAAGGCAAGACCCGCCGACACTTCACAGTCCCGAACAGCCTCACCCTTCCTCTACGCGGGCGAGGCGCCCTCTGTGCGAGGAACACGCCGCGATCCCGAAAAACCCCGCTCTAAAACCCAGGCAGGCTCCCGCTCGCTCACTGCACCCCACACCCCGGAGCAGAACCGTAAAGGGGTACCGGCACTCACCTTGATGAACCGGACGGAGTGGTGCCCTTATGAACGGTGCGGTCACGGATTTCCTGATAGTTGCAGACCAGATCTTCATCCTGGTCCTCCTGATCGCCGCGGGCTACGTCGCCGTCTCGACGAAGATCGTCGACCCCCGGGCCACCCGGGGGCTCTCGGGGCTCCTCATCAACATCACCATCCCGGCGCTGATCGTCGCCTCGATGCAGGTGCCCTTCACCCCCGAACGCCTCGCCGGGGCCGAGACCCTGGTTCTCGCAACCGGGATGCTCTACGTCTTCTCGTTCGGACTCGCCTGGGGGGTCTCGAAAGCCATGCGGGTCCCGGCCGCGGAGGAGGGGGTGCTCCAGTTCGCGATCGTCTTCGGCAACGTCGGGTTCATGGGGTTCCCGGTCGCCCTGACGCTTTTTGGAGAGGAGTCGCTCTTCTACGTCGCGATCTTCAACCTCTTCTTCAACGTCCTGGTCTTCTCGGTCGGGATCGCGATGCTGACCGGGGGGAGGGGAAAGGGGTTCGATCCAAAACTGCTCTTAAACCCCGGGATCGCGGCCTCCGTCGTCGGGCTCGCCCTCTTCCTCGGCTCGGTGGAGATCCCGTCGCCCTTCATCGACTCGATCGAACTCCTCGGGGGGGTGACGACGCCGCTTGCCATGATCATCGTCGGGGCAATGCTCGCGACGTTCCCGGCCCGGGAGATGGTCGGGAACTGGCGGATCTGGGCGGCAAGCGCCGTCCTCCTCCTCGCCATCCCGGCGGCCTACTGCTACCTCCTCGCCCCGGTCTTTGCCGACCCCTACATCAACGGGATCATGATCACGATGGCCGCGATGCCCGCCGCCGCGAACACCGTCATCTTTGCGGAGCAGTACGGTGCGGACTCAAAACTCGCGTCGCAGATCGTCTTCGTCTCAACGATCGGGTCGCTCGTTACGATTCCGCTGATCGCGACGGTGATGCTGTAGGACGGGAGCGAGAGCGACCCGAACACCGACTGCAGCTATGGAGGCGTCCCGGCTCCCCCGGTTGCCTCAACCAGGTAGTACCCGAGTCTCCTCTTCAGAACATCCTGCTCCTCCCGGGGAAGTGCCGATTCCCCGGCGAATATCTTTCTGATCTCCGTAACAAACCGGGTCTTCTCTTCTTCCGATAGATCCGTTGCGGCATCTCTGACGAAAGCCCAATCCTCTTCGGTCGGCTCGCATCTCTCCGGTTCGATATCCCTCCAGGACGAGGGGATCGGGACGGCCTGCGGGAGTCTCGAATCCCCGGCCACCAGGATGACGGTCAGGTTCCCGGCTCTCCCGGGCTCTTTTGCCGGGGCGGACACCTCTAACGGGCCCTGCACAGCGCCCGGTGCGTGGAGGAGGAGCAGGGCCGCGAGCAGCGCTGCCAAAAGAGAGAGGAAGAGCCATGTTAACGATCTCCTCTTCATCGGAGCATCCTCCGCAGACCGCGCTTACCCTGCATCATAGGCCTTCTCTCCTCCGCACACGATCACGGCAACGGGTTTCTGTAACAGGTCGTCAAGAATCCCCCCAACAGCGGCAAGAGCCGTCACCGTAATCCCGTAGAGACGTACAGCCCTGATCCTCATAGGAACCCGATACCTCCTGCGATAACCCGGTAATCGGCCGGAACCGGGACGAAGCCGGACTCAGTGCTCATAACGGCCGTATTCACCATTGTCGTCCAGGTATTCTCTCTCATCAAGCGTTTCGTGCCCCCCACTCCCCGGTAGTCGAGGCTGAACGTGACCACCGCTGCATCCTCCGGCGACGGGACGAAGCCATCGAGGAATACAACCGAGGTGTAGGTCCCGCTCGAAACCCGGGTGAACTCAGCGACGCTCATGTTATCGGGTGTCGCAAGCACGGGCACGAGCAGCCGCGGCTCCCTCTTCATCTCCCACGCGGTCAGGTTGGTAGGCCGCTGGTGCAGGGGCAACCGCTGCAGTTCATCTTCAGTCTGCACCACCTCAAACGATACGGATATATCGGGCGCATACTCTCCCGTCGTCGTGAACGCGAGCATCTTCCCGTAGGGTGTTTCCCGAACCGCCGCCTGCCACCCGGTAACTCGGGCGCCGGAGAACGTCCCCTCCGGGATAACCGGTTCACCCGTTGCGTTCGCCGGGATCGGGACCATGACCGTGGCGGTGCCGTTCACGGCAGGACCGGGTAGATCGGTGATCGAGATCTGGTAGAAGTTGCCCGGCAGAACGGTCTCGGTAAACGCGGAAAGGAGGAACAGGACTACAACCATGGCAAAGATGGCAGTGAACGCCTTGAAAACAAAGTCAACCTTCATACAGGCCTCGCTTCGGGAGTAGAACCCGGGGATGGACCGGGCATGCCCGGATGCCGGTACCTATGGGTGAGGTATCGACGTTCAGTCATAAACCTTTTCTGTGGCGCCCGTCTACGCATCGAGCATCCCTTATCGATTCCAGGCGTCATTACGGCGTCTGCAAGCCGGAGCCGGGAATCGTGCGAAAGGCCATCCTCCCTACCACGCCACCGTCCGGAGGGTCGCAAGGAAAAAGACCAGCCCCCCGAGGCCAGTGTTGACGAAAGGGAGGTACCAGTAGACCCGGTCGATCGAGAGGCTCTCCCGGAGGAGGAGGCCGAGGGGGAAGGCCGGGTAGATCAGGACGAGCAGGCTCAGGGGGTGAAGACCGGCGAGCCCGATGACGAGAGCGGCAAGCCCCGACCAGAACGCGAGGCAGAGGAGGAGCGAGCGCCGCCTTCCGAGGACGACGGCCGTCGTCATCATCCCCGCGGCCGTATCGAACCTGATGTCGGGGATCGCGGAGAAGAGGTGCATCGCAGAGATGTGGAGGTAGCCGGCAATGACCAGGGCCAGCGGCGGGAGGGCGCCGCTTGCAAGGTAGTAACCCAGGATCCCCGGGACGACGTAGAGCATGTTCGAGGAGAAATCGAGGACCGGGACCTCCTTGAACCTGAGCGGCGGAGCGCTGTAGAAGTAGGAGAGGAAGAGGAACGAGAGGAGAAGCGCCCCCCCGACGAGATCGAGGACAAAGAAGAGTGCAAGGCTGACGGCGCCCGCAAGAGCGAGGAGGAGGAGGAGATCACGGCCGTCCGCATCACTGATGCGATACTCCTTCACGTCCTTTTTGGGGTTGAACCGGTCGGTATCCTGGTCCCACCAGTCGTTCACCCCGTAGATGAAGAGGTTTGCCGGGAAGAAGAAGTAGAAGAGAAAGAGGATGTAGTCAGGATCGAAGAAGGCCGACCAGGAATCCATCCCGAGGGCGTAGCCCACCACGTAGGTTCCGCCGGTGTAGATCCAGAACCGGAACCGCGAGACCCGCCAGGCAAGTGAGAGGAGCCGGGGAGGCATGGACCGTCACGCCTTCAGGGTGTTCGAGGCGGCGCCGGAGACGATCCGGAACACCGACGGCTTCACCTTCCTCAGGTGGACGACGGCCGGGTCGCGTTCTATCGTCCGGGCCGTCCAGCGGTACATGTCCGACGCGGTCCGGATCGGGATCCGGTAACGCCGGGGGATGTGACCGAACCCTGCTTCCGCCTGCTCCTGCCACTCCCGGTAGCGCAGGAGCTGGAACCGGAGAAACGCTGCAAACCCCCGGGGGTCACGGGAGGCAGTCGACGCCGAGAGGTCGTCAAGCCCGAACGCCTCCATCTCATCGAGGGGGAAGTAGGTTCGGCCGAGAGCGAGGTCTTCTGCGATGTCGCGGATGAAGTTGACGTACTGCATCGCCCGGCCGAGGTTCTGCGCCGCGGGGTGGGATTCCGGGGGGAGATCGAGGATCCGGGCCATCATCAGCCCGATCACCTCGGACGATCCATAGAGATAGCCCTCGAGATCCCGGATCGTCCGGTAGGAGCCGACGGTGATGTCGCTCTCCATCGAACCGAGGAACGCCGCCGTCCACGCTCGATCAAAGCCTTTCCGCCCCGCAAGTTCGACGAACGAGTCGACCACCACGTCCCCCGTCGCTTCGCCGGCAGCGCCCGCGGCGTAGCGGTCGGTGAGGGCGTAGAACTCCTCGACCTCCTGCGGCACCGCGTCCACGTAATCGTCGGCGGTGCGGACGAAGCTGTAGAGGGAAAAGACGTCCTCCCGCACCGCCGGCGGGAAGAAGAGGGTCGAGTAGAAGTAGGTCTTGCTCCCACGCCGGAAGATATTGTAGATGGTCCGGTCGATCACGATGCACCTCACCGACGGTAACGGTCGGTCAACTCGCGGGCGACGATCTGGGACGATATCAGGGTCATCGGCACCCCGATCCCCGGGTGGGTGTACTGGCCGGTATAGTAGAGGTTCCTGACACGCTTGCTCCGGTGCGCCGGCCGCCAGAGCGCCGTCTGCCGGAGGGTGTGGGAGAGGCCGAGCGCCGTGCCCCGGTAGGCGTTGTAGCGGTTCGAGAAGTCCGAGAGCGCGAATATCCGCCGGGTCACGACCGAGTCACGGATATTCTCGCCGAGGATCTCCTCCATGCGGTTCATGAGCCGGTCGTAGAGCCGCTCGCGGAGTTCCGGAGTATCCTCAAGGCCGGGGGCGAGTGGCGCGAGAACGAAGAGGGTATCGGTGCCCTCCGGGGCGGCGGTCGTATCCGTCCTCGAGGGGACGTTGACGTAGAACGAAGGGCTCGCTGGCCAGGCGGCTTTTTTCGGGTCGAAGATCGTCTCGAACCCCTCCTCCCAGTCGGGCTCGAGGAAGATGTTGTGGTGGGCGAGTTTCTCGATCACCCGATCGACGCCGAGATAGGCGACGAACGTGGAGGGGGCGAGGACCTTCTTCTTCCAGTAGGAGGCGGGATACGACCGCGAGCCTTCGGGGAGGAGGGAGAGTTCCGCGAACGGGTAGTCGGCGTTGACGACGACGATATCGGTCTCGTGCGCCCCGAGCGGGGTGACGACCCGGCGGGCGATGCCGCCCTCCACGTCGATGGCGGTCGCCGGCTCGTTGTAGCGGTACTCGACCCCGAGCTCCCGGCCAAGCGAGACGAGGGACTCGACCACCGCCCGCATGCCCCCCTCCGGATACCACACACCCATGTTCAGGTCGATGTGCGTCATGATGTGGTAGAACGAGGGGGTGTTTCTCGGCGAGCCACCGAGGAAGCCGATGGAGTACTGCACGACTTTTCGGGCCTCGTCGCTTTCAAACCGTTTCTTGACGAAGGACTCCAGGTTCTCGAAGGGGCGGAGTTTTCTCCCCTGAGAAAGGAGACGCCGGTCGAAGAAGTCGAAGATGCTCCGGTATTCCCGGTAGAGGAGGTCGCTCATGGTGATCCCATAGGTCTCCTCGGCCTCGGCAAGATAGCGGCGGAGCTTCTCTGCCCCACCGGGTTCGAACGACTCGAAGAGAGCGAGGTTCTTCTCGAGGTCGGCCGAGACGTCCGCGACCCGCTCGTCGGCGAAGAAGACCCGGTATGACGGGTCGAGTCTCGCGAGCGGGAAGTAGTCTTTCGGGCTTCTCCCGAACTCCGCGAAGAACTGGTCGTAGACATCGGGCATCAGGTACCACGACGGCCCCATATCGAACGTGAACCCCCCGTCGCGGTGGACGCCCGCCCGGCCCCCGGGCTGCTCGTTCTTCTCGATCACCGTGACGTCGAAACCGCCCTTGGCAAGAAGAGCCGCGACGGAGAGACCCCCGAACCCGGCTCCAACGATTACAGCCCGCATCATTCCCCCCTTCCTGAACGGAAAACGGGTGCAGGAAGACGGCGGTGGCATATAAATTTTGGCGTCAGGGATCGTCACAGAGATCCGTCCGCCGACGCGGTGCTCACCGTGAAGTGTCGTCTTCAAAGATGACCGGAAGGGTTGCAAGGGCAAGCGCCGCCCCGAGGAGTGCCGGTACGGCAAGATCGTTCCGGGCGAGGTAGCCGGTCCAGAAGGCGAGGATGAGGAGGAGGCTCGCCGCCACCGTCCCCGGGATCGGCCGGCCGCCTGCGATGAGCCGGAAGAGGGCGATGTAGACCGCTCCGGTCAGAACCCAGCCCGCGAAGTTCGAGACCGGCACGCCATAGTAGGCGCCGCCGGCGGACCAGACCCAGAGCCCGGCGTGGACGACCGCCGGGTCGATGACGAGGTCGACGAGGAGGAGGACGAGGATCCCGGCCGGGATCAGGCGGCCCCAGGATGTCCCGACGGCGGCCCCGGCGAGGGTGACGGCGCCGAGGAGCATCGGGAGGTAGGCGAAGGCGACCGTCCAGGGGACGAGGCCGAAGACCCGGTAGCCGAGGTCGGCCGAATACGTGAACCGGCCATACGGGACGCCGGTCGCGACGGCGTAGGCCTCGACGGCGAGCGGGAGGAGGCTCAGGATGAGAAGAAGGGCGATGCCGCGGGCGGGCCCGAGCCAGCGGACGAGGGCGATGTAGGAAGGGAGGGCGAGGCCGACCAGGAAGATTATCGGGACAGCGGGCGGGACCGCCGGGTCGTCGAACCGGACGACCAGGTAGGCGGCGAGGAAGAGGGCGAGGGCGGTGAGGAGGAGGGCCGCCCGGACGATGCGCATGGGCGGGGGAGGGCGGCGGCGGGGATAAAGGTGACCGGTTCGCCGGGTCTGCCGTACCGCGATCGCCGCCGGCTACGCCCCGGTCCGCCCTGCGGCGTCGCTCGCGATCAGGATCAGCGCCACCACCGCGGCGATGATGAGCATCAGGATCCACTGGTAGGTGACGGCCCCATACAGGCCGGCCGCGATGCCGACGGCCAGCAACGCGGCGATGTGGTTGCGTTCCATGTAACGACGTGGCCGGCTGGAGCATATATCCCTTCTGTCACGCCTCTCTGTACTTCCGGGCGACGTTCCTGCATACGCCATAGAGGCGCCGGATGACGAGGAGCACCAACCCGACGATGCAGAATACCATGAGCGCCAGGAGAACGAGACCGATAGCCTGACCAGAGAGCATGAGGAGAGGGTCGAGCGCCGGATGGAGCCTCCTGATAGGGTCGTAGAAGAGCAAGAGAAGGAGCATCACGACGAAGAGTCCCGTTAAGAGTGTGTCCATCGATACCTTGCGCCGCATGCTTCTTCCACCTCGCTATAGGTACTAACGATCTGACGTTTCACGTCTCTACCACTCACCTATCTTTCTCAGTTTCAGCCCGAAATAGACAAACGACAGGGTCAACGCCGCGGCATAGCCAACCCCAATTAAAGCTCGCGGATCTGGCACGATCGCGATTGGTACCAGAGAAACGATCACCAACAGGGGAAAAAAGGCCAGGACGGTGACCGGTACCGACAGGGCTCTCAAGAGTTGGTAGCATACGGATTGATAGGACCTGCTCTCTTCCATAAATGACTCCTCCGGATGCGAATCGGTTTGCACCGGAACCCACAGTGGAGACGTCAACATTCTTCTATAAACGATCTCTCTCACAATCATCTACACATCAGGCCTCCGGGGTGGAAATTCATCCCGAGAGTGACCCGAGCAGGCTGGAAATGTGAGGCGCGCCGGATGATGGAAGCAGAAACCATCCCGACAACCGGAACCCTGCCGCCGGGGACCGTCCAAAATTCTGGATGTCCAAAAAGTTGGACATTCGGGAGGACTATCTCAGAGTCCTCATCCCCGGAACGCCCGCACGAACCGCTCCCGGATCTTCCCTGGAGCAAGCGGGATGTTCGGGACCGCGGCATTCCCGGGCTTCAAGACCACGTGAATGAAGGTCGGGCCCGGCCCCCGGCTCTCCCAGGCCTCCGCGAGTTCCTCCTCGTCCTGCACCTTGCACGTCCGCCGGATCCCGGCGGCACGGGCGAGGAGCTCCATGTCCACGAGGCTGGAGGCCGGGGTGGGCTGGTTCCCTGTACTCCCAAAGGCCCCGTTGTCCAGGCAGACGATCGTGAGGTTCGCCGGGGCCTGCGCCGCCACAACCGGGAGGACGGCGGTCCCGAGCAGGCTCCCGTCGCCGTCGAGGACGACGACGTCTCTATCCGTCGCAAGCGCGAGCCCGAGCCCGATCGGCGTCGCCTGGGTGTAGCTTCCGAGCATGTAGAAGTTGAGGTCCCGGTCTTTGGCCGCGTAGAGCTCTTTTGAGGGGACGCCGATGTTTGCGACGACCGCTTCCCCATCCAGGCTGTCGGCGATAGCCCGGATTGCGTCGTTCCGGGCCATCACCGGTTCCCGGAAGGTTCGCCGGTACTCGAGCGCCGACTCGCGGGCCCGGGGCGGGGGCGGCTGCTCCGCCGGGCAGGCCTCCTCCGTTCCCTCCCAGAACGAGGGGAGGATCAGCCCCACGTGCGGCCGCATATTATCGTACGCGTCCCGGACGACCTCATCGATCAACTCCTCATCCTCGGGACCGCGGATGACGGTATATGGGATCCCGAGCGCCGCGAGAACCTCCGGGACCGCCTGGTTGAACGGCACCTGGGCCGGGATCGCCTCCCGGTAGACCCCCCGCCAGCTCGCGAGGATCGGGAGGGGGAGGCCGAAGGTGACGGTGAGGGACATGATGGCGTTCAAGGAGTTCCCGAGCCCCGAACTCTGCATGTGGAGCACCGGCCGCTTCCCGGCCATCGCGAGCCCGGCCGAGATCCCCACACCGTCCTCCTCCCGGGTGAGGTTCACGGCACGGAACCGCTCCGGGATGAGGGCGCAGAGGTCCTGTGTCCTGTCGCAGGGGAGCGATGCCACCGTATCGACCCCGAGGGCGGCGAGCCGGTCGAGAATGCAGCCCTCACGCACGGACAGCCACCTCCCGCTCCGCGAGCCAGCCCCGGACGGCATCCCGGAGGTCCCCTGCGAATGCCTCCCCGGCCCGGACTCGGAGGGAGGGCTCGACCGGGTAGCGGTCGAGGTCTTCTGCTGCACGCTGATATCCCCCGCCGGTGACGTTCAGGAGGATGTGCTCATCCGGACCGATGAGCCCCTCCTCCACCGCCCGGATGAGCGAGGCGACCGCGACCGCCGCCGCCGGGTCGAGGCCGATCTCCTCGGTATCGGCAAAAAGCCTCCCGGCGGACCGGGCAGCCCCGTTTGTGACCGCATACACCCTCCCGCCCGAGGCCGCGAGCGCGTCCCGGACCCCGCCCCGCACTCCCCAGGGTGGGTGGCGGTTCGTGAGGACGTCGGCGGAGACCCGGGCGATCGAGGCCTCCGCATCGGGCATATCCTCGGCCACGATCGTCCGCCTCCCCGCCTCCCATGCCCGGACCATCGGGACGAAGGGGAGATTCTGGGAGAGGTGGAGTTCCGGGAGGCGAGAGCCGAACCGTCCATCGGCGATGAGCCGCTCGGCGGCCTCCCACGCGGCGATCGCCCCGGTCCCGCTCCCGACCGCCTGGAAGTAGGCGTCGGGGAGCCGGCCGGCGAAGAGTGTCCCATCCAGCATCACCGTCCCCATCCCGTCCCGCCGGGCGACGTTCTTCGCCCCGCCCTCGGGGACGATACCGGGGAGCGAGCAGACCTCCCGCCCGAACGCGATCGAGTCGGAGTAGTCCCCATCCACCGTGACGAGGCAGACATTCGGGGACGGGACGGTCGTCCAGAGCCGGTCGGCGGCGGAGGCCGGGACGACCACCACGACCGGCGCCCCGGTCAGGGCCGAGGCCTGGCAGAAGGCCCGGCCGGTGTTCCCTGCAGAAGAGATCTGGAGGACGCCGGCCCCCTTCTCCCGGAGGCGGAGCACCGTCGGCTGCGCCTCGAGCTCCTTGAACGAGCAGGTCTCCATCCGCCCGCCCCGCTCGGGCCAGTAGCCGGAGAACGTGATGGTGAGGTCCGGGAGCCCGAGTTCCCGGGCAAGCCCGATGCTCGTGTAGGAGACCGGGCCGGCGTCGATCCGGAGGCGGCCCTCGACGGGGAGCCATGATGCGTAGCGGAAGATCCCGGGGAGATCCTGGAGGATGAGCCGGCGTTCCCGGTAAACCGTCCGCAGAAGCGCGTCGCACCCCGACGGGCAGTCGAGGGTGTAGCGGTCCGGGAAGGGCCGGCCGCATCCCGGGCAGTGGAGGAGGTACTTCTCCCTCACCGCCCCCCGCCCCCGGTGAAGGTGAACCGACCGTCGAGGATCCGCTCTTTTACGTCCCGGCAGAGATCTTCCGCGAGCGTCCGGCCGGACTGGCGGAGCGTGATCGGCACCTTCCGCCCCCGGACCCGGAGCGAGCCCTCGCCGGCCTCAAGGGCGTTGTTTTGGCAGGCGGCCATGCAGGCGGTGCAGGCGAGACAGCGGTCGCGGTCGATCCCGGTCTCGCGGGTAAACGCGCCCGTCGGGCAGACCGAGGCCGCGACGCAGGCCGAACACTCCTCGCACCACTCGGGGTGGTAGGTCACCTCCCGGTCGGGCCGCTGCCAGACGTCGGCGTAGGTTGCCTCATCGAGGACCGTCCGGGTGTTGATGTCGGCGACCGGGAGCGGGATATCCTCGTCGAGGACGCGGAGGGCCGCGACCTGCCGGTCGTCGAGGACCGGGATCGCGACGCCGAGGCTCGTGATGCACTCGGGGCCCGCGGAGGTCGCAAACCCGCCCATGTAGCGGGACTGCATCCCGACCATATCGGCGATGACCGTGAGGTTGGGGCGGGCCGGGGTGCTCCGGGTCCCCTCCCCGGTCACGATACCGGCCGAGCCGTTCAGGAAGACCGGGGTTCCGTCCCGGATCGCGAACCGTGCCGGGTCGTTCTCGAGCGGGTTGATCTCGCCGCACCCGCTGACCGAGACCTCCCGGCAGGGCCCCTGGAGCCCCGTGACCGAGAAGATGGTCGTCAACCGGGTCGGCCGGGTGTTGAGGAAGGCGGTGTAGTTCTTAAACGCACTCCGGGTGGTGAAGAGCCGGGCGTAGGAAAAGTCCTCGAGGGTCACCCGCGCCTCGATCGAGCGGTCGGCGGCCTCCACCAGCACCTCGATCTCGCGGCCCTCGACGATCTCGCGGAAGAGGTGCCCGCCCCCGTAGCCGGCCCCGGCGTGGGCGGTCCCGGAGACGATCAGGTCGAGCAGCCCGAGACGCTCGTTCGGGCAGGGGCCGGGCATGCAGGGGACGCCGTTCAGCCAGACCCGCTCCGCCCGCTCGAACGTCCCCGGCGCCGCCACCGGGACCGAGAGGATCGCCGCGGTCCCGGACACCACCCCGCAGGTTCCGGTGGTGACCACGTCGACCTCCGCGGCCGTGACCTCTGCACCCTCGCGGACGAGGCGCTTGAACTCCGCGGCGGTGTAAACAACCGCGGAACCGCTCCGGATCTTCTCGTCGATCTCTGCTATCGTCTTCATAACCTGATGTCCTCCACCCGCACATGGAGACCGCCGGACTGTGCGAGAATCATATTCACGACACCCGTGTGTGTAAGGTTCATCATGCAGTAGCCGGGCAGGAACCGCTGCCGCATCCCGAAGACCGGTTCACGCCGCACCGCCCGGGCAATCCCCTCGAAACCGACGATGTGGTACGCCTCAACGTCCTTAAACTCTCCGCCCCGCGAGGCCTGCGGCCCGACGACCAGGCAGGTGAGGAGGCCGCTTATTGGGCTCGCATGCAGGACCGAGAGGACGTGCTGGACCGGGCAGCCCGCACCGGCCGGCCTCCCGACGACGATATCCCCGGCCGCAATCCCCCACTTCTCCACGAGGTCCGGGCGGAAGGGGAGGACGATCTTCCTGGCCGAGACCTCCCCGGGCAGGGGATCGAGGATGAAGTCGTACTCGCCGCCGAGGACGTCCCGGCCGGAGTGGTAAGCCTCGCCCTCGAACCGGGGGGAGGGGGTCCCGGTGGGGTAGAAGACGCAGTCCGGGAGGGCTTTCTCTCCCCGCCGGACCCGCTCGAGGAACGCCTCGCAGGTCGGGGCGCCGCAGGCCCCGCAATCCTTCCCCGGGGGGTTCCACGCCACCGGACTAGTCCCCCCGGAAGAGATAATCGGCGCCCTCGAGCCTCCGGACGACCCCGAAGTGGTTCTGCCATCCGATCTCGGTCTTCCCGATGCAGAGGGTGCAGACCCCGAGCGGCGGCGCACCCCGGAGGACGATTGTATCGGGATCGGTTATCTGCGGATAGTCCTCGATGGCCCGGAGGAGGTAGCGCATCCCGGTCCCCTGGACGGCGTTCGTCTCCACGATATCGAGGTCCGGGTTCACCTCCCGGATCCGCTCCCGGAAGACCTCTTTCTCGGCCTGGGAGACGAGATCAATCCGGGTCACGACCGCAATGTCGGCGAGCGCAAGCATCGCGGCCATCTTCAGGGGCGTGTTCGTCCCCGATACGGCGGAGAGGACGACGATCCCGAGCCCCTGCGTCGTGTAGGGAGAGCAGCGGAGGCAGAGCCCGGCACTCTCGACCACGAGGAGGTCGGCGCCCTCCTCTTCGGCCCAGGCGATAGCGTCCCGCATCACCATCACCCCGGCGTGGTCCGGGCAGAGGTCGCCGGAGCAGACCTTCCGCGTCGGTATCCCGAACTCGGTCGCGAGCTCCTCGTCCTCGAACGCCCGGACGACGTCGATTTTTAAGTAAGCGATCCGGTACCGGTCCAGAAGGGTGCGGATGGTCTGGCGCACGACCGCGGTCTTCCCGGCGGACGGCGGTCCCGCGACGACGGCGAGCCTCATGCCCCGACCGGTCCCGTGATCAGGTCGCCCGCCCGGATCTGCTCCCGCATCCGGCGGAGGATACCGTCGAGGCGGAGCGCCTCCCGGAGGGCGGCGATTTCCCTGCCGTCCGGCTCGATCACCCGTTCGACCGCCCCGTCCCGCATCACGATCCGTCGGGCGGAGAGGAGGGAGACCAGAGGATCGTGCGTGACGAAGACGACTGCTTTCCCCTCGCCCCGGAGCACCTCGATCACCCGTTCCTTGAAGATCCCGGCGTTCTCGACCTCGTCGAGGAGGATGATCGGCGCTGCTGCGATCATGACGGCGTCCGCCACCAGGAGCGAGCGGGTCTGCCCCCCGGAGAGCGCGGTCATCCGGGCGCCGGGGAGGATCGCCTCGCCCGTGAACTCGTTTGCAAGGGCGATCGTACGGCCGACGATGCTTTCGTCCTCCATCTTCCGGGACCGGACGTGCATCGCGAGAAACTCCGCAACCGCAAGATCGGCGAGGCACCGGGTGTTCTGGGTGATCAGGGCGACGGGTTTGTGCGCCGGGTCGCGAACGAACTCTTCAGGAGGGTATTCCCCGTTGACGAGGACCGTCCGGCCCGTCGCGGTGTCGCCCCGGGCGAAGACCTCGATGTCGTTGATGAGGGCGCTCTTTCCCGAGCCGGTGGGGCCGACGATCGAGATCGTGTCCCCGGACAGGATGGGGATCGCCTCGAACCGTTCCGGCTCGCCGCTCCGGCTCCGGCCCGGGAGGATCGTGACCTCTCGGATGGGTGATGAGACCATATGCGAGCATCGTCATGGGCATTCATAAGTGTTTTCCTTTATGGCCAGATCGTTTACCGGTTTAGGAAAATATTATCTTCAAGATAATATCATAGTAGATAGATGCTTTCGCGAAAGATCTTTGAAACCGAGTTTGCCGACGCCCTCATGGAGGAGCTCGCCCGGCAGGATATGAGTATCCGCGACCTCGCGGAACGGGCCGGGATCCCGCCCGCCACCCTCTACAAACTCACGTCGGGCAGGGCGGACCCGCGCCTCTCGACCGTCCGGCGGATCGTCAACGTCCTTGAACCCCGGGAGAAGAGTTTCATCGCGGTGATCGCGGCCCGGTTCCTGCTCGACGAGATCGATAACCGCGACCTTCCCATCGGCAGCAAGCAATACCATATCCGGGGCTACGCGGCCGATTCCCTTGAAGAGTGCATCATCGCCGCGGTGCGAGCCGACAAGGAAGGGGCACTCGGAATCATCTGCGCACCCATCCTCGCGCCGATTGTGGAGAAGATCGCCGACTGCCCGGTCGCGATCATCAAGCCGCAGCAGCAGACGATTATTGAAGCGATCGAGACGATAGCAAAGAGGGTTTAGGGGGGCGGGGATCAGGCGACGATGAAGTCGATCACGTAGTAGTTCCCGCGCTACTCCGCGATCTTTCCCCGGTAGTCCCCGGCGATACACACCACCCCGTTCTCCGAGAGCGGCATCTCCATAAAGCCGGTGCGGAGGGTCTCGTTCACTTTAGGGAGAGCGACGTTCTTCTATAAACGATTTCTGTGACAATCGTCTACACGTCGGACTCCCGGGATCGTTTTTGGGGCAAAAAGAGGGTGTAAAAACACCGGAATAGAGGGGGGGCCGGCAAAAAGTTGTGATGGTTAGAACTCGTGCGCGGGCACGCACCGGTTCTTCCCCGCATACGGCAGGACCGGCCCGTGGAGTTCTACCCCGAGCGCCTCGCGGAGGACGTCCTCGATCGTCTCCACGGTCACGAACGCAAGGTCGCTGCGCACGTCCTCAGGAACGTCCTCGAGGTCCCGCTCGTTCTCCCGCGGGAGGATGACCATCCTGATCCCGGCCCGGTGCGCCGCAAGGACCTTCTCCTTGATCCCGCCCACCGGCAGCACGGCGCCGGAGAGGGTCACCTCGCCGGTCATCGCGATCGTCGGTTCGACCGCTTTCCCCGTGACGAGGGAGGCGAGGGCCGCAAAGAGGGTCACGCCCGCCGACGGCCCGTCCTTCGGGGTCGCCCCCGCCGGGACGTGGATGTGGATGTCGCTTGCGAAGAAGTCGAACCCGGTCGTGGTGGCCGCGAGCCTTGAGCGGATCAGGCTGAGCGATATCTGGGCCGACTCCTTCATCACGTCGCCGAGCTGGCCGGTCAGCGTCAGTTTCCCTTTGCCGGGCATGAACGTCCCCTCGATGAAGAGGATGTCGCCGCCGACCGGCGTCCACGCAAGCCCCGTCACGACGCCGGGCGGGTTCTCCTTCCGCGCCACGTCCGGCCGGACGGTCTCCCGGCCCAGGATCTCGGGGAGCATCTCCGCCGTCACGACGACCGGCAGGTCGACCGTCTCCGAGACTACTTTCGCCGAGACATACCGGGCGACCCGGGCAAGGTGCTTCTTGAGCGTCCGGACACCCGCCTCCCGGGTGTAGCGGTCGATGATCGCCACCAGGGCCTCGTCCTCGACCTTGAGGTGATCCGTGGTCAGGCCGTGCTCCTCCAGGGTCTCCGGCAGGAGGTGATCCTTTGCGATCGCGAACTTCTCGTTCTTCGTGTAGCCCGAGATCTCGATGAGTTCCATCCGGTCGAGGAGCGGCGCCGGGATCGTCGCGAGACTGTTCGCCGTCGCGATGAAGAGGACGTCCGAGAGGTCGTAGGAGACCTCCAGGTAGTGATCCGAGAACGTGCTGTTCTGCTCGGGGTCGAGGACCTCGAGGAGGGCGCTTGCCGGATCGCCGGAGTAGGAGGCGGCGAGTTTGTCGACCTCGTCGAGGACGAAGACCGGGTTCTTCGCCCCCGCCCGCTTCATCCCCTGGATGATCCGGCCGGGGAGCGCCCCGACGTAGGTCCGCCGGTGCCCCCGGATCTCCGCCTCGTCCTTGACGCCGCCGAGACTGATCCGGACGTACTCTCTCCCCAGCGCGTCCGCGACGCTCCGGCCGAGGCTCGTCTTCCCGGTCCCGGGCGGGCCGGTGAGGAGGAGGATCGAGCCCTGCTTCTCCTCCTTGAGTTTCATGACGGCGAGGTGCTGGACGATCCGCTCCTTGACCTTCTCGAGGCCGTTGTGGTTGCTCTCCAGCACCCGGCGGGCCTCCTCGATATCGATGCTCTTCTTCTCGACCGTCCAGGGCAGATCGAGCAGGAGGTCGAGGTAGTTTCTGATCCCCTGGCTCTCATGGTGCTGGCTCCCGCCCGACTCGAGTTTCTTCAGTTCGGCGAAGGCCTTCTTGCGCACCTCCTCGGGCATCGTCGAGCGCTCAATCCGCTCCCGGTAGTTCTCCTCGCCCGACGAGCCCTCGCACCCGTCGAGCTCCTCCTGGATCACCCGGAGCTGCTCGCGGAGCATCGCTTCGCGGTTCGCCTTCCCGACCTTCTCGGAAGCCTTCCTGGCCACCTCGATCCGGAGGTTGATGCTCTCGTTCATGTTCACGAGGAGGTCGAGGAACGCGGCATGGCGCTCCCGGACGGAGACGGTCTCGAGGAGGGCCTGCTTCTGTTCGACGTCCACCGGCATGAAGGGCATGACGAACCCCATGATCTGGTCGACGGACTCCATCCTGTCGACGGGCCGGGTGAACTGCTCGGAGCCCTGGAAGTTTCCGCTGATCTCGTGAACGGCCGCTTTGACGTCTGCAAGTGTCTTCGCCCGGGTCTCCTCGTCGAGATCCGGTATGTCCGGGAGGGGTTCGGAGATCGCATAGAACAGCCCGCCCTTCTCCGAGAGCGTTACGGCCTTCACCCGGGAGGTTGCGTGCGCAAAGACCAGGTAGCCGTCGTCTGCAGGCTGTACGTGCGCGATCGTAAGGAGGTTTCCGGTCGTATAGAGCGCGTCGGCCGGATCCCCAGGGGTTTCCGCCTCGCTCTTCGCGGTCAGCCCGACCGCATATGCCGATCCGTCGCTCTTCATGGCGGCGATCAGCGCCTCCCCGATGGCCGTCTCGACCTGGAGCTTCGTCCGGGTCTCGGGGTAGACCACGGTCTCGAAGAGCGGTATGACGATGTGCTCTTTGCTGGTGTCTGGTTGTGAGTGCATGGTGACTCCGGATTGTTTAGTTCGCATTTACCTAACTGTTTTGCCGGGCAAAAATCATCCGACCTTCTTCAAGATCTCCACCAGGAGATCCAATTCGTTCTCATCGAGCGTCCGCACCACCCTCTCGATCATCCGGTTCAGCGCGTTCCGCTCGGCGTTTGCCAGCATCCGGCCCTTCTCGGTCAGCCGGATGTAGGTGACCCGCCCGTCGTCGGGGGACTTCTGGCGGTAGGCACACTCCATCCGGACGAACCGATTAACCATCTCCGTCACGGTGGGTTTCGAGTTCCTGGTGATCTCGGCGAGTCTGCTGAACGTCACGTCGCCGTGCTCGTCGATCGTCTTCAGGTAGGCGACCTGCTTCACCGTCACGTCGACAAGCCCGCATTCGGAGAAGATCTCGGAGGAGCATTCGTTCTTGATGGCGATCAGGCGATCAAACACTTCGAACAGGTGCTCGTGTCTCGCCGCCATGGTTGATACTGATTAGTTTGGTTTGACCTAACTATAAAGGTTATGATAGCAGTCGGCACCGGGAGAGCATACGGGCTCTCGAAGGTTCAGGTCTTCGTAGACCCGCCAAGAACCGCAAACCCCCCATCCGGGGTCTGCAAGATGTCCGTGACGATTTCCACCTCCGCCTCCGTGCCGGCACTGACCCGGACAATCTCACCGCGATCGTCACATTTCATCACGTGAATCGGCGACCCGAGATGGTTCCCCATGGTGTAACCGTTGCCCTCGGAACTCTCGAGGGCGGCACAGGCGTAACCCCCGCCGGAGGCCCGGACAACCGGGCAGGGCATATAAAACTCCGTCACGCTCATATCAGAGCCGTCCCGGGCGAGGGTCAGGTCGACCGTAATCGATCCTCCGGCTTCCTCTCCCTTCAGGGCCCGGCCGACCTTATAGAGCAGTTCCACGCTACCGTCCGGCTTCTCTCGCACCGAGTATATACGGTGAAGCATGACCCCGATAAACTCAGGGCCTTCCTCGAAGGTGCGGCTCCAGATGACGTTGCCTTCCCCATCGAGCCGCATCACCCAGAGCGGATGGCTATCCGTCGTCCCTGCAACGATGCATCCCCCGCCCGATGCCGAAGCGACCCCCAGAGCCCGTCCCCGTCCGAGATCCGGGTAGGTCTCTTCCCGGAGCAGCGACCCGGTATCGTTCGCGACCGCCACCCAGATATCCCTCTCGTGCTTGCTCCCTGCAGCCACGATGCCCCCGTCCGGCAGACCGGAGACTCCAGGCACAGACCCCGAAACCCGGCTGCTCCAGAGCGGTGTCCCATCGCCGGCCACCCGGAATAGAGACCCGTCACCCGTCCCGGCGGTGAAACTGCCGTCAGCATGGGCGGCGACTGCCTCAACGCCGTACCGTGCCGGGAAAGACCGGTTCCACTCGATCCGGCCGTCCTCCGCGATCTTGAGCAGCAGGGCGTGCCCGTCGCTTCCCGGAGATTGTTTGACCGACCCTCCGACAATCAGGCCGCCGTCCGAAACCGGCACGATGACGGTGCCGTATTCGTCGCCCCCTCCATCAAAGACGGCGTGCCAGATCTCGATACCGGCGGCGTCGGTTCGGGTGACGGAGAGAGCATGGCGGTCGGCGACAACGTCGCTCGATAGGCATCCTGATGAGGCAGTGAGGATGGCGAGAGATAAAAAGGCAAGAGAGATCGCCATTTTACGGACTGCATGAGTTTTGCCGTCAACAAGCATGCTTTTCAATCGATAGAACCGCTCTCTCCCAGATTCGTCCGGCAGTTTTCCAGGTATTGCTACGCCGCCCGTCCATCTCCTCACCACCGCCCGGCCGGGTGGGCCCCGCCTTCCGGGATCTATGCATGAGAACTCAACGTTCCCCTATAAACGATTTCTGTCACGATCGTCTACACGTCGAGCCGGATCCGTTCGTTTTGCTCCGGGAGATTCGCCCCAGTCAATCAGGGACGTCTGCTGCACCGGTTGATAGGAGAGGCCTTGTCGGGGAGAACCGGGGCCGGGATCCATGCCTGCCGGCATCCCGAATCGCGGAGGCAAGCGCCGGGTGCTGCTTTAAGTCCAGGTCCATCGGGTGGATGACGGACGCATTCTCCGCGGGAGAGCAGCCGTGGCCCTCTTGACGAGCAAGCATGCCAAAGGGCGGAGCCTCCTATGTAGTTTACGTCATGCCATTTTCTCCAGGTTTCAATCCTCGAACAACGGGGCGGAACACGGACAAACTCCAGGTAACAGGACCCGAGCCGCAGGAAAGGAGCCGCCGCACAGCCCTCCGGCATCAGGCCGCTCCCGCTGCTTTACGGGTGAAGGCGAGGTGACCCCAGGGACAGGACGACGGCGGTTGCTCCCCGGGCCGTGACCAGCCAGGTTTAGTATCGATCTTGATGCCCGCCAGAACGTGCCACGCGGTGTCATCCACGGCGGGCTGTTTCCCTATGACCTCCGAGATCGGAGTCAGATTGAGCAAACCGGTGGCACCCGGGGTAAAGTATCCGCATTCAGTAACCCAGGCGACACCTGTCGTGTCGTGAGCGTGAAACCCGACCTGGTGGCCGAACAACCCGGAGAATATGCCGAAGATATCGAAGGTGTTCAGGAGTTTACCGCCAACGCCTCCCGGGGACACCGGGTATCGCGGGGAAGTCTGGGGACTGGACTGGCCGAAAAATCCACCAAGAGGCTTCAAGGAGTAATACGCCGTGTCCAGGTCGTAACTCGCGCAAAATCCCGAGTTTCTCCAGTCACCTTCCGGCGTCATGACGATGTGAGACCCGAAACAGAAATACTCGTGCCCCGGATCGTAGTCATTAGAATGCTGGTACAGTGCCGTTGTTGCGATCACCTGCCCGACACCCGGGTATCTCCGGACGGTTGTGTGGCGTGCAACCTCGACATACTCATCGGACAAACCGGCCGCATCACGGAGCCGCTCACGTACTGCACAGGCTTCCCCGCCGGATATCCAGCCCTCCGCCCGGGCCGGAAAACCGTCCGGTGCCGGGGTTGCTCTGTCAGTCACCTCGGCGTAGGATACCGCGACACCGTCGGGGAGGACACGAGCGTAGTATCCAGCGAGTTCTGCGTCAGGAGGGATATCCGGGAAGAAGACCGCCTCGTACCGGAAAGCGCACTCCAGGTTCGAAGGGACGGAGGAGATACCGGGCATGCGATCTCTCCAGCCAGTTGCCTCACGCGGCGAGATGTTCTCATGAGACAGGTAGAGCGAACCAGTATTCAAACCGGTGAAATCGTCATAGGATGGGTTCCCGGGAAGCGCGTAGGCCACATCGATCACTGCAGCGAAGAAACAAAATAGCGCTATGAAAGACAGGCATTTAATCCGAATCTGTTCCTTCGGTTCAGGCGTCAAAAAGGAGAGAAATGTTAGTGGTGTCGACACAGGCTATCTCCAGTTAGGTATGAACATATCCCCCACTCCACTTAACCTTACAGAGATGGCCCCAGGAGTTCGTTCCAGAAGGAGCGAAATAGGGGACACCGTCCACGATTTTCACCCACCCATTTGAAACATCTGCCATCGCCCGGGAAATAATATACGTACTCCCATCCCGTGCAGATGGCTGCGAACAGTATGAGTGCTGACCCGGGGTAAACTCAAATGTAGTGGCTGCGCAACCGGCAAAGAAACCGAATTCCTCATGCCAGTAATAGGTGTTGCCATCCGGATGGTGGAGCTCAACACGTGTGTCGGGAATAGCTGTTGACCACTGAAGAGCACAACCACCGGTACCGAGAGAGAGGCCGACAGTCGTATACCCGGTCGTAGTCTGTGGATTATTCTGGCTTACACAAACATTCGGCAAATGCTGATAATAACCTGGGACAGAGTAATCAGAGTCTATCTCCACATCAAACCGACAGTTTACATACGGATCGTAACCGGATATATCAAAACCGGGATCGGTTCTCAGGGTTGTCTTTGTGAAGAAATAATCCAGATTCGAGTTAGTCTCTTGATTATCCCAGTACCATGTCGTTGTAAGATACGCCCGGCCGATCCAGGTGTAGGTTCTGCTTATCGTCGCAGTATGAATCGGGGTCGGTCCATATGAAAGAAGTCCAATATCACTTTCTATGAGGGACTCAGCTGTTTTGCTCTTCAGTGGCCCATCGATCCAGGCGTCTGCACGAGAAGATACTTCTTCCAGCGAGGGATTCTCTTCAGATGTAACTACCTCCGCATAGGAGACACTCTCTCCATTTGGAAGAACACGAAACACGTACGCAACGACTTTCTCATCTTCAGAAATATCAACTTCAGCCGTGCCGATATATCTCGGAGGGACACTCTTAAATTCCTCCTCAAAGGAACTCATTGCTGCTTGAGTCCTGGCGCTGATCAGATCCTTGGGTATTTCAGAATCAACAAGACGTACAGTATATTTTTCCAGGTCATATTGCACATTTTGTTCATTACCCTGAGACGGCCACACTTCTTCGGCGGCCATCACCGGCACCATCATCACACTCACCAGCATAACTGCCAGGAGTGTAGAAAATGCCCGCATTCCAATTTTCCTATTCATGTGTTTTCCTCCAGTTTCTTTTCCCGGAGGGCGAAGAGGCATACCTTCAAGTACGGGAAGAGCACACATTCCCATTGCCTCCGGGCATGCGGGACGTTCACCCATCCGATTCGCTCTTGGCCGGGTGGACCCCCGCGCTTCGGGATACCGGTCCCGGTACCCACGGTTGAGAAATCAACGTTCTTCTATAAACGATTTCTGTCGATCCTCTCTACACGTTGAGGCAGTTCGATCCATTTTACTTCCGAAAACATCCCGCAGTCGACCGGAAACTCACACTGCGTCGACCGATAATAAACCCACGCGGCAAAGGAAAATCGATACCGGATATCGTGTCTCTGTCACAAGCACCCATTTTGCAGGAGGGCCCAACACCAGCGCCCACCCTGCACGACAGGCCCTCTCTGCCATTGCTTGACACTGATTCCCGGACGGCCAGCCTGCCCCAACCAGAGAACGTGTAGAGAGGATCGACAGAAAACTTAAGTGAAGGTATTTGAGAAGTTCTCCTGTGATATAATGACATACAACCGCATCTTCGCACTGGTGCTGGCACTGGTCCTGATTGTGCCGCCGGTTTTTGCCGGAGGCAACGAATGTGGTGTGAACATCGCTCCGGGAGAGAATGCCTTGGAAAACGACACCGGTATTTGTGCCTTTTATTCTATACAGCAGGGGGAGACGAACGGCCACAGCGCATACGTGCCTCCCGGAAGCTCAACGCTGTTTGTGAACCTGAACTGGTTCATCCCCCAGCAATCGCTGACGCTGGAGATCATCTCGCCGGATGGAAGCACCTACGCCTACTATCACGACATCGATCTCGATGGTTACAAGAATGCACAGATCCGCACGTGGATCTCTTCGCCAGAGGCTGGAATGTGGCAGTTTCAGGTCTATGGGGAAGTCGTGCAAGATACGCAGGCTTATACTTTCGAGGCCACGGCAGAATAAATCACATCTTTTTTATATCCCCAGCCACTTGATCTTCCCAATGCCGAACCGAACCCCTGCCGCAAGGAGCACCCTGCTCTTCATCACTCTCATGCTGCTCATCCCCACGGGGAGCGCTGCCAGCACCATAATGAGCGAGGGGGAGTTTCCGGAGTTGGTACCAGGCGATCCTGCCGCAATATACATCTGGAATGTGCCCCTGAAGTTGGTCCTGCTTGACTTCGTCTTCATGATCGCCCCCCTGCTCTTCCTCCCGGTCCAGTTCCTCATATCAGTAGCCGTATGGCTCGTTCTCGGTCAGAGGAGGATCTCCAGAAAGAATGTTCTCGAACACGACACCCGCCGTGCGGCATACCTCTGCATTCGGGAGAACCCCGGGATCAACCACTCGACCCTCTCCTGCACACTGGGGGTTAACGTCGGGACGCTCCGGTACCACCTTGCAACCCTCTGCGAGACCGGACAGATAGTATCCGAGCACGATCACGGATTTTTGCGGTACTATGCGAACGGCAGACCGGCCAGTGAGGGAGAGGGGTACCCCATCAACGGGACACGGAAGCAGATCCTCGATCTCCTCGCACGGAACCCAGGGATAGCGCGAAAAGAGGTCGCATCCGCACTCGGGATCTCCGGCGCATCAGTGACCTGGCATACGGGGCTGCTCATCCGGGACGGTGCCATACGGAGCGAGAGGGACGGGAGGATGGTGCGCTATTTCCCAAGGCGGGATATCGTATTCCGGGCGGATAGGAGCGCAGACGCAACCGGTTAGGTCGCCCGGGGGCGGTTTGGGCTGCGGTTCTCGACGCTCACCTACCCGTAGACTACGGACTCGGCTGCCGCGAGATCCTGCCGGGTGAACGCAATAAGAACCTCTTCTGGAGACGGCGGGGATCCCGGGCTCCGGTGGGAAGCGATCGTGATGGTGTACCAGCGCACGTCCGGACCGAACGTTACTTCTTTCACCGGGCAGAATATTCCGCCCGAGACCTGGTAGAGCCTTCCCCGGGTCTCGTTGTATTGATCCCCGTACGCGTTCGGGCCCAAAAGAATGGTCATACCCCGGTCTCGAAAGGGAATATCCTCCAGAGCGATAGCGTCGATCTCCCGTAAGAGTTCGAGGGGATGCACCCCCTGCACGGAAAAATTGAACTTCTGCGATTTGGCCGATACTGTTCCGCCCGGCCCCACATACGCCTCGTAGCCGTGCTGTTCGCCGTCCTTATCACCGTAGAAGTAGAGCCACATCACCCGAGCCGCGCCATCCCCGGCGAGATCGACCTCCAACTTCCGCAGCACAGCCGACTCGTTCTCAACGCCGGTGCTCTCGACGGCGATCTCCCAGAGGTCCAGGATGGCCGGATGGTATGCCGGGGACTCAAGATGGGTGATATTCTCGATACGGGTGACGTCCGGGGCCTCCGGCAAGATGAAGAAGTGCATGCAGGCGTAGACAGTTATTACTCCGACGATAACGGCAAGGATCGGTCGTCTCATGGTAGTTCCGGGCCGATGGAACCGGCGTGGTTAAAGTCAGTATGGGACCGGCCGGGCTTGAAGTTTCCGAAAAGTGACCGGTACAGAGTATCGTCGGTTTACCACGGCCACTGGTCGGATTCACTCCTCTCACGCCCCGACGTGTAGAGGAATGTGAGAGAAAAGGTATATGGAGTAACGATCCAGTCTCAAGACGGCAACACCCGTGAAAGTGCATCTGAGTAACCCTTGCCTGTTCCGGGCGGCGGAAAAACCTCGGTTTTCACTTAAGGGGCGATACCGCGTATTGTCGCGGGCCTGCGGCACTCTTGCGACCACGGACGGAGAACGAGCATGAAGATAGATGTATGTACACTGACCGGTGAGAGCAGGTGACGGCGGAACGGGTCTTCACCGTGGCCCAAAAAGAGTTCACCGACCAGATCACGGGCTGGCGGTTTCTGGTGATCCTCGCCCTGTTCCTCGCCATCGCTCTGGTGGGAACCTACAGCGGGGTCGTGAGCTACGAGAGAGAACTGGATAGATACTCCCAGCAACTGGCCGCGATGGATAACCAGAATGACGGATCGGCCGGGATGATGCCCGCAAAACCCCCGGTCGAGGGCGTTTACTCCTCGATGTTCCTCACGCTGGTCTCCTACGGGGGCCTCCTTGCCATCGCCGTCGGGTCCGGCCTGGTCTCCGGGGAGAAGGAGTCCCGGTCGCTCAAAAGCCTGCTCTCCCACCCGGTCTACCGCGACGAGATCATCAACGGCAAGGCGCTCGGGGGCGTTGCGCTGCTGGCCCTCGTCGTCGGGAGCGTGCTCGCCATATCCACCGCGCTCCTCCTCGTCTTCTCGATCGTGCCCGCCCCCGGCGATCTGTGGATGATCCTGACCTATGCCGGCGTCACCCTCCTCTTCCTCATCACGTTCTTCTCCATCGCGCTCGCCTTCTCCACCCTCTGCCGGGAGAGCGGCAGCGCCCTGCTCCTCTCCGTGGTCGTCTTCATCCTCCTCGTCTTCCTGGCCCCCTACGCCACCACACATATCGGGATGGCCTTCATGATGGAGGAGCCCGATCCGGCGGCATACGGCGGGGATATCTCTTCGAAAGAATTCCAGGCAGCGATCACGGCGTATTACGGTCAGTTTGACCTGATCCAGAGCATCGGAAACCTCGCATCACCGCAGATGGCGACCAACGCCCTCATCCAGGGGATCGCCAACGCCCCGACATCAGGGGCGACCCTTGAGGATACGCTCGGCGAGATATGGTCGAGCGTTGCGGCCCTGACCATCTATCCCGTCGCCTTCTTCGCCGTCGCGTATACAAGGTTCATGCGGATGGATATCCGGTGACCACTCGTGAGAGAGGGGACCGTGCGCCCCGGCCCCTTCGTAATATCGAGAGAAAATAGATCGAAACCCCGACGTGTAGACGGTTCGGACAGAAATCGTTTATAGAAGAACGTTGACCTCTCCCGCATCGATACCGGAACCGGACGGATGACTGCAGTCATTCCGGGAGGAGAAGTGCATGTCGACAGGAACAATCATCACCGGTCTACGGCACCGTTTCCGGCAACTCAACGAAAAACCGCTGCGCGACGATCTCATATTTTACTTCGCGATCATCGCAGTCGCGTCGGTCCTATTCATGGCGTTACCCCTCCTTACGGGAGAGGCAGCGGAGACTGACGGGATGCACCGGGCCTGGTTCATCGTAGCCGGCACCCTGATCGTCCTCGTGCAGGGCCTGATAACCGGGGCCGTCGCCCTCCTCGCCGTCAGCCTCGTCGAGCACTTCTTCCTGCTCTTCGTCGACGTCCACCGGGAGTTCGAGAAGACGATGAAATCGGCGGTCTATGCTCTCGCGCCGCTCATCCTCTTCTCCCGGGCGGTCCTCCTGGGGGTTTCGTTCGCCGGCCTGCTCCTCCTCGCCTGGTTCTGCCTCTCGACCTACTTCGGCGTATGGATATTCCACGAGAAGTCGAAGGACCGGGCCGTCTTCGTCGCTCTGGCAACCGATGCGATCCTCGCGTTCTACCTCCATCGGTGGACCGTCGGCCCCTGGCTGGCCCTCTAACGGTTCCGCACCGGCCGGAACGGGGATACGGTCGTTTACCCGGAGAAAAGGGCAGTTCAAGCCGCTCAGTACTCGAACCGCTCGAACACCTCGCGGAGTTCTTCCGCGGTCCGGCCGTCCCGCCTCAGGCTGATCGCGCCCCCGTTCTCCTCGAGCGACGCATCAAGAGCACCGGGAGCGTCCGCGACCGAGAGAGGAAGAGCATTGCAGCAGGCATAGCCGTAACAGCCCATGATACGGAAGAGTTTATAGGCGTCCGGCGCTTCGAGGTTGTTCTCCTTCAGCAATTTGCTGTCCGAGAAGATGCTGTGGACATCCCCGTCCGCGACGATCGTGGTGTTGAGCACGACGACCCGGTCCGCCAGGTGGGAGACGGCGTTGACGTCGTGCATGGCGACGATGGTGGTGATCCCCTTCTCCCGGTTCAGCCTGTTGATGAGATCGATGAGATGGGCCCGGTTCTTCGGATCGAGGTTTGCGGTCGGTTCGTCGAGGACGAGGATCCTGGGCTCCATGGAGAGAACCGCCGCCAGCGCGGCGCGCTTCTTCTCGCCGTAACTCATGTGGTGGGGAACGCGATCCTCAAATCCGGAGAGTCCGACGGTCGCAAGGGCCTCCCTGACGCGCCGGTCGACCTCGTCCCGCGAAAGCCCCATGTTGATCGGGCCGAACGCCACATCGTCGTAGAGGGTGGGCATGAAGAGCTGGTCGTCGGGGTCCTGGAAGACGACGCCGACCTTCTGTATGCGTTCCTCGATCGGCATGGATCGGACGCTCTCGCCGAAGACGAACACGTTGTCGGGGCTCTTGATGGAGCCGTTCAGGTGGAGGAAGAGCGTCGTCTTCCCGGCCCCGTTCTGCCCGACGATCGCGAGCCGCTCGCCCCCATGCACCGTAAGAGAGACATCCTCGAGCGATACGGTGCCGTCCGGGTACCGGTGGCTGAGGTCTCGAATCGTCACGGCTTCGTTCATAGCGCCACCAGCGGATAGACCTGCAGTCCCCCGGCGATGCCGATGAGGAGGAGACAGGCGAAATAGTCGGCTGCGGTGATCGAGAAGGGGGCGACGGTGATCGGCTTTCCGCGATACCCCCTCGCCTCCATGCCGCAATAGACCCTCTCAGCCCTCTCGTAACTCTTCACCAGCAGCATACCGACAAGGTTCCCGATGATGGAGAGCCCGTACCTGTTCGGCCGCAACGTGTAGCCCTTCGCCCGCATCGCGCTCCAGATGCTGAGAAATTCATCCATCATGACATATATGTAGCGATAGGTAAAGAACAGCATCTGGATGATGACCCCCGGAACCCGCAACAGCGAGAGCGCCCGAAGCGTCGCCTCAATGCGCTGCGTTCCAAGGAGGGTGAGGACGAGCACGATCGCCGCGACGGCCCTGATCGTTATGAGAACCGCATACGACAGGCCCTCCTCCGTAAAAGCAACCGGGCCAGCCGACCAGATAGGGGTTCCGGGGACGGTAAGCGGCATCAGAAGAAGGATCGGGAGGACGAAGACCAGGATTGGCGTCGAGCGCTGCAGGACGAACCGCACCGGCAGGCGCGAGAGGATCAGGATCAGCAGGGCTACCGCAAGCGCCAGGAGCGCGGCGGGAATATTTCCGACGAAGACCGCAGAAAAGATGAGGACGGTGAACGACAGGATCTTGATCCGCGGCTCAAGCCTGTGGATCGGAGAGTCCAGCCATGCGTACTTATCGATGTCCGGGTAGCGCATGAGTCACCGTACTCATCCGGAGCGGGTCACTCCGGGCCCCTGTTCTGCATCTTTGCCGAGTAGATCATCGCGATGCCGGCAAGCCCGAGCAGGTAGCCGAACCCGGCGATGATCCGCGCTACAAGCGGGAGTTCCGCACTCTCCGACCCCGTCGAGGTCCCGGATTCAAGGTCGAGGTCGATCTCTGCCCGGTGCCCCGTCTGCTCGACGAGGATACGGTACTCCGTCACCCTCCATTCGGGTTCGAACGAATAGAAGCCCAGTTCGTCGGTTACGTCCTCGATGTAGACCTCTTCTTCACCGTCCCGGACGGCATAGATGGTAATATCGGCATCGGCCATGGGGGCTCCCCCCTCGTACCATGCCCGGATCATGACCTCGTCCTCTACATCGCCCGTCATGAACGCACCGGCAAAGGCCCTGTGCGCCGATACGGGGGCGATGCATGCGGTAGAGAGGAGGAGGACGACCAGGCCGAGCAGCAGTATGTTTCTCTTCATTTTTTCTCTCCTTTGAGTGGAATGGGAAGTAATTCGGGTTTTACCCGTACGAGGTACCCGACCACCGCCCCCGTCACAATTGCTTCGGCAACGGCGATCGGGAGATGGGCACCGGCGAGAAGCCCGGCTACCGCAAAGAACTGGTCTCCCGAGACAACGAGAACCAGCACCAGCAGGACCACCGTGAGAAGGACGCCGAGCCCTCCGCAGACCCCGCCGATCGCGGGGAGCGGGATTCCTCGCTTTGAGCCGGCCAGGAAAGCCAGGTAACAGATGAGGGCGGGTATGCCCACGTTCACGGTGTTGATCCCGATGACCGTGATGCCGCCGTGCTGGAAGAGCAGCGCCTGCAGCGTAAGCCCGATAAAGAGGGCGAGATAACTGAGCGGCCCGAGCACGACGCCGACGAGCCCGTTTAAGATGAGGTGGGCGCTTGAGGGCGGGATGTCGATGTGGATGAGCGAAGCGACGAAGAATGCTCCCGCCATCACCGAGAGTTTCGGGATCTCTCTGGCGATATCGCCCTTTTTGGCCGCCCACCGGAGTGTTCCGGCCAGCAGGATGATGGTGATCACCCACCCGGCGACGATCACCGGCATGGGCAGAACACCGTCTGATATGTGCATGGATGCTACTCTCCTGATACTGGTTTGAATTTCAGAGAACGGCTATCGCTGAGAATAAAGGGACCGAAGGGGAGAATTCCCCCCTGCATGCCCTTACCTCCTGTGTGCGGCATATGCAACCGCAGCAAGCCCGCCAAGGGCTGCAACCGCGCCAAATCCGGGGCTCTCTGCGGATGAAGACGGTGCCGGTGCGGCGGTCCCTGCGTCAAGGGCTGCAACGAGCACGTCCGTGGTCCTGAGCAGGTTCTTTGCGTCACGCTCCGCCTGGTGTGCGGCGTCATGGACTCCTTCAGCGTTCCCTTTGTGAGACGCGGGTACAATCTCCTCCAGTTCGTGGACATTCTCGTGTTGAGATTCCAGGAGCGCCGTGTAATTTCCAACATTCACTCCGATATCGGCGACGACCCCGTCAATCGCAGCCCGGTTGGCCACCGGGTCGGCGACCAGGGTCTGGAGCTCGAGGGCATCGTCCTGGATGTGCTCCGCAATATGCTCAAGTTCGTGCGAAGCCATATGAATCGGCTTCGATACCTGTTTTACCTCATCGGAGACGTTTGCATCCCTGTTGATGACCCTGGTCTCTTCGAGAATGGTCGTCGCATCATCGTACAGAGCGTCTGCAAGCTCGATGATCCCGGCGACCTCGGTCTCGATTGTGTTCTGGCTTGCCGATGCCGGCATGCAGATGAGTGCAAACAGAAACAGTGCCGCGGCACATGCTTTGAGAACTTTTCCATCGTGGTTCATGCAAATACACCTTGGTAAATTGTAATTAGTCCAGATAAGGTACATTTGTTTAAACTTAAAATAATTTGTTATTTGCCGGCAGGGCTTCTTCGATCAAAAAACACGATTAACCTGCACCTTATCCTCAATGAACCGGCGAAACCGTTTTTCCCGGCGATAATACCTGCATGTTCTGAGGGAGGGGTATCACCCCGCATGACGGGATCCGCGGGACTGTATGTCCCGGCCGTTTGCAACCCGCTCCATGAGCAGAACGGGTTGACTCACCCCGACGTGTAGAGGATCGTGACAGAAATCGTTTATAGAAGAATGTTGACTTTTCCCATGGATTTCCAGGACCCGGAAGCCGAACCGCGTCCCGGACGGTGCAGTATGTCAGGTAAGATCGTCGCCTCGCTCCCCCGGAGCCGGTTCTCGCCGGCCATCCCCCCGCTCGTTGCGGTCGTCGCATGCGTGATCTGGGCGGGTACTGCGAGAACCGCCTCCGGGATCATCGGACCGGCGCCACCGTTCGTCCTCCCCGTCTTCGTTCTCGTGATGGTCACCCTTGCGGTCGCGGGAGCCGCGACGCCGCTTCCGCTTATCTCGGGCGCCGTCCCGATCAGGAGAGAGCGGCAGGCGATGCTCGTCGCCGTTGCAGCCTCGGTTCCGTTCGTCGCCGCCCTCCTGATAAACCCGGGCCAGTGGGAACGAGGCGACGCCCTCCCGCTCCTCGTGGACAGCGTGCCGGTATTCGGGTGGCTCTTCGACGGGATCATGAACGTCCTCCCCCTCACCGCGGGCACCCTCGCGTATAGCCTGCTCTTCTCCGCCTTCGGGGTCTTCGGGTTCTACCTCGAGTGTGTGCTGGTCGCAACCATACTCTACGCCGTTCTCCGCCTGATCGCCGTCCCGGGGTTGGAGGGAGAGGGGCGCGCCGAGGAGGAGGGGTGAGAATGGCGCCGGAGAGATCCTCGATCGCGCTCGCCCTCACCGCGGCGTATTTCATCGCCGTTCCCGTGACCGGGGTGTATGCCCGGTTCGTCTACGACGGTCAGTTCGATCACCGGGTCACAGAACTCGCGCCGGTGCTCTTCCTCTTCTGCATCCTCTCCCTCGCGGGAGCGGTGCTTTTTACTGCAGCAGTGCGGGAGGAAGGCGGCAGGTGGTGGGCAGCAGTGCCTCTCGCAGCACTCTTCCTCGCACTCGCCGTCCTCGAACCGTCGCCCTGGCCATCCGGGGCGAGCCAGCTCGCGATCGCGCTCCTCGCCCCGACAATCCTCATCCTCCTGCTCGGAGCGCTCCCGGTCAGGAGGGGAACGTTCGCGTGGTTTTCGGCGATCGAAGCGGGGGTTATCAGCCTGTTCGGCCTGGTCTGGGCATACGGCCTCTTCCTCGCCCCGCCGCTCCCGGAGAATATCATAATCCACTCCCCGTCGCTCTACGAGTTCGCCGGGACGGCTTACGTCTACGCCGGGCTCGGGCTCCTCGGCGTCCTGTTCCTCTCCCTCGCCTGCCGGCAAATGCCCGTCGAGGAGAAAGCGGCGTGAAGATTCACGGACGAACCCCACGACCGCATCATTCCGGGTGGACGATCCGCTTTCTCTGCGCAATCCGGTAGCCGGAGACGACCTGCAGAGAGTCGCCGACCTCCCGGTCGAGGGCCACGTCCCCCGAGTCGACGTAGAGGAGGGGAGTTGCGGCGAGCTTCCCCGGCGTGGCGACCACGATCAGGTTTTGTAGCCCGGCCTTCCGGATCACCGCGGGGCTGATCTGCTGGTTCCCCCTCCCGAGGACGAACCCCTGGGCGCCGATGGGACTCACGACGATCTTTGCCCGCGGGTGTTCGTCGAGGAGGGTGAGCAGCGTCCGCTCGTCGGCATTGCGGGCGACGACCTCCCCGTTCCTGACGGCGTCGACACCGAGGAGCGTGGGGAGAAGCCCGAGCCGCTCCATGATCCGGGCGGTCGTGCTCCCGGCGCCGATGATATACAGGGCATCCGGGATCATGATCTCGGCGATGAACGCCGCGATATCGTTCTTCGCCCGCTCCTCGTCCTGCTGCTCGAAGACCTGCTTGCCGCCCTGCGTCCGCTCCGCGATGTAGGGGACGCATGCGTAGCCGTAGAGCCGGGCGGTAAGCCGCCCCGAGCGGTAGGCTTCCTCGTCGACGTCCATCACCTCGGAGTCGCGGCAGGGGACCTCCCCCGCCCGGTGGATGAGGTCGGCCGCCGCCGCCGGGTTGACCGCGAAGACCGCCGAGTACATCTTCACCCCGGCGGGGATGCCGAGGATCGGGACTTCCCGACCGACGGCGTCGAAGACGTCCCGGGCCGTCCTGTCCCCGCCGCAGAAGACGACGAGATCCACCCCGGCCGCAAGGAACGCCCGGCACGCGGCCTTCGTGTCGGCCGCACCCGTCGGGACAGCGGGGCGGTAGAGGACGGTGTAATGGTCGATCCCCGCCGCCGCGAGGACGTCTTCGCCCATCGGCGCCGCACAGGTGCACCACTCGACATCCTGACCCGGGAGGGCGGAGAGGGCCTGCACCGCACGGTCGGCGGCCCGCGGGACGGCGCCCCGCCGGAGGGCTTCGGCCGACTGCCCGTCCGTCCCCGCGAGCGCCACAGCACCGCCCATCCCGGCGATGGGGTTGACCAGGAACCCAACGGTCGTCACGCCGCCAGGCTCACCCCGTCACCGGCAGCCGGGAGAGCGACTCTTTGATCAGCTCCGCCGGGTATTCGTAGTCGACGAGCATTCCTGCAAAGTAGGCCTCGTAGGAGGAAAAGTCGAAGTTGCCATGCCCGGAGTTGTTGAAGAGGATCGTCTTCTCTTCACCGGTCTCCCGGCACTTGATGGCCTCATCGACCGCGGCCTTCACCGCGTGGGCGGCCTCGGGCGCGACGACGATGCCTTCCGTCCGGGCGAAGAGCACGGCGGCCTCGAAGACCTCATTCTGCCGGTAGGCGACCGGCCGGACGACCCCATCCTGGACGAGCCGGGAGACGAGCGGTGACGCCCCGTGGTAACGGAGCCCTCCGGCATGGATCGCCGGCGGGACGAAGTCGTGGCCGAGGGTGAACATCCGCATGAGCGGGGTCAGCCCCGCGACGTCGCCGAAGTCGTAGGCGTAGAGCCCCTTCGTCAGGGTCGGGCAGGCGGCCGGCTCCACCGCGACGATATCGGTCTCGGGATGCTTCCCGGTCATCTTCGCGCCCGCAAACGGGAACGAGAGCCCGGCAAAGTTCGTGCCGCCGCCGACGCACCCGATCACCACGTCGGGGTAGGTGTCCACGGTCGCGAGCTGCTGCTGTGCCTCCTGGCCGATGATCGTCTGGTGGAGGCAGACGTGGTTGAGGACAGAGCCGAGGGCGTAGTTCGTGTTCTCGTGGGCAGCCGCATCCTCGACCGCCTCGGAGATGGCGATCCCGAGAGAGCCCGGCGTATCCGGGTCGCGGTCGAGGATGGCCTGGCCTGACCGGGTCTTCTCGGACGGGCTCGGGATGCACTCGGCGCCGTAGACCTGCATCATGCTTTTGCGGTAGGGCTTCTGGTCGTAGGAGGACCGGACCATGTAGACGGTGCACTCCATATCGAAGAGACCTGTTGCAAACGCGAGCGACGACCCCCACTGTCCCGCCCCGGTCTCGGTCGCGAGCCGCTCGATCCCCTCTTCGCGGTTGTAGTAGGCCTGGGGGATGGCGGTGTTGGGCTTGTGCGAACCCGGCGGGCTCACACCCTCCCACTTGAAGTAGATCTTCGCCGGGGTCTTCAGGGCCGCCTCGAGCTTTTTTGCCCGGTAGAGCGGGCTCGGCCTCCACAGGGTCAGGATATCCCGGACTTCCTCGGGGATATCGGTGTAGCGCTCGGTACTCATCTCCTGCCGGATCAGTTCCATCGGGAAGATGTGGCGGAGATCGTCGGGGACCGCCGGTTTCCCGGTAGCCGGGTGAAGGGGCGGGTCCATGGGCGTCGGGAGGTCTGCCTGGATGTTATACCACCGTTTCGGCATCTCCCCCTCGTCAAGGAGGATCTTCGTCTGCATGCATCACGGTGTACTCTGCACACATATATACATTATCAAACAGTATTGATCACCTTAGATCACCTTAGTGCTCCGCGGGCCCGATTCCTGCCCGATCCGCACGAGAAAAGAGTATATGCACACCCCGCCACGAGATAGCGATGTACCTCCTCGCCCACGCCATGGTGGGTCTCCTCATAGGCGTCGTGCTCGCGGCGATCGTCGGCGACAGGCGGGTTCTCGCGCTCTCCGTGCTGGGCGCCGTGCTTCCCGACCTGATCGACAAGCCGCTCGGGCACATCGTCCTCGCCGGAACCCTGGACTACGGCAGGATCTACTTCCACGGCCTCACCATCCTCTTCCTGGTCGTCATCGCCGGCCTCATCCTCTACCACTACCGCCGGCGGCTCGATCTCCTCGCCGTTGCCGCCGGGATGGCGAGCCACCAGTTCCTCGACGGGATGTGGCGGCACCCGGTCGAGTGGTTCTGGCCGTTCCTCGGCCCTCTCCCGCAGCACGGCTACCCGGAAGACTACTTCTGGGAGTCGGTTCTCCGGGAGCTCGCCCAGCCGAGCGAGTGGCTCTTTTTCCTCCTGATAGCGGGGTTGTTCGCCTACATCTACCGCCGGGAACTCGCGGCCGTCCTCAATCGGTTCGTAAACCTCTCCTTCCGTATGGCGCTCGTCGCCGCGCTCGGCCTCGCCGCGCTGGCCGTGGCCTGGCGGCTCCTGCTGTGAGGTAGTCACCCCCGTTTCCGCCACCAGATCGCGGCATAGGTCGAAGAACCGGTGAGGGAAACCCCGCCGTCCCGCCGGACGTATTCGCGGACATAGTCCCGGAGGATCCTCCGTTGCTCCGGTGTCTCCACACTCATTCGGGGAGCGAAATGCTCGACCGCATCCTCAACGGTCGCGAACGTGATCGTGCCGTCAAGCGGCCGCATCAAGACGTTTGCGTAGACCCGCATACCGTAGAGGACGTTGAAAAGGCAGTCGGCCTTCGGCTTCGGGTGGTACGGTGCCCCGTGCAGATCCTCCCAGAGCGCAAGGTAGAGCCGTTCCCAGAGCGGCTCGTCGGCAAACCAGTAGAGGTGAACTGACCCGGAGGCAACCGCATCCATCGCGGCAAGGGCCGATCGGATCTCCGGCATCGAAAGCGAGAACGAGGCGACTACCCGATCATAGGGCGGCTCCAGGTCGCGGACCGGATCGATCTCCTCCCAGCGGCCCTGTATGGTGGTGATACCGGTAACCTCCTCCCGCTCCGACGCCGCCTGGAGTTCGGCAAGCATCCCTTCTGCCGGATCGACCGCCGTCACCGATGCACCGGCCCGGGCAAGCGGCAGGGCGAGCGTTCCCGGGCCCGACCCGATATCCAGCACCCGGTCACCGGGAGAGATATCGAGATCTTTCACCGCCTCCGCGACCCGGGCATGCCGGTTGGCCTCCGACCGGACGGCATACCGCCGGGCCTGCTCCCGTCCCCTCCAGAGGTCGGCTCCTTCCCGGAACGCCGGAGTCGATTGGTTCAGGGCAAACCTCCTCTTCCAGACCTGGTTCCAGTCCAGGGCAGCAGCATCTTCCATCAACCATTCGGTCTCCCTACGGGCGTAAGTAGGTATCTACCCTCGTAGGGGCACCCTGCGGGCGCCGGTAAACCCCAACCATTATATACGAGGCCGGATAGTGGATTACCTGTGGTGAACAGTTTGACTGGCGAATCGATGCTTCAAATAACTGTCGATCAACTTGCACGAACACTCTGCGCGAGCGCCGTCCTCGGTGCCCCGATCGAGGCCGGCGAGCGGGTTATCATACCAGTCGCCGAGTTCGGGCTCGGGTTCGGCGCCGGAGAAGGCTCCGGAGAGAAGAAGGAAGGCGGCCCTGCCGGCGGATCCGGCTCCGGGAGTGCCGGCGGCGGCGGGATATCGGCCGTCGCCCTGATCATCATCACCAGGGGTGTCCCCGGTCCCGAGGGCATCCAGGTGGTGTCGCTGAAGAAGAAGAGCGAGATCGCCGAGGTCATCTCGACAATCGGTGAGGCTGTCGGCCCTCACGTCGAGCGGGTGCTCGAGAAAGGCTCCGAGATGATGCAGCAGCGCAAGGGCGGCAAAACGACCCCGGAACCCGAAGGTGGAACGGAGATCCCGGTCGGCGGTGAAGGAGAGGCGTAGGGTTCTCTCCATCCCATGGCCGCGACCCTTCTTTTCTTCATCCTGCTCGTCGCCGCCGTCCTCATCCTGGCTCTTCTGCTGGCCCTCTACCTGGTTCCGGTGACCGTCTCGGCGGTCGCCGACTGCAGCCGGGAGAGAGCCCGGGCGACGGCAACCGTAGCCTGGGGCATCGCGGGAGCGAGGGTCCGGGTCGCCGACGAGGTGCAGGTGCTCGAGATCCTCATCGCCGGACGCCGGATCATAGCCCGGGATCTCGGGGAGATGATGGCGGAAAAACCGGAGGAGAAAGAGGAGAGAGTCGAGGAGAAGCGGCCGGCCCGGCCGGTGCGGGAGTATCTCGACGCCGCCGGCGACCTCTGGCCGCATATCCGGAGGATCCTCAAGACCGTTTATCGGTCGCTCTACCTTGAATCGCTCCGGGGAGATATCACCCTCGGCCTCGAGAGCCCTGCCGACACCGGCGTTGTTTACGGCTACTGCACCGCCCTCCGCTACGCACTCTGGCCGGCGGAGGCGATCGACTTCGCGATGACCCCGGTCTTCGACCGCGAGGTCTTCGAAGGCGCGTTTTCGCTCCGGATGCAGATCCGCCGCCCGCTCCTGATCCTCATCGCGGTCACAAAGGCCCTTCTGAAAAAACCGGTGAGAGAACGGCTCCGCCAGGTATCGGGAAGAGGTGTTCCGGGTGCCTGAAGTGACCGATCTCGTCGTCGGCGGCGGCCGCATGGTAGGCGGCCGGTGCGTCATCCCCATCATCAGGACGTTCACGCTCTGCATGGGGGGAGTCGCCACGGTCAGCCTGACCCCGGTTGCACTCCTCTTCACCGAAGGGGAGCGAGAATACCTTGCCCTCCTCCCGGGTGCGCCTGAAACGATCAACGATCTCCTCGAGACGCTCCGTGACCCTATCGAGCAGGAAAAAAAGAGATGTACGGGTTGAAGACCGTCACTCGTGGCGCAGGGCCTGGATCGGGTTTAAGTGCGCCGCCTTCCAGGCCGGGTAGAGACCGGATGCCACGCTTGTGATGACGCCGAAAGCCATCCCGAAGACGATGTAGAGGAGGCTCGCCGGGTCGAAGAGGTAGTCCGCGTTCCCGGCGAAGACCACGGTCACCAGATACCCGGCGCAGAAGCTGAGCACGCCCCCGATGAGGGCGCCCGCAAGGCCGAGGAAGAGAGCCTCATAGATGAACATCCGCATCACCTCGCCCCGGCGGGTGCCGATGCTCCGGAGGACACCTATCTCCTTGATCCGTTCGGTGACCGACATCAGCATCACGTTCAGGATCGAGACCCCGGCGACGAGGAGTGATATCGCGCCGATTCCTGCGAGAAATACCGTGATCGACTCGGTCGCCGCAAAGACGCTCTCGAGGATTCCCCGGGTATCCATGACGTTGACGGTATCCTCCCGGCGGTTCATCCTCTGCTCGATCGACTCCTTGACCGCATCGATATCATTGACGTCCCTGACCTTCACGATCACCTGATCGTAATCGTCCTCGTCGTAGTGGTTCGAGTACCAGGAGTAAGGTACGACGATGGCGTAGTCCGGGTTGATGTCGAACCCCATCCCCCGCTCCTTGAGTACGCCCACAACCCGCAGGGTCTCGTCCCCGATCCTGACCCGGGCACCGAGTTTCAGACCGTTCTCCCTGCTGTTCGCGGCAAGCTGGCTCCCGATCAGGCACCCGCCGCCCGTATCCCTCGGGAAACCCCCCGACTCCATATCGAGCAGAGAAGGGATATCCTCGGCAGGGATCGCGTAGATCATCGCGGTGCTCTCCCTATCGCCCACGGCTACCCTGTCGCCGGTGCTCGAGAACGGTATAACGTCGTTGGAACCGACCGCCCGGCTGATATCAGAGACCTGCCGCTCGGTGAGTTTGCCGCCGCCCACACCCATCGCCGGGGAGACGATGAGGGTGTCACCGACGTCGCTGACCATATCGTTGAACATGAGACCGATGCTGTTGCCCATGATGCCGAGGGAGGCGATCGCGATGACGCCGATGACGATCCCGATGACCGCAAGGGATGACCGGAGCCAGTGACGGACGACGTTCCGGCGGGCGAGGTCGAAGAACGTCATTCCACTACCCTCCCGTCGACGAGGCGGATCGTGCGGTCGGCGTATTCGGTCATACGTGGGTCATGGGTCACCATGACGACGGTCTTGCCCTCCTCGCGGTTCATCCGCTCGAGGAGGGTCATGATCGCGGTGCCGGTCTTTGAGTCCAGGTTTCCGGTCGGTTCGTCACAGAGGAGGAAATCAGGGTCGTTGACGAGCGCTCTCGCGATCGCCACGCGCTGCTGCTGGCCACCGGAGAGCTCGCCCGGCTTATGGGTGAAGTGGGTCTTCTCGATCCCGACCGCCCGGAGGACTTCTTCCGCCCGTTCCCGGGTGCCGTTCTGCCGGCCCTTCAGGATCAGGGGATACTCGACATTCTCGACGATCGAGAGGAGCGGGATCAGGTTGAACTGCTGGAAGACGAACCCGATGTGGTCACGCCGCAGCAGGGTCAGGTCATCATCGTCCATCCCGCCGATCCTCTTTTCGGCGATCATGACCTCGCCCGAGGTCGGGACGTCGAGTGACCCCATGATATTGAGGAGCGTCGACTTCCCCGACCCCGAGGGGCCCATGACCAAGACGAACTCCCCCTCCTCGATGGCGATATCGACGCCGGCGAGCGCCACGACGTCGCCCGCCGGGAGGGGGTAGACCTTTGTCACGTTCTCGAAAGAGATGACCGGCATCGTCGTTACGTCCGCTTCCACGAGTAGTAGATTGCTCCGGCGACCCCGAGCGCGACCAGCACCACGACAATGATTCCGGTGACCGGGAACCCGCCGTCTTCCCGCTCCTCGAGCGGGGCGGCCGTGCTGCCGAGCCCGACCATTGTCGTCGCCTCGTACCGGTTCCCGTCGCCGTCCCGGTACTCGACGACGACCGGGATCTCTTCCACGGTTCCGTCAGCCGTAAACGTCACCTCGAACGACGAGATGTCATCAGAATCAAGCGTCCCGACGACGTAGACCCGGAAGGGGTCGGTGGGCGTCGCGGGCGCGCCGGGAGTGATCAGCACCGACCGGGCGGACTCGAGGCCGGCATTCATGACATCGCCCACGATCCGGTAGCCGCCGGCGATCGGCGTGACCTCGACGTTGGTGATGACAGGGTCGGCCTGCCGCTTGTCCTCGCCGAACGCGACCGGCAGCATGAGATCCGTAGTATGGGTGTTGATCCCGTTGCGCCAGACCACCTGGAACGTGACGTCCGTCTCCGCGGCCGGGGTCAGGTTGAACGTGACCGTCCCGGACGCATCAGGGACAAGGGTGCCGATGAACCCCCCGGTCGGGGTTACGGCAAACCCGCTCCCCTGCGGGACGACCTGGACGCCGGACGCGGCGTTCGGCCGCGGGTTACCCACCCGGACGGTGATGTCGGCCGTCCGCGATTCGGCGAAAGCGTCCGGCTTACTGATCACCGACGTGCTGAGGGGGGTGTTCTCGACCTGAACCGGAACCGGATAGCGCAGGCTGCCGGCAGCGTCACGGAAGTCGAGCACGAACGTCGGGTAGAACGTCCCCTCACGGTTGCCCGCCCGGACGGTGAAGGTGAACGTCTTGCTGTTCCCGGCGCCGAGCTCCCCGACCGAGGGGTAGGGGTCGCTCAGCGGCACGACCCCGCTGCCGTAGAGCCGGGCGCTCCGGATCGCCACGGTATCGGCACCGGTGTTCTGGATCACCACCGTCAGTGTCCCGGTGTCCCCCTTCATCAGGACCGGGGGATCGAGCGACGAGGAGACCACGGTGACGTCCGCAGGAGCAGCACTGGCCGGTGCGGTGAACGCTATCGCGGCACAGAGGAGTGATATAATCAAAACGTTGAGTGGTTTCATGTTACAGCCATCCGGCAAGTGTGATGAGCAGATAGAGGATATAGAGCCCCACGGGTATCCCGACGGTGAGAACCGCATCCCGTGTGGAGAGGTTCCGTGCGTACTTCATACCGAATATCCAGATATTCGCGCTCCAGATCAGGAAGAGGATGGTCACGAGCCCGGCGATCTGCGCAAGGGGATCGGTCGCGAGAATGGTCACCAGATTCTCGGAAAACTCCACCATCTGCTCGGGGCTTGTCACGGGCGGGACGTTCAGGCCCGAGAGAAGCTGATAGGTGAAGTATGTCCCGATGATACCTCCGAAGATCTGGGGGATGAGACCGTAGCCGGTGAACTCCATCGTCCGCTTGAGATCGCCCTGACCCTTGAATATCATCGAGACGAAGTACAAGACGAAGCCGTAGATGGCCCAGGCCAGGAGCCCGCCGACGAAGGCAACGCCGGCGGAGAAGACCGTCATCAGCACCCCGAGACCCTGCATCTCCGCAGGAAGCATGGCCATGGTAAAATCTGCCATAGGTATCGCCGAGACCGCACCGATCAGCCCGATGACGAGCGCGATCAGCGCCGGTACCTTCAGGCTCGGTTCGCCCTGCATGCGCGCTTCAAAGAAATGTCCGGGGTCGAGCAGCACCCGGAGAAACCCAGTATCCATGGTAAGTACGCCTCGTATACTCTTGGCCGACGAGAAGGGATAAACTTTTTCAGGACCGTGATGCCGAATGCCGGAGCAGCCACCGGATTTCCGGAATCCTCCGGCGATATTCGGCTAAAATCGGGGAAATGGGACGATTAATCCCCCGGACATCGCGCGCAGCATGGCATCCTGCACGTGCCACCGACGCGCCCGGGAGTTACAGGTGCCCGAGCTCCTTTAAACTCGCGTAGCCGTTCTTCGTGACGATGATATGGTCGAGCACCCGTATGCCGAGGATCGACCCGGCCTCGACGAGCTGCCGGGTGATGCCGAGATCCTGTGTGGAGGGGTCCAGGGTACCCGAAGGATGGTTGTGGACCAGGATGACCGAAGCCGCACGGTCGGTGATCGCCTCGGAGAAGACCTCCCGGGGGTGGACGAGACTCTGGTTCAGGATCCCGATGGTGACCACCCGGCGCTCGATCACCTCCCCGGCACCGCTGAGTGTGATGCAGACGAAGTATTCTTGTTTCTTGTCCCGCCACTCCGCAACCAGCGGGAGCACGTCCTCAGGGCGGGTGATCCGGCTCCCGGAGACCCCGTCATCCCCGAAGTATCTCCGGCCGAGCTCGAAGCAGGCCATGATCTCGCAGGCTTTCGCCGACCCGATCCCGTCTATTTCAAGGAGATCATCATAGGAAGGGGAACGTTCGGCACGCTTCAGACACCGTTCGACATCACCCGCGACCTGCCAGACGTCCCGTCCTGCCGTACCGCGCCCGAGGAGAAGGGTGATCAGTTCGGTGTCGGTGAGCGCCTGCGGTCCGCGTGCTGCCAGCCTCTCGCGTGGACGATCGCGGTTCGGGGTGTCGCGCATCCTCTTTCTCATGCCTGTCCGGCCCGAACGGGTTACCTCGATTCCTCGTTTAGATCCTAAGGCATGTATACGTTGCCAATCGCTCCGGTGCACCGGGCGGACCCGAACCCGGAGAGAGAAGTTGCGAAACGAAATATTTTTTCTCTGCCGGAGAAAACCTTGCGAACGCTATCGGAACCCATTTAAACAGGTGGCACTATTTATCACGAAATGGAACTCCCCTGGAAGAACGCCGACGCCTTGTGCAGGAAGGGACGGGCATACGCCGAGCAGGGGCAGTACGACCGGGCCGTCGAGTGCTACGATCGGGCGATTCAGCAGAGCCCCGGCACGGGGGCCGCCTGGTACCATAAAGGGCTCGCCCTCACCGCCGCCCGGAACCACCGGGATGCAATCGAATGCTTCGACCAGGCCATCAGGCTCGACCCGACCTGCGCCCGGTTCTGGGAGGCCCGGGGGCAGGCGATGTACGACCTCGGGGAGTATCGGGAGGCGGCCGGCTCCTGCGGCCAGGCGGTGAAACTCGCGCCGGACGCTATGAACGCCTGGCTCATCCGGGGCCACGCCCTCCGAAAGATCGGGCTTACCCGGGAGGCGATCGCATGCTACGACCGGGTGGTCACGCTTGATCCGGGCCGGGTCGATGCCTGGCTCGCCCGTGGCACGGCGCTTGCCAGCGAACGCCGGTACGATGCGGCGATCGAGTGTTACGACCGGGTGGTCGCGCTCGAACCGCAGAACGCAAACGCCTGGTACGCCAGAGGAACCATCGAGACCCTCCTCTCCCGCTACGAAGACGCGCTCACATCATACGACCAGGCCGTCACCATCGACCCAAACCACGCCGACACCTGGTATACCAAAGGGTGCACGCTTTCGGCGCTCCAGCGCTACGATGAAGCAATCGGATGCTTCGCCCGCTCGCTCGCCCTCCGTCCCGACGACGCCGAGGCCTGGTACAACCGGGGCCGGGCACTGCAGAACCTGGAACACTACGAAGAGGCGCTCGACTGCTACGAGCGGGCGTTCCGGGTCAATCCCGACTATCCCGATATCTGGTATCAGAAGGCTCTGGTGCTGAAGAAACTGAAGCGCTACGACCTCTCGCTCGCCTGCTTCGACCGCGCGCTCCGGGTGAACGCCGTCGACGCGGAGATCTGGTACCAGAAAGGTTTGCTCTACTTTATCCTGAGGCGATACGAGGATGCAATAGAGTGTCTGGGCCAGGCGCTCAAACTCCAGCCCGGCCACACTGACGCAGAGTACTACCGGGGCGAGAGTTACTACGCCCTCGGGGACTGCGAGGCCGCGATTGACTCCTACCAGGCCGTGGTCAGGACGAACCCCGAGAACGTCATCGCCTGGAACAACTACGGCAACACACTCTATCACCTCGAGCGGTACGAGGAGGCGCTCATCTGCTACGAACGGGCGCTCGAGGTCGATCCTGACAACCGGCGTGTCTGGAACAACAAAGCGAGCGTTCTCTCTGTTCTGTCGCACTACGACAAAGCGCTCGTCTGCTACGACCAGGAACTCCGGGCGCATCCCAGGAACGCGGACGCCTGGTATAATAAAGGGCTCGCGCTCTTCGTCCTCGCGCGGTACAGCGAGGCCGTCACCTGTTATACACACGCGCTCGAGATCGATCCCACGAGAGTTGAGGTCTGGACCGCAAAAGGGAACGCCTTCGTGCTCCTGGACCGCTGCGAGGAGGCAATCGCCTGCTACGACCGGGTGCTCGCCACGAGTCCCGACGATATCGAAGCACTCAACGGAAAGGCGGTAGCCCTCATCAATCTCGACCGCCCCGCCGAGGCGATCAAATACTACGAGAGGCTGCAGCGGCTGCCGGAATGGAAGCGGAAGGGAGAACGGATTTCGGAAAAGAAAAAGGTGTATTAGACCCGCGCTATCCGTTCGACTGCTTCCTTGAGGTTCTCCATCGAGGTCGCGTAAGAGACGCGGAGCCAACCGGGGGTGCCAAACGCGGTTCCCGGGGTGACCGCCACATGGACGTCCCGGAGCCACGACCGGGCAACCGCCATATCGTCGCCTTCGACCTGCACGTATGCGTAGAAGGCGCCGTCGGCCGGGGCAGTGGCATAACCGAGGTCGCGGAGAGCCGGAATGAGGTAGTCGCGACGGCGCTCGAACTCGCAGCGCATCGCCTCAACGCAGTCCTGGGGGCCCTCGATCGCCGCGACGGCGCCGAACATCGCAAACGTCGCCGGGTGCGATATGGTGTGCTGCTGCACCTTCTCCATCTGCCGGAGGATCGGGCGGGGAGCAACCGCGTAGCCGATCCGCCACCCGGTCATCGCGTAGGCCTTCGAGAACCCGTTGATCGTGATCGTCCGCTCGGCCATCTCCGGAAGGGAGGCAAGGGAGACGTGCTCCTTCCCGTAGACCAGCTTCTCGTAGATCTCGTCGGAGAGCGCGTAGAGGTCGTGGTCACGGCAGATGTCAGCGATGAGCGCAAGCGAGTCTCCATCGAGCACCGCGCCGGAGGGGTTCGAAGGGGAGTTGACCACGATCATCTTCGTCCGGGGGCCGACGGCCTCGAGAAGGGTGTCGTCGACCTGGAAGGTCTCGGGAGAGAGGGGGTGGTGCCGGGCGACGGCGCCTGCAAGCTCCACGCAGGGCTCGTAGGAGACCCACGCCGGATCGAGGATGAGCACCTCGTCGCCCGGGTTCAGGACGGCCTCCATCGCCTCGTAAATGGCGTCTTTCGCCCCGCAGGTGACGATCACCTCGTCCTGCTCTGCGGCAAACCCGTTCTCACGGGAGATCTTCTCCGCGATCGCGGACGTCAACGCCGGTATCCCGGCACTCGGGGCGTAATGTGTCTCGCCACGGCGGAGGGCGCCGATGCAGGCATCCTTGATATGCTGCGGGGTATCGAAGTCCGGCTCCCCGATGGAGAGGCTGATGACGTCGACGCCTTCCTGCGCCATCCGCTTTGCGGCGTTTGAGATCTCGATCGTCGCGGAGGGGGCGATGGCTGCAACCTTCTCCGAGAGGGGCCTCATCCCAATCGCTGAACCATCTTTACGGCCGATTCGACGGCGCGCTTCGCGTAATCGATCCGCTCAGTCGCTTCCATCCGGGTCATCCCCGGCCCAGAGATGCCGAGGGCTGCGGGTTTCCCGAACTCCAGGGAGAGGTCGATGATCTTACGCGCCGCGTGCTGGACGACGATCTCGTCGTGCTGGGTGGCGCCCTCGATGACGCAGCCGATGGTGACGACCGCGTCGATCTCGTCGCGTTCGAGCAGCTTCTTGATCGCGAGCGGCATATCGTAGGCGCCGGGGACATAGATCGTATCGGCGACCTCCGCGTCGAGGAAGCCGGCGTGTTCCCGGGCCTCGATCTCCATCATGTAGGTGATGTCGCGGTTGAACTCCGCGACGACGAATCCAAGTTTTATCGTCATGTTAATCCTTCCTGTGGTACTACTCGCACCGGTTGTTGATAATCCTCACTTTTTGCGTCAGGGGCGGGCGGGCCCGACGTCCTCGAACCCCTGTCGCTGACCGGTCCCGGCGAGTTTCTCAAGCTCCTTCGGGCGGAGCGCGAGCCGGACAGCGTTCACCGCGTGCTCCCTCGTCCGCTGCTCCATCAGCCAGGCAAGCTCTTTGGCGTTCCTTGCCTCGTCCTCGTGGACGAAGACCTCGATGACGTGCTTGTTCGTCATCAACTGACCGAGGATGAGGCCCTGGGAGGCCTCATGGGCGCAGACCTTGTCCTTCTCCGCCCCGCCGGGCATCCCGAGCGCCATCACGAGGTCGCATCCCCGCTCCTCGATCAGCTTCTTGCACGCTACCGGGAGATCCTTGATCCCGGGGACGACGTAGCGTTCCAGTCCGACGCTCGCGTGCTTGCGGATCTCATCGATAGCGATCCCGCCCATGTCAATCCGGGCAAACGTCGTGTCGGCGATCCCGATCTTCATCCGAGCAACACCTCAGCAGCAGCCTCCACCCCGTCGCCGGCCTCAAACCCGGACTTTTTCAGGGCGAACTGGACGGCCGCGAGGGTGGCAAGGATCTCCTGCGCCCCGACGCTGCCCATGGTGCCGATCCTGAAGATCTTGCCCTTGAGGTGGTCCTGGCCGCCGGCGATCTCAATCCCGAACTTCTTGACGGTTCCCCGGAGATCCTTGTCGGTGAGCACGCCCGGGATCCGCATCGCGGTCACGGTGTTCGAGTAGGCGTGGTGTTCGTCGAGGGTCGGGAAGAGGTCGACGCCCCAGCCCTTCGCCGCGGTGCGGACGGCTTCGGTCATCTGGCGGTGGCGGGCGATCCGGGCATCGACACCTTCCTCCTCGATGATCTTGCAGGCCTCACAGAGCGCGAGGAAGAGCGGAACCGCCGGGGTGTAGGGAGTCTCCATCGGGGTCTTCGTTCCGCTCTTACGGTAGGCGGCCAGATCAAGGTAGAAGGGGCGCTTCTCCGAGATCCGGTCCCAGGCACGCTCACCGATGGCGATGGCGGCGAGGCCCGCGGGAGCCGCGAGGCACTTCTGCGAGCCGACGACGGCGATATCGACGCCCCATTCGTCCATCCGGACGTCGTCACCGCCGATGGAGGTGACCCCGTCCATGATGAAGAGCGCGTCGTGCTTCCGGGCGAGTTTGCCGACCTCGGGAGCGGGGTTCTTGATACCCGCGCTCGTCTCGTTGTGGACCATGGTGACGACCTCGGCCCCGGCCTCGAGTTCGCGCTCGAGGGCCGCGAGATCGAGCGGGGTTCCCCACTCGGACTCGAGGGCGGTGACGGTGCCGTAGCATGCGCCGATCTTGGCAAAGCGGTCGCCGAACTTGCCGTTCACAAGCGAGACGATTCGTTTGTCCCGCGCAAAGTTCGCGACGCCGGCTTCCATGCCGGCGCTTCCCGAGCCGCTGATGATATAGAGCTCGTTTGCGGTGCCAAAGAGTGTCTTTAACGTCCGGACACAGTCCGCGTATGCGGCGCCGAACTCGGGGCCGCGGTGGTTGATGGCCTGCCGCGTCATGGCGGCGCGTACCCGCTGCGGAATGGGTACCGGGCCCGGGATCATCAGGAGTGGTTCGTGTTCCATAAGATATCAGTCCGTATCGTCTCGTCGAGGACAGACGCTGTTCCTGCAAGAAACTTGGATGTGGTTTCATATCAACCTCACCACCGTGCGATATCGACAGGGTGAAAAAGAGGCGGGGCGCAATTGAAGCTGGATATGGCAGACGTCACGGTTATCTGCGGTTCCGCCTCGGACGGCCCCGTCGCGGAGAAGGTGTTTGAGACCCTGAAAGAGCACGGCGTAGACTACGACTACAAGGTGATCTCGGCGCACCGCGATCCCGAACGGCTGGACGAGTACGTGAAGGCGAGCACCGCCCGGGTCTTCATCGCGATCGCCGGGCTCTCGGCGGCCCTCCCGGGAGTGATCGCCTCGAAGACGAAGCGCCCGGTGATCGGCGTCCCGGTGAGCGGGACACTGATGGGTCTCGACGCCCTCCTCTCAATCGTCCAGATGCCGAGAGGGGTGCCGGTGGCCTGCGTCGGGGTGGACAACGGCGTGAACGCCGCCCTGCTCGCGATCCGGATCCTCGAGGCAGGGCGCGCCTGAGAACTCCTGCCGGGCCGGGGGCGCCGGCCTCACACGCCCGGAGCACCATGGCCTTCTCGAACCCCGGGCGCGCACCCGGGGGTGCTCGAGCCCCGGCAACTTTTTTCCACCCGGCCGTGCAGGGAGAGGCATGAAGCAGAGAGTGCTCTTCATCGGCACGAACAACGCCGCCCGCACCCAGATGGCGGAGGGTTACCTCCGCGCCCGCTACGGCGACCACTACGAGGCCTGCTCCGCCGGGATCGCTCCCACCGCTCTCGATCCCCTCGCCGTCCGGGTGATGGGCGAGATCGGGATAGACATCTCGAAACAACAGGCAAAGGACCTCACGCTCTTCGACGGAAAAGAGATGGACTACGCCGTCGCGCTCTGCGCCGGCGGTGTCTGCCCGATGTTTCCCTGGACGAAGGAGACGATCCACGTCGACTTCCCGGATCCGGGCCGGGCTACCGGAAGCCCCGACAGGGTGCTCGCAGCCTACCGACGGAGCCGCGACGCGGTAATCGCCTGGATCGACGAGCGGTTCGGGGTGAAGTGACGAGGCCCTTCTAAAGTTTGGGAGATTCTGGCTGCGGTGCAGTTCCGTGGGCAATGGCTGGTCGGAGGTGGGATGGCTGGAGATCCCCGGGTTTGACCACCGAACAACTTAGACGAACGAAAAGCCCAGTGCAGTGGACCGTGGGGGTATCGCCATAGGGGGGAGCATCCCCCCTCCCCACCTGACGGTGGTCGAGCTCCGTTCCTGCGGAACATCGCACTCGCACCTCCGGTGCTCAAGCTCGCTACGCTCGCACTCCGCACCCTTCGGGTGCTCGAGCTCCGGGTGTTCGCACCTTCGGTGCTCATGCTCCCGCTCTGGCGACCGGTCGCATTCCGCCCATCGCACTCCCCGTCAGCCCCACCCCAAAATGCGATATCCGTGGAAAGCCGTGGATGGGTATGTGTAATGGTCAGAGTAGTTCTACTGCAGGTGTAGAATACAGAGCTGGTTTGCTCGTAAATTGCATGCAAACTCCACAATATTAAGGATAGGGGGTTTTTGGGGCTCTATGCACAAGAATCTGAGAGAGAAACTCTGAAGGGTCACCCCTTCACGGCTCCATCCGTTCTTCCGGCACCGGGAGGATATCCCGCACCATCTTCACGGCGCAGAGGTCGCCGCACATCGAGCAGGTCTCGAGCTCGCCGTCGCGCTCGTGAATCCGCCGGGCCTCCTCGGGGGCGAGCGCCGCCTCGAACTGCTTCTCCCAGTCGAGCGCCCGGCGCGCCTCCGCCATCCGGATCTCGCGGTTCTTCGTGTGTGCGGCGGCACGGGAGAGGCTCCCGACGTGCGCCGCGATCTTCGCCACCCGCGTCCCTTCCACGATGTCGCGGACGTCCGGCAGCGCCAGGTGCTCGCTCGGTGAGACCATGCAGAGGAAGTCGGCGCCGTTCATGCAGGCGATCGCGCCGCCGATCGCCCCCACGACGTGGTCGTAACCCGGCGCCACGTCGGTCACGAGCGGGCCGAGCAGGTAGAGCGGAGCGCCGCCGGTAAGTTCCTTGATCATCCGGACGTTGTAGCCGACCTGATCGGCCGGGATATGCCCCGGGCCCTCAATCATCCGCTGCACCCCGGCGGCGAGCGCCCGCTTTGCGAGGTGGCCGAGTGTCAGGTACTCGGTCGACTTCGCGAGACGGCCGGCGTCCACGAGCGCGCCCGGCCGCATCCCGTCGCCGAGGCTCACGACGACGTCGTGCTCGGCGAGGATCTCGAGCAGGTAGTCGTACTCCGCGTAAAGGGGGTTTTCCTCACCCGTCGCGGCCATCATCGCCACGTGGAACGCCCCGCCCCGGGAAACGACGCCCATCGTCCGGGGGTCGGCCTTGAGCGATGCGAGGGCATCGCGGTTCACGCCGCAGTGCAACGTCAGGAAGTCCACACCCTGCCGGCAGTGCTCGCGGATGACCTTGAAGAGCAGATCGGCGTCGACATCCGCCGCATTCCCCGCCCGCCTGACCGCCTCGTAGACGGGGACGGTGCCGACCGGCGCATCGAGTTTCAGGATCTTCTGCCGGATGCGGGCGAGATCGCCGCCGGTCGAGAGATCCATCAGCGCGTCCGCACCTTCCCGGAGGGCCGCTTTGCCCTTCTCGACCTCGAGGTTCTCGTCGCACCGGGTTCCCGACGTCCCGACGTTCACGTTGACCCGCACCCTGCAGTCCTCCCCGATGGCGCAGAGCCGGTGCGGCCTAACAGGGTTTGCGGGAATGACTATCCGGCCGCGGGTGACGGCCCGCGCGGCGGCATGGGGGGCGAGATCCTCTTCCCGGGCGATCGTCTCCACCTCGGGAGGAACCCCGCGCAGGCACGCGGAGATCAGGGTATGCATAAGAACCATTTGCCCGGAAGCCATATTAGTCTGCATGCCAGTCCGGTGGATCGCGAGCAATACAATCTACGCCAATTCGTTCGTTTACGGCAACGTTCTCATCGACGCGGGCGTTCTCCCGATGGCGGTGGAACCGCATGCCGCCGCGATCGATACGATCGTCATCACCCACGCCCACTACGACCATATCGCCCACGTGAAGGAGATCGCGCGCCTTTGCGGTGATGCTGCCGTATGCGTCCACGAGGCCGACGCGCCCGGCCTCGCCGACGACACCCGGAGCCTCGCGATGCACTTCGGGGCCCACTCGCCCGGGATCGTCCCCGACATCGTCCTCCATGACGGCGACCGGGTAGGGAACCTCCGCGTCATCCACACCCCCGGGCACACGGCGGGCGGGATCTGCCTCTATGACGAGGCGGAAAAATTGCTCTTCTCCGGAGACACCGTCTTTACCGGCGGGTCCTTCGGGCGCTACGACTTCCCGGGCGGCGACCGGACGGCGCTCGCGGCATCCATCGAACGCCTCAGCGCCCTCGATGTCGAGGGACTCTACCCCGGCCACGGCGAACCCGTCGTCCGCGGTGGCGGGCGGCATATCGCGGGTGCCCGGGAGGCGCTCCGGCTCTATGGATAAAGGGGTCTACGCCCTTATCCTCGAGAATACCGGTTGCATCGTCCGGATCGGCGCCCTCGGGGAGAGGGAGTTCGCGCCGGGTCGGCACATCTACGTGGGCTCCGCCCGGGGGAGCGGGGGGCTTGCCCGGGTTGACCGGCACGTGAGGCTCGCCCTTTGCCGCGACCGCCCGCCCCGGTGGCACATCGACTACCTCCTCCTCGACCCGCACTTCTTCCCCGCCGCCGTCGTCACCGCCGCCACCGGTCGGGACTGCGAATGCGATCTTGCCCGTGCCGTCGCCGGATCCTCCGTCCGGGGGTTCGGGTGCAGCGACTGCGGCTGCCCTTCCCACCTCTTCTACCGTCCCGGCGACCCGGTTCCTGAGGTCGTCGAGGCATTCCGCGGTCTTGATCTCGATGCCCGGATCACAAGAATCAAGAACGAGAGGAGCGAGCATAGGGTATGAACGTTCTCGGTATCTCCGGAAGCATGCGCAAGAACGGCAATACCGCGGTTCTCGTCACCACCATCCTTGATCGGGTGCGGGAGGCGGGCATCGAGACCGAGTTTCTCTCGCTTGCCGATATGGATATCCAGCCCTGCACCGGGTGCGAAGCCTGCAAGGACGCGAAGTGGTGCGTGACGGAGGACGACGACTGGGGCCTTGTTGCAGAGAAGATGATCAACTGCGAGGTGCTCGTCCTCGGCGCCCCGACCTACTACTACGACATCAACGGCCAGACGAAGAACCTGATCGACCGGACCTACTCGCTCTACCATGACCGGAGGCTGTCGGGGAGGAGAGCCGTCGCCGTCGCCGTCTGCGCCGACCGCGGGTGCGAGCGCGCCCTCGAGACCATGGAGGGGTTCCTGAACACCCACGAGTTCTCGTACCTCGGCTACGTCTGCGGAAAGGGTTACGCGCCGGGGGATATCCGCAAAGACGAACAGGCGATGAAGAAGGCCAGAACAGTCGCGAATACGATCGTCAGGTACCTCCAGCCCGAGGACTGAGAACCCGAATCCCCGTGCCTTTCCATGGCTTCCTCTCAAGAATCGTGCTCCTGACCCTCAGCCCTCACGAGCAGGGTGCCTCAGGGAAGGGCGGGGTATTCACCCTGCCGGCTGCCCGTGATCTTCCCCGCCCGGTTGCAGTCAGAGCAGCAGCGATATGATCGCGAGGACGATAAAGATGATAACCAGCCACTTCGCGACCGACATGGACATTCCTGCAACGCCTCGCGCCCCGAGTATGGCGAAGATAAGTGCCAGTACGAAGAAGAGGATTGCAAGACCTACAAGGCCACCACCAAGCATAGCGTTCTCCTCCCAATCGCCAGCACCCGGCCGACGTTGAGGAGCCACACTCTATCCACGAGTATTTATAATTTTCCGGATATTGTTCGAGAGACCCGGTGAATCGTTCCGGCCCAGCCCAATGCTCATCCAGGATCGTAGGTCGTCGTCCGCTTCCGGAACACCCGGACGAGATCCCCGGCCATCCGCTGCATCTCCGCCGGAGCCAGATAATCGGTATCCCGGGCGCCCGCCTCCCGGGATATGCTCTCCTCAAAAAGCGTCCCGCCGAGGTCGTCTGCGCCCGAAAGAAGCCCGAGCTGCGCCATCTTCGTCCCGACCTTCACCCAGGAAGCCTGGATGTGATCGAAGTTGTCGAGGAAGAGTCGTGAGACCGCAAAGAGCAGGAGGTCTTCGCGGCCGGTCGCCCCGGGCCGGGCGAGGCCCTTCCGGTAGAGAGGGGTGTTTTTGTGGATGAATGAGAGGGGGACGAACTCCGTGAACCCGCGGGTCTCGTCCTGGATCTCACGCAGAATTGCAAGATGCCGGGCGCGATCCGCTTCGTTCTCGCAGTGGCCGTACATGATCGTCGCCGTCGACCGAATGCCGAGACCGTGCGCCGCCTTGATGATCCTGACCCAGGTTTCCGTGTCGATCTTGCCCGGGCAGATCACCCGCCGGACATCGTCGACCAGGATCTCGGCCGCTGTTCCGCAGAGGGTGGAAAGACCCGCGTCCCTCATCATCCCGAGGACTTCCCAGGTGGAGATGCCGCTCTTTTCCGCGGCATACGCCACCTCCATCGGGTTGCTCGCGTGGATGTGTACGCCGGGGGTCTCGTCCCGTATCCAGGAGTAGATGTCGGCATAGGATTGGGCGTCGAACTCCGGGTGGAGCCCGCTCACCGTGCAGACCTCGGTGACGCCGCGCTCACGCGCCGCCCGCGCCTTCTCCCGCACCGCGGCCTCGCCGTAAAAAAAGGCGTCGGCGTCACCCGGTTTGCGGGAGAATCCGCAGAACCCGCAGGCGTTCACGCAGAGGTTGGTCACGTTGATGTTCTGGTTCCGGACGTAGGTGACGACGTTGCCGACTTTGCGTTCGCGGAGCTCGTCCGCGGCGGCGGCGATCGCCCAGACGTCCCGGCCGCGGGTCGCGAGGAGGAGGACGGCCTCCTCCTCCGTGAGCCGGTGGCCGGCGAGTGTGTCGTCGAGCAGGGTATGCAGCGAGTTGGACATCGTAAACAGCTCTCTTGTAGTCCCGGATTTATTCGTTTTTCTCTTTTCGGCGCGCAAGGACGAAGTCGTGGATGAGGATGACGAGGATGACGACGACGGCGAACTCCGCGAGGTGCAGGGGAAGGTAGCCGACGAGCGGCACCGCGAAGAGGGCTTTGCCGATAATCCACTCCTTCTCCACCGGCTCGACAATCCCGACGCCCGCGAGCCGGAGGTTCGGCTGGTCGGTGTAGGGGTTGTTGTCGCCCTGGGTGATGTAGCCGCCGTGCGGGTCGTCGTAGTAGGCCCCGAGTCCCGACTCAACTACGGCGGCGGTATCGACGTAGGTCATCGCGCGATGGATGATCGGGTGGACGGAGTCGGCGCCGTTGGGGCGGTAGACGATCACGTCGCCGTAGTTTCCGAAGGACGATTGGCCCGTTCGCTGCCCTTCAGCCCAGGTCGTGAGTTCGCCGAACCGGTCCTCGTCGACGACGAGCACCAGGTCGCCGACGTTCATGTTCGGGACCATACTCTCCGACTCGATCGTGACCACCGCCGGCCAGGTGCCGGCGAAGAGGTAGAGAACAAGGGCGATACCGCCCACGACCGCGACGACCCAGAGGAGGTCGCGGGCGAGCGAGACGACCGGGCGGTCGCTCTCCCGGAACGCCGTGAGGGCCGATACTGCACGCTGCAGCCAGGTGGTATCCGACATCTGTTCTAAAGAGATTGCTACCCTTCATATACATAGGTTCTCCGGGATGTCCCGGACCGGAGACAGAGCGCGAAAAAAAGGCTCTGTAGAATACCCCCCTTTGAGGTCATACTACCACCATTTTCATCGACAACAGGCGAACCACCGGGAGGTCTCGTTGCTTCACGCGAAGTCGCGAAGAACGCGAAGGGAACAGTCAACAACTCCCTGGATTTCGCGGCTTCGCGTGAGGGCCTGCGGTTGTATGAAGTATCTCTACGGAACGCGAAAAAGATAAACCCATATTGCCGCGGGGAGAATATGTTGAAGGTCATGCTCGCCAACGCCGAGATCGTACGCCGGTTCCTCGAGTTGAAGCATCAGGTTCATCCCGACGTGGTGAGTTACATCCGTGAACAGGACGACCCGGCTCTCATCGACCAGATTGCGGCGGGGGTCCCCGAAGACACCCTGGTCGTCTCCGCAGAGCATATCCCGGGCTTGAAAAAGGTCCGGGACGGGACGCGGTTCCTGGTCGATCCCGAACTCGAGGTGATCATGGGGAGCGCCGGAACCACGGGGAGCGTTAGCGGTCACGAGGACGCCGTCCATTACTTCCGGAACCGCTACAACTGCCTCTCCTCGATGATCCGGAGCCGGATGACCACGATGCCGATCGAGGCGCTGGTGAAGTCGCCCCACCGTTACCGGGACGAGGAGTGCAGTATCATCGGGATGGTGGCCGACGTCCGGACGACCGCAAAAGGTCACCGGCTCATCGAGGTGGAGGATCCCACCGGGACGATCCGGGTGCTCTTCAACAAAGGGCGGGACGAGTCGTTTGCGGAAGCGGAGCGGATCCTCCCCGACGAGGTGCTCGGGGTCAAGGGAAAACTCTCAAGCGACGGTGGTCTCTTCTTCGCCGAACACCTCTTCCGCCCCGACGTCCCCATCAACAACGCCCCGTTCAAGAGCGACCGGCCGGGGAAAGCGGTTCTCATCTCCGACGTGCATGTGGGAAGCGACACCTTCCTCGATGAGGCGTGGCACCGGTTCGCCGACTGGCTCCAGGACTCCGATGCCGCATACCTTCTGATCGCGGGCGATCTCGTCGACGGGATCGGGATCTACCCCGGACAGGACCAGGAACTGACAATCAAGAACATCTACGAGCAGTACGACGTCTTTGCGGAGATGCTCCGCGACCTGCCTTCCCGGATCCAGATCGTCGCCGCACCGGGAAACCACGACGTCGTCAGGATGGCCGAACCGCAGCCGGCGATCCCGCCGGAGTTCACCGCGAAGTTCCCCGAAAACTGCACCCTCGTCGAGAACCCCTGCCTGTTAAACCTCCAGGGCGTCCGCGTCCTGATGTACCACGGCCGGTCGATCGACGACATGATCGGGCTGATTCCGGGCGCGAGTTACGAACGGCCCGGCGAGATCATGGATGAGATGCTCAAACGCCGGCTGCTCGCCGCCCCCTACGGGATGCGGACGCCGATCGCCGCGATGAAGACCGACCGGCTCGTCATCGATCCGCTCCCCGAGATCCTCCTCACCGGGCACGTCCATATCTGCGGCATTACTCGCTACCGGGGTGTTCTCGGGGTGAACGCCGGAACCTGGCAGGCCCAGACAGCGTTTCAGAAACAGATGAACATCCACCCCACACCCGCGCGTGCGTTTGTCGTCGATCTCCAGACGCTTCAGCCCGAAGTGATCGATTTCAGCTGAATGCCCGCCGGATACCCCGGATCTTTTCCACATATTTAAAAATGTTGAATCCCTCTGTATATGGTACTACAACCGGAGGAATGTAGAGAGATGGATCTGGTATATCTGGCACCCATCGGTGCCGTTCTTGCTCTCCTCTTCGCCGGGTACTCGTACACGAGTATCAGACGGGAGGGGACGGGTACCGACCTGATGCAGAAGATTGCTGCTGCCATTCATGAAGGGGCAATGGTCTACCTGAACAGGCAGTACCGCGCTATAGCCATATTTGTTATTGTACTTGCCGTCGTCCTCGGCGTCTGGATTAACCCCCTCACCGCGGCCTGTTTCGTGCTCGGTGCGGCGCTCTCGGCGACTGCCGGCTACATCGGCATGTTCACCGCCACGGCAGCAAACGTCCGGACGACGAACGCCGCACGGCGTGGGATCGCGGATGCGTTCAAAGTCTCGTTTGCGAGCGGTTCGGTCATGGGCATGGCCGTGGTCGGGCTCGGGCTTCTCGGGCTCACGATCGCCTATATGGCCATCAGCACCTTCTCGGGGCTTCCCCAGGCTGAAGTCCTCACCATCGTGACCGGCTTCGGCCTCGGTGCAAGTTCGATCGCCCTCTTCGCCCGTGTCGGCGGCGGTATCTTCACCAAGGCCGCGGACGTCGGTGCCGACCTCGTCGGCAAGGTCGAGGCAGGCATCCCCGAGGACGACCCCCGCAACCCTGCCGTCATCGCTGACAACGTCGGTGACAACGTCGGCGACGTCGCCGGCATGGGCGCGGACCTCTACGAGTCCTACGTCGGCGCGATCATATCGGCGATGGTCCTCGGCGTCGCCTTCGCGGCCACGCAGTTCCCGAACGCCGAGATCATGAACGTGATCATCCTCCCGCTGCTGATCGCCGCGGTCGGCATCGTCGCGTCCATCATCGGCTCGCTCTTTGTGCGGACGAACAAGACCGAGAGCAGCGCCATCCACCTGGCCTTCAACAAGGGTCTCCTGGCCGCGATGGTCGTGACGGTCGCCGCCACCTACTTCCTCGTGACCCAGCTCCTCGGGGCGGAGTACATCGGGGTCTTCTACGCCACCGTCGCCGGTCTCGTCGCAGGGTTCGCCATCGGCCTGATCACCGAGTTCTACACCTCCTTTGACCGGAGCCCGACCCTCGCCATCGTCAAGTCGACCGAGACCGGGGCCGCGACCACCATCATCACAGGGTTTGCAAAGGGGATGGAGAGCACCATCTGGCCGGTCCTGATCATCTCGGTCGCGATCTTCATCGCCTACCAGGTCGCAGGTCTCTTCGGTATTGCCATCGCCGCCGTCGGCATGCTCGCGACGCTCGGGATCTCCCTCTCCGTCGATGCCTACGGCCCGGTCGCCGACAACGCCGGCGGTATCGCCGAGATGTCCCACCAGAAGCCCGAAGTCCGCGAGATCACCGACACGCTCGACGCCGTCGGGAACACCACCGCCGCCATCGGCAAGGGATTCGCCATCGGCTCTGCGGCGCTGACGGCGCTCGCCCTCTTCGCCGCCTACACTCAGGCGGTCGGCCTCTCGGTCATCGACGTCTCTGTCCCGAACGTCTTCATCGGTGTCCTGATCGGAGCAATGCTCCCGTTCCTCTTCTGCTCCATCACGATGATGGCGGTGGGTAAGGCCGCATACAGCATCGTCCACGAGGTCCGCCGCCAGTTCAAGGAGATCACCGGCCTCATGGAGGGAACGGCCGAGCCCGACTACGCCTCCTGTATCGCCATCTCCACCAAATCGGCGTTGCGTGAGATGATCCTGCCCGGCGTCCTTGCCGTCGCCGCGCCGCTCGCCGTCGGGATCGTCCTCGGCCCCGAGGCGCTCGGTGGCCTGCTCGTCGGTTCGCTTGCGGCCGGGTTCCTCCTCGCCGTCACGATGGCGAACTCCGGAGGAGCCTGGGATAACGCGAAGAAGTACATCGAGCAGGGCCACCTCGGCGGAAAGGGATCGGATGCCCACAAGGCAGCGGTTGTCGGCGACACCGTGGGTGATCCCTTCAAGGACACCTCGGGCCCCGCCATCAACATTCTCTTGAAGCTGATGTCCATGGTCGCGCTGGTCTTTGCGCCGCTGATCCTGGTCGTCTAATTTCATCTTTTTTTGTCTGCCGTTCCCGTACTCCTCGTTTGACTTCATCACCATCCCCGTTTTCTACTTTAAGCAGCCTGCGAACGAGAAAACACTTCAGGTAATTTTTACGGCACCCGGGGGAAGAGTGCCCTATTGTCCCGGAGACCACAAAGTTTATCACATATTATACATTATTAATCGTGTAAAAAATCCCACATTATTAATCATGTATAATTCAGAGCGGCCACGCAGAAAAGAGTTCTGCGATGGTTACGCCCCCGTGGGGGCCGGTACCGTCCCGGCGACCGGTATGCATGGGTAGCACGATTACGGGCCGAACGGAGAGGCCCGCAAGAAGTATGAAGACAGGAATGAGGAGAAATGGCTGAGTCGTTCGCCGTGAAACTAGAAGAGAAGCGCTACTACCCCGACCCCCGGTGCAGGGCGACCGCCTGGACACCGGACTACACGCGGGCCTACAGCGAGTTCCTGCGCGACCCGGAGGGGTTCTGGGACCGGATCGCCCGCGATCTCGACTGGTTCGAGCCCTGGGACCGGGTCAGGGAGTGGAACTACCCCTACGCGAAGTGGTTCGTCAACGGGAAACTGAACATCACCACGAGCTGCCTGGACCGCCACGTCGCCGGGGGCCGGAAGGATAAGCCGGCGATCGTCTGGCACGGGGAGAGCGGAGAGAAGCGGATCCTCTCCTACGAGGCCCTGCACCGCGAGGTGATGCGGTTTGCAAACGGCCTTTCGAGCCTCGGGGTCAACAAGGGCGACCGGGTCTGCATCTACATGCCGCTCGTCCCCGAGCAGGTCGTCGCGATGCTCGCCTGCGCCCGGATCGGGGCCGTCCACTCGGTGGTCTTCGGCGGGTTCGGGCCCGATGCGCTCGCAATGCGAATCAACGATGCCGAGGCGAAGGTTCTCGTCACCGCGGACGTCGGTTACCGCCGGGGAAAGACCGTCCCGCTCCGCAAACTCGCAAGCGAGGCGCTCGCCCAAACCCCGGGCGTCGAGAAGGTCGTCGTCCTCCGGCGCGAGACCCCGGGCGTCGAACTCGACCCCGACCGGGAGGTCGATTACGCCGATCTGGTGGCCCGCGCCGCACCCGACTGCCCGGCGGAAGCGATGGATTCGGAAGACCCGCTCTTCATCCTGTATACCAGCGGCTCGACCGGCGCACCGAAGGGGATCGTCCACACCTGCGGCGGGTATGCGGTCGGAACCTACTACACCACCCGCCACGTCTTCGACGTCAAGGAGAACGATGTCTACTGGTGTACCGCCGACACCGGGTGGATCACCGGCCACAGTTACATCGTCTACGGCCCGCTCGAGGTCGGCACGACCGTCGTCCTCGCCGAAGGAACGCCGGATTACCCGGACCCGGGCGCATACTGGCAGCTGGTCCAGGATCTGGGGGTGACGATCTTCTACACCGCGCCGACCGCCATCCGGATGTTCATGCGCTACGGCGACGAGTGGCCGGCGAAGTACAACCTCTCGACGCTCCGGGTGCTCGGCTCGGTCGGCGAACCGCTCAACCCGGAGGCGTTCGAGTGGTACTACCGCGCGATCGGCGGCGGGCGGTGCCCGATCGTGGACACCTGGTGGCAGACCGAGACCGGGATGCACATGATCACCACGATGGTCGGCGAACCGATGAAGCCGGGGTTTGCCGGTAAACCCATCCCGGGCGCCGTCGTGGACGTCGTCGACAGGACGGGGAAACCCGTTCCGCCCGGCACCGGCGGGTTCCTGGTCGTCCGGGAGCCCTGGCCGGCGATGCTCCGGACGGTTCACGGCAACGACGAGCGCTACTGCACCTACTGGAAGACCATCCCGGGGTGCTACACCGCAGGCGACCTCGCGGTGAAGGACGAGGACGGCTATGTCATGATCATCGGCCGGGCCGACGACCTGATCGTCGTCGCCGGGCACAACATCGGGACGGCCGAGGTCGAGAGCGCGCTCGTCTCCCACGACGCGGTGGCGGAGGCAGCGGTCATCGGGAAACCCGATCCCCTGAAAGGGAACGTCATCAAGGCGTTCGTCACGCTCCGCGTGGGGGTGAACTCCGGCGACGGCCTCACCGACGACCTCGCCCGGCACGTCAGAAAGAGCCTCGGCCCGGTCGCGGTTCCCGCCGAGTTCGAGTTCATGGACCGGCTCCCCAAAACCCGGAGCGGCAAGATCATGCGCCGGGTCTTAAAAGCCCGCGAACTCGGTATGGACCCGGGAGACATCTCAACGCTCGAGGAGTAGGCACCCATGACGGAGACACCGGCGATCTTCGGGCTGCCCGCAGAGAAGGGGCGATGGGGGCTTGTCGCCCTCGGGCTCGTCGTCAACCTCTGTCTCGGGAGCATCTACTCCTGGAGCGTCTTCGTCGCGCCGCTCGCGGCGCACTTCACCGCGACGCTCGGCCGGGAGGTGACGGCGGCGGAGGTCCTCCTCCCGTTCTCGGTCTTCCTCGCCTTCTTCGCGATCGCGATGCCGCTCGCCGGGAAGTACATCGAGCGCTACGGCCCAAGGAGGGTGACGGTCGTCGGCGGGCTCCTCACCGGCCTCGGGTGGCTCCTCGCCTCGACGGCGACGTCGGTCGAGGCCCTCTACGTCGTCTACGGCATGATCGGCGGCCTCGGGGTCGGGATCGCCTACGGGGCGCCGGTCGCTGTCGCGGCCCGGTGGTTCCCGGACCGGCGGGGGCTTGCCGTCGGGCTCGCCCTGCTCGGGTTCGGGTTCTCGGCCTTCGTCACCGCGAACGCGGCAGGTGCCCTGATCGCCGCCTACGGGGTGATGGCGACGTTCCGGATCTTCGGCGCCGCGCTGATCGCCGTGCTGGTCCTCTCGGCCCTGCCGCTCCGGTTCCCGCCGGAGGGGTGGCGGCCGGCGGGATGGTCGGCGCCCGCGCCCGGGGTCGGAACGGCGCCGGTCTGCGAGTGCGACCGGAGAGGGATGCTCCGGACGGGGACGTTCTACGGCCTCTTCGCCTGCTACTTCGTCGGCTGCCTCGCGGGGCTGATGGCGATCTCGATCGCAAAACCGGTCGGGACCGAGCTCGCCGGGGTCGACGCGGGGCTCGCGACGCTCCTCGTCGGGTTTTTCGCCGTCTTCAACGGGCTGGGCCGGCCGGCGTTCGGCGGACTTGCCGACCGGATATCGGCACGGAAGACGGCGATGCTGACGTTTGCGCTGATTGCGGGAGCATCCGTCCTGATGTGGGTCGCACCCGGGGTGCCCGCCTACATCGTCGCGTTCGCCGTCCTCTGGGGCTGCCTCGGGGGCTGGCTCGCCATCGCGCCGACGGCGACGGCGTCCTACTTCGGGACGTGCGACTACCCGCGGTGTTACGGGGTCGTCTTCCTCGCCTACGGCGCAGGCGCCATCGCCGGGCCGCAGCTCGCGGGATTCATCCGGACGGCGACCGGGACCTACCTCGGCGTCTTCCCGTGGGTCGCGCCCCTCGCGGCGGTGGGGTTCGCCGTCGCCTGGCTCCTGATGCGGCCACCGGCCGCGGCTCCGGCGAGAGAGCCCCTGCCGGGATCGGCGGTGGAAGAACAGGGTAATTGACTTAGAGGAATCGCTCAGCTAAGGATGAGTTCCTTCAAATTATCCTAAATCATTGACTCACGCGAAGCCGCGAAGGACGCGAAGAACGGTTATCCGAGAGCAACTCCCCTTCGCGGCTTCGCGCACTTCGCGTGAGGCTACTGCCATTCTATTGACGAACGGGTTTCCCCGGGGGTTGTGTGAAGCATTCGACGGAGAGAACGGTTACACGCTCTCCGTAAGCCCGAGCCGCCGGAGCACGCCCGCGGCCGCCTCCATCCCGCCGTCCAGGTAGACGGCGCCGACGAGCGCCTCCAGGCACTCGGCGAGAACCCGGCCGGAGGTCCAGACCCTCTGGGCGGCCTCGCCCTTCCCCCACCGGACGTAGTCGGCGAGAACGAGGTCTTCGGCGAGCCCCCTGAGCCGGGTCATGTTCACCAGGTTCATTTTGCGGTTGCTGATCGCGCCCTTTTCGTGCGCTCCCTCCGCGATCACCGCCTCCACGACGGCCACGTTGATGACCGCATCGCCGAGGGTGGCGAGGGCGTCCATGTGGGCATCGGGGGGGGAGCCCGCCTCCAGGGTGTAGGCAAGGCGGGTGAGCGCCCGCTCGAGAAGCGAGCGATCCTTGAAGGTATAGCCGATCCGCTCCTCGATCACGCCCGGGTCACGGTGACCGGTCTCGTTACGGTTCATCACTCCAGAACTTCCGCCTTCTCGATCCGGACGGGGACCTTCGGCTTATCGGCGGAGCCCGTCTTCACCTTCCCGATCTTGTCGACGATGTCGAGCCCCTCCACCACCTCGCCGAAGACCGGGTGGGCACTCGGCGTCTGCGGGTTGTCCCAGTCGAGGTAGGTGTTGTCCACCAGGTTGATGAAGAACTGGCTGCCGCCGGAGTTCGGGCGTCCGGTGTTCGCCATAGCGATCGTTCCCCGCTTGTTCGAGTGGCCCTTCACGAACTCGTCGGTGATGGTGTAGCCCGGTCCTCCCGTCCCGGTGCCGGTGGGATCGCCGCCCTGGATCATGAAGTTCGCGATCACCCTATGAAAGATCGTGCCGTCGTAGAACCCGGACTTTGCGAGTTTCTCAAAGTTCCCCGCGGTCACCGGCATGTCGTCGTAGAGGCGGATCGTGATGTCTCCCATGGTCGTGTGGAGCACGACGTTCTTCTCTGCCATAATCATTAACTCCGTATGGTATTGTCCCGTTTTTCTACTTATACTGATGGAGGGCGCGGGCCGGACTCCTCAGCGGGGGTAAAACGGGCACTCGCATCCCGTGCACTCAAGGTTCACGGTCGCGTACTCGCACGCGATATGCTCCGTCACCGGTAGACGGATATCGCACTTCTCGGCGAGAAACTTCACCGCCTCGCCGATCGCGATCCACGAATCGCGTTTGCAGCAGCGCGGCCCGCCGCTCACGGCGATCGCCGTGAGGCTCCGCGCCGTCATCTGGTTGGAGAGCGACCACCCCTCCTTCTTCAGCGGGCCGGAGTGCGTAATGAGGCTCATGAAGATCCCGGTGCCGATCGCCGCACCGCAGGTCCCGTGCGTGCCGCAGAAGGCCGGCTGGACGGCCTCGGCCCGTTTTCTCGCCTGCCGGAGCGCCGGTTCCTTCTTCTCCGGGCTCCCGCGGTGGTTGTAGTACGCCACAAGCAGGACGGCCGGCACCAGGAAGTGGTACTCCGGGCCGTGGAGGCTGATCTGTGGGTGCCGCATGATCGTGCAGGCGAGGGCGAGCGGATCGGTCTCGGTCGTCGTCAGGCAGACCCGCTCGATCAGGTCGAGGTTCGAGAGCGTCTCCTCTCCCAGCGGCGCCGGCTCCGGTTCCCTCTCACGCGGGACGAGGTTCTTCCTGCAGGCTGAACAGGCCCTCTCCTGGTTCATGGGCACCCCAGGCACCGGACCTCGCATAAGGGTTGCGGGCCCCGCGGTAGCCACACGGTAAATGTTTCGATATTAACAAATCAAATTAGTAAAAGTGTTTTATACCCGAGGTCGCAATGTATACCCATGTACTCCCGAGTGAACGTCTCCAGGGTTTCCCTCCCCGGAGGAGACCGGGACAGACCGGTAGCCCCTCATCCGGTCTCCGGCAGCGGAGGGGTCCACGGATGAACCACCGGGCACCGGTCTTCATCATCACCGGCGGGCAGGGCCAGTGCAAGACGACGTTCCTGCACCTGGTTCTCGGGCTCATCGTCGGGCTGAACGTCCGGGTCCGCGGGGTCATCGCCCCCGGACACGTGCGGGACGGGCGGAGGTCGGGGTTCACCCTGGTCGACCTCGCCACCGGCGAGCACGAGGAACTCTGTTCGATCGACCCCGACCCGCGGTGCGAGGCCCACGGCCGGTTCTACTTCCGCCCCGAGGGGCTCGTGTTCGGCCGCCGGGCGCTCGCGCCGCCGGATCCGCGGGAGACCGACCTTGTGGTCATCGACGAAGTCGGGAGGTTCGAGCTCCAGGGTGCGGTCTGGGCGGAGCAGCTCGACCGATTGACCGCGCACCCGCACCCCCCGATGGTCTGGACGGTCCGGCGCAGGCTCCTCGACACGGTCGTCGAACGGTGGAATATCACGAACCCTGTCGTGGTGGACGTCGGGACCGCGAGCGCCATGGCGACGGCGGACGCCGTGATGGACGCCGTCTGGGAGTGGCGCGAAGCACAGACGTTCTCCCCGATCACGGCGGCGCCGGTTCCGGGGGATCGCATCGCCGCTCCAGTGCTCTTTGCGGATACGGTCACCGGGGCGCCACGGAGCACCCCGGTGATCCTCCGGCGGTGCTACGGCCCGGAGGGGTGAGGGGGCCCTCCTCTGATCCAGAAGAGAGCAGAACGACCACGACTTCCGGCCCTCGATTGCAGCTGAAAAACGGGATCTGCCTGCCGTGTCGCATATTCAGGTTGCCCAACCGCAAACGTGATGACGACGGTCGTCCATTCCGGGCCTTCATGCCCAAGAAAGAACGTTGGGAACGGCCTTACCCCGAGCAAAGCCACCGCAGGAAGACCCGCGAGGAAATCCTTGGAGATTGTGCAACACGGTATTATGAGTGATATCGTTATGAGCGCTTTTCAGACCGTAGTTTTTCTTTCACCCGCAACAACTCCCTCTATGCGAATTTAGAGGCACGGAACATTCGGCGGTGCTTATGCCGTTCCGCTGAGTATCTCCGCTGCCTGCTCCCGTGTTATGTCGCAGTTGTAGAACTCTTTGTAGAAGGCTATGACCTCTGCCTCCATATCGAAGTCCTTGAACTGTTCGGGGTAGATTGTCTTCGCTACCCAGAGCACCATCAGCGGCGTCTCGCTTGTACGCTGGATCCAGTAATGCGCTCCCGCGGGCGTCGCATACACCTTCCCGTTCTTTACTGCACTTACGCCGCTGAGCCGTGTATCGTTGTAAACCAGGGGGATCTCATCATGGCTGCTAAGAATGAGCACGTCGGGATCCCAGGCAAGTAACTGCTCCAGATCAAACTGCAGGCTCTCCGCAACATGGGCCTCCTTAGCGACAGCTATCCCACCCGCTTTCTCGATATACCACTCGGCTATCTTGTGGCCCACAGACATGCCCTTGTATGAACAACACAACACCCTTGGCCGCTGGTCGTCCGGCAAGGATGCGACCGCCTTACCCGGGCGGGCGGTGGCCTCGTCGAAGTACCTGACGTACCTCCCGGCCTTCTCCTGCTCACCGAAGACCTCCCCGAGCAGCAGCAGCAGGTCTTTCACGTCCTCAGCATCCGTCCAGGAGAGATAAACGACTGGGATACCGTTCTTCTCGAGTTTATCGACCGAGGGCATGCTCATGGTAAATGCAACGTCCGGGTTGATCTTCATGAGTTCCTCGAGATTGAAGTCCCCGGTCGTGGTCTGGATCGTTAATTTGTTCTTTAAATTGGGCTCGAACACGTATTGGTACTTGTGTCTGCCTCCTTTGATGAATGACTCCGGCAGGTCATTGGCGATCTTGCCCCCCTGCCCCATGGCGAACATGAAACTGTTCAGCACCGGCACGGAACCGATCGTCACGATACTATCGATATTTTTCGGGACGACGACCTCCCGACCCGCCATGTCCGTGACCACTGTTGTCCCGCTGTCGGTCGCCTGTCCCTGCCCGGTGCAGCCGCAGGTGAACGCCAGAAGTGCTATAAATGATAGGGTTATGAACGCTTTCAGGACTGTACTCGTCTCTTTCATCATTAACACCCCCTGCAGGCCTCATACGCAGGTCCCGTACGGGTAGCCCTTCAGGCGTTCCGGCATATCGCCTCACAGGTGTGATGTAACGTCTTTAACGCCGGGAATTTAATATTTTCTATTTACAAAATAGACATGTTAACATTTTATTGTTAATTGTCCCGTGTTGCGAGGTCGGTGAGTTCGCCGGGGCACCCCCTGGTACGGAACCCGGTTGGGAGATCTCTGATGGGTTATACTCCGGTAAACCCCGAAGTTCGGCGACAGGATGGGGAGAGGGGATGCGAGGAGTTCTCCGTTAATTTCCCCGCCCATGCCGAACTGAAGAGCATCGATCGTTTCAGCCCGCTTATACCCCATCTCCGGCCGTGACAGACCAGACCATCATGCCGCTGCAACTCTCTGTTTCGGAACGATATTTGCCGTCTGGCGACGCATTTTTGTAATACTCCCTGATCTTTTCCTCGACATCGCTGGAAACATCGCGGGTGCATCTCAGATCGTTGATCGTCTCTTCCGCTGCTTCGGCCCAGTCCCGCTCCTGGGTCCTTGAAACATGGCTGAGTCTCACAAGCGGCCGGTAACCAAGAACGTAGAGGTACATAAACGGATACAGCATATCCGGCCCGGGGTTGTCGGGTTCCTCACCCAGGATTTTCCTGAAAATCTCCCGGCGAGCCCCGTCTGTGCCCACCCTCCCGACGAAGCGGCTGTAATAGCAGAACTGCCTTGAACACGCCATCATCCGGTCGAAGGTCTCGACGTCCCTGATTCCCGGCGTCATCGACGCGATCACGAGATCGAACTTCTCCCGGAACCCAAGTTTGTCGATATCGGCCGACCACCAGGAACATTCGACCGCGTTAACACGCAAGCCTTCATTTTGCGCGGTTTCCCTGAGGTGGTCGAGCATCCTCGTCGAGATGTCGAGGGCCGTGACGTCCGCCCCGGCCCGGGCAAGGGGGAGGGAGAGGGTGCCCGGTCCGCACCCGATGTCGAGGACGCGTGCGCCCTCGGGTGAGAAACCGGCCTCCTCCAGAATTGCAAAAACATCGCCAACTCGTTTCCGGTGCCTTTCCTCATCCATGTTCTGTACAAAGCGGTCAGCCCGCTCGTCCCATTGGGTCGCCTGGAGGTCGTCACTGACTATCTTGCTGTGCTGTGCCGATGCTTTCCAGCAGTCGATCCAGCATTTCACATTATTATCCTGTGTCATTCGTGCGTTCACGGTTCCTGGGACCGCCGGACGGCGATCCGGTCGGCCCCCTTCCCGAAAAAGTGGTAGCCGGAACCGCCCTCGGCAAGGATATCCAGCAGGCGGTCGGGGTCGGTCACCTGGTTTCCACCGACGATCTCCACGCCGCGCGAGAAGAGAGCGTCGGGGAGGATGCTCACCGAAGGGCCGAGCACGACCACCGTGGCCTCCGGCCGGGCGAGTTCGAGCAGGTGGTCGAGCGTCCCGTTGATCAGCGTGGTGCCGGTGATGACCAGGGTGTCAGCCCAGGGAACGACCATATCCGTCTCCTCGACCGGCGTGTAGAACGGCAGCTCGTCGGGCTTGAGCGTACGGGGATCCATCTCGAGGACACGAAACGGCTGACCGGCCTGCTTGAGGGCACGCAGATACGGGGTCAGCGCCCCGACGACCACGACATTCCCGCTCTCCTGTATCGTGAGGAGATCGACCGCATCGACGCCGCGTACGACGGGGTGATCCGGCCCGGGGCATACATCGTCACAGAGCGCCGATAATGCGCTGACGGCCGCGATCCCGAGCGCCTTGCGCATCGGCCGGTCTCCAAGAGCGTCGGCAAGGTAGGCTTCGATTCTCCGCTCCCGGAGCCTCCCCGAGTGCGGCAGCGCCTTTGCCGAACTCGGGCAGCAGACGGCTTCCGGGATCGACTTTATGGGCGTGGCGCAGATACCCCCATGGCCCGTGCTGAGTTTGACTCCCGTGAAAAAGACTCCCACAACCGCGCGATCGACCCTCACGTCATCCATCCTCTCCCCGAGGCGCTCCTTGAGAATCCGGACAGTCGCGTCGAGGACTGTACTGTCACCCATCAGTTCCCGCACCCGCCCGGCCCGCAGCTGCACCCGGAAGACGAGGAGCCGTCCCGGCAATGCACGGTCTCGCCGCCATCTTTCGTCGCACAGAAGAGGACGCCATAGCCCATTCCGGTCTCGTGGGGGGAACTGGTGATGTCGATGTATCCCAGGCGCTTGAGCACGGCCTCAAGGCCTTCCGGGTGGCAGAGCGGATGCCCGGCGCTCATGAGTGCCCGATCGAGTTCTGCAGTCCCACTCCCCGGGGATATGGTGCAGCCCGGTGAGCAGAAGAGATGGTTGAGGACGAGAAGGCCACCAGGGGCAAGAGATTCCGTGATCTTGCCGAGGACGTCCGTCAGCCGGTCCCGGAACGTGTAGAGGAGGTGCGAGACGATGATGAGGTCATACCCCCTGCCCGGATCGTCGACGAGGATGTCTCCTCCCCGGGCGGAGATCCGTCCACCCATACCGTATTTGCCGATGTACTCCCGGGTCAGCGGTACCACATGCGGGAGATCGAAGACGGTTGCCTGGAGGTTCGGGTTCTCCTGGCAGAGGGCGACGGCGTAGAGGCCGTGTCCACCGCCAACATCAAGCATGGACCGGGCGTTCCTGAACCCGGAGTGCTGGCCGATCAGGCCGACGACGTGTTGCAGTTCGCCCCGGGTGCACCGCTGAGCGACCGCCCTGAGGTGATCGTGCGTCGGCCGGGGACCGGTTTTCGGCGTCTCCATGCCGTCCCTGAGCGTTGCGGCCAGGTGGGACCACGATGACGTCTCCCTGCCGGCGGCGAGAATCAGGTCGCCCTGGTAGGTGGGACTGGTGCTGACCAGGAGTTCTTCGGCGATTGGGGTGTTTGCACACACGTTCTCTTCGAACGTGATATATCCCATATCGGCGAGCGCCGTCAGGAAACCCCGGGTAAACATCCCGTTTATGCCGATTGCAGTGACGTCGTTTCTTGCGGTCGGGCCACGCTCCGAGAGCCAGTCAAAGAACCGGAGTTCGAGCGCTGCCGAGATGACCTGGTACGATTGGTACCCGGACAGGGCTGCATCCAGGCGTGCAACGCCCTCTACCGCCGGCATGACCTGCCGGAGCTGGATTGTCTGTCTTGTCATGGTGTAACCACATCCGTTCAAATTGGTGTCGGGTGGAGGATGCTCTCTACCTCCTGGTCCGTAAGGTCGTAGTCGTAGAACTCACGGAAAAACTTCTTTGTCTCGTCTGCGAGGTCGACGTCGGCGAACCGGTCCGGGTAGAGTTTCTGTGCAAGCCAGAGGATCCCGAGCGGGCTCTCCGGTGCGGGGCGATCCCACCAGAACGTTCCTACGGGACACGGATACACCGCCCCGTCCCGGACCGCCGTGACGGTCGCAAACTGGGGGTTGGCTACAAACGCACCGGCCGGGCTCGAGTAGTCCTTCATGTTCGATGCAACGTAGATGACCTCGGGATCCCACCGGACGAGCTCTTCGGCAGAGATCTCATAGCCCCCACGGATGACCTTCTGGTCGATCCCTCCGGCGACGTTAATCCCGCCTGCAGCGCGGATCATATCGTTACCCCACGCACTGTGGCCTTCCGTCTTGAGTGGGGTGCTCATCATGTAATAGACCCGTTTCCGCTCGCCCTCGGGGAGATCGGCGATCTTCGCCTCGATCCGCGCGAGCGTTTCATCCCAGTACGCAACCAGCCGTTCGGCACGCTCCTCGCGCCCGAAGACCTGACCCAGCATGCGGAACTCCTGTTTCAGTTCCTCGACTCCGGCACGCCCCGTGAGCACCCGCACGACCGGGATCCCGGCTGCTTCAATGCGGGCGTTGCCTGTTTCTGCATAATAACTCCCGATAACAATGTCGGGGTTGAGTTTCAGGATCTCCTCCACGTTGGCGTTGTCGAAGGAACCGACGTCGGGTGTGGTACGGTACCCGGGGACGACAACATACAGGCGCTCCGTAGTGCATTGCTGCGGCTGGGCGACGACCCGGTCGCCGACTCCCAGGGCCGCCAGTTCCTGCGCCGCGCCGCCGCAACAGGTGATGACCACGGTCCTGACCTCGGACGGGATGGTCACTGTCCTGTTGTCCATATCCGTGATCGTCCGGACCGTTGCAGCAGATTCTTCACCGGCAGTCCCGGGCGCTGCAAGGACGAAAGCAAGAGTCAGGACGGCACAGACGGCCACGATGGCGAGAACCAGATGGCGAGTATCTTTCTTCATACCGACTACACCGTACAATAGTGCGACGTCGCGCATATTTATCTATAATCATTTACTTTTCAGTAAAATCAAATAAAATATATTTACATATTAGCTGGAGATATATTCCTATCCCCGAACCTGTCTGCCCGCCCCTCACGGTGATCTCAGACCAGGCACAGGTGAACTGTTGCAACACGCTGGTTGCGGCGGTGGCCTGAGTGAAACTACCGCAGGAAGATCCGTGAGGGAAACCCCGGGAAATTGTGCAACACGGCGGGATCCGCCGAACCTTTTTATTGTTGTTGTAAAGGTTATGCCATTTACATTGCCATAATATTAAGTAAAACAAATAAACATATCCGGTATGGACGGTATACCGGATGACCCATAGGAAAGAACCGATTATAGAGATCGGACAGGAACCCAGGAAGAATGTTGCGATCGGTTTTTGGCGATCGGTCTTTCGGGACGGCACACCGGCCCATGAAGCCGTTCTCCGGCTGATCCCGGCAGGGAAGGCAATCTACCTCCTCCCAATCATCCTCTTCTTCTTCTCTCTCTTTTTCGGGAGGTACGTGATGGACCCGGTGGAGACGTTGCGGATCCTCACCGTAGGAACCATAAACGCGTTCCTCGACGGTGCGTCATCCCTGCTCTCAACCGTCTCCGGCCACCAGGTCCTCCTCCCCTCCTTCGAGCAGACCTGGGAGGCATCGAAACAGACGGTCGTCTTCCGGATCAGGCTCCCCCGGGTGATCGCGGCGATGCTCGTCGGCGGAGGACTCTCCATCGCCGGGGCCTCGTTCCAGGGCCTCTTCAAAAACCCCCTCGTCTCGCCCGATATCCTCGGCGTCTCCGCCGGCGCAGGGTTCGGGGCGGCCGTCGGGATCCTCCTCTCCGGCAACCCCATGGTCATCCAGATCTCCGCCTTCTTCTTCGGGATCCTCGCGGTCGCCGTCGCCTACGGCATCGGTCACACCGTCGGCAAGAGCTCGACCCTTGTCCTCGTCCTCGGGGGGATCATCGTCGGGTCGCTCTTCTCCGCCTTCATATCCCTCACCAAATACGTCGCCGACCCGTACGACACCCTGCCTGCAATCGTCTTCTGGCTGATGGGAAGCCTCTCCGCGGTCTCGAACGCCGACATCACCGCGGTTGCCCCACCGATCCTTCTCGGGAGCATCTGTCTCTTCCTCATCCGGTGGCGGATCAACCTCCTCGCGGTCGGCGAAGAGGAGGCGCGGGCGCTCGGGGTGGACACAAAGAGGATGACCATAGTGCTCGTCATCGCCTCGACGATCGTCACCGCCTCCGCGGTCTGCATCAGCGGGATCATCGGCTGGGTCGGTCTCGTCGTCCCCCACATAGGAAGGATGCTCGTCGGCCCGGATTTCCGCAAGCTCATCCCCGTATCGGCCGTTCTCGGGGCCTCGTTCCTTCTCGTCGTCGACGACATCGCAAGAACCCTGACCGCAGCCGAGATCCCTCTCGGCATCCTGACGGCACTCATCGGGGCGCCGTTCTTCGCATACCTCCTGACACGCAAAAAAGTAGGCTGGATATCATGATTCTAAACGTCAACAACGCCTCGTTCTCGTACGACGGCATCACAAAACAGTTCGAAGACGTCTCCCTCTCTCTCCGGCAAGGAGAGATCCTTTCCCTCCTCGGGAGGAACGGGACGGGAAAATCGACCCTGATCAAGTGTATCTTAAACATCCTCAGGCTCCAGGGCGGGACGGTGGAGATCGGCGGCCGCCGGGTCGACGATATGCGGACCGAGGAGATCGCGCAGCAGGTCGGTTACGTTCCCCAGGCCCACCGCGCCGTCTTCCCGTTCACGGCACTTGACTTCGTCCTCATGGGACGAGCGCCGCATATCGCGACCTTCGCGGTCCCGAAAGAGGAGGACTACAAGAAGGCGGAGGAGGCGTTTGCGCGGATCGGGATCACCCATCTCCGGGAGAAGTGCATCTCCGAGATGTCGGGCGGGGAGTCACAGATGGTAATGATTGCCCGCGCCCTCGCCCAGGAGCCGTCGCTGCTCATCCTCGACGAACCGACGTCGCACCTCGATATCGGCAACCAGACAACGGCGATGGCAACGATCGACCGGCTCGCCGCCGACGGGATCGCCATCCTGATGTGCACCCACTTCCCGGATCACGCGTTCCTGGTCTCGCACACGGTCGCCATCCTCGAGAAAGGCAGGCTGATCGCACAGGGCCGGGCCGAAGACGTCATCACGAAGGAGAACCTCCGTGAAGCCTACGGGATCGATATCTGCGTCCACTACATCAAGGAGGCCGGGCGGACGGTTTGCATCCCGATGAACCCGTGCGGCTGCCGTGGCGGGGGAAGGGCGAATACCGCCGGGACAAAACCCCACGGCACCTAAGGACGGTAGAACGACCGGTTCCCCGTGATCGCGGCCGCATCGGTCCCGTAGAACGTCCGGTAGAACCGATCCTGCTCCGCGGCAAGGTCGAAGACGGCACGCTCCGGGTGGAGGGTGCCTGCGATGGCAGAGAGGCCGAGCACCCAGCGGGGGTTGCCGAAGTCCCAGCCCGGCGGAAGGGTGTAGACACGGCTGTGTTCGACGGCGTCGGCAGAGAGCCCCATCCTCCGGCACGCCGCGATGTAATCGGAGGCCGGTGCCGAGAGGAACCCGGATACGAAGATATATTCGGGGTTGAATGCGGCGAACTCTTCCGGCGTTATGTTGACGCCCGGTTTTCCGGCCCGGACGATCCCGCGGTTAACGGGGTCGCCGCCGGCCGCTTCCACGAGGTCCATCTCGAACCGGTCGGCGTTCAGGGCAAAGAGCGGCGACCCCATTGAGTAGTAGACCCGGGGCCGGCGGCAGCCCTCGACCGCCGACGAGACCGCCGCCACCCGGTCGCCGATGTAGCCGGCCAGCCTCTCCGCCGCCCCGGTGCGGCCGGCCCGCTCCCCGAGTTCACGGACGAGATCAAGGTAGCCGTCTATTGTCTGGATCTTCCCGTGGAGGTCCCGGATGTAGTCGTCCCGGATGACCCCGGCCCAGATACGGGCGAGGTCGGCATCGGACTCGACACCGAGGCAGACCAGGACGGCGTGAACCATCTCCAGCGCCCGGGTGAACCGGTAGCCGCCCATCATCCCCGGCTCGGCGTACAGCGTCTCCGCGACGCTCCCGGTCACGGGGAGAGAACAACCGCAGGAGCACCGGGCGTCCGGCGGGATCGCGATCGTCCGCGCTCCCATCGGCCCGAAGAACTCCCGCCGGACGACTGTCTCTCCACAGGACGGGCACGCCGTATCGAGGTACCCGGTCCCGGGCGAGTTGAAGAGGTAGACGTAGCGGAGTTTCCGCCGCAGATCGTCGCAGATCCGCTCCGACTCCGCAATCGTCGGTTCCCTCTCCGGCGGTTCGTCGCCGAACGGGATGAACCGCATGACGAGGAACGGGATATCGGGAGATATCCCCGCGACCCGGGCGGCCGCGGCCCGGATCTCGTCGTCGCACCCCCGGGCGTGGATGCAGGAGACCTCGACATGGACGCCTGCTTCGTGAAGGGTCTTCACCGTCCGGAAGGCCGGTTCCGCCGAGAGCGCACCGCACGCACGGTAACGCGCATCCGACGCTCCTTTCAGCCCGATGTTCGCAAAATCGATGGCGGGCGCGATGTCGCGGAGGGACTCCTCCGTGTAATAGCCGTTCGTCGCGCACCCGACGAGGAGGCCGGCGTCGTGCGCAGCCCGGGCCACCCCGAGGAAGGTCCGGTGCATGGCGGTCGGGTCGTTGAGGCAGAAGGCTATCCCCCGGCACCCCTCTTTTAAGGCGCGCTTGACCAGAGCGCCGGGCGGGATATGCCTGAGGGCCCCGGAGACCGCCTCCGCGTGGAAGGCGATCGTCTCGGATATGCACCCCCCGCAGGAGAAGGTGCACCCGATGCCGCTCGCCTGCAGGAACGTCCCACGGGGGTGGTAGTGGCACATCGGCATCGTCTCGATCGCGATCGGCATGGCCGCGATGTAACGGTCGGGGAACCGCTCGACGATCGCTCCGTCCTCGTTCGTATACATCCTGCACCGCCCGACGCCCCCGGGCGGGACGGCGCAGCGGTTCTCGCAGATTGAGCAGCGCATGCTCAACCCTCCTTCTCCATCACAACCCAGAACCCCGAGTCGTCGCTGACGAGCCGGTGACGGAACCCGAGGTTCTCGAGGATCCCGGCGACCCGCTCCCGGTTATCCGCGCCGAGGTTCCTGTCCCGGAAACTCCTCCAGTCCGGGTTCGCCCTCTCCATCGTGGCTGCGATGGTGTCCCGGAGTTCGGCCGTACCGAACCCGCCCCCGACGTAGGCCGTCCCGCCCGGTGCGAGAACCCGGTGGATCTCGGAGAACGCACGGGGGAGATCCTCCCAGAAGAAGAGCGAACCGCGGCTGACCGCGAGATCGACGGACCTATCGGGAAGCGGGATGTCGTGAACGTCGCCCGATAGAAGCGCGACGCGCCCCGAAAGCCCGGCCTCCCGGACGTTCCCTCCGGCAATGGCGATCATCTCCGGGGAGGAGTCGAGGAGCGTGACCGCTAACGCGCTCGCCTGCGCAAGGGCGATCCCGAGCGAGCCGGGGCCGCTGCCGATATCAAGGCACCTGCCGCGGGAGATCCCGCACCGCTCGATTATCTGCTGCGCAATCACCGGATAGATCGGGGCGAAGATCGTCTTTGCAATCCGGTCCATATCCTCCGCCCCGTCGCGGTCGAATCTGCCTGGTACGTATCCCATCTTGACCTCAGGGGTTCAGGATCTCCCGGATCCGGTCGTCGGAAAGCGATACGTGAATGAAGGTCTCGTGGTACTCACGGACGAGGGATTCGAGATCCATATCTGCGAAGAGGTCCGGATACAGGACTTTGGCGGTCCAGGGGATCCCGACGATCCGGTTGATCCCGGGCGGACGGTCGAACCAGCAGAACGCCGTCTGCGGGATGAGGTAGACCCGGCCCGTCTTCACGGCGGTGATCTCCTGCCAGAGAGGGTCGGTCCGGACCGTGGCGTAGAATCCCGGGTCGTGGACCAGAACGACGTCCGGGTTCCAGGCGATGACCTGCTCCATCGAGACCTCCGTCATCCCCATTCCCGGCGTAATCGCGCATTCGGCGACGTTCCTCCCGCCACAGAGGTCGATGAGTTCGGCATGGGGCGAACCCGAGGGGTCGGTCATGAGCCCTTTCGGCCCCTCGGCATAGTAGACCCCCACCCGCTCGTCGTCGGGGATCGAGGCCACCCGCTCCGTCACCGTGGCGAGCACGCCCTCGTAGAAGGCGATCATCGCTTCGGCCTGCTCCTCTTCCCCGAGGAGGCCGCCCATGAACCTGATGGGACCCGAGTAGCGGGTGGCGTTGGTGGTGTCCTCGACGGCGACGACCGGGATGGAACCCATCTTCTGCTGTCGCTCCGCGACGGTGACGTGCGCCGCCCCACCGCCGGTGGTGTAGCCCTCGACGACGATGTCGGGGTGCATCGAGATGAAGGTCTCGTAGTTGCCGGTCTCTTTCCCGAACCAGCCCCCGACGACCGGGAGTGCCATGTACCGCTCGGGGATGTAGCCCTCTTCGGGCGCGAAGTTCCAGCCCGCAAGCCGGTCGGGCGCGACCATGTAAACGAGCATCGTCGACGGCGGCGAGGTGCAGGCGATGCTCTCGATCTCCGACGGGACGGCGACGGTCCGGCCCGCCATATCGGTGATCGTGCGGCTTTCCGCAGGGGAATCCGTCCCCCGGACGGTCGTGCAGGCGGCGGAGGTGCAGAGGAGCACCCCGCAGATGCAGAGGAGGGTGAGCAGAAGATGACAACGTCTTGTAATGACTACCACGTCCGTTCGGTCCTCTCCGGTACGCTCCGGGGAGGTATCGGAGGCTTACGGTATCGTGGTTGGAACGCGGCCCTTATTAAAAATAGTCATTTAACTTTATGTTAATGTTAAGTACAATACATTGAAAACAGATTGAAAAAGTCTCCCCCGCCCCGCTACGGGAACCGGCCCCGTGTACTCCGGCGTTCGGGAAACCTCCGGCTCCCGGCATGAGAGGGAACCGGCGACGGCGGCCCGACCGCCCCGCCTCACTCCACCTCAAGCGCTTTTGCGGCGGCCCGCCCGATCAGTTCCGGCGGGATCGCCTCGTACTCCTCGCCGTTGTAGCGGAGCGTCCGGCACTCCGCGTCTCCCCCGCAGGAGTCGCAGGATGCGCAGGCACAGGCCGTCGCGGTCACCTCGACCCCTTCGAGGAGTTCTTCGACCGGGATCCCGTTGAAGAGGAGGGACTCCGACTCTGCGGCGGCATCGTCGGGGAGGACCGTCTCGATCAGCCGGACGCCGACTCCCTCCATCTCGAGGAGCATGCGGATTTCCGCGAGAACGGCCGCGAGCGTCATCCCGGTCTCCTCGAACTCTTCAGGGGTCTTTTCGACGTTCCCTTCGGCGTGCTTCCATTCGATGACGAGTTCCTTCTTCATGGTGCACCTCCACTATTGGCACCGACCCGACATCTTCCTGTCGCTGCACCGGATCAGATCCTCCGCGGCATGCTCCGCCTGTGCAGGTACATCGCGGCGGCGGTGAAGACCAGGGCAAAGAGCGTGAGCGCCGCAATATCGACCACCACCGGGAAGTGGTGTGCGCCGGAGAAAGCGTAGCGGACGACGTCCGTGAAGTAGGTGAGCGGCGAGCAGGCCGCAAGCATGAGCCCCCACGCCGGCATCTGCTCCAGGGGGACGAAGATACCGGATATGAAGACGAGCGGGAACTTCAGGAGAGTGGAGAGCATCATGATGTTCGAGGGCACGTTCGTCGGGGGGACGGCAAGGAGGACGCCGATTGCCGAGAAGCAACACGCGGCGATGGGGATTGCCAGACCGAGCACGATGCCGTGCAGGAGGGGCAGGCCGAGCCCGAGCGCGAGGAGGATGGTGACCGCCGTGACCCCGATGCCGAAGAGGACGGAGGCAATCATGTCCCCGAGGACGATCGCCTCGATGGTGACGGGGCAGGTGGCAAGGCGTTCGAGCGTCCTTGCCTGCCCTTCCCAGGGGAAGATCGCCGGCGAGACGGCGGTCGCGGTGAAGAAGAGGGTCATTCCTACGAGCCCGGAGAGGAGGAACGCGAGCGGGAGGTCCCGGCCGCCCAGGAAGAAGGCGAGGAAGAGGAAGACCGGCATGAAGATCCCGAAGATGAGCACCGGGCCCTTGAGGTAGTAGACGCGGATGTCCTTCCTCGCAATCGCCCACGCCCGCCGTGCCTGTTCCCGGTATGCCGCCGGGTTCACGGTTGCTCCTCCCCGGTCAGCCGCAGGAAGACCTCGTCGAGCGACGGGGCGAGGGTATTTAAGGTGAGGATCGCCGCACCGCAATCGCCGCTGAAGGCCACGAGCGACCGGATGACGAGATCCGGATCCTCCGTAACGATCTGCCACTTGTCCCCCGTCCGGTACGCTTCGGCCACGCCGTCAAGTCCCACGAGGGCGTCGGCCAAGACCGGCCGGTCGAAGCTCACCTCAAGCCGGTGCATGCGGTCGATCGCCGTCTTCAGCCTCTCGGGAGCATCGATCGCGACGATCTTGCCGGCCCGGATGATGCCTATGCGGTCACAGAGCCGGTTCGCCTCCTCCATGTTGTGGGTGGTGAGGAAGATGGTGGTTCCGTCCGTGTTCAGGTCGCGCAGGAGAACGAGGATCATCTGCGTGCTCTGCACGTCAAGCCCGCTCGTCGGTTCGTCGAGGAAGAGGAGTTCGGGCTCGTGGAGGAGTGCCATGGCGAGGATAAGCCGCTGTTTCATCCCCTTCGAGTAGCCCTGCACCTTCTGGTCCTTCCTCCCGTAGAGACCGAGGGTCTCGAGGAGGTCGCGGGAACGCCGCTCCGAGTGGGCGCGGTCGAGCCCGTAGAGGTCGCCCATCAGCATGAGGTTCTGCCACGCGGTGAGCTCGACATAGGCGTTCGAGGTCTCGGGCACGACGCCGAACCGCTGCTTCGCCTGGACCGGTTCCTTCAGGATATCGTGGCCGAAGATCCTCACGCTCCCGCCGTCCATCGGGACGACGCCGGTGAGCATCCGCGTGGTGGTGGTCTTCCCGGCGCCGTTCGGCCCGAGGAACCCGAAGATCTCGCCCCGCCGAACCTCGAACGAGACGCGGTCCACGGCGGTGACGGCGCCGAAAGTCTTCGTGAGGGCGGCGGCCTCGATCACGTTCGGCATGCCATCTCCTCCCGACCAGCCCGGCCGCCGGCGAAAGACGCGGACGTCTGTGCGCAGCTCAGTATTTCGTTAACGATCTCCCCGGTCACGGCGGGACCCAACCTGGAGAATACTCTAGAGTTGAAATATAAAAACACACGTTATCAGGCGAATACGGGCCGTAGGTGATGCCATGGAACTGTCAGGGTATTCCGGCCCACTGAGGCCGCCAGCGTTCGCACGGTCTTCCGCTCAAAGACTGCGGAGAGGAGGGATGTGCCCTCGACCCCGCACTACCCGTCTACTCCTCTTTCGGCTCGGATACTTCCGTCTTCGGGACGATCCATGTTCCGCAACCGCAGCCGGAAGAAAAGAGTTTCTTTACTCCTGAGCCGGTGCATCCTTCGTCTTTTTTCTCGCTCCCGCCTGTCACGCGACCAGCATTGCCACGAGAAGATAGGCCCCGATCCCGATGAAGAGCACCCCGACGATGCGCCGCGTCCAGTACTCGAACGTCTCCGCCGCCTTCATCGCATTCCCCACCTTCGCGATCCCGGTCACCATGATCAGCGAGAACGCGATCACCGGCAGAGCGGTCGCGACGGCAAAGACCGCCGGCACCCCGAGTGGGTCGGAGGTTCGGAGCGCCAGCGGGACCAGCATCGCAAAGAAGAGAACCGCCGAGAACGGGCAGAAGGTCAGTGCGAAGAGCACGCCGAGGATGAAACTCCCTGCGAGCCCCCGGTCGGCGATCCGCTCCTTGAACGCGGCAAACCGCCTGCTGCCGCCGCCCCATGAGGGGAGCGGGACGAGATCGAGCATCACGACCCCGATGGCGATCAGCAGTGGGCCGACCAGCATCTCCCCCCAGGACTGGAGGAAGAGCGAGATCCCTTGGACGGAGAGGCCGAAGATGACGATCAACGCCGCGAGCCCGACGTAGACGACCATCCTCCCCGCGCTGTAGAGCGACCCGGCGAGGAGGGTCTGCCCCGGGCTCCCTATCCGGCGGGAGAGATAACCGATCGCGGCAATGTTCGTCGCGAGCGGGCAGGGCGAGAGGGCCATCATCAGCCCGATGAAGAACGCGGCGACGAGAGGAACGCTGCTCGTCCCCATCGTCTCCATGAACCCCATCAGGCTCATTGCGAGAAGTCCCCTGCAAGGCGCATCTCGATCAGCGCATTGAGGTACTGCATGAATCCGGGTTTATCGTTGAGTCTGTACCAGACCCGGGTATCCTCTTCTTTGTAGAATCCACCCTGGTCGTCGTAGGTGCCGAGCCAGAGCGACGAGCCGGTCGCACCATAGCGCTCGACGATCTCCTTCTTTCCCGGGTCGGCGATATCGATGTGGTCGAAGATCACCTTCCCGGAGCCGAGTTCTTCGGGGAAGTGCGTCTTCACGGTCTCCTCGGCGTAGTCGCCTAGCACCACGCAGGAGTAGCACTGGCTCGGCGCGGTGAAGTGGATGACCTCGACTTTCGTGACGGTGCCGTTGAGCGGCGAGACTGATGCGGCATCCGCTCCGCCGGGTGCTGTCATGCATCCTGCAGAGAGGGCGGTCAACGCCAGGATGACCGACAGCGCAGCGATCGGCAGGATCTTCCGGGCGGGGGCGCTGCAGGGGAACTGTTCCTGTGTGCGCCCGGGTTCGGAGTTACTCATGTGTGTTCGTCTCATCAGGGACACCCCCGGTGCCGGGACATCATTACAAGATATCTTGAAATGACGCTGACCTGTTGTTCAACCGGAGATATAATTCATTCGGGTGGGCACCGGGGAGGTGATCGCCGCCGGTGGGAAAGCAGCCTGCCCGATCTTGCATAGAGAGCGAAAGAGCCGGTCAGAAACCTGCCAGCAAAAGAGGTCTGGAGCCAGCATTTATCCCCTGATCGCATCCATAACGGCGGCCGAGAGGCGCTCGATCTCGTCGAACCGGGGTTCGGCCATCCCGTTCTTTGCGATGCCGCAGTCGGTCGCGACGATGTGCAGGTGCGGCTCGACCCCGAGCGCCTGTAACTTCTTCCTCCCGCAGCAATCGCCGCACCCGTCCAGCACCAGGATGCGATCCGCGTGCCGGACGAAAGCCTCCAGAGACGCCGTCGGCCGGGTTGCCGCGATACAGGCCTCGATCATCCCGCAGGAGCAGCGGAGGAGCATCGCACCGGTCTGGGCCGTCAGTTTCCCGGTATTCGAGACCCCGGAACAGGTGATGACGGTGAACGCCATTCAGACCGCCCCGAACGCCGTATCGATCCGGATGGTGACCTCGTCCCGGATCCGCCGGACGTCGGCCATGATCTCATCACCGGTGCCGGCGAGATTCAACGGATCGGGAAACTCCCGGTGGATCTCCCCCTTCGCCCGGGGGAAGAAGGGGCGGATCCCGCCCTCGCAGACGGCGACAAGGAAGTCCATCTCCTGTTCGTCGAACTCGCCGAGGTCCTTTGAGCGGTGGCCGGAGATGTCGATCCCAAGCTCGGCCATCGCCCGGACGGCATGGGGGTTCAGGGTCCCCGGCGCGGTGCCGGCCGAGAACGCCTCGTAACGGTCGCTGTAGCGGGCGTTCATGTAGCCCTCCGCCATCTGCGAGCGGGCGGCATTATGGGTGCAGACGAAGAGGACTTTCTTTCTCATGGTATCACTCCAGCCCGAGCGCCTTCAGCGCCGCCCGGGCGATCAGCTCCGGCGGGATCGACTCGTAACGCTCGCCGTTATACTCGACCGCACGACACTCGACGTCGTCCTGCCCGGTGATGCAGGCACAGGAGGCGCAGGGCGTGCTGGTAACCTCCATGCCTTCGATGAGGATCTCGAGCGCCACGCCGTTGAAGAGGATGCTGTTCGACTCCGTTATCGCCTCGTTCTCGAGAACCGTCTCGACAACCCGGACCGCGATGCCTTCTTCCTCGAGGATGGGGCGGATCTGCTCGACGACGTCCATCACCGCCTTCCCGGTCACGCCGCACCGCTCGCAGGTATGCTCGATATCGCTCCCGATATGCCGCCATTCGATGACGAGAGTATCCATCGAGCCCCCGCAACCACAGCCGCATCCACCGGAGTCCTCAGCCTTCTGCTCCTGCTTCTCTCTTCCCCGTCCCTCCCAGGCGGCGGAGACAACCGTCTCGACGTCCTCTTCGGAGAGGTCGAGGCCCCCGCCTTTCTCGATCCCGAGGTCCGTGACCACGATCTCCTGGTCGGGCGCAACCCCGGCCCGCCCGGCAATCCGCCGGGCGCAGCCGACCGGGCAGCCGTCGATGACGATCACCTCGTCCGCCGCCTCGACCTTCTTCGTGATCGAGGGTGTAGAGACGGCGAGGGAGGCCGTGCAGGCGATATTCCCGTATCCTTCCTTCGTCAACCGGACAGCGGCCTCGTTTGTGAGCTGTCCGGCCTTCGATGCGCCGGCACAGGCGAAGATGATCCGTTTCGGTCCGCCTGCCGGCTCTATCCCGGATTCACAGGCGCACCGGGGCGTGTTCTGTTCCGTCATCTCACTTCACTCCAAGCAGTATCTGTTTGATATCCTCAACGCAGGGGACGTGGCCGACGACCTTGGCCTCGCCGTCGACGTAGAGCGCCGGCGTCAGCATCACGCCCCGCTCGATCATCGCATCGAGGCTCTCGATCGTGCGGATCTCCGCATCGATCTCGAGCTCCCCGACCGCGATCTCGACGTTCCTGTTCATCCGCTTGCACCTGGCGCAGCCGGTTCCGAAGATTTCAACCAGCACCATCTCTCAGACTCCACTGCAGGGGAAAAAGGGGTCTCACCCCTGCAGGATCTCCTTGATCTCTTTGACATCCGCCACCCGGCCGGAGACCTTGAGTTCCCCGTCGACGGCGAGGGCGGGGGTCAGCATCACGCCGCGGTCCATGATCTCGGTGATGTCGTCGACCTTGACGAGTTCGGCCTCGATGCCGAGGTCTTTGATCGCCGCTTCAACGTTCTTTGCAAGCCGCTTGCACTTGGCGCAGCCGGTTCCGAGCACTTCAACCTTCATTGTTTCTTCACCTCGTTCTGGTAATCTAAAAGGAGCGCCGCCCGGTAGAGCGGTTCCGCTTCCTTCGGGATGTAGTTGTAGATCTTTACCTGTTTGATGAGTTCGTCGCCGATAGCGGTCTCGGCCGTGATACCGCTATCGATAACGTCGGCCAGGATGTCGTCGAGCATCGCGAGCCCGACGACGACCCCGCCGACCTCGATCCGGCGGACGCGGCGCAGGGCTTTGGCGGCGCAGCAGGGTTTCTCTCGCTTCTTTGGCTCCATGGGTTCTCTCCTAGATAAGCAGCATGCCGTTCCCGTACAGGAACCCGGCGACGGTCGCGAAGACCACCACCAGCCCCACGTAGGCCGCCGTCTTCTTCAGCCCGACGATCCGGTAGATGACGAGAACGGAGGGGAGGCTGATCGTCGGGCCCGCGAGCAGGAGGGCAAGCGCCGGTCCCGGGGCCATGAGGCCTGCCGAGTAGCCGAAGGTCGTACCGATGATCGGGACCTCAAGCAGCGTCGGCATGTAGAGGATCATCCCGACGATCGCTGCAAAGAAGTTCGCGCCGAGCGAGTTGTTCCCGAAGAAGGGCTGGAAGGTCTCGGGCGGGAGGAAGAAGGCGATGATCCCGACGAGGAACGTCCCGGCGATCAGGATGGGAAAGATCTTCTTTGTGAGATCCCAGGTCTCCAGCCCCCAGTCGGTCACCTCGTCGCGATCGAAGTAGTAGATGAGCAGGACGGCGATCGCGAGCGTGAGGATGTAGACGATGCCGAGCCGGAGCGCCCACTCGAGCTGCGACGCCCCGAAGACCAGTATCCCTATCAGGAGGGCGAAGAACGCCGGCGTGACCCAGCGCGGCTTCTCCTCCTCGCACGCCCCGGCGACGGTCGGCGCCATCGCCTGCTGTCTCCGGGTCTCAACGTCGGTCGACCGGAAGATCAGCGCCATGAAAAGCCCGATGACGATGGCGAGAACGACCGCAAAGACCGCCCGGGCTATCCCGAGGTCGAACCCGAGCACCCGGGCGGTGTAGATGATCGCGAGGATGTTGATGGCCGGCCCGGCAAAGAGAAACGTCGTCGCGGGGCCGATGCCGCTCCCTTTCTTGAGGATCCCGGCGAATATCGGGAGGATGGTGCAGCTGCAGACGGCAAGGACCGTCCCCGAGACCGATGCCAGCCCGTAGGAGATGTATTTTGGAGTGTCCGGGCTGAAGTACTTCAGGATCGCGTCCTTCTTGACGAACGCGGCGATGGCCCCGGCGATGAAGAACGCCGGGACCAGGCAGGTGAGGACGTGCGCCGAGAGGTAGTCGAGCACTGCCGCGAGCCCCGACGCAAGAGCGGCGATGAGTATGTCGATCATGGTCTATTCCTTTCTTCGTTCTTGTATGCTCAATCCGTGATTCAGATGACGGCAAGGGCCTGGAAGGCCACGCCGGCAAGGACGGCGGCCCCCAGGATGGCCGCCACGAAGGCAGCGAGAAGGCGCCGCTCGAAGATCGCCGCAAGCAACGTCACCTCCGGGATGCTCGCTCCCGCGCCGCCGATGATCAGCGCCATCACGGCGCCGATCCCCATTCCCTTCTCGAGGAGGACGGCGCTCACGGGGATGAGCGTCTCCGCCCGGATGTACATCGGGATGCCGATGACCGCCGCGACCGGGATGGCGAGAGGGTTGTCCGGCCCCGCGAGAGAGACGATCAGGTCTCCGGGGATGAACCCGTAGATGAACGCCCCGATCCCCGCGCCGAGCAGGAGGTAGGGGAAGACCTGCCGGAAGAGACTGACCGCGAATGAGAACGCAGCGTGAATCCGCGTCCCGTGGCTGCTGTTGCAGCCGCACGGCTCCGGCCGGCCTTCGACCATGACGTCCTTCACGTAGCGGGCGTAGCCGAGCCGCCCGAGGAGCGCCCCGAGCACGACTGCGGCCGTGAAGGTAAGGGCGGCGTAGACGGCAGTCGGGACGATCCCGACGAGCGCGACGAGGAGGGCGAGGATCACCGGGTTCAAGAGCGGGGATGCGAGCAGGAACGACATGCAGACGCCGAACGGGACCCCGATGTCGAGGAGGCCGAGCAGGATCGGGATCGTCGAGCAGGAGCAGAACGGGGTGAGGGCGCCGAACCCGGCCCCGATAACGTTCCCGACACCCTGTCGCCTCCCGGCGAGCACGCTCCGGATCCGTTCTTCGGGAATGTAGGCCTGGAGGAGCCCGACCAGGAAGGTGATCCCCACAAAGAGCAGAACCAGTTCCCCGGCGATGACGACGAAAAACTCTCCGGCGGTGATCAGGTTCGAAGCGGTATCCATGGTCGCTCACTCACCTGCCCTGTTCCCTCTCCTGAGGGCCGTACGCCGCCCGGGCACGAAACTCCTCACCCATACGCCTGCCATGCTCCGCTTCCGGTCACTCCTTCTTCTCGTCCGTCTTCTTCGGCACAATCTTTACGTTGCCGCAGCAGCCGCCGCCGCAGCCGCAGTCGCTCTCCGGTGCAAAAAGGTTCTTGATCCGTCCGGCGATGCCCTCCTTCCGGTTTTTGCTGGTGTCGTCCGTCATGGTGCTACGCTCCATCGTTTCAACATTATTTGAAATAGTGTGGTGACGCCACCCGATAAATGTTCTGGTTTCAAAAAGAGTTGAAGTAGAGGTCAACCGGCGGGCTTGTGGTAGAGCCCCGTCAGGATGAGCCGTGCTGCTCTGCCACCGCTGATAACACCGACGTTTTTCCTCTGCGGTCTTACAACCGGTTCGTATCCGTATGGTAGCGTCGAAAAGTTATAGGCATCTCCATTTCATGTTACCCTGAAATAATGAGTGTGACACCCCGATGACAGAAGACGAAATATACCGGGGCGCATCCCTGTCCCTTCCTCCCGACGTCGAGGAGTCGCTCTGCCAGTGCGGCGGGATCGCGGGGCTGGTGGAGCAGTTGCCGGAGGAGGGCATCCTGGAACGGGAGAGCGCCCTCTTTCGAGCACTCGCCGACCCGTTCCGCCTCAAGATCCTTGCGATGCTTGCCGTGCAGCCGCTCTGTGTCTGTGTCATCAAGGTAGTGCTCGGGATAGCGGATTCAAAGTTATCTTACCATCTCTCGGTCCTGAAAACAGCCGGGCTGATCGTCGGCGAGGCGCAGGGGAACTGGATCATCTACCGGCTGACCGGTGAAGGCAGCGCCTGGGCGCAGCAGATAGCAGGCAACGCCCGGAGTTGAAAACAGGCACATCCGGGGATCTATACAACACCCGGTACAGGCCCTGCCACCGAGCCCCGGTTGGAACGCGAACGCGGTGTGCAGGCCTCTCCGGACCGCCACGATCCTCCGTCCGGGATGAGGGCAGGGTTCGCAACCGGGAACCGTCCACCTGGCCGGAGATAAGCTCCCCCATCGTAACTGCGAGGGGATGGCACCGAGGTCCGGATCTCGCGCTAAAATATTGCAACCCCGAAATACGCCAGTATAAACTTCACCGAGACGTACAAAAAGTAGACGCCGAAGATCAGTTTCAACGTTGCCGGGTGGAATTTCTTGATGACGGCAGCACCGAGCTGTGCACCCACGATCGTTCCGGCGGCCAGGATCAGTGCAGCGCCGATTGCAACGTATCCCTCCGCGAGCTTGATGCCCCCGCCGACGACGGCCAGGGGGATCATCGTTGCCAGTGACGTTCCCATTGTGACGTACACCGGCGCGTTAAACAGGTAGATCAGACCGGGAACAAGGGCATATCCTCCACCCAGTCCGACAAGCCCCGTCAGAATACCGACGACAAACCCGAACAGCCCTTTTCTCCCCTCTGAACCGGGGATGACGTTTCCTTCCGGCTGGCTTTTCTTTCGATGCGCAACCCCTTCGAGAATCATGCGAACCGCAGGCAGAAGGAACGCTATACCGAGTATCAGTCCCAGAAGGGCCGTCTGATCCGAGAGCAGGTTGAAGGCATACGAACCGGCAATCACGCCGATTATGCCAAACCCACCAAGCCATAGGGTAGTTTTTACATCCAGGTTTTTCCGTATCAGATGACCGTACCCTCCGGACATCGCTGTAAAGATGACAGCGAACAGCGTGGTACCTATGGCGATGGGCACCGGATACCCCAGGTAAAAATGGAGGATCGGCAGCATGACGCTGCAGCCGCCGGTCCCGATGATTCCGCCAAGCATTCCCGCGGCCAGTCCGACAACGATGAGCAGGATTACCGCCGTCAACGTGATAGCGGGCGCCCCTTCTTTTGCTGCCATGCCGGTCGAAAACGACCATACGGTCAGGCCGACGATGACGGCTAACAGAACGATTGTCGGCGCGTGCTTTTTCAATACACTGGCGATATCAACGCTCTCGGTTACTCTTTCAGTCATTCGATCGCACCCGAAGGGTATTTTAAATTTGTTTGAATCTTAGGTTAGCAGCATGCCGAGATTATGGTGAAGGTTTCTGCAATGTTTGAAATAGGTCCGGCCGGGGATGGAAAAAAGGGGAATTAGCCGGTGGGGCAGCGCAGGCTTTCCCGGCGGATCGGTGTCTATATATCGGCTGCCATTTCATAATTGCTTGAAACATGGGGTCTGAGTCCGGGTTGGAAAAGAACACTACGCGCAGGCAGGAATCGATGGCCCTCCCGGAAGGGATCGAGGAGGCGCTCTGCCGGTGCGGCGGCATCGCGGGACTGATGGAGCGGCTGCCGGGGGACGAGGCCCTGGAAAGGGAGAGCGCCCTCTTTCGCGCACTCGCCGACCCCCTCCGCTTAAAGATCCTCGCGATGCTCGCCGTCCAGCCCCTCTGTGTCTGCGTCGTCAAGGCGGTGCTCGGCATTGCAGACTCGAAACTCTCCTACCACCTTGGTGTCCTGAAGAAAGCGAACCTGATCGCCGGTGAGGCACAGGGGAACTGGATCATCTACCGCCTGACGGCCGAAGGTGAGGCGTGGGCGCAACTGATCGTAGATGACAACGGAAGTTGAAAGATAGGTGGATGATCCGGGGCTTTATACCCCGAGTCCCTCAAGAAACATCCGGTGCAGGCGGAGATCCCCGCCGAGCTCCGGGTGGAAGGCGAACGCCATGTGCCGGCCGCTCCTGACGGCGACAATCCCCTCCGGTATCCGGGCAAGCACCTCGACGCCATCCCCGGCATCCGTCGCCACCGGCGCCCGGATGAAGACCGCCCGGAAGGGTTCGGTGAGGGCCGCGACCTCGAGCATCGTCTCCCGGGAGTCGACCTGCCGGCCGAAGGCGTTCCGTGCCACGTGCATCGGGATGAGGGAGAGGGGCCGAACCCGGGGGTCGTCCACCCGGTCGGCGGAAAGGACCATTCCCGCGCAGGTGGCAAAGACCCCGCCCCCGAACTCCGCGAGCGGCTCGTAAAGCCCGTTCTTCTCGATCAGCCGGGAGATGGTGGTGGACTCCCCGCCCGGTATCGCGAGCGCGTCCAGGTCCGTGAGGTCTTCCGCGTGCCGGACCGCCGTGACCGATGAGCCCGGCCTCTCCGCGAGAGCCTCCCGGAATGCCGCGATATGCTCGGCGACGTCGCCCTGGAGCGCGAGAACGCCGACCTTAACGCCCACGGGTCTGCAACACCTCGTCTTCCCGGAGGAGATGGACGTCGAGACCCTTCATCGCCTCTCCAAGGCCCTTGCTCACCTCGGCGATGACCTTTGCATCGTCGTAGTGGTTCACGGCCTCCACGATCGCCCGGGCGGTCTCCTCGGGGTTCGCGGACTTGAAGATGCCCGACCCGACGAAGACCCCGTCCGCTCCGAGCTGCATCATCAGCGCCGCGTCGGCAGGGGTCGCGATTCCGCCCGCGGAGAAGTTCACCACGGGAAGGCGGCCGCGCTGTGCGCACTCGATGAGAAGCTCCGCCGGCGCCTCGATCTCGCGGGCCTGGTCGACGAGCTCCTGGCTGGAGAGACCCGAGAGGCCCCGGATCCCGCCCATGATCGCCCGCATGTGGCGGACGGCCTCCACGACGTTGCCGGTTCCGGCCTCGCCCTTCGTCCGGATCATCGCCGCACCCTCGTTGATGCGACGCAGCGCCTCCCCGAGGTTCCGGGCGCCGCAGACGAATGGGACGGAGAAACCGGTCTTATCGATATGGAACTGCTCGTCGGCCGGAGTCAGCACCTCGCTCTCGTCGACCATGTCCACACCAAGCGCTTCCAGGATCTGCGCCTCGACGAAGTGGCCGATCCGGGCCTTCCCCATCACCGGGATGGATACAGCATCGATGATCTCGACGATCTTCTGCGGGTCGGCCATACGGGCCACGCCACCGGCCGCTCTGATATCGGCAGGGACTCTCTCAAGCGCCATGACGGCGACGGCACCGGCCTCTTCGGCGAGCTCGGCCTGCTCCGCGTTGACGACGTCCATGATGACGCCGCCCTTCTGCATCGACGCAAAGCCGCGCTTGATCAGCTCGGTTCCAAATCTCAGTTCCTCGAGTTTCATTACTCTTATGTATAGCTCACTGACCCCAATAAAAATAGTGCGGCGATCTCGAAGATCACAAAGATAACCGTCGCCGCCCGAACCGCAGAGACGATCCCGGCGCCCCCTTCCACGAGCGTCCGTTCCGCATCCCCGAGGGTGTAGGCACCGGGCTTCTCGAGCCGGACGCCGACGCCGCCGGCGATGACGGCCATCGGGATCCCGCCGTTGAACCCCGGCCGTTTCTTCGCGTCGCGGCGAAGGGCCGCCCATGCCGGTCCGAATCGGCCTTTTACCGCGAAGTAGGCGAGGAGGATGAGGCCGGTCAGCCGCGCCGGGATGAAGTTCATGACATCGTCGACGCGGGCCGGGAACCATCCAAGCCGGGCCCGCTCGTCCCGGTAGCCGAGCATCGCATCCAGGGTGTTGACCGCCCGGAAGGCTGCGGCCCCGGCGAGCCCGAAAAGTCCAAAGTAGAAGAGCGGTGAGATGATGCTGTCCACCAGGTTCTCCGTCATCGATTCGTACGCGGCCGAGAGGACGTGCTCGGGATCGAGGCGCGCCGTATCCCGGCTCACCATCATACCGACCTGTGTGCGGCCCGCACCGACTCCTCCCTCCTCGAGTGCACGCACCACGGACGTAGCATGTTCCTCGAGCGCCCGCCAGGCGAGACAGGCCTTGAGGAGGAAGGGCGCGAGGAGGAGGTAGAGGTACCAGGGGGCCGCGAGCTCGACGAGAGCAAACGGGGCGGCCAAAAGAGCCACGGTCACGAGGGTTCCCGCGACGCCGGCCGCCCGCTGGATGCCGGGTGGGTAGCGGTCCGGAACGCCCCACCACCCGATGAACCGGCCGAGGAGTGCCACCGGGTGGTAGCGTGAGTGCGGGTCGCCGACCAGCCGGTCCACCAGCAGCGACGCGGCGACTACGACCGCTGCCGCAACCATACGAGGATGACCCCGACGAGGAGCGCCGCGAACGCAACGGCGTTTAAGAGATCAACCTGGTAGATCAGCCATAGCCCGTAGAACACCAGGGCGGCGGCAACGAGGGCGAGGATTGGGATAGAAGAGTCCCACCGGAACGGGACCACCGGGGCGACCGGAGCGGCCGGAACCACGGCGGGTTCAGGCTCCGGTGCCGCCCGCTCCCTGACGATGACCCGAAACTCCGATCTCCGGGCACCGTATCCGGCGATCACCTCGATGGTAAAGATGCCGGGATAGGCGTTCTCCCGGATGGGGACAGCGAACTCCTCGTCTCCACTCACGTAGAGGTTCTCGTGGAAAAAACTGGTGAAGGCCGAGGAGTTCGAGGAGGCGAGGGTTATATGCAACGGCGACCCGTGGTTGACGATCCGGAGGACGAGGTCGCTCCCTGCCGTTACCTCGACCTCATCCGGAACCTCGATGGCGTTAATCCCCCGGCGGTTGAGATGGATCTCCGTCATCGACGCAATCAGTCCTCACAGGCGGTCTGCGGGAGGAGGTTCGGGATGCCCTCGCTGATGGGGTAGTCGACGCTGCACGCCGCGCACCGGAGAGTCCCCTCCAGCACCTCCTCACCGCTCTCTTCAGTCACGGTCAGTTCGAGTTCGCCCTTACAGACCGGACAGCAGAGTATCTCCATCAGGTTCTTTCTCATAGTTCGCTCCGGAGATCGATGATCTGGGACATCTCGGGCCCCGTCGAGATCAGGGTGACGGGTTTGCCGATGTCCTTTTCGGCCTGCGCGATGAAGTCCCGTGCCGCCTTCGTCAGCTGATCGTACTCCGTCGCGCCGAAACAGGCCGGGTCAACCCGGTCGATGCCGGTGATCGCCGCCTGGGTGCACCCGTTGATCATCGCCGAGTAGCGCGCCATCTTCCCGTCCCAGGTGCCGATGCGGCGCTGGCGATGGGTGACGGTGCCGAACTCCTCGATCCCGAGCTTGTGCGACCGCTCCGCCGTCATCTCGGTCGAGAAGGGGCCTTCGCCGACCCGGGTCGGGTAGGCCTTGAAGACGACGATGACGTCGTCGATCCGGGTCGGGCCGACGCCGTTGTCGGCGGCGATCTGCGATGCGGAGGTATCCTTGCTCGTCACAAACGGGTAGGTTCCGAAGTAGAGCGAGATCCCGAAACCCTGGGTTCCCTCGAGGAGGACCACCTCGTCGTTGTCCAGGGCGTTGTTGACGTCCTGGGCCACGTCGGTGACGAATTCCGCCAGTTCGGGAACATCTTTCGCCTGCCGTGATGTCCGGAGGACACGATCCGCGTTTGCCGGGCCGCACCCGGTTCCGGTGCTCCCGATCTTCTTGCTGAGGTGGTCGCTTCCCTTGTCCCGCGCGATGTGATCCTCTTCGATGACCCCGCACCGCCCATCAACAAAGATCCTGTCCCGGACACCGACCAGGTCGGTTTCCCGCAGAAAGACACGAGGATCGACAAGCACGCCGCTCCCAATCATGAGGGTCGCTTCCGGGTAGACGAACCCCGAGGGGACCATCCTGACCCCGTACTCCTTCTCTCCGATACGAACCGTGTGCCCTGCGTTCGGGCCAACGCCACCCCGGGAGATGATGGATGGTCTGTCCTGGTGAGCGATGTGGGCCACGATCTTTCCTTTTCCCTCGTCACCAAAGAACCCGCCGACGATAATAGTACAACTCATTGTTCTATCAAGTAGGATGGAGTGATACTGGGTGATAAACGTTACAATGTGACACCGGGAGTGCAGCCACCCGGGTTAAAGGCAACCGGGTTCCGAAAACCCCGCACCGCCCGCTCCGGGCCGTTCCGCGCCCCGGGAGAGGGTGCCTGACCGGAATTCCCCGGAGCGTGGACAACGGAAGCATTACCTCCGGGCGGGCGGGTCCCCCGGCAGGCGCGGAATTCCGGGCATGCACTTCCGGCATTGCGCCGTGATATTCGCGCATGTCCCGCATTTCCGGCGATAGCGGCCATCGCATATCAATCCTTGCATCCGCCGATCATCTCCCGTACGGTTGCCGCCAGGATCAGGACCCCTTCGTTTCCAGTGGAAACTTATTTTCATGGAGGTGATCCTAAAATTATAAGACCCCTTAGATAAAACCGGGGGTCATGGCATTCCGGGAAATTGACGATGATCTCTGGGAGATTGTTCAGAAATACCTCCCCCCAACAAAGCCGCATATCGGTCGACCCCGATGTGATCCCCGCAGGCTGTTCAACGGTATCCTGTACGTTCTGACCACCGGGTGCTCCTGGCTCGATGTACCGGCGAAATATGGCACCAAATCGACGGTTCATCGGTACCATCTCGAACTCTGCGAGAAAGGAGTGTACCAGGCGATCTTCCTCGACCTGCTCCGATCCGGGTATGCGATCAAGAAAATCGATCTATCACATTGTGCGACGGATACCAAGGATATCCCGGCTAAAAAAGGGGATCAGCGGGCTATGATGGCTATAAAAAGGTAAACGGGAATAAGCTGAGTGCTCTGGTCGATCGGAACGGCCTCCCGCTTGCCTGCACGGTTGCACCGGCAAATGTCCATGATTCACGGCTCTACGAGCCAACCCTCGAAGCGTTTGAGATTCCCGAAGTGCAGGAGCGTCCTGCAATCATCTCCGCAGATGCAGCCTACGATGCCCGGGAAATCCGTCAGTACAACCGTAAAAGAAGAATAAAGAGTAATATACCGGTCAACCGGAGATCCCGGAAACAGCCGAAACGAGGGAGGCCATTCTGGTTTGATCCAGAACTCTATAAAAAGCGCAATGCGGTAGAACGGTTCTTCAGCTGGATTGAGGCGTTCAAGAAGATCACTCCCCGATACGAGCGATATGAGCACTCATTCATGGGATTGATTCACTTGGCATGTAGTGTCATGATCGGGAGAATATTGGGATGACCTCATGGATATTCCAGACCGTCACATCGAGTTTTTCCCCCGGAGCGGCAGAATGATCTCATTACAGATCGTTTACCGGAGCGCGGATGTAAATCCAGAGATCTGCCCGGGGTTTGGATGAGCGGGTGTATATTCCCCACACGGGTACGATGCGATCCCGGCCGGCCAGAATCCCCGAATAAATCCACATCTCCAGTGGAAATAAAGGGGTTCTCCATCAGTCATTCCGCTGTCGGACACCAGACTATCGATTGCTCAAGCAGAGACCTCTCGTAAAAGAGTTCCGATTTTCGTTTGAAGATATTTATGGAGATATTTTTATTTTATTGAACCAAGAAAGGTTCCCATCCGGGAGAGGGCCTCCTTGAGATCGTCTCGCGAGACCGCGTAGGCGCACCGCACGTGCCCGGCACCGGAGGGGCCGAGGGCACTTCCCGGGACAACCGCGACGTGCTGCTCCCGGAGGAGCCCCTCCGCAAACTCGACATCGGTCATGCCGGTGCTCTCCACCGACGGGAAGGCGTAGAATGCACCCTTCGGGACGTGGCAGGTAAGACCGAGTTTGTTCAGCCCGTCGACGAAGAGGTTGCGCCGGAGACGGTACTCTCTGACCATCGCATCCTTCTCATCCTCCCCGTTCCGGAGCGCTTCGTAGGCCGCGATCTGTCCCATGACAGGGGCACAGAGCGCGACGTACTGGTGGATCTTCAAAGCTGCCGCGGTGATCTCGGGCGGAGCGCAGAGGTAACCGATCCGCCACCCGGTCATCGCAAAGGCCTTTGAAAACCCGTTCAAGGTGATTGTCCGGTCGCGGAGTTCGGGGATCCTTGCCGGCGAAAAGTGGTCGCCGTCGTAGGTGAGCTCGGCGTAAACCTCGTCGCTGATGAGGAGGAGGTCGTGGTCGACGAGGAGGTCGGCGATCGCGTGCCAGTCCGCCTCCTGCATCACCCCGCCGGTGGGGTTGTTCGGGAAGTTTGCAATCAGTGCCTTCGTCCGAGGAGTGATGCTCTCCGCAAGAGCGTCGGCCGTCAACCGGAACTCATCCTCCGCCCGGCAGAGGACCGGCACCGGGATCCCTCCGGCAAGGGAGACGCAGGGGTTGTAGGAGACGTAGCAGGGCTCGGCGACCAGCACCTCATCGCCGGGGTCGACGACGGTCCGGATGGCGACGTCGACCGCCTCCGAGACGCCGCAGGTGACGATGATCTCTTCTTCAGGGTCGTAGCGTGTAGAAAAGCGGGTGTCGAGGTAGCGGCTGAGAGAGTCCCGGAGCCGGGGCGTCCCCTTGTTCGAGGTATACGCGGTCGACCCCTGCTCAATGGAATAGATGGAGGCCTCGCAGACACACCAGGGGGTCACGAAGTCCGGTTCCCCGACGCCCAGGGATATGACGTCTTCCATCGTCTGGGCGATATCAAAGAACTTCCGGATACCCGAAGGAGGTATGGCGCGGGCCCGTTTCGAGACGAAATCCCTCAAACATCTCACCTCAGAACGAGTAGGGGAGCCGTTCGGCCTCTTCGCGCTCGGCGAAGGTGGTGCCGTTCTCCTTGTAGGTCCTCATGATGATGTGCGTCGCCGTCTCCCGGATCCGGTCCATCGGGGCGATCTGCTCGGAGACGAACCGCGCGATCTCGTGCATGCTCGGCCCGGTGACCAGAAGCTGAAGGTCGTACGCACCGGTCATCAGGCGGAGCGACCGGACCTGCGGGAACCGGGCAAGCCGCGCGGCGATCCGGCCGTAGCCGAAGTCCCGCTCGGGCGAGACTTTGAGCTCGATCACCGCGGTGACCTTGCCGTCGCCGGCCCGCTCCCAGTCGACGACCGCCCCGTAGCGGCGGACGGCGCCTGCCGCTTCCAGCCGGCTGATCCGCTCTTTTACGTCCTCCTCACTCATCTCGGCCAGCACCGCAAGTTCACTTAAGGGGGTGCGGCAGTTCTCCTCCAGTTCCTGAAGGAGGATACGATCCTTTTCGTCCATAACTTCACCTGAACATTGCTCTCAATCGGTTGATATCGAGTTTCTTGAGCCTCTCGTCGTCAAGCCTCGGGTCACGGGTGACGACCTCCTCGATCTTGCTCGTCGCTGCGTCGAACCACATCTCCTTCGTCCGGCCGTAGCGGCCCCGCGAGATGACCCGGGTGTTGATGACACCGAGCATGTTGAGCTCGGAGATGAGGTCGGTGATCCGGCGGTGCGTCAGGACATCGAGATCGATGATCCGGGCTATCTCACGGTAGACCACCGTGACCTCCCCGCTCGTGAAGATCCGTTTGCCCATCTGCTCGAGGATCAGCATCGCGTAGAGGACCGCCTTGCTCTGGGTCGGGAGGGTGGAGATGCACTCGACCATGCTGTCGGTCTCGATCTTCTCCTGGGCCATCCGGACGTGCTTCTCGGTCACGCCCGCGGCGTCCTCGCGGTCCGCGAGTTCGCCCGAGACCCGGAGGAGGTCGAGCGCCCGCCGTGCGTCGCCGTGCTCCTGGGCCGCGAGCGCCGCACAGAGCGGGATGACCGTCTCGTCGAGAGCGCCCTCAACGAACGCCATATCTGCCCTCTGCTGGAGAATGTCGCAGAGTTGCGGGGCGTTGTAGGGGGGGAAGACGATCTCCTCTTCGGAGAGCGAAGAGAGGACACGGGGATCCAGGAAATCGGTGAACCGGAGGTCGTTTGAGATCCCGATGATACTCACTTTGGCGAACTTGAGGTCGGAGTTGATCCGGGTGAGGTTGTAGAGGGTATCGTCGCCGCTCTTCTTGACGAGTTTGTCGATCTCGTCGAGGATGATGACTATGACCCCGCCGTTGCTCTCGAGCTGGTTCTTCAGCTCCGCGTAGACCTGGTCGGTCGGCCACCCGGTCATGGGGATGTGGTTCCTCGTGCTGTCGCTCGAGTGCTCGTCGGCGTCGTCGAGACCGTTTGCGATCTGGGCGAGGACCCGGTACTGGGTGTCGATCACCTCGCAGTTGAGGTGGACGATCTTGCACTTCGTCCCGGCGAGGGCGCTCGCGTTCTCGAGTTCCGTTCCCACGTACCTGACGGACGCTGTCTTCCCGGTTCCGGTCTTGCCGTAGATGAGAATATTCGATGGAGTCTCGTCCGTAAGGGCGGGTGCGAGAATGGAGGCGATTTCATCGATCTGTGGCTTCCGGTGAGGGAGGATCTGGGGACGATAGTTATGACGGAGGACTTCTCTATTCTTAAATATACGTCTATTGGTCAGGTATTTTTTGAATAACCCCATTGGGCTCGTTTTATCGTCCGACATGGTGTCACCGGGGAGGTTGCCAGGGCAGGAAATTTTCGTGTCGAGGACTCTTAATATGATCGCTTTAGAGACAGATAACCCCTTCGTTTCCAGTGGAACTTCGAAGGTTGGATCACCAGAAGATCCCGATAAACCGGTCAGGTTGAGATAGTCTAGGAGGAAGAGGAAGGGTGGGATCGATGCGATCGCCCCGACCCCTTTGTTTCGAGTGGAACCCTGATGACGATACACCGGGTGTATCATTCAATCAAAAACTGATGCCGATATTCATGTGTACCTCTGCAACTAAAGATATAAAGTTTTATCGTATACGTACAGAGAAAACAAAAAGGAGAAACCGGAGTTAAAATGGATTAAAGAGGGACAATAAAGCGTAAAAGGGAAAACAAGTGGAAAAAGGAAGCATAAAACCAAAAGAAAAGGATATTATGGGCTTTTATGGCGAATAACCAGGAAAATGGGGCCAGGTCACGAAGTAACCAGCAGAAAAGGGACAGGAAGCAGAAGGGATAGAGGAGACTGACCAAAGAGGGAAAACTGGGAAAGAGGGATCCAATCCTGTGTCCTGTCCGATCACCTGTTCCATCTTTCCTCATTCCTGTCAAATCTCACTCTATCAGGATTTGTTTCTCTTCCTCTTCCTCTCCCTTTCTGTCTTGTTCCACCCTGTTCTGTCTAAATCCGTCTCTTTCCACCCTTATCTTGTCTTATCCTATCCTGATCCAGCCTGTTCAACTTCACTCTGTTCCATTCCAACCCGATCCATCGCTTCCTGCCCATATCCTGTTTTAACTTACCCGGTTTCGCTTATTCGACTTCTTTATGCACCATTCCGCCCCAATTTGCGTCTCTCCAGTTTTATTCCGTCTTGTCTTATCCCTATCCCGCTTATTCGGCTAAGTCCTGCCTTGTTCCACTTCTCTCCCATTTTACCCCGTTCCACCTCGATCCTTCTCACTCTCGCCTTATCCCGTCTTGCTCTCTTCCGATCCGGCCCATTCAACTTTCTCCTGTCCTACCCTGATCCGTTGCTTTCCGTCCTTTTTTCGTCCGGATCCTCTCCGGGTTCATGAGCGCGATCTCGTCAATCTTCATAGATTAACTGGTTTACTCACCGGATATCCTGCATTCGGATTCCTTTCCTCTCTGCTGTCTCCTGAACCCGGCCCGCGGAGCCCTTTCTTTCTCCACACGAAACAAAGGGGTCGGGGATTGAACTTTCCTTGACAGGGGATAGAAAGAAGTAAAATACGTGGTACAGGAATACTGGAAGATCCCATGGACAGCAGTCATCTTAAACCGCTTACTGTAACCGGTGCCATTATCACCGTCTCCTCGACCCGGAAGCCCGAGACCGACACCAGCGGGAAGACGCTCATCGACCTTCTCTCCGCCGCGGAGATCGAGGTGACCCACTATGCCGTCGTCCCCGACGACCAGGAACGGATCAGTGCCGAGGTCCGCGTGGCGCTTTCGCATGCGAACTGCGTCATCGTCACCGGGGGCACCGGGCTCACCTCCGACGATGTGACCATAGAAGCCGTCGCACCGCTCCTTGAAAAGACGATCGACGGGTTCGGGGAACTCTTCCGGCTGAAGAGCTATGACGAGATCGGGACGGCCGCGATCCTCTCGCGAGCGATCGCCGGGGTCGTCGGCGGCCGGGTGGTCTTCTGCATCCCGGGCTCGACGAAGGCGGTCACCCTCGCGGCACGGGAGATCATCATCCCCGAGATCCGGCACATCCTGACCCATGCCGGGGCAGGTCAGCGGTAGCGGACCATTTCGCCTGTGAGGTATAGCCACCTCACGCAAAGAACGCGAAGCCGCGAAGGGGCGTAACTCTCAATCAACCGGGTCTTCGCGTTCTTCTCGACTTCGCTTGCGATATCGATTGTTGATAGTAATACAGAGGCCATCCCAAAACGCCTCTGCCGGGAGGGGGGCACCCCCTCCCGGTCCCTCCCCCGCGTGGCGATAGCCAATGGGAAGCCGTTTCAGCAATTTGATACAGGAGAGCGTTCAATTTGTTATGAACGCTCGTAATTGCATTCTGAACCCAGTGAATCTTCAACCACGTGGCACTTTTGGGACGACTTCACAGCCTCACGCGAAGAGCGCGAAGCCGCGAAGGAGAGTTGTACTCCTTTTTATCGAACTTTGCGTTCTTCGCGGGTCGCACCTTCGGTGCTCCAACTCCTTCCCCAACGGGGAAGTCGTTCTTCGCGTGAGGTTGTCATAGGGACAGCAACAAAGTCTCACGCAAAAGACGTGAAGCCGTAAAGATGGAATTCGTTTGGGTCAGCGGTAGACGTCGAGGAGCGCCACCCGCTCGAGGACGAGTTCGCGGAACCGCTCCTCCCCGACCACCGCAACCTCCTCGGGGGTGATCGAGAAGAGGTCGGCAAGACGCGCCCGCTTCGCGGGATCGATCTCCTCCCCTCCCTGTTCATCGTGAACGAACCTCACGAGATCGGCAAGCCGGTCCCGGACGCCGGGCGCCGGCGGGCAGACGGCGACGTACGACCGGTTTTCACCCGGGTGAATCCCGAACGACGAGGCCACCTGGCACTGCCGGGTTCCCGCGGCGTAGAGGAGCGCCTCCATCTCAAGCGAGTTCGCGATCGCTTCACCGCCGGTCCACGACCTGCAGGCATGCCGGAGCGCCGCCTCGACGTGATCCCGTCCGGCCAGGCGATCGGCGTCGAAGAGGATGATGTGGGTCTCAAACTCGTCGGCGATTGTTCGGATCTTCTGGAGGAAGGCGGCGTTGTCATCGACCGTAAAGACCGCCCCGTATATCTCGCATGGTATCTCTGTCATATTCATTCACCCGAACCGGGAGAGGGTCGACTGCTCCTCGCCGGGATCTGCGATCTCCTCCCGTCTTCCCTCGAGCTGCTCGAAGATCTGGGCGGCGATCCCCTGCCCGAGAACCTTTGCGACCTTCTCCGGGCCCGCCTCCCGGAGCGCCTCGATCGAGTCGATACCGTTGTTGAAGAGCCGGCGGGCCCGGACCCGGCCGATCCCGCGGAGCTTGATGAGCGGCAGGAGCTCCTTCTTGATACCGTGCTTGGTCCGGAGCTCCATCTCCTCGATGGGGTCTGAGAGGTGCGGCGCGAAGAGCCCGGCGAGGTGCCGGCTCGCGTGAACCAGCCAGGCGACGCTCTCCACCATCCCGTAGACATCGCCCGGCCCGACGCTGTAGCGCTCGCAGATCACGTCTTCGCCAACCTCGTCCGCCCAGTCGGTGAGGAGGAGCGCGGTCTTGAGGCTCCGGTCGAACTCCTCGCCCGCGTCCCAGGGGATATCCATCCAGAGTTCCTCCCGGTGGTCGGCCAGGAACCGGTCGAGGGCATACATATCGTTTTTGCGGACAAAGAGCGTCGACATATCCGGCGTCGTGCAGAGGAGGTGAAGGAAGCCGATATCGGTGTAGTCCTTCTGGCGCGTCATCGCGTTCACGATCACCTCGGCGCTCCGGGGGTCGATGTAGAGCCGGGAGACGAGTGACCCGTACTCCGTGGCCTCAAGCCACTCCCCCACCTCGGTGATCATCTCCGCTTCCCGCAGGAACTCGAGCACCCGGTCGACCGCCCGTTTCAGCGCACGCGGGCTCTCGCCCTGGTAGGCGTAGAACGTCCCGTCCATGAACCCGAGCACCTCGCCCGTCTCGCGGGCGAAGCCGGTCGCGATGAGTGAGAGGACGTGGGTGCAGAGAACCGCCTCGTCCGCGCACCGGCTCCGGACATCCTCTGCCGTCGCTTCGATGTAGTAGTCGAAGAGCTCGTCGACCATCTCCTCGGATTTCGCGATCAGGACGGCCTCGCCGTAGGGGTCGAGGCGCGGCCGCCCGGCCCGGCCGGCCATCTGCCGGTACTCCCGAACCGGGATCGGCAGCATCCCTTCCCCGGCGTTGAACCGGAGGTAGTCGCGGACGATCACCCGCCGGGCGGGGAGGTTCAGGCCGGCCGCAAGTGTCGGAGTGGAGGAGATGACCTTGATCTGCCCTTCACGGAACCCCGCTTCCACGATCCCCCGCTCCTCCCGCGAGAGCCCCGCGTGGTGGAACGCCGCTCCCTGCGCGACGCAGGCGGCGAGGGTCTTTCCCATATCGGTCGAAGCACTCGACCGTATCTTATCGGCATATCCGGCGAGGACGGGGTTTGCGAGTTTTAAGCCCGATGCCGCTCGTTTTGCGAACGCTTCGGCGTTCTTTCGGGAGCTGACGAAGACCAGGCACTGCCCCCCCTCCGCGACCGTGTCGAGGACGAGGTCCAGGTCGTCGTACTTGCTTTTGCGGTTGATCTCGCGGATGCTGTCGGCAAACCGGATGCCGTCTTCGAAGAAGACCCCTTCACGGAGGTCGACCGGCCGCCACTCGCTCTCGACGAGTTCGGCGTCCAGCCATCCGGCGAGGTCGGCAGGGTTCCCGATGGTCGCCGAGAGGGCGATGATCTGCATCCCGGGGTTCTTGTGGCGGAGTTTTGCGATCACCATCTCGAGCGTCGCTCCCCTCGAGGGGTCGTCGATCAGGTGCGCCTCGTCGACGACCAGCAGGCTGATCTCCGTAAGCCACGGTGTCCGGTTCCGCAGGAGCGAGTCCACCTTCTCGCTCGTCGCGACGATGATGTCGTTTCTCCCGAGATACTCGTCCCGCCGGTCGAAGTCGCCGGTGGCGATCCCGACCCGGAGACCCTTCCCCGAGAACTCCTCGAACTTCTCGCTCGCGAGGGCGCGCAGGGGAACGATGTAGAGGCATTTGCCGCCCCTCCCCGCCTGGTGGTGCATCGCCATCTCGGCGACCAGGGTCTTGCCGCTCGCGGTGGGGATGGCGACGAGGAGGTTCTTTCCCGAAAAAAGGCCCGCTTCGACGCAGGCGGCCTGCGGCGGGTAGAGTTCCGTGATCCCGCCGTCGATGTAGCGCCGGGCAAGATCCGGCGGAACGGGAAGGTCGGCTATCTCCATCTGTACCCCTTCATTTCCACTGGAAACCGCATATCTCCCGCATTGTCGTGGGCAGGGTCGGTTCGGCCCTGCCGTATCACGAGTAGTACTCCAGCATCGCCTGTTTTGCTTCCTTCTTCTTCCGGTCGAGGAATCCGTAGACGTGTTCGTGCGGGACGCCCTGGATCAGCATCTCGATGGCTTTCCTCGCCGTCTCGACCTGCTCCGGGAGACCGATGATCGCGACGGTCTTGCCGTGGACCGAGATCTCCGTACCGGTCATATCCTCGATCTGGGCACGGGAGGTGCCCGCCTTCCCGATGATCCGGCCCCGGAGCCGCTCGAGCTGCTGGGTCGTCCCCGAGAGGTCGGCGAGATCGAGGATATCGAGCATCATATCTTCATCGTCAAGGAGCCGGAGCGCACGCTCCGGCGAGAACCCCCGGTTGATCGCGGAGACGACGTTCGTCGCCGTCATGACGCCGACGGGGTCCTCCCCTTCGAGCGTCACAAGCCCTTCCTCGCTGTCGATCCGGAGGGTTATCCCGGTCTTCTCTTCAATCTCGCGTTTCGTGGACCCGCTCTTGCCGATGAGTACACCGATCCTCGCCGTTGAAACTTTTATCTCCTGTGTGGTCATGGTTGCATCCCTTCTCCCGGTGTTCAGGGCTCCCGGCGTTCGCTGCCGACGAGCGTCTTGATGATCTCCTGCTCGTCCTGCACGTCGCAGTAGCGGGAGAAATATCGATTCAGGTTCTTGATATCCCGGATCAGAAACGCAGACGCCCGCGGGTGATCCAGGGTTACCGCCTGCCCCATATCGATCAGGTATGGTTTCTCGTGGTAGAGGATATTGTATTCGGAGAGGTCGGCGTGAACCAGGCGCGCCTCCCGGTAGAGCCGCTCCACGTAGCCGAGAATCTCGCGGTATACCATCCCGTAATCCTCGACCTCGGCGTTCCGGAGCTGCGGATACGCCACCTCGTCACGCCCGAGGAACTCCATCAAGAGGATGTTCCGATCAAACGCGAGCGGTTCGGGGGCTGGAATCCCTGCCTCGTGTGCCCGGGCAAGGTTGCTGAACTCTTTTTTGGTCCAGGCGAAGATGAGGCCCTTGCGCGTCCCCCGGACGCTCGAGAACCGACGGTCCCCCGCCAGGTACTCGTTCATCGCCTTGAAGTTCGCGGTCTGGATACGGTAGATCTTGATCGCAAGCCCCCGCCCGTCGCGCTCACCATAAAAGACGTTCGCCTCTTTTCCGGTACTGATCGGCCCCCCGATGACCGTGATCAATTTTTTCTGGACGAGCTTGTAGAGCGCGAGAAGGGTGACCTCGTCGAAGACATCGTCCCGTACCTTCACCGTGTTGGCGTCTTTTATCCTGACGCCCATCGCCTCGATCTTGCGGTCGAACCGCTCGTGCTCATCTTCGCGGCCCACGGCCGGATCACCTGCTGCAGACGTAGTCGTGTACGGGGGTGAGGATATCGATGAGGTGAGCGGCGGCGGCGTTCTTGAGATCCAGCGGGTGGATCTCGCCCACCGTGTAGGCCCGTTCCAGGTCCTCGTAGGTGGCAAACTCCCGGTCGCCGCCGAACTTCGCGGGCCGGCGGATGGCGACCGCGCCCGTCCGGGGGATGACGTGGTAGCGCAGGATCTCGAGCACCGGGTTGTTCTCGACCTCGGGCGGGCAGAACGCCTTCTTCATCTTCTTTTTGATATCCTCCTCGGAGTCGGCGACCGATATGACGTTTCCGGCCGACGACGACATCTTCTTCCCGTCGAGGCCGTTGATGATCGGCGTATGGATGCAGACCGGCGCCGGATACCCGATCGACGGGAGGTGTTCCCGTGCGAGCATGTGAATCTTTCGCTGGTCGATCCCCCCGACGGCGGCGTCCACCTCGAGGGTCGCGATATCGACCATCTGCATGATGGGATAGACCATCTGCGAGACCGTCGGGTTGTCCATCTGCCGCCCGACCTCGTCCATGCTCCTCTTCGCCCGGTTGAGGGTGATCGCCTGGGAGAGCTCGAGAACGTGGAGTTCATACTCCGGCGTGAGCTGGACGTCCGTGCCGAGGACGTAGTTTGCGCCGCGCAGGCCGAGCCCCTCAAAGCAGCGGCGGTTGTACTCGGCCGTCTCCCGAATCTCTTCCATCGTCCCTTTGCGGTTTAAGAACGCGTGGAGGTCGGCGATGAGCACCGTCACCTCGAACCCTGCCTCTTGCAGGTCCATCAGCTTGTTCACCGTCACCATGTGGCCGAGGTGGATCTCTCCGCTCGGCTCGTAGCCGGTGTAGACCCGCCTGACCGGACGGTCGATGAGCGCGCGCAGTTCCTCGTCGGTGACGACCTCTACGGTATTCCGGGTCGCCAGTTCGTACGGATCCATTAAAAATAGTGGGTCTGCCGGGGAGTTAATGCTTCTTCTAGGCGTGCTGACTGCATACTGTTCCCTTCCCTGCTGACAGAGCATTTATGCTGTCCAGCCTATGTTCTCTCACGCGAAGTGCGAGCGCAAGCGGAGCTTGAGCACCGAAGGTGCGAGTGAGGAGCGCGAAGCGCGGGCGGTGGGGGCGTCCCGGACATCCCGGTGCTTGAGGGTTGCCGCCCCAAGGAAAATTGATTTGTGAAGGAGAGTGCTCTCTCCTCCCCCGCTCTGCCGTTCACCCGATAGCGACGAAGTTGAGCGCTTCGTTGGTCATCCGGATGGACTCGTCGGGATCTTTTACCGTTCCCATCAGGGCGCGAATGCAGTCGATGTTCTCGGGGACGACGTCGGCCTCCTGGTGGATCGCCTGGAAGCAGTAGAACTCCTTCCCGTCAAGGACCGAGACCGACTCCTCGAAGACCCCGTTCTCCCAGAGGTCCGTCCTCGGCCGGCCGAGGTCCTGGGTGTACTCCCGGAGCTCGGCGTTGCTCTTGATCCCCATGGTCTTGCGGACGAGCCCGATCCGGCTGTGGTTCTCAAAGACCTTCAGCACCTCGTCCCGGGTGGTCTCCTTCTTTAAGTCCATCTGGATGCTGTGCATGTGCATAAACGTCGTCGGGACGATCATCGCGAGCGTGACGATGTCGATGTGCGGGAGGACGGTCTTGACGTCGGGGCCGTGGTGACTCGGGATGGACGCCGGGTTGAGGACGATCGCGTCCACCGGCCCCCTTTTGACGTCGTTGGGGTCCGCAGCCCGCCGGACCATCACCGCCCGAACCCGTGCGACGCCGAAGGCCTGGTCAAGGGCGTGGATGAGCCGGACGAGCCCGGTGGAGTTGCAGGAGACGACCCGGGCGAACTGGTGGTTTTCGGCCTCTTTGTAGTTCGCGTGGGCGTTGAACGAGAACCCGGCGACCTCGTGACCCTCGCCGCCCTGAAAGATGGCCTTTTTCCCTAATTTCTCGTAGATTGGCCGGTTCTTCTCCCCGACGCCGCCGGGGGTGGCGTCCACGACGATATCGGCGGCCTTGAACATCGTGTCGACGTCGCCGGCGACCTCGATCCCGGCCTTCTCGAACGCCGGCTTCTTCCCGAGGTCCGCGATGTAGAGGGGGTACCCGTGCTCTTTTGCGATGTATGCCTCGGCGGAGACACTCGTCTTAGAAACCCCGATGACTTCCATGTCGGGTTGTGCGGTGACCGCGTCGGCAACCCGTTTGCCGATGGTGCCGAACCCGTTTATCGCGACTTTGATCATGCATGTTGGAATACAGAACAAAAATTAATAAAGGTTGCTGGTTTGCCAATAGAAAGACTATTAGAAACCCGTATCGGAAACAGGGTCTTCTGAATGCCTCCTTTTCCATGAATCCCGCGAAAACGGAGCAGATGGAACCTCAAGGTATAAACACAGCAGTGTTCGGGCGGACCCGGGAGTGTCGGAACGGTTCTTGCCGCCTCTCTTCCCGACCCCTCTCCGGAGGGAGGGGCGCGGTGCGGCAGGACTTATATCCGATCGGCGCTATGGAGGATATGTTCCATGGATCAGCAGCCCGCCCTCGCAACCGACCGCCTGCTCCTGCGACCGTATACCCTCTCGGATGCCCGTGCGGTGCAGCGGCTTTGTGGAAACTACGCCGTCTCCGCGACGACCCTTCTCCCCTACCCGTATCCGGACGGCCTCGCCGAGGTCTGGATCGCTTCGCTCAGCGAAGGCACCGAGCGCGGCGACGCTGTGGCGTTCGCCGTCACCCTTGCCCGGGACGGCCCCCTCATCGGTGGCGCCCGCCTTCGGATCGAGAGCGTTCACGCCCGTGGCGAGCTCGGGTTCTGGATCGCGAAGTCCTGCTGGGGCCGGGGGTATGCCACCGAAGCCGTCCGTGCGGTGATCGAGTACGGGTTCTCTGCCCTCGGGCTGCACCGGATCCATGCCATGCACTTCTCCCGCAACCCCGCATCGGGCCGGGTTATGGAGAAGTGCGGGATGGTGCACGAAGGCCGGTTCCGCGGGCACGTTAAAAAGTGGGGTATCTACGAGGATGTCGATATCTGGGGGATTCTCAGCAAGCAAGCCGGCTCTACCGGAACACGAGCCTCCCCGGCGCTATCAGGGGTGCCCGTGTGACCGGACAGCCCGTCCTCGCGACCGATCGCCTGCTCCTGAGGCCGTTCACCCTCGCGGACGCCCCGGAGGTGCAACGGCTCGCCGGCGACTACGAGGTCGCGTCCCGTGCCCTCGATATACCCTACCCGTACCCCGACGGGGCGGCGGAGGTCTGGATTGCCACCCTCGCGCCGGGGTTTGAACAGGGGGTGCACGTCGTCTACGCCGCCACCCGCGCCGGGGAGCCGGGACTCGTGGGCGCGGTCGGGCTCGTCGAGATCGACCACACTCACGGGAGGGCGGAGCTCGGGTTCTGGGTTGCGAAATCCTGCTGGGGCCGGGGGTATGCTAGCGAGGCCGCCCGGGCGATGATCGAGTATGGGTTCTCCACCCTTGGTCTGCACCGGATCTATGCCACGCACTTCTCCCGCAACACTGCATCGGGCCGGGTGATGGAGAAGTGCGGGATGGTGCACGAAGCGCATCTCCGGGAGCACGCGAGGAAATGGAGGGTCTTTGAGGACATCGAGGTCTGGGGGATCCTTAGCGCCGATTGGCGGGAGCGGTGCACGCCCCCGGTGTTCTGGGAGTACCGGGAGCATTGAACCCGCGGGTTCAACCTTTGAGCTCCTGCTGTACGAGAAATATATTAAACCCCGGGGCGATGCTGTAATGGGGAATGTGGACGGGGTTCGCCCCCCACTCTGTTGTCGCTCCGCCGGATGCCCCCCGCGCGTTTGAAAATCTCCTGGGACTTTATCGCTCGACAAAAACGGCGTAGCCCCGGTTCCCGCCCTCGGTGGCGGCTCTGAAGACGTGGACGTCCTCTCCCTGGCGCTCCAGTTGCTGGGCATAGGTTTTTGCGGCCTGCTGGGTCTCGTAGAGCCGTTCGGCGTAGCACTCTCTTCCGTCGATAACCCGCCGCTGCCGTATCCTGATCCAATCGGTGCCTGACCTCCGATCCATGGTTAATCGTTGCAGCGGACGGACAATAGTTGTTGCGCATCGCTCTGCGGGGAGCGATCATCGGGCTCTAGGGCGCCTGCGCTTTCTGCTCCGCCCAGTAAGCCTCCGCTTCCTCTTCCATCTCCTCGAGCCGGTCGTAGTAGTCCGGAAACTCGTTTAGGTGCGCAAGCGCTATCTTTGCCGTCAGGAAGAGGTCGTCGTCGGTGACGTTCGTTGCCGGGTCGCGGAGGCCGTGTTCGAGTTCCACGACCATGCCCCGCCGGAACTGTTCGACGTCGAACTCTTTCCAGGTGATGCCGAGCTGCTCGCCCATCACCTTTGCTTCTTCCGATGTTACGTCTCTTCGTGCCATGTGGGTCTCCCCGGAGGGGGATAGCTTCGCGAGGTTATGAGCCTGACGGAGGCGTGAGGCGGACGAGCCGAAACCTCCTTCTTTTCCCGGCGAGCACGGTAAGTACAACCATGACGGAAGGGAATGACCCGGTGCGGGAGGAGAAGAACCCGGTCTTTGCGGCAGGTCTCTCCCTCCTCTTCCCGGGGCTCGGACAGGTCTATAACGGGAGAGACCGGCAAGGGTATCCTGGTGCTTTTTGGGGTGCTCGCGGGGCTTCTCGTGATGCTCATCCCCGGGGTGGTCGTCTGGATATTCGGGATTTACGACGCCCGGGCGACCGCACGCCGGATGAACGAGGGTACCGTCCCGTTCCGCGAGATGCGTTCCGCCTCGGTCGTTCTCTTCATGGCGGTCTGGACGGTCGGGGTGCTCGTGTTTCTCACCCTTCTCGCGCTCGCGGCGTTCGCGGCCTTCACTGTGGCGGCATAGACCCTCCGCCCGATCGCGGCGCATGCCCCCCGCAACTCTTATCCCCACAACCCCCTCTACCCCCACCCATGCAGCGCCAGCTCGTCGAGTCTACCAGCATAAAATCGGTCGGCTACGATCCGGAAGACGAGGTTCTGGAAGTCGAGTTCCATAGCGGGGGGATCTACCACTACGTCGGGGTGCCACCCGATGTCTACGAAGGAATGCTCGCGGCACGGTCGAAAGGGCGGTATTTCGGCGACTTCATCCGGCTGCGCTACCCCTACGAAAAGGTCCGGTGAAACCCGCCGCAACTGCTATCATCTTCGCCCGCCACAACCCGCCCGTATGTCCCGACAGTCAGGTGGACGTTCCGGCGCCGTGCGCTCCGTCGGCTACGACCCGACGACGAAGGCGCTCCTCGTCATCTGCGAGAGCGCTGACGCCTACCGCTACGCCGGCGTTCCAAAAGAGGTCTACGATGCCCTCCTCGCGGCCCCATCGCGGAGGCAGTTCGTCCGCGAGTCCGTCGAGGGCAGGTACCCGCGGGAGAAGTTTCCCTGCATGATGGTGGGGGAGGAGGTCTGACCCGAACCGTTCTCACCGTTCGTGTCTCTGGAACTCCTTGAATGCTGCGAGGCATCCCCGGCCGTCCGGGCTCTCGCTCAGGAACTCCAGGAAGAGCCGGAGGCGTTCCAGCGTCTCCGGGCTCACGTGGTGCTCGAACTGGCAGGCATCCGTCTCCGCGGTCTCCCCCTCGACCCCCAGGAGTTCCAGCAGGTTCGCAAACGTCCTGTGCCGTCCGAGAAGATCGCGGGCCATTTCCTCTCCCACCGGGGTCAGCGTCGCGCCCGCGTAAGACTCATAGACGATGAGTCCCTTCTGCTCTAGCTTCCGGAGCATCTCCGTGACCGATGGCGGTTTGACGTTGATCGCCTCCGCGATCCTGCCGGTCTGCGCCCGCCCCTCCTGTTTCTCGAGCAGACAGATGATCTCGATGTACTCCTCTGTCGTCTTCTTCCGCATTCCTCTTCCTCCTAAAACCCGATCAGGATCACCCGCAGCGCGCCCCCGACGAGGAGGGCTGTCGTCACCATCACGCCTGCGGCGGCGAGCATCCCCCGCGCCCCGAGTTCACGGAGGAGCACCACGAACGTCGCCACGCACGGGAAGTAGATCGTGAGCATCGTCACCGCGATCACGAGCTGTTCCGGGCTCATCCCGAGCGGCACCAGCATCCCCACCGCGAGATCCTTTCTGAGGAACCCGACGAGGAGCGCGACGGCTGCTCCGGCAGGGAGACCGAGCCAGGTCTCCATCACCGGGGCGAAGGCGGCCGCGAGCAGGTCGAGGAACCCGACCGAATAGAGCAGGTTGACGACCAGGATACCGAGGAAGAGGTAGGGGATCGCCTCGCCGACGAAGCCCCGCACCCGCATCCAGGTCTTTGTAGCGGTCGCCCGGAGATCCGGCGCCCGGTAGGGGGGGATCTCCAGGAATATTTCGGGGCACTCGCCCGGCACCACCCTGTTCAGGATCAGGCCCGCGGCGACGTAGACGACGGCGAGGCTCACAAAGACCATCACCACGTACTGGAGGCCGAACGGCCCGAGAACCCCGAAGACCATCGCGATCTGCGCCATGCACGGGATCGCAAGCGACATGAGAGTGGCCGCGATGAACCGTTGCTTCTTCGTCTCCAGCACCCGGGTGGCGAGCGCCCCCGGCACGTTGCACCCGAACCCGAGGAAGACCGGGATGATGCCGTAGCCGTGCATCCCGAGCCGGTGGAAGAAGGTGTCGGCCAGCGTCGCGAGCCTGGGGAGGTAGCCGGTGTCCTCGAGGATCGAGAGGATGAGGTAGAATGCCACGATGTAGGGGAGGATCATGGCGAACGGGACAAAGAGTCCGGTGGTGAGGAGTCCCATCGACTCGACGTAATCGATCTCACCCCCGATGAGCCGTCCGATCAGGATATCGTGCAGGATCCCGGGGCCGAGGAGTTCGCTCGCCCTCATGACGATCGGGGTGTAGAGGTCGAAGAGCGGCTCGAAGACGAACGATATGAGCCCTTCGCCGATCCACCTGACCGCCAGGAACGCGGCGGCGATGACCGCGAGGGCTATGAAGATACCGCTGGTCGGCCGGATGCTCGCCTCCGCGAGCCGGTCGGCGAGGGTGTGGTGCCGGTGGGCGATCTTCTGCACCTCCCCGGTGATCTGGCCGACCGCCACCCACCGCTCCTCCTCGCTCATGGGCTGTATCGTCGCCGAAGGACGTGCCTCGCCGAGCCGTTCCACGAGTTCCCGGATTCCCTGGCCGGAAAGCCCCACGGTCGGGACGACCGGCACCCCGAGGAGTTCCTCGAGCCTGTCGACGTCGATCGTGATCCCCTGGTGCCCGGCCTCGTCCCAGAGGTTGAGTGCGACGGCCGCCGGAACCCCGCGCTCCAGGGTCTCGAGGGTCAGGTAGAGGTTCCTCTCCAGGTTGGTTGAATCGACGACGTTGACGACGACGTCGGCCTCTCCGAGGATCTCCGCGGCGACCTCTTCAGCGGGGTTCGTGGGGGCGAGGGAGTAGGTGCCGGGCGCGTCTATCACCGCGGCGGGGCCGTCCGCGAGACGCGTCTTCCCGCGGGAGACGTCGACGGTGGTCCCGGCGTAGTTCGAGGTGATGACCCGGGTGCCGGTCAGCCGCGAGAAGATCCCGCTCTTCCCGACGTTCGGGTTGCCCATCAGGACGACGGTCTTCATGCGGCAACGTCCACGACGACTCTTACGGCCATTCCCCGGCCGAGCGTCACTTCCCGGCCGTCCACTTCGATCACCACCGGACCGCCGAGGGGGTGGCGGGTGACGACGGTGAGGTTCTTGCCTTCCCTGATTCCAATCGTTCTGAGTTTTCGGACAAAGCCCGGATTTCCCGCAAATCGGGCGATGATTCCCTGCATGCCCGGTTCCAGATCAAGCAACGTTTTTTCCATGGTGATCATTTTTAGGTATACCTAAATCTTGGTGCAGGAAGTAGATATACCTTGCTTTCCTGGCCGTGGTCTCTCTCCCGAACTCGCCGCCCCGGCCGGAAGCAAGGTTTATCCCGGTGGTTCGCGTAATCCGAGAAGAGATACACCTGCTACCCGGAGGAATGACCCATATGACGACCGTGATTGCCGTTGACCTCGGCGGAACCAACCTCCGCGCCGCCCTGGTAGGCCCGGACGCGACCCTGCTCGCCCATGATGCCGTCCCGACGCCGACTACCGGGCCGTCCGGGGAGGTGATCACCGCCGCGATCGCCGCCCGGGTGGAAGCCCTCCTCGCGTTGCCGCAGGGGCGGGAAGCCGCGGCCATCGGCGTCGCGTCGGCCGGTCCGCTGGACCCCGGCCGCGGGTGGGTCGTCGGCTCCCCGAACATCACGTTCCCGGTCGTGGAGATCGTCGAACCACTCCGGGAGCGGTTCGGGCTGCCGGTCGCCCTGATCAACGACGCCCGGGCCGGCGTTCTCGGCGAACGGTGGGCGGGCGCCGCGCGCGGCTCCGATAACGTCGTCTATGTCACCCTCTCGACCGGCATCGGCGGCGGCGCGGTGGTGAACGGCCGCCTTCTCCTCGGGATGAACGGGAACGCCGGGGAGATCGGGCATATCCCCGTCGATACCAGCTACAACCTCATCTGCGGGTGCGGGTTTGCCGGCCACTGGGAGGCCTACGCCTCCGCAAAGAACATCCCGGGGTTCTTCGCGGCGTGGCGGAAGGCTGCCGACGTTCAGCACGTGGCCTTCGACCCCTCCTCTACCCGGGGGATCTTTACGGCGGCCAGGGCGGAGGACCCGGTCGCCCTTGCCTTCATGGAGGCGCTCGGGGAGATGAACGGCCGGGGGATCTCAAGCGTCATCGTCGCCTACAACCCCGAGGTGATCGTCTTCGACGGACCGCTCGCCCGGTACTACGGGGATATCGTGATCCGGGAGATGGAGCCGTTCATCGACCGCTACCTCGCCCTTCCCCGGCTCGTCGTCTCCGATCTTGCAGGGCAGGCGCCGCTTCTCGGGGCGGCGGCATACGCACTCGAGGTGCGGTGAGGAGGGCATATGATCGAGATCTACCAGAACCTCTATATCGGGACGCAGGAGGACTACGAGGTCGCGGTGGAGGCCCACGAGACCTGGTGCGTGGTGCACGCCTGCCGGAGCCCCTATCACTGCCTGGCGGTCACCTACTCCCCGCTCGGCACGGTGCCGCCGGATCACCCCGAGCACCTGGTCGCGCGGCGGGGGAACCGGCTGATGCTCAACCTGGTCGATGTGAGAGACCCCGGCGACGTCCCGAAGGATGCCGTCGACGCCGCTCTCGCCTTCATCGACCGGTGTCTTTCGGAGGGCCGGCAGGTGCTGGTTCATTGTGGTTTCGGCGCCTCCCGGTCGGCGGCGATCGGGCTCCTCTACCTCGCTGCCTACACCGATGTCCTGCCGACGGAGAGGTTTGCCGACGCCGAGGAGGCCTACCGCAAGATATACCCGCCCTACAAACCCGGCCGGGGGTTCCGGGGGTTCCTTATGGCGCACTGGGACGAGTACGCGAGAAGTCGGGTGGCGGCGTGACCGCGGAGCCCCTCGGCACCGCCGCGATCGAGGTCCGGCGGTCGCGGTTCTACGCCCATCTTTACCGAATCGAAGGCTCGGAAGACGTCGCGAGGGTTCTCGCCGGTCACCGGGAGGCCTACCGGAAGGCCGCCCACCACTGCGCCGCCTTCCGGTGCGGAACCCTGGAGGAGTTCAAGAACGACGGCGAGGTCGGCCGGCCGGGAAGGATCCTCCTCGACCTGCTCCACAGGAACGCCCTCGGGAGCCACGCGCTGGTGGTCTCAAGGATCTTCGGGGGCGTTCTCCTCGGCCCGGGGAACGTCGGGCGGGCGTTTCGCGACGCCGGGGAGGCGGCGATCCGCGAGGCAGGGGTTACCCGGTGACGAGAACCTGCTGCCGGGCGGCCGGGATATCCCCCGGGAGGATTGCCGAGACGGGGGCGAAGGCGGCAGCCCGGGCGAGGACGGCACGGAGCGCCGCGGCCGGCACCGTGTAGCGCTCGCCGGTAGCGAGCTTGAAGACGACCGCTTTGCCCGTCCGTGACCGCTCCGCGCGGCCGACCGTATCCCCGAGAACCGGCCCCCAGTCGTCGTGAAGCAGCCCGACCCGGGCCGGGCGCCGGCCACCGAGCGCCTGCCGGAGCTCGCCGACCCTGGCCCCGAACCGCCTGCCGTCGAGGGCGATCTCGACGATCCGGCAGGGTTTCCCCCATTCGTCGGTCGCGGCGCACCTGCTGTTCTGGAGGTAGCCTGCTCTCTCTAGCATAACTCCGGAGTCTCCTCCGGAGGTTTAAAAGCCGCGCCGCGCGCGGGGTGAAAGTGAGATACCCTTCACGGGCTGGCGGCCAGATTGCCGGGAATTATCCCTGCCACACCCTGTCGCTCACGCGACACGGCGAAATTCCCGTGAAAAGGGATCTCGCCGCTACTCCTCCACCGTTAACTCACGCGAAGTGCGACGTTCCAACGGAACGGAGCATGAGCACCGCTAGGTGCGAGCCGCGACTGTCCACATGACGGGAGCGTGAGAAGCCGTGGGCTTCGAGCCGCGACTGTCCACATGACGGGAGCGTGAGAAGCCGTAGGCTTCGAGTCGCGAAGAACGCGAAGTCCGGCATATGGGTTGACGTCCCCCTCTTCGCGCCTTCGCGTCTTCGCGCGAGATCTTCTTCCCACCCCAAAAATTCCAGTTGCGTCAGTACCCCGGCATCTCCCACGCCTGCCACCGCGTCCGCCCGCGGGCGAGGAGGAGCGCCGCCGGCACGACGAGGAGGAGGCTTACGAACGCGTATCCCGGGTTGACGATCGAGACGAAGATGAGAAGCAGCAACGCCGGGCTTATCGCGAGGAGGTAGCGGAGAAAGACCCAGGCGTGATAGAGCATCACGTTCGGGTGGAGCCCCGTGAGGTAGACCGTCACCGCGAGGGTGTAGGCCGAGACCGAGGCGAACGCGGCAAGTGCCGGGAGGAACGTCCCCACCCCGCCGGAGGTCGCCGCCGCGAGCACAAGCACGCCGAGCGGGAGGAGGTTTGCGATGGCGTAGCTCTTCAGTTTCGCGTCGATCACCTCAGAGACCTCCACCGGCAGGAAGGTGTAGGAGGTGAAGGAGTCGAACTCGGTCAGCCAGTTGTAGATGGTGGCCGATATCACCCCGAGCAGAACCGCAAAGACCACCAGCGGGTCGATTCCCGGGATGAACCGGATCAGAATCTGGAGGCAGGCCCAGACGAGACCCAGGGGGAGGAGGAACGAGAAGATCACCTTCCCAGCACCGCCTTCGCTCCGGAGGAGGTCGAGAGCGTCCTTCGCGATGAAGTGGGCGCCCCCGAGGGTGCCGACTCTCTCCGCGAGGGGATCGAGGCTGTTCTTAAACCGCTTCGTCCGGTCCGGGTAGTCGACGGTGACGAAGAGCACCGAGGCGGCCGCCGGGACAAGGATGAGGAGGAGTGAGAGCGCGAGCGGTTCCACCGCGGGGTCGAGGAAGAAGGCGTACGGGGGGAGGACGGCGGAGACGGTGATCGTCCCGAGGCGGAACGCCGCAAGCGCCGCTATCGCAAGCACCGCCGCCGTTCCGGCGAGGAGCGCGACAGAGCGTGCGTAGAGGGTCGAGAGGAAGCAGACGGCGGAGAGGCCGAGGAGGAAGGCGAGCGCGAGCGAGACGAACGCGAGGAGTCCCAGACCCGGATCGAGGCCGATGAACGGCGTCGCCACGGCAAACCCGGCCGCGAAGGGGAGGACGTAGAGCAGGATGTAGTAGACGGTATCTTTCGCGAGAAACGCGGCGAATATCCGCCGTTCCGAGACCGGGAGGCTCCGGGAAGCGTAGGCGATCAGGCTCGCCTGCCCGAACCGCCGGTTCATGAACTCGCGGCCCATGAGGCCGAACGATCCCACCATCACGCCCATGAGGAGGAAGAGCGCGTGCGCAAAGAGCGCGACCACGTCGTAGGGGAAGACGTCTGCAAAGAGCGGGAGGGTGAGCGACCCGAGAAGGGCGAAGACCCCGATGACCGCCGGGAAGAGCGCGAACCCGAGGCTCCCGAAGATCGTCGAGTGCATCCGCCATTCTTCCTTCATCATCGCGCAGAAGAGGTCAGGCACCGGCGTCACCCCGCACCAGGTCGAGGAAGAAAGACTCGAGGTGCCGGCCCGATCCGACGAGGTCTCCGACCGGGCCGGAGTGGAGGAGCCTGCCGTTGTGAATGATCCCGATGCGGTCGCATATCTCCTCGGCGATCTCGAGGATGTGGGTGGAGAGGAAGACGGTTCCGCCGCCCTGGACGTAACCCTTGAGGAAGTCTTTGACCGTCCGTTGCATGACGGGGTCCAGGTTTATGAGCGGTTCGTCGATGAGGGCGAGCTCTGGTTCGTGGAGGAACGCCTGCGCAAACATCAGTTTCTGCCGGGTGCCCCGCGAGAGGTCCTTACAGAGGACGTCCCGCTTGTCGCCAAACTCCAGCAGGTCGAACCAGCGGTCGCACCGTTCGTCTACCGAGTCGAGGTTTCGGATGCTGGCCACGAAGTGGAGGTACTCCTCCGCGGTGAGGAAACTTGGCGGCGTCTCCTGCTCGGGGATGATCCCGACAAGCCCCCGGACCCCGATGGGATCCTTCGCTGGATCGAGCCCCATCACCCGGGCCGATCCCGTTGTCGGGGGGATCTGCCCGGTCAGCATCCGGATCATCGTCGTCTTCCCCGAACCGTTCGGCCCGAGCAGGCCGAAGAGTTCCCCCTCCGCGACAGAGAACGATACCCTGTTCACGGCGGTGACGCTGCCGTAGTTCTTCGTGAGTTCGGTTGCCTCGATCATCTGCCGCATGTGAGTCACCCTCCTTCGGGTCTTCTTGCAGGAACATCGGCAAATGGCGCATATAATACCTTCTCATTCTGTTTTGCTGGCGCCAGAGAGTATCTGCAAAAATATCCATTATAGTCTCCCCGTTCTCCCGGGGCGATCGTGAGAGGCCGTCTTACCCGCTCTCCTACGCCTCCTGCTGCACCGGGGCATGGTCAGGTATAAGTGTCCTGGTCTGTCCATGGAATCCCATGGACGAGCAGGATCGGTATGCACGCGCGAGGAGACGGGTCAAGAAGATCCGGGATTTCTACGAGCACCTTGTGCTTTATATCGCCGTCAATCTCATCCTCTTCGGGATCAACATGCTCTTCAGCCCCGACTCACTCTGGTTCTACTGGGTGACGTTCTTCTGGGGGATTGGCGTGGTGCTCCATGGGTTCGGCGTCTACGTCGAAGGCCGGATCTTCGGCCGGGACTGGGAGGAGAAAAAGATCCGGGAGTTCCTGGAGCGCGAAGAGCGGCGATGAGCCGGTTCCCGCCTCACTCTCCCCCGTGACAGAAGCACTTATCAGGTGGAGCGGGTAATGCCCGTCGCGATGAAGACGGAGATACCCTACGACCGGTTCGCCCACGTTCCTGAGCGGATCTTCGGGCTGGTCGACCTCGCGTACAATCTCTGGTGGAGCTGGCACTCCTCGGCGAGCGTACTCTTCAAGATGCTGAACCGGGCGGAGTGGAAGATGAGCCGCCACAACCCGGTCAGGATGCTCCTCGATACCCCGCCGAAGTTCTTCGAGCGGGCGGCGGCGAACCCGGAGTACCTGCGCCGCTACGACATCATCATGCACCGATTCGGGGAGTACATGACGCCGGGGACGAGCTGGTTTGCGCAGCACTATCCCGGACGGACGCCACTGACGATCGCCTACCTCTCGAGTGAGTTCGGGCTGCACCATTCGCTCCCGTTATACGCGGGAGGACTCGGCATCCTCGCGGGCGACCACGTCAAGGCGTCGAGTGATCTCGGCGTGCCGACGGTCGCCGTCGGGTTCATGTACGCCGAAGGCTATCTCCACCAGCACATCGAGGGGAACGGGTGGCAGAAGAACGTCGCGGAGATCCTGGACCGCGACGCCGCCCCGGTTCTCCGGGTGCTCGGCGACGACGGGAAGCAGCTCGTGGTGCAGGTTCCCCTGATCGAGCCGCCGATCTACGTCGCGGTCTGGAAGGTGCAGGTGGGACGGGTTCCCCTCTACCTCCTCGATACCCATATCGACAAGAACCTTCCCGAGAACCGGAGCATCTCTCACCGCCTTTACTTAAAAGAGCTCGAGTGCCGGCTCCGGCAGGAACTGGTGCTCGGGATCGGCGGGAGGAAGGTTCTCCATACCCTCGGCGTGGAATACTCGTCAATGCACTTAAACGAAGGGCATTCTGCGTTTGCCCTTCTTGAGAGGCTCCGCGAGCGGCTCGTGGCCGGGATGCCCCCCAATGAAGCGCGCGAGCAGGTCCGCGGCACCTCGGTCTTCACCACCCACACCCCTGTCCCGGCCGCCCACGACGTCTTCCCCGAGGACCTGATGGCGAAGTACTTCCGGAGTTACTGCGCGTCGCTCGATCTGACCTGGGACGAGTTCATGGCGCTCGGCGACGATCCCCACAACCCGGGCGCTGGGTTCAACATGACCGCCTTTGCGCTCAGGATGAGCCGGTTCCACAACGGCGTATCCCGGCGGCACGGCGAGGTCGCCCGGGATATGTGGCGGCCGCTCTGGCCCGACCTCCCTCCCGAGGAGGTGCCGATCGACGCCGTCACGAACGGCGTCCACGTGCCGACATGGCTGAACCACCGGATCGAGGCACTCATCGACCGGTACATGGACCCGGTCTATCCGAACTGGCGGGAGGATTACGATAACCCCATCATCTGGGAGGTTGTCGAAGAGATCCCGGACGAAGAACTCTGGCGCGAGCACCAGTGGCTGAAGATGAAACTCTTTGCCCGGATCCGGGACCGGAAACGCAGCAAATGGGCAAGGCACCGGGATGAGCCTGCAAACCTCGCGGCCGAAGGGCTCATGCTCGACACCTCGGCACTGACGATCGGGTTCGCCCGCCGGTTCGCCGAGTATAAGCGGGCGGATCTCATCTTCGAGGATCTCGACCGGCTCGATCGGATCGTGAACAACCGCTGGAGGCCGGTGCAGTTCATCTTTGCCGGGAAGGCTCATCCGGCCGACGAGCAGGGCAAGCGGATCCTGCAAAGGATCTACCAATACGCGCGGGATCCGCAGTTCGGAGGCCGGATCGCGTTCGTCGAGGACTACGGCGAACAGATTGCGCGCTACCTGGTTCACGGCGTCGACGTCTGGATGAACACCCCCATCCCGCTCATGGAGGCGAGCGGCACGAGCGGCATGAAGGCGGGGATGAACGGGGTGCTGAACCTCTCGGTTCTGGACGGCTGGTGGGTCGAGGGTTACAACGGCAGGAACGGCTGGGGATTTGAGGGGCACGGCCCCTCTGCGGAAGGTAGCCAGCCGGACGCGGAGACGCTTTACGACCTCATCGAGAATGAGGTTGCGCCGCTCTACTACTCGCGGACGATGAACGACGTTCCTCAGAAGTGGGTCCGGATGATGCGGGAGTCGATGAAGAGCATCGCTCCGCAGTACTGCTCTCTCCGGATGCTCAAGGAGTACATCACCCGGTACTACCCTTCCATCTGCAGGTATGCGGCCGAACCGGGGAAGCAGCTGGCCGGGCTTGAGGGGGTCTGCCCTCCGGCGCCCCCGCCCAGGATGAGATGATGCGGAACCGGAGCCCCCCTCCCCCGGTCGGTTCCGGCAGGTTCGAAGGGGTCGCCGGGCATCCCGACTACTACCCCCGGTTCGGGTTCTCTCCGGCACGCGCGAAGGGCTTCGAGGCACCCTTCCCGGTTCCGGACGAGGCGTTCATGCCCCTCGAACTCCGGCCCGGGGCCGCTGGTGCCGGGGGGACCGTCATCTGCTCCCCGGCGTTTGAGGTCTGCGACGAAGACCCGGACAGGTGACGACCGGCCAGACGGCAGGAAGACTCCGCCCTCCTTTTCCGTTTCATCCGCATATTAACCCTTTTCGGAATGATCCGCCTCCTGAACACAACCATTAACAATTTTTTAACGGTAGATAGCAAACATCTCTACCGGAGGCCGTTGTTGGTTCAGGCATGGAGTGGAAGGACGTTCTCCCGGTAATTGCGGGTGCGGTCGTGATCCTGGTCGTCGCCCTCGTAGTGAAACCCGCCCTCCTCGGGGAGCCGATCGGCTTTGGGTCTCGCGGTTTGGTGCCGGCCGGCGACCCGCCAGCATATGTCCCGCCCGCGCCGGTACCGACGGCGACGCCGTTCCCCGACGACGGCGAGGTCTATACCCGGAACTTCCGCTGGACGGCGATCGACGGCGGCGTCCAGACGACGCAGGTCACCGTCCCGGAGGCGCTCTTCCGTGAGCACCGGGAGACACCGCGGATCACCGACTACAACACCTGGGGGAGGTATGCGCTCGCGGATGCCGACCGGCCGGTTCTCGAGGACCTCGCCCGCCGGATCGCGCCCCCGGCCGCCAACCCGGACGAGGAGTACTTCCGGCTGATGGACCTCGTCTTCTTCGTCCAGCAGATCCCCTACGATAAGGACGACAACGCGACCTCCTACACCGAGGGCGCCCTCCCCCGTCACGCCATGTACCGGGCGGGCGGTGTCGAGTATCCGAAATACCCCGCCGAGATGCTCGTCGACGGGAGGGGGGACTGCGAGGATGCGGCAATCCTGATGACGGGGCTCCTCGACGCCCTCGGCTATGATACGGTGCTGCTCCGATACTCGGATCACATGGCCCTCGGCATCCGGATGAACGAGTTTAATCCCTGCTACGCGAAGTACACGCCGAAATACTTCGAGCACGAGGGGAAGCATTACTACTACATCGAGGGGACGGATTTTGAGTGGTGGAACGTCTCGGTCGGCTCAACGGCGATCTGGGGAACCCCGCGGGCCATCGGGGACGCCGCCGGAACGGGTCTCCCGAGTGTCCGGTCGGAGACCCCGCAGATCGTCCCGCTCCGCTACATCCCCGAGCCGGGGGAGTACCGGATCCGTCCCGCCCGCCTGCCCGGGGGAGGAGCGTGATGAGCATGGATCCCGACACCCCCGAACCGTCCGGCGGCCTGAAGATCCCGAAGCTCCCGGACCTGGAGATCCCGAAACTTCCGAACCTCCCGAAGATCACCGTCACCCGGAAGCAGGCGCTCACCGCCGTCGGGACGGCGGTCTTCGTGGTGGTGGTCGCCGTCATCGGAGGGGCGATCCTTCTCAACTACACCCAGAACCAGCAAGTTGCGGCGTTTAGCAGTCATGTGGCGGCATCGGAGGCCGATATCTTCCAGGTCTACGATAAGATCGCCGTGCATATGCGCATCCCCACGAACGATCTCTCGGTTGCTGAATGCGACGCCCATATGCGGGAGTTTGCGGCAATCGCGAGGTACGGCAGAGACGTTACGGCATACCACCGACAGATTGTTGCGGCCGACACCATCCCTGAGGCCTACACCGGAGCGCAGTCGGCCTACGTCCGGGCGCTCGACAACCTGAACCGCGCGTTCACGTTCTGGTCGTCGGCCGCGGGCGCCTACGAGATGCGTGATTACGCCGCAGCCAACCGGAACCTGGCAGATGCTGACGAGGCGTGGCGGGCGTATGCCGCCGCGATCACCGATTACGACCGGGAGCTCCGCGCCGCAGAAGAGGAGGGGACGGAAGAAGGGGGAGAGGAAGTTCCTCCTCCTCCCGCCTAGACGAGGTACTTCTCCGGGACGTAGATGGTGATCTTAAAAGATTCTAACGCTTCCGAGCGGGTGACGAAGTAATAGTCGTCGTAGCCTTCCCGGATGAGGAACCGTTCTTCTTTTCCGTCTGAATCCTCATCGGGAACAAGGATATCGTTTCGAGAGTACCGGATCTCTTTGACGATCCGGTTCGGGTCATCGGGATCGCGGATCTCCACCACGAGCCAGGGGTAGTCGGTTCCCGCCGTTGCGCTCACGGTGATTGCCCAGTAGGGGAAGGGGATGTGGTAAACCTCGGTGGTGAGAACGCGGCGCCCGTAAAGACCGTCATCGCAGGAGACCACCGCATATTCCGCCATCTTCCCGGAGATGCGGACGTCGTTTGGCGGTTTCATCATTGTCGTCGCGGGCGTCGGGGTCATCGAGAGGTGGTAGGTCGCGGGGTCGACGAACTCCACGCTCTGCGGCTTATCATCCTTCCCGCGGGGGGGTACGTGCGGCGTTGGGGCCGGCTGGTTCCCTCCCACCGCCTGCGCCTCCGTCGGCGCGGGTGTCTGGGTGACCGGTTGCATGTCAGTAATATCCTCCTCTGCCGTACAGCCTCCGGCGATGACGGCTGCCGCAAGGAGGATCAGGACCAGGATATGGCGCCCCTGCATACTGATCTTTTGTCTGCGGGCGTTATTAGAAGTTACTCATCAATGCCGCCTGGAAAGACGGCTAAAAAAGAGGCACCTTGAGGGTTCCCTCACGTTCCCTCTAAGGCCTCCATGGCAAGGCCGCGGAACCCCTCGCCCGACTGCTCGAACGTTTTTTCCACCTCGGCAATCCCCGCGGGGTCGCCGAGTTTCAGCAGGGCTGCGGCGGTCAGGGCACGGCAGCACTCGGATCTGCTCGTCCGGAGGGTGCCGACCAGCGGCTCGACCGCTCTCGGGTCGCCGATCTCGGCAAGCGCCCAGATTGCCGGGTTCTTGACCTCATCGTCCGCGACGAGCACGACCCCGACGAGCGGCTCCACCGCTTCGGTGCCGGTGCGGGCGAGCGCCATCGCCACGGCCCAGCGTGCGTCTCTGTCGACGGCGAGCAGAGCCTGCACCAGCGGCCCGACCGCCGGAGCCCCGAGCGCCCCGAGGGCGCTGATGGCCTGCAGGCTGGTGTAGGTGTCGCCGTTGAGCATGGCGTGCATCAGCGCCCGGATCTCCGGATTGTCCTCCTCCCGTACCTCTCTCCTCTCGATGGTCTTCTGCATCTCTTCACCTCCTCCGTGCAGATTTGCCGTATCCCGGGACTACAATAAGCCTTTACGAAGCAGAATCATCGTGCGGTACCGCGGAACGATACTGCCGGGCATTGGTTTTTATACCCTCGGGGTGGCCGAGGCGGTGCTCGGGCTCCGTTCCTCCGGAACGTCGCCATCGAAAACGCTTCGCGTTTTCTCAAGCTCCGTTCCTCCGGAACGTCGCTGCCGCCATCATCCCGATCACCCTGCCGTCTTCGACCACGATCGGTGTCCCGAGGAGATCCGCCCGGAACTTCTCCCCGCCGTTCCGGAGGGCGGCGAGCTCACCGTGCCAGGAACCGCCGTCAATGACTGCCTGGATGATCCCCTGGATCTCGTCCGGCCGTTCCCAGAACCGGGAGAAGTGCAACCCCTGCACTCCCGTTGCAGTCGGGTATCCCCAGAGGGTCAGGAAGGCGGCGTTCGCGTAGGTCACCACCCCGTCCAGGTCGAGGAGGGCGACCGCCCGCCGGGTGGAGGCTATCGCCCGGTCCTTGATGAGGAGTTCCTGCTCCCGTTGCCGCAGGTCGGCGATGTCCGCGACGAGGAGACGGTACGCCCGGGCCTCTTCGGTGATGTCCTCGCAGGTGACGTACTCCGTCCCGTCGCAGAAGGTGACGGGGCGGAAGAGAACCGTCTTCTTCGACCCGTCCCGGGCCCGGACCGTGAACGTCCGGGGCCTGACCTGGCCCGGGACCGACCGTTCAAGGTCCGACCGCCAGGCCCTGATGGCTTCCTGCCGGGTCTCTTCTTCCGGGAAGATCAGCCGGATCCACGCCGCGACCGTGGGCGCATCGTCCGTTTCGTGGCCGAAGATCTCGATGAACCGCCGGTTGGCATAGATGAACCGCCCGTCCCGGTCGATGAGCGCGACCCCGAAGGGGGACGAATCGACCATCCCCCGGAACCGGGCCTCGCTTCTCTTGAACCGCTCGGCGGTCTCGCGCCGGGCAAGCGCGATGGATGCCTGCCGGAGGAACGACTCAATTGTCTCCCGGTTCTCAACATCCCTCCCGGGAGAAAGGAAGATACCCGCAATGCCGTAGAGGCGGTCCCGCCAGACCAGTCCCGTGAGGCAGATCTTCTCGATGTCGAACCGTTCGAGGATTGCCTCGCAGACCTCTTTTGCGATCCCCCTGAAGCAGAGATCGTAGAACGACCACGATGACGGCTCGGGGCGGAGGACGAACACCTGGAGGCCACGCATTGAGAGGGGAGTCTGGTGATAGGGGGCGTCGAAGATCCGGGCGATCGGGAGTTCCAGGCCGACGGGGTCCCGTCCCAGGAGTTCCGTGAGCCCTTCCCGGAATCCCTCGCCCGCGACTGCCCGGACGAAGAAATGCCGGTCGGCCTCATCGTAGGAGAAGAAGTAAGCAAATGCTCCCGGCGCGAGTTCCGTAAGCCCGTCGACGATGTACTGGCAGATGTCCTCCACCGGCTGGAGATCGACGAGGTCGATCGCCGTCCGGGCGAGGAATGATACGTTTCTGATATACTGCTTCCGCTCGGTGATGTCCTCGAGCACGATCGTGCAACCCTTCCCTCCGTCCTCGAACGTTGTCGGGATAGCCTGCATCTGGTAGAAGAACTCGCTGCCGTCGTCCCGCCGGTGGGAGATATCGGTGATCACCTGCTCCCGCTCAAGCCCTTCGATGACGGCAAGGGCCTCAGGAGAGGAGACGATAGGGAGACCGGCGTCCTGGATGTTTTGGCCCACGATATCCTCTTTTGGGCACCCAAATCGCGCAAGACACTGATCGTTGGCCTGAACGATCGTGAGGTCGGCGTCGAGGACCAGGATCAGGTTCTTCGTGAAACAGAGAAACGCCGAGAGAGGTATGCGTTGTGCGATGGAATAGACCTTGGCGTTGCCGACGAGCCGCGCCTCGACATGGCCTTCCGCCTGCAACACCTCAAGGTGTTTCGAGACCGAGTTCCGGTTTGCTCCGAGGGCCTTCGCGATCTCGGTGATCGTCATGCCCTTCGGCCGGAACCTGAGGGCCCGCAGGACCCTTCCCGGGATGTCCCGTTCCGGCTGCATGCCACACCCAGGCGGAACACTTCCTCATTATATAAAACGTCTCTCCCTCTGCGGGGGTGCACCCCCCCTGTGGAGCGCCCCGCACCTCCGTGGAAGGAACCGGCAGTTACGATCGCCTGGATGCCGCCCGCCGGGCCGCCGGTCATGGAAAGCAGGGGCGGTGGGACACGGGTTATATGGGCGAAAAACACATCATATAGCAGGCCGGTAACCCGGGGGGCCGTTATGGAACAGAATGAACTCGTCAGCATAACACAGGGAACGCTCGCGATTATGAATCCCACCTCGGCCGAAAAAGTGCTCGTTGCCGGGCGGGCGGCGGGGCTCAAGGAAGGTTCCCGCGTCGTGGAGGTCGGGTGTGGAAACGGCACGATCCTCGCTCTCTGGGGGCGGGAGTACGGGATATCCGGCCTCGGGATCGAGACCCGCGAGGACGCCTGCAGCCGGGCCGAAGAGGCGTTCCAGGCCACGGGGCTCGGCGGCCGGCTTTCCGTCCGGTGCATGGACGCCCGTAGTTATGTCCCCGCCGAGCCGTTCGACTGCGCCGCGGCGATCGGTGCGTCCCACATCCAGGGCGGGTTTGCGGCGACCATCGACACCCTCCTCGACCTCGTTCACGACGAGGGGACCATCGTTATCGGTGACCGTTACTGGCAATCCGACCGCACCCCGCCGGAGTTCGCCCGGGAATGGCCCGAGATCCCGACCGAGTATGAGATCCTCGGTGCCGCCCGGGAGGCCGGGCTCGACGTCGCCGCCGTCGTCCGGTCGGGCGCGGACGACTGGGACCGTTACGAGTCGGGGATCTGGCAGTCGGTCCTCTCCTGGCTTGGCAGCCATCCCGATCACCCTGAGCGCGATTTCATGATCGACTACCTCCACCGCCTCCAGGACGAGTACTTCGGCTACGGCCGCGAGCACATGGGCTGGGCGATCTACGTTCTGGTTCCCGGCTTCTGGTGAGCCGCCTGGAAAAGAGGATGGTTTCGGTTACTCCCCGCATACACGGCCATGGCGCGCCTCTTCTGGTGTAAGCCGCCCGTCTGACGGCAAAAAACGACTGTCTTCTCATTACGCCGCCATTTTCTCGTTTTTTCAATTCAGGAGCCGTGACGCAATAATCCTGCGGGGGGAAATACCCGGCCTCTCGAATGTTGTTTGGCAAATTGAGGCAAAAACGGGGGTTGATCGGTGATACGAAATAGAATTGTATAAATATCGTATGCATCATCTAATATCTTGGGGAACTATTACCCCGGTGACATGAGAGAACTGTAGACGCGAGTGGGGCACGTCCCGGTGGGATGTGCTCGCACTCACTCGTCGCGTGCGGGATTTACCGCGTTTGGGCGGTCGGGTGGGCATCCACCCCCTGCACCCTCTTGAGCGTCGGTGCGCGCTCTTTTCCACTCCGATATGCGTAACCTGACCTCCTCGTCCACGAACCGAAAGGAGATGCCCTGCTCCCGCGCTATCGCGGAGATGTCGTCGTATTCTGGTTTTTCTGCAATAAGATCCCCGTTCATAGTCGAGGTCTTCACCCGGACGGGGTACACCCTGCCGCCGAGACTGACCGGCACCGTCTCTTTCTTCCGGACGGCTACCACCTTCCGGAACTCGTGCACGCGCACCCCGAGCGTCCCGGTCTCTTCCATGAGGACCCGGACCAGGTGGTCTTCCGCTCCTGCCGCAACCATCACCGATACGACGTTGACCGGCCGGTTCTTCTTTCCGAGCGCCGGGGTGACGAAGACGTCCACCGCCCCCTCGGCAAAGAGGCGCTCGATCGTGTAGCCGATCACCTCCCCGGGAATGTCGTCGAGGTTCGTCTCGAGGATGACCATCCGGTCCTCGCCTGGGGGAAGGCTCTCCCCCTCCACCACCCGGAGCAGGTCGGGCCGTCCCGGAATCCCCCGGGTGCCGGTGCCGTAACCGACCCGGACGGGAACCATGGCCGGGTAGGGGTTCACGGCACGTTCCGCAAGGTTGGCGAGCAGGGCCGCTCCCGTCGGCGTGGTCAGCTCGACGTCGACGGGTGCGGAGGCGAACGGGAACCGGTGTCTGGCGAGGATATCGAGTGTTGCGGGCGCGGGCCCCGGGATCTCGCCGTAATCCGTCGGGGTTGCTCCGCCGCCGAGCACCGGGGGTGTCGCGACGATCGACCCCTCGAAGAACCCCGCCCGGTCGAGCAGCAGCATCGTCCCGATGACGTAAAAGATCGCCTCCACCGGCGTGATCGCGTGCTGCGAAGACCCGGCGGCGGCGAGGTCGCCGATGGCCGCAATCGCCCGGGAGCGTGCGGCATCCGTGAGCCCGGCCGCGCCCGCGGCTGCGGCAGCTGCCTCAAGAAGATCGCTTGCCCTCTCTTCCTCGATCTCGATCACGAGGCGGGTCGCCGCGATCCCGCCGGCATCCACGGCTTTTGCCTCGTAGGTGAACTCCCGGCAGAGATCGAGGTGGCGGATCGCATCCGCAAGCGGATCGAGTGCGCGGGACTCACCGGTGAGGTCGATGAGGGATGCGAGGAGCATATCCCCTGCAATCCCCGCGCATGCCGGGTCGATGACGAGGACTCTCATACCCGCCGCCGGGTTCCTCACTCCACTCCCTCGAGCGGCGTGCTGAGGCCTGCATAGACCGTCTGCGCGAGTTCCGCGACCTTCTCCGCCGCCTCCCGGCCACCCGAGATGGCGTTCGTCAGGTGTGCGCCCTTTGCAGCTTTTTTCGCCGCTTCGGAAGGCTCGGTCCCGAGGGCGGCCGCAACCGCGGCCGGTACGACCATGTTGATGATGGTCTGCCCGATATACTGCATCTCCTGGGTGAGGACGGCGCCGACGAAGATGGCGGTGCCCATATTGGGGTCGTCTCGCCCCTTCCCCTCGAGCGCGTACTCCGGGATCACCCGGGCGGTGAGGTTCTCGATATGGTAGTCCTTCCCGTCGATGGTGATGTCGTAGGAGACCTTCGGGTCGAACCCCCAATACTTCGCGGTGAACGGGTCGGTCCTCCGTCCATGGGGCGCGATCTCCGTGAAGCGGAACGTGATCTCTTTTCCCGCGAACCCCGAGAGGGCCGCGGAGCCGCGGCGCTCGACGAGGGATCTCCGCTCGTCGTCGAGGGCGGCAGCCGCTTCTTCAAGCGACTTCCCCGCTTTGAGCACCTCGTAGACCTTCGCCGCCCGCCGGTAGATCGCCCGGTCCCGCACCGGCTCGCTCGCCCGGGTGCAGGCCTCCGTCACCGAACCCCGGTTCACGACCTCCGCCTTCCGGACGATGGTGTTCAGGCCGCAGAGGGCGAGCTCCGGGTCGATGAAGGACTGCATCTTGTAGTCCCGGATCGCCGTTGCGGTTGCCTCGACGTCGCCGCCGTTTGCAAGCAGCAGCCGGAGCGCCGGCAGGATGTCGCCGGCGAGGTGGCCGAGCGGGACGTTCGCCGGCCCGCCGGAGAACCCGGCCCCGATGACGGCGGACTCCTGGAACCCGGCGAAGAGTTCGTTCGTGACCATGGACCCGATCACCGACGGCCCGCCGACGTCTTTTAAGATCAGCCCGAAGTCGCCGACGATCCGGGCGGTGTCGTACTCCTCCCCGGTTCCCCGCATGTGGAGCTTCTCCGGGAGGTTCGCCGCCTCGACGGCCCCCTTCCCGGCGAGGTAGGCGGAGTCGACCTCACCAAACTTTCCGAACTCCTCCCCGAGGAGGGCGTCCGGGTGGACGAGTTCCATCGTCACCGCCGCCGCGATCAGGGCCGGCCAGAGGGGGTAGGGGGTCGTCCCGGCACCCTCCATGCTCCGCATCATCGCCTCGGTCCCGACCTTCGCGGCGTTTCTCGCGAGTTCCGGGATGTTGTAGTCCTCGCCGAGTGAGGCATGGCCCATGACGCCGCCGCCGGCGACGAACGGCGGCAGGACCGCGCCGTCGAGCCGGGTCAGTTTCTTCTCCATCAGGGCCTCGTAGATCGCGAGGTAGGCGGGGAACGCCGGGACGCGGTGGGTAAACTTGTTCGTCGTCAGGGCGATGGCGCTCGTCCGGTCGCCGCCGGCGTGCATCCGGGCGATGGCGCCGAGCTTCCGGTTCCCGAGCGGCACGCCGGCGCGGGCGCAGCTCCCCGAGAAGTAGGCGAGTGTCGCGACGATCAGGGCCGCGTTCGCCGGCTCCGCCCCACCGCGCTTCGCTTCATCCACCGCCTTCCCGATGATCGAGTCAAGCGGCAGGTGGGGGGCCGAGGCGTCGACCACCGTCATGTTCATAAGATGCATCTCAGGGGCGCCGATGTTGCAAAAAATGTCCTCCGCGAGCGAGTTCGCCGCGGCGAACGCGGGGATGACGAGCGCCCCGTGCCCGCGGGTCGCCGCCTCCAGCTTGTCGACGGTCATGTAGTCGGGCTTGAACGTCACGGCGTGGGCCGCCGCGAGGAGCACCCTCTCTCGTTCGGTATCCATGATCCGGTAACCTCCGATCCTTGAACGTCAACAGAAGGCTCCAGACATAAAAACGTGTCGCGCGGGGAAGGGCCGGCGGTTCCGGTTACCATCCATACGCCACGAATTCACGCGAAACCGCGAAGAACGCGAAGGGGTTCGTCAACAACCACACGGACTTCGCGTCTTCGCGTCTTCGCGTGAGACTCTGTCGCTCGGTATCCCCCGGCCGACCCGGAGTGCATCACATATACAGCGCCTGGAGAGCGACGACCTCGGCGCTGTCCTTTGCCTGCGAGTAGTCCTCGAGGGGGTCGGCGTTGACCTCGAGGAACCGGAGCCCCCACCCGAATGGGGCAAGGATGTCATGTGCCTGCTCTTTCTCGCCGATGATGTAGAGCGTCGCGGCAAGCGCCTCCACCGAGGTGAGCCGGAACGGGCGGCCGAAGTTCACCGGGTTTGCGGCCACGAGGAAGGGGAGCGCCCGGCGGTTGCGCCAGGAGGCGACGGCCCCGGTATCGAGCACCTCCCAGGAGCAGTCGAGCGCCGTTATCGAGGGGAGGTTCTGGTCGGCAGGAGAGACCGCTTGCTCCGCCGTCGGGTCGAGGAGGAGGGTCTGACGGGGGATCTTTGCGATGCTTGTTGCGATCCGGAGAAGCCCGCGCCGGGCGAGTTTCTTCACCGTGCATTTCCGGGGATCGCAGGTGTCGTCCCGGTAGGCGTAGAGCGGTATCATCTGTCTTGTTATGGTACGCCGTCGAGGTACTATCAATGTACGTGCTCGTCGCTCCCTGCATCCAGAATCCTGCGTGCCGCGCCCGCGGGATAACGACCGATGAGGACATTCGCTGTTTCAACCGCGTCATAGAGCGCTGCCGGCGCTTCTCGATCGAGATGGTTCCACTCCCCTGCCCGGAGACGATCTCCCTCGGCGCCGACCGGGAACCGGGGTCATTCCTCGATAGGTTCGCGACCGATGAGTTCGCCGCGCTCCTCGACCGGCTCGAGGCGGAGGTCCGTGCCGTGATACGGGAGCGCGGAGAGCCGCCGCTCGCCATCGTCGGGGTGGACTCCTCCCCGACCTGTGGGGTGAACGCCACCTACTACTCGTCGGAGAAACAGCCCGGGCGAGGGGCGTTTCTCGCCCGGTTCCTGGATATCCCGGCGATCGACGTGAAAGAGTTCGCCCGCTACCGGGTCTACCTCGCGGCCCCGCTCTTCTCGGAGGCTGAGGTGGCCTACAACCTCGCACTCCAGGAACTCCTCGAAGCGCACCTCTTCGACGTCTACCTCCCCCAGGAGGTGGGGGACACCAGCCACACCCGGTGCCGGGAGGAGCACCAGGCCATCTTTGCGCAGCACACCGCGGCGCTCCAGGACGTCGACACCGTCGTCGCCGTCATCGACGGCGCAGACGCCGATTCAGGGACATCCTGGGAGATGGGGTACGCGTATGCTCTCGGCAAACGGGTCGTCGCGCTCCGCACCGACTTCCGGATCGCCGGCCACCACGAACTCGTCAACCTGATGCTCGAAGAGTCCGCGGCCGTGGTCACGGCAAAAGAGGATCTCCCCCGGGCGCTCGGGTCGCTTCTCTCGGCGCCATCCTGACGCCGTCCGCCTCTTTTCCATGAAAGAGCGTCTCTCTCCGTCTCGGGTGGAGGTTACGCTGTTTCTCCCGGTGATCTCGGCATGCCTGCTCGCGTAACGAGTTTTCGTTCTGCTGAGGGTGGATATCGCTCTCTGTTTTCAGTTACCTTGCAGAGAGAGCAAAAAATGTAAATGGTATTGTAGGGTGTGTGATAACCATGCGGTGTCTGCGGCGCGTCCCGGAGCGGTTGTGCCGCCCGCCCCGGTGCCGCATTCCACCGTGCCGGTATGAGTGTTTAGAGAGGTGTGCCTGTGCGCACCGGGTATCCCGGTGCATCGTGACGTTGATGCAATCAGCGTGGTGAATGTTGTGTTCACCGGTCCCAGCCGTTCTTGCGCCGGTCCGGGCCGCCGTGCCTGTGCGGTCCGGGTTGTCAGAGAGATTCCCCGTCTCTCGACTCTGGGGATCATGAGTTGATCTGATTGCTATATATTGTTTTCGCTCATTGCCTTGCATTGTGGGGTGGCGTTGTGCGTAGCCACACAGCATGCAACACTGCAAAACCCTATATCTCCCGGCGCGAAACACTGTTCGCACATGGATTCCACTACCGACGCCCTCTCTCTCCTGCTGCGAGCCTTGAAAGAGCGCCCTCGCGGCATGTCGGTCTCCGATCTTGCCGCCGCCGTCGGGATCAATCGGAACACCGTCTCCCGGTACCTCGACGTCCTCCTGGTATCGGGTCAGGTGGAGATGGAGACCTATGGGAAGGCCAAGGTCTTCTACCTCTCGCAGAGGGTTCCCATCGCCGCCATGCTCAACTTCTCATCAGATCTCGTGCTGGTGCTTGACCGGGACCGTCGGTTCGTCCAGGCAAACGACGCCGTTTGCTCGTTTGCAGGGAGGGAACGAGACGATATCATCGGGAGCAGCATCGAGACGTCGCCGCTCGCTGCATTCGACCACCCGCTGATACGGAGCCGGATCACCGAAGCCCTGGACGGCCGCGAGGTCACTGAAGAACTCCGGTTCCTGCGACACGATGAGGAACTCTTCTTCCGGATCAAGTTCCTTCCCACCGTCTTCAACGACGGGGCGCCGGGCGTCACCATCATCCTTGAGGACATCACCGAGAGCCGGCGGGCGGAAGAGGCCCTGCGCGAGAGCGAGCTCCTCTTTCGGAGCCTCGTCGAGAACATCAGCGACCTGATCCTGAACGTCGACGAAGGCTGCACATTCATGTATGTCAGCCCCAAAAGCCGGGAGATCCTCGGCTACGCACCCGAAGAGATGCTCCGAAAGACCCCCTGCGACTTCATGACCCCGGAGAAGGCGGAACCGGTTCGGGAGCAGTTTGCCGCGCTCCTCGCCGAACCGAGACCGCGAGTCCTCTTTGAATGGACGATGCTCCACCGGGATGGGAGCCCTGTCGTTCTCGAGGTGAGCGCAACACCGATCTACGACGTGATCGGCGACTTCACCGGCTACCGGATGGTCTGCCGCGACGTCACCGAACGGGCGCGCGCTGCAAAGCGGGTGGCCCAGTGGAAGTCGTTCCTCTACTCGGTGGTCAATAACATCCCGAGCATGGTCTTTGTCCGGGAAGTGGAGGGGAACACGTTCATCTTCTCGAATCAGGCCGCAGAGACGTTTCTGGGGATGACTCGGGATGAGATGGCGGGAAAACGGGCAGCGGAGATCTTCCCGCCGGAGATGGCGACGTTCTTCGCCGACGGCGACCGGGAACTTGTGGAGCGGTCGGCTGCCCTTGAAAAGGAGATCCGGACTCCGGGCGGGCGGACGCTCTCCGCGAAGAAGATCCCGATCTTCAACTCACGGGGCATGCTGAAGTACATGCTCGGGATCGCCGAGGACGTCACCGATCGCGCCGCCGCGGAGGTTCTCCTGATCACCGAGCTTGACCGGGCGCAGGGATACCTGGAGGCGGCAGGCGTGATGATCGCGGTGATCGGGGCGGACGGCACAATCGACCTTGTCAACCGGAAGGCGAGCGAGGTCCTGGGATACTCCGAAGAAGATCTCGCTGGAAAGAACTGGTTTGCGACGGTCGTCCCGGAACGCCTGCGGAAGCGGCTCGCGCAGAACTTCAACCGTCTCGTGGCCGCCGGTGCCGAACCTCCGCCGTTCGAGGAGAGCCCGGTCGTCACCCGTGACGGGCGAGAGCAGCCGATCCTCTGGCGCAACGCCCTTCTGCGGGACGCGGACGGCAACGTCGTGGCGATGGTGAGTTCCGGCGAAGAGATCGGACAGCAGCCGGGTTTTCCGTGAAAAGCGGTCATCGTGCGGAACCACCAATCTCTTCCGTACCGGTGTTTTTCCCGCTCCCCCGCGCGGATTTAAGGGTCACCCCTTAAATACGCCGCGGGGCACATAGAGTACTGGTGACAACGTTGGACATCATCTCCATTGTCCTTATCGTCGTCGTGGTGCTGGTCGTCATCGGCGTCGCGGCGGCAGCAATCGGCATATACAATCGGTTCTTCTCCCTCAAAAACTCCGCCGAAGCAACGGTTGGGCAGGTGAAGGTCGCGATGAAGAAGCGGCTGGACATGATCGAGCAGCTCCTCGGCGCGGTGAAGAGCTACGCGGCCTTCGAGAAGGAGACCCTGACCGGGGTGACCGAGATGCGAGCACGTATCGGCAGCGCCGGCCCGGGTGACCTGAACGAACTCGAGCGCGAGTCCCGGTCGGTTCTCGGGCGGCTGCTCGCCGTCGCGGAGAACTATCCCGACCTCAAGACCTCCCAGACGGTGCAGAACCTGATGGGTGCGGTCAAGGGTGTCGAGGACGAGATTGCCCGGCATCGCTACACCTACAACAACATCGCCCAGCAGTACAACACCATGACCGACACGGTTCCCTCGAACCTGATTGCCGGCGTCATGGGTTTTCAGAAACTCGAGTACCTGGAGTTCGGCGAGGAGATCGAGCAGGTCCCGACGATAGCGTTCTGATGAACCATGCGGATAACTGAGCGGCAGCAGATACTCACCCTCCTCGCCGTCACCCTGGTTATCGGGGTGCTGGCGGTCGTTGGAGCGAATGCGCTCCCTGCTCTCTTCCGGGGGGACCTGGACGTCGAGCAGTATGACGCAGTCTTTTACCAGAACGGAACCCTCATCGAGCGCTACACCTATGACGTCCGCGCTGCAGGCGAGTACCGGATGCTCTTTCGCTACTGGGACGCACCGCTCACCTTCTCCGCAACCGATCGGCCGCATATCGAGTTTGTCGGGATGACCGCCCCGCCCGGAACCGTCGGCTACGTCAAAGACGACCGGGGTGAGGTGCGTCCGACCGCAGGGAGCGCGACCCCGTCCGATATCGCGACGATCCGGAGTCTTTCGTTCGATAACGAGGTGGGCCTTTTCAACCCCGGCTACTTCGCCCCGGGCACCTATACGGTGGAGTACCGCTACATCGTCCGGCCGCCGATTGAGTACGACGAGGAGTGGGCGCACCTGAACTTGAAACTCGTGGACGAGCACGTTCCCTTCCGCAATCTCCGGGTCACGTTGCCGTTCGCCGGGCAGATCGAGGAGGTCTACACGCATCCCCCGACCCTTGAGGTCGAGCGGACGGCGGAGTCCGTCGTCGTCACGGGGGCCGCCCCGCAGGACGATGCGCTGAATATCGAGATGATCCTCGACCCCGTGTTCACGGAAGGGATCGACGGGTTCCCCGAATACGTCCCCGACGTGCGGCAGCAGGCGGCCGACGCCAACCGCTGGCCACCGATACTCTATGCGGCGGCAAGCATCCTCCACGCCCTTGCGACCGTCCTCGTCCTCGCGATACCGTTCGTTCTTCTCGGTGTCTACCTCCGCTACGGCAGGGAGAAGCGGTTTACCGTGCCGGAGTACCTGAGTTTCACGCCGAACACCGCGCTCAAACCCTGGCAGGTGAACCTCCTCTTCAAGGGTGACGCGCTTGAGTTCGACGAGAACGGGTTTTATGCGACGCTCCTCGATCTTCACCGCCAGAAGAAGATCGTGGTGGCCGAAAAGCCGGACGGCGAAGGTGTCACGGTTCAGATCGTCTCGGGGGAGTCGACCGATCCCTACGAGCAGCGGGTGCTCAACTTCCTCTCCAATATCGCCGAGGATCACGTCGTGGATACCGCCGAACTCGAGGAGTTCGCCAAGACCGCCCGGCGGAGCCCCGGTTACCAGCGCCGGATCGTGCAGTACCAGCAGTCATTTGCCGGCCTGACCCGGGACGTGGACACCTCGCTCGCCCACCGGTATATCAAGGACGGGCGGACGATGATCCTCCCGCTCGTCTTCCTCGGCGCCATCCCGTGCGGGCTTGCCATCCTTGCGTTCATCTTCACGCCGGGTGCTGCCTATCTCCTGATCCCCGCAGGCATCCTCTCCTTCATCGCCGCGGTCCAGGTCGGGATCGCGGCCCTCTTCCCCTCGACGCTGTTTGGGTTCTGGAAGGGCGACCATTACAAGGAGAAACTCGAGTGGAACGCGTTTGCCTACTTCCTCTCGGACCTCGCGCTGATCCGGCAGTACTCTCCCGCCGACCTCTCGATGTGGGGGGAGTGGCTGGTCTACGGGACGGCGCTCGGTTTCGGCGATAAGGTTGAGGAGGCGATGAAGAACCTGCAGATCAACCTCCCGGACGTCGGGGTGCCGCTCTACTCGAGCATGCCGGTGATCTTTGCCCCGATCGTCCTCTACTCCCCGCCGTCGAGCGGCGGCGGCAGCGGCGGATTCGGTGGCGGCGGGTCGTTCGGCGGTGGCGGCGGTTTTGGGGGCGGCGGCGTCGGGGGGCGCTGACGCTCTTCTTCGATCCTTTTTTCACCCGATACATGGCCCACCAGCCGAATAAGTCCGAATTCCTTCGTAGTTAAAGAAACCTACTTACCCCCGACGGGGTAATGTATTTCTGTTGAAGCCTATGACGGGATCCTATCCGAACTACCTGGTTATCTTCCTCGTTCTCTTCGGGGCTGTCATCGCCTGCGGGTGCATGGCTGCCGGAGAAGAGGACGAGCCGACCGATCGCGTCTCCGGGAACGGCACGGTCACCTACGTCGACCTCGAAGGCGGGTTCTACGGCATCGTCACCGATGACGGCGAACGCTACCTCCCCGCCGACCTCCCGGCGGAGTACCGGCAGGACGGTCTCCGCGTCGCGTTCGTCGTCGATATCATGAACGAGACGGCGACGATCCAGCAGTGGGGGACGCCGGTCGAGGTTGTCGAGATCGCGGCGAACGACACCCGCCGGACGGTCGCGGCGAACGCTACGGTCACCTACATCGATCTCGAGGGCGGGTTCTACGGCCTCGTCACCGAAGACGGCAGGAACTACCTCCCCGCCGACCTCCCGGCGGAGTACCGGCAGGACGGCCTTTCAGTGCAGTTCAGCGCCGACGTGCAGGACAATGCAGCGGGGATCCATATGTGGGGAACCCCGGTCGAGATCCGGTCGATCGAACTGATTGAAGGCGTCCTGCTCGTCTCCGGGAACGCCACGATCACCTACATCGACCTCGAGGGCGGATTCTACGGCCTCGTCGGCGACGACGGCAACTACCTCCCGCTCGACCTGAACGAGTCCTGGCAGGACGACGGCACGAACGTGACGTTCGTTGCCCGTGTGCTGGAGAACACCATGACCATTCAGCAGTGGGGCACCCCCGTTGAGATCATCGCCATCGATGGGGCAGGGAACGCGACCTACGTTGCGAAGACCGGGACGGTCACCTATGTCGACCTCGAGGGCGGTTTCTACGGTATCGTCGGCGACGACGGGGAGCGCTACCTCCCGCTCGATCTTGACGAGCGCTACCAGGTCGACGGGATGCGGCTCACCTTCGCCGGTGAAGTCTCCCGCGACACCATGACCATCCAGCAGTGGGGCACTCCGGTTGAGATCTTCGCCGTCCCGTGGGTCTGTGAGCAGTGCGGCACAGGTGCCGGCATCGCTAACCCGGCAGCAGCCTGGTGCATCGAGCAGGGCCACACCTACGAGATCCGGAAGAACGCCGACGGCAGCGAGTACGGCGTCTGCATCTTTGCAAACGGAACCGTTGTCGACGCATGGGACTACTACCGGCAGACCCACTGACCATTCTTTTTTGAGCCCTGTTGAAATGCTTTCCACAACCTCTGGATAACACTCGGTTTTCAATAGAGGTCGGGGCATGGCCTCACGCGAAGCCGCGAAGAACGCGAAAGAGGCCGTCAATACCTATCCAGACTTCGCGACTTCGCGGCTTCGCGTGAGTCGGTGAGGTATGGATGATCTGGAGGTAATTCATTCTCTGGGTGAAGGATTTCAACAAAGCCCTTTTTTGGAGAACGTAAGCGTCGCGTGAACCTCGGTACAAAACGAGCGCCTTTTTTCCCTCTCGCGCCGATACAAGACCATGAACGTAACGGTCAGTGAGCGGGAGGGTACGGCAGTCGTATCGGTTGACGGCAGAACTGCGGGCGACAGAAAGGAGGAAGAGGGGAGGGCGCCTCTATGAGAGTGGATCCCGAAGCCCTGGTCCGGACTCTCCGCGACGGAGAGACTGCCGACCGGATGGTAGCGGCGTCGGACCTCGCTGCTCTCGGCCGGGACGCTCTCCCGCCGCTTCTCTCTGCGCTCGATGATCCCGATCCCCGGCTCAGGATGTGGGCGGCCTATACCCTCGGGATGATCGGGGATGCCGAAGCGGTTCCGGCACTCATGGAGGCGCTCGAGGATGCCGATCCGGGCGTCGTAAAATGGGCGGCTGCCGCCCTCCGCGGCATCAGGGACGCGGCCGGCGGGTGCGGGTGCGGCTGCCGGTTCTGCTGATCGTTCCTTACCGCCGCCTTCCGGTGAGCGTGACAGCGAAGCCAACCGCTGCTACGGCCAGGGCGGCCGGAAGCGGCGCTGCGGTCGGTGTCGGGGTTGCCGGCTCCGTCGTCGCGGTTGTGACCGGTGTTACCGTCTCCGTTGCCGTCGGCTCGGTCGTGGGCGGAGTTGTCGGGACCGCGGTCGTCGGTGTCGGGGTTTCCGTCGGCGTGGCCGTTACGGTCGGTGTCGGTGTCGGTGTCGGCGTCGGCGTCGTATCCACCCCGACGCGGTTTGCTACCGTGAACGTCACCGGCTCGGAGTCGGAGGCGTAGGCGTCGAACCCCGCCGGTGTTCTCCACACAGCCCGGACGGAGTAGGTTCCCGGCGCACCAAGGTCGCCGATGCGGACTGCGCCCGGCCTGCCCGAGTCGTCGGTGTAGAACCGGGTCGAACTGACGTTTAGCCCCGCAAAGTTGAGGCCCCCGATGTTGGTAGTCTCCGCACCGCCCGGCGTGGTGAGCACAAGGTCGATCGTCGCCGGGTAGACGTCGTCCACCTGGTAGAACGCCCCGACGTCAGGGGCGACTACCCGGAACGCGATCCGGGTGTTCGGTGAAACCGTAAGCCCGGCCAGAGGCTCGTTGTGGTGGGGGTTGGCGAGCACCACGTCGAGGAAGAGCTCCGGTTCGCGGATGAAAACGAGCGCTGTGTTGCCGTCCACGGGGTTGAAGGCGTAGTATGGCCCGTAGTTGTCGCGCACCAAGAACTCCTGCACGTCGAAGTTGGTATCGTCAGTGACCGGGATACTTCTCGTGACCCCACGGTCCGGGTTGTCGTCCTGGTATCGCCGCAGTTCCGTGACGGGTTCATCCGTGGTCACGTTGTGGAGTTGCGAGAGGTCGAGCCCCTCTTCATAGACAAAGATCGTGTCGTAGGGCTGGATGTCGCGGATCGTCGGTCCGCGGGCTCCGGCCTGCCCCACACAGAGGGCAACGATGCAGATGGCGAGGAGGATGACGAGGCCTCGCCTGCGGATCCACTCTGGTGCCATGGTATCCCGTATGCTGATTCTGCTGATATAAGTTGGTACGGTGGCGCGACGGCTCTTCTCCGCCGGGACCGGTTCGAGCTGCGTCCGGATCGGCCTGTCAAGAAAAAGAGGTTTTTTAATTGCCTGAATCTCCTTAAATTTCTTTAAATGCGGCAGAATTCGATTCCTTATACTTAAATAATTTCTTCTCCTATTTCTGATAATGAGCAGGGTCGCCTTTATCATCGCATCAGTCCTCGTCTTCTTCGTGGTTCTGGCGATTCCCGTTGATCCCACCATCCTTGCGCCTGAGGCCAAAGCCGTCGCGGCAGTGACCATCCTGATGGTCCTGTTCTGGGTCACGGGCGTCATCCCCCTTGAGGCGACCGCCCTGCTTCCACTGGTTCTCTTCCCGGTGCTTGGGGTTCTCTCACCGGTGGAAGTGGCGGAGTCATACGGTAACGAGGTGATCTTCCTCTTCCTCGGGGGGTTCATCATCGCCATGTCGATGCAGCGGTGGGGTCTGCACCGTCGAATCGCGCTGCATATCATACGTCTCGTGGGAACGAGCCCGAAGCGCCTGGTGCTCGGGTTCATGGTCGCCACGGCGTTTCTCTCGATGTGGATCTCGAACACGGCAACAGCGATGATGATGATCCCGATCGCGGTCGCGATCATCCTGACGATCATTCCCGGGACCGACAAAGCCCTTGAGAATCTCGACAGGAAAGAGCAGGCTCTCGCCCGGTGCCTCCTCCTCTCCATCCCCTACGCCGCGAGCATCGGGGGGATCGCCACGATCATCGGCACGCCCCCGAACGGGATCTTCATCTCCCAGCTCGCGACGATCTTTCCCGACGCGCCCACCATCGATTTCTTCACCTGGATGAAGTTCGGCGTCCCGTTCGCCGCCATATTCCTCATCCTTGCCTGGCTCTGGCTGATCGAGGTTCCCTACCGGCAGATGGGATCGAGCCTCCCAAGCGCCCGGGAGATCATCCGCGAGGAGCTCGAGAAACTCGGTTCGATCTCCACCGGGGAGCGGTGGACGCTGATCGTCTTTACCCTGACCGCCCTCGCCTGGGTCTTTGCGCAGACGAAGGAGATCGGCGGGTTCATCGTCCCGGGTCTGGACATGATCTTCCCCGGGATCAAGGACTCCACCATCGCGATCTTTGGTGCTCTCCTCCTCTTCGTCCTCCCGGTCGACGCGAAGAAGGGCATCTTTACGATGGAGTGGGAGTGGGCGGTGAAGATCCCCTGGGGCATCCTCCTCCTCTTCGGCGGCGGTATCGCCCTCTCGAACGGGTTCCTCGCGAGCGGACTCGCCGCGGCGATCGTCGAGTCGCTCACGCTCATCCACGGGCTCCCGGTCATCCTCCTGATCCTCATCGTGGCGCTGGGGGTCTCGTTTGCCTCGGAGATCGCCTCGAACACGGCCATGGCCGCCGTCCTGATGCCGATCATGGCGGTCACTGCCGTCAGCATGGGCTTGAACCCGATCGTCCTGATGATGACCGCCGCGGTCTGCGCTTCGATGGCGTTCATGCTCCCGGTCGCCACCCCGCCGAACGCCGTCGCCTACGGGAGCGGCTACATCACTGCAAGAGATCTGCTCCGGTCCGGTTGGGCGCTCGACCTCATCGGCGTGGCGCTCTGGATGATCTGCCTCTACACGATCGTCCTCTGGGCGCTCGGGGTTCCCCTGGAGATTCCCGCCTGGGCGCTCTGATCCCCCGGCACCTATTTTATCCCCTGCGCCTATCCCGGCCGGATGACAGGCAACCGATATCATGACCCGGCGGTGGAGACGCTTGCAAGATCGGATCTCGATACGCTGATCGACGAGCGGATCCGCCTGACCATCCGGTATGCGAGGGAGCACTCGCCCTTCTACCGCCGGTGGTTCGAGCGGCACAACATCCGCCCGGAGGCTATCCGGGAGCACGAGGATCTCCGTGATCTGCCCATCATCTCCGGGGCGACGATCCGGCGGTACCAGCCCCCGCACGAAGAGGAGTTCTGCTTCAAGAGCGTCCCCTGGGAGGCGGTCTTCACAGTCAACGAGACCTCAGGGACGAGCGGTATCCCGAAGAGTTTCTTCCTCACCTGGGAGGACTGGGAGCGGTATGCGGAGAAGTACGCCCGGCTCTTCATATCGCAGGGGTTCGAGGCCGGCGACCGGGTGGTGGTCTGCGCCTCCTACGGGATGAACGTCGGCGCGAACACCATGACCCTCGCCGCCCGGGACATCGGGATGGCGATCGTCCCGGAGGGGAAGTGCACCTTCCCGGTCAGGGTGATGGAACAGTACCGCCCGACGGCGTTGATCGGGAGCGTCTTCAAGCTTCTGCGGCTCGCCCGCAGGATGGAGGCGGAAGGGCACCCGCCACAGGACGCGGGCGTGAAACGCCTCGTTGTCGGGGGCGAGAGTTTCGCCCCGGAATCGAGGCGTTACCTGGAGGAGGTCTGGGGGTGCCCGGTCTACAACTCCTACGGGAGCACCGAGGGGACGATGTGCGGCGAGTGCATCCGCCAGGCAGGGCTGCACGTCCCCGAGGATCTGGTTCACTTCGACCTCTACGACCCCGGGATGAACCGGTTCGTCCATGACGGCGAAACCGGGCGGCTGGTCTATACGACGCTCCTTGCGCCGGGAAAGAGGGCGGGGACGCTCCTCATCAACTACGATACGGAGGATACCTGCTCGGTCGTCTCCCGGGAGCGGTGCGGGTGCGGCCGGACGCACATGCGGATCGCCTCCCCCCGGCGGGAGGCGGAGACGATCCGGATCGGGGATATCGCGCTCAACCGCGTGGACGTGGAGGCGGCGGTCTTTGCGCCCGAGAACATGGCCTACCTGAACGGGGAGTACGAGGCGTTCGTCTACGGTGGCGACGAGGCGGGGGAGACCGTCCTCCGGGTGAGCATGGAGTGTCTCGATCCCGCCCGCGTTGATCCGGCGGCGGTTGAGGAGACGTTCCTTGCCGCCCTCCTGCGGTCGGTTCCGGCCCTTTCGGGGGCATACGAGGACGGATCGCTGCAGATCCTCTGCAGCGTCACGCCGCCGGGCGGGCTCGAGCTCCACCGGGCGCCCGGCCGGCCGAAGCGGATCGTCGACCGGCGGTGAGGTGTGCGGGAAGTACGGAAGGACTCTGTTGCGGCAGGAGGTTGAAGTAGCGAAACGAATAATAAGGTAGGTGAGAGAGAACCATGTGAGAGCGATGGCCAAGAAAAGGATCTACAACCCCGTTACAGGGAAGTACTATGAGTTAAGGCAAAGGTCGTCTGTTAACGGGGAGGCAGGGCAGATCAAGGGCTTGTGGAACTCCAAGAGGAAGGCTGGAAAACGAGTCTGAGGAGGAATCACAATCGTCCAACGCATCTGGTGCATCGATACGAATATCCTTGCCCCCTGGGTAATGCACAACAGTGGTGTTTTAACTCTTTTTTGCGATCGATACGGGTTATCTGAAGAGTTCAAAGAGGTCTATCTGGCCAGATATTCGCAGTCGATATCGTTTATCGATGAGGTCATCTCACAACAGCATAAAAAACCTCTTTGTGACTTTTATATATCGTATCTCGCCCTAAACGAGCTTTTTTCTGCCATAAGAGATGAACTACGGACGATAATCCTTTTCAAAAACGGCCTGCCTATCTCCCGCTGGCGTGACGGGAGAAATTTCCCTGAGATTCCTGATGAATGTACGGAAGCTATCTATGCAAAGATCCAGAGTACGTTCGATGTATTGTTTGAAAATGGCGCAATCGTGCCACTTTCAGATGAGCCTGGAGAGAACGGAGATAACTTCTCCGAGATATTCGCGTGGCTGATCTTCAGCAGTAAGGGGATTGAAACCCAGGATGCAATTCTGTTAACAACTGCCATCCTTGTCCGGGCAGAGTGTTTTGTCACCAAAGATGACAAACTGCGCAGAGAAGTTAGAGATACTCTTAAACAGAGGTATAATATCGAGTTGCTTCAGCCGGGATCTGCGTTGAGCAGATTAAGAAGCATGAGGAAAAGAGGAAGCTTCTATACAAAGCACCTCTCCTACCGCTAACCATAGGCCTGCGGTTTTGGGTGCAAAGACACGCCAGGGCTTTAACCCGCGACAGTCATGGTGACCCGGGCTCGCGCAAGGCGCGAAGAGAAGGAAGTCGTTAGGCGTAACGGTAAAAATGGCTGCGTTCCCCTACCGCCGCCGCACCAGGTAGCCCGCCAGCCCTGCCACGAGGGCAGCCGCCGCCGGGAGAGCGGGTCCTGCCGCGGTCGGCGTGGGGGTCGTCGTCACCGTCGTCGTCGACGGCGTGGTGGCGGCCGGGGTCACCGTCGGTGTCGGGGTCACCGCCGCCGCCTCGACGACGGTGAAGGTGGTGCTTGCGGTGGCGTCGCCCTCGACCCATTCCACGGTCACGCTGTACTCCCCGGGCTCAAACCCGGTCGTGTCCACGTCAAACGACCAGGAGTTCGCGGTGTCGTCCCCCTCCTCCACGACGGCCGTCCCCGACGTCCCTCCCTGCACCGAGGCGTTCCCCGGGCCGAACCCGATCGGCGTCACCGCAACGAGCAGGCGGTTGCCGGGGGCGAGGTTCGTCGTCCCGCCGATGGTGACCGTCTCGTTGGCGGCGACGGTCCCGATCTCGCCGATGCCCGTCTGCTGTGCGGCGGCCGTACCACAGATGCATGCCGCGAGCACGAGCGCGGCCGCGATTCCGGAAAATCTTCTGAGACTCATGCCTCCTTTCACCTCACTCCCTTCTTCCTGCACGGCAGGATAAGAAGTTACCCGGGCCCGGCCGTCTGGCCGGGCATTCCTCTTTACGGGAAAACCCCGTCTGTTCTCTCTCCCCTGCGGCGCCGGCCTGTTCCTTCTCCTCAAGCCTGCTTCCTCCTGACCCTCCCCGCTCCGGGGCAAGCTACTTACCTTCGGCTCCCTTAGCGGGGTGAGACGGAGGAAGGTTTTTGGTAGAGATGCAGCACGTGCCTGGCGTCGACCGCGGCAGGGTAATGCTCTACGCCCTGAGCACCTGCGGCTGGTGTGCCCGCACAAAGGAACTTCTCACCGACCTCGGCGTCGGGTTCTCGTACGTCTACGTGGATCTGCTCGCGGGGGAGGAGCGCGATCGCGTGGTCCGGGAGGTCGAACGCTGGAACCCTCAGGTCTCGTTTCCGACGGTCGTCATCGATGAGACGAAGGTGATCGTGGGGTTCCGGGAGGAAGAGATCCGGGAGGCGATCGGTGCCCAACACAGTGAGTGACCGTGAGGTGGACCGGCTCATGCGCGACCTCGAAACTGAGGCGGAGGCCGGCGGGTACCACCTCAACCCTGACCGGGAGTTCACCCGCGGTCTCGTCAGGGGCCTGCTCGCGAACCGGGAACGCTACGGTTACATCTCCTGCCCCTGCAGGCTCGCCTCGGGAGACCGGGAGGACGATCTCGACATGATCTGCCCCTGCGACTACCGCGACCCCGATCTCGCCGATTACGGGGCCTGCTACTGCGCGCTCTACGTCACCGCCGATGTGGAGAGCGGGAAGCGTGCCGCTGCCCCCGTCCCGGAGCGGCGGCCGCCCCCTGCGGAGCGCAACCGGCAGAAAGAGGAGCGCGCCACGGCAGGCCGCGCACCGGGAACCCTGAACTACCCGGTCTGGCGGTGCCGGGTCTGCGGCTACCTCTGCGCCCGGAACGAGCCGCCCGAGACCTGCCCCATCTGCCGGGTCTCCCGCGACCGGTTCGAGCGGTTTATGTGAGCCGGACGAGGCAGGCGTAGAACGCGGGTACCGCGCTCCCGGATGACCGGGGCCGGAGCGCGACCCCGATACCCGCGCCGCCGCTCCCTGTCCGAAATACCGCCCATCTCGCAATGGTCGAATGTCCCGGTGCGGAGAGATGATGCTTTTTGGATTTTCTGCCGTGCAAAGCCCGCGCGACGGCGCGCCGTGCGGTGAAAACCGATCTTGTGCATTCTTTTCATTCCCTCCCGGTAACCTCGCCCGACCGGAGGCAAAGATGAGGCGCGTTATACTGGAAAAACCCTCATATGGCTGCTGGATGATCCAGAGGAGTCATATACCGGGCAGGCGATTATCCTGTATGCCGAGCGTGCGGATCAACGACGGAGACCTCCCTTCTGGTTCCGGCGTGGAGGGGGGGCGGAAGAAGAAGCCCGACGAGACCCCGGCCCCCGCCCGCCGGGAGCCTGAACAGGAGACTGCGAAGAAGGAAGAAAGCCGCGGGAAGTCCCGGCGGGGACAGCCCCTCTTCGGGGATACCGGCGACGCCGATATCTTCTATACGGAGACTAAGTAGTTCATTTCAGGATCTGGATATCCCCGGAGGAGGCTACCACCACCTCTCGTTTCCCGCGATACGTCTGAACAACCCCGTACAGCGTTACGTTCTCGTTTTCGTGCAGTTCGAGCCCGGCAACCACGTTCTCCGGCAGGAAGACCGTGGTGCCGTTGACGCTGAGGATCAGGTGTCCACCGGTCGAGGTCTCCGTGATCTCTTCAATACTTCCTTCGAGGAGAACCAGCGCCCCGTCCGGGACCTCCGGTGAGTACGGCTCCGTCACCAGCGGTCGGCCGACGGCGTTGAAGAGGATGTGCACCGCAAGCACGATCCCGATGACGCATACGAGGACGGCAAGTGCCGTTTTCTCCTGCCGTTCCAGCATGGTAAACCCTATCGACGTCCGGGCTAATAACTTCCGTCAGTTTGATATGTTAACAGC
>NZ_VCYI01000019.1 GCF_030464365.1 Methanoculleus methanifontis | reverse complement strand
GCCCGACATGAGGTTTCTGGGGAGGGAGATGCGGCTCAATGATTGCCCAGAGTTCGTCATCGATTTCCCGGAATGCCATACATCCCGGGTTTTATTCAAGGTCTCTTATAATTGTGGGATGACCTCAGTCCCAACTTGGTCCCCACCAGGTCCCTCGTTTGAGCACCTATCACCAGGTCTCGTCCCGGGCGCCACAGAACCTGGACGAACTGCTGGCCGTTCTGCCGGAATTCCGGCGGCGGCAGTCGTCGCGCTACCATATCGCATCATGTATCCGCCGTCGGCGAGGACCTTGATCGCCCGGCGAACTTCACCGCGCATTGGGCAGTCCCACACGAGGGGAAGAGCGGGGCGGAGACTGCCTCCCCGCACGCCACCCGCCGGAACGAAACAAGCGGGACGATCCAGGCCCCCGTCCGGGTCCGGATCACCAGCGCTCTGCCTGCCGGATTCACCGCCGCATACCCCTCGATCGTCAATCCGGTCCCACCTTCATGCCGCTCCCGCACCACCTGAGCCGGGCGGCCGAAGAAGATGAGTGCCCTCACATCCTCGGGTGTGATCCGGTAACGCTCCGCCTCGACGTGGACGATGAGCCCCCCCGCAGCGGTACAGGCGAGCGTGCCCGGCTCTGGGGTCATGGCCGCCCCCGCTCGACGCTGATCGCGTACTGGTGGTTCCGGGTCCGGCGGACGTTGATCTCCCGGACGGCCCGACCGTGCCGCCGGATCTCGTCCGCGACCGCTCGCGGGACGAGGAAGAGCGGCACCGGGGAGACGTTTATCTCTTCCGGTGAGGATGTACCAGTGGCGGCCTGGCCGACGGTGCGGTCACACTTCAGGTTCGGGCTGCCGCCGCTGGTTTTTGGTTCGGTTCCTCCCGGATTCCGTCTGTCCGGGGTTGCTCCAGGTTGCTGTTGCATCTCTGTTTCTCCCTGCACCGGTGTTCTCTCCGGCGCATACAGATTCCTGAGGGTCAGACCGTTAAAAGAGTGAGCCAAATATCCCGGAAAAAGCAGCAGAGCACATATAAGCATTACTTTATTGAACGTGCTTAAAAGCGAAGCATCGGAGGAGGCACTCCAATCCGGGACAGGGCCGGGGGTTACGGGAGTTCATGATCAGTCCGGGATTTTGCAGGTTGAGTCCGGGGTTTGCAGGCGGTAGCCACGTCCCCGGCATCATATCGGAGCCTGACCTCCCGCCCACGGCCCGTCCCGGGCACCAGGTCGACGATTCCGGCGTTCGCGAGGGCGTTGAGGTGTTCGTGGTAGGTTGTCTTCCCGACCGGAAGATACTCCTGTGCCGCCTCAAAGATCGCCCCCGACGCCATATCGGCCCCGTCGCGGGATCGCTCGGCGATCCACCAGAGCAGCGCCCGCTCGCCCGTCGAAAGCCCCGCGGCCCGGTTCCGGAGCGCGGGCGCCGTGACCGCCCGTGTCGCGGCGGTGACATCGCCGGGGCTGACCCGCCGGCGGCCGTCCTTTTCCGCCCGGAGACATGCTGCTCGGACAAGGTCGATCCCGACCCGGACGTCCTGCTCGCCGGCGGCGATGGCGGCGATGCGGTCGAGGAGAGGCTTCGGCAACACCCGGGGGTAGAGCCCCTGCCGGACGCGGTCGGCGAGGATCTCCCGAATCTCGGTCCTCGTGTAGGGCGGGAAGTTGATCTCGGTCGGGTGGAAGACCGACCGGACGCTCGCGTCCGCTTCGGCGTAAAGGTTCAGGGCGAGGTCGCTTGTAACGGCGAAGACCCCGGCCTTCCGGACATCCCACTTCTCGTAGAGCCGGAGGATCTGGTAGAGGAGGGTGTTGAACGTTCCCGCGGCGGTGAGATAGTTCGCGTCGTCGAGGCAGACGACGAGTGCGGCGTCGTGTTCCCGGAGCCGGGCGGCGACTCCGCGCTTGATCTCGTCGAGGTGCCGCCCGGTCGTCGGCGGGGCGTGGCCAAGGACCTGTTCGAAGATGCACCGGTAGACGGCGGACGGCGTGCGGTCGTGCAGGCAGTTGACGTAAGCCGGGACGACCCGGCGGGTGGTCTCGGCAACCTCGCGAAAGATCCGCCGGACGGTGGTGGTCTTCCCGGTTCCCGGCGGGCCGCGGAGGACGGCGCTCCCCGCACTCCCGCCCCGGAGCGCCGGCCGGAGGAGGAAAGCGAGTTCCCGGACCTGGGCGTCGCGGTGGTGGATCTCTCCGGGGAGATACGTGAACTCGAAGACCTCGGGGTCGCGGAAGAGCGTCTCGTCGGAGCGGAGGAGGGAGGAGTGCGTCATACGTCAGTCTGAAGAAAAGAGGGTTGTTAACGAGGAGCCGGGCGCGGGATGAAAGTGAGGGGGGCAACCAAGGGCCCTCTGGCTTTCTGCCGGAAAAGGAGGTTACTCTGCCTGCAGAATCTCAACGATCCGATCGATGACCGACGTGACGGCCTGGCTGTTGAGACGACCCGCTCGGTAGAGGATCAGGTTGGTACTGGCAGAAAAGAGCCGGTTTGGCCGGACATTGCTTGGCTTTCGGAGTGTTCCCTCTGCAAAATCAATATCGGTGATACCAACGGCATGACGATCGCGGATCTGTTGGCTCGTGATCTGGCAGAGAATGATATCGTCTCCGCCGGGCGTTGCAACGACTAGAGCCGGGCGCCGTTTCACGGTTGAAAGATCGGAGAAAGGAAACGGTACAACGACAACGTCACCCTTCACAAATTGCTCCACGCCTCTTCCTCCTCGGGCCGGAGCCAGTCTTTCCGGAGCGCGGGCTCACTAGCGAGGGCGGTGTCGGGGGCGACTTTCCGGCGCCGGGATTTGAGGAACCGGATGAAGTCGAGCACCTCACCGTACGTCCGGGGTGGGAGGTCATTCAACTCACTGATGATCTCCTCTTTTACTCGGGTCATAGCGGTCTCACCTCTGGGTATATTGATACTCTAGTGTTTCAATCTACATATCTCTGTCTGATGAGGAGTTGTTTACCGTAGTGTTTTGTGCTCCGGTACCGGGAAAATTGAGCAGGGGGTTTCCCCCTCCTCACTCCAGCGTCCCAACGGTGTCGGCCCAGGTCTCGACCGCGTTCCGGATGGTGTCGTCCTGGTAGGACGAGAGCCGGACGGTCTTCCGGGTGAAGGTGACGTAGAAGTCGTCACCCGAGGGGTCGTGGCACTTGAGCTGCGCGTAGTAGGTCTCGCCGGGGCTGTTCCGGACGGCCTCGCCGCCCATCGCGGCTGCGATGGTTGCGTCCTCCATCACCGCGGCGGCGTTCGCCTCGAACGCCGTGATCGTCGGGGACTGGAGTGAGACGGTTCCGATGCGCTTCCCCTCACCGTTGATGAAGTTCACCTTCGCGGTGTAGTGCTCGCGGTTGCGGACGACCGGAGCAACGGCCTCGCCGTCGGCACCCGTATACCCGACGCACCCGAACGGGTTGTCGTCGATGACGGACTGGATGAGGTTGTTAAACGACGTTACGCTGACGATCGGGACGGCGAGGTCCCGGACCGCCGTTTTGTTCACGGTAGTCTGAACGAAGTCTGCCATGGTTTTTCACTCCTCACGGCACAACCCTCTGGGTCGTGCCTGTTAGGAAGACGCGAAGCGTCTTCCGTGGTCTGCATGTTCCCGGGAATATGACAGACAACTATAGGGTAGACCCGGGAGGGTATCAGCCTGACTTTATCGGGAAGCCCGGATCGAGCCCGGATTCTTGAATATAACCATTACGGTCAGCCTTTTTGTTCCCGACCCCCTATGGTCCCGCGGGAGGGTTGCCTGGATGACCGACGAAAAGATCACCCGGGAGCCCGGTCTTACGAGACGAACCGGGACGTGAAGTGGATATGCCGGACGCGATGCTCCATCTGGAGCGGAGCGGGAGCACCGTTAGGTGCGACTCGCTGCAGCGAATGGAGGCGCAGGACGAGGACTTCGAGGCCCGGCTCCGGGCGCTGGAGGGATGGCGAGCGGAGAAGGTGGGAGAGGAAAAACGGATCTCGACGATCAGCGCCGGGGCAGGAGGGATTGTCGGCGGGGTGGTGGCGGTGCTGGTGAAGGTGCTCGGCGGGGGGTGAAGATCCTCCATAAACAGGCCGGGGGATACTTGCTTATCCTTCCGGGCGGTGGGGGCCGTTCCGTGAGCCCGTACAACTCATACACCAGCCTGTCGATTCCCGGTCGGTTGTGTCGATCATCTCCTTCTCGTGCGGGGCCTTCGCCGCTGCGAGGTGCCTGTTCAGGTTGTGCATCTTCTCGATGGGGTGACGATCTGGTCGTGGCGGGCGACGTCAGCGGAGCAAGCCGTTTTCGGGCGAACCACGGCAGGAGGCGGTCAGGCGGCCTCGTCGTCAAGCATCTGTCTGACTGCAACCTGTAGTTCCGGGATCTTGTTCTTGACGACGTCCCACACGATCTCATTATGGATTCCAAAGTATGCGTGAATGAGGATGTCGCGCATTCCTGCAATCTTTCTCCAGGAAATATCGGCATGTTCGCATTTGAGCGATTCGGGGATGAGTTTCACGGCCTCACCGATGACCATGAGGTTCCGGATAACTCCGTCCTGCACCAGGTCGTCTGCCAGGAACTTCTCGTAGTCCATTCCCCGGGTATACCGCTCAATTCTCCCGATGGCCTCAAGGATATCACGGAGATAAAGGTTATATTCCCGGGACATAGCGAACACTCCGGAGGATGTGCGGTGCGAGAGCCGGTTTTATGGCATCACGGTCGACGAGGTCGACTCTCCTCCCAAAGAGGTCTTCGAGGAAGAATTTGAGATCCATGTACGTGTCAAAGGAGCGCCCTCCTTCCTTGAACTCGATGAGGATATCGATATCGCTCTCTTCACGCTCTTCGCCCCGGGCAAAGGATCCAAAGACCCCGATCCGCCGGACGCCCAGGCTCCTGATCCGTTCGCGGTGTTCTGCCAGCGCACCGAGGATGCCATCAGCCGTAAGCATGTCGTATCATACTCCTGTTACCCGCCTATCAGGATAACGCTTTTCCCCCGGGTTGCCGGTCGCAGGGTTGTGCTGGCAGGCATCCCCCATCCCGACAACAACGTTTCTCTCCCGGCATGCTCCCCTCACGGCTCAACGTCGAACCGGTAACAGTCCATCTGCGGGATGGTTGCACAGGGGTCGTCGGCGGGGGTGAAGATCCTCTGGAATTTTAAGAGGTTTCGAGAGTTCAAAGGTTTCGGGCCTCGGTTTCGAGGTCAAGATCCTGCTGCCGGTCGCCAGGCCCCCCTTCGCCGATTCACACGGTGAACGAGGGCTTTTTCTGTTCTGCATCGGAGGTCCGATCTCCCCCGATTCAAAAAAGGTCAATACTGTTGAGGACAGAAAGAAACGTTGACGCGAGCATCTCCATCGCCGGAACGGTTCGTTCCCCCGGGCAGTATGGAGATGTTTCCTTGTTTCAGCAGGAACGGTACGAGCCATGGAGATGCATAAGGAGATTCTTGCCACATTCCCCGGCCTCTCGGTTGCAGAAGGTGATGTCGGGCCGCTGTCGGTTCAGGAGAAGAGCCCGGCCCTGGAGGCGCTGAAAGACGAGACCGTCCGTCTGGCAAGAGAACGGTATACGCTGGAGAGGATCAAGGATGAACCCCTGTTCAGGGCGTACAGGGACTTCTTCTGGAGGGTGGGCGTCGATCCGACCAAAACGCGGCCCGCCTCGGAAGCGCTTGTCCGAAGGATCCTGGCCGGCAAGATGCTCCCGGCGATCAACACCGCGGTGGATGCCTATAATCTGGCCTCAATTCGCACCGGAATCCCCATTGCGGCGTTCGACGCCGATACCCTGGGCGGGGAGCTCACGATGCGGTTTGCAGAAGAGGGTGAGGAGTTCCTCGGCATCGGGATGGCCGCACCCGTCACGCTCCATACGAACCAGGTTATCCTGGCGGATGAAGACGCGATCGTCGCCGTCTACCCGTACCGCGACTCGGATGCGACAAAGATCACCCTCGCCACAACGACGGTGCACGTCGTGGCATGCGGCGTGCCGGGGATTGAGCGGGAGAAGGTGTGTTCGGCATACGACCTGGCTGCTGCATACCTGCGGGAACACGCTTCAGTCCGGGGATGATTCGGACAAACCGGTTGCCGAAACCTACATATGGTCCTCCGAATACGGGCGACCATGAAGATCATACTGACCAGGGTATTTGTCGACGATCAGGAGAGGGCTCTGAAGTTCTACATCGAAACGCTGGGCTTTGTGAAGAAGAACGACGTTTCTGCCGAAGGCTACCGGTGGCTTACCGTCGTCTCCCCCGGCGACCCGAACGGAACCGAGCTGCTGCTCGAGCTGAACGATAACCCGGTAGTCCGGGCATACCAGAAAGGGATATTCGAACAGGGCATCCCTGCCGCGTCCTTTGGTGTCGAAGACACCCATGCGGAATACGAGAGGCTGAAAGCACAGGGCGTGAAGTTCACGATGGAACCGACGGAAGTTGTCGACCGGGTGATCATAGCGGTCTTCGACGACACCTGCGGCAATCTCATCCAGATCCAGACGCTGCAAAAATAAGTTGTTTCACTGAGGCGGCCCGCCCCTGGACTCCCTCACTTTTTACCGGTTCCCCCGTGTACAACATTGTAAATATGATAATCACTTACAATGCTATCATGGCTGCAACCAAGAGGATTCCCGTCTCGGAAGGGATATGGGCGGAGATCTCCGAGCTGAAGCGCCCCGGCCAGACCTTCGACGACCTCCTCTCGCACATGGTCGAGCAGGAGAAGAAGCGCCGGTTCATCGAGGATATGGACCGCATCGAAGCCGAAGGGGATTTCGTGGAGCTGGAGTTTGACGTTTCGGATACTGATTAACAAAAAGGCCCTTGAGAGCATCAGGAGCCTCAGCGAAAAGAGCCGGCGGATAGTCATGGAGAAGTTGAAAACCCTCCAGGACGACCCGTATCCCGGCAGCGACAGGGAGCGCCTGCACGTGCACGGGCGGGAAGATACTTACCTGCTCCATATCAGCCGGACATTCACGGCATTCTATCGCATCCATGAGCAGGAGTTGGAAGTTCATGTTCTTGCCGTGATGTCAATCGGGCAGGCACACAAACGGTACGGGTGGTTCTGACCTCTTTTTTTTGACTGAGATTCGAAAGTGCGTCAGTTCGGACCGTTTTTGCAGTGATTCATACGCGGTGAGATCGCGCGGGTATAGCCATGAGCTGCCCTCCCGGATCCCAGTAACATAACAAAATCGTTATATAACATATCTGTTATACAACACACTCATTGGGTGCACCATGTTGCCTGTAGGGAGTCCCGCAACGGGAGACGACTTCATCGACCGCGAGCGCGAAACCGCGTTCATCCTGGACACGATCGAGAAAGACCACGTCATGCTCGTCGCCCCCCGGCGGTTCGGCAAGACCTCAATCATGCGAAAGATCGAAAGAGACCTCGCGAGCAGACATAAGCCGTGCGTCTTCCTCGAGGTCGAGAGCGTCAACTCGCCGGGAGAGTTCATCACCGATCTCGTTACGGCGCTCGTCGAGTGCGGGGGAGCAAGCCACAAGACCCGGATCTTCTCGGCGCTCGAGAAGGCGTTCGCCCGGCTGCAGGAGAACATCGACGAGATTGAGACCCCGGTCTTCAGGGCAAAACTCCGCAGCCGTCTCCGGGCGGAGTTCTCGGACGACTGGCTCGAGAAGGCGAGGAAACTGGATACGATCTTTGCAGAGATCGACGGCCCGGTCTGCATCATCCTCGACGAGTTCCCGGTTGCCATACAGAACATGGAGGCCGACGACGCGAGAACGTTCCTGCACTGGTTCCGGCGGCTGCGCCAGGTTTCGGCAGGGGTGAGGTTCATCGTCGGGGGCTCGGTCAGCATCGACCACGTCGTCTACGGCGTCGGCGGAACCCCGGTCATCAACGACTTCCGGAGGGTCGGCATCGGCGGGTTCGAAGAGAGCGTCGCCCTCTCCGTCGTCGAACGCGTTGTTCAGGATGAAGGGTGGGAGTATTCCCCGGAGACCGGGCGGGCCGTCCTCGACTGCGTGGGCGACCCCTGCATCCCCTACTTCCTCATGATCGTCCTCTCCGGCCTGAAGGAGGAGATCGAGATCTCCGGCGGCGCTCCCTCCCCGGCGCTGGTCGATCGGGTCTACAACAAACGAATCCTCGGCAGCGAGGGGCGCCACTACTTCGAGCACTACTCGCGCCGTCTCCGGATCACCTACTCCGATCAGGAAGCAAAAGCCGCACGCGCCATCTTGAGCAGGGTGAGCGCCGCAGAATCCCTGCCTGCGGCCATCGCTTACGATATCTTCAGGCGGAGCACCGCATCGGAGAGCGAAGATGCGTTTTTGGCGCTGCTTGCACAGTTGAACCACGACTTTTACGTCACCATGGATACCCCCGGCGAGCTGCGGTTCTACTCGAAGATGCTCCGGGACTGGTGGAGGATCTACCATGCCGGCACCGGGTAACGCAGCCGTCTGCCGCTACTCTCCCGGTGCGCTGGATAGAGAGACGCTCCAGTACCTCCTCGTCGGCCGGGAAGACCTCCTGGATGACACCCTGGCAGAACTGGACCGGGCGTCCCGGAGCGGAACGCCGCGGTTCTTCCTCCTGGTCGGCTCCCGCGGCGCCGGCAAATCCCACCTGCTGAGCCTGCTCTACCACCGGGTCCGCGACGAGCTCCCCGGGCGAATCATCCCCGTGAAGCTCGCGGAGGAGGAGTACTCGATATTCAGGGCGTCCGACTTCTTCCTCCGGGTGCTCGAGGAGATGGGGATCGAGACTTCAACGATCACCGCGCTCGACGACGACCCCCTGGTCCGGGACGCCGCGGTCGATACCCTCGCTGAAGCGGCCGCTGGAAGACAGATCGCGGTGTTCGCCGATAACATACACGAACTCTTCAACCAGATGGACAGGAGCGAGATCCGGGCGCTGCGGTCGGTATTCCAGCGGACGGATCTCTTCTCGATGGTCGCGTCGGCACCGTCGCTCTTCCCCGGGATTGCGGATCACGACGAGCCGTTCTACAACTTCTTCCGGGTCTTTCACCTCCGGGGACTCGAAATTGCCGAAGCGAAGGAACTCATGAAGAGGGTCGCACGGCTGGACGGCAACACCGCGTTCATCGAGAACTTCTCCGATTACGAGCCCGGCATCGAGGGGCTGCTGCACTTCGCCGGCGGCAGCCCGCGGCTGGCCGTCCAGGCGTATGAGGCCGTCTCGAGAGCCGGAACCAGGGATATGGCGGCGGTCTTCTTCAGGATGACGGACGAGCAGACGCCCTACTACCGGGAGGTGTTCGGGAGACTTCCCGGGCAGCGGAGGCTCATCTTCGATACCGTCCTCAGCGCGGGTACCCCCCTTACGCCGAAGGATATCGCAGAGCGTGCCCGGCTGAACCCGGCGACAGTGACCGCGCAGCTCCGGAGGCTGGAGGCGGACGGCTACGTCGTCTCCCGCCCGATGAGGAAGCGGACGTCGTATGAGGTCCGGGATCGCCTCTTCTGGCTCTGGCGGGCGATGCGAAGACCGGCCGGCCGGGACCGCGTGAGTGCTCTCATCGAGTTTCTGGAGGCCTGGCACGAACGGGAACGCGAACCCCGGGAGGGTCCGTATGCCGCCGGGACGGGAGCGCTGGAAGGCGATCAGGTGCAGAGAGCTCAATTATCGCTCGATCGCGCACGGGAGGAACTCCTGAACGGAAACGAGGCGAACGGCCTCTCCCTGATAGATGAGGCATACGGGCACGCGGAAGACCTTGACCCGGGCACGGTGCGGCGGATCACGGCGGGTTTCCTGAAAGGGATCATCGGGGAAGGGCGGGCCCTCGTGATCAAAAGCGCCGTTCGCGGGATCGTCGCGTCCGGGGGCGCCGGGTTCGAGCGGTTCCTAAAACCGGTCGCGGATGCCGTGGCAATCGTCGAGGCGAACGACACGCGGTTGTATTACTCAAAGTTGCAGCCGGAAGAGCGGGCGGTCGTTGCCGGGATTGTACGGGCGATCACGGGATCGGAGGAGCTGGCTCCGGGCCTCTAGGTTCCAGTTGACGTGAGGGCGTTTGGGGGCGGGCAGGGTCGACACAGTGTCCCGGCATGCCTTCGAGAGAGAACCCCCGGGATCGCATTTTGTTTGATTATAACCCAACAAAAACAAACATTTATGCTGGATTATATTCCAACAAACCATATGCCCTCGCCCCTCGCCCTCCTCACCGCCCTCAATCCCTGGTGGAGCGGCAGACCCTTCGATGCGGGTATACTGCGGGAGAAGTACTTCACGAAGATACAGAAGTATCTTGGAACCGGAGAGATCGTTGTCCTTACGGGGGTGCGGCGTTCAGGCAAGACGACGCTCCTCTTCCAGGTCATCGACGATCTTATCCGCAACCGCGGGGTCGATCCGCGGTCGATACTCTTCGTGAACTGCGATGAGCCGGAGATTGCCCGGCTCGAGAATCCGCTTGAGACGCTGCTTGAGACCTACCGCAGGGACGTATACGGTGGTGATAAGGCCTACCTCATCCTTGACGAGATCCAGACCGTCGAGGGCTGGGAGCGGTGGGTAAAGTCGCTTTACGACCGGAAGCAGTTCAGCCTCATCATATCCGGCTCGACGTCATACCTCCTCGACTCAAACCTCTCGATGCTCATCGCCGGGCGGTATCTTCCGGTTCACATCTACCCGCTCGACTTCGCGGAGTACGTGGTCTTCTCGGGCGAGGACCTGCCGCACGACCCTGTCACGCTCGCGGCGGCGAGGTACCGGCTCCTGCACCTGCTCGGCGAGTATCTCAGGGAAGGGGGTTTTCCGCAGGTCGTCCTTTCGGATGACGAGACGATCCGGCGGGACCAACTGAAGGCATACTACGACAGCATCGTCTATCGCGACATCGTGCGGGTCAACGAGGTGCGGAACCAGAAGGCGCTCGCTGATCTGCTCGTATACTGCATGACGAACGTAACCTCACCCTACTCCTACCGGAACCTCCGGGAGGTGCTCGGCATCGACTTCGAGACGATCAAGGAGTACCTCTACTACGCACAGAGGGCGAAGATCCTCTTTGAAGTCCAGTACTTCAGTTACTCGCTGAAAACACAGAGCCGGAACAATAAAAAGATCTACTGCATCGACAACGGTCTCCGGAATGCCGTATCGTTCCGGTTCTCGGAGGACGAGGGAAGACTTGCGGAGAACCTCGTCTTCATCGAGCTCAAGAAGCAGGTTCGTGAGGTCTACTACTGGAAGAAGCAGGGCGAGGTTGATTTCGTGGTTAAAAACCCCGACCGGTCGCTCTCGGCCATCAACGTCTCGTATACGGATGCTCTCTCCACCCGGGAGGAGAAAGCGCTGCTTGAATTTGCAGACCTCCACGGCTCCGGGGTGCGGGAGTGCATCCTTCTCACGAAAGATACGGAGAAGAGAGAGGGAGCCGTCCGGTATATCCCGCTCTGGAAGTGGCTGCTCGGCGCCGGCTGAGGTCGGTCGTGCCTCTCTCCAGGCGTCCCGGAGGTCTTTCGGCCGATAAGCGCCCTGAACGAGCCGGGTACTCCTGCCCGCGCCCGGTATCCGAGAGCGCTCTCCATCAGCCAGAGCGGAATGCCGGCAAAGAGCAGGGCGATGACGTAGGGCAGAAGAAACGCCCCGCCGCCGTTGTCATAACAGATATAGGGGAAGCGCCAGAGGTTTCCGAGGTCGATTGCCGCCCCTATCCCGGCGAGTACGAAGGTGAGCCGGGAGCTCCAGCGCTCTCCTGCACTCATGACTCAGATATCTTGAGTCCGGGGCGGGAAAGATATGTCGTTATCGTTCGCAGATGCAGCCCGGGAAAGGTCTCTTTACCCCGGTATGGTAGGGGCCGTGGGTTCAATACCGCTTGGTCAGTCCTTTTTCGCGATAGATAAAATATCTCAGGCTGAATTCCGGAACTGCCGGGATTTATGCATCGCCCCTTCTGATGCGGTTCGACCCGGACCGGTACTCTTATCCTCCTCGCGTTCCAGGATTCCAGATTGCAGCCTGTCGCTATTCTGCGTCGTGCAAGGGATGCTTCCGGGAAGAGTCGAAGAACAACCTCGCCGCCATCTTCGCCTTCCCGGAATAGAACTAGGAAAATGGTTCCCGGTGGTCTCACCAATACCCTGATGAGGCATTCGCACCCATGCTCTCCAGGAAGTGCCGGGATGGATCTTGCGACGTTCTTTGGAGATGAGGGAATTGACGTTTTCTCCTGGGTTGCCATCGAGGATCTTCCCGATGCCGACAGGGCGTCGGTGCTGGAGTTCTTCCCGGCCGCCCGGTCCATGATCGTCTTCGGGAGGGAAGTCCCGATCCCGGTGTACCGGATGCCGCAAAGAGAGAAGACCCGGGAGATGCTCCGGACTGCGGAGAGCCTGGACAACACTGCCGTACGGCTCGCCGGCCGCCTGGATGCGGAGCAGATCCCGGCCCGCCCGGTCCCACTCTACCTGCCCGTCCGGATTGTCGACGGGAGGGTGCAGGGGTCGTCCGGCTGAAGCAGGTTGCAGCGGCCGGGGGGCTCGGGGAGATTGGGAAGAATACTGTTCTCCTCAACCCCCGCTTTGGCCCACGGCTGCTCCTCGCCGGTGTCGTGGCCGGCTCCCCGGTGCAGGAAGCCGGGTATAGGGCTGCAAGCACCGCCGCGCCGCTCTGCACCGGGTGCGGAGCCTGCATCCGGGCATGCCCGGACGGCGTCGACGCGTTCCGGTGCCGGACCGTGCGTGCATGGGTGCCGCCCCCGGTCGTCCCTGCCGTGAAATGGCTGCTCCGGCGGCAGTTCCTGCTCAGGAGTGTGGCCCCGCTTGCGCCGCTCGTCGCCCGGACGGCAACGATCCGGTGCAGCCTCTGCGTCACCGGGTGCCCGAAATTTCCAGGGGTTGAGGGGAAGGAATAAGGGTTCGGTTGTTCCCCGGTTGAACCCTGCAGAACCGGTTAAGTCGTTCCCGGATCAATATCACGTATGGACATCTTCGACTCGGTCTACCACGGCACGCCCCCCTGGGAGATCGGCCGGCCCCAGAAGGCGTTCGTCGAGCTCGCCCGGGCGGGAGAGGTTGCCGGCTCCGTCCTGGACGTGGGGTGCGGAACGGGGGACCATGTCCTCTTTTTTGCGGAGGAAGGGCATGAGGTGCTCGGGATCGACACCGCCGCTCTTGCGATCCGCAAAGCCGAAGAGAAGGCTGCCGGAAGAGGTCTGCAGGCGCAGTTTCTCGTCCGGGACGCACTGGACCTCTCCGGGCTTGAGCAGACGTTCGACACCGTCATCGACTCCGGGTTTTTTCATACCCTCTCCGACGAAGACCGGCCGGTCTTCGTGGATAACCTCGCGGCCGTTCTCGCGCCCGGCGGGAGATACTTCATGCTCTGCTTTGGCGACCAGAATCCCGGCGAATACCCTCTGCCGAGAAGGATCGCGGAGGGAGAGATACGGGATGCCTTCCGGGACGGGTGGCGGATCAACTACATCCGGCCGGCGATCTTCGAGAACAGCATCCAGGTCGAAGGACACCATGCCTGGCTCGCGTCGATGACCCGGTCCGGGGAATGACGTGAGCGGCTACCCCGGAACGATTATCCCGCAGGAAGCGCTATCTCCCTTGCGAGGATCATGGAGGATATCCCGCTCCGGAGGTTCCGCCCGAGGAGATCGAGGACGTCAGCAGGCTCGTCACCGAGACGATAGAGGTCTCGTATGCGCACAGCTACCCTCGGGAAGCGATAGACTACTTCCTCGAGTACCATACCGTGGAGCAGATCCTTCTGGATGCAACCCGGGGCTGCACCTTCGTCCTCGCGTCCGGCGGCCGGATCGCCGGCACCGGAACCCTGCTCGGCACGACGATCAAACGGGTCTTCGTGCACCCCTCCCGCCAGCGCAGGGGATACGGCGCCCTCCTGATGCATGCCCTGGAGAGCGAGGCGATCCGCCGCGGCATCGGGAGAGTCGATCTCTCCGCCTCGCTGCCGTCGAAACGGTTCTATGACCTGCTCGGGTACGCGACGGAATGCGAGGATTACATTCCCGTCCGAAACGGGAAAAGGCTGGACTACTACACGATGGTCAAGGCCCTGGGAGAAGGCCGGTAGGCGGCGTGTTCCGGGGCTATTGGTCGCCTTCCGATTGCGTATTGTTCGTCGTATCCCGGGTGAGATACCTGTCGATATGCCGGAAGAACTTCCAGTGCAGGAGCAGGTGGACGATTACCAGGGCGGCAAACACGAGACTTGAATTGTCGTGCATGACAACCCACTGGCTGCGGGGGATGTCGAGGAACAGTTCCCATCCGCTGCCCCGCCCGCCTCCGGAAGGCAGGACAAGATAGAGCACGAGTCCCGAAATGACCGAGGGAATGAACGTGATCAGGCATCCGATGTCGACGAGCGCGTTGATGGCGATCTGCTTCATGGTCACCCCTGTCATTTGCAGGATATATATCCTGCGCCCCCGGATCTGGTGGACTGATATGTCCGGAGGTCGATATCTTCAGGCTGCACTGCGTGTGCACGGGACGGCGTGATCAAAACGAGCTGGCAGGATTTTGCAATTACCGGCATCACGGTACTCTTCGCGGCCATGCTCCTGCCGCAGCTCCGCGACGTGCTGTCGCGCGGCGCCGTGCTGAACTTATTCACGGCGCTCTTCACGAGCATCCTCGGCTACAGCATGGCGCTGGTCTTCGCCACACTCGGGCTCTGGATCTCGATGGTCGGCCAGGGGCTCGTTGCAACCGTGTGGATGCTGCTCGCGTGCTTTTCGCTGCGGAACGTGCGCAACCGCATGTTCCCGCAAGAGTCGCTCGCATCCGTCGCCCTGGATTTCTTTACGGTCTGGGTGCAGGGCGTGGCCTTCACCGTTTCGGGCGGCGTGAAGGAGATCTTCTCGCGGATCAGCCGGGAATGACCGGCTCCGGCCCGCATCCCTGCCGGTGAAGGCGGCTCCCGTCGTTTCCGGAAAGGATAACTCCTCGTGCGGTGAGGGCATAGTATGGAGCGCACTGCTTCAGGCCGGTGCACGGCAGGTTCGCCGGAAACGACGGTGAGAGCGGACAGAATGGCTCTCCTCGAGGAGATCGCAGCGTTCGTCCGTGAGCATAAAGAGATCCTTGCCCGATACCATCGCTACTCGATGGACGACCTCAAGCGGATCGAGCAGGAGTGCTGGAGGCTGCACGACGAGGCGTGCAGCAGGGGCGCCTGCGGGACTGTCGGGGAACTCGTCGAACTCGAGTACCTCATCGGCCGGGCGAAGGAGATGAAGGCGAAAAGGATGGAGGGGGAGCGAGGCCCGGGTTGACCTGACGGCTACGTCGAAAGTTACGGAACGGGATCTGCGCCTTCGATGCCGGGCGGTGAATATCCTGCCCGGCTCGTCCGTCTCTTCGACGCCGGGTATCTTCACACCCGCGGGGACGTAGAGGGTGGCGTCCGGGGCTCCCGCCCCTCTTGAAACAGTCCTGAAGATATCCCGGACTAACCGATCTTTAAGAGGATGGATGCCAGGACGAAGAGGAGCAGGCCGTTGATCACGACGATTCCTGCAATGACCATGCCCGGGACGAGGCCCGGCAGCAGCATGCTGATGCCGAACGCGATCGCCACGACGTTCAAGACCGTCAGGGTGACCAGGAGCCGTTTGAGGATGGGCGGGAGAGGGGCCGGTTCGGCGGCAGCGTGCAGCATCGGGAGGAACCGCTTCGTAAGGAGAATCGCTCCCCCGGCGATGTTGAGGATCGCAAGAAGCTGCCGGATCACGTCGGTCAGGATGCCCGGAACGATGCAGGAGAAGATCCCGATGGCGGCGAATGCGATCCCGATCCCGATCAGCAGCCGTGAGCGCCTGTACTGGCCCATCGGGGTCTCCCCCAGGGCCAGCATCTGGACGGCCATGATGACGAGCAGCAGGCCGAGCTGGCCGTCAGGGGAGAACGGGATCATCCCCTGGTTCACCGGGAAAAGGAGCAGCCCGAGGAGGATCAGGAGGGCGCCGACCGGGATGACCACGGCAATCGAGAGGGGGAGGGAGGCCTCCCCAAACAGGCCGGTGCCGCCGGTTGTCCGGGGATCGGTCACGCCGATCCCTCCTGCGGATACAACCGGCCGACCTTCTGGATGCACCAGGCAAGGTAGAAGAAGCCGATGCCGTAGATGATGAGAAGGATCGCGGTCTGTGGGTCGGTGGTGATGCCGGGAAGGAGCGTGACGAGGCCGAGGATTATCGACATCACGTACACCATGATGCAGGCGATCGTCAGGTGCCGGAGTATTCCGGAGACTTTCAGCCACAGCCGGGCTTTATCGTCGGAGAGGAACAACTGCGCGAGAAGAGCGATCCCCCCGGCAAAGAGGAGTATGCCGACGAGGATGCGAACCGGCCCGGCCAGCAGTCCGGGAACAAAGCAGGCGGCCATCCCGACGACCGCCGTGCAGACCCCGAGAAGGATGACCGCCCACGAACGCCGGAGATCGCCGAACGGGGTCTTTCCCATCGTGATTACCTGAAACGAGACGATCACGAGAAAAAGCCCGTAGGTGCTGTCCGGGGCATACGGCAGTTCGCCCGCATGAATCCTGAAGAGCAGCAGGCCGAAGAGGGACATGAATACCCCGAAGACGAGCAGGATGACGACCTCGAGGGAGAGATCGGGTTCCGCTCTCGCGACTGGATTGCTCTCCTCTCCTGGCTGGCTGGAATGTCCCATAATTGCATCTCCCCGGTTCTATCCGGAGACCGACGGATAATTATCGCCGGTTGAGTGAATACCATGATCTAAATTAATAATTTATTTATACGTTTGTATTCCGTCCCCGGTTGGCTCTGCCGAACCATGAGCGGAACCCGTTCTCGATATATTTGCCGTATTACGGCGCTGATCCGGCAATGCAGTAGTGGGGCGCGAAAATTGCCCCGGTTGGCATATTAGGGTTTAATATGATGGATTTTCTAAATCCGGTGCAGGAGAAGTAATATTCAAAAGGTATATGCCTAATGGGATGGCATGAAACTGATTGGAGAACATTATGTTCCGACCGCAGGACGATTTTACGTATCTGATGCCGGTCCACTTCGGGGGCGGCAAATTCGACCCGGAAACCCTGGTCACGCAGAAGGCGACCGCCCTCTCCCTCAGTTACGAAACCGAGAGAGACCTTCTTGAAAACTACATTCCAGAGGGGTTCGAACTCCTGGTCCCTGAGGTGCAGGTTGCATTCAACAAATTCACCGAGATCAACTGGCTGCACGGCGGCCAGTACAACCTGATCAACGTGGCGGCGCCGGTCCGGTTCCACGGGAAGAAGGACGAGCTCGACGGTGCCTACACGCTGGTGGTCTGGGAGAACAAGACCGCACCCATCCTCGGGGGGCGGGAGCAGACCGGCATCCCGAAGATCTATGCGGATATCGAAGACCTGCACATCGTCCGGCCGCACTACGCCACGACCGTCAGCTACGAGGGCAACACCTTCCTCAACATGGACTTCGAGGCCGCCGGATCAATCACCGGGCAGGACCTGGATGCCCTGAAGTCGCAGTTCCTCTCCATGAACACCCTCGGGTGGCGGTACATCCCGAAGGTCGGGGCTCCGGGAGCAGAACTCTCCCAGTTCGTCCTCTACCCCCAGGGTATGGAGGTGGAGACGGCAGAAATTGGAAAGGGCAGCCTGAAATGGACCGAACTGACCCCGATGCAGAGTCCGGCCCAGTACTACATTGTCAACAGCCTCGCGGCCCTGCCCATAAAACGGGTGACGCAGGCGGTTCTGGTCGAGGGGAGGGCCGTCCTTCGTGCGATGGGCGCGAGGGTGATCGAATAAAGGCAGGGATCATGGTGGATTCGGATTACTATACGGGCAAGGTCTGCCTCGTCACCGGTGCGAACTCCGGGATCGGGTATGCGATCAGCGAAGAACTCTTAAAGAGGGGAGCAATCGTCTACATGGCCGGCCGCAGCCGGGAGAAGGTTGCCGCGGCCACGGGGCAGCTCTCCGCCTACGGGGATCGGGCACGCCCGCTTGTTGTGGACGTGACGAAGCAGGAGCAGGTGCAGAAGGGTATCGAGGATACGGCGGCAGAGGCGGGCAGGCTGGATTTCCTCTTCAACAACGCAGGCGTCGGGGGAACCATCCCGTTCGAGGTGGCCACCCTTGAGGACTGGAAGGCGATCATCGACACCAACATCTGGAGCGTCGTCTACGGTGTCCATGCCGCCGTGCCGATCATGCTCAAACAGGGGTTCGGGCATGTCGTGAACACCAGCTCGATCGCGGGCATCGTTCCGCCCCCGTTCCAGGCGCTCTACTCCCTGACGAAGTACGGCGTCACTGGTCTTACCGAGAGCCTGAAGTACGAGTATGTGGATAAAGGGTTCTACTTCTCGACGATCTGCCCGGCGAACATCGCAACCCCGATCTTCAACAAGGGGATCGACGGACAGGCACACGGCGACCTGAAGATCCCCGACGACGCGTATCCCGCCGATAAAGCGGCGGCGCTCATCCTTGACCGGGTCGCGGAGCACAGGGGGATCATCGTCGTGCCCGAAGAACCCTACACCGACCTCTGGAAGGGGTATATCCTCGGCGCCCCTGAGGTGGAGGAGCGGTTGCAGCAGATGGCACGCGAGCGGCGAGAGGCGTTCGAGAAGGGCGGGACGTACTTCTGATATTCTCTTTTTGCCCCGGGCCCGTCAGGTAACAATCTTATCTGGTTGCCTGCACGGGTTCGGGTAATGAACAGATCTCCACGCTTGTCCCGCATAACACGGGGCGGCGTTACTCTTCGCGGTCATGCTCCTGCGGCAGTTCCAGAGTGTGCTGAACTTCCTGGCGTTCGTCACGAGCATCCCCTGCTATAGGGCGGTGCCGGGTTCTGTTCCTGCCTGAAAGATTGATGTTACCCTATGGTGTATTATGGTGTATGGCAGTGGAGGCAACGATCAAGGTGACCCCGGAAGTGAAGGGGAGGCTGGATAAACTGAAAAACTACCCCCGGGAGACGTACAACGACGTGATCGACCGTCTCACCCGGGATGCCCTCGAGGAAGCTGCCGAGGAACTGACGGATGAAGATATTCGTGATATCGAAGAGGCAATTGCGGATATTAAGGCCGGGAGGGTCTACACAACGGAGGAGTTGAAGCTGGAGCTGGGGATCGATTGAATGCCTTACACGGTGATATGGACCGAAAAAGCCCTTAAAAACCTGAAACAACTTCCACGCAAAACTGCTGCGAGGATCGTTGCAGCCGTCGAGAGAACCCGTGCCAACCCCCTGGATCACCTGCACCCGCTGCGAGGGTCCCCTTACTTCAAGCTGCGGGTGGGGAATTACCGCGTCATCCTTGATTTAAGGAAGAAGGCCATGATTGTGTACGTGATCAAGGTCGGGAAGCGGGAGAATATTTACGACAGGATCTGAGAGTCTCCCCTGAATATGCTATGGATGACTTTTAAGTGCTGCCGCTCGATCCATCACCCTTGAGGTGGGATCATCGATCAGAATATTCCCGGAGCGATCGCTCCGGAACGCGTGGGCCTTGAGGCGGTCGCCGCGGGATTCACCATGCCCGTCGCGCTTGCGTCTCCCGGCGACGGGACCGGCCGGCTCTTCGTTGCGGACCTTCCGGGCACAGTCCGGGTCATCGACGGGAACGATCACCGGCCGTTCCTCGATATCGCCGACCGGGTCGTCGATCTCCGCACCGGCTACGACGAGCGCGGACTGCTCGGCCTCGCGTTTCACCCACGGTTCGCGGAGAACGGCAGGTTCTTCGTCTACTACAGCGCCCCGCTCCGGGCCGGTGCGCCGGAGGGCCGGGACCACACGAGCCGGGTATCGGAGTTTTCCGTCTCCACCCCCGACCGGGCGGACCCCGGTTCGGAGCGGGTGATCCTGGAGGTCGACCAGCCGCAGGCGAACCACAACGGCGGCTCGATCGTCTTCGGCCCGGACGGGTATCTCTACATCCCGCTCGGCGACGGCGGCGGCGCGAACGACGTCGGGAGAGGCCACCCGCCGGGGGGAAACGGGCAGGATATCACCACGCTGCTCGGGAGCATTCTGCGGATCGACGTCGACGGCGCGGAGCCCTATGGCATCCCGGGAGACAACCCCTTCGTCGGAAGAGAGGGGCGGGACGAGATCTACGCCTACGGCCTCCGCAACCCGTGGAGGATGACGTTCGACGCCGGAGGGGAGCACCGCCTCTTTGCCGCCGATGCCGGGCAGTACCTCTGGGAGTCGGTGAAGATCATTGTTGCGGGCGGCAACCACGGCTGGAACCTCCGGGAAGGCAACCATGCCTTCGATCCCGAAAACCCCCGCGAGTCGCCGGCAGACGTGCCCCGGACCGGCCGCCGCGGCGAGCCCCTGGTCGATGCGATCATCGAGTACCCGAACGCCAAGCAGCCCGGCGGCATCGGGCAGGTCGTCATCGGCGGCTACGTCTACCGGGGGAGGACGATTCCCCGGCTCTTCGGGCGCTACGTCTTTGCGGAGTGGAACCGGGCCGGGACCGACGGCGACGGGATCATCTTCGCCGCGACGCCGCCAAAAGACCCCAACAGGATGTGGGAGTTTGGTGAGGTCGAGGTGGCCGGGAGCCGGACCGTGGGCGCATACGTCCTCGCGTTCGGTGAGGACGCGGAGCACGAACTCTACGTCCTGACCGCGAAGAGCCGGGGGCCGGCCGGGAAGACGGGGAGGGTCCACCGGATCGTGCCGTCATCCTGAACCGGGTAACTCCCGCAGGTCGAGTTCGTTGCCGCCAGTGCTATCGCATCGGCAAAGAGCGGCTCAAGCTGCTCTGGTATATCGTGCCCCATACCCCGGACGACGATGAGCCGTGCGCCTGGGATGTTCGCTGCGAGATCATGGCCGTTCTCTACAGGCACCAGGATGTCCGAGTCGCCGTGAAGGACGATCGTCGAGACATTGAGCCGGTTCAGGAGCTCGCGCCGGTCGCTTTCTGCCGTGATCGCAGCGCTGTGGCGTTCCTGTGCGATCGGGTCGTAATCGCGCTCGACATTCTGCCGGCTATACTCACGAAGCACGTCCTCGTCGGTCGGATAGGCGGGACTGCCGAGTGTCCTTGCCACGAGCACCTCGTGCTCCACAATCTCTTCGATCTCACTCCCCGCAGGCGGGGGCGGTGGAAGTGCCAGGAACTCCTCCGTCGGGCCGGGCATCTCGGGATTTCCCGTCTCCGAGAAGAACAGGGTGAGCGAACACGTGCGTTCTGGGTGATGGATCGCGATCCGCTGGGCGATGGCTCCTCCCATCGATGCACCGACGACATGGGCCTTCTCGATCTCAAGCGCGTCAAGAAGGCCGACCGAGTCGTTCGCCATGTCGGTGACCGTGTAGGGGAGCGGCAGAGGCCTGCTCTCGTTGGCTGCGGCGATAATTTCCTCCCAGTCAGGCCGGTCGAGGTGATCCAGGTGGGTCGAGAGGCCAGTGTCACGGTTGTCGAACCGGACGACACGATAGCCGCGTTCTACAAGTTCTTCACAGAGTTCGTCCGACCACATCGTCATCTGCGCACCGGCTCCCGCGATGAGCAGTACCGTCTCCCGGTCGGCCGGGCCGAAGACCTCATAGACGATGGTGATGTTATCCACCTGAGCCTGACCCTGGATGGGATGAATCCCTGTTGCCGAGTTATTGTCGGCGTCATCCAGGTTGATCGCGGCCGCAGGACCGCCGACCGCTACCAGAGCCGCCCCGAGTATGAGGACGCTCATGATTTTTGCAATTCTCTTCATGATGAGCCTCCGCTGAGCCGGGACGCCTGAACGTACGGGTTCCGGATAAACCTTCCCCCTGCTGCACCGCAGCCCGGAGGAAACCCCGGCAATCACTCCCGGGAATCAAGATCTTCCCGGACATCCCGCATCGTCGTCTCGAAGTCGCGCATCCGGGCAAAGTCCGGCGTGGTGAAGACCAGGCGGTAGCCGTCGGGGTCGCGGACCACGACGTCGCGGGTGCTCCAGGGCCGGTCGACCGGGCCTTCGATGACGGCCCCTTCTCGCGCCATCCGTTCGGCGAAGGCGTCGAGAGCGGGGATCTTATCTACCGGCTCGTCGGAGAACGCGAGCGTAATGGTGATGCCGGAGCCCGGAGCCACGAAATTCTCATTTCGGGGCACGAGCAGGATATCCTGGTGCTTCAGCCGCCGGAGATGGGCAAGGTGTGTTCTCCCCTCAGGGTCCTGCATCAGGTAGACCGGGGAGAACCACGGGACCCGGGTGTACCAGTCCACGGACGCCTCGACATCCCGGACCTCGAGGGTGGGAAAGAGCATCATCGGGTAGATCTCGTGCTCGGTTGGTTCCATGCAAGTCCTCTTTGTTCTCGACGGATGTCGGGGTGTCGAACCGTTTCAGGGACTGGTCTGTGGACCCGCATTGTTCGCTACATTCTGTCCGTTACCACAAACAAGAGCTGGAGCGCTGAGTGACGGCGGCCTGTGCGGGAGTTTTGATGACGGGTGCAACACTCCGGGAGGTAAAAGTTTTTATTCTAGGATGTTGAATAGTTGATCAGAAAATTGAATGAACGATCAACCCGATCGGAGCGGCCTATGAGATCCCCCGGAGGCATGCACGATACGCGGAAAAGCGAGGCACCGGAGTTCCTGCAACGGATCGCCCCTGCACTCGGCCTCTTCTTCCTGGCACCGGTGACCGCGGAGTACCTGATCGGCTACCTCCCGGTAACCGGAGATCTTGTGCAGATGCTCGTGGATCTCTGGCTGTTTGCGCCGCTCTACGGCGGTGCCGCGCTCATCATCCGCGAGGCCGCCCGCCGCACGGGCCGTGGCTGGCCCGCGATCATCCTGCTTTCGGCTGCGTTCGGCATCTTCCAGGCGGGCCTGGTCGACCACAGCCTCTTCAACCCGGCGTACCACGGCGTAGCGGACCCCACCTACATCGCGGTGCTCGGTATCAGCGGCACCACTGCACTGGCATTCATCCTGGGCCACGTCATCTGGAGCATCGGCGCACCCATAGCAATCATCGAGACGTTCGTTCCTCGCCGGAGGACGGAACCGTGGCTCGGCCGCGCCGGCCTTGCCGTCACCGGTATCCTGTACGTTCTCGCTTCCGCGATCATCTTCCGGGGCGCGGCCGAGGAGAGCGGGTTCCTGCCCTCGATGCCGCAGATGATCGGGACAGCTCTCGTCGTCGCAGCCCTGATCGGCCTTGCGTTCTCCATCAGGAGCCGGTCGGGGCCGGCGGTCGACCTGCCGGTGCCCGGGCCGTGGGTGGTCGGGACGGCGGCGTTTGCCGCACTGAGCGTGCCGACTCTCATCGAGGTGGCGCTCGTACTGCTGGGCGTCTCTTCGGCAGTCATGAGTGGCTGGCCCGGCGTAGCCCTGAACCTCGTTCTGGTCGGCGCCCTGGCGCTCCTCGTCCGGCGATGGTCGCACCGCGAAGGTTGGAGCGTCGCCCATACCCTTGCCCTCGCCGGGGGTGCTCTCCTGACCCGGGCATGGATCGCGTTCCTCGTGGTGCCGTTCGGGGATGTAGCGTTGCACGACAAACTGATCGGCAACACCGTCCTCTTCGTCGGCGTGGTCGTGCTGCTCGTCGCGGCCGCATTGAAGATTCGAGCGGAAGGTGAACTACATGAATGACGAAAATCGATTAAAACAACTCTGCAGTGACGCGCCCGGCTGGGTGACGGCCATCCTGCCGCTCGTCAGCGCGGCGGCCGGAGGGCTTGTCCTCTGGGCGACGTGGTTCTTCTACGGCGGTCTCTACCTGTCCGGCTTCACGTGGTATAACTGGATACAGCCGGCCCTGATGGTGATCGGCGGCCTCCTTGCCCTTGCTGCGGTACCCCTGCTTGCTACGCGGAGACCGGCCGGGTGGGACCTCCTTTGGACGGCGATCGCCATGATCCCGATAATCCTGGCGTTACGGCTGGTGATTGTTGTTATCCTCGCCGTCGGTCACGTATGTAGCGCGGTCCTCGACGGCTCCCTCGTCGACCGGCTCGGGAGCATCAGCCCCGCAAGTATCGCCGTGACGGTCGTGATCCTCGCGGTCATCGGTATCGCGAGTCTGCTCGGGAAGGCGGAAGAAACACCCGAAGACGGTTCCTGAGGAGAAGATCATGAGCAGCAGAGGCGAGGAGCAGTCGTTCATCTCCGATGCACGGCGGACGCAGATCATCGAGGCCACGATCGCGACCTTAAACGAGATCGGGTTCGTGAGGGCGAGCCTTGCACAGATAGCGAAACGGGCCGGGATCAGCACTGCCCTGATCTCGTATCACTTCGGCGACAGGATGGATCTGATAAACCGGACGATACAGACCCTGATCGAGGACAACGCGTCGTTCGTGCTGGAGAGGGTGAAGGGCGGCAGGAGCTGCCGCGAGAGACTGCACCTCTTCATCCTCTCCAGTCTCGAGTACCAGGAGACCTATCCCGAGCGCTTCGTCGCCCTGGTGGAGATTATCTTCAACGCCCGGACGCCCGACAACATCCCCTACTACATGCTGAACGATGAGGTTGACGCAGAGCCGTTACTGCTCGAACTCCGGACGATACTGCGGGACGGGCAGGTGAGCGGTGAGTTCGGTGAGTTTAATGTCGTGATCATGGCCAACACCATCCAGGGCGCGATCGGGGAGTACGCGAGTCCGGGCGTGGCTTCCCGGATGGACGCGGCATCCTACGGCGCGGAACTGGTGAGGATATTCGATAGAGCCGTCTCACCGTCGTCAGATTAGCGTCCCAGCGCGGGGGCGTCGAGGAACTCCCGGGTCATCGAGAGCAGCCAGTCGGTGCGGTCGATGAGCGTGATATGGGTCGTGCCGGGGAGGACCGCGAGCCGGGAGCGGGGAAGACCGGTGAGGTCCCCGGCCCCGCCGCCGCCGAGCAGCTGGAAGATCTCCACCGCGTGCTCGGGGCGGACGATGTCGGAATCGCCGATGATGATGAGCGTGGGCGCCCGGATCGATTGGATCTCATCGGCCGTCCAGCCCTGAAACTCCCGGTCCAGCTGCTTCACCTTCTCGATCAGAACCGGCCAGTCCTCGGGGTTCGGCGCCGTCCGGGTGTATTCTTCCAGGAGCGGGGTGCCGGCGAAGGCTTCGGGGGTGAGGGTCTCGATCCCCTCGAACATCTCTGGATAGAGGCCCTCCCGGGTGTATGCGGGCGAGGCGAGCACGAGCCTGCGCACCAGGTCCGGGTGCCGGACGGCGACTTCGAGGGCAATGGCGGCCCCCATGCTGTAGCCGAAGACGTCGGCGTTTTCGACCCCCAGGTGCCGGAGGAGTTCAGCGGTATCCCTTCCCATCCCCTCGTAGGTCAGCGGGCGGTCGATATCGGCGGTGCGGCCGTGGCCCTGCTGCTCGACGGCTATGACCTGCCGGGTCGCTGCGAGGGAGGGGAGCACCCTCCCAAACGATCCCTCGATCGTCGTGAGCGCCCCGTGAAGGAGCACCAGGGGACGGCCGGTGCCGTGAATCTCGTAGTACATCGAAAGCCTGTTTATGGCCGCGTAGCGGCCGGGGGCTGCCGTTGTCATACTTTCTGTTGCCATGATCCATTCTCCTTCGTTTTAGCGGGGTTGCGGCGGCGAAGCCACGGTGCTCCGCAGGAACTCCGTGATCCCCTGCCGGACCTCTTCGTGGTGCCCGAGAAGCATATGGCCACCGCCGGGAACGGCCTGGAGGCGGGCGTACGGGATCTTCTCCACGAGGGCACGTGCATTCTCGTGGAGAGCCAGCGGATCGTCCACGGCGCTGATCACCAGCGTGGGTGCCCTGATGCTGCCGAACGGGTAGTCGCTCTCCGAGGCGCTGAGCAGTCCGGGGGTTGAGACGTAGGTGTCAAAAGAACTTCCGTCGGCCCGGACGCTGACAGGAAGGCTGCTTGAAAGCAGCACCCTGATGTCGGCCTTATCGTCCGGGGTGAGCCGCTTTCCCGGGGGCACACCGGCCCATGGCCCTTCCACGACCGGCTGAAAATAGGTGATCGCCGCCCAGTACATGAAGTCGCTTTTTAAGGAGATCGTAAAGATGGTAAAGAGTGTAAAGATGATGGAGGCGGACCGGGGCATGACCAGGCCCTTTCCCGGTCCCTTTCCCGGGGCAACGGGCTCGACAAGGACGAGAGCCGAGAGACGCTCCGGGTGGCGCAGGGCGAACTGGATCGCCGATGCGGACCCCGCCGAGTAGCCGACGACGGCAGCCTGCTCGATGGAAAGGGAATCCAGCAGGGCGGCGTAGGCATCCGCCTGCATGGCGACGCTCGCGTTCGGCGGCATCGGCGAGCCGGGGTAGCCGAACCTTGAAGGCGCGATGACCTGGAACCCCGGGTCGATGGACCAATCGGCGAGCAGTAAGCCCTGGTCGAACCCGCCCGCGTTGCCATGGATGGCCAGCACCGGGTAGCCGTCTCCCGCCCGGGCGTATGCGATCCTCCCGTAGTCCGTCCGGGCCACCCGGCTTCCCGACCTCTCGATACGCGCCCGGGCGGCACGCGTATCACGCCGGTAGCGCACCGCGACCGCCGCCCCCGCGACGGCGATACCGAGCAGGACGAGAACGACCCGGACGTCGGCCATACGAATAACCCCTGCCGGTCACGCCGATCTCCAGGCGCCGGTTTATCCCCTCGAGAGCTCCTTCAGGACTTCCGTGAGTTTGTCGAGGGACTCGTTCCAGCCGACTACGGCCATATCGCGGCCCTCGTCCACCGGGACGCCGGGCTCCCGTATGGTCACCTTCGTCCCGCCGTCGGCGTCCTCAAACGTCACCGTCGAGAGCAGTTCCGTCGGCCAGTCTCCGGTCATCCCGTAGGCCGATGCCGGAACCACGTTGCCGTCTGCGTCCGCAAACGAGTCGGTGGCGACGATCCGCTCCGCGGGGACGATCTCACGGTACTCACCGGTGCTCCAGAAATCCTGGCCCTCGGGCGACCGCATGCCGTACAGGTACCTGCCTCCCACGCGGAGATCGATCTCCATGACGGGCGCGGTGAAGCCTTTCGGCCCCCACCAGCGCCTGACATAATCGGGCTCTGTCCACGCCTTCCAGACGAGTTCACGTGGGGCGTCAAAGACGCGTCCGACGAGGAGTTCCGACCGGATCTGCTCTGCTTCTTCCATAGATTGCTCACCCTGCGAGCCCTATGACGGCCGGGTGATCATTAACCCAGCGGCGAATACTCCCGATGAGGTTGCCGTGGGTATCCTCCCCGGGCGGCCGCCCGGCAGCGGAGTCCTGCGGCAGAACCCCCGCGTGAAAATCCGTCTGACTGAGGCCGGCTGCCCTGCACTTATCGTGCCGGGGCCTCCTGTTTCAGCGACTGCAGGAGTCCGGCAAGCCGTTCCATGGGTTCGAGCATCTCTTCCTGCGATCCCGCCTGGAGCATCCCGTCGCGGTCCGCGACCGACTGGAAGACCAGGTGGTCGGTCAGCCTCGTCCTGCCGCCGCCGAGGTCTTCGAGCGTCTGCGTCTCGAGCAGGACGTGGCCCGGCATGGCCTCGTACTCGAAGGTGTCGACGATCCGCTCCGGCGTAACCTCGTGGTATACGCCGTGGAACGCGTACTCGCTGCCCCCGGCATCGCGCTGGGTGACACGCCACGTCCCGCCGGGCCTCGCGTCCATCTTCTCGATCGTGGTCGTGACGCTCTCCGGCCCCCACCACTGCGATACCAGCTCCGGGTCCGTGCATGCCCTGAACACGAGGTCCCGCGGGGCATCGAACTCCCGCGAGATGACGACATCCTGTTTTCCCGGTTCAGCGGTGAGACTTGTTTCTGCCATTGTATCTCCCTCCGATGGTTCCCGGGCTTCATCGGTTCTTCATGAAAAATGTTCCCGTCACGGGCACGCCGGTGAAGACAACCACGAATGCGGCAAAACCGGGAAATGCCTCCTGAGATGCGGCACTTCCGCGGTATGCCCCGGGTGCGGGCAGAGGCTCCCGTCCGGATACGTGCCTCCTTTCTCTCACCAGAACCAGGCCAGCAGGAAGATCGCCGCCAGCAGGAGGCCGTCCTGGAGGACGACGGAGAGGATCATGATCTCGGCACCCAGCCTCGGCCCGAAGATCGCGGCGTAGAACGACCCGAGCCATCGCAGGTAGGTGACGACGCTGGTGAGCAGGTTCGCCACGAGCAGCGTGATGACGATATCCCTGCCGGTCATATCCCCCGCCGCAAGCAGCCCGGACGCAAGGCTTGCCGCGGCGACGTACGACCCGAACTTCGCGGCGACGATGGCGAGCCCCTCGGGGGGTATGGGGAAGAGCCGGCCCGCGCCCTCCAGGTGCGCCGCGACGGCGTCGAAGACGCCCGCCTCGATCAGAAACGCCACAATGACGATCGTCGGGATCATGATCCCGAGGATGCGGCGGAGGGTCTTCGCGGTCGGTCCGAGAGAGGCCCGCAGGGCTTCGCGGACGGACAGCGCCCCTCCGGAAGGTTTCTCCGGCGGCCCGGACGCCGGAACCTCCGGGAGCAGCACCCTCCCGGCCGCCATGACGATCCCGGTCTTGAGAAACCCGATACCCATCAGAATCGTGAAGTAGATCAGACCGAAGGCCCCGAGCAGCGGCACGTAGACCGGGATGAGGTAGCGCCAGTGCATCACGACGGACGGGAAGGAGTTGATGAGCGCCGCGACGACGAGTTGGCGTCTCCCGATCATCCCCCTGTGGTGGTAGTCGACGAGCATCGCGTCCGCCGCCTGCGGCGAGACGAACGCCAGGAGGAAACTCGCCCCGCATTCCCGGGGGAGGTGGGAGAACGTCGTGACCGGGTAGGCGACGCTCGCGATTTTGTCGGTGACCCGCAGAGCAATCAGGACTTCGGCGATCAAAACGCCGGCGACGACGATCGGGACCGTCCGAACCAGGAGTTCGAACGAGAGGCCCAGTGCCGCCGAAACGATCTCTGCAGTGCCGTCCATGGTTCACCTCGCCTTACGGCTTTCGTCCCGCCCCGAAACAACATCCGGTACGCCGTCCGTGCATATCACCGTTCTGGATGGCCGCGAGCGGGACCTGCCGCTGCTGTTGCAGCCGGTAGCGTATCTGGGCACGTAAATGGGAGGAATCCGGCAGTAGTGCGATCTCCCTCCGCCTGAGGTGCCAGAAAATCGGATGGTTTAAATACAATAGATCGAGAAGGTGTTTAGGTACTCGATGATTGGCAACCATGTAGAGTCCTGTTGCACGCCAGTGCAGACCTGTCCGAACGTGCGGTGCACGTTTGCGCAGAACGCATTCTTCTTTAGATAGGGAACCGGCCCTTCTGCTGAGTTCCCGTGTAACGTAACGGTTTTTCCGTTACCGCCAGGTGGTTTGTTATGTTCGGCATTACTGATCCCGCGATCTGGGTTGGGTATCTGCTTGCGCTCGCGTTCACGCTCGCATGCTTAGTGTACGGCCTCTTGAACTGGAACAACGGCGTGGAGGAGCAACGGGATGGCAGTTGATACGCGGCTATTCGTCGCAATGACACTGGTATATCTTGTCATCATCATCGGTCTCGGCTACCTCGGCTACCGCCGGACAAAAGAGAGCGACGACTACATGGTCGCCGGGAGGAAGATCCATCCCGTGGTTCTCGCCCTCTCCTACGGCGCGACCTTCATCAGCACCTCCGCCATCGTCGGGTTCGGCGGGGTTGCGGCGCAGCTCGGCATGGGGATGATCTGGCTGACCGTCCTCAATATCGGGCTCGGAATCTTCATCGCGTTCGTCTTCTTCGGAAAACGGACCCGCCAGATCGGGCACAAACTCCGCGCCGTGACCTTCCCCGACCTGATGGGGAAGTGCTACGGGTCGCCGTTCATGCAGTATGCCGCAGGACTCGTCATCGTCCTCGGCATGCCGCTGTACACGGCGGCGATCCTGATCGGCGGCGCCCAGTTCATCACGAGCACGCTGCAGATCCCCTACACCACTGCGCTCCTCGCTTTCGCCGCGATCGTCGCCCTCTACGTGATTATCGGCGGACTCATCGCCGTCATGTACACCGACGCACTGCAGGGCGGGATCATGCTCGTCGGGATGACCGTCCTCCTCGTGCTCACCTACATCCGGCTCGGGGGCGTCGTCGAGGCGCATACCGTCCTTGCCGGGATGTCGGACCTCGTCCCGGAGGCGCTCGCCGCCGGGGGGATGACCGGGTGGGCGTCCATGCCGGCGTTCGGGTCGTCCATCTGGCTCACGCTGGTGACGACACTCGTTCTCGGGGTCGGCATCGGGGTGCTGGCGCAGCCCCAGCTGGTCGTCCGGTTCATGACCGTCAAAGACAGCCGGGCGCTGAACCGTGCGGTTCTCGTCGGCGGGCCGTTCATCCTGATGATGACCGGGGTCGCCTTCACGGCCGGGGCGCTCACGAACGTCTACTTCTACCAGACGGAAGGCGTGACCGCGCTCGCGGCGGCCACCAACGGCAACGTCGACACGATCATCCCGAACTTCATCAACGCGTCGATGCCGGACCTCTTCGTCGTCGTCTTCATGCTGGCCCTCCTTGCCGCGGCGATGTCCACGCTCAGTTCCCTCTTTCATACGATGGGAACGTCGCTCGGGTTCGACGTCATGCGGCGCACCGGAACGGAGAAGGCGACGATGCGGCCGATCCGGCTGGCGACCGTCACCATGATCGTCGTGAGCATCGTTCTCGCCTTCATCATGCCCGGCAGCATCATCGCCCGGGCAACGGCGATGTTCATGGGCCTCTGTGCATCGGCGTTCCTGCCGACCTACGCCCACGCCATGTACAGCAGCAGGCCGTCGCTCCGGGCGGCGAAGATGAGTCTCGCCACCGGAACGGCGGCCTGGTTCGCGTGGACGGCCTTCGTGCACGTCAAGGAGTCGGCGGCGCTCGGGCTCTCCAACCTCCTCTTCGGCGTGCCGGCGGTCCTCTCCGCCCCGTGGCAGGACGTGGACCCGCTCGTCATCGCCCTCCCCCTCTCGGCGGCCGCGCTGCTGGTCGGGTGGGCGCTCGACCGCCACGAGGTGACTGCGGATACGGAGGAGTCGGCCGGGGCGGCCTGACGGCGGCTCCACCTTTTTTACAAGTGTCCGCCGGGCAGAAGTTACGAAAAAAGAGTGAGGGTTAGTTCTTTCTCCCCGCAACCAGCACCAGCCCGGCGATCAGCAGGGCGGCGCCGGCAAGGGCCGGCGAGAGGGGCGCCTGCTGCGTGGGGGGCGCGGTGCTCAGGTCCGCGTGGAGGTCGACGGTCTCCCCTGCGGCGGGATATTGGTTGATGGCCGCCGTGTAGGGCAGGTAGCCCTCTTTGGTCACGGTGTAGGTCTGGTAGGGTGTCCCGGTCACGTAGACCTGCACGGTGAGGACACCCTGGCTGGTGGTGCCCTTGACCTCGTTGTCGAACTGGACGGTTGCCCCGTCAACGTTGGCGTGGACAGTGTACCAGCCGACGTCGCCTCCGATCGGGGCGGGAGGCGCGGCGGGGTTCAGGGTCGCGTAGAGGTCGAAGACCTCTCCCTTGCCCGGAACCGAGGTTACGTCCCCGTAGTGGGTTGCGTACCCGTCCTTTTCCACACGGAACGTCTGGTAGGGTGCACCAGTGGTGTAGACCGGGACGTAGAGCACGCTGTCCTCGATCGTGCCCTTGAATTCGTCGTCGAAGTAGACGTCGGCTCCATTCACATTACAGTTGACCGCATACCATCCGTTGTCCCCGCCTACGGGCGGCTGAGCACTCGAAGGAAGGACAAGAAGGAAGCAGGCGATGAGAGAAAAGACCAGAAGGTTGCGTACAGCGTTTTGCATAAAAGCCTCCGCTTTCATTAGTAAATTCTCTTCTGAGGGATATATCTTTCTCTATTATAACGGAAGAAATACGAGATCGAACGTGATTTTCAGGAGATATCCGGAATCTTCGTTCTAAACACACAGTTTTCGCGGCTCCCAGCAGGAACGCGCCCCTGCACGATCTCCCGGCATCCTCATGATTGAGCCTGACGGCAGGTCCCAGGAGCCCAAAGGCAACGAGCAGATATCCGAAAACTGAAAAGCATCCCAGGAAACCACAGCCCAGAATATATTCGGTGGCTTTTATTGCAAGTTAGATAAAAAATTGGATCTGCACGGGAGGCGTCCTTCTATGGCACCACTGCCCGAGACCATCCGCATATTCATCGTCGGCATCCTGCTCGGGATATCGATCGTCCTGACCTACTACTTTCATGCAATCCTCTCGGTAGGAGCGGTCTTCTCCCATTTCTTCTACATACCCATCACCTCGCCGCCCTCTGGTGGGGGAGAAGGGGCATCAGCGTGGCCTTCTTCCTCGGCGGTCTGGTCCTGATCAGCCACTTCCTCCTCAGGATCGACGTCGGAACCGTCAATGACTACGGGCGTGCGGTGATGTTCGTCGTGGTCGCGATCGTCATCGCCTGGCTCTCCGAGCAGCTGAAGAGGCAGCAGAAGGACACCGAGCGGGAGCGTGACCGGGCGCAGGGCTACCTGGACGTGGCCGCCGTCCTGCTGGTCGTGATCAACGCGGACCAGACCATCGGCCTCGTCAACCGCCGCGGCTGCGAGCTCCTGGGATACCGGGAGGACGAACTGCTCGGGAAGAACTGGTTCGACGTGGCCATCCCGGAGCGCAACCGGGAGGATGCCCGGCAGGCATTCGCCCGTATGATCTCCGGCGCCGCTACCGCATCGCCAACGGACGAGATCGTCATCGTGACGAAAGACGGCGACGAGCGCACCCTCATCTGGAAAGAGGCCGTCCTGCGGGACGCCGGCGGCCGTATCACCGGGGTTCTCGGGTCGGGGAAGGATATCACCGAGCGGATCCGGGCACAGGAGGCGCTCCAGAACCGCGAGGCCCAGCTTCGCACGATCGTCGAGAACCTGAACGAAGGGCTGGGCGTCTTTGACCTCGACGGCAACCCGCTTCAGTGGAACCGTGCCGCAAGAGAATTCTTCGGGCTGTTCGGTCTAAAGGACGCTCCCGGGAGCGTGAGCGAGTTTGGTAATCTCTTCGAGTTCACAACGGTGGACGGCACCGTCCTCCCGGTGGAAAAGTGGCCGCTCTCCCGCGTTCTGCGCGGAGAGCAGATCCGGGATGTAGAGGTGCGCACCCGGCGCATCGGAACCGACCGGCAGCGTGTATTCAACTACGGCGGCACCCTCGTTCGCGGCGCGGGCGGCAGCCCCTTTATGGCGGTGGTCACGTTCACGGACATCACCGACCGCAAAGAGACTGAAGAGGCCCTCCTCGCGGCGAACGAGGTGGCGAACCTGTATCTCGACATCATGGTTCACGACATCAACAATGCCAACGCTATAGCGCTCGGATACAGCGAAATCCTCGCCGAAGACCTGGAAGGCACGAACCGGGAGATGATACAGAAGGTCCGGTCGGCCGTCAGCCAGAGCATCGAGATCATCCAGAACGTCTCGACGATCCGGCGTCTCCGCTCGCTGACCCCGCCCTTGAGGCCCGTCGATCTCGACGCGGTGATCCGGGCCGAGATCCGGCAGCACCGCGAGACCGATATCCGGTATGACGGGAAGCCGGTCACGGTCCTCGCCGACGACCTCCTCCCCGAGGTCTTCACGAACCTCGTCGGCAACAGCATCAAGTTCGGGGGACCCGATGTCACGGTCGCGATCCGGGTCGAGGACATGGACGGCGAGGTGCTGGTCTCGGTCGAGGACACGGGGCCCGGCATACCCGACGACGTAAAGCCCACCCTCTTCTCGCGGTTCCGAAAGGGGGTGAGTTCGAAGAGCGGCAAGGGTCTCGGGCTGTACATCGTGCGGATGCTTGTTACCCGCTACGGGGGGAGCATCCGGGTGGAAGACCGTGTGCCGGGCGCCACGGAGGAGGGGGCGGCGTTCCGGTTCACGCTAAAAAAGGCGGCGCAGGAGGAGCCGGAGACTCCGGCCATCCCGGAGGCGCAGCCACCGATGTAGAATGGCTGCAACGGCCATCCTTCCGGCCTGACTTCCGGTTTTTTCGAGGGGGGCCGTTTAGATCCCTAAAATCGGCGAAAATCCCGGGAAAAAGGTTCGAAAAAGAAAAAATTTTTCTACAATCCGCATGTTCTCTTTACTATGAGATCCACTGCGATCACCATTTCTGCGGCTGTATTCGCCCTTCTTCTCATCTTTGCGGCAGGATGCACTGCCGCAACGGAGGAAAAGGCCGGTTCCGCCGCTCCTTCGCCGGCCGACGAGGCCTACGCCCGGGGGCTCGCCGAATATGGAGCCGCCAACTATCGCGTTGCCGAAGAACGCTTCGCGGAGGCCTGTGCCCTCTACACAGACGCCGGCGACCCGGACGAGGCAAAGGCCGCACGGGATGCGATCTTCCGGGCGAACAGGACGTATATAGAGTATCCGCTCGACGCTGCGGCCGCAGAGGCAGCGCTGCGGGAGAAGGTTCCCGGGATCACCGATGCCGCGATAACCGATTGGCTGGAGAACCGCGCCCAGAAACTTGTCTCGGAGAACGAGACGCTCTACTTCTACGACGTTGCCGGCAACTACCTCTACGCGCACCCGGGCGAGATGCAAAAGCAAAACGAGAGGCATCTCGACTTCGACTACATCGCCCGATACGCCCTGTCTGAGAACCGTTCGGAGCACGGCCCGTACGTGAACCCGGTGCGCTATGCAGGGGTCGAACGGCTCGATATCCCGTTCGAAGCGCTCCCCTCGGCGGGTGTCTTAAAGATCTGGTTCCCGCTCCCGGTCGATACAGACGCGCAGAGGAACGTCACCGTCACGAACCTCTCGTGCCCCGACTTCATCGTCGCCGGCCCGGTCACCACCGGCTCTATCGGCTACGTCTACTACGAGATCCCGGCCGGGGCGGTCAACGGGAACCTCGTCCTTTCGGCGGATATCGCATTCACCTCCTACGAGCAGGTTTTCGACGACATCGACCCGGCAATGGTCGGGGAGTACGACACGAGCGATCCCGGGTACCTGCTCTACACGGCATCGGAGAGGAACATCGAGGTTACGGACGCGATCCGGGAGAAAGCGCGGGAGATAGTCGCGAACGAGACGAACCCGCACCTGCAGGCGCAGATGATCTACCACCACATCATCGAGACCTATCCCTACAGCCACGTCCCGCACTACTCGCTCGACACCCGCGAGCCGAAGGTCGCCGAGTCGACCTACATGTTCGAGACCGGCCACGGCGACTGCGGCACCCAGAGCATGCTCTTTGCTGCGCTCTGCCGGTCGCTCGGCATCCCCGCCCGCGCCATCGGCGGCTACCAGATGCTTCTTTCCGAGACGCCCGGCGCCCACTTCTGGGCGGAATACTACCTGCCCGGCTACGGTTGGGTTCCAAACGACGTGACGGCGGCCGATATTGCCGACTGGGTCGCCATCCCCGAGGAGGACCGGTCGGCGTTCAAGGACTACTACGCCGCGAACCTCGACCCGGCACGCCTTGTCATCCAGAAGAATGTCGACACCCCGATGGACCCGACCATCCCCGGCGATGCCGCCGTTTTCAGGATCGTCCGGCAGTACCCGGCAATTGTCTGCGATACGGCAGAGGACGACCTGGATCTCCTCTGCATGGAGTGTTTTGGGGTCAGTCTTGCGGCTGTCGAGTGACACCATTTATTCATTTTTCGGTCGGGACGACGCAGAGATTTTCGCGCAATATGCCCATAATTGGTGCGGAATGCAACTAAAGGTCTAAGATTAGCGGTAGCAATTACAGAACGTATATAACGCGATTGCGACTATTCGCCAGATATATATGGATTCGACTCTGTAACAATAAGTAAAAGTCTCTTTGATTGCCGGAATACTCTGGCTGAATCATGATCGGGAGATTGTATTGAGTCATGATCCAGAGAAGCCAGCTCGACTTAAGAAAGTTCGTAGTTCCTGAATTTATCTGCGGACACGGGGCACTGCAGCTTGCAGGACGGTATGCCCGCAACTTCGGGATGAAACAGGTGCTCCTCGTCACCGATCCGGGAGTCCGGGCCGCAGGCTGGGCCGGGGCCGTCGGGGAGAGCCTGGTCGAAGCAGGGGTGTCGTTCACCGTCTTCGACTCCATCTCCGTAAATCCCCGCTCCCGGCAGGTGATGGCAGGTATGGAGACATACCTCGCTGAGGAGTGCAACGGCATCGTCGCCGTCGGCGGCGGCAGCCCGATGGACTGCGCCAAGGGGATCGGGATAGCAAGCTCAAACATGCGGGACATCCGCACGTTCGAGGGCGTCGACCGGGTGCCGGTGCCGGCGCCGCCGCTTATCTGCATCCCAACGACCGCCGGGAGTTCTGCCGACGTCTCCCAGTTCGCCATCATCACGGACGAAGAGAGAAAGCGGAAGATTGGCATCGTCTCGAAAGCGGTGGTCCCCGACATCTCCCTGCTCGATCCCGAACCGCTGACGACGATGTCCCGGGACCTGACCGTGGATTCCGGCATAGATACCCTCAGCCACGCGGTCGAGACCTACGTCTCGAACGCCAGTTCCCCGATGACCGACGTGCATGCCCTCGAGGCGATACGGCTCATCACGAGCACACTGCCTGCGGTTCTGGAGGAGCCCGACAACCTGAACCTGCGCTTCTCGACCCTCCTTGCCAGCCTTCATGCCGGACTTGCGTTCTCGAACGCAAGCGTCGGGGCCGCGCACGCGATGGCGCACAGCCTCGGGGGCGCCTACGACCTTGTGCACGGGCGGTGCAACGCGCTGCTCCTTGAGCACGTGATGGCGGCCAACTACGAGGCTGAACCCGAGCGGTACAACCGGATTGGTGCGATCATCGGAAGAGGAGGGGCGACCCCGGCGGAGAAGGTGGCGGCGTTTCGGAGGGCGCTCGGGGTCACCGAGACCCTCGCTGCAGTCGGCGTCCGGGAGGATGCGATTCCCGCCCTTGCCGAAGCGGCGTACAACGATCCCTGCATGGTAACCAACCCGCGTAACTTCACCTGCGAAGATATCGAACGGATTTATATGTATGCATTCTGAATCCCCCGAAGACCGGGATGCGCTCCGCGAGAAGATCATCGGCCTCGGAGAGACGTCCCTGCACAAGAGTTACTATCCCGAGCTGCAGAGTCGGCTTGCCGAGCTCGAACGGTTCCGGGCGCTGCTCGACCAGACGTACGACGCGATATTCCTGATCCGTGCAGATACCGGGAAACTTGCGGACATCAACGCATCGGCGAGGCAGTATCTGGGCTACTCAAGGGAAGAACTGCTGGCAAAACCGTTTATTGACCTGATCTCCCCGCAACAGAAGGCATGGCTTGTTGAATTCGTCCAGAAGAGCGGCGATCAGCTCTCCAAACCCGGGCAGACCTTTACCGCGCCGCTCGTATCGCGGAGTGGAACGGAGATCCCGATGGAGATCACCGTCCGGTCGGTCACCTTCGGCGCCGAACAGTACGTCGTCGCGGTTGCGCGGGACATCACCGACCGGATCCGTACCGAGCGGGAACTCAGGATAAAGGAGAGCGCTCTTGAATCGTCGACGAACGGCATCCTCATCGCCGATCTCACCGGGGCGGTCATGTATGCCAACCGGAGTTGTGCCGCGATGTTCGGCTACGAGCGGGCTGACGCGATCGCGGGGAGAAACCTGGAGGCGTTCTTCGCGGACCCTACCGTCGGGGAGAAGGTTACCGTCCACCTCCTCGCCAACCCTGCGATCGTGCAGGAGACGGTCGGGCTGCGGAGCAACGGCTCTCCGTTCCACATCCAGATCTCGGGCAGCGTCGTCCAGAACGATGCCGGGCAGCCGCTCTGCATCATGCTGATCGTGATGGATATCACCGACCGCATCCTCAACGAGCAGATGAAACGGGAGACCTATGCACAGCTCGGGAAGAACATCGAGCAGTTTGCCATTCTCGGGGACCATATCAGGAATCCCCTGCAGGTGATCGTCGGGTATGCGGAGATGATCGACGATCCGTTTGCAAAGAGGATCCTCGAACAAGCGCGCCGGATCGACGACCTTGTCGCCGAGCTCGACCGGGGATGGGTCGAGTCAGCGAACGTCAGGCAGTTTTTGCGAAGACACGGGGAGGGTGTAGAGCCCTCTGAGGAGGTCTTTTTCCATTTCTCGAACCGGAAACAGGAAGATATCTGATGCACGCTTATCCGTCAATGCGGTGACCCATCGTGCCGTATCCAAGCCCCTCTGTTGCTGCAACGACCGCCAGTTTCTCCCGGACTTTGCCGAAGGACGTGACGAATCGTCGCTCAAAATGCGATCCCTTGAATATTTCATCAGGGACGAGTGCTGCGTAGAGAGGCTTTTTTGAGTGGTGTGTTTCCTTTACAAATGGATCTGAGAAGAGGACTCTTTCCATGACACTGTCTCCTGAACTACCTGCTGGATGGTGTTTTCATTCGTTGACGGTCAGGCATACTCTCCACACCAGCGCATCACAGTTTCCGCCATATAAAGATCGCTTCATAGAACCTGGTTGAACGCCTGCCTGTTCTCCGGTTCACGTGGCGCTGGATGATATTCTCAACCTCGACATCCAGAGAGTCTGCAATCTCGCCGTAGAGGTTTTCCTGGTCGTTTGCGACGACGATCAGACGGCCGTCAGGATGCATCGTTCGGAGAATTCGCTGGAAGACCTCTGCAATGTCCTTCTGGTAGGCTTCTTTCGCGTTTTTGCTCTTTCCATTCGCAGCAGGCCCTATCTCCTTTGCCCGTTTGTCTTCAAGTCCGAGGAGATGGTACGCGTAGGCGTGCTGCTCGTGATAGTCGATCAACCCGACATAAGGAGGGCTGGTAACGACGCCGTGAGCCTCAGGAAAATCAACTGTGCGGCAGTCTTCGTGATAGACTTCTACACGTGCTCCGGTTCGCGCGGCTGCAAATGCGGTGATCCGTTTGATCGTATCGTTGCTGTAGCGTTTGAGGAACTTGAACGCTTCCCGGATCGGCTGGCAGGTCTTCCTATGCTTATAGCAGTAATACGGTTCAGTCACGGGTTCTCTGGGAAAGTCCAGATCAAAATGCGTCGTTAACCGTGCGGATCGTGCGGATCGGCAGAGGATGATCTGCAGGAGATCCGCGTATTCATACTCACCAGCCTCGATGTAGTAGCGGTAGGTAAGCAGTTCCTCAAGCGCCTGTGGCGCGAACCAACGCTCTAAGTATTCGTTATCGTCAGCGGAGAGGTACGGCTTTTTCGTGCATTCCATCCAGAGCCTCCGCTGCCCTGAATCGATCTGCGTCGCCGCTTTCACCTTATCCAGGATGTCCAGGATTTCTCTCTGCACCGCTGGAACGTCGTACTCGGCGGTCTTTGCCCGTGAGAGAAGGACGTTGAAGGCAGAGATGTCATAGCCGATTGCGTTGATGCCGAGCTCGTTGGCCTGAACCAGCGTAGTTCCGGAGCCGCAGAACGGATCGATGATCGTCTGGCCGGCAGAGAAGTATTTTCTCAGGAAGACCTCGACGAGTTGCGGAATATATTTGCCGAGGTACGGGTGAAGGCGGTGGACGTGTTTTGTGCGCTCCCGTTCGGGAAGATCTTTCTCGGTCCAGTTGAGATTGAGTTCGTCCAGCGGGGTGGAAGGCGTCACCTCATGCGATCGTGTTGGGACATCTCCCATCGAATAAATCCTCACCCGTTCTTCTTCGTTCGTGAGCATGTGCTGTCCTGCAATATGGTTTCGTGGATTGATGGTATTGGCAGCGGCTTCACAAATACATAGTGATCCGGGACGGCGGGTGGAGTACGGCGAGTGCCCGCTCAAGTATCGGTGATGATCTTCTCCCCGCTACTGTTTTCAGGAATCAGACATCTGTTTATACCCGGAAAACAAGCCGTTTTGGAAACAAGGGTTTCATAACTTGAACAAAAACAAGTACGCCCCGGCCGGGATTCGAACCCGGGTCGAAAGCTCCGGAGGCTTTCAGGATATCCACTACCCTACCGAGACTGCCATATTATGTTGTCGTGTATGGTATAAAAGGCCAGCGGAGAGGAGGGTTTCATGCCCTCCGCGATTCGTAGAGATGCCAGATCTTGCACGCCCCTTCGTGGCTGACCATGCAGGGGCCAACGGGGGTGCGCGGGGTGCAGACCTTCCCGAAGAGCTTGCAGTCGGAAGGCCGGGCGATGCCGCGCAGCACCTTGTCGCAGATGCAGGCGGAATGCTTGTCCACGTGCCGGATCTCGATATCGAACTTTTTCTGGGCGTCGTAGCCCTCGAACTCCGGCTTCAGGCGGAGGCCGGAGGCCGGGATCACCGGGAATCCGCGCCATTCGACGTCGAACGGCTCGAAGACCTCGTACATCAGGTTCTTCGCCTTGACATTCCCTTCCCGGGTGACCACGCGCGGGTAGGCGTTCTCGACCCGGTGCGCGCCTTCGCGGACCTGCTGCACCGCCATCAAGAGGGCGAGAAGGATATCCTCGGGCTCGAACCCCGCGACGACCTGCGGGGCGGGGAACCGCTCGTACTCCTCGTAGCCCATTACCGCGCAGACGTGGCCCGGGAGGAGGAACCCGTCGAGCGACGCCTCCCCCTGGGCGAGGAGCCATGCCATCGCGGGCGGGACGAGCCGGTGGCATGAGAGGATCGAGAAGTTCTCCGGCGGGCGGGAGAGGATCGTGGTGGCGACCGTCGGTGCGGTGGTCTCGAACCCGACCGATATGAAGACGACCTCCCGGTCCGGTTCCCTCCGGGCGATCTCCACTGCCTTGTGGACGCCCTGCACCACCCGGACGTCCCCACCGCTTGACTCGAGCGATCCCTTCGTCCCGGGAACCCGCAGCAGGTCGCCGTAGGTGGCGATGGTGCAGTCCCGCTCCACCAGGTCGAGCGCGGCGTCAATCTCGCCCTGGGGCGTGATGCAGACCGGGCAGCCCGGTCCCATCACGATCTTGAGGCCCGGGGGAAGGACGCTCCGGAGCCCGGCACGCGCGATCGCCGCCTCGTGGGTGCCGCAGATATGCATCAGCGTGATATCCCGGTCGACGAGGGTGTGCAGTGTTTTGAGTATATCCTTACCAACCGCCATGAATCCTCATATGTATCTTTTGCCGGTACGGCATATTTATGCCGGTAGCTGTATCGGGCGATCTCAGACAGGCCGGTAGAATACGCCCCTCTCCTCCTGCACCGGCTCGATCTGCCCGCCGGACTCGAGGACCCTGAGGTGTTTCGCAACCTCGGCCGGGCGGATGCCGAGGAGTGTCGCGAGGTCAGCGGGCGTGCAGGGCCTCCGGCGGATGGTCGCGAGGATCGTTTCTGCGACATCCTCGCTCTCCGGCGGCAGCGTTCTGTCCGTGCAGGCCGCCCCGATCACCTCCGTCTTTCCGCCGAACACCACCGCAATCCGTTCGAGCGCCCCGATGGACGCCGGCCTTACCCGGATATCAGTGCCGGGCCTATCGAGGGTATTTAACTGGACGCAGTCGGGGTTGACTGCCGCGACGGCGTCTTTCAGGAGCCGGATCTCTTCCTCGGTGTCGTTTATGCCCGGGACGATGAAGATCTCAAGCCGGACCTCGCCGGGATACTCGGAGACGAAGTCGAGCAGCCCCGCGAGCACCTGCTCTGCGGTGATGCCTGAATAGGGACGGTTGATCCGCACGAAGGCTTCTTCGGAGACAGCGTCGAGCGACGGCACCACGAGGTCCGCGGGCATGAGGGCTGCCCGGACTGCCGGGTCGGTGAGGAGCGCGCTGTTGGTCAGCACCGCGACCCGGTAGCGGGGATACCGGTCTTTGATGAAGGAGATGATCTCGCCGATGCCCGAGTGAAGCGTCGGTTCCCCTGACCCAGCGAACGTGATGTAGTCCAGTTCCGGGCCCTTCGCGAGGAAGTCGTCGAGTTCCGCGATGACCCGGTCGGTCGGGACATACTCGCGCCGCTCGCGGGTGAGGTCGGTCGTCCGCCCGCACTCGCAGTAGACGCAGTCGAAGGTGCAGGTCTTGTGCGGCACCAGGTCGATCCCGAGCGAGATGCCCAGCCGCCGGGAGGGAACCGGGCCGAAGAGGTAACGGTATGCCATAGGGTTGTCCGGGGTACTATCCGACGCGATGGGCTATCAGGCTGCTTATCGCGGCACCCTCAGGTGTCGCCGATCTTGAGCATCTTCTTGCAGAAATGGTCGACCGAGATGAAGACCGCCGCGTTGACGCCCCTCTCGGTCGCGGGGATGTCGGCGGTGACGAACCGGAGCATGTCGGAGTAGTAGTTCAACGAAGGGTATTTCCTGCGGAACTCATCGAGGCAGAGGGCCGCCTGCCCCCGCTTCCCCCGGAGGAAGGCGTAGGCATAGTCGATGAGGCAGAGGACGTGACCCGGCATCTTCAGGTGTTCGGCAGTTTTACGGAACCTGTTGAACTCTCCCTCCTGAGGGAGATAGAGGGCGGTTCGGAGGCCGTAGTATACCGGTTCGAGGTCGTTGGGGAACCTCTGGATCAGGTCATGGATGAGACCCATGGCATTGGCAAGGTCGCCCTGCTCGAACTTGAGCTGGTAGGCTTCCCGGTAGAAGAACATCTCATCGGGGAACCGGATGAGGCCGATCTGGAGCATCTTGACCAGGGCTACTTCGTTCTTCTCCTGCTTGCCCCGTGTGATCCCGATCTCCAGGAACCAGCGGTTCTCGGGAATCCACTCGGTCGCAAGGAAGATCATCACCCAGAACGGCTCGGCAAGCCACGTGTCCTGTTCGAGTTCGCCCCGGACCAGTCGTTGCAGCCCCGGCTGCAGCTGCCCGAGTTCCTCCATGTACTGGCGCGCGGCTTTCAGGTAGTTCCACCGTTCGGCGGCAGAGTAGCCGGGTTCGGTGGAGCCTTCTTTGTAGAGCATGTAGGAGCAGTAGGCGTACCAGCACCCTACGGCAGCGTCGTGCTTGCGGTAGGGCTGGAGGAAGATGGTCGCCGCAAGCGGCATCCCTATCTTCATCAGTTTGACGGCGGCGGCAAGGTAGACACCTGCTTTGCGCTCTTTTTTGCGTTTCATCCCGCAGGCGATCTCGCAGGCACGGTTAAGGAACTTCACGTCCCCGGCCCGCTTGCTGACCTCGAAGACCCGGAATACGATTGCGTCGATGAACTCGTCGTAGACCGCGTCGGTGATGGGGACACCCGCACGGTCGAGGAGCATGACGACGTTCCCGAAGAAGATGGGGAAGTTCTCGTCGATGGCTTCGGCATTGGACTCTATGTAGGAGAAGATCTCGGCCTTTTCTTTTTCAAGCCGATTCGAGACAACAACCTCCGGGATGAAGCCATCAGCCATGATTATTCATATGTGGTGTTGGTTGTATAAACCATGTGGGTAGGTGCTTTTTTTCACTGGAAGGCTGCCTCGTGCCGGGCACGGGCGGCACGGCCGGGGCGATCCGGTCCGATCAGGGGATGAGGCGGCAATACGCCGGGAGGTGCCTATTCCGAACCTATTTAATCGTCCCGGTCGGAACATTCTGTATGTTCGGCGTCTCCACCTACTGTCTTCACCATGAGCCGCTCTCCTTTGCGCTTGAGCGACTCGCTCCCATCACCGATTGCGTGGAGGTGATGGACGACGGCCTGCACTACCTGGAGAGTGCGGAGCCGCTCGAAAGTTATTCGTACCGTTATTTCATCCACGCGCCGTCCCGGGGTGTCAACATCGCAAGCCTCCTCGAGCCGATCCGGCGGGCAAGCGTCGAGGTCCTGACGCAGACCTTCGCCGTCGCCGCCGAGGTCGGGGCGGGCGTGGTCATCCACCCGGGCTACTATGCGTGGGTCGAGGAGCGGGAGCAGGCGGTGGAACGGTTCCGTCGGTCGCTCTCCGAACTGACCAGGGCGGCAGAAGACCTCTCGGTCACGTTCTTTGTGGAGAACATGGGGAACTGGGAGTACTTCTTCCTGCGCACCTGCGACGACCTGCCGCTCATCGACGGGATCGGTCTCGCGCTCGACGTCGGCCACGCGAACCTGAACGGGTGCCTGGACTGCTTCCTCACCCACCCGGCGGCGCACTTCCACCTGCATGACAACAAAGGCATCGAAGACACGCATTCGCCGGTCGGGGACGGGACGATCGACTTTTCGGCCGTGATGGAGGCTGTCCGGAGGAGCGGCGCCACCCCGATCGTCGAGGTGGAGACCTTCGAAGGGGTGACCGCCAGCATATCCGCGCTGGAGGCGATCGACGCCGCCGGCCGGGGCGAATAAGAGCGGTCATGCCAGGTTCTTTCCCCGGTTCCAGCCGTAACCTTTTATAGGGTAAACCTCCAACATAATTGGTGCGTCACGCCTCAGTGGCTCAGCCGGTAGAGCGCGTCCTTGGTAAGGACGAGGTCGCGAGTTCGAATCTCGCCTGAGGCTCTCAAACGTCACGACATGAGCTCTTTTTGAAAAAGGCGTTTTTTCGGGTATACTTCACGTTTCGCCGTGTCCGCTTGTTTCACCGGCCGTTATGGCCTTATCCTCAACGTCAATATCGCCTCTCCTGCTTTATTTCCGCAATTGGCGTATCTCTGATTATTCACGTGTGCCGTATCAAAAAATATGTGGTGTGTACAGGCCGGGGACATTTGAACGCATGCCCCGGCGACCGGTGATATGTGAAAGAGTGGTGCACGATCGTGATTGATCCTAAAGCCGCCTGGCCGCAAAGAGGCCCCAGCCCAGTTTGTTTTCAAAGGCCTTCTCTACCCAGAAACGAAGACTGTTCAAGTAATTATCAATCCATTCCTCCGGCACATTTCTCTCTTCCATCAGGTATTCCTTTTTGTTCATCAGGTTATCATGTGCTGCCTGGTACGACTTCCCCAGATTGACATTCCCTAAATCGACGATATTCTCGACAGTTAAACCTGCACGACGCAACTGCTCTTCATAGAAATCAAATGTTGCCAGATAGGGCGCATTCACCCTCTCATTGATTACTTCTGCCTCCGCTGGCGTAATCGAAGGCATCTGTAGCACATCGGAAAAGACAAACTGCCCGCCTTTTTTCAGGACACGGGCACACCCCTTCAAGAGCGCTTTCTTGTCAGGACTGTGCAGCATCGCATCCTGGCTGACCAGGACATCAAACGCCCCGTCCTCAAAGGACATGTCGTTGTAACTTCCCTCCACCACTGTGATGAGGTGATCCAGCCCTTCTTCACGGTTTTTTGCTACTGCGTATGCGTTCTCCCTCCGGGAGAGGTCCAGGGCTGTTACATGGCAGCCGGTACGCCGGGCAATGAACCGGGGCAGCCCGCAGAGGCCGCTTCCAAGATCCAGGATCTTGCATCCCGGGATGGTATCAAGAAAGCTCAACAGGTGTTCGTTGGATTTGCGCCCTGCCTGATAAAAATCATCTGTCTCGTCAAAAATACCGAGGTGGTGGTTCTCCCCTCCCCAGCATTCTACATACATTTCGTGCGCTATACCGTCGTAATATTCCTGCGTGATCTTCGTATAATCCTTATGCTCTGTCATCAGGGTATGAGGTCATCCCAATACTCTCGCAATCATGACGCTGCATGCCAGGTGAATCAGTCCCATGAATGAGGTCTCATAGCGTTCATATCTGGGAGTAATCTTCTTAAATGCTTCAATCCAGCTGAAGAACC
>NZ_VCYI01000018.1 GCF_030464365.1 Methanoculleus methanifontis | reverse complement strand
TAGCCATTCGTCGACACTAACTCTGCTCCTTGTTGTTGGTTTCGTCATTAACACAAGGAGCAACGGTTTTATAGATCTTTCCCCTCAGATGGAGCCGACCCTCGACTAGAGGGTTTCAACAGAGCCGAAAGATTGAAAAAAGTGACTCTTTTACACGCTTGAAGATCGTTTCAAATGGAGATGTCGTCTGGATCTATGATCCGGAGAAAAATAATGTGCTCGTAAGACACTTGACACCATCTGAAAAGAGACCAGCGCCTGCGATCTACACATTACTGACCGACAACATTACTAAAAATTACACGGTAGAGGAACAAGGGATAGAATCAATCAACTCAATTCCGGTCTATAAAGTAAAACTGACTCCTCACGAGTTGGACCGCGAGGACAACACAAAAGAGTACGTATTGTGGATCGACTCCAAAAATATGACCCCGTTAAAACTGCAGAGTTACGATAAGGGCAATCTGGTGCTAACCCTGGAATATCGAAATTACTCAATGAATTGCGTGATAAATGATGATGAGTTCACGTTCACGATTCCCGATGGCGCATCGGTGGTGTACGCATGAAGATTGATACTATTGCCAAAGAAGAGTTGTGGCGTTCAGTTGCAACCTTTGGAATCTCGCTTATCGTCATCGCTTACATCATCACAACAGACTACCTCCCATTGCCAGCTTTTTTGCTCTTACCCCTGCCATTGATGATCGCTGCAATAGTCGCCTGCGTTATGGTGTGGTATAGACGAAAAGAAGGCCTGACCGACCCCAATCCCGCGAATATCCTTCGTCATGCGTTTCGACTGGGGAAGCGCGGAGAAAAGAAGACAGCACGGAGAAGAGGCATCGTTGAGAAGATGACCGACGCCGCCCTTCTTGTCACGATCTTCCTGATCTATAGCTATGCGTCCCTTGCATACTCCATCAACCAGATATTCTGGCTCCCTGTCCTTGTCATCCTCGGCCTGCTTCTGACGCGCATCGTCTTCATTGATGGTGGGGAGCGCCACATCACCTTCGCACGATCGGCCATCTTCTACCTCGGAGCAACTGGGATCGTCCTTCTGCGCTACCTGGTACTGGGGTACCCCGTTCTCCCCCTCCTCCAGGCAATCGCGCTTGTTGGTATCGTTGCTTTTCCCATCCTCTATATCTGGGAACGACGGCGCGCACCGGAGGGAGCGGATTGATGGCTGATGGATGACCAGCAGAGTGATCGATGTGTTCTGCGCACCCCTGTGAGAGGTAGAGGGCTCATGACCGTAAAGGCAGTGCAGGTGCTTGCCGCTCTGCTCATCGCATGCACTCTGTGCATTCCTGCAGTCGCGGCCTCAACGATCCCCCTCGAATACTACCACATGGACCGGTGCCCGGACTGCAAACTGACTGATCCGCTGATTGCGGACCTGGAAAGCACCTACGACGGCGCCCTCACGATCGAATGGATCGACGTCGAGACTGTGGACAGTTGGGAGCGATGGAACGCGTACGCATTTCTCGAAGTCCCGGCCGTAGTCGTGAACGGCACCGTCACAATTCCCAAAGAGGAGATCACCGACGAGAACCTCAGGGCGGCGATCGAGCAGTCCCTTGCCGGTGCTGAGCCGCAGGAGAACTCGCCGCCGATTAACTGGAATATCCCGTTTGCATTCTCCCTGGGCCTTTTCTCCGGGTTCTCACCCTGCCTGATGGCAATACTCGGATTCATACTGGTGTACGTCACCGGGTCGGGCAAAGGGCTGAGAAGCAGTCTCCTGAACTCTGTAATATTCGGTCTGGGGCTGGTAGCCGCGTATATCGTCCTGGGGTGCTGCTTCCTGCTGGCAGGGATGTCCCTTGGTGGTTTCGGTCCGTACCTCGCCGTCGCGGCAGGACTGATCACGATACTCACCGGGGTGAACCTGCTTGGGTTGATAAAACTCCCGATCTCCGCGGACGACTACGTTAAGTCATCCATACGGAAGCATGCAACCACGCTTGCCGGGTTGTTCATTCTGGGCATGATATTTTCAATCGTCAAGGCCCCGTGCGCCGCACCGATGCTCCTCGTCCTGCTGAGCAGAATCCTGATCGACGGCACCGTACAGGATTTATCGCTCCTGCTGGTCTTCGGAGCCGGGGTGCTCACGCCGTTTCTCGGCGTCGGAGTCCTCGGTGGATACGCCTCATCAAGCAGGATACGGGAGTACAGGGACGTTATTCGAGCGGGAAGCGGGATCCTGTTGATAGGATTCGGGGTCTGGCTCATCTTCTGGGGGTAAACACTGCTGGATCAGCAGATACCCATCCTCCGGATCGACTGGCGTACCTTGCACGATCTTCCTTGCCGCGAGAATATCCGTTACCCTGCACCTGCATCCTTCAGGATGAGACCGAATGCCTCATTTTTGCAAGCAGTCGATGGACGTGTAAAGAAAAAGGACAGAAAACGTAAATGGCTTGACGCCCACGTCCCTGTGCGGATGCCTGGTTTAACGACATGGAGTAATAAATGCCTCATACGAATACATCGGCTTTCCCCTGCCTTTACGAGTCTATCTCCCGGAGCCGGCTGCGGTTTGCAATCCCGCCGCTCGTTGCGGTCATCGCGTGGGCCGTCTGGGTATGTGTCGCCAGCGTCGCCTCGGGCCACCCGGGGCCCATGCCGCTCTACGCCCTCCTCACCCTCTTCCTGGTGCTCATGATCCTTGCAGTTGCGGGGGCTGCGACACCGTTCCCGCTCGTTGCAGGCGTCCTCTCGTTTCACGGGCGAATCCAGACGATGCTCGTTACCGCCGCAGCAATGACACCGTTGGTATTCCCCCTGTTCATAACCCCGCACCGCTGGAGAGGCGAGCCCCCGCTGCTCGCGGACAGGCTGCCGATCTTCGGGTGGCTTCTTGACGACGCCATGAGCGCACTGCCGCTCGCCGAAGACTCGTTAGCACATGGTCTGGTGTTTTCCGCGTTTACGTTCCTCGGGTTCTACCTCGAGTGCGTGCTGGTCGCCGCCGTCTTCTACATCCTCCTCCGCGCGGTCATCTCGTTTCGCCGCCCGAACTCCGAAGATGGGAGTAATACGAAATGAATTCAGAACACATCCTGGCTGTCCTGGGGGTTGTCGTGGCGTATCCCCATTGCGGCGCCGGGGGCTACGTCGTCATGCCGATCCTGGGCGCGATCCTCTGGATAGCCTGGAGTAGGGGATGACAGCCGAGAAACCTCATCTGTAAAGGCAGGGTTAGTTCACCGCCCCCAAAGGTGAGGCCGGAGTGGTGCTATACAACCTCTGTTTCGGTGTCAAGGTGTCTATGGCAGTAAGTTGCTGGAAACCATCATACCCGCACTACCTACCTTGCCGTGAGAATAGCCTCTCTCCTGTGTCCGTGCTCCCTGCCGCCGGATCGATCGTCTCACTTTCACAAACGGCCAATGGACATGTAGATGATTGTGAGAGAAATGCTATATAGGCCCGGGTCTATCCCCATATGCAGATGCTCAAAACAGCGTTCGCAAAACCGCGGAGGCTCACCCCATCCGTCCAAGACCGGATGAGCCCCCCCACTGCCCGAAGGCGAAGGAATAGTTCGCATTCCATGTACATTAAGGTTGTGCCTCTTCTGCCTCCGGGAACGTTACAGGAGGAAAGCAAATGAATGGAAAGATTGGAATGCGGGCACTCTCCGCGCTCTTTGCTGTGTTGCTGGTGAGCGCGGGTGTTGTGTCAGTGGTGAGTGCAACGAACAACCCCCAGGCAGAACCCCATAATACAACGTTTCGATTGGTTGATAGTGTCCAACCTCCCCTCTTTGACTGGAGCGGTGTCGAGCCAGCGTCGGCAATGACAGGATCCGACCTAACGACGATCATCCTATCCGAAGCATATGTTACAAAACAGGTAGGACTGCAATCCCCCGGAATCGTTGAATTATCTCTTCCCTTCTCCGCATTTGGAGAATCGGATTGTTCTGTAGAAAAATCTCCGGATTACCTAATACAGGTAGGAATTGCTGAAGATGACCCTGTAGCAGTATTAACAATACCTGATACAATGTTAAGGGCATTGAATGGAGACCCTGGTTGCATCGACCTGAGTTTCCCGCTGGAATATTTTTCACATTATACAGATATCAGTACTTATTACCGACAGCACCCGGAGAACACCGCAAGCAGCTCTCGATCCAAATTATCAGATAGCGATCTAGCGGTGATTAATTCACTTGAAGTTAACATGGAACGTGATGGGCAGCAATACCTCTCCAGAGTAAGGTTTAGGGCCGATTCAGGAAATGAAGTTACATATCTTACAGGGAAAATTAGGCCATACTACTATTCAAATTCCGGAGCTAGATACACGATTTTCCAGGAAAGAGAGATAAATTTAAACCGTTTCGATGCATCAGGGGAACCCCTTGACACAATTGAAATTGTTGTCGAGTACGAAGATGCCCTTCCCGGAGTGGGGAACATCAAGTTATATCCGGTAGTATATGACGAAGGTTCTCTGATTTATCCGGGTCCCGACCCGTATATCGACGTATCCAGATCATCCCTCCCTCACGAGTATAATTACTACGTACTGATCGGTAGTGGTTCCACGTTGGGGAAATATGAGATCTGGCTCCAGGATACGACAACCGAAGAATGGCTGGGGTACTATTATTACGATGATGATAGCGATCCGAGTCAATTCATCAAGCGAAGTGTAGGGTCCTCGGAGTTATTGCTCTGGGACGACTCGACCTTTTCCTTTGATGCACGCACATCGCCGATAATGGATGAATGGTGCAGGCAGGGAAGTACCTGGGACAGACCGGCAGATGTATTCTCGTACTACGACCGGCAACACGATTCTTATGTGAGCACGTCGTATTCAACCGGGTCGGGTATAATCTATACACACACCTACTGTAGTGGAAGTGGTTCATCTTAGACTATATCTATTTTTTTAATTTATGGAGGGAACAATCACGTGAAACCTCACCATGTCATGGTAATACTCTCGTTTATTCTCCTCACCGCGGGGTGCATCGAGCCCGTGGCCACCGATCCCGCAGGGGTTACACCCACAATGGACGCCATAACCGAACTCCCCCCCGATAATGCACCATCACTCCGGGATTCAGCCTTCATCAGGATCGAGGAATGGGAGGACCCCGCCGAATACACGAGTTTTCCCCCACCGTCGTACATCCCCAAGGAGTATACTCTCTACGGCCTCCTGATATCCACCGTCTGGAACGAGACTTACGGCCACTACACGACGATCGGCGAAACCCTGCGCTACGCGCGTAATGATACGATACAGAACGCATCGTGGACTACCGATATGACGCTGCTCGACGTCACTTGGAGCAAATACGGGTATAATATCCATGCAAAAGATCAGATTGTTCACAATGAGCCGGAACCCGTTGACATAAACGGGTATACAGGGCTGATCTACGAAACCGAATCGGAACGGCTGATCGTCTGGACGGCGGCCGGGAACGCTACGTACCATGTGCGCGGGTCGCTTGACCGTGAAGAATTGATCCGGGTGACGCAGTCTATTCCCTAAAAAACACTACCGGTCCTTTTACGGGGAGGGGAGCCGGACGAAAACTCCTTATTGCCGTATACCACAAGTCCGATCACCGGCGGCAAGAAAACAGCGTTCGGAGCCGGGATCGAACTCGGCGCCCTCTCCCACCGGCTCGTCGGCCGACTTCGCCGATAGAGCACCCCTTCTTCTCTGCTCCGTCCTCCAGAGCAGGATCGAGCGCTGTGCTTTTGTGAATGACCGGCAAACGTGTAAAGAGATCGGATTCTCGGTATGTACCTGGCATGGGACTGGAACGCAACGCGGAGAAAGTCTCATGCAAACGCAGGACAGGAGTAAGGAATCCAGCGAGGTACTTCTATCCTCAAACCCCATTTACCCAGACGTTGCCCGGTGTATCGGAAAGTTCGCCCCAAAACTCCTTAACCGGGAGGGGAACGCGCAATCGCACCTGATGGTGCTCGCGCTCCGGACGGCACATCCGAAAAATCGGTTGAACCGATACTACTCCGGCAGAAACCCTCGGCCGATCCAAAAAAAAAAGTTACTCTCCCTTCAGCATCGCGTCGATCGCCGCGGCCGCCTTCTTCGCCGAGCCCATCGCCTCGATCACCGTCGCTGCGCCGGTGGCGATGTCCCCGCCGGCGTAGACGTGGGGGATGGACGTCCGGCCGTTCTCGTCGACGGCGACGTTGCCTCTCCGGCCGCGCTCAAGCCCCGGGATCAGCGAGACGAGGAGCGGGTTCGGGCTCGTGCCGATCGCCTGGATAACCATGTCCACATCGAGAGTGAACTCGCTCCCCTCGATGGGCTTTGGGGATGCGCGGCCGCTTGCGTCGATGCCGCAGAGCGACATCTTCACGCACTCGATCCCCGTGACGCACTGCTCGCCGAGGATCCGGGTCGGGTTCGTGCAGGTGAGGAACTCGATCCCTTCCTCCTTCGCGTGCAGGACCTCGGCCCGCCGTGCCGGCATCTCCTCCTCGCCCCGCCGGTAGATCAACGAGACCTTTGCGCCCAGGCGGCGAGCCACCCTTGCGGAGTCCATCGCGACGTTGCCGCCGCCGATCACCGCTACGCGGGCCCCGTGCAGGACCGGCGTATCGGACTCGGGAAACGCCTCGGCGTGCATCAGGTTCACCCTTGTCAGGAACTCGTTTGCCGAGTAGACGCCGTTTAAGTTCTCCCCGGGGATGCACATGAACGCGGGAAGCCCCGCCCCGGTCGCGAGGAAGACCGCATCGTAGCCGAGGAGTTCGTCCACGCCGACGCTTCTTCCGACAAGGTAGTTCTTCTTTAAGCGAGCGCCGAGGGCGAGCACCTGCTCGACCTCCGCTTTGACGACATCCTTGGGGAGCCGGAACGCGGGGATGCCGTAGGTCAGGACACCGCCGGCCTCGTGGAGCGACTCGAAGATCGTGACGGCATGGCCGGCGCGGGCGAGTTCGGCCGCAGCCGTCAACCCCGCCGGGCCGGAGCCCACGACCGCCACCCGCTTCCCGGTCGGCTTTGCCACATCGGGGAGGGCGGGGTCGTTCTCCCGTTCCCAGTCGGCCACGAACCGCTCGAGCGCGCCGATCCGGATCGGGGTCTCTTTGTTGCCGAGGATGCAGACGCCCTCGCACTGGGTCTCCTGCGGGCAGACACGCCCGCAGATGGCCGGGAGCATGTTCTGCTCCTTGAGCGCCCGTGCGGCCGCGGAGAAGTCCCCCTCCGCAACGTGCCCGATGAACGCAGGGATGTCGATGCAGACCGGGCAGCCGCTGACGCAGAGGGGTTTCTTGCACTGCAGGCACCGCTCCGCCTCGGCGACGGCCTCGTCGGCGGAGAGGCCGCAGTCGACCTCCCCAAAGTCCTTGATCCGGACGTCGGCCGGCCGGTCACTCATGGTGGTGGCCCCCTTCGCCGCACCGGCACCGGCGCTCCGCGAACCGCTCGAGCGACTCCTTCTCCTGCGTGGTGTAGATCCGCTGCCGCTGCATCAGTTCGGCGAAATCGACCTGGTGGGCGTCGAACTCGGGGCCGTCGACGCAGGCGAACTTCGTCTCTCCTGCAACGGTCACCCGGCAGGAGCCGCACATCCCCGTCCCGTCGACCATGATCGGGTTGAGGCTGACGTAGGTCTTCACACCGTAGGGCACCGTCACGCCGGAGGTGACCTTCATCATGATGGCGGGGCCGATGATCCAGACCCGGTCAATCTTCCTCTCCTCGAGCAGTTTCTTCAGGACGTCGGCTGCAAACCCATGCACGCCCTTGCTCCCGTCATCGGTCGTGACGTAGAGCTCGTCACAGATCTCCTCCATCTCGTCCTCCAGGATGAGGAGATCGGCGCTCCGCGCCCCGATGATCCCGATGACGTGGTTGCCGGCATCTTTGAGTTCCTTTGCGATGAGGGGTGTGCTCGCGATCCCGACACCGCCGCCGATGACGCAACAGGTGCCGTAGTCGGCGATCTCGCTCGGTTTGCCGAGCGGTCCCACGACGTCGCTGATGCTGTCGCCCGCGCCGAGGGTCGCAAGCTCCTCGGTCGTCTTGCCGACGGTCATGAAGATCACCCGGACGGTGTCTCCCCTGACCGCGGAGATGGTGAGCGGTATCCGCTCGCCCTTCTCATGCAGGCGCAGGATGATAAACTGGCCTGCCCGTGCGTGCTGCGCCACCTGCGGCGCACGTATCCAGTATTCGTAAACCCGGTCGGCGAGTTTGGTCGCTAATTCTATCGTATACAACCGCTTCACTCCTGATGATGTTGGTCTTCTTGACGTCGAAATGCATCTAACGCTTCGTACATATTGTGGCTTCAGCCTCTTTACTGCAGCTGCTCAACCCTGAAAGCGACACCGGGACAGACCGCGTTGGGTATGGGTGCCGGGTAAAAACGCGAACGATTATCCGTTGATCCGTCACAGGGAATAGGTATGCGGAATCCGGCACGTTGGGGAATTGCACTGACCTTCATCGGCGTGGTGCTCGCACTGCTAATTCCTATCTTCGGCATCCCGCTCATCGTGATCGGCCTCGCGCTGATCATCTGGCGGGGGCGCGAGGATACCATCGAAGCAATCAAGGAGTGAACAATGATACTGACGACGACTGAAGAAGTGCCGGGCTACGCCGCAGGGGAGGTTCTCGGCGTGGTCTCCGGCAACACCGTACGGGCGAAGAACGTAGGAAGGGATATCACTGCAGGGCTCAAGAGCCTTGTCGGCGGCGAACTCGAGGAATACACGTCCATGCTCGCCGACGCCCGGACCGAGGCCTACAACCGGATGGCCAATGCCGCGCACGACCTCGGGGCCGATGCGGTGGTGAATATCCGGTTTGCGACGTCGCAGACAATGGGGGGTGCGGCGGAACTCCTGGCCTACGGGACGGCGGTGAAACTCGTCCCGAAGAAGTAAGGGTTTTTCGGGTTTTTGGGGTTTTCGGGGCAGGGGATCCTGTCGTTCTTTTTTGTTTAGGATTTGCAGCACGGATTTGAGGCCGTGGGTATCGGGAACGTGTTTGACCTCTTGCTGGGGGTTAAAACTCTTGCTACTCACACATTTCCGTAACACGGATTTCCATCGGCTTCGCACCTTCGGTGCTCTAGCTCCGGTTCTCCGAACCATCGCTTCTCGCCACGCACTGCCCCCGCCCCCCGGGGCGGGGTGCGATGGGCCATAGGGCCGGAGCATGGGCACCGAAGGTGCGGGGGAGGAGGCCGAAGGCCGGGCGGGGTGCGACGGACGGGACGTCCGGAGCTTGAGAAGACCGAAGGTCTTCGAGTGGGGGCACAGGTATAGCCTTCTGGGGTAGAGACAGGGGAGGGGGGATGCTCCCCCCTTCCCACCTGACGGTGGTCGAGCTCCGGTTCTATGAACCATCGCACTCCCCGTCAGCCCCACCCCCAATGGCGATATCCACCACGGTCCACTGTACCGGGATTTTTCCTCGCTCGCCAGTTTCAACCCTTGAACGTCGCAGGCGCAAAAGACAATGGATCTCGATGATTCTAAATTTGAGCGCCACAAAACATGAGCCCAGGGGGAACCGACCCCCCGAACCCACTCACTCCCCGAGCTTCTTCACCTTCCTTACCCTGACCGAGACACCGCGCTTCGACCGGAGCATCTCGTCCGCGCCCATCATCGCCCGGCCGGTGGCGATCGCGAGCGGGCCTTCGACCAGCACCTCGTCTCCCTCCCGTATCCGGGGATCACACATCGTGATGCCCGGGGCAAGGACGTCGCCCTGCGGCACGAATTCGTCGATCCTGACCCGGTACCCCTCCGGGATCAGTTCCCATCCCGCAAACGTCGGGCGGAAGAGCCCGGTCCCCGCGTCGACGCTGAAGAGTTGCTGCTTCCCGCGGAGCACCGCCATCTGCATGCTCCTCCCCCGGAGCTGGAGACCCTTCGTGCTGATCTCCGTCCCGAACTGCCAGGAGACCGTGCCCCGGATGGTGTCGGTCTGCATCCTCCGCTCGCCTTCGAGGGCGGCGTTTAATGCCCGCAGGGAATCCGGGGACGTCGGGTGGCCCTCGCAGGTCACCTCGAGGTCGATGCCGCAGGCTTCCGCCGCCATCTCCGCAACCGTGAGCGCCCCGCCCTCGAGGTGCGCGATCACCCGGCGGTAGGGGTGTGCGGCGAAGTAGCGGGTGAGGATATCGGCGATGAAGGCGCACTCCTCGCGGTCCCAGTAGCCGGTCACCGGCACGTCGTAGTGCGCCGCCGGGTAGATCCGCTCGAGTTCTCTCGGCACGAGGCCGAGGGGCGAGGTGACGATCAGTTCGTGCGCCCGCCGGTTCACCGTGTTCACGAAGAGCCGGTGACTCCGGGAGAGCGAGTAGGGCTTCCTCGCCGAGCAGGGGAGGAGGACCGCGACATCCGTCCGGGTCGGGACGAACCGCTCGATCACCCGGTCGGCGAACCGCCGGACTTCCGCCCGGTTCTGCGACTCGGCGGTGCTGGCCCGCATCGGCACCGCCCGCGCCACCGGAAGGGAGCGCTCCATGAACGCATAGTTGCGGTCGAGGAACCGGAGGATACCGACCTGTGCGGCATCCGTGCGGCACCGGGCTTCCATCAGTTCCCGGAGCCTGCCCACCTCGATGTAGTGCCGCACAAGGGCAACCTCGCGGTCGAGCGCGAGACGGTTGTGCCGGAGAAGGTCACCCTCCCGGCACCCCTCGCACCCGCAGACCCCGGTCTCCATCATCGATGCGGGGAACTCGCCTTCCGGCAGGCAGAACTTCTTCTGCGCGGAAGCGAGGTCGACACCCCGGTAGTCGAAGAGGTCGAAGCCCGAGTAGACGAGGAGGCAGGCGGTCGAGGGGAGCGCCGCAGCCGGGGCGTACCACGCGGTATCCGGCGGGATCTTCTCTTTCAAGCCGGCAAGCCATCCCGCGTAACTCCGGGGGTTTTTCTCCGCCGTGTGCCAGTTCGCGACCATGATGCAGTCACCGGACTCCGCCGAGGCGGCGAGCGGGTGGACGGCCACCGGCTGCCCCTCGCCGGGGGAAAAGTAGTTCTCCACGAACGCCGGGTCGATGGCGAGCGGGACGTTCGAGAGACCCCGGTCGCGGAGCGCGGGGAAGAGGGCGCCCGTATCGAGGGCGGCGGGGAGGGATACGCTTGCCTCTTCGTGCTCGTAGGTTCCTACCCGGGCGAGGCCGTCGCGCTTCTGCGCCTCATACCTGCTCATGGAGCACCTCCGCACCGGGCACCTCTTCGAGGACGAGGCTCGCCCACTTCTTGCCGCACCGGACGGCAAACCGGCTCTCCGGGTGCGCTCCCATCAGCGCCCGGATGCCTGCACACCCCGACCTGACCATATCATCGTCCCACTCCGGAACCTCGCTCTGGCCTACCGGGAAGGTCTCCGCGAGTTCCACGGGGTAGGGGCCGAAAGGTGGTTTGAAGTTCAGGACGGTGTCGAACCCGGACGCTTCCTGCCCGTCGAACGAGATGAGCACCCGCTCGCCGACGGGGATGCGGGGGATGACCTCGTGGAACCGGAGCACCTCGGTTCTCCGGCAGGTCTCCGAGCCCCGGTAGAAGAACCGGCGTTTGGAGACGGGATCGTCGCGTTCGAGTTCCGCAACGTGGGCGAGGAGTTCCCGGTAGCCGTCGAGCAGGCGCGGGTGGCTCCGGCACCGCTCGTCGACGAGCTCCCAGAGCGTCCCGTCCTGGATCGCCTGCCGGATGCGGGCGATCTCCGCAAGAGTGACGTGCAGGTTGTGGAGGGCGAGCAGCCGCTCCCGGTCATCGGACTTCCGGAGTTCGTCGGCGGTCATCGAGCGGCAGACCCGGCAGGGGCAGGGGAGTTCCGCGAGTTCGTCGATCTTAAGGCTCCCGTGCGGGGTGATGTAGCGCCCCTCCCGCGCGAAGAGGGCGTATGCGGCCGAGTCGAAGAGGTCGCAGCCCATCGCGACGGCGAGGGCGAACATCGACGGGTGGCCTGCGCCGAAGAGGTGGACGGCGGTACCCGGGGAGAGGCCGCGTTTCGCCGCAAGGACGACCTGCACGAGTTCTTTGTAGCGGTAACTCTCCATCAGGGGCACCACAGCGCCGATGGGAGCAAAGGTGAAGTCGAGGTCCCGGACGGCGCGGCCCGCCTTCTCGCGGAGGTCGGTGAAGATGCCGCCCTGCACCGGCGCTGCCAGGTTCGCGTCGGGGAAGAGGGCCTGTGCTTCCCGGATCCGCTCCATCGTGACCGCGAGTTCCCGTGCCGCCCTCCCGGGCCCTGCGTCCGGCGGGGTGGGGATGTCCAGGGGGACGACGATGTCGCTTTTTATTGCCTGCTGGAACTCGAGCGTGTCGGGGTTGCTCACCTCGACCTCCCCGTAGACGGAGAGCTGGAACGAGCCCGAGTCGGTCATGATGACGCCGTCGAAATCGAGGACGCCGTGAAGCCCTTCCGCGAGTGCCCGGTCGTGGAATTCGGTGCTCCGCCTGAAGATGTAAGCGTTCGTGATCAGCGCTTCGACGCCCATCTCCTGCATCTCGCGGGGGGTGACCAGGGGGAGGTGGGGGTTGACGACGGGGAGGAGCGCGGGCGTCCGGACCGTTTTATCGTTCACCCTGAGTTTGCCGACCCTTCCTGCGATATCTTTGTGTATAACTTCAAAAGTAATTGCCATTCGGTTTAAACCGCCTTTTCTTCGAATATCTGCCCCTCGAACGTCTGCACGGCGACGTCAGTGCGCTTCCAGCACCCGGGCGGAAGCCCGGCCTTGACGCAGGTCTGGTCGAGGAACTCTCTGCTGGTCCAGCCGTACTCGGTCGGGACCTGCGGGAGGAGGAGACCTCCGGTCCCGAGGCCGCTGACGATCAAGCCGTGCTTCCCGACCTCGACGTGGTCGGGGCGTTCCTGTGGCGGGCAGTCGAGCGTCCGGGGAAGCGTGAGCACCGTCACCTCGAACTCGAGGCCGTCGAGTTCCCGCCGCGATACCGGGGGGAAACGGGGATCCTCGAGAGCCGCCGATGCGGCCGCTTCAAGGATCGCGTCGCCGAGCGGTTTTACCGGGTACGGGAGGCCGATGCATCCTCGGAGGTGCCCCTGCCGTTTGATCGTGACGAAGACGCCGCGTTTCTCCCCAAAAACCTCTGGGAGATCGGGCAGCACCGTCCGTTCGCCGTCGACGGCTGTCTCGATGGTTTTGCGTGCCAGACGAACTGCCGTTCTGCCTTCTTCCGGGGTCAGCATTTCCATCAAAATGGGTTGTATGATATTGAATACTTTTAGTCTTTCTCGGGAGAAGAGGGAGCGGGAGCACAGGCCGGAGAGGTGATGGAGCAGGGCGCGTTGCCTTCGGGGCGCACCAGAACGGTCAGGGACTCGCCTGCGGGGATGGGCCGGTCGAGGCGGAGCCGGATCGTGCACTCCTCCCCGGCACCAAGGAGGTTGTCGCCCCGGGGTGTTGCCGCCGACCACGTCCCCGGTTCCGGGAAGGTGTCTTTGGACGGGGCGAGGATCTCAAGATACGTCCCTGCCATGACCGTCACGGTGGCCCGGGCAAGGTCGACTGGATTGCCTTCCCCGGTATGGGCGACGCGGACGGCGACGGTATCCACGAAGGTGCCGGAGAGCCCCTGAATCGACGAGAAGCCGGTGACTTCCCCGACCTGTTCTAGATACGGTTCGCCTGCGGCGAAGGCAGGATACATGTCCAAGTCAGGTGTTGAGCCGCCGTTCATGCCGCCCGCCCCGGACGAGACGAGCGAGAAGAGTGTGGTGACCGCGACGAACGCCGCAAAGATTGCCGCAAACTCTAGGTGTGTATGAACTTCGCTTCCCCCCATGGTAACGCCAATGGTAAGACCCGGGAGCAGGTATAAAAAATTATCGCTGGTTATGGTATGCGCGGCCGATCCGGAAACGCCCGTAGAACGGTTCTATTTTCGGCGGCTGGGGGAGAACCCGGGCGGAGCACCCGCACGGGTATATATTCCCGTGGTAGATATTATATGGGAGAGGGAGAGTGCGGCCGACGGTGGCACATCATGTGCCGCTGAGGAAAGTCCTCCCACCGGCCAGACACGCAGCCGCATGCAAGTGCGGGTGGCGAGAGTCACGGCAATGACACAGAAACGACACGGCCCGCCGTCAGTGATGAAACGATCGAGCCTCCATCCGGGGGCGAGCGGCGCGGGTTTCCACGCAACTCGTTGAACGTAGCGGCGGGAAACGATGAAACGGTGAATCCCTGCGGGTGCAAGCCAGAATCGGGCTTATGGATCGTCTGGTATCCGCCCAGGTATGGCGCGTAGCTGAATGCCGCACCGAACAGAAGGAGGCTTACTCCTCCCACTCTTCACAATCGCAAGTTCTTTTCAACAGGATTTTATTAACCCTTAGCCGCCCCGCGGCCTCAGGTCAATCTCCTCAAACGTCACGACGTGCGAATCGAAGACGTCGCCCTGCTCGTTTATGAAGATCTGGACAAAGATCTCAGCAGGTGTGTTCTCCATGGATACGACGTCGCCGTGCTCCGCCCGGACTTCGAACCCAAGGGCCTCCAGTTCGCTCCGGACGGCGTCCCGGGTGTAGTAGGTCGAGAGGATATCCCTGATCTTCGCAAGGACGGTCTGCTGTTCTTCCTCCGTTACGGCCATACTCCCTCATGCGCCCGGGGGTATATTAACCTCTCCAGTGCCTATAGGCAAATATATATGTAAAAAAATTACCATTAGTAATAAGATGGAGATCCCCACCCCGGCGGAACTGCGGGAAAAACGGCTCCGGATGGGCTTAAAGCAGGCAGATGTAGCCCGTATGGCAGGAATAAGCCAGTCCATGGTCGCGCGGATCGAGGCAGGCAGCGTGGACCCGAGGGTGAGCACGCTCGCCAAGATCGTGGATGTCCTGCGGGCAGCGGAGCACTCGGCAATCACGGCGGCCGACGTGATGCACACCCCCGTGCTCTCCGTCGCCCCGGACGATCCCGTCGGCCGTGCCGTCGAGATCATGGGCACAAACGGTATCTCCCAGCTTCCGGTGCTCGAGAAGGACGTGCCTGTCGGGTGCATATCCGAATCGGCGATCATGAACGCCATGGAGGAAGGAGGGTTCCACCAGACGCACCGGAAACTGGTGCGGGACTACCTGGAGCCCGGGTTCCCGACGGTTCCCCCGACGGCGCCGATCGATACGGTCGTCTACCTCCTGCACCACAGCCATGCGGTCGTCGTTATCGAGAAGGGGAAGGTGCAAGGTGTGATCACCAAGCACGACCTGATATCGTTGATCACCTGATTTCAGAGAAGCGAGACCAGGTCCCGGAGAACCGCTTCGGGGTCGTCGGCCTTGACCACGCTTGAGGCGAGGAGGACACCGCATGTCCCGAGGTCGACGGCGATCTTCACACACTCGCCCGACTGGATGCCCGCTCCGGTCAGGACTTTCGTCTCCGGGTTCACCGCCCTGACGGCGTTGACGGACCGCTCGATGATCCCCGGGTCGGCTTTCGAGACGGAGACCCCGCTCCCGATCAGTTCCGGGGGCTCTATCGCCACGTAGTCGGGGTGGAGGGCGGCGGCGGCGGCGCTTGTGGCGTCGTTGTTCGTGCAGACGACCGACTCCAGGTGAAGCCGTTGCGCGGCCCGGACGCAGGCGTCGATATCGGCCAGGGTGAGGCGGTGTTCGGAATGGTTGATCAGCGTGCCGCGTGCACCCGCTGCCCTGACGGCCTCGGGGAGAATATGGCCGGTATGAGCGCCGGGGGCGATCGCATCGATATGCTGGGCATAGACGGGTATCGCATAGTGGTGGCTCATCGGGTGGATCTCGGTGAAGACCGGCGCGATGCCGATGACGACGCCGCTCTCTCTCGCCACGGTCTCGGCCGCAGCGGCGATCCGGTGAGCGTTGCTGCCCATACCTTCCTGATAGGTCTTGAGATTGACCAGAATCAACGGTGAAACCATATCCATTACTCCCCAATAGGCGGGTACTTACCACGCATCGCTGCTGCCCGCCTTGAGTGGTGTGTTTGTTTATCACTGCGGTTATTAATATTGCTGTGATATATTGCATGCCATCTCTTCTTCTTTGCTGTGGTATTTTTGGTGCCGTTTTTTGCCTTTGGCTCAGGGCTTGAAGAATGCTTTTGAGGTTGTCCTCCCCCCGGTCATCTGAAGATATTCGGTCTTCTCATGTTCCGTTCCTGTGGAATGCCGCACGTCGCATGAGGCAATGCTACACGTGAAGTTTCAGGTGTAAAGTTCTACCGGAGAAAGCGGTGGTCGATGGCGCCGGGCGGCCTGAAACCTCCCTGCTCCGACGCCTGCGGCAGGGCGCGCGGCGGTCCCCTGTGCCCGACGCGGCCGTTCTTGCGGGGCGTAGATTATAACGGTTTTTTCTGTCCTCCGCACCCGGAAATCGCGGCGCGCACCGGAGGGAGCGAGTTGGTACGATATCCGATCCCGCCGCAAGACCGGCCATTCTCCCGCGCCCCCGACCCCCGGGATGGGATCGAAAACCCCGGTTTTGCGAACAACCGACGGACGTGTAGAGAGATTGGACAGAAAAGATAAATAGATTGACATCTACGTCCCTATGCGGATGCCGGAAATGGCGTTTGAAAAATGAGGGAGGTTCATCCCATCCGTCCAAGACCGGATGAACCCCCAAACAGCCCAGAAGGCAGAAGAGTAGTCTGCATTCAATGTACTTAAAGATGCGCCTCTTTTGCCTCCGGGGATGTTATAGGAGGAAAAGTAAATGAACGGAAACATTGGAATGCGGGCGCTCTCCACGCTCTTCGCCGTGCTGCTGGTGAGTGTCGCGATGGTGCCGGCGATGGCGTGCGAACCGGGAACACCTTGCGGCGATGCCGAACTGGACCTGCAAAAAACCAATCTGTCGGGTCTGGAGAAGTACGAAGTTGTTGCTTCTGCTTTGAACCTGAATGAGGTGCAAAAACTCTCAGAGATCCCACGTTCCGAAGATCTGAGTATGATCGTCGACAACGCGAAAGCATTCTCCTTCGAGAAGGAACTTGAAGACGGATCAATCAAGCATGCAACGGCTGTAGTACTGCCCATCGAATCTGTTATTGAAAAAGACGGTTTGGTCCAGACATCAAACATCGTTGCGGTCTGGGACGATGACAATGCCCGGGTACTCAAGTACACGTGTATTTTCCAGGAAAAGTCTCTGTACACACTCGAGTTCAGCATAATTGACGCCAATGGAAATATGGTCACGGAAACCATTATCGACGAGGGCTCATTCATCCAGAAAACGTCGGAACATCTCTTTGTAACAGATGAGGACCCGGATTACTGGCAAAGAGTTGTTTACTGTATCACCCTGAATTGTGCCTGTGCGCTTGCTGGAATCCCCTGTCCTGGAGTGTCGGTCTGTGAAATTTGTATAGTGTTGTTACAACCATGTGTTGCTCTTATGACTCCATATACCTGCGCCCCTGCCGTAGCTTGCTTAGGAGTGGAAATAGCCGCATGTATGTACGACAGCCTGTAAATCAGGTAAACACCTCTTTTTGTGGAGTGTGCTATGACAACACAACAGCGCTATCAATTTGTAGTGGTTATCGTATTACTCGGACTCGTTTGTTCCGGTTGTTTGGAAACAGACGTAGATGTGGATACGCTTCTGCAAAAAGCCGCAGAAAAGCAGGCAAATGTAGAGAGCCTGGCATACATCGAGAAGCTTACTTTATATATAGGAAATGAAACGGAGACTATCGAGTATGATGTACTTTTAAAGAAACCGGACAAATTTCGAAGAATCGAAAAGAGCGGCTCATTTATACGCTCAGAGGTTACTTCTAATGGAGATATAGTCTGGATCTATGATCCTGAGAAAAATATAGTGTTCATTAGAAATCTGACATCATCAGAGAAACTACCAGAACCTGCGATCTATGTGCTGTTGAATGATAATATCTCTGAAAAATACATGGTAATAGGTCAAGAAATGGAGTCGCACTACTCAACCTCTGCTTATAAGATAGAACTGGCTTCTCGCGAGTCGGATAACGAAGATACGAGAGAATATCTGCTGTGGATCGACCCCGATGGTCTTATCCCGTTGAAACTGGAGAGTTGGGACAAGGGCAATCCAGTGCTAACCCTGGAATATCGAGATTATTCGATAAATTACACAGCAGATGATAGTGATTTCACCTTTACGATTCCTGATGATGCGTCGGTGATGTATATATGAAACTCGACCCTATCGTCAAGGAGGCACTCTGGCGCTCAGTTGTAGTCTTTTTCGTGTCGATTATCATCGTCGCTATCATCATCGCGACAGCTCCCCTCCCAATACCTGCGTTCTTGTTGTTTCCCTTGGCATTGACGATCACTGCAGTATATTTCTCTATTATGGTGTGGTATGGACGAAAGGCAGCCGGACGATCAAAACCCCATACCTATCCTCCATCGTTCCCTCCGGTTAGCGGATACAGGGAAGGAGGAAAGATGCAGAGGCGAGTCGTTGTCGAGAAGGTGACCGACGCCATCCTTGCCGTCGTGATCTTCCTGATCTATATCTACGCGTCCCTTGCGTATTCCATCAACCAGGTCTTCTGGCTTCTCATCATCGTCCTCCTCGGCCTGCTACTGACGCGCATCGTCTTCATCGATGGTGGGGAGCGCCGCATCACCTTCGCGCGATCGGTTGTCTTCTACCTCATAGTAGCCATGATCGTTCTTCTGCGCTATCTGGCACTGGGGTATCCCGTTGTCCCCCTTCTCCGGGGAATTGTGCTTGTTGGTATCGTTGCTTTTCCCATCCTCTATATCTGGGAACGGCGATCGGTTCCGAGGGGAACGGACCGATGATCGATGGATGGCCTGTGGAGTGATCGATGTGCTCTACACACACCTCTGCGAAGGGCGGAGGACTCATGGTTGTAAAAACAGTGCAGGCACTTGCCGTTCTGCTCATCGCGTGCACGTTGTGCATTCCTGCAGCCGCGGCTTCAACAGTCTCCCTCGAATACTACCACATGGACCGGTGCTCGGACTGCAGGTTCATCGATCCGCTGATCGCGGACCTGGAAGGCGCCTACGACGGCGCCCTCACAATCGAATGGATCGACGTCGAGACCGTGGAAGGATGGGAGCGATGGAACGCATACGCATTTCTCGAAGTCCCGGCCGTGGTTGTGGACGGCACCGTCAAAATCCCCAAGGAAGAGATAACTGAGGAGAGCCTCAGGGCGGCGATCGAGCAGTCCCTTGCCGGCGAGCAGCCGCAGGAGAACTCGCCGCCGATAAACTGGGACATCCCGTTTGCATACTCTCTGGGCCTCCTCTCCGGGTTTTCGCCCTGCCTGATGGCGATACTCGGATTCATACTGGTGTACGTCACCGGGTCGGGCAAAGAATTGAAAAGCAGTCTCCTGAATTCGTTGATATTCGGCCTGGGGCTGGTCGCCGCGTATATCGTCATGGGATGCTGCTTCCTGCTGGCGGGGATGTCGCTCGGCGGTTTCGGCCCGTATCTCGCCGTCGCGGCGGGACTGATCACGATACTCGCCGGGGTGAACCTGCTCGGGTTGATACGCCTCCCGGTCTCCACCGACGACTATGTCCGGTCATCGTTACGGAAGCACGCGACCACCCTTGCCGGGTTGTTCGTGCTGGGCATGATGTTCTCGATCGTCAAGGTCCCGTGCGCCGCACCGATGCTTCTCATCCTGCTCAGCAGAATCCTGATCGACGGCACCGTGCAGGATCTATCACTCCTGCTGGTCTTCGGGGCAGGGGTGCTCACGCCGTTTCTCGGCGTCGGGGTCCTCGGGGGATACGCCTCGTCAAGCAGGATACGAGAATACAGGGATATAATTTGAGCGGGAAGCGGGATTTTTTTGATAGGATTCGGGATCTGGATGCTCTTCTGGGGATAAATGGAGAATGCCGGAGACGGAGGTACCCGCCCGGAACGGATCGTCCGGGTAGTGGGGTCTCATGGCAACGGTGCCAAGATACCCCTTACTCCTCGATTCCCCGGACGAAATGCCCGCCGGTGATGCCCCCGAGCGCCCGCCGTCTCGCCTCCTCCTTGAGCGCGGAGAGCGTGCCGGGGGCTCCCCGGCCGACGGCGTCGAGCCCCGCCCGGTAAAGCCCGGCCATCTCCCCGGCGTAGCGGGGCCCCCGCCCCCGTGCATCGATGGCGACGGCCGCGATGCCCGTCCCGGCGATCCGGGGCAGGCGGTCGATGAGGCAGGTCTCGACGGCGTTCGCGATAGAGGTCCGCCCCTCACTGTCGCGCCGGACCGGAAAGACACGGCCCCGCCCGTCCTTGAGCCCCAGAAAACGGCCGCCGGGGCTCTCACCGGCGGCCATCGCCGCCAGCCGGTCCTCGGTCACCATCGCCTCGACGTTCCCCTGCACCAGCACCTCAAGTTCGGGAACGCTCTCGGTCGTCGCCGCCAGACGGGCAAGGTCGGCCGCCGGAAGTTCGGGGGATGCCGTACACCGCAGGAAGAGCGCCGCCAGTTCCCGGGCGGTGCGGTGGTTCCAGACGTTCAGCCCGGCTGCGCCGTAGAGGTTCATCCCCGGAGCGGCCCGCCGCACCGCGTCCGCAGCGCCGGGACCGCTCACCATGACGCCGCGGACCCCCGCCTCATAGAGCGACGGGAGGAGAGGAGCCGCCGTATCAAGGAACGCGCGCCGGGTGATCGACGGCCATTTCCAGACAGGGTCGGCGCCTCCTCCGGCGCAGACGGCGGCGGCCTCTTCAAGGACCTCCGGGTCGGCGGACTCGATATAGACGGTCCGGGCGCCGCCCCGGACGGCGGCCTTTGCACCCTCAGGGGTATCGACGTAGACCGATACCGACGGGAGCCGGGGACCGGGATGCGGCCCTGCAGGATGCGTCATCCCGGCAATCGCCGCCCGGGCACGTTTTCCGGCCGCATCCACCGCATCGGGCCCCGGACGCCGTGCGGCGAGGACGGCCTCCTCAACCTTCTCCAGGAACGTTCGCCGGACCCCGTTCAACTCCCCGAGCGGGAGAAAGAGCCCGCCCGGGTACCGGAGGTCCATCTTCCGGACCGTAAACGGCGTTCCTCCGGTCTTTCGGAGTTGCTCCGCGATCCGGTCCCGGGAGAGCGGCCGGTTCCGTGCAGGCTCCATCCGGAGGTCCGGGCGGTAGCGCACCCGGAGCGGCTCACCGTCGTTCCGGTCGACGACCGCCTCCAGGCAGGGGGTGCCGTCCTCCCAGGTAACCGAAAGATCGAGCGGCAACGGCCGGAGAGGCTGTTCCATGACCTGTTTTGCCCGCTCCTCAAGGTCCGCGCTCTTCGTCAGGAAGACCCGGGCCCCCGGCACGACGGGCGCAGGGACGGAGAGCCGCACCGTGCCGTCGCGGACGGTGGGCGGGCCGCGGACGACCGCGCCCGTATCCTCCTCCGGGTCGTCCGTGCAGAAGGCCAGTCCGTCGCCGGAACGGGGCGCGAGATCGCCGGCGAGGCGCACGGTCGCTTCGTGCCGCTGCGGGTTGTAGCCGGCGACCGTGCCGAGCGGGACGCCCCGGTTCCCGGGCCGGTCGCGGGCCATGATATCGCGGGCGCCGAGGATGTAACCCTCCGTGAACTCCCGGTTGAATGCAAGCGCAAGGTTCCGCATCTCCTCCCGCGAGGGGGACCATGCCTCTCCTGCAGCGAGCGCGTCGAGGGCGCGCCGGTAGATGCTCACCGTCGTCGCGACGTACTCCGGCGAACGCATCCTCCCCTCGATCTTGAGCGCCGCCACCGGTGCACGCACGATCCGGTCAAGGCGCGGGTATACCGAGAGATCCCGGGTCGAGAGCAGGTAACGGTCCGATCCGGACCTCGCCCGCAGGTCTTTCGGGCGCCCGTACTCGTCCGTTTCGGCGGTCACGAGCCGGTAGGGCTTCCGGCAGGGCTGGGCGCACATCCCGCGGTTCCCGCTCCGCCCCCCGATGACCGAGGAGAGGAGGCACTGGCCCGAGTAGCAGTAGCAGAGCGCCCCATGGGCGAAGACCTCGATGCCGATCCCCTGTGTCCCGGCATCGGCCGCAATATCCTCGATCTCGGACAGCGTGAGTTCCCGGGCGAGCACCACGCGGGAGAACCCTTCCCGTGCCGCCCGCGCCACACCTTCCCGGTTGTGGATCGCCATCTGGGTCGAGGCGTGGAGGGGGAGGTCCGGGACGGTCTCCCGGGCAATCGCCGCCACCCCGGCGTCCTGCACAAGGACGGCGTCGACCCCGATCTCGTAGAGGTGAAGAAGGTAGCGGGCGACGTCAGGGAGTTCGGCGTCCCGGACGAGGACGTTTACGGTGACGTAAACCCTGACACCCCGGAGGTGCGCGTAACCGACGGCGTATTCGAGTTCCTCGTCGGAGAAGTTCGCCGCGTAGTGCCGGGCCCCGAACCGTCGCCCGGCAAGGTAGACGGCATCGGCACCGGCGGTAATCGCCGCGGCCAGGGCCTGCGGTGACCCGGCCGGTGCAAGCAGTTCCGGCGGCCCGGACGTCTTATGATGATCGTGCGGCATCTGCTTCGTACCGTTCGCTCTGGCGGCCTATATACCCACCCCGGGTGAAGCGGGTATCCTTTTTGGGCAGGAGAACTATCTGGAGAGGGGTTTGTGTATGAATTGCATAGGGGTTATCGGCTACGGGCACATGGGCAGCATGCTGGTGAACGGATTCCTCTCGTCCGGCGTGCTCGGCGTCGATGAGGTCGTGGTCACGTCCAGGAGCCAGGAGAGCCGGGATGCATGCGCCGCAGCATGGCCGGGGATCGGCATCGCCAGAGCGAACAGGGAAATCGCCCGGCGGTGCCGCACGGTCATCCTCGCCGTCAGGCCGCAGGAGACAACAGAAGTCCTTCGCGAGATCGTCCCCGGGATGGACGGCGACGAGCATGTCGTCTCGCTTGCCGCAGGCGTCGGCCTCACGGAGCTTGAGGGGCTGTTTTCAGGTTCGGTCACCCGGGCCATTCCCACGATCACCTCAACGATCGGGCAGGGGACGACGCTCGTCTGTCATGGGCGGCAGGTGGGCATGCACGACGCCCTCCGGGTTGAGGGGCTTTTTTCATCCATAGGAAACGTGATGCTCGTCGAGGAGGATGAACTCCCGGCGGCCACCATACTCTCGAGCTGCGGGCCGGGGCTGCTCGCCGCCGTCATCGAGGAACTTGCGGGCGCGACGGCCCGTGCGAGCGGTCTTGCGCCGGATCGGGCACTTTGTCTCGCAACAGAGACGGCCGCGGCTACGGCTGCCTACCTCCGGGAGACCGGCGAGACCCCGGGTGACCTGGTCGGGCGGGTCGCGACCGGCGGCGGCGTCACGGAGGCCGGGGTGAAGGGGCTCCGGGAACGGCTGCCGCAAGTCTTCGATGAGACAGTCGCCGCTATGCTGGTGCGCTACGGCGCGGTGGGGAAGTGACGGCGGACCGGAACCGCTCCCGATCCTCCAAAGACTGCAGGCAGACTTTTAAGTGGTAGAGCAGGAATACATCCGGTAAGTATGAAGATCGTCGTCTCTGTGGAGAATGCCGCCGTTATCGATGAGGTGGCGGAGTACAACCCGACGTTCATCGAGATACGGCTTGATAGGATGGAGGGTGATCTGCTGGACCAGGTTCGTATGATCCGGGAGAAGACCGGTATCCCGCTGATCGCCACGCTCAGGAGCAGGGACGAGGGAGGGCGTTTTGTCGGCGACGCGGATCTCTGGGCCCGCATCGTCGGGCCGATAGCGCGATACGTCGATATCGTGGACGTGGAAGCACGTTACCGGGATCACGCGCCGTTCATCAAGAGCCAGGGGGTCCAGATCCTTGCGTCGCTGCACACAAACGAGATGCCCACCGTGCCCGAGCTCGGGAGGATCGACGAGATGCTTCGGTCATACGGCGATATCCCGAAGATCGTCGTGCGGCCTAAAACCCGGGAAGACCTCTTCGAACTCGTCCTCTTCACCCACCAGGCCCAGAAACCCATCTGCACGAGCATCATGGGTGCCGAGTTCCGCTACGCCCGCGCAATCCTGCCCCTCTTCGGGTCGGAGTTCACGTTCAGCCATGCCGGCGCCCCGACGGCCGAAGGGCAGTACCACATACGGGAGATGCGGCAACTTGCGGATCTGTTGAAGTGAGGGGGGGGTTCGACATGATCCGGGGTGGGATTTTTGGAGCCAGAGACTGCATCCGGCAAAACAGTGGATTTATGAACACGAAGGTTCGAGTGCCGCTAGGTTCCAGCTCGCGCTGTGAAAACGAAGGACTGTTTACCACATCGCCGACCACGGCTTTCCATTGAGTATCGCCACGCACTGCCCCCGCCCCCTGGGGCGGGGGAGGAGGCCGGAGGCCGGGTGGGGTGGGGGTTTGCAACTGTCAACTTGTGGGCGGCAACTGCCTAAAGACAAGAGTTCGAGCACGGTTTATGCAAGTTGGAGACAGGGGAGGGGGGTCGCCCCCCTCCCCGTCAGCCCCTCCCCCAATGGCGATACCCCCACGGTCCACCGCATCGGGCCTTACTTGATATCCGTTGGTCTAGCAATCTCGGTTCCACAGGGATAGCGATACCTCGCAAGGCAGGAGCCTTAAAACCCTTCCCTAAAGGGACTGCCCTGCTCCTGCCTTACCCCCCCACTCAAAGACCTCCGGTCTTCTCAAGCTCCGACCCCATGGCCCGTCGCACCAAACCCCCGGTACTTCGCCTGCTCGAGCAGTGCATCCAGAATAACAATCGCGAGCATGCACTCAGCGACCGGAACAACCCGCGGTGCGATGCAGGGGTCGTGCCGCCCTTCGACTGATATCTCCCGCTCCTCCCCGGCGAGATCGACGGTCCGCTGTGCCTTGCGGATCGAGGGCGTCGGCTTGACGGCGATCCGGACGACGATCTCCTGCCCGGTGCTGATCCCGCCGAGGATGCCTCCCGCGTGGTTGCTTGCAAACCCGGTTTCGGTGATCGGGTCGTTCATCTCGCTCCCGAAGAGCCGGGCGGCGCCGAACCCCTCCCCGATCTCGACGCCTTTCACCGCACCGATGCCCATCATCGCCCCGGCAATGGCGGCGTCGAACTTCCCGAATACCGGGTCGCCGAGGCCCGCCGGGCACCCGGTCGCCGTCACCTCGACGATCCCCCCTACGGAGTCGCCCGCGTCCCGGGCGGCACGGATCTCCGCTTCCATTGCTTCCGGCTCCGCCGCCCCGTGCACCTCGATAACCCGTCCCCTGATCACGATGCCGCAGGGCTCGAGGCAGCGAACCGCCACCGCTCCCGCCGCGACCCGTGCAAGGGTCTCCCGGCCCGAACTCCTCCCACCGCCGCGGTGATCGCGCAGTCCGTACTTCTCCTGCCAGGTGTAGTCCGCGTGGCCCGGCCGAAATACGTCCCGGAGCGCGTCGTAGTCCTCCGACCGGACATCCCGGTTCCGGACGACGAGCGCGATCGGGGCGCCGGTCGTTCGCCCCTCAAAAACCCCCGAGAGGATCTCCACCCGGTCGGCCTCCTGCCTCCCGGACTCGAGGGGGCTCTTCCCCGGCCGCCTGCGGTCGAGGTAGGGCTGGATATCCGCCTCCGTGAGGGGGATCCCGGGCGGGCAGCCGTCGACGACCGCTCCCACTGCCAACCCGTGGCTCTCGCCGAACGTCGTGCACCTGAAGTTTCTTCCGAACGTGTTCATGCAAGCATCTCCCGCACCAGTTCAGGTGTGACCGCTATTCCGGTTATTAGCCGGAACTGCTCCACCGCCTGGTGGACGAACATCTCCGTGCCGGGTATCGTCTCGCACCCGGCCTCCCTTGCCGCCCGAATAAGGGGCGTCTCCGGCGGGGTGTAGACGAGGTCGAATACGGTCGTCCCCTGCTCTAGGTCGCCCGCGGCAAGCAGGCTCCGGGTGTCGGGCTCCATCCCGACCGGGGTCGTGTGCACCACAACATCGGCGTCGCTCCCCTTGAACTCTTCCAGTGCCCCCCACCGGCACCTGAACCGTTCCGCGAGCGTCCTCGCCGCCTCCGGCCGCCGGGAAAGCACCGTCACCTCCATATCAAGCGTTCTGAGCGCGTAGACCGCCGCGGCCGCCGCGCCCCCGGCGCCGAGCACCACCGCCCGGCCGCCCCGCCGGTGGGCGAGCGGGATCCGGACCCCGAGCCAGTCGGTGTTGTGGCCGTACATCCTCCCGCCGCACCGGACGACGGTGTTCACCGCCCCGATCGCCGTCGCGTGCTCGTCGATCTCATCGAGATGGCGCATTACGTCGGTCTTGAACGGGATGGTTACGGAGAGGCCTTTCAAGGGGAGGAGGGCCGCGAGGCGGATGATGGCTCCCGCATCCGGCCACTCGAAGCGGGTGTAGTGGTAGTTCATCCCGAAGTGCTCAAAGAGCCGGTTGTAGAGGAGCGGGCTCCTGCTGTGGGCGCAGGGGTTCCCGGCGATGCCGCATACCATGAGACCCGGGTTCTGGTCGATCATAACTCCGAGGCCCGGAAGGCTGAACCGCTCAAGGAGGGCGTCGCGCTCAGGCCTTCGCGTCTTCGCGTCTTCGCGTGCGGTCACATTTCCATATCCTTGCTCCCGGACGATCATATTCGCGACCTCCCCGGGCGTGCGCCTCCCGGTATCGATGCAGGCATCGGCCGCGCCGAGGTAGCCCTCTTTTCTCCGGAGAAGAAGCGTGCGCACCTCCTCTTCCGGCGGGAGACCGGTCAGCCCCGGCCGGTCGCTTCCGGTGATTCGCTCAACGATGACCCCGGGCGGGGCGGTGAGGAGGAAGACCCTGCCGTGCCACCGGAGGGCGGCGACGTTTGCCGGGTCGCATACCGCCCCGCCGCCGGTGCCGATCACGCCCTCCTCATCCCTGAGCGACGCGACAACCTCCCGCTCAAGGGCACGGAAGTGCGCTTCCCCATGCTGCCGGAATATCTCCGGAATCGGCATCCCGGCCCGTTGTTCCACCAGCGCATCGATGTCGTAGAACGGCAGACCGAGGCGATCCGCGAGGATCCGCCCGACCGAGGTCTTCCCGGTCCCCCGGAAGCCGGTAAGGACAACCTTCACAGCAGCCCCTCCCCGTAAAGCGCCTCCCAGAACCCGGGGAAGGACTTCTCCACGCATTCGGGATCACGGATCGCCATCCCCCCGACCGCAAGCCCGAGCACCGCAAACGCCATCGCCGTGCGGTGGTCGTCGTGCGGATCGACGGCCACGCCGTGGAGGGGCGCGGGCGTGATCGTGAGGGAGTCCTCCGTGACCTCGACCCCCGCACCCATCCGCCGGAGGGTCTCCGCCGTCACCCCGATGCGGTCGCTCTCCTTGTACTGCAGGTGCCCTGTCCCTGTGATTGTCGTCGGCGACCCTGCCGTCGCCGCCACCGCCGCGAGCGTCTGGACGGTGTCGGGGGACGAGGACATATCGATCTCGATGCCTTCGAGATCGCCCGTCCGCTCGACCGTCATCGCGTCGGTGCCGGCGGCGACGCTGCACCCCATCGCCTCGAGGGCTTCGAGGAACCGACGGTCGCCCTGGACTGATGCCGGGTTCAGGCCCGTGACCGTGACCCTCCCGCCGCAGACGGCCGCGACCGCGAAGAGGTAGGAGGCCGAGGAGTAGTCGCCCTCGACCCGGTAATCCCTCCCCCGGTATGCTCTACCGCTCTCCACCCGGAACCTGTCGTAGCCCTGCCGCTCGATACGTGCGCCGAACCGGAGCATCACATCCACGGTCACGTCGAGGTACGACCGGGAGGCCGGGGCCGCCGGGAGCGTGAGTTCCACGTCCTCCTCTGCGTAGGGCGCCGCCATCAGGATGGACGAGACGAACTGGCTGCTGATGCTCCCGTCGATCGCCGTCTTCCCGCCCCGGAGCCTGCCGGAGATGCGGATGGGGGGGAACCCCGGCTCGCCGACAAACGCGACCTCCCCGCCGAGCATGCGGAGCGCTCCGGCGAGCGGCCCCACCGGCCGCTCGAGCATCCGAGAACTCCCCGTCAGCACCACCGGGTGCTGCGAGAGGAGCGCCGTCGAGGTGAGGAGCCGCAGCGTCGTCCCGGAGTTCCCGCAGTCGATGGTCACTTCTCCCGCCGCCGGGAAGGTGCCGTTGCACCCGGCGACGGCGATCTCTCCCGGCAGCCACTCGAGCGGCACCCCGAGGGCTTCAAGCCCCCGGGCGGTCAGTTCCGTATCGGCCGCCCGAAGCGGCCTTGCGATCCGCGTTCTCCCCGAGGCGAGCGCTCCCGCGATCAGCGCACGGTGGGTATAACTCTTGGAGGGCGGTGCCTGAAACGCCGCGTCGACCGGGCCGGTCTGCGACACCCGGACGATCATATGCCCGGCACCTCCATGCGGGTGTAGCACCCGAGTTCCCTGACAGCAGTCATAGTTTTGAGTTCCTCCTTTGCTTCCCGCCATCCTTCGGCAATCTCCATGTCGATGAAGAACAGGTACTTCCCCATGCCCCGGCGGGACGGCCGCGACTCGATCCGGGTCAGGTTGATCCCGCGCCGGGCGAAGACCCCGAGGATATCGGCAAGGAGCCCGACCCGGTCGAGTTCGGGATCGACGAGGAGGCTGCACTTTGTGCACCCTGCGATCTCACGGGGGACGGCTGATATCTCGACGAACCGGGTGGTGTTGTCCCTGCTGTTCTGGACGTCCCGGACGGCAATCGGGAGACCGTAGATCCGTGCCGCCGTCTCCGAGACGACGGCGCCGGCGTGCTCGTCCCTCTGCATCGCCATCGCGCTCGCCGCATTGCTGCTCGTGTGTACGACCTCCACCCCGAGGCTGTCAAGGAGGACGGAGCACTGCTCGTGCGTCTGCGGGTGGGCGTAGATGACCGGGAGGCGTGCGGGGTCTCCCCGGGCCGCGAGGTGGTGCCGGACAGGCATGTAAGCCTCTCCGGTGATCGAGACATCGAACTCCATCAGTCCCTGGAGGGTCTCCCCGACACCGCCGGCCTCCGAGTTCTCGATCGGGACAAGCCCTTTCGCTCCGCCGGCCGCCACGCGTTTGATGATCGAGCGGATCGTCGGCAGGAGTTCGATGTCGTTGCCAAAGAGTGCGGCGGCAAGTTCGTGGCTGACCGTCCCGGCCGGCCCCAGCGTTGCGACGGTCATCGGCTCACCACGTGGCTGATGAGGTCGTCGGTCTCTTCCGTCGCGGCCCGGAGGTAGGAGGCGTAATGACCGGCATTGGCGGCAAAGAACTCCCGGAACCGTTCGGCGTCCCCGGACTCGATGATCTCGCGGAGCGTCCGGACAGCCTCCTCGAACTGTGCAAGCACTTCCGGGACGGCCGGGTTCATCTGCAACATGTCGCCGTAGAGCCCCGCATCCTGGGCGAGAAGCCGTCCGACGAGCCCCATCTCGATCCGGTAGACGGGGCTCGTGAACCGGAGGGTCTCCGCGACGTCGGCGCCGGTCCGGCGGATGGCCTCCGCCTTTGCGAGCGTCCCGAAGTGGGTGAGCCCCTGGATCACCGCCATCATCCGGTCGTGGTCTTCCGGTGTCGAGAGGGTGATCGCCGCCCCCTGGTCGCGGAAGACGGATAAGAGTCCTTCAAGGGTCTCCGGGCTGCACCTGGCCGGGGTGGCGACGATCGTCTGGCCCCGGAGCGACGCGGCACCGGGCCCGAACATCGGGTGGAGCCCGATCACCTCCGCACGGGAGGCGAGCATCGCCCTGACCGGTTCGACCTTGAGGGAGGTGAGGTCGCAGAAGACCTGCTCGTCCGAGAGGAGCGGCGCGACCTCGCGGATCACGTCGACGGTGGCGCGGATGGGGACCGATACCATGACGAGGTCCGCCGTCTCCGCAACGGCGCGGGCGGTGAGGGAGGTCTTCGTCCCCGAGACGATCGTCTCCCACCCGGCGGCCTCGAAGACCTCCGCAAAGAACCGCCCCATCTGTCCCGTGCCGCCGATGATGCCTGCAAGCATTCCCGTCACTTCTCCAGGATCGTCTCTTTGACGGCGACGCCGAAGTGCCGCCCGCCCTCCGCGACGCTGCCGAGCACCCTATCGCCGACCGCGAGGGCGGCGACCGATACGGCCGTCCCGTCCTCCCGGACGAGCCGGATCGTCTCGGCGTTCTGGAGAACCAGGCTCACCGTCGCGTCGCCGGCCTCCGCCTCGACGAGGAGGAGCGGGCGGCGCTCGATCTTCACCCTGCCGACGACCGCGTCGTGGGTAGTGCCGGTATGCTCTGCGACGAGCACCTTATCGCCAACCGCGAGGTCGGCAAGGTACGCCGTCTTCCCGCCGGGGAGGAGGGTATAGGCGTGCACCGCACCGGCGTTCACCCGGAACGGGCGCGGCGCCACGTAGGGGTTCTCCAGGGTCTCGGGGTGCACCATCAGGAACGCCGATGAGGTGTTGCCGACGAGCATCCCTTCCCCGTCGGCGAGGATCGAGCAGGTGTCGACGCAGACCCTATCCCCCATCCCGACGGGGACGATCCGGGTCACCTCGAACGGGACGAGAGGAACCTCTTCGCCGGCGCCGGCGATCGTCTTCGCGACCCGCCGGATCTCCGCCGGATCGTCGGTCGAAAGGAGGATGCCCGCCGTCCCGCGTTCGAGGACGGTCAGGGCGACCTTCGCCTCGTCGGCGTTCCTGACCGCTGCAACAATCCGGTCGGACTGCGCGACGAGGTTCTCGAGCGGGATGACCGTCCAGTCCTGTGTCCTGACGATGACGAAGCCCTCGCGGGAGAGCCGGATCGCCTGTTCTTCGGACTCTTTGTCGACGATCTCGATCTCGAAGACGTCCTTCCCCGTTATAAGGTCGCCGTTCTCCGCGATCGTCGTCACCCGGCCGAGTTCCCGCACGCGCTCTGCGTCGTCCGTCACCAGGGCGTCGGCACCGCTCTCGATTGCGGTCGTCGCGAGATCCTTCCTCCACGGCCGGAGATCGACCCAGAAGAGTTTCATCGCTCAGTCTCCAGGGCTTCTGCCGCGCTTTTGCCCTCGTGCACCACCCGGGATATCGCGGCGATGAACCGGGCGGGGTCGTCGCGCTGGAAGGCGTTCCTGCCCATGCAGACGCCTGCCGCGTCCGCATCGATGGCGCCCCGGATGGTCGTGAGCGTCTCAAGGTCTCCACCCTTCTCGCCGCCGGCAATCATCACCGGCACCGAGCAGGCTGCAGTGATCCGGCGGAATGTCTCCGGATCCCCGGTGTAGTTCGTCTTGATCAGGTCGGCCCCGAGTTCTTCCGCCACCCGGACGCAGTGCCCGACCGACTGAGGCGACACGGGATCGATCCCCTTGCCGCGGGGGTAGATCATGATCAGGAGCGGTATCCCCCAGCGGTTGCAGTCCCGCACCACCTCGCCCGCCGATTCGAGCATCCTCGACTCGTTCGGCGCGCCGAGGTTGATGTGGATCGAGACCGCGTCGGCGCCGAGCGCGACCGCCTCCTCCACGGTGCAGACGAGCACCTTGTCGTTCGGGTCCGGGTTCATCGAGGTGCTCGCGGAGAGGTGGACAATGAGCCCGATATCCTTTCCGTGCTTCCGGTGCCCGCCCTTCACCATGCCCTTGTGGAGGACGATAGCGTTTGCCCCGCCCTCACTCACCGCGTTGACCGTCTCGGTCATGTTGCAGAGCCCTTCGATCTGGCCCATCGTGAACCCGTGATCCATGGGGATGATCACGGCACGGCCGGTGTTCCTGTCCATTATCCGCTCAAGACGGATCTCTTTTCCAATCATATCCATCACGTCCGGAGAATCTCAACCGCTTCTTCTGCCGATCGCCCTTCATGAATGATCAGTGCGGCGGCACGGATAAGGCGATCGGGCGCCGGGTGCTGGAAGGCGTTCCTCCCGATCGATATCCCGGCGGCACCTCCTTCCATCGAGCCCTCGACCAGGTCGAGGATCGCCCGTTCATCGGTCTTCGAACCGCCTGCGACCACGACCGGCACCGGGCATCCTCTCGTTACTTCCCGGAACGAGTCCGCATCCCCAGTGTAGACGGTCTTGACGATATCGGCGCCGAGCTCCGCCGCCACCCGTGCGGAGAGTTTGACGCTCTCGAGGTCGTGCTCGTCGCTGACCTTCCTGCCGCGCGGGTACATCATCGCGAGGAGCGGCATCCCCCACTCCATGCACGTAACCGCGACCCTGCCCAGGTCTTCGAGCATCCGTGCCTCAGAGTCTGCGCCGACATTGATGTGCACCGAGACGCCGTCGGCACCCATTTTCAGGGCGTTTGTGACGGTGTTGACGAGCACCTTGTCGTTCGGGTCGGGTCCGATGCTGGTGCTCGCCGAGAGGTGCATGATCAGCCCGACGTCCCGCCCGTGCCCCCGGTGCCCGTGCAGCGCAAGCCCCACGTGGCCGATGACCGCGTTCGCTCCGCCCTCGGCGACGAGGTCGATGGTTCTCCCTACGTCGACCAGCCCGGGGATGGGGCCGAGCGTCACCCCGTGATCGAGCGGCACGATGATGCTCCTGCCGGTGTTCCGATCCATAATACGTTCCAGACGAATCTCTTTTCCTCTCATAATCATAGTCCTCCCCGGATTTTGATGATACAGTCGTTCCGGGAGTGATTAAAACCGGATAAACCGGGTAAAATAGCGATAAAACGCTGCCGCTACCATGTTACGGGTATCGGCGGTTAAAAACTGGCAAATCACTTCTGCGCACGTGGCGGTTACTCCGTTAACCGAGGTAAAAGCGGTCACCGGCGAAAAAACATCCACCACGCATTGCCTATACCGTTACGTGTTCTTGTATAAAAATATGCCGGATTTACACGCAGGAGGAGAATCCGGAGCAGGACAAGGCCCTGCGGAAAAAAGTATGCGGTTTGTCTTATTTCGGCTTTGTTGAAACCCTCTCCCGGAGGATGAATTATCTCCGGATAATCCATGTCTCACCGACGCACGCGAAGGCGCGAAGAACGCGAAGTCTGGATGGGTATTGACTGTCTCCCTTCGCGACTTCGCGTGAGACCCACATCACCCGCCTCTATCGGCAACCGAATGTTATCCAGGGGTTGTGGAAAGCATTTCAACAGGGCCCTTATTTCCGGCTCTTCTTGAACGATATGACATCGCCAACGGTCATGGTCACCCGACCGGGTCCGCCCGTGGAGGTGTTGTCTTCGGCCGAGTCGATCAGCCTGATATTGAGTGTCCTCTCGAGTTTCTTCCGGACATCGTCTTCGGGGATGAGGTCACCCTTCTCGATCTTTTTGACCAGGATCTCACGCTCCTTGATTGCCTGTGCAAGGTCGAGCGTGGACCACTCCCTCTCTTCCCGTGCCGCCCGGATACGGTCGGCGTAATCGTCGACGAGTTCTCCTTCCATCAGGTCAAAGACGTCTCGCCCCCTCCTCCTGGGGGGCTGTTGGGCGGCGAATCCCGGCTTCTTCTGCGGGGCGCCTTTTCGCCGCGGTTGCTGGACTTCTGTACCGTGTTTCGCACATCGCATGCAGACGCGGAGTTCTGCACCCTCGATATGGATGATTTTCGGCGGTCCTTGTATGGGAGCGCCGCATAGTTCGCACTGCATAAGTCTCGCAAACAACTTTATATTAATTTTAACCTATATAATTAATCGAGGAGACCCATGGGAGATATCGCTCGGCAGGCACCTGAGAAGGATACCGGTGAAGACATCTACCAGTATCTCCTGGAACGGATTACGAACCTCGAAAACCGAAACCTGGAGCTACGCGAGCAGTTCCGCCAGATGGAGTCCGAGAAACGATACGTTGAGACCCAGAAGATCCGCTACGAACGTGAACTCCGAAAACTCAAAAGCGAAATCGAGCAGCTTAGAAGCCCCCCTCTCGTGATCGGGACAGTTACCGACGTTATCGACAACAGCCGGGTGATCGTGCGAAGCAGTGCAGGGCCGCGATTCCTGGTCCGTACGTCCCAGCTTATCGACCCCGATCTCCTCAAACCGGGTGTGCGCTGTACGCTCAACCAGCAGTCCCTCGCGATCGTGGACGTGCTCCCCACGAGCTACGACGCGCAGATCTACGGCATGGAACTGGTGGAGTCCCCGGATGAGAACTACGAGAACATCGGCGGCCTCGAACCGCAGATCGAGGAGATCCGGGAAGCCGTCGAGCTCCCCCTGACGAAACCGCAGCTCTTCGAGAAGGTCGGCATCTCCCCACCGAAGGGCGTTCTCCTCTACGGCCCGCCCGGCACGGGGAAGACCCTCCTCGCGCGGGCGGTAGCCCACCAGACAAACGCACACTTCCTCCGCGTGGTCGGTTCGGAGTTGGTGCAGAAGTACATCGGCGAAGGCGCCCGCCTGGTCCGCGAGCTCTTCGACCTCGCGAAGCAGAAGGCGCCGTCGATCATCTTCATCGACGAGATCGACGCAATCGGCGCGCACCGGAACGACTCGACCACCTCCGGCGACCGGGAAGTCCAGCGGACGCTGATGCAGCTCCTCGCCGAGATGGACGGGTTCGAAAACCGGGGCGACGTCAAGATCGTCGCGGCGACGAACCGGATCGATATCCTCGACCGCGCCCTCCTCCGGCCGGGCCGGTTCGATCGGATGATTGAGATCCCGCTCCCCGACCACCAGGGGAGACTGGCGATCCTGAAGATCCACACCCAGCACATGAACATCAGCGAGGACGTCAACCTCTCGGAGGTCTCCCGGCTCACCGAGGGCAAGAACGGCGCCGACCTCCGGGCGATATGCATGGAGGCGGGGATGTTCGCCATCAGGATGGAGCGCGATGCGGTCAACACCGACGATTTCATGAAGGCGATTGACAAACTCTCGGTGGACTTCGACCGCCACCACTTCCACACCACCTTCGGCGAGATGTTCGCCTGAAGGATATCTTTTTTTGAATAACAGTTTTGCCGCGATCCTTTCATCGGGTTATCGTTGCGGCAAGAAGAGCAAGTAATCCCGAAAAAGGATACACCGGCCTCATTGAATTGGGCGTGAATCCAGATTCAAGCCCTCTGGAGAGTCATTGATTGCATCCCAAACACGGATTCCGGGGGAGGAGGCAGGGTGGGGGGTACAGGTAGAGCCTTCTGGGGTAGAGACAGGGGAGGGGGGGATTCTCCCCCCTCAAAGGCCTTCAGCCTTCTCGTGCTCCGTTCCTTCGGAACATCGCACCTCGCACCTAACGGTGCTCAAGCTCGCTTCGCTCGCACTCCGCACCCTCCGGGTGCTCGAGCTCCGTTCCTTCGCACCTTCGGTGCTCCCGCTCCGGTTCTAACGAACCGTCGCGCTTCGGAACGTCGCACTCCCCGTCAGCCCCTCGCACCTAACGGTGCTCATGCTCCTGCCCTCCGGCCAGTCGCACTCCCCAATGGCGATATCCCTCCAGTTTTAACAAACCGTCGCACGTTCCAACCGGCGTTACTCGCACTCGTCGTGTGCTCGAACTCCGGACAGCCTGTCCCCCAGTTACAACCTTCAGAACCAAACAGGGATTCGACAGGGGCGGGTATATCCAGCATCAGTGCATGGTTAGCCATCATGCCGCCGTGAACGTCTCCCCCAGTCTCGAAAGACGCTCCGGGGCAAGATCGCTCTTTAGAAGGCCGAAGATCAGACGATCGTGATATTCGCCCCCGGCATGCCAGTACTTCCTCTGGATACCCTCCAGGACAAAACCGCACCTCTCCATCACCCGCCGTGACGCTGTATTGCCGGCAACGGTGTCGCCGTTCAGCCGGTAGCCCTCGAGCAGGGTGAACGCGAAGTAGACCAGAAAGGTGCAGGCCAGAGTGCCGTAGCCTCTTTTCCAGTATACGTCATCGAGCTGGTAGCCGATCAGAAACGATCCGGGGCTGAAGTCAACCGGAAACAGTGCACACTGCCCGACGAAGTCCCCGGTATCCTCCAGTCTTACCGTGAAGACGTGGTGATCCGGCATTCTTCCTGCCCGGAACGCCGCCCGCATCTCCCCGATCAGGGGGAGGAAATAGGATCGCGTGCCCTCATCTGTATTCGGCCCGAAAAACAGCCACCTGCAGACCGACTCCTTCGAGAGCATCCGGGATATATCGGGAAGGTCGTGCTCGGTGCAGTAGGAGAACCTCAGACCGCCGCCGGTCCAGGCGTGTTGCATATACCTGGATTCGACCTTCCCGCATATAAGAAAGAGAGTCCTGAGATAAGGAAAAAACTGCCCCGGCAGATGTGCGCGTACACCCGCCTACCCTGCCGGGTACTCCTCTTCGGCGCACCAGACCTCGAGCAGCGTATCCTCGGGCTCCGTCCGGTCGGCATACGTCTCCGGCGCCGTCCCCTCGTCCATCCAGATCGTGTCGATCATGTGATCGCCCACGATCCGGTAGAGACAGCGGTACCTCCACGGGGATGCAGGCATCACGTCCCGCTCGTAGATCTGCCTGGCAAGCCCCGATGAGCAGAATATACCCTCCCCGGGCTCGAAGAGAACCTCCTCGACGTAGCGCTGGATGTACCACCGGAGTTCGGAGACGAGAGCAAGTGCACTCCCGAGCGACGCCGTCCTGATACGTATGCCGTATTCCAATCGATCCGGCTGATAAAAACGGAGAACGCCTCTGCTGGTCTCGGACTTGAGCAGGGTGTCGTAGAGGTCAACCCCCTCCGACTGAATGAGGAGGACGTTCATTGCATAGTTGTGGGCGTGTGAGGTCGATAAGGTTTCCTTCAAGGTTGCACCGGGGCTTTGTCGGTGGGAATGCGGATGAGACGCCGCATCCCGGGACAATCTCACTACAGTGCCGTCAAGTTTCCGAACATTCGCACATGTGAAGTATGATGCACGGATTTCCGGTGGGTATCGCCATTGGGGAGTGCGACTGGCCGAAGGGCAGGAGCACGAGAAGAACGAAGTTCTTTGAGGGGCTGACGGGGAGTGCGATGTTCCGACAGGAACGGAGCTCGATCACCGTCAGGTGGGGAGGGGGGTCTCCCCCCTCAAAACTCTTCGAGTTTCTCATGCTCGCTGCGCTCGCACTCCCCTTTGTCCCCACCCCCCGAGGCGATAGCCACCACGGTCCAGTGTACCAGGCTATTCCATAGTTTCAGCCATTTAGTTCGTGGAAAAATCAGAAGAGGTTCAAGCGTGCTTGGGGTTCACCTGTGCATGGCTATCCAACGAACATTGCGTCTTAGGAAGTGTGAGCAAAAGCGGGACACAAGCACGTCAGGTGAGGGATCCGACGTGGAATTCGAGTACCACCACACGGCTGTGCAGTGCAAATGTGAGAAGGCAGAAGGCTCTCGAATACCCTCTCGACAACAGAACATCGGGATACTCCCTTTCATACGCCGGCGGCAAATGTGAACAAAAAAGATTGGTAGGAAGAAAAACCCCGTCAGAGATACATGCGGCTGTCCGGCGCCGCTGTCTCACGCTTCACCTTCTTTATCGCCGCAAGGAAGTCTTCGGGCTCGACGGCATCTGCGTCCCGCCGGATCGCCATCATCCCGGCCTCACGGCAGATCGCCTGCAGTTCGGCGCCGGTGGTGTCTCCGGCGAGCTCCGCAAGCGAGGACAGGTCAACGTTCCCGGAAAGCGACATCTTCGCGGTGTGAATCTTCAGGATCTCCAGACGCGCTCCGGCATCAGGGAGCGGAACCTCGATGATCCGGTCGAACCGGCCGGGGCGGAGGAGGGCCGGGTCAAGCATATCGATCCGGTTCGTCGCCGCCATGATCCGAATGTTGCCGCGGTTCCCGAACCCATCCATCTCGGCCAGGAGCTGCATCAGCGTCCGCTGGACCTCAGCGCTGCCGGAGGTTCCGTCGTTCGTGCGCATGCTCCCTATCGCGTCGATCTCGTCGATGAAGACGATCGCCGGAGCGCGCTCCCGGGCGAGGATAAAGAGCTCGCGCACGAGCTGCGCGCCCTCCCCGATGTACTTGTGGACGAGTTCGCTCCCGGACATCCTGATGAACCGTGCCTGGGACTGGCGGGCAACCGCCTTTGCGATCAGGGTCTTACCCGTGCCGGGTGGGCCGTAGAGGAGGATGCCTTTCGGGGGCTCGACGCCCACGCGCTCGTAGATCTCGGGTTTCGTGAGCGGGTACTCGACCGCTTCACGGACCTCCTCGATCTCTTCCTTCAGGCCGCCGACCTGCTCGAACGTCACGCTCGGCTGCTCGTCGAGTTCCATGACCCTGACTCTCGCGTCGTAGATATTGCCGATCGTCTTGACGATGGAGAGGGTGTTGTTCACCGCCACCTTCATTCCGGGTTTGAGGGTGCGGTGGAGTTTCTCGCTGACCGCGGTGACGTATTCCTGGTTGTTGCCCTGCTGCCGGAGATACACTTCGCCGTTCTCAAGTACATCGACCACAGCGGCAACAAACAGCGGCACCCGCTTTAACTGGGCGTTCTCTTTTCGAAGCTGCAGTAACTCCTTTTCCAGCAACTCGTTCTTGAGTTTGTAGTCCAGGATCTGTGCTTTCAGGTCCTGGATCTGGAGAGTGAGCATATCGTGCTCGCTGCCGGGAGTGTTGCCAATGGTTTCGTCCATGTCACTCATATAGTTGGTTCTCCAACCACATTATAATGTGGTTGGAGTGATCATGCAAGGCAGAAGCATATCCAAAGGTACCGGAAGCGGAGAACTCCTCGTCTCGTCCGAACCCATATCGTTCCTCTCGGGTGTCGACCCCGAGACCGGCATCGTCGTCGAGCACGGGCACCCCCTTGAGGGGCAATCCATCGCCGGACGGGTGCTGGCCTTCCCGTACGGGAAGGGCTCGACGGTCGGATCCTACGTGATCTACGCGTTGAAACAGAACGGGCTCGCCCCCGCCGCGATAATCAATACGGAGACCGAACCGATCATCGCGGTCGGCGCGATCATCGCGGAGATCCCCATGATCGACCGCCTCCCGCCGGAGTTCTCCGATCTCCCGCCCGGCACCACCGTGACGGTGAACGGCGATACGGGCGAGGTCTCCTGCGACGGGACTTCGTGAGGCGCCGTGGAGACTCATTACGAGATCCTGGGCGTCTCCCCCGATGCCGCGCCCGACGAGATCCGGACGGCCTACCGGAGGCTCGCGAAACAGTATCACCCGGACGTGAACCACGACCCGGATGCGGGTGAGCGGTTCATCGCGATCCAGCAGGCGTATGAGACGCTGATCGACCCCGACGCCCGGGCGCGTTACGACCTCGCTCTTCGTGGCGGCGGCACAGCAGGACCGCACGGCCCGTTCCAGCAGTACCGTCCCAACGGGCAGACGGTCTGGACGCGAGGGTACTCATGGAGCGGACAGGCACCGGCTTCCTGGACCAGCAGGCTTGGCGTTATCCTCCTCCTCTTCCTCGGAGGGGTTCTGCTCGTCTTCATGCTTGTCCTGTCGCTCCTCTCTCGTGCTCTCCCGGGCAACAGACGCCGGCACGAATCCTGAGAATCTCTTTTTTATCGGACAGTTCTTCTCGGAAACAATCGGCACCGCGATACGGAGAAGAGAGGAAGATCTGCACTGCTCTGGTTGGATCACGGGAAGCCTTATCTGGTGAAACCGCCTTCGTGCCGGATGATTATCGCGAGGTGAACGTGATGCCCATGGAGAAAGTGAAACGATACCGGTGCAAGTACTGTAACTACATCTACTCCCCGATGCGGGGCGAACCCCATCGTGGCATTCCGGCGGGTACCGAGTTTGAAGATCTGCCGGAGGACTACGTGTGCCCGGTCTGCGGTGCGACCGGAAAAGGGCAGATCGGGAAGTGGGGATTCGAACTCTGGGAGCCGACCAAGTACGTCTGCAAGATATGCGGCTATGTCTACGATAAAAAACGCGGCGAACCCCTCCGCGGCTATCCAAAGGGCACCGCATTCGAAGACCTGCCGGAGGATTACGTATGCCCGGTCTGCGGGATGGACCCGCAGATATCGAAGTTCCACGGCCCGGTCGGCAAATCTCAGTTTGAACCCATCCTCGATATCTGAAACGATATTGAGCGTCCCTGACCGTCCCTCTCCTGGAACCGTGCCGTGCCGGCCACAATCCCCGCAGTCTGCAGGGGAATCCGGTGCTCCGGCACGGTGCCGGATTTTTCCGGCCGCACTCTTTTAAGAATCCCGAACACCCATTATAATCTACGTTAGGTTGTCTACTCAAAATCGGTCCTTTCAAATACCGGCTGACGCATCAATGTTAGAAAGCACCGGCTGCCTCCGTTGCGGGCAGCCGCCCACAGAAAATGCGGCGTTGAACAATCGCGCATTAAACGAGCAGCGGCAGATGATGTCGGATGGATTTCTTCAGTAATATTCTGGGTCAGGGGAAGAACGCGAACCCCTCGATACAGCAGGGGACCTCTCAGTTCGAGGCCGGGAACTACAGCGAGGCAGTGAAGAGTTTCGAGAAGGCGCTCAAGATAGAGCCCGAAAACGGCTTCGCCCGGCTGTATATGGGACGGACGCTCGCCTGTCTCGGCAGGGACAGCGAAGCTGCTGAGTGGCTAAAGAAGGCCCTTGAGTCGGCTCCCGGCGATACCGGAACGTTGCGGGTGTTGGGGCATGTCCTCGCCAGAACCGGTGAATACGAGGAGGCGGCGGGGTGTTTCGCACGGATCGTCGAAGAACAGCCCACGGACACAAACGCCTCCTACTGGCGCGGGGAGATGCTTGAACGGCTCGGACGGTATGCCGAGGCAGCACCAGCCTATGCGCGAGCGCTGACAGGCGACCCGGAGAACACCGTCCTGCGGGAGAGATACGGGAGGATGCTCGAGCGAACCGGCGACTACCGGGAAGCAGCGGCATGTTTCGAGAAGATCCTCAGGAAGAATCCCGGCAGCACCGATATGCTCGCTCGAATCGGGGCGATATACCTCTACCAGGGCGATTATTCGAAAGCCATCAGTCTGTTCGACCGGGTGCTCGATACAGAACCGGAGAATATCGACGCGCTCTACGGCAAGGCCCGGGCGTTCGAGTATCTCGGCCGGTTCCAGGAGGCTGCCGACTGCTGCGGCGAGATTGTTGCCGTCGAGCCCGAAAACACTCCTGCCTGGTATCACCGCGGTTCAATGCTTCTCCGCGCAGGAAAGCACGTAGAGGCGCTGGAGTGCTTTGAGAAGGTCGCTCTCGCCGACCCGGATCACGTCCCGGTGCGCTACGCCATGGGGATGGTCTACGACGCTCTCGGCCGCTACGATCGGGCGGTCAAGAGTTTCGACCATATCCTGAAACACGACCAGGGTCAGGTTCAGGTGTGGTACGCCCGCGGCATGGCGCTCTTTCGTCTCGGCCAGTACGCCGAGGCGATCCAGTCGTTCGACCGCGTGCTCGAGAGCCGGGCGACAACCGGGATGAAGTGGATAGGAGACAACACCGACCTCGCGCTCTTCGAGCGGGACGAGACGGGAGCACCCCGGCAACAGAAGCCGCTGAAGTTCGATGCGTTAAACGAGATCGTCCACAACTGTCGGGGGACTGCGCTGCTGCACCTCGGGCGGTATGCTGAGGCGCAGAACGACTTCGAACGTGTCCTCCAGATCGATCCCGGGAACATCTCCATCCTGCAGCGGAGCGGCACCGCGCTCCTCCATCTTGGCAGGTATGAGGAGGCCGTGCTCTGCCTGGATGCGATCCTTGAAAAAGAACCGCAGAACGCCGTCGCTGTGTCGATGAAAGCGGACGCGCTCATGAACCTCGGCAGGCACGACGATGCGCTGGCGTGCTTCAATTCGGTGCAGGGGGCCGGCGGCAACGAGCCCCATCTCCTGTACAGGAAGGGAGACGCCCTTCTGCACCTCGGACGGTATGCAGAGGCAGCAGAAACCTTCAAAGCCCTCCTCAACGTCAATCCTACCGACGCTGCGGCGGAGATTAACAGAGGAGAAGCGCTCATGCACCTCGGACGGTACGAGGAGGCGCTCGCCTGCTATGACGGGGCGCTCTCGGCCGATCCGGACGACCGTACCGCTCTGCTCGGCCGGAGCACGGCGCTCGAACGCCTTGGACGGTACGAGGAGGCGCTCGAATCCATCGCCCGGTTGACGCAGGGCAGTTCCGGGGACACCGGAACGCTTCTTCGGAAGGCATGGATTTTCGAGGCCCTCGGCCGCTACGATGCAGCCATCGAGTGTTACGAAGCCCTCCTTGCCGCCGATCCGAAAGCCGGAGGATACCCGGCAAGTCTCGGGTTTGTTCTCGCCATGCTCGGGCGGTACGAGGAGGCCGCCGATCGGTTCAAAGAGATCACGCTTGCCGATCCGGACAACTTCTTTGCGTGGTTCAACCGGGGCCGGGCCCTGGAGCGGATGGGGCAGTACGCGGATGCAGCCGGGTGCTACGCAAAAGTGGCTGAAGGCCGGCCGAAAGATACCGGCGCCTGCTTTGCGCTCGCCGTCACTCTCGCACGGCTCGGCAAGCACCAGAAGGCGATCGAGTGCTGCGACCGGGTGCTCACCGCCGACGCCTCGAACGCCGCGGTTGCAAGGATCCGGGCGGATATGCTGGAAGCCGTCGGCAAGCACGAAGAGGCGGCGGAAGCATACGAACGTTACCTGAAGAACTCCCCCGACGACCGCGACGCCAGGATGGCGTTCGGTATGGCGCTCGAGCGGGACGGGAAGTTCGGCGACGCGATCAAACAGTACGCGCTGGTGCTCGAGGGTGACGAGCGCGACACCGAAGCATGGTACACCCTCGAGAGCGCCCTCGTGCACATGGGGCGCTATGAAGAGGCGCTCGAGTGTTCCGACAGCATCGTCGAGGCGAGCCCGGAGAACTGGGCTGCCTGGCAGCGGCGCGGCGAGATCTTCATGTGGCTTGGCCGCTACGCCGACGCGGTGGAGTGCTTCGAGAAGGTGATCAAGGCCGATCCGGCCGACGTTCTCACCCTGCGAAGACTCGGCGAGGCCCACGAGAAGGCCGGCAGGTACGAGGATGCCCTCGCCGCCTACACGCAGGTGCTCGACCGGGAACCGACCAGCATCGAGACCCTCCATGCCCGCTCGTCGGCCCTCATCCACCTCGGGCGATACAAAGAGGCGGTCAAGTCGATCGACAAGATCATCGTCCTCCAGGACGAGAACCCCGCCACGCTCTTCATGCGGGGAACGGTGCTCGAGAAGGCGGGCAGGCACGACGACGCTCTCGCGAGTTACGAGAAAGCGCTCTCGATCGACCCGAAGAATGCGGCCGTCTGGAACGCCGTCGGGAGGCTCAAGGATGCGCTGGGACGGCATGAAGACGCCGTCAAAGCGTTCGACAAAGCCATCGAACTGGGCGGCGGAGATGTTCATGCCTGGCTCGCGAAGGGCCTCGCTCTTGCCCGCCTGGGCAAACCTGACCGGGCGGCCACCTGCTTTGACCGCGTTATCGAGGCCGAACCCCGCCATGCCCGGGCATGGTACCTGAAAGGAAGAGCGTTCGATAAGCAGGGCAGGTTTGCCGACGCGGTGGAGTGCTTCGGAAAGGCCCTCGAGAACGGGGCCGGAGGCGAAGAAGAATGAAGAAATGGCGGATATCTAGCGCCCTGCTGCTGATGGCGTGCGTCCTGGCTCTCTGCTCGGGCTGTGTCGCAAGCGACAGCGATGGGGAGCGGGTGAAGTCCGGAGATACGGTGCTGGTTCACTATACCGGCACACTTGATAATGGGACGGTCTTCGACAGTTCCACCGGGCGCGAACCGCTCCGGTTTACCGTCGGCACCGGCAAAGTGATCCCGGGGTTCGATGACGGTGTCGTCGGGATGCAGGTTGGAGAGGAAAAGACCCTTCACATCCCGGCCGACCAGGCATACGGGCCATACCGCGAGGATCTCGTCATTGTCCTCGACCCTGCCGCGATCACCGGCGGAGAGAACCTGACGGTCGGCGATCAGGTAGGGATACCCCTGGAGAACGGACAGGTGCTGCCCGCAAGGGTTATCGCGGTATCGGCCGATGCCGTCACCATCGATGCGAACCACCGTCTCGCGGGCGAAGATCTTACGTTCACCGTCAGTCTCGTCGAGATTGTGTAGGATTACTCAACTTTTTTTTTGGAGTTCCCTCTGGAGTGTCATTCCTGGAACAAGCTCGACCATGCAGATCGGTCTCGATCACGGTTGCAAAGAACCCATAAACTACTTTTCTGCGGTCACACTGGCACGGCTTCTGTGGGAGTATCGCCATAGGGGAGGGGCTGACGGGGAGGGGGGAGCATCCCCCCTCCCCTGTCTCCAGATCACTATCTGACACCTACTACCCCCACCCCGCCCGGCCTCCTCCCCCGCCCCCAAGGGGGCGGGGGCAGTGCATGGCGATATCTCCATGAAATCCGTGCATCGGGGTAAGCGATGTCCCAGGAATGATATGTGAGTACGACTGGCCAAAGGTGCGAAGAACCGGAGCACGAGAAGCCATCAGGCTTCGAGTCGTACAATCCCCCTGAACCCATGCCCGCGACGCAATCGACGACTTTCCCCAGAGAGAAAAGTTAACGAGGCCTAAAGTCACTCTTTCTTCTCCTTCCCGCCCCCCACCGGCGTGACGAGCACCTTGTCAACCCGGTGGCCGTCCATATCGAGCACCTCGAACCGGAATCCGTTCCAGGCGAACCGGTCGCCGGCCTCCGGGGTCCGTTCGAGGTACATCATCACGAACCCGCCGAGCGTCTGGTAGTAACCGCGCCCCTCTCCGGGCAGGGTAGCCGGCACACCGAGGAGGTCGTGGAACTCGTCGACCGGGAGCATCCCGTCGAGGAGCCACGATCCGTCCGGACGACGGAACGCCGGCCCCTCAGGCGGGTGCTCCGGCGATGGGATGCCGCCGACAATCGACTCCATGATGTCGTGGATGGTGACCAGACCCTGGATACTCCCGTACTCATCGGTGACGAGGGCGATCCGCGCCCCGGAGGTCTTGAACTCATCGAGAACCGAGAGTGCCGGGACGCTCTCGGGCACGAAGAAGGCGGGGTCGATGGCATTCGACAGGTTGGGCGTTTCACCCGCGATCATCCGCGCCCAGAGGCTGCGGACCGAGACGGTGCCGAGCAGGTTGTCGAGGTGATCACGGTAGACCGGGAAGTAGACATGCCCGGAATCCACCATTTTTTGCCAGTTCTCTTCGACGGGGTCTTCGAGATCCACGGCCACGATGTCGGGCCGCGGCGTCATCAGCATGCTGACTCGCCGGTCGGCGAGGCGGAAGACGCTCTCCACCATATCCTGTTCCGCCTCCTCAAAGACGCCCGCCCGGGTGGCCTGCCCGATGAGAACCCTGACGTCCTCCTCTGTAACCTCGGGCCCCGAAGGCTTCCGAATCCTGAGCAGCATGAGAACCCCCTCGGTCGAAGCGCTCAGCAGGCGGACGAGCGGTGCGGCGATCAGCGAGAGGAACCGTATCGGGCGCGAGACCTGCGATGCAATCCGGTCGGCGTGGGTCATGGCCACCCGCTTCGGCACCAGTTCCCCGACAACGAGCGTCAGGTACGTGATGGCGGCGACGACGGTTACGACCGCGAGCGGGCCGCTGTAAGGCGCGATCAAGGGGAATTGGGCAAACTCTTCTGCAAGAGGGCCCGCGAGCGTCGCCCCGCCAAAGGCTCCGGCCAGGATCCCGACGAGGGTGATGCCGATCTGGATGGTAGAAAGGAAGAGTGTTGGGTCCTGTGCAAGTTCGAGAGCAGTCGCCGCCCCGCCGTCGCCGTTCGCTGCTCTCTTCTGCAGGCGTGCTGTTCTTGCAGAGACGAGCGCGAACTCCACCATCGAAAAGAAGCCGTTTGCGAGTATCAGAAGGAGGATGATCGCGATATCGGTGGCAGTTGCCATTGTGGTATTCTTGCCGGCAGGAGCCTTAAACCTGCGGGGCTCCCGGGAAGGGGCATGGCATCCGGGCGGGAGAGGAGCGTCCGTGAGAAATATTTATCGTCGCCGGGAGAGAGTCCCATCAGGTGATACACGATGGTCGAGGTCGGCGATCAGGCCGGAGATTTCTCAATACCGGACCATAACGGGAACACTGTCCGGTTATCGGCGTTCCCGGGGAAGCGGGTTGTCCTTTCGTTCCACCCGCTGGCATGGACCCGTGTCTGTGCTGGACAGATGAAGGCGCTCGAGGCGAACAGGGAGGCGTTCGACGCCCTCGGTGCCGTTGCCCTCGGCATCAGCGTGGATTCCGTCCCGTGCAAGCATGCGTGGGCCGAGAACCTCGGGATCAGGAGAACCCGGCTCCTTGCGGATTTCTGGCCGCACGGTGCCGTGGCGGAGATGTACGGTGTTTTCGATAGTCAAAAGGGCTACTCCCGGCGGGCGAACATCGTCGTCGACGAGTTCGGGCGCGTCATCTTCGTCGCGGAATACCCGGCGACGACGGTGCCCGGCATGCAGGACGTCCTCGACGCTCTCCGGGCGCAGGAGAGGCATGTGGAGCTGGTGCCGAAGGCGTAACCCGGCCCCGCTCACCCCGTGCCCAGGAAGAAACTGCCGACAAGCGTGATCAGGAGAATGGACGGAACGCCGTAGCGGATGAGCGCCATATAGATTTTCTGCTGCCACCCGCAGCCGCCGATCTCCTCGCAGATCCGGATGCGGCTCATGAACCACCCTCCGACGACGCTCACGATCAGCCCGGCGACGATGAGGCCGATCGTCCCGAATGCGTAGTCGGCAAGGTCGAGGAACGGCATTCCAAGCGCTTCGAGGTTCAGGGCGGTGTAACTGAGAGCGGACGGAAGCCCGACGAGCATGATCGCGGCGAAGACGAGGAGGGTGGCGCGCTTCCGGGGGTAGCCGTAGGTGTCCATCAGCGCCGCCACCGGGACTTCGAGCATGGAGACCGCCGAGGTGAGCGCTGCTGCAAAGAGCATCAGGAAGAAGAGCGCTCCGAGCACCATGCCGTACTGGATCTCTGTGAAGGCCGTGGGTAGGGTGATGAACGCGAGGTTCACCCCGGCTGCTGGGTCAAGACCCGCGGTGAAGACCAGGGGGAAGATCACGAGCCCGGTAAGGACTGCAATCAGCATATCTGCGGCGGCAATGATGGCGGCGTTCCGGAAGAGGGGTTCTCTTTTGAGGTAACTTCCGAAGGTGAGTAGGATGCCCATGCCCACGGAGAGCGAGAAGAACGCCTGCCCGAAGGCCGCGATCCAGACGCCGGGGTCAGCCAGCCTCGAAAAATCAGGGGAGAGATAGAACTCGATTCCCTCGACCGCTCCGGGCTCCGTGAGCGAGATGACCACGAGAAAGATGAGGATCACAAGGAGAAACGGGATGAGATACCGGGAAGCCCGCTCGATCCCTCCCCGGACCCCCGACCGCACCGTCACATAGACCGCGAGTCCCGAGAGGAGGAAGAAGACGAGCGGGAGGTAGGAACCCGTAAACGCATCGAACTCCATCGGCTGGTTGAAGACGAAGAAGAGCGCGTATGCGAGCACCCAACTCGTGATCACAAGATAGTAGCCGAGGATCAGGCTGACGACGGCGACGATGACGAGACCGGCGGCGGCGAATCGCTGCCGTATCGAGCGGAAGGCGGATATGACCGACGTCCCCGTCGAGCGGCCGATAGCGAGTTCCAGCACCATCAGGGGGAGGCCGAAGAGGAGGACGGCGATCAGGAACGGGATCAGAAACGCACCGCCCCCGTTGGCGCCCACGACGTAGGGGAACCGCCAGATGTTCCCGATGCCCACGGCTGAGCCGATGCTTGCAAGGATGAAGCCCAGCGTTGACGACCACTCTTCTCGTTCCATATCCCTCACCGCATGAGAACGGTTCCCTTTGGGTAAGGAGGAGTTCCGCCTTTATATTCATGCCCGCCGAGGGGTATCCCGACCACTGCACTTTTGTAGCGGGTGCTCCCATACGGGTGCGGTCAGAAGCAGCATGAGCGTCAGTTCCCGGAAATGTCCCGGCAGGAGGGAAAGAGCGTGAACGGTAGGTATCCGTTCTTAATCTCGATCCCCCACAGCGGCACCTCTGTTCCGCCCGAACTCCGCGGTCTCGTCAACCTCACGCGAAAGGAGATCGTCTTCAATAGCGACCCCTACACCCGCCGCCTCTACGGGTTCGACGATACGGTGGAGGCGGTGATCGATTTCGACATATCGAGGATCTTCGTCGATACCAACCGGGCGCCCTACGACTACCCGCCGCGGACGCAGGACGGCGTGGTCAAGGTCATCACGCAGGACGGAACCCCGGTGTTTAAGAGAGGGCAGACGCCCGGCAGGGAACTGATAGGAACGCTCCTGCAGAACTACTACCACCCCTTCCACAAACAACTGGTCGGGGCGCTTGATACCCGGCCGATCGAGATCGCCTTCGACTGCCACAGCATGCTGCCCAGGTCACCGCCGGTCCGGATGGACGCCGGACGCCCCCGCCCGCTCTTCTGCCTGAGCAACCGGGGCGACCGGAACGGGAAGCCCAAAACGGCGGGCGGCCTTGTGACCTGCTCCCCGGAGTGGCTCCAGGCGCTCGCCCGGTCGTTCCAGGCGGAGTTCGAGGACGAGGGGCGGGTTGCGATGAACGATCCCTTCCGGGGCGGGTTCATCTCAGTGGCGCATTACCGGCGGCGGCGGGTCCCCTGGGTCCAGGTCGAGATCAACCGCGGCTTCTACGAGACCGGAGACCGCGAGGTCGGTGAGGAACGGCTCACCGAACTCCGGGGGAGGATCTTCTCGGCCATCGCCGGGTTCTGGGACGAGGTCTCGGAGTGAGAAACCGCCCCTAATTGGGCCGTATTTCCGGGGCCGAAGATACTATGCCGGTAGAGCGCCCACTTATATAGTGATGGATCGCCTGCACCTGCTCCTTCAGCGCTACTTCGGGCACTCTGCATTCAACCCCTACCAGCGGGAGATCATCGAAGACATTCTCGACGGGCGCGACGTCCTGGCGGTGCTCGCGACCGGAGGGGGGAAGTCGCTCTGCTACCAGGTCCCCGCGCTCATCGGCGAGGGTGTCACGCTGGTGATATCGCCGCTCATCGCGCTGATGAAGGACCAGGTCGACGACCTGCAGGCCCGCGGGGTCGGCGCGGAAGCGCTGAACTCCTCCGGGTCCTATACAACGACCCGACGGATCCGTTCGGAACTGAGAGAGGGCCTGATCCAGATCCTCTACGTCTCGCCGGAGAAGGCGGTCGGCGAAGATTTTATCGACCTGATGGCGTCCCTCCCCGTCACGCTGATCGCGGTCGACGAGGCACACTGCATATCGATGTGGGGGCACCAGTTCCGACCGGAGTACCGGTCGCTCGCGGTCCTCAAGGAACGGTTCCCCGGGGTGCCGATGGTTGCCCTTACGGCGACCGCGACGCCGGACGTCCGTGAGGATATCGCACGGCAGCTCAACCTCGCAGACCCGTCAATCTACGTCGGGAGTTTCAACCGGGAGAACCTCAGGTACGCCGTCGTCCCGAAAGAAGAGGACGCATACAACCAGGTTCGCGTCTACCTGCAGGGCAGGAAGACCGGGAGCGGGATCGTCTACACCGCAACCCGGGACGGAGCCGAGACGCTCGCGGCACGGCTCCGCGCCGGCGGGATACCAGCGCTCCCCTATCACGCCGGGATGACGGCGACCGCCCGGGGGGAGACGCAGGACAGGTTCATCGGCGGGAAGGTTCCGGTCGTCTGCGCGACGAGCGCGTTCGGCATGGGGATCGACAAGCCGGATGTCCGGTTCGTCGTCCACTACGATATGCCCAAGACCCTCGAGGCCTACTACCAGGAGAGCGGCCGGGCCGGACGGGACGGGAAGGAGAGCGACTGCATCCTCTACTACAGCGACGACGAGGCACGGCGCCTCAGATCGTTCATCGACCGCGATCTTGCATCTGAGTTCCAGCGCGAGGTCGCACGCTCGAAGCTCCAGAGCATGGTGGATTACTGCACCACGACGGAGTGCCGGAGAACGGTGCTCCTCGAATACTTCGGGGAGCGTTTTGAGGCTCCCTGCGGCGGCTGCGACGTCTGTGCCCCGTCCGGGAAGGCCCGCGCCGGGCGGCGGAAGCGCGGTGCCACCCGCTCCATGTCCGGCTGAACCGGTGGGTTCCGGGATCCCCCTTCCCCCGGGGAAACACCTATTACGGAGACGGGAAAAGATTTGTCCGGGAGTTATCATGGAGGTCATCCCACAATTATAAGAGACCTTGAATAAAACCCGGGATGTATGGCATTCCGGGAAATCGATGACGAACTCTGGGCAATCATTGAGCCGCATCTCCCTCCCCAGAAACCTCATGTCGGGCG
>NZ_VCYI01000017.1 GCF_030464365.1 Methanoculleus methanifontis | reverse complement strand
GCACCGCAAGCACGATCCCGATGACGCATACGAGGACGGCAAGTGCCGTTTTCTCCTGCCGTTCCAGCATGGTAAACCCTATCGACGTCCGGGCTAATAACTTCCGTCAGTTTGATATGTTAACAGCATTAACTATCCTACATGGATGATGTGAACCTTCCCCCGTCCTCGAGAAAGATCCTCCTCCTGCTCGAGGGTGGGGGCGCCCTAACCCACAAGGAGCTCGTCCGCCTCAGCAGCCTTGCCCCCCGCACCGTCCGCTATGCTTTAAAGCGACTCAAAGACAACGATATGATCGTGGAGAAGTTCAACTTCAGAGATGCCCGGCAGATCCTCTACGAGTACAAAGACTCCCAGATGGTGTCTGTGCAATGACCGAGCCGTTCTCCTGCGACATCATGCGGTGCGACACCCTTGCGCGAAGGCTGCTTCCGCAGATGCGTGCCGAGATGGTCTACCGCCTGGTGAACGAGCGCGGGATCAGCCAGAGCGAGGCCTCGAAACGCCTCGGGATCAGCAGGGCCGCGATATCGCAGTACATGAGCCGGAAGCGCGGGTTCAACCGGGAAGAGTTTCCCGAAACCCTCGAATCGGTCATTGAGAGATGGGTCTCCGCCGTCGCCTCGGGCGAAGGGACGATAACCATCTGCGACGTCTGCCGCTCCGCCGACCTTATCGGCAAACAGTGACGTTTCAGGTGCGCTTCCGCCGGTAGAGGTAGAGTCCTGTCAGCGCGGCGAGTATACATGCCGCCGCCGCTATTTTGAGCCTGTCGGTTCCCGGAGCGCCGCTCGCTTCACTCTTGTTCGAAGCGTTCCAGTCGTCTTCAAAGACGGCGGCGTAGTACGCGGCGATATCGGGGTGCTCGATGATCACGCCCGCTTCCCGGTTGAACGCCGGTGAGTTGGCGTTCCAGTTGATGCTGCTGACGAGCACCGCCCGGTCGTCGACGATGACGCCCTTATTATGGACCTTGTTGAGGTTGTTCGCTTCGAGGTCGGCGAGCCGGGCTTCGAGCGGCAGCCCCTCGGCCGCGGCAAGCCGGTTGATGACTTCAACCATCTCGTCGTTGTCCGCATCGCCCTCGGTGTTGAACCAGACGGAGTCAAGGAGCACCCGCACCGAGACGTCGCGCCGGGAGGCGTTGATTGCGGCTGCGAGGTAGGGGTTGAAGTCGCAGGCCGTCTCGTTCGTGATGTAGGCCTGCTCGATCGCGATGCTCTCCTTCGCCCCCTCGATCAGTTCGAGGATGAGGACGCTCGTATCCGGGGATACGACCGGGGTCACCCGCGCCCCCTCCGCTCGGCAGGGGGTGAACTCGACCGTGTAGTCGGGCGCCCAGGGCGTGTAGAGTTCGGCTGCCGTCCCTTCGAGCGGGACGATGTCGCCACCCCCCGCATCGAAGAGGAAGACTTCCCGGAAGTAGGCCGCGAGTCCCGTGTCCTCGAGGAGGACGCCCCACCCGCGGTTGCCCTGCAGCCCCGCTGCCGGGTAGCCGCCGGGCTTGAAGTTCTCGCTCCCGAGGAGAACGGTGCTCCCGTCGATGATGAGGTACTTGGCGTGGTCGTAGCGGTACTTCGCGTGGGCGGCATCTGTCGTCGTCATCGAAAGAACCGGGATACCGCTCCGGTTGAGGGCGCCCGCGACCGCACGCCCTTCCGCCGAGACGCCGCCCACCGGCCCGCCCTCGAGGAGGACGGTCACGGCAATCCCTCGCTCGCGGGCAGAGATGAGGTCTTTTGCCATCTTTTCGTCGGTGAACTCGTAGACATTCACCAGGATCTCGCGCTCCGCCTCCGCGACGGCCGCCGAGAAGACCTCGTATGAACAGTCCGGGGCGGCAAACGCGGTCACCGCAACACCCTCGAATGTTTCGGGCGCGAAACAGGATTGGCCGATAAAGAGCGGGCGCGGGTCCCAGACGCCGTCCTTGAAGTAGTGAATCTGCCCTTCCCGGGCGCAGACGTCGCCGGGCCAGGCGATCTGCTGGACGAGGGTTGTTTTGTGGTAGAGGAAGAGCTCGTCCGCCCGGTTTGCCATCTGGAGGTTTCCGTTTGGGATCACGTCCGGCACAGCCGGTGTCCGCTCCTGGATCTCGAAGTCGGGGAGGTAGCCGTGCGACTGCTCGAACGCCGGCCCGCTTTTCGCTACCACCAGTCGCCCGTCGATCCGTGTTCCCGGCGGGAACCGGTAGCCGCCCTCACCGTCCGAGAGGACGTAGCCGTCGAGGATCCCCGTCCCCTCGATCACCAGGTACTCGTCGGGGTCGCCGGACAGGTAGGGGTCCGGACAGAACTCCACGATCTGAATACCCCCGGCCGTGCCGGCAAGGAGGCAGAGGAACAGGATGACGGCGGCGATCCGGCGCATACGCAGGGTTATGTCTTTTCGAGTTTAATAGCAGAGCGATATGACACCGCTAGAATCCCCGCTGGTCGTCAAGGTCGGGGGGAGCCTCTTCGACCGGGTCGTCCCCCTGCTCGACCTCTTCAGGGAGGCCGGGCGCCCGGTGCTGATCGTGCCCGGGGGTGGGAAGTTCGCCGATCTCGTCCGGCGGCTCGACGTCTCCGAGGACGCCGCCCACTGGATGGCGATCGCCGGCATGGAGCAGTTTGCGTGGTATATCGCCTCGCATGGGATCCCGGCAACCTCCACCCTTGCGCTTCCTGTGGAGGTGACGGTTCTGCTTCCGTACTGCGCCCTTCGCAGGGCCGATCCCCTCCCCCACTCATGGGACGTCACCTCCGACACCATCGCCGCCTGGGTCGCTCGCGAACTCTCGGCCGATCTCCTCCTCTTGAAATCGGCCGACGGCATCCATCGTCACCGCAAGTTCCTTGCACGCGTCGAGGATCCCACGCTCACTTCCGACGAGGTCGATCCCACGTTCATCCGGTTCGTCTTCGATCACAATCTCCGGGCCCGGGTGGTGAACGGCAGGCACGACGATCGCGTCCGCCGTGCGCTCCGTGACGAACCGGTCGTCGGGACGCTCGTTGATCCGAGATTTTAATTGCTGCGGCAGCGATATGATAGGTTAACATTCGAGGAAGCAACGATGATAGCGAGAGACCGATGTACCTCCTGCAACGCCACACTGGCTGATGAAGGTTCCACCCGGTTCCCGTGCCCGGTGTGCGCGCACGAGATCAACCGGTGTTACCGGTGCAGGGAGCAGAGCATAGGGTATACATGCCCGGTGTGCGGGTTCCAGGGGCCATAACCATGGGAAACGTAGCCATTATTGTGAAGATCATGCCGGAATCCCCGGAAGTCGACCGTGAAGCGCTCAAAGCGGCGATCAAGGCGGCTGTTCCGGTCGAGGATATCCAGGAAGAACCAATCGGCTTCGGTCTCGTGGCGTTGAAAGCCGCCGTAGTCGTTCCCGACAGCGCCGGGGCTCCCGATGAGGTCGAAGCGGCGCTTCAGAAGATAGAAGGCGTCGGAAGCGCCGAGATCGTCGAATCCACTCTTGTATAAGTGGGAATCCCGATACCCACTTTTATTAGCGAGCCTCTTCAAGCCGTTCCATCACGTCGGCAGTGACCTTGCGGATCTTCCTGACCGACTCGCGGAACCCGGCGACTTCGTTCTCTTCGAGGCTGAGCGGAACCGGAAAGACGCCGTCGCGGTTGATGCGGGCGGGCACGCCGATGCAGACATCGCCGATCCCGTGGATCTCGCTTTTGATGTAACTTGAGACGGTGAGAATGCGGTTCTCGTCTCCGAGGATCGCCTTTACCAGGGTTGCAATCGCTTCTCCCGGCCCGTGGACGGTGGAACCCTTATCCCTGATGATCGTCTCGCCGCTCGTTTTGACGGTCTCGATCATCTCCTGCACGGGCAGCCCCGAGAAGGTGGGCAGGTTCGTGATCCGGATGCCGCCGATCGTCGTCGCCGACCAGAGCGGAACCATGCTGTCGCCGTGCTCGCCGATGATACGGGTGTGCACCTCGCTGACGTGGACCCGGAAGTAATGCGCGATCAAGGATTTCAGGCGCATCGAGTCGAGATGCGTCCCGAGACCGAAGATCTGTCTCGGCTGGAGCCCCGAGTATTTCAGGGCGACGGCGGTCATGACGTCGACGGGGTTCGTTACGAGAAAGAGAATGGCGTCGGGCGAAGACCGGCCGATCGTTTCGGCGGTTTCGGCAATAATCTTTGCGTTCTCGAAGGCGAGATCGTTCCTGTCCTGTCCTGGACGGCGGGGCATCCCTGTCGTGCAGATGACGACATCCGAGTCTTTTGCGTCGAGAATACTGGTGCTGTAGGATAGGCGGACGTCGGTACCTCGTGCAGCGAACGAGTCGGATAGGTCACGGCAGCAGCCTGCGAGAAAATCCTCGCGTCCGGGCCTCCCGACGAGCAGCATGTCGCTGACGTACGGGATCTCGGATACGGTGTGGGCCGCAAATACGCCGACGTTCCCTGTAGCCCCAAGAATTGTTACTTTTGCCATGGAAATCGCCGTTGGGGACACGTCCTTGGTCGACCGTGCGCACAAGCATTCACCGCAGCATCCCTCCTCCACCCCGCAACCCCATGGGCGCCGAACGTCCACGGTAAGTCTGCTCCCTTCCGGGCCTGAACCGGTACCCGCGGCAAAAGGTCGCCGCCCCCTCCGGGACTTTGATACCTTTCCGCCGACCTCATGGGACGAGGCTTCTCCGTCGGGACGCAACGGCTCCTGCAAGCCGCTGCGGCCTTCCTCAGACTTCGCCCCCCGCCGACGACGGTTTCGGGTAACAGGTGACGCCGAGCCACCCAGGCTAGTCCCCGTATATACTGGAGTCTATGGGATAAAAATAGCTCCGCCCACCTGAGCCCGCCAGGCCCCGGTGATCTCTTCGACCTTCCCGGCGTCCGCCTTCTCGAAGAGGTCGAGGGCGGTAAGATCGATGTCCGGCGGCAGGACGGCCAAAAGCAGTCGCAGGTCGCCCTGGTAGACCTCGATCTCCCGCGCGCCGGCGGCGGTAGCGACCAGAACGGGGTCCCGCGCGACCGGCCGGCGGCGGAGGTCGTCGTATGACTGGTGCATCGCCACCTCCCCGATTCCGAGAATTTCCCGGTTCATTTCGAAGTTGCAGGCGGTCCAGAATGCAGCCGCGTACCAGGCGTCGTTCGCGATCACGCGGGTCACTCCCGCCCGCGCGGCGGCGAGGCCGAGTGTCCCGGCGCCGGAGCAGGCGTCGACGAACGTCCGGGGACGGTACCGATCAATCTCACGCTCGAGCGAGAGGATCTTCTCGTCGCGGCCCCGGGGGAACTCGACGTGCAGGGCGGACTGCTGTTTGTAGACGGCGATCGGTCCCGCGCGGGTCGGGAAGATGTCGGCCCGGACGTCGCACCCGGCAAGGAGGGTGTGGCCGGCGGGTTCGGCATCGGTATCGCTGATCCCCGGTGCTCCGGCACCCGTCCTGACGACGCCCCGGACCTCCGGGACCTCGGCGACCAGGCAGGCGGCGGCACGCTCCCCTGCCGACCGGGAGAGGAGGACGAGTGAATCGGGCGGGAGGTAGGGGGCGGAGCGCATGGCGAACCCGGGATGGACGAGCGGTGTTCCGGCGGCGGCGAGGGGTTCGTTCCCGGCAAGGTCTCCTTCAGCGGCCATCACCCGGTATACGTGGGCGAAGACCTCGTCGATGAACCGTTTTCCGCAGGAGGGGCAGGGTTCTGCCGTATCGATATCGGGCGGAGGGCTCCTCTTATCGTAGACGAGTCCCATGCAGTCGGGGCACGGGGCGAAACGGCCGGGGAGTTCCGCGAAGAGTGTGCGGGCGTCCGTGACGCAGTCGTGCCCGCAGACCGGGCAGTGCATGTCGATGCGTTGGAGCCCGCGGTATATAGGCGTTTCACGCCGGCCGCGGCGTCGCGACCACAAGCCCTTCGCGAAGCCATCCCCAGGCGTCCCGGAGGCGGGTTTCCGGGAAGTAGCGCACGTCGACCCCGTTAAAGCCGACAAAGAGCCCCGGCAGGTGGTTCATCCATTCCCGCCACCGCTCTCCGCCGACGACGGCAATCCGATCGACCCGCTCCAGCCCGGGCCACTGCCTGAAGGCTTCCCACCCCTCCCCCGGCCTCCAGCTGCGGAATCCTTCGATCTTTAACAAAAGCCTGACGTTCCGGTTTTCTCCCATTGCTCGTTCCAGCTCCGGGATAAGAATGGTAGCGTAATCGCTCTCGCTCAACTTTCCGTCGAACCGGAACCCGAGAACACTTTCCGAACTTTCCTTCATCCGGTCAAGCATGGGTGCCCCTATAGCCCTCTGAAGAAAAAAAGGTATGGCTGACCTGCAGTGATCTCCCCCGCGGGTATGTATATACCCCTGTGGGGAGATAGACGGGAACGCCCTGTTCCGGCGGGGGGGTCTCTTGAGTGGAACTGCTGCTCTCGATAGGGTTTATCCTGGTGCTCAACGTCATATTCGCCATTACGATAGTCTTCTTCGAGCGGAGGAACCCGACAGCGACGACGGCCTGGCTGATCGTTCTCTTCCTGCTGCCCCCGGTCGGGTTCGCCCTCTACCTGTTCTTCGGACAGAACTACACCCGGCAGAGGATGTTTGTTGTCAAGGAGCATGAGGACCGGTGTTTTCTCCAGGAGACCTTTGAGGAACAGCACCGGGCGCTCGCCGGCAACCATCACCGGTTCAGCACCCCGGCGGCGGAGGAGTTCCGCGACGCAATCTTCCTCCTCCTCCGGAACAACCGGGCCTACCTGACCGAGGGGAACCGGGTTGACGTCTACACCCGGGGCGAGGATAAGTTCGACGCACTCTTTGCCGCAATACGGGGAGCACGCCATAGCATCCACCTGGAGTACTTCGTCATCAACGACGACGATCTCGGGCAGGCGGTCGTCCGCGCCCTTGCAGAGAAGGCAAGGGAGGGTGTCGAGGTCCGTCTCCTCTTCGATGCAATGGGATCCCGTGCCGGGGGCGGGTCGCGGAAGGCGTTCTTTGAACTGGAGGACGCGGGCGGGAAGCTTGGCGTCTTCTTCCCTTCGGTGTACCGGATAAACTACCGCAATCACCGCAAGATCGCCGTCATCGACGGGACGGTAGGGTTCATCGGCGGGTTCAACATCGGAGACGAATATCTCGGGAAGGGGCCGCTCGGCCGCTGGCGCGATACCGCCGTCCGGATCACGGGAGAAGCCGCCCGGATGCTCCAGCTCCGGTTCTTCCTTGACTGGCACTACGTGACCGGCGAGTATCCGGGCCTCGAGGACTGCTGCTCCCCCGAGGAGGGCGCTCCCGGCACGACGCCAGTCCAGATCGTCTCCGGCGGCCCGGATACCCGGTGGAACCCGATAAAGGAGGGGTATCTCAAACTGATCAACTCCGCCCGGGAGTCGATCTGCATCCAGACGCCTTACTTCATACCGGACGAGAGCGTCGCCGACGCCCTGCGGCTCGCGGCACTCTCCGGGGTCGACGTCCGGATCATGATCCCCTGCAAGCCCGATCACCCGTTCGTCTACTGGGCGACCCTTTCGTTCATCGGCGACCTGCTGGATGCCGGGGTGCGTGCCTACACCTACGATGACGGGTTCCTCCACGCGAAGACGATCGTCGTCGACAAGAAAGCGGGTTCGGTCGGGAGCGCGAACTGGGACGTCCGGAGTTTCCGGCTGAATTTCGAGGCGAACGCCTTCTTCTACGACGCGGCCGTCGGGGCCGATCTTGTGCGGGCGTTCGAGGAGGATCTCGTTTTCTGCACCGAGATCACGCCGGAGGACTACCTGGCGCGGCCGCTTGATGTTCGGGTGAAGGAGTCGGTCTCGCGCCTCTTCTCGCCGCTCGGGTGAGACCGTATCACTACCACTTCCTGATATTCTCACGCGAAGCCGCGAAGAACGCGAAGTCCGGTCGACTGTTGGTGACAGTCTCCTTCGCGCCTTCGCGTGAGGCCTTTTCCACCACACCCCATTAACTCACACGAAGCCTAAAGCCTCTCGCGCTCCGGCGCCTCAAAAAACCCCGCGAAGTGCCGGCCTTCTCAGCGGTTCAGCCGGCCCTCGACGAACTTCCTGATCCGGGGGAGGCCCTGCTCCCACCGGGCCTGGAGGATGGGGACGGTGTAGGGGAGGTGGTGCGGGAGGACCGCGGTCCCCATCACGGCCTTTTCGTAGAGCGGCCGCTCGCGCCCGATGACGACGGTCTTCTCTGCCTGGATGGCGTCCAGGAACTCTTCCACGGTATCGGCCTCGGCGCAGGTGACGACCCCCCCGAGTTCGTGAAGGAGGTGGCCGTCGGTTCCGCCGGTCCGCCCGAGATCGTGGGCGACGGCGAGCCCGGCCGCCTTCAGGTTGTGGCTCCGGGCCATCCCGCCGCAGATTACCTCGAGGGCGTCGAGGCGCGAGAAGACCTCTTCGCCGATGCACTCACCGGCGACGCACCGCTCAACCCCCCGGTTCAGGAAAACGTAGCCGCAGGGGTGCGCCTCGGCGGCGATGCAGGCGTAGCCTTCCCGGCGGTCGAGGATCTCGGAGGTGTCGAGGCGTATCGCGGTGAACGGGCCGTCCCTCCGGTTTCTCTCGACGTGGCGCCGGTAGAAGTCCCGCAGGTCGGACGCCGAGTAGAAGTAGAGCAGGATATGCGGGCCGTCGTTGGCGCTGACCTCGATCCCGGGGACGAGGGGGACCCGGATCCCCTGCCGCTGTGCCTCGGCCACGCCGCCGACCTGGTTGTGGTCGGTGATCGCAAGTCCGATCCCTCGCTGTGCCGCGAGTTTCAATGCATCGCGCACGCGGGTGGGGGAGTCGGAGTGCCGGGTATGGAAGTGAAGGTCCGCCGGGAGCAGCCCGAGACGCCGGATCTCTTCGGGCAGGGGTTTCTGGAATACGATGTCTTTATAATATTGCATGGGGTTTCTGTCTGATAACCAATGGGTGTCGTGGGGTGAAAAAGGGTTGCCTGTTCTCCGGGAACGGGCGGAACCGGCACCTATCCCGCCTCCGGTTCGACCGGTATCGGCTCCCGGAGCCAGTCGATGGCGGCGTCCAGGTGACCTTCGGTGAAATAGCGCACATCGATACCTCTAAAACCCACGAAGAGCCCCGGCAGGTGGTTCATCCACTCTTCCCACTTCTCCCCGCCGACGATCGCGATCCGATCGACCTTCTCCATTCCCGGCCAGTCCTTGAGCCTCTCCCAGTGGCCGTGCGACTTCCAGCCGTGAAAGTTCACGATGTGAAAAAGTATCCGGAGCACCGGCTGGCTTCTCTTTGCGTCCTCGAGCGCCGGGATCAGCGTCCCGTCGTAATCTCCTGCCGTCATCTCGCCGTCGAACCGGAACCCGACGACGTTCCCCGCACCTGTTGCCATCCCTTCGAGCATGGCGCCCCCTCTCCGGGGCGGATTAAAAAAAGGTTCCGGCCGTCATTCGGCCGGGGGTTCTTCCGGGACCACCAATTTATCGGTAATCTCCTCCTTTGAGAACCGTGAGAGGTAGCGGTTCCCGACAAGCGCGACGATGACCGACCCGATGAGGACGAAGATCATATCAAGCATGGTGTCGTCGAGCCCGTGCTGGAGGTTCGTGCCGAGGAAGGTGTCGAAGAGCCACTCGTAGATCTCCCAGAACCCTTCCATCGCCATCGCGGCGATGATGATAAAGCCGACGATCATCCACTTCGAGAGGTTCAGTCTGCTGAACCGGTCGAGCAGCAGGACGATGACGAAGGCGAGCACCGAGACGGTTATCCCGGAGATGAGGTGGGCGACCTTGTCGTAGTAGGGGTAGTAGAGCATGTAGAATCCCCGGGTCTCGCCGGCGATGTGGAGGTAGAGCGAGAGAACGATGAGGAGGTTGACCTGCCAGGGGAGCGTGATGCTCCACCGGCGGGTGGCGACGGCGGGGACCAGGGTTAAGCCGAGCGCGATGACGCCGGTAAATACCTGCGAGTATTCGCCGAGCGAGAGCGCGAGGAGGATGTTTGCGCCGATGAGGAACTGGAAGAGGTAGGCGAGGTAGAGGCCGATCGGTCTCTTCATGGATCACGGGTTGGGCGGCGGTTCGTAAGCATCTTGTGCCGCCGCCTACCCCGGCCGGTCATTGTTGCCCCATGATCTCCCCGATCCACCGGGTTTCGTCCCAACTCTCGACGAAGAGTTTCACCGCGATCGTCAGCGGTATGGCGAGGAAGATCCCGACCGCACCGAGGATGAATCCCCAGAAGATGACGGAGAAGAGGATGACGAACGGGGAGAGGTCGAGTTCCCGCCCGGCCATCCGGGGGAGGACGAGGTTTTCTGCAGCGGCGTCGATGAGGGCGATGGCGGCGATGACGGCAATCGCCCCGGCCGGCCCGAACTCGATGAACGCGAGGAAGATGGGCGGGATCGCGGCCACGACGAGGCCGATGTAGGGGACGTAACTCAGGACGAAAGCGATGAACCCCCAGAGCACCGCGAAGTCGACCCCGAGGACGGCGAGGAAGATCCCGGTTCCGGCGCCGGTGATCAGGTTCACCTTCGTCCTGACCACCACGTAGTCGATGAGGATCTTGCCCGACTGCGAGAGGTGCCGGTAGGGGGTGCTCTCCGGTCCCAGGCTGCGCGAGAGAACGGCTGCAAGACGGGGACCTTCCAGGAGAAGGAACCCGATCCCGACGAAGACGAGGAAGGCGTCGATGCCGATGGTCCCGACCTGCCGGACAAGTCCGGTCGCCTGCTGGACGACGAAGCCCTGGTCGATGTAGTCCCATACCGTGAAGCTGCCGACATCGATGCCGTAGTCGGTGAGGACGGCCGCCTGGGCCTCGAGGCTTGCCCGATACTGCGGGAGAGTTCGGATGAACCCGGTAAAGGCCGCACCGAGGAAGATGATCATCCCGGCGAAGATCCCGATGAGCCCCGCGACCACCGTTGCGGCGGCGAGGAGCGGGGGCACTCGCCGGCGGGTCAGCCATCTCATGGCGGGGGCGGTGATCATGGCGAAGAAGACGGCGACGAGGAGCGGGCTGAGGATCGGTGTGGCCACTCGTATCCCCGCGAGCACGATGACGACCGCCGCCCCGACGATCGCGATGCGGGCAGGGGGAGGAAGGTTTCCGGCGATGTTCACAGGATTGGTATGGGTGCTCCACAGAGAAAGAGTTTTCCGGCCGGCTTCTCACGCTCCGGCCTCCACCGCCCGGATGGCCGCCCGGAGCGACTCGCCGATGACCGGTGTCGCGGGGAAGATGTTCCCGGGGCCGATGGCCCCGGCTACGCCCCCTTCTTCAAGTCCCGCAAGGAGCCGGGGATCGACCTCGGCGAGGATAAACCGGTTCCCCCCGGCCGTGACCTTCCGGGCGTAGCGCCCCAGCGTCCTAAAGAGCCCGGTGCCGGCCTCGATCCTTCGGGGGAGAACGAGGATGACGACGGCACCCTCAGCCCCTTCCGGGGACGGGAGCGACCGCTCGATGGCACGGAGGGTGGCGAAGTAGACGCTCCCGGAGACGGAGAGGATGGTGAGGGTGTGGTCTGTGAGCCGTTCTGACGCCGGTTCTTCCCGGAACATCCCTCCCTCGACCGGGACGAGGCGGACCACGGTTGCCTCCCGGGTGGAGGTGATGAGGTAGATGCCAAGCGAGAGGAGGACGCCGACGTAGATGCTGTACTGGAGCGGGAGGATCTGGGTTGAGATGAAGGTGGCGAGCATCGCCCAGCGCCCGGGCCGGGAGTACTTCCAGATGCAGGTGATCTCGCGGGGCTGGTAGATGAGTTCAGCGCCGATGAGGATCAGGATCCCGGCGAGGGCCGGGAGCGGGATCAGTTCCGCGAGCGGTCCGGCGACGACGATGACCGCTCCGACGAGGACGCCCGAGATGAGGTTTGCCGCCCGGGTCTCTGCCCCCGCGGCGACGTTCAAGGCTGTCGCGGAGAGGGAGCCGGCTGATGGGGCGCACTGGAGGAAACTCGTAAGGATGTTTGTAATTCCCTGTCCGGAAAAGTCCCGGTTCACGTCGGCGATGCTGCCGTCCGGCTCGGGGGTGGTCTCCGTGACCCCGACGGCCATCACGAGCCCGATGATGGCGAGGGCGAGTGCCGGGACGAGGAGACCGGGCACGAGAGCGATGTCGGGGATGAGGGGCGCCGGGAGGCCGGCGGAGATGGCGGCGATATCACCGACGAGCGCGACTTCCGGGAACGCGATCCAGGCGAGGAGGGCTGCGATGATGACCGGGAGGAGGAGCGAGACGGAGTTGAGGCGCGGCACCCGCTGGAAGGCGAGGGCGAGGGCGATGGTGAGGAGGCCGACGAAGAGCGCCTGCGGCTGGATCTCTCCCGCGTGGAGGAGGAGGCCGGGGATGGCGAGGATCTGGATGGCTTCCCGCGGGAGCTGGTAGCCGGTAAGGTTGCCGAGCTGGCCGAGGATGATGAGGAGCGCCGCACCGGTGACGAACCCGGTGAGGACGGCGTTCGAGACGAACCGGGTCAGGCTGCCTGCTTTGACGAGCCCGAACCCAAGCTGGAAGATTCCGACGAGGAGCGTCAGGACAAAGAGGGTGGCCGGGACGTCGGTTTGCGGCACCGGCGCGAGGACGGAGTAGATCGAGACCGCGAGGACGTTTGAGAGCATCACCTTGAGGTAGGTGGAGCCGGTGAGGTACGCCCCGATCGCGGTCGAGAACGCGGCGGTGTAGAGGCCGTAGATGGGGTTGACCCCAGCGACGAGGGCGAACCCCATCCCCTGCGGGATGCCGACGAGCGCGGTGGTCGTCCCGGCGACGAGGTCGGCCGGGAGGCTCTTCTTCCAGTCCGGTCCGCCGGCAGACATGCTCGGTGAGGGTGCGGGGTGCGGGATATAGGTTGCCCCCCGGTCGGTCTTCGGGTGAGGTGCCGGGCAACTATCCGGGATCTCCGGATAGTTCAACGGGATGAGGCGGATTCCCCCGGTGGGGGCATAATGGGCTCGTGGTCTAGCTGGTTATGACGTCGCCCTGGCAAGGCGAGGACAGATGGAGTGGGCCGTGGGTCGAGAGCCCGGTCAAACTTGCGTGGAACGACTGTTGGGCCTTGTATGCAGCCGACTTCTGGCGTGAGCTTATGGTCTAGCTGGTTATGACGTCGCCGTGGGTAGGCGAAGTCGTCCCACTAGACCATAAGGGGCAGGTGCCGGTTCGGGAGAAGATGTTCTGCACCTTGCACCTGCTGAGAGTGCCGGTGCTGTACTGCTCACGACGGATGATGTTCTCATCAGGGTTATTATCGGATAGATCCCTATCTGGGTATACAATCCTGCGCAGCGGCTCATGGAGGTGGATTGCCGATGGGAGCGAAGACGCTTGACGAGATCCGGACCCGGGGGTTTGAGGCGCTGGTGAAGAGCCTCGGGCCTGCCGGTGCGATACGGTTCGTCCGGAGTTACTCCCGCGGGAGCGGCGACTATACCCGGGAGCGCAGGGTCTCGGTTGAGAGGGATCTCGGTGCGGCCGTTGCAGGGGTTCTGGGGTGCCGGAGGAGGGAGGATTCACTGTAGACCGGTTGATTGAGAGCACATCCCAAAAGCATGTAATAATCAAATATTAACATGATTCAGAGCGCTCTTACACACGTTTTTAGACAATTGAACAGTATATTGAGTCAAAGTTACTGACACGGCTTCCCATTGGATATCGCCCCGCGAGGGAGGGAACGGGAGGGGGTGTCCCCCTCCCGGCAGAGGCATTTCGGGACAATCTCTGAGTGTAGTAATCCCGGAAAGCAAGGTGTATACATTTATCCCAAAATGGGTTGATGCCTCATGCATGAAGATATTCCTCACGTACTGCAGTTGGCAGAAGGATGACTCATTCAAAAAAACCAGCGAGGCAGTGACCCCTGACAGACTGTATACCAGCGAGCGAATCCAGATATTTATCCAGGCATGCAAGGCGGCCGATGCGTTCTGGGCGATCTTTTCAGATGAGTATGGAGTATGGTTTCCGGGAGAGTGTAAGAAATGGTACGACAAACCGCCCGATACGGTCACTCCTGCGGAGTTTGAGCAGCTTGTCTCCAGGGCCGAAAAGAGCCTGGAGAAATATGAGATATTCTTCTATGGGGATCCGAACGACTCGAAGTTCCACCCGTTGTATCGAGACCTCATAGAGAGACTCAAAGACGCCGGGCTCAAGATCACGCTCTTCAGTGATCTCGGCAGTATCGCTTCTCTGGCTCACGAGAATGATGGGATCTACAATCCCCGGAGTGGGGTGCTATTCCTTACAATCTGTTCGTTCCGGAAGGCGGAAGAGGGGTTTCCGTATTACAATGAGGGTGACACGATCTACGCGAGATACCTCCCGGATTACCATGATGAAATCGTATCCAGAAGGAAGGAGGTTTTTAGGGCTCTGTCTCAGGGGAAGATCCTTTTTGACAAGGCAGACCAGAAAGATCATCCCTATAACCAGTACCTGGTAAGCGGCCGAGATTTTGGTGGTTCTGAGGAGGGTTTCTATCTCCCTGCGCTCTGGAGATATGAGGGGCGATTTTACCAGAGCCTTAAGGTTCGCGGCAAAAGGGCTGTGATGAACTCCGGGCACCACTTCCTGATTCTATCCGGCCTGTATGGGGTCATAACACCTGTCGACCCGGTGCAGCTCTACTCGATACCGCTCTACGACGATGATCCGGTTCAATGGATATGGCTGGATAGTGATTTCCTGACGAAGGTCCTCTTCGACTATGTCAGATCCCGAGGCATCCGGCGAATTTTCGATTTTACAGGTATCTACTACTATCGGGATCTCATAAACTGGCAGAGTTTCAAGGGGATGGTTGCAGAGAGTGGAGTGGAGTGTGACGTCTTGCACGTCTTTTCCCCGGTTGGTGCGGGCGATAATGCTCTGTCTGCGTTTGGAGAGAGTATCGCTCAGCAACTTATTCACTATACCGAAGATCAGTTGTGCTCAATCAACCCGGAGGATTCAATTGGGAATGTGTACTTCCGGGCCATCCACGGGGCTCGCGCGGGTATGGCGAGCGATTTCCCGGCCGATCAACCTATGATCGCGCTCGAAAAGATCATCGATCCAGATGCAAAGAAGATCCTTGCAAGTGCGGATCGGGCAACAGTCCATTCTTATCGGAACCCAAACAATCCTCCAGATGCGGGTTCGTCTCTTATATGGCAGTATGGAAAAGGATTGGAGAAATTGTTGCATCAGGAGATTACACGAAGGATCGGTGACCAACTACGAGGAGCACATGGAAAAAGTATCCCTCAGAGCGTTCAGTATCAGTCCAAGGATGAGGGTAGACTTTTGAAGTCCTTTTGGTATTCGGATCAACCTTCTGGAAAACAGATTACGCTGGGTCAATGGGCCCGATTACCAAATGATCTGATCAAATTTCCTGAGAGTTCTTTCGTGATTGAATTGCACTGGCTGCTTGATCAGGGCTCATCGGGCAGGTTTATTGGGGTGGCAGAGAAATGCGGTTTGGTAGCTGGGATACGGAACAAAGCAGTTCACCCGAACGTAATATCGTTCGAAAAAGGGATGGAAGAGCGAAGAAAGATTGTGCCAACAATTAACGAGATCATTGACCTTATATACCCGAATTCTCCCTGATACCTGCCAGCGAAACCAGGTTGATGAACCCCAAGGAGGAGTGTCTGGAGGGGAACACCATCAGCGCGCGGATTGGTTGGCGGTTCTTTAGCCCTGCCGGCGGGCACGACCACCCGCAGAACCGCTTCCCCCCCGGACCCGGGACCCGGCCTGGTAATCGTGGTTTGTCTATCGCTTCAAAATCATTTTGCATAATGAAACAGGGGCTTCAGACAGTCCCGAGAAACAATCGGAAGGCTTATCCCCCCTTTAATGCCATTGTTCCGCATACGATCTCTGATCACGGTTCCCGCAGGCCTCTCCGGGCGGATGCTGGCACGGGGAGCCCGGAGGGAGAGGTATGATCGGAAAATATGGTCTATTTGTCGTAATTTCTCTGCTGGCGGTTCTCGCCTGCCCGCCTGCGTTGGCGTCTGAGGTCGGCGAGTACGAACTCGTCGCCACGTGGGGATCGCTCGGCGCGGATGACGGGCGGTTCAATAATCCGACCGGGATTGCGGTCGATGGTGAGGGGAATGTCTATGTGGCGGATACTGGTAATGACCGAATCCAGAAATTCGACAATACCGGTGCGTTTCTCCTGAAATGGGGGACAAGGGGTTCTGGTGACGGCGAGTTTTACTCTCCGCGGAATATCGCTTTGGATGCTGATGGAATGGTGTATGTGGTAGATGGTTCCCGCATACAGGTGTTCGCTGGTAACGGGACGTTCATTAAGAAGTGGGGATCCTATGGCAGCGGCGAAGAGCAACTCCAATCTCCCCGGAGCATCGCTTTTGATACCGACGGCAACGCCTATGTCATCGCAGGAGGCGGGATTAAGAAGTTCGGTAGCGATGGGAACTTCCTTACCGCATGGGGAGCACTTGGCACCTATGATGGGGAGTTCAACAACCCGACGGATGTCGCGGTCGATGGTGCCGGCAACGTCTATGTCGCGGACTGCTACAATAACCGCATTCAGAAGTTTGATGGCACGGGCACGTTCCTCCTGAAATGGGGCACAGAGGGTTCTGGCGATGGGCAGTTCCGGTACCCGGAGGGATTAACGACTGATACCGATGGTAATGTTTATGTAACGCAATGGAATCGGCCTATCCAGAAGTTTGACAGTTCCGGGAATCTGCTTGCAATATCTACCGATCCGTTCTACGTTTGTAACGGGATAGCAGTTGATGCCGACGGCACTGTCTATGTGGCAAACTCAGATGATCATTGTGTCCGAGTTTTTGAACGATCCCAGGTACCAACACCTACCCCGAACGTAGTGCTCGATGTTGTACTGAACAATTCGCGACTGGACTCCGTGAACGGCAGATCCATATCCCGGAACACTGCCCTGGCATTTAAGTTGACGAACAACCTGAATGGGTTCAGCAACCTAGATGTCGCTGCCCCACCCGCCATGAAGATCGACGTCACCCTGCCTGGCGGCGGCGTGACAAACCTATTCGGCGGTGTTGACCTCACGGCCATCCCGATGAACGGCACGACTGTACATATGGCCCCTATCAACCTGACTGGTGTCGAGGCCGGGACCTACACCGCCCAAGCGAAGTGGCCCAGCACCTCTGATTTCTACGGTAAGGGTCTTGATTCCAACACTGTGATCTTCCAGGTTACCTCCGGAGCGGTAGGCATCACGTCGAACAAGGACACGGTTGTTCGTGGCAACCCGTTCACCGTGACCATCACCGGCGAATCCGGGCAGGACTACTTCCTGACTATCGAGAACCCCGGTGCACAGCCCCCGACGTTCCGCGCGAACCAGCTCGGTGTGACCCCCACGGCTGATGTGAACAACGTCACCGTCAGAATCACTGCAGCCGGCACCCGGTCTGTCGAACTGCTCACCAACACGGCCACGAGAGAGGCAAGTTACACCCTCCGCGTTACCGACTCCCGTGACGCAAGCAGGTACGACGAGGTCCGTGTGAGGGTCGAGACCGGCTCGGTCACCATCACCGCCTCCGGCACCGGTGTCTACTACATCGGCGAGGAGATCACCCTCTCCGGAACCAACAGCGACAGCGACACCACCTACCTCTTCCTGACCGGTCCGAACCTCCCGACCAACGGCGTCAGGCTCCTGGACGTGACCACCCCGGTGGAGAACGGCGACCCGGCGACCTTCACCCGCGTGTACGTCGAGGCCGACGACACCTGGTCCTACAAGTGGAACACTGCCGACGTCGGCAGGCGTCTTAATGCCAGCGGCTACACGATTTACGCCGCTGCACAACCTCAAGGCAAGGGAAACCTCACCGGCGTCAGGCTCGCCACGACATCCATCGTGCTGAGGGCTCCCTCTCTCACTATACAGCCATCCGGGGCCACCCTTACCCCGGGTGACGACTATCGGGTTAGCGGGATTGCAACGGGCTACCCGTACGCCGTCCAGGTCTGGATCCTCGGCCCGGATTATTACCATTCTGGAGCCGCGACGGTGGAGAGTGACGGCACCTTCGAGTACGTTCTTGCAGGCGCTGACACCAGTGATCTCACGGAAGGCCGGTATTACGTGATCGTTCAGAACCCAGGATGTAATGGCTTCGATATCTGGGTTTCGCATCTGGATCCGCTTACAATCTCGGGTAACGGTATAATTCCAGTGGTTCTTGGCAACCTGGGGGCTGCCGACGCGGCAAGTGCGCTGATCAACGCCCTCGACTCTCCGAACATCGATGACATCTATGCGAATTTCACCTTTATTGTTGGAGAGGCGACGTTCAACATCAGCCCTGACGCGATCACGCCCGGAGAAACTATCACTGTTGACTTTAGCGACCTTCCCGACGGTGCTGCCTTCTCGCTCGGCATCCGCGGCGACTTCGCCGCGAATCCGGAAGAGACATTCGCTTTTACGATTCGAGACCTCACCCTCCCCTTCGCCCTCACCTCGGGAGAGGTGAACGCCTACACGAAAGGCACGGACTGGACCGAGCTTACGGCAGAGCTCCCGGATGGGGACTCCGTCATTATGCGCTACAACGCCGGCCCGAACGGTGAGGTCCGGATCAGCCAGCCCCGCAACATTCCAAGTGGGACCCTCAGTCTCGTCACCCTCCGCGGGGAGGCCGCGGCCACGAGCATCATCGCCGACCTGACGGTTCTCGGCACGAAGCAGGGACCCAATGACGGCACGATCTCCTTTGCCATCGAGGGGGTCGACCAGGGCACCGCGACGGTCACTGTCTTCGTCGACGGGAGCCAGGCCCTCTCCCGTGCGATCGCCGTCGTGGGCGACCCGGCCCCGCTCCCCGGCGACAACCTCACCCTCTCGCCGGGCTGGAACTTCGTCTCAATCCCCCGGCCCCTCGCGGCTGGCAACGACACCACGGCGATCTTTGCCGGCGTCGACGTTGACGGCCACTCGGCCCTCCGCTACGACACCGCCAACAGGAGCTGGATAAACCTCAAGCTGACCGACCGCCTCGCCCCCCTCGAAGGATACTGGATCTACTCGGCCGGGCCCGCGACAGTCCCGCTCAACTTCTCGACCGATCCCCTCATTTCGCCGGCGGAGCGCGCCCTCGCGGCCGGCTGGAACGCCGTCGGAATCACCGGCAGCACTCCGGCCACGGCACGGGACGCCTTCCACTCGGTCAAGGGGCAGTGGTCGAACCTGATCGGGCATGATGCCACGACACAGACCTTCGAGGCAGGGATCGTCAACGGCGGGAGCGGGGAATACGCCGATGATAGACTGGTATACCAGGGCCGGGGCTACTGGCTCCACATGACCGAGCCGGGCACCCTCGGCGCCATAGGAGCGTGATGCGGATGAGACGAATGCTCTGGCTCCTCATCCTCCTCGCCCTCGCGGCGCCTGCATCCGCGTTTCCCGCCCTCCCGGCAGAGTTCTCGGGCTCTGTCACGATCGACGGGAACTCCGCGCCGGCCGGGACCGTCATCACCGCCCGGATTGGAGATCGCGACTGTGGCTCGCTCACCCTCACCACTGCTGGTGTCTACGGCGGGGATGCCCTTTTTGACGAGCGCTTGGTCGTCAGCGGAGAGGAGGGTGATGCCGGGAAGACCATCACTTTCCTTGTCGACGGGGTTAAAGCCTCCAAGACCGCGGTCTACACCCCTGGCACCTCCTCAAGCCTTGCTCTCGCGGTGACGAAGGGTAGCGGATCCGGTGGTTCTTCCGGCGGCTCTTCCGGGTCGTCTGGTGGCGGCGGCGGTGGTGGTTCATTTGGCTCATTCATGCCTGCAGCACCGGTGATGGAGTACACCGGGAGCGGTTCTCTGCAGACCGATGCTGAAGGTGCGGTTCAGTTTGCGACCGTCGTCACCACCACGGAGGGGGATGCCACCCTCTCCATCGCTCCGGGTGTCCGGGCAGAGGGCCGTTTCGGGAGGCCGCTCAGTACGGTGAGCGTCAGGAGTGTCCCTCCCGCCGACCTCCCCACGCTAGGTGAGGGAGGAGAACCAATCGGCCGGGCACTCCGGTGCGGTCCTGACGGTGCAACCTTCGACCCGCCGATCGAGGTCTCGTTCACCCTCACCCCGGAGGAGTGGGAGCAGTCGGGGGCTGGGGAGCGCTTCGTCGTCTGCTGGTACAACAGCGAAACCAGCGCATGGGAACCCCTCGCAACGACGGTTCGTCCCTCGACCCGCACGGTCGTCGGCGCGATCCCGCACTTCACCCTGGTTGCCGTCTTTATCGAGACCGCGTCGGTGGAGGAGACCGCGGCGACGACTGCCCCCCTCACCGAGCCCTCCCTGACGCCCGACCCCGTGGCGTCGGCGACCGCCGTGCAGCGGGCCGGGCTGCCGTTCTCGTGGCTTACCGGTCTTGCGGCCCTGGCCGGAGCAACCCTGCTCGTCGGTATACGGAAGCGTGGCTGACCCTCTTCTCCACGGGGGACCCATCCCCCTCCCTGCATGCGAAAACAACCCCCTGACCCTGGCTCCATCCTGTCCTGCTCAATAAGATACTTTAATATATTTTTACACATATGTGTAATAATCGAGGTGATACACCATGCCAGGATTTGATGGAACCGGCCCGGCCGGCCGTGGCCCGATGACGGGTGGTCGGCGGGGGCGGTGCGTCCTGCCCGGGACGTCTGTGGCGGAAGGCGAATCTTCCACGCCGGTGCTTCGCGGTATCGGCCGGGGCGGCATCCCGTGGGGGTGCGGCCGCGGTTTTCGTCGCGGCGGCCGGTGATAGCGGCCGGTGCCGGAGCGAAGGCACTATCTGTACCGGAGACCGATCTCTACCCAGGAGATCGGTAACATGAACGAGAGAGAACCCGGCGAGGGGCGCGGCCGCCGCCAGCGGGGCAGGCCCCGGGTTCGGCGGATGATCGGGGACCAGGGGGCGTTCCGGTGTTTCGGCCCGCTCTGCGGGGGACCCGACGAGTTCGTCGTCGTCCTCCCCGAGGAGGTGGAGGCCCTGCGGCTCGTCGACCTCCAGGGGCTCGAGCAGGAGGAGGCCGCCGCCGCCCTCGGCGTCTCCCGAAAGACCCTCTGGCGCGACCTCCACGGGGCGCGGACGAAGGTCGCCGACGCCCTGGTGCACGGGAAGACGATCCGGATCGTCGGGTGCGGCCGCGAGCGGGAGGAAGGGTGCCCGGAGGATGAGGATGCCTCCTTTGAGCCGTCGCCCCGGTGATTGATCTGAGGGCATCCGTTCCGAACTTTTTTGCGAAGAGCGTTGACCCGGAGACGGTTCAAAACCCGATCCGGCCGTGTACGGCTAGTTCATCCCCATATCACGCAACCGGTTGGTCTCTTCGTCAAACGACTGGTGGATGGTGGAATACTGCACCCGCCCGGCTTTGATGCATTCCCTGACGGCACGCTCCCGTTTGCTCAGGTTGGCGGCTTTGCCCGTTTTGATCTCGACGAAGACCACCTTCTGCACCTCATCGGCGTCGGACAACCCGTCGAAGACGATGAGATCGACCGGCGTCCCCAAAAACCGTGCATCCTCTCCACCTACCGGGTTCCCTCACGGAGTACTTGTAAAACGCATGGGCCCGGAGGGATTCGAACCCACGACCGCCCGGTTATGAGCCGGGCGCTCTGACCGGACTAAGCTACGGGCCCGAGAATTGTGATGCAGCCGACCTGAATTCGGAAACAGCGCATTCAGTTCAGATCTCCGGGTTTTCCCGGAATCTCACTGCATATAAATATTGTTCTTTGATCATAAAAACATTGTGCGCGTCCTGCAGGCCCCCGCATACCCGGCAGGCGCAGCGCCCGGAGATCCGCCGTGCAGAACTGCCGACGGACGTCCGGCGCCTGGTATAAAAGACCGCCTGCGGGAAGTCCTGGGACGTTCTTACCGTGAGCTCTGGTGCTGCTCTTTCCACCGCATCCAGTTGTTGTAGGCGTCCATATCCTTCTGCTTGAGTACCTCCTGGACACTGTTGTCGATCTCGGTGGTCGTCATCCCGCTGTGCGTGCTCCCCTGGATCTGCTGGGTTATCTCGTCCGCCAGTTGCTGGTTTGCTCCGGCGTTCTGCACCGACCTCCTGATCTTGTCAGGGTTGAACTGCTCCTCCTGGTTGTTGGTCTTCCGGACCATGGTCTGCTGCCAGGGCCGGGACTCCATCTGCTGTCCTGCCATTCTCATCACCACATCAATTATCTGTTCTTTCTTTCCGCTTGAGGCCCGGGTGCCTGTTGCACCCCGGATTACGGTTTCCGGGGGCTTCACCCGGCCCCGATTCGGTTGCAAGCTGCAGCCTGCCGGGCAACAGTGGGACATCGGATACTTATAAGTTGCGGCCGCCGGCAATCGTCTTCTTCCCGTCGAAGCAATGGATTAACGGCGCCTTCTTTGGCGATGAAGAATCGAACGGCCCTTTTTCGTGGGGCATGCCGGCGGCGCCGGTGCAGAGGAGGGGGCGTCCGGTGGTGGGTGGCGGCGCTGCGATCCCGATCCGCGACCGCCCGGGAACAAACGTCCCGATCCACAGAATCTGGGAATGACAGCGCTGGTGAACCACCCCACCATGAAGGGGGGCTTCCTGCTTTACATTTCTTCGACCACACGCGAAACCGCGAAGAACGCGAAGCGCGGCGCCCCGGCTCAAGAAACCCCGGGGTTCGCGCCTTCGCGCCTTCGCGTGAGTAGGCAGTTCGCGCCGCCCCTCGTTCCGTGCCGGGCCGACCCTTACGCACCCTCGGCGTCCCGGATGGCCGAGAGCACCTCCTCTCTCCTCTTGTCGAGGAGTTCCGCCGTATCCGCCTCGATGTTCAGCCGCACCACCGGCTCGGTGTGGGAGCGGCGGATGTTGAACCACCAGTCGGGATAGGCCGCCGTCAGCCCGTCGAGCCGGTCGAGCTCCGCGTCCCGGTAACGCGCCGCAAGCACCGCGAGCACCACCGCGGGCTCGCTCACCGCCAGGTTGATCTCCCCGGTCGAGGGGTAGCGGTCGAGGGGTCTGATGAGCTCGGAGAGCGTCCGGCCGCTCGCGGCGAGGATGTTTGCAACCATGACCAGCGTGAGGAGCCCGTTGTCGGTAAACCCCATGTCCCGGTAGTAGTAGTGCCCGGAGAGTTCCCCGGCAAAGAGGGCGTCCTCCTCCCGCATCGCGGCCTTGATGAAGGCGTGGCCGACCCTCGAGCGGACGCCCCTTCCCCCGGCCTTCTCAATCGCCTCGCGGACCGCCCGGCTCGACCGGAGGTCGTAGAGGATCGTTGCCCCCGGGTTCTCCTCGAGCAGGAACTCCGCAATCAGCCCGGTCACCAGGTCTTCCCGGACGCGCTCGCCCCGCTCGTCGACGAGCCCGCACCGGTCGCCGTCGCCGTCGAACGCCACCCCCATATCCGCGCCCTCGGCCACGACCCGTTCCTGCAGTTCCCGGGTGGTCTCCGGGTCGAGCGGGTTTGCGTGGTGGTGGGGGAACCGGCCGTCGGGCTCAAGATACAGCGGCACGAGCCGCCATGCTGGAACCCGCTCAAAGAGCCGGGGGATCTCCGGCCCGGCCATCCCGTTCCCGGCATCCACGACGACCGTGAGGGGTTTGGGCGTCCGGACGAACCCGGCCGCCGCCCCGACGTAGGCATCCAGCATCCCGGTCTCGCGGGACGACCCCCCGGCGCGGGCGACCTCCTCCTCCCCGACCCGGGTCTCCAGGAGCGGCAGGTCGCGGTCGCCGGAGAGGGGGACGGCGTTTTCGCGGGCGAGTTTGAACCCGTTCATCTCCCCGGGAAGGTGGGAGGCCGTCACCATCGCCCCGCCGTCGAACCCCCCGGCGATGATCGCGTAGTTGAGGAGGGGCGTGCTCGCCATACCGATATCGGCGACCTCCGCCCCGGCCTCGACCGCACCCCTGATGAACGCCCGGGAGAGCGGTTCCGACGAGAGACGCATGTCCCGGCCGACGACGATCCGCTCCGCCGCAAGAAGGGCTACAAATGCGTTCCCGATCTTCTTCGCCGTCGCCTCATCGAGTTCGTCCGGGTAGCGCCCCCGGATGTCGTAGGCCCGGAAGATCCCGGCCATTCACGCCTCCCCCCGGAGCGGCGAGATCTCCCGCAGCCGCTCGATGATCCCGGGGAGCACTTCAAGGACATAGTCGACGTCTTCCTCGGTGTTCGCGTACCCGAGGGTGAGCCGGAGCGAGCCGTGGGCATGCTCCGGCGGTAGACCGCACGAGGTCAGAACGTGCGAGGGTTCGAGCGACGCGGAGGTGCAGGCGCTCCCCGTCGAGGCGGCTATCCCGAGGGCATCGAGCATGAGAAGGATCGACTCTCCCTCGACGTAGCGGAACGCGACGTTCACGTTGTTTGCCAGCCGCTCGGTCGGGTGGCCGTTCAACCGGGTGTCCGGGATTGTGTCCAGGATCCCCCGGATCAGCCGATCCCGCATCGCGGCAAGCCGGGGAGCATTCTGGGGCATCCCGGCGACCGCGAGTTCGATCGCCCGCCCGAGCCCCACGATCCCGGGAACGTTCTCGGTTCCGGCTCGCTTCCCCCACTCCTGCGCCCCGCCGTCTATGAACGTCCCGATCCGTGTTCTTTTCCTGACATAGAGCGCTCCCGTCCCCTTCGGGCCGCCGAACTTGTGGGCGGAGAGGGCGAGGAGGTCGGCACCCATCTCGTCCACGTCCACCGGGAAGGCCCCGATCGCCTGGACGGCGTCGGTATGGAACGGGATTTTGTGGTCGTGCGCGACTTCCGCGATCGCTCTGATTGGCTGAATCGTCCCGATCTCGTTGTTCGCGGCCATCACCGAGACGAGGATCGTCGCATCGGTGATCGCCTCCTCGACCGCCGCCGGCTCCACCCGCCCAAACTCGTCGACCGGGAGGTAGGTGACCCGGTAGCCCTGCTTCTCCAGGCTCCGGCAGGTGTGGAGGACGGCGTGGTGCTCGATCGCGGAGGTGACGATATGGTCGCCCTTTCCCCGGAGGGCCGTCCCCTTGATCGCCCAGTTGTCGGCCTCCGTCCCGCCCGACGTGAAGAAGACCTCCTCGGGGGTCGCGCCGATCGCCGCCGCCACCCGCCCCCGCGCTTCCTCGACCGCCTCCTTCGCCTCGCGGGCGAGGGAGTAGAGCGAAGAGGGGTTCCCGAACCGCTCCGAGAAGTAGGGGAGCATCGCCTCGAGGGCTTCCGGCCGCACCGGCGTCGTCGCCGCATGGTCCATGTAGACCGACCGTTTCCGCTCCATACCGGTCACTTCGCCATCGTCGGCTGGAACCCGCGCATCGTCTCGGCCATCTCCCTCAGGCGCCGGTCCACCAGGTAGTTTACGGTTCCCTCCTCGTAGGTGCCGTCTTTTTGGCGCACGCCCGCCGGAACACCCGTGAGGACCTCGATGCCTTCGTCGATCGTCCGTACCGGGTAGATCCGGAACTTCCCGGCCTTCGCGGCCTCGACGATCTCCTCTTTCAGCATCAGGTTCTGGACGTTGCTCGCCGGGATAAGCGCCCCCTGGCTCCCGTCGAGCCCTTTGGCCTTGCAGACCTCGAAGAATCCCTCCAGTTTCTCGTTCACGCCGCCGATCGCCTGAACCTCACCCCTCTGGTTCACCGAGCCTGTGATGGCGAGGTACTGCTTCAGCGGAAGCCCCGAGAGCGCCGAGAGGAGGGCGTAGAGCTCGGTGCTCGACGCGGAGTCGCCCTCGATCCCTTCGTAACTCTGCTCGAAGACCAGCCGGGCGGAGAGGGAGAGGGGCTTGTCGTGTGCATAGTTGTTGTTGAGGTAACCGTTGATGATCAGGACGCCTTTGGTGTGGATCGGCCCGCCGAGTGCAGCCTCGCGCTCGATGTCCATGATCCCCTCGCGGCCGACCCCGATGCTCGCGGTCACCTTCGACGGCCGGCCGAACGCGAAGTCCCCGAGCCCGATGACCGAGAGGCCGTTCACCTGGCCGACCTTCTCGCCCTCGGTATCGATGAGGAAGGTCCCCCGCCGGATTGCCTCTTCGATCTTTTTCTGGATCAGGTTCGAGCGGTAGATCTTCTCCTCGATCGCCTTCGTGACGTGTCTTCTCTCGATCTGCTCGGCCCCGTCCTCTGCGGCGTAGAAGTTCGCCTCCCGGATGAGGTCGGCGACCACCGCGAACCGGGTCGAGAGTTTCTCCTTATCTGCAGCGAGTCTCGACCCGTATTCGATCACCCGGGCGATCGCCTCCCGTTCGAGGTGCCGGAGTTCCTCCTCCCGGACGAGGTTGCAGATGAAGTCGGCGTACTTCCCGGCGTTCTCGTCGTCTCGATCCATCACAATGTCGAAGTCGGCCTTGACCTTGAAGAGCTCCTTGAAGTCGGTGTCCATCCGGTAGAGGAGCTGGTAGATCATCGGCGTCCCGATGAGGGCCACCTTGATGTCGAGGGGGATGGGTTCGGGCTTGATCGTCTTTGCCGTGATGAACCCCATCCGTTCTCCCGGCTCCTCGATGACGGCCTCCCCGGTCTTCAGTGCTGTCTTGAGCCCGTCCCAGGAGAGCGGGGCACGCAGGAGGTCTTCGACGTCGAGGACGAGGTAGCCGCCGTTGGCCTTATGCAGCGAACCCGGCCGGATCATCGTGAAGTCGGTCGTGAAGATGCCGAACTGCACCTCCTTCTCGATCTTTCCAAGGAGGTTCTGGTAGGTGGGGTTCTGCTCGAAGACCACCGGTGCGCCCTCTGTACCGGCGTTGTCGACGACAACGTTCACCTCGTACTTCCGGAACGGAATCTCGCGCATGAAGGCCTGGAACTGGGGCGGAACGCCCTGCTGTTCGGGGACACCGAGGAATAACTGAGTGTTCTCGAGGATGTCGTTCTGAACGGCGTCGATATACTCGGGGACTTCCGGGATGTCGGCATACTTCTCCTTGAGCTCGGCGACGAGGTCCCCTATCGCGTAGAGGGCGATATCGTGGTTTAAGTCCTTGACCGCCTCGGCCCCCTGCCGCTCGATATCCTGCACCTCCCGGAGCGTGCTCCGGAGGTCGGTGTTCAGGGCGTCACGCCGCCGCTGGACCTCCGCCCGCACGTCGTCGGGAAGGGTGATGAACTCCTCCTCGGGGACCGGTTTTCCGTTGATGACCGGGATGGTCAGGAGGCCGATGGGGCTCATCTGGATGACGAACCCTGCCTCCTGGGCTTTCTGGTTGATCCGGGCGATGAGATCCGTCCTGTTTCCCTGGAGCGCCTGAAGCGTTTCGTCTCGCCGTTTGGCGTACTCCTCGCTCTGGAACGCCCGGGGAAGCGCCTGCCGCGCTTCCTCGATGAACCGTTTCATCTCCTCCCGGAACTCCGTCCCTTTCCCGGCGGGGAGGGCGACGGCGTTGGGTTCGTACTGGTTCTCGAAGTTATGCACGTAGACCCAGTCACGCGCCCGGGGCTTGGCCTTTGCGAGTTCGTCGAGGAAACTCCGAACGGCTCTCATCCTGCCGGTTCCCTGGGCGCCCGCGGCGTAGACGTTGAACCCGGCCTCCCGGATCTCAAGGCCGAACTGCAGCGCCCGAAGCGCCCGTTCCTGGCCGATGATCTCCTCGAGCGGCCGCATCTCCTCAGTGCTGGCGCACTCCACCTTTCCCGGTTCGTAGACGTTCCGGTACTCTCCGATATCCAAGGGCTGAATCATCAGTCTCACCATAACTGCTGCAACTGCACGGGAGGATGTCGCTCGCCTTAAAAAAGGTTCCCCGGCCCGGCACCGGATGGTGCCAATAGGTGGTTTTACTTTCTTTCGCGCATATGTGTAGTACGTTTGTATGCGGCCGGCGGTATGCACGAAGTCGCAAGGAACAGGAGATATTATGAGAATAGCAATTGCACAGGACGAAAACCAGGTGTCCGAACACTTCGGGCACTGCCAGGGTTACGCAATATTCGATGTCGAGGATTCGATCATCTACAGAAGAGACGATCTTCCGAGCCCCGGCCACGAACCCGGGCGGCTCCCGGTCTTTCTCGCGGAGCACGGGGTCAACCTGATCATCGCGGGCGGAATGGGGCCGCGAGCCGTCGAACTTTTCAACGAAAACGGTATTCAGGTTCTCCTCGGCGTCAGTGGAAACGTTGATTACGTTGCACAGGATTATATTGCCGGTCGCCTTTCTCCGGGGAAGAGTTCCTGCCACCACGAAGACGGCGGCGAGTGCGACGGGCACCACTGAGAAGGTGTACCACCCATAGTATTATGCTCATATGAGCAAAAGTCACCAGAGGAGTGTATCAGGATGATAGTCGGTATAACGGCACGTGCAGCAGGCACGGATGCCCCGGTCGAGCAGCGGTTCGGCCGGGCACCTTACTTCGTCTTCGTCGACACGGAGACGGGGAAAGCGGAATCGATCGAAAACCCTCTCGTCGACGCTGCCGGTGGGGTCGGACCCCGGGCGGTCCAGATGTTTTCGGAGCACGGCGCGACGGTGGTCATCACCGGTCAGGTCGGCGGGAATGCCGCCCGGGCCCTTGAGATGGGTGGAATCAAGGCCTACGCCTACCGTGGAAGCGGCAGCGTGGCCGATGCCCTCGCGGAGTATACCGCCGGGAACCTGCAGCTGCTCCCTCTCGCCTGAACCGGGATTCAGCATGAAAATCGCGATTGCAAGCGGGAAGGGCGGCACCGGGAAGAGCACGGTGGCGGCGAACCTCGCCTGCACGCTCTCCCGGTCCCGCGAGGTGGTGCTCGTCGACTGCGATGTCGAGGAACCGAACCTCCACCTCTTCTTCCCGGGCTCTGCCGAGGATGTGCCGGTGACGACCCCGGTCCCGGAGATCGATCCCGCCCGCTGTAATTTCTGCGGTGAGTGCGGGAAGTTCTGCCGATTCGGGGCGCTTTCGGTCCTCAAAGACCGCGTTATCCTCTTCCCTGAGCTCTGCCACTCCTGCGGGGGCTGCTCCCTGGTCTGCCCGCAGGGGGCGATCAAGGAAGTCCCGCGCACCATCGGCCGGGTGGCGTGCTCCTGCCCTCTCCCGTCCCTCACCCTGGTGAGCGGCGTCTTGAACGAGGGGGAGGTGATGGCCCCGACGGTCATACGGGTGGCAAAACTGCTCGCGGAGGGGCACCCGCTCATCCTCTACGACGCCTCCCCGGGGATCGCCTGCCCGGTGATCGAGACGCTGGAGGGGGTCGATGCCTGCATCCTGGTGACGGAGTCGACGCCGTTCGGGCTGCACGATCTCCGCCTCGCGGCCGAGGTTGTGGAGAGTACCGGCATCCCGGCTGGTGTTGTGATCAACCGTAGCGACGGCCGGGACGAGGAGACCCTTGAGTTCTGCCGGGAGCGTGGGCTTCCCATTCTTATGACTATCCCGTTCTCGCGGGAGATTGCCGCCGTCCAGAACCGGGGAGGGCTTATCTGCCGCGATCTTCCCGGGTGGGAGGAGCGGTTCGCCGATCTCTTTGAAGCGGTCGTGAAGGTTGTGGGGGTGAGCCCATGATCCGGCTTGCGATCGTGAGCGGCAAGGGCGGCACCGGGAAGACGATGGTGGCGGCGGCGCTTGCGGATATCAGTACTGTGCCGCAGGTTCTCGCCGACTGCGACGTGGACGCCGCGAACCTGGAACTCCTCTTCGATACCCGGCGGCTCACGACGGAAGAGTTCCGGGGGCTCGAGGTGGCCCGGATCGACCTGGAACAGTGCCGCGACTGCGGCATATGCGCGGACCACTGCCGGTTCGGGGCGATCGTGCGCCGAAACGATGCCTGGGAAGTGGATCCCCTGCACTGCGAGGGCTGCGGCGTCTGCACCTATGTCTGCCCCACGGGGTCGGCCCGGATGGAACAGCGTGTCTGCGGCGAGATCTACACCTCGGTGACCGACCGGGGCAACCTCGCCCATGCCCGGCTCTTCCCGGGCTCGGGGAACTCGGGACTGCTCGTCTCCGAGGTGAGGAAACGGGCGACGGGCCTTGCGGACGGCGCCGATCTGTTGCTCGCCGACGGCCCGCCGGGGATAGGTTGCCCGCTGATCGCGACGATCAGCGGTGTGGACGCAGTCCTCATCGTCACGGAGCCGGGGGTCTCGGCGCTCCACGATCTTGAGCGGCTGGTGACGGTCTGCCGCCGGTTCGACGTCCAGATCTTTGTCGCGATCAACCGGTTCGATCTGGCGGAGGATATCTGCAAGAGGATCGAGGATTACTGCGAGAAGGAAGGCATCGTGGTGGCGGGGAAGATCCCGTTCGATTCGTCGGTGGTCGACGCCGTCCGGAACGGCCGCCCCGTGACCCGGAGCGACTCGGCGGCGACGGATGCTCTCCGGGCGCTCCGGGACAATCTCTTCTCTGAACTCGGGCTCCGGTGAGCCCGTTCTCCCGGGGTTGTCACGGTACCCCGGGACGCTCCGCTCCGGAGGAATTGGGTGTTGCCGGTGATCCGGCAAGACTGTCTCGTGGCTCTCCGATCTCAATCGGAGACTCACTCTAACGATTCTCGAAAAAGAAGAATGTATTGGTTTAGAACCGGGGTTTTCTGTGCTTCGGGAGGCAGTCCTGGCAATACACGGGTCTGCCTTCGGTCGGCTTGAAGGGGACTTCGCACTCTTTCCCACAGTCTGAACAAACGGTCTTCGTCATTTCACGGGGGCCGCCGAAGTTCCTCGGTCCACCGAAATTTCTGTTTCCTCTGTTATAATCCATTGGATTGCTCATGCAGATAGAACACTGCTTGTAGAGATATGACTGGATAGTATATATTGTAGCTCATCGGCCTCTGGGGGGTGATCGAGATCTTACCCCGGCGATCTGCCGGCCTGCCCGCATGAGATGCAATCCGGGCCCGGAGAGCAAGGTTGCCGGGTTGCTTCTCCTTCATACGGGAAGTCCCGCGCTGTGTGGGTGTTGGAACGGGCATGCGTGGGTGGTCTCCAGAGGATATCTCGCCGGCCGTTGCCGCAAGGAGAGCCTGGAGTTTGAGAATTTGCCGCTTAATGGTGAACCAGATGGTCTCAAGGTCGACGCCGAAATAATGGTGGATAACGGCCTTGTTGAAACCCGCGTGCTCCAGATGGCTGCAGTCAGGGGGAACTCAGAGGCACGGCTTTCCACCGGGTTGCGCATCTGGCGATGCTCGTGCTCCGGATGTTGTGTCCATCGCACGTCCAGGATCTTCGGTCTTCTCCAGCGATGTCCCGTAGGGGCATCGCAACCGCCATGACTGCCCCCGCCCCCCCGGGGCGGGGGAGGAAGGCCGGAGGCCGGGTGGGGTGGGGTTGTAGGCTGATCCCTGTATGGTGGAGACAGGGGAGGGGGAGACCCCCTCCCCGTCAGCCCCGCCCCCATGGCGATATGCGACTGGCCGAAGGTGCGACGTTCCTCTGGAACGGAGCTGGAGCACCGTTCGGTGCGGGGGCAGGAGCACGAGCACCGAAGGTGCGCAGTCCCCATGAAATCCGTGCCAGATGCAACCAAAGAAAATCGTCAGGTGCGCAGGTCACCACGGTCCACTGCATGAGGATAGGGGGGTATCCTCCGGTCTCTGCGGCATTTATCCGCCCCTCCTTGAGAGGTATAGGTGAAGGGACTGTTCACCGTTTCTCCGGCCGGTGCCCCCAAGGTTTATGCAGTTGCAGGCGATTCTCCCATCTGGTGAATGACGATGAATGGTTCCCGACTGAAGTACCGGGTCGAGGTTCTTGGCGACCGCGGCGGCATCGAACGCTACGGCCCGTTCAACGAGCAGAAGGCGCGGGAGTTCTTCGAGGTCGAGGAGAGCCTCGGGGGAACCGCCCGGATCATGCGGCTGGAGGAGGGGATCCGGGAGACATGGATGGTCGTCACCGAGTGCGGGGACTGGGGCGGGGATGGGAGAGAGTCTTACGGTGTGCGGAGCACAAAGGCACCGCAGTGAGCGGAATCCCGCTCACTCCCGCGGCCTCATCCCGGCGGCTGCAAAGACGGTCTCTCTTCCCACGCGCTCCATCATCTCCCCGAACCGCTCGCCCGGCAGTGCGTTCTCCCGGAAACAGCCGAGCAGCCTTCCGACGATCGCGACCGCCTCTTCTTCGGTGATGAGGCCGTCGGCCTCGGTGCCGACCCGGAGCACCCTGCCCGATCTCCCGCCGAGGAAGAAGCGCAGTCCCTCCGAAGCGACACCGATCGCATCTGCCGGACAGATTGTGATACAGTCGCCGCAGCCGATGCAGGCTTCCTCCGAGAAGAGGACCTTGCCGTCCACGACCTGGACGGCTCCCTCCCGGCAGACCTTCTCGCACGCCCCGCACCCTTCGCATTCATCGGCAAAGAGGGGAAACCGCCTCCCCATGATCCCGATATCGTTGAGCTGAACCCTTGCGCAGTTGTTCGGGCACCCCGCAACGGAGATCTTCAGTTTCCGGGGGAGGTCGCATCCCCCGTATCGCTCTTCGATCGCGCGGGCGAGCCCCTGGGTGTTGTAACACCCGTGCCGGCAGACGGTGCCCTTGCAGGCGACGACCGACCGGAGGGTCGCCCCGGTGCTCCCCGGTTCTATCCCTGCCTCCCGGAGCCGCTCTGCAACCACTCCCGCGTCCCGCCGGTCGATGCCGGGGAGTTCCACGTTGAGCCGGGCCGTCAGCCCGACCGTACCGTCTCCGAACTCCTCTGCGATCCGGGATACCGCGGCCATCTGCGGTGCAGTCATCACGCCGGCGCGAACCTTTCCCCGGACGGCGACGTTTCCCTTCTCCCGGAGGCGGATGATCCCCTGCTTCCTGGCCTTCGTTCTCTCGGTCATATCCTGGCTGAGTGGTATGGCGGGACCCCTGGTTAAATCATCCCTGTGGGAGACACAAACCGCATATACCCGGGCCCCCGATAACAGGCCGTGGACCTCATCCTGCAGGCGTCCGACGTCCTCTTCTGGGCCGGGCTCCTCAAAGGACTGCAGATGGCTCTCTGGCCCCGGCTCCGCCCGGCACTCGGGGACTTTGCCTACCCGGCGGCCTACCCGGCCTCGCTCCTCCTCTTCGCCCTCGCGACCTGGTACTGCGGCCTTCTCCGCGTCCCGGTCGCCCTCGCCCTCCTCATTTTCGCCGGCCTTGCCGTATACGGCATCCGGCGGGGCGACTACCGGCTGAAGGAGATCAAGAGCCTCCTTTTCTGGGACGTGGTCTTTCTCGTCGGCTTTTTATTTGCGCTTGCCGTCCGGTTCACAAACCCGCCCATCGGCTACTTCAGCGAGCAGTACATGAACCACGCCTTCATCGCGAGCATCATCCGCGAGCCCGTGGTGCCGCCGCTCGATCCCTGGTTTGCGGGCGGGCGCCTCACGGTCTACTACTACCTCGGCCACTGGCTGATGGGTTCGCTCGCCATCGTCACCGCCATCCCGTCGGAGGTGGCCTTCAACCTGATCCCGGCCACGGTCTACGGGACGGCGTTTGTCATGCTCTACGCCCTCGGCCACCTCTTTCTCTCGCGGTGGCGGTGGCTCCCCCTCACGGCCCTCCTCCTCGTCCCGCCGTCAATCCCCTGGTTCCTCGCCGCGGGCAGCGACATCTATTCGGCCTTCCAGGACACCAACTGGATCATCCCCGGCGGCCGGGTCGAGTTCCCGGTCTTCTCCCTCTTCCTCGGCAACGTCCATGCCTTTGAGATGGCCGTCTTCAACCAGGTCTTCCTCATCTTCCTCCTCGGGGTTGCATGGTGCCGGTGGGGCGGGCTCGAGCTCCGGGCGCGTGGGGCCCTCGCCCTCCTCCTGGCCCTCTCCATCGGCTCGATGCCGCTCCTCTCCTCCTGGGACGCGCTTGTCTACGGCCCCATCGTCGCCGCCTTCCTCCTCGTGCTCATCCTCTCCGAGCGGGACCGCTCCACCCTTGCCGCCGCCGTTGCGGTCCCCGCGATCGCGTTCCTCGTCTACCTCCCCTACTACCTGCACCTCGAGCCCGCGGGTATCGGCGGGATCGGGTGGGGCCTCCCTCCCACCGACCCGCTTGCCTTCCTCGCGGTCTGGGGCGGGTTCCTCGCGATCATCTACGCCGCCGTCGCCCCCGATATCCGGCGGGTCCCGGTGGCGCTCGCCGTCGCCCTCCCACCCCTCGCCGCCGGCTACGCCACACTCGCCATCCTCCTGGTGCCGCTCACCTTCCTTCTTCTCCGCCGGGAGCGCTCGTTCCCGACCCTCCTCTGCGTTGCCGGTCTTGCGGTGCTCGCCTTCTGCGAGGTCTTCTACTTTGAGGAGATGCTCGGGGGCGACTACAGCCGGTTCAACACCATCTTCAAGTTCTACTTCGACGCCTGGATCCTGCTCGGCACCGGCGCCCTCCTCCTCGCCGCCGGCTGGCTTGCGGGCCGCCGATCGGTACCAGCGACCCGGTGGTTGGCGCTCGCCGCAGCCATCGCTCTCGTCGCCGCCCCGGTCGCTCTCGAGATCGATATCGGCCGGGGGCTTCTCGGGATCGAGTATCCTCCGGCGGGCTACCACACCCTGGACGGGCTTGCCTACCTCGAGGCCACGCGGCCCGGGGAGGCCGCGGCGATCAGTTTCCTCCGGACGCTTCCGGGCGACCACCGGATCGTCGAGGCGGAGAACGGGGATTACGGTTACTACTCGAGGGTCTCGTCGTTTACCGGCATCCCGACGATCCTCGGGCAGATCGGCCACGAACTGACGTGGCGCGGGAACGGGGCCTGGTACACGGAGCGCCCGGCGGAGATCCGGGCGATCTACGAGGATCCCGGGAGATCTCTTGCGCTCATGGAGAAGTACAACGCAACCCTCCTCTACGTCGGCGAGCCCGAGCACGAACGCTACGACGTCCGGTTGCCGGACCAGGGGCTCCGTCTCATCTACGACGAGGGGGGTGTCAGGATCTACGAACGGGTAGGGTAACGTTTATATGCTCGTCCCCGACAGGAGGGGCCCATGACGCGAACAGCCGTAGTCATGATATCCGTCCTCGTGCTCCTCGCCCTGGCAGGTGTTGCCGGGGCCGGGGTGTACCCGAACGGCGGAACCGATCTCACGCAGACGCCCGCTCCAGATGCGGCGAATGTAACGGCCACCGCCGCGAACCTGACGAACGCCGGGTCGCCGTACGCGGCGGAGTTCCAGGACAACACCTCGACCACCCCGCTTACCGGGGAGACGCTCAACGTGAGCCTCGAGCCCGTGGTCGAAGACCTCGTCGCGCCGCTGATGCTGACGGACGCCGGCGACGATTCGGGCAGGCTCTTTGTCGTCGACCAGGTCGGCACGGTCTCGATCATCGACGAGAACGGCACCCTCGTCGAGGAGCCGTTCCTGGACGTCCGCGACCGCATGGTCGATCTCAACCCGTCGTATGATGAGCGCGGGCTCCTCTCGATCGCCTTCCATCCCGACTTCGGGGAGAACGGGCGGGTCTTTGCGTTCTACACCGTGCCCCTCCGCGAGGGGGCGCCTGATGGCTGGGACAGCACGAACCGCCTCTCTGCGTTCCGGGTCGACTCCACGAACCCCGACCGGGTCGACGCGACCACGGAGGAGATCTTAATGGAGATCGACAACCCGCAGTCCAACCACAACGGCGGGAGCATCGCGTTTGGTCCCCGTGACGGCTACCTCTACGTGCCGCTCGGCGACGGCGGCGCGGCGAACGACAACGGTACCGGCCACACCCCGGAGATCGGGAACGCCCAGGATCTGACAAACATCTACGGCAGCGTGCTCCGGATCGACGTGGACAACGTCACCGCGGAGAACGTGACGGAGCCGCCGGAGAACGCCACCTGGACGACGGCGGCGGGATCGCTCTACGGGATCCCGGCGGATAACCCCTTCGCCGGGAACGCGAGCGTCCCGCCTGAGATCTACGCCTACGGTCTCCGGAACCCGGCCTATATCTCGTTCGACGCGGAGGGCAACCTCTTTGCGGCGGATGCCGGCCAGGATCTCTTTGAGGAGGTCTCGATCGTCACGAAGGGCGGCAACTACGGGTGGCGGCTTATGGAGGGAACCCACTGCTTCGACCCGGAGAATCCCGAAACGCCCCCGGCGACCTGCCCGGCAAACGGCTCTTCCGGCGATCCCCTGATCGGCCCCGTCATCGAGGGCGGCCGCGACCTGGGCGTCGTCTTCGTCGGCGGCCGGGTCTACAACGGCACGGCGCTCCCGGACCTTTCTGGACGTTATGTTTTTGGCTACTGGAGCACTGGCTTTGACGTCGCGAACGCCACCCTGCTCGTCGCGACACCCCCGGCGGAGTGGAATGCGTCGGCGTTCCCGGACTCCGCGGAGAACCTCACTCCCGAAGACGTTGCGATGTGGAGCCTGCAGAGGCTCAACGTGACGCCCACGGGAACCCTGGACGCCTACCTCCTGGGATTCGGTGAGGACGCGGACGCGGAACTCTACGCGCTCACGTCCGAAGACGCGGGCCCGGACACCGGGAACGCGACCGGGGCGGTCTGGAAGATTGTCCCGGCGAACGTGACGGAGACGCCGGCCGAGAACGTGACGGTGGTTCCGGGTGCGGGTGTGACCACAACCCCGGCCGCAACAGCGAACGTGACGACCACCCCGGCCGCAACAGCGAACGTGACGACCACCCCGGCCGCAACAGCGAACGTGACGACCACCCCGGCCGCGACAGCGAACGTGACGACCACCCCGGCCGCGACAGCGAACGTGACCACAACCCCGGCCGCAACAGCGAACGTGACGACCACCCCGGCCGCGACCGAGAATGTGACCACAACCCCGGCCGCAACAGCGAACGTGACGACCACCCCCGCCCCCGGAACCCAGAACGTGACGATGGGGATCGCGGCCGAAGCCATCGCCTTCAACACATCCACCATCACCGTCCCGGCGGGGGCGGACGTGACGATGGTCTTTGATAACCAGGATACCGGTATCCCGCACAACGTTGCGGTCTACACCGACTCAACCGCTGCCGAGGAGATCTTCGTCGGCGAGATCATCGACGGCCCGGCGGAGGTGACCTACACCTTCACGGCGCCGGAGGAGCCCGGCACCTACTACTTCCGGTGCGACGTCCACCCCTCGATGGACGGCGACTTCGTTGTTGAGTAGAGATCCCCTCCCTTTTTAGAGCGCACCGGGGGATTGCTCTGGCGCAGGCGGAGTAACCGTTATGGCACGAATAACCGCAATCCTGGTATCCGCTCTCGTGCTCCTCGCCCTGGCAGGCGTTGCCGGGGCCGGGGTGCACCCGGGCGGTGGAACCGATCTCACAGAGAACGCGACCGTCCCGGCCGCTGACCTGACGAACGCCGGGTCACCCTACGCGGCGGAGTACCAAAACGGCACTTCGACCACCCCGCTTGCCGGGGAGACGTTCAACGTGAGCCTCGAGCCCGTGGTCGAAGGTCTCGTCGCGCCGTTGATGCTGACGGATGCCGGCGACGATTCGGGCAGGCTCTTTGTCGTCGACCAGGTCGGGACGGTCTCGATCATCGCTCCGAACGGCACCCTCGTCGAGGAACCGTTCCTGGACGTCCGCGACCGCATGGCCGACCTCAACCCGACGTTCGACGAGCGCGGTCTCCTCTCGATCGCCTTCCACCCCGAGTTTGGGGAGAACGGGCGGGTCTTTGTGTTCTACACCGCGCCCCTCCGCGAGGAGGCGCCTGATGGCTGGGACAGCACGAACTGCCTCTCTGCGTTCCGGGTCGACCCCACGAACCCCGACCGGGTCAACATGACCTCCGAGGAGATTCTGATCGAGATCGACAAACCGCAGCCCACCCATAACGGCGGGAGCATCGGTTTCAACCCCCGTGACGGTTACCTCTACGTGCCGCTCGGGGACGGCGGCGGAGCGGGCGACAGCGGCACCGGCCACACCCCGGAGATCGGGAACGCCCAGGATCTCACAAACATCTACGGCAGCGTGCTCCGGATTGACGTGGAGAACGCTACCCGGACGGCGGCGGGCACCCTCTACGGTATCCCGTCGGACAACCCGTTCGTCGAGAACACGAGCGTCCCGCCTGAGGTCTACGCCTACGGCTTCCGAAACCCGGCCTTCATCTCGTTTGACGACGCCGGTAACCTCTTTGTGGCGGACGCCGGCCAGAACCTCTTTGAGGAGGTCTCGCTTGTGGTGAGCGGCGGCAACTACGGGTGGCGCCTCCGGGAGGGAACCCACTGCTTCGACCTCTTTGACTTCCAGACGCCCCCGATGGCCTGCGAGGCCGTCGGCCATCTCGGAGAGCCTCTGGTCGGCCCGATCATCGAGGGCGGGCGTGACCTGGGTGACGTCATCGTCGGCGGCCGGGTCTACAACGGCACGGCGCTCCCGGAGCTTTCTGGACGCTACGTCTTCGGCTACTGGAGCGACGGTTTCATCCCCGGTGACGTCATCCTGCTCGCCGCGACGCCCCCGCCCGGGTGGAACGCATCGGCGTTCCCGGACTCTGCGGCGAACCTCACGGCCGGGGACGTTGCGATGTGGAGCGTGCAGAGGCTCAACGTGACGCCCACGGGAGAGGCCTTCCTCCTGGGGTTCGGTGAGGATGAAGAGTCGGAACTCTACGTCCTCACGACCGGCGTTGCCGGGCCGGATCCGTCCACCGCGACCGGGAGGGTCTGGAAGGTCGTCCCGGGGAATGCAGCCGCGCCTTTTCGGGCGTAGCGGGGCTTTGTGCCCCCCGGTGCCGGCCGGGACAACCTTTATGCCTCCCGGCCGCCCGGTGGGGCCCATGGTACAGATGACCGCAGGCATGGTATCGGTCGCGGGGGTGCGGGCGTGACCCCGGAAGCGGCCCGCGCCGTCGCGAGGGTGACCGTCGCAATCGCGGCCGAGAACTTCGGTTTCAGCACGGAGACGATAACGGTTCCCGCAGGCGCGGAGGTGACGATCGAGTTCGACAACCGGGACGATGGGGTTCCGCACAACGTCGCGATCTACACGGACTCTTCCGTGTCCGAAGCGGTCTTCGTCGGCGAGATCGTCACGGGCCCCACCCGCGCCACCTACGTCCTCACGGCGCCCGAGACCCCGGGAAACTACTTCTTCCGGTGCGACGTCCATCCTGCGATGCACGGGGCGTTCATCGTGGCGTAGGAGGGACCGCCGGTGAGCGTCAGGAAGCGGAGCGGGTCTAAAGCACGGCACCCGCGATGATCGCCGCGGCGTAGACGAGCAGCGATGCGTGCATGAGCGGGAGCGCCCGCATCGCCGCGTCCGCGCTCTTCCCCCGGAGGATGAGGTAGTTTGCGGCCCCGAGGAGCATGATCCCCGCCGCGAACCCGGCCAGGGTTACCGGCCCGATCGTGAGGCCGAAGGCGAGCGCCGTGACGGCGTGAATGGCCGAGAAGCCGAGAACCCAGGCGGCCGCGCCTTTCATCCCGTAGAGGACCGGCGTCGGGTCCTCCGGAGCCGACCCGGTCAGACCGAAGGTCAGATTCGGGATCGTCGCCATCCCCCGGGCGCGGTCGTTTTCGATATCGGCGATGTCGTTGGCCCCGAGGTGCGCGAGCGTCCAGGGGTAGAAGAAGAGGAAGAAGAGGAGAGCGGTTGCGTCCGGGTTCCCGTAGACCAGGTAGCCGGCGACGGGGAAGAGCGCGAAGTCCGTCCGCCCGACGATCTGGGCGATGGGGATCTTCTGATCCCGCTTCTTTGTCTGGTAGAAGTACTCGACCAGGTAGGAGTAGCCCATGATCCCGAGGACGTAGAGGTTGTGCGGCGAAGGCAGGGTTGCGGCGAGCGCGGCCGCGAGGCCGGCGAGGAGGAGGAAGAGGGCGAATGCCGTCCGGGGGGAGAGTTTCCCTGCCGGGATCGGCCGTTCGCCGAACGGCCGCCAGTAGCGGGTGAGCGAGTCGTTGACGTCTCTTCTGTCATACTCCCGGTCGACGTAATCGTTCAGGACGAACCCGGCTTCAAACCCCAGGAGGCCGATCAGCGCCGCCCGGCCGAGGAGTTCCCACGAGAACCCGCCGTAGTTCTGAAACGCCAGCATCAGTCCCGAGCAGAAGAGCAGGGGCCAGACGAAGAAGAAATGAGCCCGGGTCAGGTCGGCGAGCGCCGCGAGCGTCTCTCTCATGGTGGTACTTCATGAGTTCTCTGTCCTGGTTCAAGAAGCATTGCAGGCCCGGCGACAGGGTTAAGCCTGCAGCCGGTTCATCCCACAACCATGACGACCTACCGCTGCTCGATATGCGGGCATATCTACGACGAGAAGACCGGTGATGTGGACGCCCCGCCGGGAACCGCGTTTGAAGCCCTCCCGAAAGACTGGCGCTGCCCGGTCTGCCTTGCGGAGAAGAGCAGGTTTTCCGTCTTCGCCTCCCCTCTCGCGCGGCTCGGGCTCTGAACCGTCCCGGGCCCGGGGCAGAAGCACAACCGGAAAAAACCGCATAAAAAGGCCGGGAGCGTAGAGTACCCTGCTATAGCCCCGGGAACCGGGGCAATCAGCGGGAGTTCTCAACGATGGATACCATACTGCCGGGCGCTGCTCTGGCAATCTATGCTCTGGTGAACGCGGTTTCGTTCATCGCGTATTACCGCGACAAAACGTTTGCAAAGAAGAATGCACGGAGGACGCCGGAGAAGACGCTTCTTAGTATCGCGCTCTTCGGGCCGTTCGGCGCCTTTGCCGCGATGCGTGCCTTCCGGCACAAGACCCAGAAGCCGCTCTTCTGGCTCGTTCCCGTCTTCCTCTGCCTGCACCTCGTGCTCGCCGCCGCGCTTGTTACGGGTCTTGTATGACCCCTAATCAACGACTAAGGGTTTACATGAAGACAAAGGTATAATCTCTCAGTTGTCTCACCATATCGTATGGCGTATGAGTACGGGCCGCTCTCCCGCCCGCTCAAGGAGACCCTGGCGGCGCTGCAGGAAGGGCTCACGCAGGAGTACCGCCTGGAGTTCCTCCTCACCCACCGGCGTTCGGCCCGCCGATCGCGGCGGCTCCGGCGGATTCGGGGATGGATCCGGGAGACCGATCATCTGGTCGTGCAGATCGACCGGGTGGCGCGGCAGACCATCCCCCGCATTGAGCAGGAGACCGGGCACACCTTCCGCGGCCCGGACGGGGTCGCCCGGATCCTGATGGATCCCTCCACAAAACGGCTCTTTTCGGGTGTGCTTGCCGGGTTCCCGGAGGAAGCGCTCCCTGTCCCGGCGGTGGATCTGGCTCTGCTCGGGAATCTCTCCGACGACGCCCGAGCACTCGGCCTCATCGCCGACGTCACCCTGCGGTTGAAGGTTCTCTCCGGCCTGCACGTTCCGCGAGAAGATGTCGCGGCCCTCTGTGACCGGTGGAGACTCCACGAGAGCCGGATAACCCTTCGCGGCAATCCCCGCCGGGCCGCGGGGACCTCCGCCCGGGAGAAGGAGACCCTTGCCCGGGCGGTCCTCGGCCTCATCTACATCGAGGGGGGCACCGAAGCGCTCGGGCGTGCAGCGCCGCTCCTCGCGTGCAACCAGGAGAGGTAGAAGACCGGTCCCGGAAAGTATACATAGCCGTTCCCCCTATCCCGCGGCGGGAGACTCGTCCATGGATACCCGTGCCCTCCGCGACTTCATCCGGCTCGGCCGGTACCCTTTCCTCCTCTCGGGCTTTATCCCGTTCACCGCCGGGGCGCTCCTTGCGTTTCTCCTCGGGGCGCGGTTCACCCCGGCCCAGTTTCTCGTCGGCTACGCGGCCATGGCGGCGGCGCACCTCTCCGTCAACTATAGCAACGACTACTTCGACGCCGACGCCGACCGGTTCGTGGAGACGACGCCGATATCCGGGGGGAGCGGTGTCCTCGCCGCCAACCCGGGCCTGAAACCTGCCGCGCTCCGGGTGGCCGTCGCCCTGATGGCGGTCTCGGTTCTGATCGGCTACTTCTTCGTGACCGTCTACGCCTACCCTATCGTCTTCCTCGGCTTCGGCATCGCGGGCAACCTGCTCGGCTGGTTCTATACGGCGCCGCCGATTGCGCTTGCCTACCGTAACCTCGGCGAGGTCACGAACATGATCACGTTCGGCCTCCTGATGCCGGGGGCGGGCTACTTCGTCGCGGCAGGAACGCTGGATGCTGCCTTCTTCGTCTTCGCCGTCCCGCTCTGCCTCTACGGGCTCGTCTTCATCACGAGCGTCGAGATCCCGGACCGGGAAGGCGATATCGCCGGGGGGAAGCGGACGCTCGTCGTCCGGAGGGGCCGCGTCTTCGGTTTTTCGCTCATTGCTCTTGCGGCATCCCTCGCGACCGCGGCGCTCACCGTCTTCGCCCTCACCGGTTTCTTCGCACCCGTGGATTTCTGGCCGGTGGCGCTCATATCTCTCATCCCGCTCGGGATTGCTCTTTGGGGGTTCTCGCACCGGTGTGCGGAACGGGCGTGTGCTCTTCCCTACGCTGTCGCGAATATCAAGGGTTACTTCGCCTTCCAGGCGCTTGTTGTAATCTATTTCATCTACGCGGCCGTTTCGGCCTGACGAAAAAAAAGAGTGGGGCGCTTTACTTCTTCGTCATGAAGTAGTAGCCAGCCGCTGCGATGATGACGACGGCGATGACGATGACGAGGATCGTCGTAAAGGGCAGTCCTTCATCGGGTGTCTCGTCGCCAGGCGTCGTCGGGGTTGCCGGGGTTGCCGGGGTTGCTGTATCCGTCGGCGTGGCCGTCGTCACCGGCTCGGTGAAGAGCGCGAAGGTGCTGAAGTGGCTTATGGTCGCTCTCACGGTCCGGGTGCTCGGGTTGACGGTCGTCGGGACATCCTCCCACTCGCCGGTCTCCGTGTTGTACCACTTCACTGTGAGACTCTGGGTGGTGGGGTCGAGCGCATTCCAGTCTTCTTCGGGGATCTCCAGCGTCAGGGTGATCGCCGGGGCGAACGTGGCGCCGCCGGGGCTTCCCTCGTAGACGTAGCCGGCGAACTGGAACGCTGCTCCGCTCGGGAATGCGGGTGCCGTGTCGTTGCTGACGGGGATGAGGGAGATCTCGGTGAGCGGGTTGCCGCCTGCGTCGAGGGCCTCCGTGCCGATCGGGATGAGCAGGCTTCCGATGCCGTCCTCGGCGTTAATCTTGACGGACTTGAGGACCGTGCCCGCGCTGTTGATCTTCAGGGTGCCGCTCCCGGTGTAGGTATCCGTGGGGGTGCCACCGCCGCCGCCGCCGGGGCGGCGTGTGGGTGTCGGGGTCGGGGCCACAGCGGCGATGCAGACGTCCGTCTGGTCGAGCGCAACGACCTTCTCACCCTGCATACCCATGGCGTAAAGGTCGTAGGTGCCGGGCTCGAGGTTCTTGAGGGTCGCGGCCGGGATCGTTACCTTCGACGCATCCGCATCCCCGGAGCAGCCGTAGCCCTCGGCGATGGCGAATCCGGAGCCACTGCTGATTTCAGTCGGGACACCATCCACGGTCAGGGCGTAGGTGACCGGGCCCGCCTCGCCGCTGATCGTCTTTAAGATCGAGACCAGATCGGCCGCCGAGGTCGGAATAGGCTGTTTGGCGAGTTCTATGGTATCGACCTCCATATCGAGGCCGTACCGCGTATCCTTCTTGACCAGGGCGTAGGCGACCTTGTCCACGCCTCCGCTGAACGAGACGTTCACGTCCTTGTTCTGGTCCTGGTAGTAGGGGTCGCCGCCGTCCCAGGCGACGGCCTGGTTCCCGTCGAGGATGAGGACCGGCGTGGCGGCAAGGACGTGCATCGTCTCCGCGGCGCCGTCGTACTGCACCGCCGCGATGAGGTACTCCCCGGCCTCGGGCCGCGTGTAGGCCCTCGCGTCCATCATGTTCCGCGCAAGGCTGCTGTCCGTGGTGAAGCCGGTGAGGCCGACTTCGTTGTGGTTCAGCGTGTAGGCGAGATCGTTCTCATAGTAGTCCGAACTGGAGATGGAGCCGTAGGCCGTGAACCCCGTCTCGTTCATGTAGATGATGGCGTCGTTCTTGAAGAGGTAGCCCTCTTTCGTCGCGGCCTTGAAGAGTTCGGTGAAATTGGCGCCTTCGGGAAGGTTCTCCGGGGCCTTGATCAGGAGGACGTTGCCGGTCTCTCCGGGGACGTCCACGGTGAAGCTCGGGATCGTCCGTTTGATGTAAAACCGGTACTCGCACGGGATGGTGCGCCCGTCGACGGTCTTCTCCTGTATCACGGTCACGTGCACCCCGTGGTAGGTGCCGCTCGCCGGATCGAACTCACGGACGATGTTCCCGAAGAGCGGGTACTCGAATTCGCCAAGGTCGCCCGTCTCGGTGCTCCCGAGAGTCACCAGAGTGCAGTCCACGTCCAGCGGGTCAAGGGCATCGACAGTGCGGATGCACAGTTGTTTGTACTCCCTGGCGTCATCCATCGTTCCCGTAATGTAGATCTCCCCGCCTCCGGCAGCGGCCGCCGCAGGGATGAGGAGGAGGAGGGCGATGATGATACCCGGGAGTAGAACGCTCCTCTTATGGGTCATACGATTCACTCTCTATTGTCGCGGGATAAGTCTTTTTATTTCAAACGGCCACCTATACTTTGCTTAATAAAAAAAGGAGATCTCTTATGTCCAGACCCGGCGCACTCTTACTTCTGCTGCTTCTCCTGATCCCGGCCGCATCGGCGGCGACGATCAGCATCTCCCCCGAGAGGATCGACCCCGGGGACACAGTCAACGTGGATATAAACAGCCTTCCCGACGGCGCTGCGTTCTCGTTCGCCATCCGCGGGGAGTTCGACGTGAACCCCGGCGACACGTTTGCCTTTACGGCTCGCGACCTCGTCCTTCCCTTCTCCCTCGGTTCGGGTGAGGTGAGCGCCTACAGCCGCGGCACGGAGTGGACCGGGCTGTCCGTGCAGATGCCGGACGGGGCTTCGGCGAGCCTGAGCAACAGCGCCGACGCGAACGGCGAGTTCCGCACCACCCAGAACTACAACATCTCGAGCGGCACCTACTCGGCGATCACCCTCGATGGGAGGGCCGCGCCCGCGACCGAGCGCGTCGTCACCGAGGTGACGATGCAGGGCGTCAAGACGGGGCCCGACGACGGCCGGATCTCCTTTGCTATTGACGGCATCACGCACGGCACCGCGACGGTCACCGTCTATGTCGACGGAAGAGAGGCCCTCTCCCGGGCGGTCACCATCGGGTCCTCCTCCCCGACACCGACGGCAACGGCGACCGCCACCTCCTCCCCGGGCAGCAGCGGTGGTAACGGCGGCTCGACTAATCCCACCCCCGGCTCCGCGACGGTGACCTCGGCCGACGGGAAGGCATCCCTCACCGGGACCGATCTCGAGGGCGCCGGGCTTCTCGCCGTCGCCACGCAGGGCACCGTTCCCACCGGCTGGTCCCCGGACGGGAAGGCCTACGCCGTGACACCGGAGGGCCGGGAGTTCAGCCCCGCTGCGGTCCTCTCTTTCCGCCTCCCCTCGGTGAACGCGACGGCAACCCTTGCCCGCTACGAGAACGGCGCCTGGACGCCGGTACCGTCGAAGGTCGAGGGCGACCGGATCACGGCCCCGGTCTCCCGTTCAGGGTCTTACGTCCTCCTCGTCGCCACACCTGCGGTGGAGCCGACCGCGACGGCGACCGTTACCGCCGCCTCGCCCACCCAGACGGCGACTCAGGCAACCTCCGCGACGACGACCCCGACCGCCGCGCCGGTCGCCCCTCTCCTCCCCCTCGCCGCTCTCGCAATCTTGATGATGCTTGGGAGGAAGAGAAAGGTCTAACAGACCGACTCATGACGACCGAAGATCACCAGCCCCTGATCCTCGAGGCTGCCGGGGATATCCCCGGCGACCTCGTTGCCGTCGCCGCCTTCACGGTCGCGACCCTCGCCTGCGTCTACGTCCCGGTCTTGAACGAGAGTTTTCTCCGGATCCTCCTCGGCGTGGCGATGGTCCTCTTCATCCCCGGCTACGCCCTGATCGCGGCGCTCTTCCCTTCCCGGGGGGATCTCGACGGGATCGAGCGGGTCGCCCTCTCGTTTGGGCTCTCGATCGCCGTCGTCCCCCTCATCGGGCTTGCGCTGAACTACACCCCCTGGGGTATCCGGCTCGACCCGATCCTTGCGTCATTGACGGTCTTCACCCTCGCGATGACCCTGATCGCCTGGTACCGGCGTCTCCTCCTCCCGGCCGGCGACCGCTTCACGGTCCCGGCCCGGGCGATGCTCGGTGCGGCGTGGGCCGAGCTCTACGACCCCGGGGCCCCCCGGCTCGACCGGGCGCTCTCCGTCGTCCTCGTGCTCTCGATCGTCGTGGCGATCGCGACGACCGCCTACGTCATCGCGGTGCCAAAAGAAGGCGAGCACTTCACCGAGTTCTACATCCTCGGCCCCGGGGGAAAGGCCGCGGATTACCCGGCCGATTTTGCGGCCGGCTCGACGCAGTCGCTCATCATCGGGGTCGGGAACCACGAGTACCGGGAGGTCCCCTACACGGTCGAGGCCTTCGCCCTCAACCAGACCTTCGATCCCGCGACGAACACCTCGACCGTCCACGCGGCCGAGCGGCTCGACCGGTTCACCCTGACGGTCCCCCACAACGAGACCTCCGAACTGCCCTGGGAGTTCTCGGTCCCGTCGGCCGACTACAACCGGATCGAGTTCTTGCTCTTCAACGAGACGGTCCCGGGCCCTGCGGTCACGGGCGAGGACCGGATCAACGCGAGTTACCGGGACCTGCACCTCTGGGTGCGGGTCCGGCCGGCCTGAGGATAACTCTAAGAGTCTTTCTTTTTTCGTCGACGCCGGCGTGCTCGATCTTCGTCGGCTGTCCTGTCCCGAGGGCGGCGATCGCGGCGAGGAGGCTGCAGACCGGGCAGCCGACCATGGTGCAGCACTTCGGCGAGGCCGCCCGGACGGCCCGGCAGCCGGGGAGGAGCCGGTAGTCCGCAAGGGTGACGACGATGTTCTCGCCGTCCTTTACGGCGCTTGTGTTTGCAATCTCGAGGAGGTCGTCGCAGACCTCGACGATGCACGCGAGGAGGGCGTCCTCTTCTTCGGGGATCTCGAGGGCGTGCTTCTCTCTCAACCGTGCGAGGAGGGGGGCGCAGGTCGGCGCGATCCTGACGGCGGACTGCCCGTCCTCGGTGATGTAGGAGTAGTCGTCCCCGATATTCTCCGGGAGGGTCCCTGCGACCGGGATGATCTCGATGACCGTCCCTTCGTCCGGGACGAACCAGGCGTCGCCCTGGACGCCGAGGTCGGCGCAGAGGGTGGCGATGGTGACCGTCCCCTGTACCGGGAGGAGGGCGGCGATCTCCGGGTCGATGGGCTCGCCCTTGTGGAGCGCGAGGAGGAAGACCCCGGCGATGAAACACCCGGTGCCGGCGAGGATGACCGTCGCGGTGGTGATGTCCCCCCGCCCGGTGACGGCCGCGAGGGTGAGGAGGCCGGCGGCGGCGAGGATGAGGAGGAAGGCTCCCCGGTAGGGGTTGTTCCTGGTCATGCCCGCCCTCCTGCCCGGAGCGTGAGCCGGTAGTCCTTGAGGGTGAGGGCGAGATAGCCGCAGCCGAGGGCGACGGCGAGGCCGAGGAGGGCGATCATACTGGCAGCGTAGAGGACCGCGGCGAAGGCGGCCGCTCCGGCTGCAAAGACCGGGTAGCCCCGGCGGTCGCCGAGGAACGCCGCAAGGACGGTCACCTGGAGGACGAGGGCGACTGCGAGGTTGCCTGCGGCGACGACCAGAATTTCGCCCCCGCAGAGGAGGAGGAATGTTCGGTCGAGCTCCATCAGAGCACCTCCACGGCGTCGATCCCGGGGAGGGCCCCGGCGCCGTCGGGCGCCCTCAGGACGACCCGCATCCCCCGGACCTTCGCCTCGTGGACGATCTGGAGGAGGTGGCTCTTGTCGCCCGCGGGGAGGAGGGAGAAGACCCGGACCTCTGCGGCATCGGCCCGGCCGAGCGCCGCCCGCACCGCCGCGGCGAAAGGCGCGGGGCTCTCTTTCGCAAACGCGGCGAGGATGGTGCCGAGCCGCTCCCCGCGGCCGGCTACCCGGGCCCTGGCCGCGAGGACGGCGGGTCCCGGCGCCCGGTAGAGGGGGGCGCGGGGTTCGAGCGGCGCGAGCCCGCCGAGGGCCGAGAACGCTTCACGGATATCCTGTGTCCGGGGGAGGAACCGGACGACCTCGCCCCCGGCGACGACCAGGAGCGAGCAGCCGTCGCGTGCGTTGATCGCCCCCTCGACGGCGCCCGAGACGGCCATCGAGAACCGTGCGAATGTCTCCGGGTCCCCGGCCCGGGCCGGGAGGTCGACGGCGATGAGGGGCGAGCCCCCCTCGAGCCCGGCCGGCTCCCGGACGTAGTAGGCGTCGTGCCGGGCGGTGACCTTCCAGTCGATCCGGCCGGGGTCGTCGCCCGGCAGGTAGGGCCGGAACCCGCGGATGCCCTGGCCGGCGAGCGCGGCCCGCCGGTCGACCTCGGCGTCGCCGCTGCCGGCGCCCGTTCCCTTTCCGTTCTCGGCGGTTCCGGCGGGGAAGACCCGGATCTGCGGGGCATCGAACCGGCGGCAGACGAGGTTACGGGAGAAGAAGGCGTCGCTCGCCGTGATGACGACTCCACCGAACGCGGTCTCCCCCGGCGCCATGAACCGGAGGGTGTAGGCTGCCGCCTTCCCCGGCGGGGAGCGGGGGGCGTCGCCGGTCGCGACCGCCGGCGGGAGGTCGCGCACCCGGATCTCCATCCCGGCCGGGACGGCGAGATCGGCCCTTACCCGGACGGTCGCGGTCGTCCCCTGCCGGAGGATCGTCCGGTCGACCTCGCGGGCCACGGTGAGGGAAGCGGCCGCGGCCGCGAGGTCCTGCTCGAACCGCCAGCCCCGCCAGAGGAGGAAGAGGGCGAGGGAGCCGGCGGCGAGGGCCGCGGCGGGGTTTGCGAGGAGGAGCGCCGTGACGGTGAGGGCGAGGGCGAGGGCGGCGACGCCCCCGCTCATCCGGGTCGGCCGGATCATCCCTACGACACCTCGACGCTCTCGGTGATCCCGGCGATGACTGCCTCGGCCGTGATCCCGGTGATCGCGGCCTCGCGGGAGAGGAGGATGCGGTGGCGCAGCACCGGGAGGGCCATGGCCCGGACGTCGTCGGGGATGACGTAGTTCCGGCCGTTCAGGGCCGCCCGGACCCTCGAGCCCCGGACGAAGGCGATCGAGGCACGGGAACTCGCGCCGAGCCGGATGTCGCCGTGGGACCGGGTGGCGGAGACGAGGTCGCGCATGTAGGCGAGGACGGTCTCGTCGACCCGGACCTCCTGGACGGTCCGGGCCATGGCCTGGACCTTCGCGGGGCTGAGGACGGGGGTGATCCGGTTCTGGTAGATCTTCCAGTCCAGCTCTCCGTCGCGCTCCCGGCGGAGGATCTCGAGCTCGTTTTCGCCGTCGAGGTGGGTGAGGACCGAGCTGAACATGAACCGGTCGCGCTGGGCCTCGATGAGCGGGAAGGTCCCCTCGATCTCGTGGGGGTTCTGGGTGGCGATGACGAAGTAGGAGTCCGGGAGCGGGTAGGTCGTCCCGTCGATCGTCGCCTGGCGCTCGCTCATTGCCTCCAGGAGTGCGCTCTGGGTCTTGGGGGTCAGGCGGTTCATCTCGTCGATCATCAGGAAGTTCGTGAAGATCGGGCCTTTCTGGAGGACGAACTCGCTTCTGTTCCGGTCGTAGATCCGGACGCCGATGATGTCGGCGGGCTGGATGTCCACGGCCCCCTGGACCCGCCGGAACTCGTAGCCGATGAGCCGGGCGATGATCTTGCAGACGGTGGTCTTTGCGGTTCCGGGGACCCCTTCGATGAGGAGGTGGCCGCCGCCGATCATGCTGATGAAGATCTCCTCGATGAGAGGCTGGTTCGAGACGACCATCTGGTGGGTGGTCACCCGGATATCTTCGTAGGCGTTCTTGATCTCTTCTATGCGTGTGGTCAGATCGTCAGTCATCTCTCTTCCTCCCAAAGTGCCAGGCCACCGGCAGGACGACCAGGGCGGCGAAGGCGGCCGCGGCCGCCGGCGTCTCCCGGGCCCGGGCTATGGCGTTGATGATCGGGTTTGTGGTGCCGGTCCTGCTGTGGGCGGCGTCGATCAGGACCGGCTGGAGATTGTTGATGAACTTCGGGTTCTCGGCGAGCATGGCGTTGACGAAGAGGCTGGCGTCGCCGAGCACCGTGAGGTTCCCCTCCCGCGCGCAGACCGTCCGTCGCGCAAAGGTTTCGTCGCCGCTGACGCGTCCGTCGCGGTCGCCATCGTCCCAGGTGAGGATCGAGGTCTCGAGGAGGGGCTCGCCACCGGTGACCGCCGCCGGGCGGTTGAGGAGCACGGTCTCGACCCCGGCAAAGATCGTGGCGTTCCCGACGGGGTAGCCGGTGAACAGCCCGGGGTCGGCGTGGCCCCGTTCCAGGCTCGCGAGATTCCCCGGCCGGACTCTCATCGTGCTCCCGAGGTCGGCGAGGAGCCGGTTGGCGTTGCCCTCTTCGTCGGCGATGAGGACCCGGCCGCCGCCGTCGAGGAACGCCCGGAGGTAGCCGGTCTCGTCGGCGGTGAAGGCTGCGTCCGGCGCGAGGATGAGGAGGGTTGCGCCGGGGGGAAGGTTCCCCGGATCGCGGACCTCCTCCGCGGCGAGGTTCGAGGTGCCGTTCCACCCGACGTTGTAGCGGCTGAACTCCTCGGTGGTGGTGGTGGCGTGGGCGTACACCGCGCCGCCGGCGAGGAGGAGGATGAGGAGGACCGCCCAGGCCTCACGCTGCACCTTCGCCACCTCCGCGGGCTTCGGCTTCCATCGCCCGGAGTTCGTCGTCTGTTGGGGTCTCGCCGGCGTAGCGGATCCGCTCGTAGCGCTCGAAGAACCCGGCGTGGGCCGGGGCGAGGAGAGCGCAGTCCCGCGGGGTCTTCGTCCCGGGGATCCCGAGCCGGTCACGCAGCGCCCGGAAGAGGACGGTCGCGGCTTCCTGGGGCGGGAGGCCGGCGATCTCGACCTGCGGCGGGGCCTCGCGGGGTTTCTCCGGTTCCGGGGCTGGTGCCGCGACGGGCTCCTCCTCGGGCCGGCGCCGCCGGAGGTACCATCCGGTCCCGAGGGCGGCCGCGATGGCGGCAACGAACGGGAGGGGGGAGAGCCCCTCTCCGCGGACCTGGACGGTCTCTGCCGGGCTTTCGGAGGCGTTCAGGGGGTAGCCCGCGGCGTGGAACTTCGCCTGGAGGGTGTGCTCGCCGCCGGGGAGGACGAGCACTGTCCTGTAGGTGCCGTTCTCGTCGGTCTCTGCGGCGGCGAGGGTGCCGTCGTCGCGCCTGATGAGGACCGGGGCGCCCGCGACCGGTCGGTCGTCTTCGGTCGTGAGGTTCCCGGTGCAGGCGACGGCCGTCCGGTTCACCTCCGCGAGTGCGAGGGTGAGGGTGGTGTTCTGGGTGAGGACCTCAAACGTTGCGACCTCGGAGTAGATCCTGCCCGCGACGACGTAGGCGAGGTGCGGTCCGGCGGCGATCCGGCCGATCCGGTAGGGGTGGTTGTAGGCGGCGTCTGCATCGAGCGTGGCGGCACCTGCGACCCGGCTGTCGACGTAGACCTCGATCCGGGTATCCGGGATACCGCCGGCGTACCGGCCGGCGATCCGGAGGGTGTCCCCGTAGCGCCCCTCGGGTGGGGTGACCGTGACGTTGAGCGGGGATTTTACAGTGGTGCCGCCGGTCTGCCGGTCGTCCGCGGCGTCGGCGACCTCGGCGAAGTCCTCGACGCTCTGCTGGTAGGGGGTGGCATTGAGGTCGTAGTGCCCGGCGATCCGGGTCGTTGCGGGCTCTCTTCCGGCGTAGGCGGAGAACCCCTCCCGCATCTTCTGCCGGAGGGCCTCGCCCTCGTAGGCGATGGCCATCCGCTGCTCGCCGTCCTGGACCTCTATCTCGAGCCGTTTTAGGTTTTCGAGCCGCCGGCTGTCATTCAGGAGCGTCTCGAGGGCTTCCTGGTTCTGCCTGTTGTTCTGCTGGAACTCGCCGATGTCGGTCCCGCTGACGTCCAGTTTGACGACCAGCCGGTCGAACTGCTGCGAGAGTTCGTTGTAGCGGGCGAGGTCGCGCTCGGCGCTCTCGTAGTCCTTGAGTTTGATCGTGAGGGCCAGTGTCCCGGTCTCTCCCAGGAGGTCGTCCATCAGGGGCACCAGGGCGTCGGCGTCCCCCGGGGAGCGCTTCTCGATCGTCGCGGGGTCGGCGTGGGCGCCGGTCGATGTGTTTTCCGCTGTGTAGAGGAGCGGGGAGGCTGCCTGGGCTCCGAGGAGGGCGAGGACAAGGGCGGCTGCCGCCGCGAGGATGGCGTGCGAGGCCAGGCGGTTCATGCGGCAAGGATCTCCAGGATTTTTTCTACGACGATGTAGGCGAAGAGGGCGACTCCCGCGGCGATGAGGTAGCCGATGTAGCGCATGTAGCGCGGCCGGGAGAACGCCCCGTCGATCAGGACGGCGACGACGAGGAGGCCGATCAGCGAGAGGACGAAGAAGACCTCGAGGTCGAGCGTGCGGTTCAGGACCATGAAGAACGTGACGATGATAAGCCAGACCGCGAGTACGGCCGCCGCATAGTATTTCTTCGCACCCGCCATCCTGATTATTTTTCGGCTCTACGGGTGATAATGCTATTGAAACTGTGGTATTCCCCTTCCGGAGGGGTGGGGGGAATCGGGCGGTTTCGTGGGGCGGTGGTCTTGATCTGGAGGGTCCCCACGGGATGCCCGGGCCACCCTCCGGGGTTCCTCTACGTTAAGCTTTGTTTACGTAGAGTGGGCTTCCCCCGTCTACGTTAAGTTTTCTTTACTTGGTGGGAGTTTACTCGTGAAGATTCCCGGGAGCAGGAGGCTATCTGCCGGCTCTGTATCAGCATCGCGCTCACCAGTATGGAATCCGGCTGGCATCGCTATCGGGCAGGGTATCCCTCCCGAAAGATCCGGCACTCTGGTGGGATCTCAACTTCCAGGGCGCGGTCGAGTCCCCTGCTCGATGATCGAGACGCAATCCGTGAACATGTACTTTTTGTACCGCTGCTTCCCGGTGATCTCCTTTAAGATGCCGATCTCCTCCAGTTTCCCGATCAACTGGTATGCCGTAGGCCCGCTCACCCCGAGCACCTCCGCTGCTTCCCGCGTGGTGATGATCGGTTCATCGAAGAGTGCGTACACCAGTTTTACGGCGTTCGCCCCACCGATGTCGTGCTGGAGGAGCGTATCGACGACACTATCTTTCAGGCGGATGATCTCCCGTGTCGACGCGATCGACTCGTTTGAGACCTCGATGATTCCCTGCAGGAAAAACCGGAGCCATGCCTCCCATGCTCCGTCTGTCCGGATCTCGTTCAAGGTCCGGTAGTACTCCTCCCGGTGCCTTTTGAGGTAGATACTGAGGTACAGGAGCGGTTTTGCAAGGATCCCTTTCCAGCGAAGGTAAAACGTTATGAGCAGCCGCCCCATACGGCCGTTTCCGTCCAGGAACGGGTGAATGGTCTCGAACTGGGCGTGAATGAGAGCGATCTTGATGAGCGGCGGTATAGAGCCTTTTTCGAGGATGAAGGCTTCGAGGTCCTGCATCAGGGCTTCAATGCGTTCTGGGGGTGGCGGCACGAAGACGGCATCCCGGATCGAGGTTGCCCCTGATCGGGCTATGTAATTCTGGACGGTCCGGAAGTTGCCCGGCTCCCGATCCGAACCCCGCGTCCCCCTGATCAGGATGCAGTGGATGTCCCTGATGAGGTCCAGGGATATCGGAGCATTTTTGAGTTGTTCCAGCCCGCTGTCCATGGCCCGCAGGTAGTTGACGACCTCCCGGAGATCGTTGATGTTCTCCGTCGGCTTCAGGTTCGCCTCGAACTCCAGGACCCCTTTGAGCGAGGCCTCCGTCCCCTCAATCTGTGAGCTCAGCAGCGCCTCTTTCTTCATGTACATGGCGATGAACAGGTCGGGGTTGGGGAGCGTCACCGCTATGCCGTCGAGCCTTGCAAGCGCCCGGTCGGCTTCTGAGAGGAGGTATTGTAGTGTTTCATCGTACACGATCGGTGGGTCGGGTGGGAGGCTCTTTGGTATAAATGCGTTGTAGCCGCCTTTTTGGTGGACGAAATTCCCGGATCGACTCTCTTGCATGGTGCACCTGTGAGATGAGTGTTTTCTAAGTTGACTTTTGTTTACTTAGAGAGGTGGATCGTCATCTACGTTAAGTTTTCTTTACTTAGCGGGGGTTGTGGCGCGCAGGGTGACCGGACTCCACTCACACCGCCTGCTTGCAGTTGCCCCGGATCTGCATGAAGGCCTTATGGAGATCGCCGCCGAGTTTGAGGCGAACTGGAATGACTTCGTGGAGCGGGATGAGAACGGCCTTACCGGCGGCGCCCTCCCGTTCCGGAGAAGGCTTCTTTCGCTCTTTTCTGGTGAGTCCTGATGGGCTCACGGAAGAACTACGTCACTCGAAGCCTGACGGCTTCTCATGCTCCGGCCCTTCGGCCCGTCGCGACTCGCACCTTCGGTGCTCACGCTCCGGCCCTTCGGCCCGTCGCGACTCGCACCTTCGGTGCTCACGCTCCGGCCCTTCGGCCCGTCGCGACTCGCACCTTCGGTGCTCACGCTCCGGCCCTTCGGCCCGTCGCGACTCGCACCTTCG
>NZ_VCYI01000016.1 GCF_030464365.1 Methanoculleus methanifontis | reverse complement strand
TAGCCATTCGTCGACACTAACTCTGCTCCTTGTTGTTGGTTTCGTCATTAACACAAGGAGCAACGGTTTTATAGATCTTTCCCCTCAGATGGAGCCGACCCTCGACTAGAGGGTTTCAACAGAGCCCGTTTTCCATAAATCCTGCCCTGTCTCCGGTATGGGTTATGCAGCCGCAGGAAATGAGAATAACAATCAGCGCACCGCAGAGACATGCGGTCGGTGACGGAGCCTTCATAGTGGCGTATTGATCCCGGTGGTTAATGAAGGCTGTGTCGCTGTCGGATAATGGAAGGAGCATTGCAATGAGGTAAACGAAGTCTTTAAGGTCTCTTCGGGCGCCGACCGGAACTCGCCACAGAACAGAGGATCAACCGAAACCCCGGAGAGGCTACGAAAAACAACTCCGGATGCCGTAAGAACCATGTCCGTGCCGGCGGTTGATCTCCGGTTTTTATAGGTCTTCTCCTGCCGAGCATAAGCAACCTTTAGAATGAGGCATTCGACGGAGATCGGAGATGTCCACTATCGGAAGGACTATCAGATACCAGGAGAATTCATTCGTATGAAAGTAGGCATTATCCGCTGTATGATGACGGAGGATATGTGTCCGGGGACCGCGGATTTCCTCGTAACTAAAGAGGGGAAAGGTGCGTTCCAGGAGACCGGGCCTGTCGACATTGTCGGGTTTGTGACATGCGGCGGATGCCCCGGGAAGAGGGCAATACCGCGGGCAAAGATGCTGGTCGAACGAGGAGCAGAAGCAATCGTGTTCGCATCGTGTATCACTAGAGGCAATCCAATCGGGTACCCCTGCCCCCATTATGCCGACATGAGAGATTGTGTCATCAAGGCCGTCGGCCCGGAGATCAGGATCATCGAATGGACGCATTAGCCGGGGGGCATTTTCCCCGCACACAAGAGTTCCCGCTTCTGCGCCGCCCATTCTGATTCGTATCACTGTTTTTCATCATGCACGAATCCGGATTCATGCCTACTTCAACAGACCCCGGTGCAAAGCGACGTGCCGTGAAAAACTATAGAGAGGGGTTTACCCCTCATCCTTTCAGAGGTGGGCGAAACAGCCGATCACTCATCCCCCGGCGCACCGATCACCGGCCGGGAAAAGTCGCGGTTCGCGACGAACTTATCGCCGGTAATACCGTAGAACCTCCTGTAAAATTCACGCTGCTCGTGCTCCAGGTCGAAGGAAAAGATCTCCGGGTGGATAGTGTTTGCGAGAAACATGAACCCCAGGATCCACCGCGGGCTGCCGAAATCCCATCCTGCAGGCACATTGTAGACCTTCCCTGCCCCGACGGCGTCGCTCTCAACCCCGTGCTCGGTGCAGTAGTGGAGATAGTCGGACGCCGGTGAGGAGAGGAACCCCGAGATGAACATGTATTCGGGGTTTAGCTCGTTCAATTCGTCGACGGTGATGTTGACCCCGGGCTTTCCCTTCCGCTTGAGGCGCTTGTTGACGCAGGTCCCTCCCGCTGCCTCCACCAGGTTGCTCTCGAATCGCTCCGCGTTCAGGGCAAAGAGCGGGTAGCCCATCGAGTAGTAGACGCGGGGACGGGTTTCGGCGAGAGCGCTGCCGGCTACGATGCGATCGGTGCGCTCCCGGAGGAACGAGATCAGTTCCCGGCCTTCCTCTTCGCGCCCCGCACGCGCTGCGAGCTCCGCGATCAGGCCGAGCCAGGAGTCAACCTGATGAATGCGGTCGTGCATGCCCCGGATGAAGTCTTCCCTGACGATATCGCCGAGAACGGCGCCGAGCTCCTTGTCGTCCCGGATGCCGAGGGTGACCAGTATGGCATGGGCCATCTCGATGGCCCGGGTGGTCCGGTAACCACCGAGCATGCCGTATTCCGTATACTGCTCTGCGCAGATCTCCCCTCGAACGGGAGCCTGCCATCCGCAGGGGCACCTGCCGCCCTCGAGGGCGGCGGAGGTGCGGCAGCCCATGGGCCCGTAGAACTCCCGTTCGAGGACCGTAGTGCCGCAGACCGGGCAGACGGTGTTGAGGTAGCCCGTGCCGGGCGAGTTGAAGAGGTAGACGTAGCGGAGGAATGTGCGCAGGCGGTCTGTAACGTGCTCCGATTCCCGGATCGTCGGTTCGAGGCCGGGAGCCGCTTCACCGAAGGGCACGAACCGCATCACCTGTAGCGGGATGTCGGGGGAGATCCCCGCCACCCGCCGTGCGGCGTTGAGGACCTCGTCCTCGGCGCCGTGGATGTACATTGCCGAGACCTCCACGTGCACTCCCTTCTCGTGCAGCGTCCGGATGTTTCGAAAGACCGGGTCGGCGGACTTCGCCCCGCACTCGCGGTAGCGCTCGTCGGACGACCCTTTCAGGCCGATATTGACGAAATCGAGGAAGGGGGTGAGGGCGGCGAGTGCGTGCTCCGTGAAGTAACCGTTCGTCGAGCACCCTACCCGGAGACCGGCCGCTTTTGCCTCCCTCGCGAGGGCGAGGAAGGTGAAATACGAAGCGGCGGGATCGTTGAGGCAGAAGACGATGCCGGTGCAGTCTTCCACCTGTGCCCGCCTCACGACCTCCTCCGGTGACGCGGTCGTGAGAGCGCCGGCCACCGCGTCGGCGTGCACGGTCAGGGTCTCCGAGATGCACCCCGGGCAGGCGAAGTTGCACCCGACGGTGCTGACCTGGAGAAATTTGCTCTTCGGGGCGAAATGAACCATCGGCATCGTTTCTATCGTGATGGGGAGCATGGTCAGGTAGGATCCGGGGAACCGCTCGACGATCGTGCCGTTCCGGTTCACGTACATCCTGCACCGGCCGGAGCGCCCCTCGGCGATGTCGCACCCGATCTCGCAGACAGGGCACTTCATGGGAGTGCACCGCCAGCTGTCTTGGAAATGACGATCCAGAACCCTTTGTCCCCGTAGAGGATCTCGAACGAAGGGACGCCGATCTCGTTTAACATGGTCCGGAACCGCTCCACGTTCTCCGGTGAAATGTTCTTCCTGTTGAACTCCTTCCAGTCGGGGTTGCGGCGGATCATCTCCGCCGAGATCGCGTCGCGCAGTTCTTTGTTGCCGAATCCCCCGCCGATGCAGGTCTTTCCACCCGGTTTGAGAATCCGGTAGATCTCGCGGAAGGCGGTGTGGATGTCGTCCCAGAAGAACATCGAACCCCTGCTGACGATCAGGTCCGCGGTGTCGTCGGCGAGCGGGATATCGTGAACATCCCCCTGCAGGAGCCGTATACGGCCGGATAGGCCTGCGTTTGCAATATTTTTCGATGCAGCCTCGTGCATGTCGCCTGAGGAGTCCAGGGCGATGACCGAGAGGCTGGACCGCTCTGCAATGGCGATCGCCAGCGATGCCGGCCCGCTGCCGATGTCGATGCAGGTGCCTTCGGTGATGCCGAAGCGATCGATGATGTTCTGTGCGATCACCGGGTATATCGGGGCAAAGAGGGTCTTTGCGATCTCGTCCATACCGCCGGCGCCTTTTTTGTCGAATTTGTCCTTTTTCTCATGCATGGGTGTGACCTTCGCTCGGTTTGGTGTAGACGAAAGATGCGTCTGCACCTGGCACAATGAAGTTAACATCGTCAAAAAGGAAAAAGAATTCCATTGATAGGTCGCCCGAACAGGTGGCAGCCCGCGACGGGCGGAGCGGCACCGGGATCCCGATCGCCGGCGATGGGGGCCCGGTTGACCATAGCCTGGTGCCGGCACCGGAGAAGGAGCCCGGTCGTCAGTTTGCTGCACAGGTCTCCGGGGCGCTCTTCGGTCCAGACACCTTCAGGACGATACCCACGAGGCAGAGGGGCCCGGCAGCCCTTCAGCGCTCGATACCCGGGCGGGCCTCCACCCCTTCATGATAATAGTGTTTGACCTCTCTCATCTCGGTAACCAGGTCCGCGGCATCGATTATCTCCTGCGGAGCATACCTCCCGGTGAGCACGACCTCTACACGGGGATCTCTCCTCTCCAGCGCCTCGACGACGTCGACCACCCCGAAGAGGCCGTAGAAGAGCGCCACGTTGACCTCATCGAGCACCACCAGGTCGTATTCGCCCGACTGCAGAACCCTGTCGCACCGTGCAAGTCCTTCGCGGGCGGTCGTGCGGTCTTTCTCATCGGGATTGCGGTCGATAAAACATCCGCGCCCGAACTGGACGATCTCGAAATCTGGAAGGAGTTTTCCTGCGCTAAGTTCGCTGCAATCTCCGTCTTTGATGAACTGGCCGAAAAACACCCCTTTGCCGGCGCAGACACACCGGAGCGACAAACCCAGCGCCGCAGTCGTCTTTCCTTTGCCGTTGCCCGTGTAAACGTGAATATATCCTCGTTCCATAAACAGGGACCCCTCCGGATTTCGTCAGGTATTCGAGCGTTTGTTTCTCCTGCACCAATAAGAGATAGGATTGAACCCAGAGAGAGCACCGTTTACGCCGGCGTACCGAGCTGATGTGGCTTCGTACGCGATGACCGGGATCGTATCTGCTGGCGGTTTGGGGTCTTTCCGGGTTTGTAGACGTGACCGCATGCCCCGCACTGAAGGGGTGTGAGGGGGGCGTGCACAGGCGACCCCCCCGCACCGCCTCCCGGCCGGTGCGCCCCCCTCATCGCACCCTCCGCACAAAGGTATTTTATGTATGACAACAGATTAAATGAGGTAAACGGGGCATGAAAGTGCAATCGATGCATCTTCTGTTTCCGTTCGGGCGATTCGGGCGAGGGTTGCCAAGCCAGGTCAAAGGCGCTAGGTTGAGGGCCTAGTCTCGTAGGAGTTCGTGAGTTCGAATCTCACCCCTCGCATTCGGTTTTACGGGATTAAATTATTTACGCCATTCATTGCTGCTAAGGAGCCTCCAGCGCCCGCGCAATACCGCCGGTCCAGGCCTCGATATCGTCCCGGTTGCGAAAGTCGCCCTCGGGAAGAGCCGCCCGGTTCCGCCGCATCCTTCATCCAGTGCTCCATATACACGGCACTCCCGATAACGGCGGCGTCACACTCCCCGGGGGTGTACACCTGCTCGCCTGCAGAAGATCGCTCACCCATCCTGCGCGCTTTTCCAGAGTGTGAACCAGAACGCCGCTCCCTCATCAGGACGGCCGGGCACCCGGTCCTCGACCCATATCCGGCCGCCGTAGCGCTCGATGAGCATCCGGGAGATGAAGAGTCCGATCCCCTTGCCCGGACCTCTGGCTTTTCCGCGCTCCAGCCGGCGGAAGAGTCTCTCCTTCACGTCGTCCGGAACACCGGGGCCGGTGTCCTCGACCGAGACCTCGACCTCCCCGTCCAGCTCCCTGACCCGGATGGTTACCTCAACGTCCGGTCCACCGAACTTGACAGCGTTGCCGATGAGGTTCGCAAAGACCTCGGAGAGGAGTCCGTCCGCCCTCACCTCGACCGGCGCGTCCTCGTAGTGGATCGATGCCCCGGGGAAGGTCTCGATCTCCTTTCGGACGACGGTATCGAGGTTCACCGGAGCAAGCAGGGACGGCTCCTCCTGAAGCCGCCTGATGGTGGCGACATTCCGGAGAATTTCATTGCTCTTCTCGACACTGCCGCGCAGTTTCTCTGCATACGCACCCGGCTCGCCCTCCAGCATCTCGACCATGAGATCCGCGTACATCGTCGTGACGGTGTTGGCGTTCCTGATGTCGTGGGTCATGATGTCGAGATACAGGTTCGCCTCACGGTGCGCATCTTCAAGTCTTTTGTGTAGTTGTGCTCGTTCTTCTTCCGCCCGCTTCCGATCGGTGATGTCCCTGATATTGACGGTGGTGATCGGACTCCCGCGGACGGTGCAGTGCGCCACCGAGACCTCAAGCCACATCTCTCTGCCGTCCCGGCGCCGGAAGAATATCTCCCCTGGCTCCTGCATGCCGGAACCTTCCGGGACCGGGTTGCTTTCCAGATCCCCGATAGGCCTCCCTACGACCTCCCTGCTGCTGTAGCCGAGTATGCTCTCGGCGGCAGCATTCCATACCAGCACGTTTCCCCCCGCATCCAGGCCGATGATTGCGTCGGGGGACGACTCGATCAGAAACCTGTAGCCTTTGCTGGAGGGAGGAAAGATGTAGTCCAGCACGTAATGAACGTTCGCCATGCGGCTGCCTGAAAGGCGGAGGATCAGGAGCAGGGCCAGCAGGAAGTACAGGGAGGCACCCCACTGCCCTGCCCTGCCTGCCCAGGCCATGAGGTCGCCGCGGGACAGGGTTAGCAGGTACGCGATCTGGCCGAGGGCGAGGAGAGCCAGCGCCAGACCGTATAGATACTGGAACGACGAACGCGAACGAATATAGTTTATAAATACCACCAGCGCAGCAGCGGCAAAGAGACCCGCAGCGAGGGTGATGACCACCTGCCGGATCGGGGTTCCTCCCTCTCCCGGGATGAAGAATTCGGGAATCGCCCCGGCCGTGCTCGCGATGACGATCAGGGTGACCGCCGCTATGCTGCCGCCGTAACCCACTGCGAGTGCAACCGCCCGTTGTCGCGGATCGGGCCTGGCGAGCCCGATCGAGAAGACGGCGATCAGAGCGCCGGCAAGATGCAGGGCACCGGCGAGAACGGCACCGAGATTCTGGATCTGCACTCCGTTGTTCAGGCTGATCGGGGTCCCGACCAGGTTCGCCAGCAGAATGGCCAGGCCCAGCACGAGAATGCCGGACCCCATCCAGACAAGCTGCAGCCGCCCGGTCTTCATCGCGGCCCATGCCACGAGAACGGCCAGGAGCACGGAACCCATGTTCGGGAGGATATTGAGTGCTGCCTGGAAGGGAGCAACGAAATCAAACGGAACATTCATGAAAGACTGGACCGCAACGACCAGTGCCAGTAGAAGGACGGGCGCGGCGGCAAGCAGCTGCCAGTTGGGCCCCTGATTCACGAGTCCGGTGCTGCTGTCCGCTGAAACCATACAAGTTGCCTGATTATAGGCTTGTTTTTCGTACTACATTAACACCGGGTATTGAACATACCGTCAGAAACCCTGGACCCGACGACTTCCCGCGGTCTTACCCCGGAGATGGAAGGAGAGAAGAGATGTTATATCCTGTCCAGGGGGCTTATGCCAGCACTTCGTGACGCTGCTGGCAGCGTTCCTGGAGTTCGTTCCACTCGTCCGGGTGCTCCTCTGCCCACTCAAGGATCGCGTGGACAATCCGGCCCCGCGACTCGGGATCCCCCCGGTAGTCTACCAGGACGCAATTTACCACCACTTCGATCTGTTCTTCCGGATGCTGGCTGTTTTCTGCCATAGTGAGCCCTCCTGATACACCCCCGGTGCTCACATCCGGTGAAGATTCGACAGCATATAATCCTGATCCTCCCCGGGCGGTGGCGGTCGCAAATCCTCCGATTTTCCCGGACGGTATGCCGGATCCGGCCTTTTGCCTCCCGGCCGCTTCCGGCACCGCCGCCGCAGGGGTTATCGTGCCATGGAGGAGAACAATACGGGAAGAACCATGAAACTCGGCGTGCTCTTCTCCGGCGGGAAAGACTCCCTCTTCGCCTGCTGGCAGGCGATCCAGAAGGAGGAGGTTGCCTGTCTGATCACGGTCGTCTCCCAAAACCCGGAGAGTTACATGTTCCACACCCCGAACATCCGCCTTGCCGCACTGCAGGCCGAAGCGGCGGGGTTCCCGCTCGTGGAGGTGGAGACGGCCGGGGAGAAGGAGGAAGAACTCCTCGACCTGAAACGGGCTCTCCTCGCCGCCAGGGAACGGTACGGGATCGAGGGGGTCGTCACCGGGGCGATCCTCTCGGTCTACCAGGCGGCGAGGGTTCAACGGATATGCCGGGAACTGGGGCTCTGGTGCTTCAACCCGCTCTGGCTCGCCGACCAGGAAGCCTACATGGAAGAACTCATCGGTGCCGGGTTTACGGTCGTCATCGCGGGTGTCTTCTCCGCTCCCTTCGACGAGTCCTGGCTCGGGCGGGAGATCGACCGCCGCACACTCGACGAGCTCCGGGCAATCGCCCAAAAATATCAGGTCACCCTCACCGGCGAAGGAGGGGAACTCGAGACGTTCGTCGTCGACGCCCCCTTCTTCGCTCAGAAGATCGCGATCGAGGAGGCGTCGAAGGTCTACCGGAACTACAACGGCGTTCTGCGGATCGAGCGGGCGGGGCTGGTGGCGAAATGATCCTGGTCGTCGACCTCTGCTACCGGGACGGCTCGCTCTCCCGCGACGAGTTCGTCGCGCCGGTTGAACGAATTCTTTGCAGGGCCGAAACACCGTTCCTCACCCGCCACTACACCGCCGTCGGCGCACCGGACCTTAAGAGCGCGGATGCAGCGATCCTCTGCGGCACGGCGCTGATGGATACCGGATACATGGAACAGCCGGAACTGTTCCGGTGGCTTCTCTCGTTCGAGCGCCCGGTGCTCGGGATATCCTCCGGCATGCTGGCGCTCGCGGCGGCGTTCGGCGGCGGCACTGAGCCGTGCTGCGAGATCGGCATGGTCGACGTAAACGTTCTCGCGCCCGACCCACTCTTTGCCGGGCAGGAGGTCTTTCCCGCCTACGAGGTGCACGAGCATGCCGTGCGGGTGCCCGGGGAGTTCGTAGCACTCGCCGCCTCGGACCGGTGCGTCCAGGCGATCCGGCACCGCTCGCTTCCCCTCTACGGGCTCCTCTTTTACCCCGAGGTCAGGAACGAGTGGATCGTCGAGCGGTTCCTCGGGCTGGCCGCCCGTCAGAGCCCGTAGCGGTTGATCGTGTTTATCAGGGCCGCGAACCCTTCCATCTCCTTATCGAGGACTTCCATCCGGGTCATGCCCATGCTCGTCTCCGCGTCGGCGGTCAGCGACTCGGGGCCGCGCACCACCTCGCGGTCGACGCCGTCGGCGGAGAGGATCGTCCTTGCTTCGGCGTCGTGGACGAACGCCCGGCCGGGGAGGATAACGACGTCTTCGAGCCTCTTTAGGTTCACCCCGGCGAGGTCATCGGCGGTGATGAGGCAGGCGATCTCCTTCTTGACCGGAACGACCCTCGAGATCGAGCCGCGGATCGAGAGGGCCCGCTGGAGGAATGGGGCCGCGATGCTCCCGGTGATCACCGTCGCGCGCTTCCGGACGCGCGGGAGTTTCTTCAGGAGGTCGGGCTCGTGGAGGATCGCGAACGGCGACCCGATCGAGGGGTCGCCGAGCGGCGTCCCGCTGATCTTCATCGAGAACCGGTCGTTGAGGTCGGTGACGATGTCGTGGAACTCGTCGACAGTGTGAACCCGCTGCCCCTCGAGGAGAGGAGCGTTGCCGAGGATCAGCCCCTGGTCGGTCCGGTTTGCAAACCGCATCAGGATAAGCCCTTTTGCGCCGCGCTCCTCCAGCCACGCGCAGGTATCTTCGAGGGTTTTGCCATCGTTGACGCCGGGGATGACGACTGTTGCGGCGTAAACGTCGATTGCGCCGCAGAGCCGGCCGAGGACCGCGAGCGAGGCTTCCGGCGTCGGGTCGTGCATCCACTGCCGCCGGAGTTCGGGGTCGGCGGCGAAGACCGTGTAGGAGACCTCGGCGAGGCCGTTCTCGATGAGGTGGTCGGCCAGCCCCGGGTCATCGAACCCCTTGCCGCTGGTGTAGCCGATGTGGAGCGGCACCTCCATGCTGCCGAGGAGTTCGATGAGGTCGCGAAACTCCGGGTAGCAGCTCGGGTCGCCGCCGCCGCTGATGGTGATCCGGTCGACGTCGTCGCTCATCACCTGGAGGTTCGCGAGCGTCTCGTCGGCGACCGTCCTGAGGCTCTTGAACGCCTCATACCCTTCCCGCACCCCCCGGGTGCAGTAGTCGCACCCCTTCTGGAAGGGGAGGCAGTATTTGCAGCCGAACGCCGTCGTCCCCTCGACGTGTTTGAAGTAGCAGTACGAACAGAATCCCCGGCAGTCGAGGCCGGGCCGGCCTCCGAGATCGACGGTGAGATGCGACATTCTGATGGTACTTCTGTGCTCCTCTGTTATGAACGTTGCAGACCTCTCCCGGCGCGGGTTCGCGGGGAGAACGGGCGCTGCTCCGGGTGCAGGATTACGCTGAAATGTTTGAGACGGACCCCAGGAGGTCAAACCATTGACTTCCTTTTGCACCTTCGGTGCTCCAACTCCTTCTTCGCAGGCTAACGGTTGCTCAGACTCCGTTCCTACGGAACGTCGCACCCTGCGGGAAAAGTCGTCCTTCGCGTTCTTCGCGGCTTCGCGTGGGACTGGATCGTAATCTGCACCCGTTGTCTCACGCGAAGCCGCGAAGCCGCGAACGTGAGCACCAGAGGTGCGAGCTCCGGTGTTTCTGGGTGTTGCTAATTTCTTTTTAGTTCTCGCGCGAGGTTGCATTGCTCGATACCGGATGCCACACAATAGTGAAGTGCCGGGCACGCCGTGGCGGCTGCTCCGGGCGGGCGGCGGCACCTTTATGCCACGCCGGAGCGACGGAGTCGCGGTATGCGGACGAGCCACCGGCTGCTGCTCCGGTTCTATCACGATCCGGGCTACGACTTCTCCCGGGTCGAGGTCGAGTACGTCGACCGGGGAGCGCCCGGCGATCGCTCGACGGTTCACGGCGACCGGGTCGTCGCGCTCGATGCGCAGTACCTGGAGGTGGACGCCGGGACGCACGTGGCGTGTATTCCCTACCATCGGGTCCGGCGGATTCTCTATGATGGTGAGGTTGTTTGGGAACGCGACGCTCCAACAGGAGCGGAGCGTGAGAAGCCCGAAGGGTTTTGAATCGCGACTGGCGCGAGCGCAGCGAGCGGCAGGAGCGCGAGCACCGCTAGGTGCGAGTGACGACGCTCCGTCAGGAGCGGAGTGTGAAGAGAACCGGCGCCACCTTTTTTACCGCAGACCGCCTACAATATAAGGTATGCCCCAGTGGCTTAGCTGGCAGAGCGGCTGACTTGTAATCAGCAGGTCCCGAGTTCAAATCTCGGCTGGGGCTTTCTGTTTTTGATTCCGCGCTCAAACGGAATGCAGTTTTCACTTCGTTATGACTGTTTACGCTGACGCTTTGTTCAAAGCACTTTTAAAAAGTTGATCCTGATGGCTTCAACCTCGCAAGTGAGTTTGTTATAGTACTCAGACCTCCCAAGAGATCGGTCCCCTTGGGACAAATAAGATCGAGGTGATCCTAAAATTATAAGACCCCCTCAGATAAAATTTGGGATCATGGTATTCCGGGAAATTGACGACGATCTCTGGGGTATTGTCCAAAAATACCTCCCGCCAACGAAGTCGCACATTGGCCAACCGCGGTGTGACCCCCCGCGTGCTGTTCAACGGTATTCTGTAAGTTCTCACTACTAGATGCACCTGGCTCGATGTTCCAGCGAACTATAAGAGGCGCAATGCAGTAGATCGGTTCTTCAACGGAATTGAAGCGTTTAAGAAGATTTTTCCACGATACGAGCGGTATGAACACTCATTCCTAGGACTGATTCATCTAGCATGCAGCATCATGAACGCGAGAGTATTGGGATGACCTCATCTTCTCATACTCTGTGAGAAGGGTAGGGGATATGATTCCCTCACACAGACTGAATCTAGGTACGCTTGATCGTTGAGTCGGTAAACCCGTAATGCGTTTGGAGATGCCGGCGGTACTCAAAGAAATGGCAAGCCTCCTCTATGAGGGCGGCCTGCGCCAATATGGTTTTACCACATGGACACCCTTGGTTATCAAATGGTGGCAGTTCATATGGAAAGCACATATTCTCTTCTGTGGTCAAGGCCACCGATTTTCTCACCATCATTACTACAAACGCGCCCTATTTCGGTGACAAATTGGTTCTTTTCGATTTTCACGTGACACATGATTACTAGATAATTTGTATGACAACGGGGTACCATTCCCATATCGCCATCTGGATTTGAGTTTACTAGTCGTTTGTATTCTGCCAGTTTTTCAAGCCTGATTTGTCGGATGCTCGGAGATAATTGGTAAGTATCATCAGTTGGTTTGCAACATGGGGGAGGATCTTGAAGTATCTCAGGATCGTTTCTAAGATTGCCATATTTGTCGTAAAGTTCTCGGAAATATTCCCGGATCGTCACCTTTCCATAGGAGATTCTTGCCATCGATTTTTCTTGATCTCGCATCAGTTTGGAGTTATTTGTCTTCACTTCTGCCATAAGGTAAATATTGTCGTAGCAACTGTCCCCGAGTCCGGGGAATTGTATTCCGTATTCAAAATCGGGCATCCACCCGCGAGGAGTGAAATGTATCGCCCGGGTTTTATACGGTTTTCCGTTGTACTTTGGATAGATATCGTAGATTGCATCAGGTAGATAGTAGTCTCGTGTGACGGCTTTCGCGATAGATTTTCCAACATCTCCGAGCGCAACCCGCGAGAGTTGATCAAAAGTGATATGTTTCACAGAACCACCTGCAATACTGAAGCATTAATACCCGCACCCTTAAAAGCATCCACGAAGAAGAGCATGTCGCTGCTCCTTGAGAGGTGTCCCTACAAAGTATGCCCAACGCTCCTCCACCTTAACAGCGTCGGTCCACCCGACCTGTCGCAGATGCGCCACAGCCACACAGCACTATAGATGCTCGGGTTTCTCGAGCATCGGCACGTCGATGCCGGCATGACACAGGGGAACGCCGACCATCCCCGCAATCCACTCGCACGGGCTGCATTACTCTTGACACTCAGGCGCACGCATCATTTTCCAGTTTTGATGAAAATTGGTTCACCATTTTTTTTCATCGCAGTCCTTTTCACCAGATCCAACCCATATATATACATGGCCTCGTACGTCCACCGGATAGAGGTACAATATACCCGCGATCCACGGCTGCCGACGCGTACCGAGAGGTTCCGCTCGCTGGGTTTCCCCCTGCGCGAGCTGCACCTCGTCGACGTCTATACCATAGCGACCGCCCGGAGGGACTTCTCCCCCGATGAGCTCTCGCAGATCGGCGCGCAGCTCAGCAACCCCGTCGTCCAGCGGTACTCCGTAGACCGGCCGACCGAGGCCGACTTCGACTACGCGATCGAGGTCGGGTTCCTGCCCGGGGTCACCGACAATGCCGGGACGACGGCAAAGCAGACCATCGAGGACTACTTCGGGTTCCGGTTCGGCGAAGGGGAGGCGGTCTTCTCGTCGCAACTCTACCTTGTCGCCGGCGACCTCACGCCCGAATCCCTGGAGCGGCTCACCGCCGCCCTCGCAAACCCGCTCGTCAACCGGGTGCACGTCAGGAGCCGCGAGGAGTACGCCGGGAAGGGAATGGACGCGATCACCCCCTTCGTCCACCTCCACGAACTCCAGACCGCCGGGACCGTTGATCTCGACCTCCCCGACGCGGAACTCGCCCGGATCGGAAAAGAGGGCATCACGGACCCCGGGACAGGGGAGCGGCGCGGGCCGCTCGCCCTCGACCTCGCCCAGCTCCACGCAATCCGCGACTACTTCCGGGGGCTCGGGCGAAAGCCGACGGATGTCGAACTCGAGTCGCTCGCCCAGACCTGGAGCGAGCACTGCAAGCACACGATCTTTGCCTCGGCCATGGACGACGACGTCCCGCGGGGGCTCTACAAGTCGTGCATCCAGGCCGCCACCAACACCATCCGCGAGGCAAAGGGCGACGACGACATCTGCGTCTCGGTCTTCACCGACAACTCCGGCGCCATTGTCTTCGACGACGAGCACCTGGTGACCTGCAAGGTCGAGACGCACAACTCCCCCTCCGCCCTCGACCCCTTCGGCGGCGCCCTCACCGGGATCGTCGGGGTGAACCGCGACACCATCGGGTTCGGCCTCGGCGCCAAGCCCTGCATCAACATCTACGGCTACTGCGTCGGCGACCCCGATACCGAACCGGTCCTCTTCCGCGGCAAGAACCGGACGAACCCCATCCTCCCTCCCCGGAGAATCTTCGAGGGCGTCGTCCGCGGCATCGACGTCGGCGGCAACTGCTCGGGCATCCCGACGCCGCAGGGGTGGTGCTACTTCCACGACCGCTACGTCGGTAAACCACTCGTCTTCGCCGGCACCGTCGGCGTGATGCCGCGCGCCAACAACGGAAGACTGCTCCACGAGAAGCAGGCCCTGCCCGGCGACCTCGTCGTCATGGTCGGCGGCAGGGTCGGCAAGGACGGGATCCACGGCGCCACCTTCTCCTCGGAGGCCCTCGACCCCGCGAGCCCCGTGACCGCGGTCCAGATCGGCGACCCGATCACCCAGAAGAAGTTCTCCGACGTCATCGTCAAGGAGGCCCGCGACCTCGACCTCTACCGGAGCATCACCGACAACGGGGCAGGAGGAATCTCCTGCTCCGTCGCGGAGATGGCGAGGGAGTCGGGCGGGTGCCATGTCCTCCTCGACCGCGTCCCGCTGAAGTACCCCGGCATGGCGCCGTGGGAGATCTGGATCTCCGAGTCGCAGGAGCGGATGACCCTCGCCGTCCCGGAGGAGAAGATCGAGGCGTTCATGGACCTGATGAAGAGGAGGGAGGTCGAGGCGACCGTCATCGGGACGTTCACCGATACGGGAAGATGCGTCGTGGAGTACGGCGGAGAGACCGTCATGGACGTCGATCTCGACTTCCTCCACGACGGCCTCCCGAAGGAGCACCTCATAACAGAGCCCGTAGAGACGGCCTATCCCGAGCCCGAAGTCCCGTGCCCCGACCGGCTCGACGACCTCCTCCTCGCGATGCTCGGAAGGAAGAACATCTGCTCCAAAGAGTTCATCTCGACCCGGTACGACCACACCGTCCAGGGCGGGCACGTCCTCGGGCCGGTGCAGGGAGCCGGGCGGGTCCAGACCACGGCCACCCTGACGAAAGTCGTCCCCGGCTCGATGAAGGGTGTCGGGCTCTCGCAGGGCCTCTTCCCGTCCTACTCGGAGCTCGACCCCTACCGGATGGCGCTCGCCGCGATCGATGCAGCGGTCCGGGGTTTGATCGCGATCGGCGTTCCGCTCGCGACCATCGCGCTCCTCGACAACTTCTGCTGGTGCTCCTCCGACGAGCCGGCGAGGCTCTGGCAGCTCAAGCGCGCCGCGTTCGGGTGCTATGACGGTGCGGTCGAGTTCGCGACACCGTACATCTCCGGGAAAGACAGCATGTATAACGACTTCTCCGGGTTCGACGCCGACTCGAACCCCGTGAAGGTCTCCGTGCCGCCGACGCTCCTCATCACCTCGATCGGCGTCCATCCCGACGTCACGGCCGCGGTATCGATGGACGCGAAGTTCGACGGCGACCTCGTCTACGTCGTGGGGGAGACCGGGGAAGAACTCGGCGGGTCGGAGTACCTCGCGCACCTCGGTATCAAGGGGGGTTCGGTTCCGTCCCTCGATATCCAGACCGCAAAGGTGCGCTACGGCCGGATGACCGACGCGATCGAGAAACAACTTCTCGCCTCCGCCTTCCCCGTGACCCACGGGGGGCTCCTCGTCGCCCTCGCCAAAGTCGCGATCGCCGGGAGAGCCGGCATGAACCTCGCCGTACCCGGCGGGATGCGCCCGGACACCTACCTCTTCTCGGAGTCGCTCGGGCGATTCGTCATCACGGTCGCCCCCTCCGACCGCGAAGCCTTCGAGGAGATCTTCGGCAGCGACGCACACCTCCTCGGCCATGTCGGCGGCAAAACGTTCCGGGTATCGGCAGGAGAAAAAACCCTCATAGAACAGCCGGTGACGACAATGGAAACTGCGTACAAAGCACCTTTCGGGGGGTACTGAGCATGGCTCGCGCAAACAATCCGAGAGCCCTCATCATGAGCGGCTACGGGATCAACTCCGAGATGGAGACAGCGGAAGTCCTGATGCGGGCGGGCATGGCGTCCGATATCGTCCACATCAACGACCTCATCGCGGGGGAGAAGACCCTCTCCGACTACCGGCTGATGGTCTTCCCCGGCGGGTTCTCCTACGGCGACGACACGGGCGCCGGCAACGCCTACGCGAACCGCGTCCGGAACAACCTCTGGAGCGACGTAAAGGAGTTCCTCGCGGGCGACAACCTGGTGCTCGGGATCTGCAACGGGTTCCAGATCCTCGCGAACCTCGGCCTGGTCCCGGCGTTCGACCGGGACTACCCCCGCGAGATCGCCCTGATGCCGAACAGGAAGGGCGTGCTGGAGTGCCGGTTCGTCACCCTGAAGCCTGCCGCGGATAACCTCTGGACAAAGGGCATCTCGCACATCTACTGCCCCGTCTCCCACGGTGAGGGGAACTTCTCCTGTTCGGAGGAGACCCTGAAGCGGATCGAGCGGGAAGGGATGGTCGCGTTCCGCTACTCGCGCGACGACCTCTCCCCCGCGGGAGGGGAGTACCCCTACAACCCGAACGGGTCGGTTGCGGACATCGCCGGGATAACCTCGGCGGACGGCAAGGTTCTCGGGCTGATGCCGCACCCCGAGAGGGCGATGGAGTTCGTGAACCTCTATGACTGGCCGGTGAGAAAAGAGCGGCTGAAGCGCGAGAAAAAACCCCTGCCCACCGAGTCGATGAACATGCAGCTCTTCCGTAACATCGTCGATTACTTCGGGAAATAAGCATCCCCGCAATTTTTTGGGTGAAGGGGGGAACTCCGCCCGCAATGAACACCTCCCTTTCCCCGGCATAAAACTATATTATTCTCCGGGAGAATATCGGCCAGAACCGGGGAGGAGTCACCACGAAGATCAGGGTCACCCATTGTTTTGCAGAGGAGAGCGCCGATACGCCTGCGGTCCTGGAAGTCGAGGTCGACCAGGCGGACGTCCCCTCTGCAGACGAGATCCTGACGTTCGCCTCCGTTCACGGGAACTTCGTCTGCATCTCCGACCGCATCTTCCGCCGGTTCGAGATCATCCTCCCTCCTAACAGCCGCCTTGAGATCCTCAAGGACGCGCTTCTCCAGGTCGTCCACCTCGACCGCGAGGCCTCCGGGGGCTCCGGGCTCAACCCCTACGAGGTCGAGGACTTCGTCGACGCGCTCGAGCGGACGCGGCAGAAGGTGGTCGCCGGCGACGACAGCGCCTGACGTCGTGTTTCGTTCACCTTTTTGCCCTGGACCGCGAACCGATACGTGATCGGAGTGACAAACAAGGAGAGAGGGGTGTGCGGGCTCGCCGCCAACACCATCCATACCATGGACTGCATCGAGGGCATGCGGCGCCTGACGGCGGGCTCCGTCGACGTCATCGTCACGTCGCCGCCCTACAACATCGGGAAGGACTACAACTCCTACGACGACAAACAACCCCGCGAGGACTACCTCGACTGGATCGGAGAGATCGCCGCCGGAACGGCGCGGATCCTTGCCGACGACGGTTCGTTCTTCCTCAACATCGGCGGCAAACCCCGCGACCCCTGGATCCCCTTCGACGTCGTCCAGCGGTTCCGCCCCCACTTCGAACTGCAGAACGTCATCCACTGGGTCAAGTCGATCGCGATCGAGAAGGAGGACGTCGGCGACTACGAGAAGATCGCCGGGGATATCGCCGTCGGCCACTACCAGCCGGTGAACAGCGCTCGCTACCTGAGCCAGTGCCACGAGCACATCTTCCATTTCACGAAGAAAGGGGACGTGGCGCTCGATAAACTGGCGGTCGGCGTACCCTACCAGGACAAGAGCAACATCGGCCGGTGGAAGGCGGCGGAGCGCGACCTCCGGGACCGGGGGAACACCTGGTTCATCCCCTACCGGACGATCCGCTCCTCCCGGCCGCACCCGACCAGTTTCCCGGAGAAACTCCCCGAGATGTGTATCCGGCTCCACGGCTGCCGGCCCGGGATGCTCGTCATGGATCCGTTCATGGGTATCGGGAGCACGGCGCTTGCGGCCATCGCCCTCGGTGCGGACTACATCGGGTTCGAGATCGACCTCGAATACCGGGAGATCGCACAGAGCCGGATCGCCGAAGCGCGCCGCGAACGAGAACAGGACTGAACCTGGCGGATATTTTATCCCCAAAACCCCAACGAGAGACTGATGGAGACCCTCATCGCCTTCGCCGTCACCCTCGCGGCAATAACCGTCGCGTCGCTCAGGTACCGCCTCCCGCCGTTCCTGACACTCGTAGGGGCATCCATCCTCTTCGGCCTCCTCTCCCGCATGCCGGCGGAGACGATCGTTACGGTTGCCACGACCGGCGCCGGCCGGATCTTCACCCTCCTCGGGATCGTCATCTTCTGCGGGGTCGGCATTGCCCAGGTTCTCCGCGAGAGCGGCCGGATCGCGGATATCGTCGCCGATATCCGGGGGCTGGTGCGCCGCCCCCTCGTCACGGCGGGAGCGGCCGGCTATCTCCTCTCCGTCCCGCTGATGTGCGGCATCACCTCGTTCGTCATCCTCGCCCCCATCATCACGCACCTCTCTTTCGACGGCCGGGCATCCAGGACCCTCCTCTACTGCGCCGGCGTCGCCGGGATGATATCCTACGTGCTCCTCTACCCCGCTCCCGTCGTCTACTCGACCATAACGGCCCTCGGCCTCTCCGGCCGCCCCTGGGATATCGACCTCGTCGCCCTCCCCCTCTCCCTCCTTCTCCTCGCCGGGCTCCTCCTCGCCATGCGAGGACGGATGCCGCCGGCCGAAGAGGCGGAAGAACCGGCGACCAGGCGGAACCATCGTGCCTGGCTGCCGTTCATCGTTATCCTCGGGATGCTCGCAATCGGGTCGTTCGTCCCGCACCTCCACGCTCTCGCAAACATCAACCTTGCGCTCCTCGCCGGCCTCTTTGCAGCCCTTGCCACCGTTCCGGGCGACGTCCGGGAGAAAGCGCTTCATAAGGGAACGAAGAACGCCGGGATCATCATCTTCGACCTCGCCGGTGCCGGGGCGCTCGGCGGCGTCATCGCCGCAAGCTCCTTCCCCGCGGACGTGACCGTGCTGGTCGCGGCCCATCTTCCCCTGATCATCCTCCCGTTCGTCATCGCCGCCCTGGTGCAGGCGGCGCAGGGCTCAAGGGTCGTGACCGCGGCCGTCACCGGCGCCATCCTCGCCACGACCCCGGCCATCACGGCGATCAACCCGCTCGCCCTGGTGCTCATGGTCTCCGCGGGAGCGCTCATGTTCTCCTACGTCAGCGACCCTTTCTTCTGGCTGCTCAAACGGACGACCGGCGACGACTTCTCCGCGGTCGTGCGAAACTACACCCTGCCGCTCTCGGCGGCAGGGATCGTCACGCTCGCGGCGGCACTGGTCGTCCAGGCCGTTCTGTGACGGAATCCCCCACCTCTTCCCACCAATATTAATCAAAAATTTGGTCACGACCATGCCTATTATATAATCCAGGCGGTATGTAGTCCCTGCCAGAGGGAGAATGATGGAAATAAAGTACGTATCGACGACATGCCCGTACTGTGGCACCGGGTGCGGGTTCAACCTTGTCGTCCGGGACGGCAAGGTCTTTGACGTGGCGCACTGGCAGCGCGCGCCCGTCAACGGGGGCAAACTCTGCCCTAAAGGGCGCTACGCCCACGAATTTGTCAACAGCCCCGATCGCCTCACGAAACCGCTGATCAAGAAGGACGGCGAGTTTGTCGAGGCGACCTGGGACGAAGCCTACGACCTGATCGCGGAGAAGTTCAAATCCTATAAACCCGACGAGGTAGCCTGCCTCTCCTCCGCCCGGACATCAAACGAGGAGAACTACCTGATGCAGAAGTTCGCCCGGGTGGCGCTCAAGACCCTCCACGTCGACCACTGCGCCCGGCTCTGCCACGCGTCCACCGTCGCGGGCCTCGCAGCAGTCTTCGGGTCGGGGGCGATGACCAACTCGATCAAGGACATCGCCGAGTCGAAGTGCGTCTTCGTCCTCGGGTCCAACACCTTCGAGCAGCACCCGCTGATCGGGCGGAGCATCATCCGTGCGAAAGAGGGGGGTGGAAAGCTGATCGTGGCCGACCCGCGCCTCACCCCCACCGCGAAGCAGGCCGACCTCTACATGCCGTTCGTCTCCGGCACCGACGTCGCTATCCTGAACGGACTGATGCAGGAGATCATCAGAAACGGCCGGGAGGATAAAGAGTTCATCGAGAGGCGTACGAAAGACTTCGAGAAACTCAAGGAGGCCGTCATGAAGGATGACTACAGCCTTGAGAACGTCTCGAAGGTCTCCGGCATCCCGGTCGAGAGCCTCAGGACTGCGGCCGAGTGGATCGCAACCGCCGACGTCGCCGCGCTCATCTACTCGATGGGTATCACCCAGCACACCGTCGGCGTCGACAACGTCAAATCGACCGCCAACCTGATGATGCTCACCGGCAACATGGGCAAGCCCGGTGGCGGTGTCAACCCGCTCCGCGGCCAGAACAATGTCCAGGGCGCCTGCGACATGGGAGCCCTCCCGAACGTCTACTCCGGCTACCAGAAGGTCACCGACGAGGCGGCGCAGAAGAAGATGAAGGAGATGTGGGGCGTTGACGAGCTTGCCGAGGGCAAAGTAGGCTACACCGTCACCGAGATGGTCAACGTCCTCGCCGAGAGCCCCGGCGAACTCAAAGCGATGTACATCATGGGCGAGAACCCGATGCTCTCCGACCCGGACCTCACCCACGTCGAGGAAGGGCTCAGGAACCTCGAGTTTCTGGTCGTCCAGGACATCTTCATGAGTGAGACCGCTGAACTCGCCGACGTCGTTCTGCCTGCGGCATGCTACGCGGAGAAGGACGGCACCCAGACGAACACCGAACGGCGGGTCCAGCGCTGGAAGAAGGCGCAGGAGCCCCCGGGCGAGGCGAAAGAAGACTGGAAGATCCTCTGCGAACTCGGGAGCAAAATGGGCTACCCGGAGCAGTTTACGTTCGAGAGCCCCGAAGCGGTCTTCGACGAAGTCGCCGCCGTCACGCCGTCCTATCACGGCATGTCCTACGCCCGCCTCGATCCCGACGGCCTGCACTGGCCCTGTCCGACCGAGGAGCACCCGGGAACCCCGATCCTTCATCGGGAGACGTTCGCCATGCCCGACGGGCTCGGGGTCTTCTCCCCAATCGAGTGGAAGCCGCCCGCAGAGGTGCCGGACGATGAGTACCCCTACGTCCTCACGACCGGTCGCACGATCTGGCAGTGGCACACCGGCACCATGACCCGCCGGTCGTGGAGCCTTGAGATGGAGGCGCCCATCGGCTGGATCGAGATCAACTCCGAGGATGCAAAAGAACTCGGGATCGAGGACGACGAGGTCGTCCGGGCGAGCACCCGGCGGGGCTCGGTCGAGATCCCCGCACGGGTCACCCCGGAGATCATCAAGGGCGTCATGTTCATCCCGTTCCACTACAAAGAGCATCCGGCAAACAGGCTGACCCACAACGCGCTTGATCCCGTAGCGAAGATCCCCGAGTACAAGGCCTGTGCCGTGAAGGTTGAGAAGATCACCGAGGAGGCTTGAAAATGGCAGGAAAAGGTGATTTACTCTACGCATGGACGACGAACGACGAACTCAGGGAGAAAGCGGAGACCGGCGGGGCGGTCACCGCGCTGCTGCGCCACGCCCTCGAGAGCGGCATGGTCGACGCGGTCTTTGCGGTGAGGAAAGGCGCGGACGTCTACGACGCGATGCCGGCCATGATCACCGATCCCGCCGAGATCGGGGGGATTGCGGGATCGCTCCACTGCGGCACCCTGCTGCTCCCCAAGCAGATGCGGCGCTGCCTTCTCTCCACCGATCCAAACATGAAGATCGCAACCGTCCTCAAAGGCTGCGACGTCAAGGCGATCTACGAGATGGCGAAGCGCAACCAGGTCAACCTGGACAACATCATCATCATCGGCCTCAACTGCGGTGGCACCATCCGGCCGGAGACGGCCCGGATCATCGTCCGGGAGAAGCTCGGGCTTGACCCCGACGATGTCGTCAAGGAAGAGATCGACAAAGGAAAGTTCATCGTCATCACAAAGGACGGCGAGCACGCCTCGATCTCGATCGATGAACTCGAAGAAGGATCGGAGGATCTTCTCGGGGATCAGGGCCTCGGCCGCCGCTCGAACTGCCGCCGGTGCAAGATCAAGATCCCGCGCCAGGTGGACCTCGCCTGCGGCAACTGGGGCGTTATTGGGGAGAAAGCCGGGAACGCCACGTTCGTCGAGGTCTGCTCCGAGAAGGGTGCAAACCTCCTCAACGCCGCCGTGAAGACCGGGGCGGTCGCCACCGAGCCCGCGAACCCGAAAGGGATCGAGATCCGCGGCAAGGTCGAGAACGCGATGCTGAAACTCGGCGACAAGTGGCGGGAACGCTACTTTGGGGCGCTCGGCGAGGGCACGGAGCGCCTGAACAAGATCCGGGAGCAGACCTCCCGGTGCATCAAGTGCTACTCCTGCATCGAGAACTGCCCGATCTGCTACTGCGTCGAGTGCAGCACAAGGAAAGACTACCTGGTCGAGCCCGGCGTCATCCCGCCGCCGTTCATGTTCCACCTGATCCGGTTCGCGCACATCTCCGATTCCTGCGTCAACTGCGGCCAGTGCGAGGAACTCTGCCCCGTGGAGATCTCGAACTCGGTCTTCATGCACGCCATCCAGACCGATCTCGAAGAACTCTTCGGGTTCCACCCGGGCGAGGACATGACCCCGCCGGTGCTCGCGCTCGTAGAAGAGAGTGCAGAGCGCGACCGGCTCATCGCCACCGGGAGCGACCAGATCTTCGATGTCTTCCGCTGACTGCGGTTCAACCCTCCATTACCGACCCTTTTTTCCCGTCGGGACTGCTCCCCGAAACCGTATCCGGTTCGATCAGAGTGCTGTTCGCAGAACGGTATTTTCCCCCGGATTGTGACGTTTTTCTGACGTACGCTTTCATGACGTCCGTTCGAGTGACAAAACCCGAGAGTGTCCTCGGGTCTTTCTCCGGGACGACGGGCAGGTGATGGATATCGTGCTCGGTCATCAGATCCAGAGCCTCGCGTAGCGTACAGGCATGATGCACGGTGAACACCCGTGAACTCATGACATTTTCCACCGGTACGTCGTACTCGTCATTCATCCGGTTATCCCTGACATCATCGAGAGCGATCATGCCGACGAGCTTCCCTTCTCTATCGAGCACCGGAAACCCGGTATGTAGCGTCTCGTCGATCAGGCAGAGCACCTTCCCGGTGGTATCATCGGGCGATACGGCGACGATCCGGTCGCGGGGCACCATAACATCCCTCACACGAATATCCTGAAGCATCTCTATCATATACTCGTCCCGGTGAGCAGCCGATTGGGATCGGTTCAGCACCTGCTCACAGAAGATGGTGGACTGTCCGATGAGAAGAACCGCTACTGAGACGGCACCCATCGCCGGCACGAGCAGGGAGAAGTCGCCGGTCATTTCTACGACCATGATCATGACCGCGATCGGTGCGTGTGAGATCGCACCGAAGAAGGCGATCATCCCGACGACGAAGAAGACCGGCACGGATTCGGCAGGCACAACCCCGGGGAGCGCGAGGTGCAGCAGCGATCCGACGGCACCTCCCGTCGCCCCGCCGATAACCAGTCCCGGTGCGAAGACGCCGCCGCTCCCCCCGGAACCGATGGTGAGCGACGTCGTCAGGATCTTCGCAAACGGGAGGAAGAGCAGCACCCCGACAGGGAGCATGTTATACAACGCGAGTTGTGCAAAGCCGTATCCGGTTCCGAGGCTGCCGATCCCGACGAGTGCCGCTTCGGGGGAGAGAGCCGCAAGAGCAAGAACGAACGTGCCGGTGAGAAATGCCCCGGTGAGGGGTTTGAAGTGATTTGGGATCTTCAGGTGGCTGAATACCCTTTTAAACACCCGGTTTGTCCCATAAAACGTGTTAATGTAAATCAGGCCGACCGCAGTCGAGACCACGCCGAGGAGGAGGAAGAGTGGGATCTGAGAAATATTCCAGGAGGTCACTCCGGAACCAAAGACCGGTTCAAACCCTTCAATCAGGCCGAAGATGGCGTATCCGATGACCGAAGCCAGAAATGCGGGAACGATTGCTTCGGTCTCGAAATCCTGTTTGTAGAGGATCTCCGCAGCGAGGATTGCTCCCCCGAGAGGCGCCATGAAGATCGTGCCGATTCCCGCACCCACGCCGGTGGCGATAGCAAGCCTCCGCTCACGGGCGGAGAGGCCTAAAAGATCGGCAGCGATCGAACCGAAACCGGCAGACATCTGTGCAGTCGGCCCTTCACGCCCGGCACTCCCCCCCGTCGAGATGGTCAGGACGGCAGTGACCGCTTTGACGAGGGGAACGCGCCAGCGTACCCGTCCCTCTCCATGAAACGCCTTTATTGCTGCATCCGTCCCGTGGCCTTCCGCTTCTGGGGCAAGGGTGTAGACCAGGAGGCCGGAGAGGAGCCCTCCGAAACATATGACGGGGAGGATCATCCAGAGATGATCGGGAGGAGCCCATTGAGCGATATCCTGGAGAGTTTGCCCCTCCTTCGGGAGGTGGAACCCGACGATGCCTTCCATGAAAAATGCAGTTCCCAGTTTCAGTCCTTCGAAAAAGAACAGAGCGCCGAGGCCGGATATGAGCCCGACGACGATGGCGATAAGTACGATCCTTCTATAGGGAGTGACGGTTTCCTCGATCTGCATGGAATGCATGGAGGTTTGTCTGTCCAACATTTATGTGATTTGATTAACTGCATTCAGGAGTATACGCAAAAAGGTTCTCGTGCGACGGCACTCAGGCACCGACCACCACCAGAAGCCCGACAACGCCCCTATAGCACGCGATGTCCGGCGAGAGGAACCCTAACAGCAGGGCCGCAGCCGCAACCGGTAGAGGGGCGGTATATCCGTATCACCGGGAGGAGCATGACACCGGACGGCGGTTTGCGGTCAGCCGTAATCGGGGGCACCCGTCTCCGGGAAACTGTCGGACCCGGACCCCGGAGAGGCGGGGCGCACCCCCCGGGGGGAGAGTGCCACGGAAGCTTCAGGGCCGTTCAAAACGAGGCACATTCCGGAGAGGAGTAACTCATTAAATCGAAAAAATATGCTTTTTTTCAAAAAGGGCGAGATGTAACCGCCATTTACGCCCGATATTGAAGCATGTCCCGACGCGCACACATCTACGGCGATTTTACCGGGCGTCCGGTACCCCGGCATAAATACGTTTGGAAAACGCGGGATCTGCGCGCCCGCCTCCGCACACCAGTCCAAAAGCCTGCTTAAAATCGCATATATTCTGCGTGGACGCGTGCGTAATGGCAAAAGCATCGTTTATTGATATCCGGTGTTTAACGACAGGAATTAACTTAAAGCGCGGATAAACGCTTGAATTTGAGTTATCTTCGCCGCGCACAGCGATCATTTCGAAACCTATTACTAGCACTCTCAAATTACTGATTAACTAGACCTATCCATTCGAATTACTTGATGGTATAGGTAGGACGTTTAGAGAGGTGTATGAAAAATGGTATTCCATCCTCCAGTTGCTATCGTAGCAAAAGCGGGTGATGCAGGAAAGTACAAGGTCGGACTGCCGGCCTGGAACATGTTCCTGCGTGGTATCCTGTCCGGAGCGTTCATCGCGATGGGTGCTGCCCTGGCGACGATCTGTTCGACCGGTATCCAGGCAACCGATGTCGCGATGCGGTTCGGTACCGCGAGTCCTGGTATCTCCCAGCTCGTTCTGGGTGCTGTCTTCCCTGTTGGGCTTATCATCACAATCATGACCGGTGCCGAGCTCTTCACCGGCGACGCGATGCTCGCCCCCATGGCGGCGTTCGTCCACAAGGTCAGCTGGGTAAGTGTGCTCAACCTCTGGGTCTGGGTATATATCGGCAACCTGGTCGGGTCGGTTCTCTTCGCGTATATCGTGGCATACGGTCCGTACGCCAGCTTTGATGCCACAGGAGCCGCGACGCTCACCGCGTTTGGTCTACGAGCAGTAGGCATAGCAACTGCAAAGACGAGTTACGTCGGTGCCGCGGCGTTGTGGTCGCTCTTCCTCAAGGGAATCGCCTGCAACTGGCTCGTCAACCTTGCTGTCCTGCTCGGTATATGCGCCGACGACGCGATCGGCAAGATCGTCGGTATCTGGTTCCCGATCTTCGCTTTCGTTGCCAGCGGGTTTGAGCACAGCGTTGCGAACATGTACTTTATCCCTGCAGGTATCTTCTGTACAGGCATCGACCCATCAGCAGCAGTCGAGACCCTGAACTGGGTGACAATGTGGACCAACAACATCATTGTGGTCACACTTGGTAACATCGTCGGCGGTCTGTTCTTCGTCGGTGTTCTCTACTGGGTCGCATTCAGAAAGGAAATTGCAGCCCTTAAGTAAACCTGATTGACGATGCAAATCGGAGATGTCAAAGTGAGGGTGACGGCCGTTACCGTGGCCGTCTTCCTCTTTTTTATTGTCCTGATCGCTGTGTATGTCTTCACAACCGGGGAGATATACTCGCTGTTTTGGACGGTTCCGGCGGCAGCCATGCTGCTTCTCATACCCATGGCACTCAACTACATGAGCCAGAAGCAGTATGCATCGCTGGTGCCGATGTATGAAGCGGAAGCAAAGAACGTCCGGATACGGGAGATCAACTTAAACAAGCTCGGCGAACCGATACGCATAAAGGGTGTTGTCGAGCGGGTCTACTTCCAGTTCCTCAACCGGCCGCAGTACCTCGTCGCCGACCGGACAGGTGAGATATCGGTCAAGATGTTCACCTCGCCGGCAGAAGACGTGCAGAATGGTGATGTGGTCGAGGTGCTCGGAACCGTCGTCAAACGCTACATCATGACCGGAGAAGCGGTCGTCAACTGCGTCTCCATACGGAAAATCAAGAACGATCAGTAATTCCGACGCCCGGAGGGCGTCAAGCAATTCAGTGAAGGGACGGCGGAAACAGGATGTTTCCTGCCCGAATCACCTTCGTGCATTGTAGCTAAAACGTATTTTCAAGCCCGTCGTCTATCGGCTTTGCTCGCGGTTTTCTGTTGAGTTCCTCGATATACTCCTCGAAGAGATGGATCCGGGTGCTCACCGGGAAGGGTATCCCGATGGTACTGATGACCGCCTCTCCGCGCTCGAGCGTCTGAATCTCAGTATCCAGGCGGGAGAGATCCTGTTTTGCGCTGCTTGCTATGGTGTCGCGATCGCCGCGATCGGAGAGCCCCATCACCACAAAGGTGTTCAACTGCGCAAGAACCCGGGCGTCGATGTTTTTGGGCTGCTGGGTGACCACGCAGAGCCCCACGCCGAACTTCCGCCCCTCCATCGCCGCCTCGCGGAACGTCCTGGTGTTCCCGAGCCCCGAGCCCAGCACCCGCTGCGCCTCCTCGATGGTGATCAGCACCTGCCTGGGCTCCTCCTCGCCCCCGGCCTCCTCGCCCTGGTGGCTGCGCATGATCTTCCGCGTTATAATCGAGAGGACAAAGAGTTCGCTCTGCTCGCTCATCCCCGGGATGTCGATCAGGACGACTTTGTTCTCGTGGAGCGCCTTCATGACATCCGGGATAGAGGAGCCCTGCCTCCGGAAGAAGCCCCGGTTCCGGTTCATCATCCCCGCGATGCGCCGCTGCATCACCGAGAGCGTGCTCGGCGAGAAGTTCTTCAGGTCGTTCGCAATCCGGGGGTGCCGGCCGGTGTAGGTCTCGGCGTCGAAGGTCGCGAAGTCGGTGCTCTGGAAGAAGTCGATCACTTCGGAACCGGGCGTGCTCTCGAGCATCTCCACGACCTCGCGCTGGGGCGGCGAGTGCTCGTAGAGGAGGAGGAGATCGGGCGCCCTGAAGTCGTCGTAGTCCAGGTAGAGCTGGTTTAAGTGGTACTTCCGCCTGAACTCCTCCGGCCGGGTGGAGAAGACCTCGAGTCCGTCACGGCCGGCCTGGTAATGCAGGAGCCCCATGGTAGTCTCTCCGCTCGACGACCGTCCTCCCGCCACGTACTCTCCGTGCGGGTCGACGATGAGGAGCCCGAACTCGCGTGCCCTCATGCAGGAGGCACAGAAGACCTTCATGAAGTTGCTCTTCCCCATACCGGTCGTCGCAAAGACGCCCATGTGCTGGCGCATCACCTGCGCGTGGAGCGCCACCCTGACGTCCTTCAAGACGCCCTGGCCGGTCTTCATCACGCCGACCTCGATCTCGCCCATCACCTGCGCGAGGAACGCGAAATCGCGCGACTCCGGGCGCTCGACGCGGGAGAACTTCGCGGGGAGCGTCCGGGGTTTGCGGAAGGTGCCGTCTTCTCCGACGTACCCGAGGGGCGTTGCCTCGACGAGGATGAAGACATTCTCCCCGATCCCGTAGAAGTGCTCGGTATGGGGGCGCGTGTCCCACTTCGGGTCGGAGAAGTTGCAGTCGTGGAGGAGGTCGTTCACCTTCGCAAAGAACGTCAGCCCTTTGACACTGTCCGTGATCTTCAGCACGTCCCCGAGATAGAGTTCCGCATCGTGGGGGACGGCAAACCGGTAACCGAGCACCCGGTCACCGATCAGCCGGTATTTCGAGGCGTCGTCGCCGTCAATATCGGTCAAACTCGTCATGATAGTCACCAAAGATGCCGGTGTAGTCGACAAGGCTCATGCCGAGCCGGTCCATGTCCCGGATGATGTCCTGGCGGACCTGATCGACCGCATCCTTCCCGATCTTGGTGGTGAGGTGGGCGTCGAGGAGCGGGTACGGGTAGCCCGCGACCCTCCCGTCGTCGGCGTAGGCTGCGAGCGCCGAGAAGACCCGTTCGACCTTCTCCGCGCTGTAGAATGTCGGGATCTCGACCTTGAACGCCCGCTCTGCCCGCGGGTGCAGCCGGGCGACGTACTGCTCGCCCCGCTGCTTCCAGGTGCGTGTCTCCCGCCGGTCGATCAGGCCGTCGGCGGCGGAGACGCAGAGGTACCAGGGTCCGGGGACGCCGAGGTCGCGTGCAAGCCCCTCCGCCGCCGGGACAATCGGGTGTCCGCCGCCCCAGGTAAGCGACGTCCGTTTCGTCACCGCGGCGATGAGCACGCCACGGAGGTTGCAGAGGTTCAGGAGTTTCTCGACGACCTCGTCGTGGCTTGCGTGGCGGACCTGGAGCGTGCCGTCGAGGACGATGAGATCGCCGGCATCGAGCTCCGCGGCCATCTCCATCGCTGCCCAGAACTCAAGGGTATCCCGTATGACGGCGGTGTTCCGGACCGGGTCGTCGTGGTCAAGGTGTACCTTCGGGGTGCAGTGGAAACAGTCGTGATAGATCTCGTCGAAGTCCTCGTTTCCCCTTCCCGGGTTGACCGTGACGATCTGGAGAGGCGTCGTCCGGTGGTGGAGGCGCGAACCGCCCGCGTACGAACTGATCGATGCCCGGATAGCGGCAACGGCAAAACTGCCGGCATCGAGGATGACGGTGTTGCTTCCGTCCACCGCGCAGACCGCGCCGTCAAACCTGGACGGGCAGCGGCGGTAGGATGATGTATTAAACCCGCCGGCGGCCGCGAACCGTCCGGGGAGGTCAGGTGGAGCGCACTCGCGGATTCGCCCTGCGATCCGTCGGATCGCGTCCCGGTAAACAGTTTTCGGATCGGTCATTCGAACTCCCTGACCGTGCTGGCCTGGTCTGTGCCCATCTCGACCATCAGCGTCGTCGAGAACTCGTCCTGGACCTCGGTGATGTGGGATATCAGGAGGATCTGGGGGAAATGGGCTTCCTGGGTCCGGAGCGCCCGGAGAAGGTTGTTGCGCCGCCCCTCATCCTGGCTCCCGAAGATCTCGTCGAAGATCAGGAACGTGGAGTCATGCACCTCGTTCACCTCGGCGAGGAACCGGGAGAGCGCCACCCGGAGGGCGATGGCGATGTCGTCCTGCTCGCCGCCGCTGAACCGGTCGGCCGGATAGTCGTCGCCCATGTCGTGGACGAGGACGGTGAAGTCGTCGTCCAGCATCACCGTGCCGTAACGCCCGTCGGTGATCTCCGCAAGCACCCTCCCCGCCTCCTCCTCGATCTGGTCCCTGACCACCTGGAGGAGGTAGTCGGTGTAATCTTTGATCAGCGACCGGGTCAGCTTCATCCGCCCGATTTCCTCGTTGAGCACCTCCTGCTGCCGAAGGAGGTCATCCGCACGCGAGAGCCTTCCGGCCTCTTTCTCGATATCCAGTTTAAGGCCGTTTATCCGGAAAATAGCGGCGGTTCTCTGCTCCCGCACCACCGCAAGAGCCCGTTCGCAGCCCGCGACCCGCTCTTCCGCCGCTGCGACAGCCTCCTCTTTGAACCCAAGTTCTTCGACAGCCTCCCCGACCCGGAGCAGTTCGGCCTCCCTCTTCGCGAGGAGAACCCGCTTCGCCTCCAGCGCCTCAACCAGCCTCGGGACTTCTTCGAGGCGGACGCGGAGTTCGAACGCTCTCCGGTGCGCCGCTTCGGCACGCCCGTACTCCTCGTTGAGGCGCGCAAACCGATCAGGATCGAACGCGAGGCGGGCGAGTTCATCGCGGATAGCCTGCAGCCTCTCCTCGAACTCGTTGACTCGTGCGGAGACGCCCTGCAGTTCCTCTTCCAGCGCCGGCCGCCGCAGAAGCCGGGCCTTTGCTTCCGTGTATGCCTGGTAGGACGGCTCAAGTGCCCGCGCCTCGGCCTCCAGCCGCTGCAGGGCCGCCAGGTCGAACCCGAGCCGGGAGATCTTCGCTTCAAGTTCCTCTTTGCGGCTGAGGTAGTCCTCGACGTCGATGATGAGCCGCTGCCGCTCCTCCTGGAGGACAGGGAGGCGGCTGCACTCGCCCCGGAGGGTATTGGACGCCGTCCGTTTCTCGGTGAGAGCGCGGATCCGCTCCTTGAGGGCGGCATGCGCCGCCGGGTCGTACCCCTCCATGCCGAGCGCCCGCATCGCCGCACGATGACCCTCCGCCTCGGCCCGCCACCGCTCTCCGACGCTCGCGCTCTGCTCATACCGGGACGAATACAGCGCGTGCTGCTCTTTCAAGCGCTGGGAGACGGTGCGCTGCCCGTAAAGATCCTTCAGCGCCGCAACGAGGCTCTCGCGGTCGGCGGTCGCCCTTGCATACTCGCCATCAAGATCGGCGAGCGTCTTCTGCATCGCCGCGGCGGTATCTGCAAGATCGCCGACCAGTTCCTCATAATGGTCACCGAGACCCTGGTGGCACGTCGGACACGATCCCTCCGGGCCGGCGGCAAGGATCTCCGCCCGGTGTTCGGCAAGCCTTCGGATCTCCTCGCGGATCCCCTCCTGCCGTTCGGCGCACGCGCTGATCCGCGAGGTCAGGTACTCTTTCCGGCTCTCCGCGGATTCGATCTCATCCTCGATCGAGCCCATCCCGGCAAGCTGCCGGGCAAGCCCGGCAATCTCGCTCTCGAGAAGACTCATCTCTTCGGAGGCCGCGTCGACCTCCCGCAGGCACCGCTCCTCCTGCCGGGCGAGTTCCTGAGCCCGGAGGAACACCTCCTCACGGGTCAGGAGAGCATCGTAGTCCCCGATCTCTTCTTCAAGCGCGCGAAGATGTCCGACCTTCTCCTCGATCCCTTCGATCTCCGTCCGGTTTTCCCCGACACGCCGCTCGATCTGGGCAAACCGCTCGTCCATGCGTGCGAGTTCCTCGTGGAGAGCATCGTACTCCGGCTGGAGTTCTTTCATCGCAGCGATACGCTCACGGAGGCCCTGCCACTCCCCGACGTCGCGCTTGAGATCCGCAACCGCTTTTTCGTCCTCTGCAAGCGCGGCGAGTTCTGCCTCGACCTTCGTGCGGCGCTCGCCGTACTCCCGGATCTGCTCTTCTGCGGCGTTCGCTTCGAGAGTCAGGCGTTCAACGAGTGCTTTCTCCTCGGCCATCGCGGCCGCCTCGGCTTTCAGGGTCTCGTAGCGGTCGGCAAGGAGAGCGAGTCCTTCGAGTTCGGCCTGCACCCGCTGCCGTTCGGCGATCTCCTCTTCCGTCTCCCGGCACTCAGTGCGGAGCCGCTCGATCTCAGCCGCGAGCATTCCCCCTTCCCGAGCAAGGTGCAGATAACGCTCGCGCACAGAGAGCAGCCGGTCGCGCTCCGTGCGCGCACCATCGAGTCCCTCCATGGCAGCCGTCTCTCTCCCCAGGGCCTTCTCTGCCTCCTCCTCCGCCCCGGCAAGTTCCACGCGGAGCGTCGCAAGGCGACCGCGAACCCCTTCGGCATCCAGTTCCTGGAGCCGGCCGGAGATCTCGCGGCAACTCCCTTCCCGCGCATCGATGAGCGATTTGAGACGTTCCATGCTGTCCTTCTTGAGGTAATCGATGCCCAGCACCTGCATGAACCAGTCCTTCCGGGATCCGGCCCTGCTCTCGAGCAGGGCGAGGAGTTCCTTCTGCCCGGCGTAGATGGTGTTTCGGAAATCGCCCGGACCCATGCCGACGACCCGTTGCACTTCCTGCCCCACCTTCTGGACGCTGTTTGCGAGGAGTTTCTGGTTCAGGTAGAGGTTTGCCTCGTGAAGGTTTGAAGAGGCGCGGCGTTTGAATTTCCGGACGACGGCGTACTCGTTGCCGTCGACCGAGAAGTCCAGGCGAACCTCACAGACGTCCTGCGGTCCCGCAAAGGAGCTGACGATGTAATCCCCGTCAAGCCCGGTGCCCTGCAGGCCGTAAAGAGCGAAGAGAACGGCAGAGACGATACTGCTCTTACCGGTTCCATTGTTTCCGACGATCCCCGTGATGCCGTCCTGGAAGACAATCTCCTGCTCACGGAAGCGTTTGAAGTTGCGCATCCGGAGTTTATTCAGCAGCACGCTCTCCCTCTTTATGGCACGCTATGACCGATCGGAGAACCTCCGTCCCCGTCTTCTTCACGAACTCCTCGTCGGCGGGAGCGAGGTGCTCCTTCTCCACGAACCGCTCGAACTCGGCGACGTAGTCGATGCCGACAAGCGAGTCTTCGTAAAAGATCCGGGACGGGTCGTCGACGGCCAGCACCTGCAGCTTGAGGTCCAGCGCACGGTTCCGGATATCCTGAAGCGCCTTCTGGTCGAGCGCGCGGAGCGTATCTCGGCGTATCCCGTCGAGCGTGACCTGGCAGATCGCGTGGTGGAGCTTCTTTTCATGGTTATCGACGGCATCGAGGATGCCGTCCACGACCTCTCTGGCCGAGAGTCCGTCGCAGTTGATCCGGCCGAGGCTGAACATCGGCGTGCGCGGAAGATCGATATGCTCGACCTCGCCCGACGCGAGGTCCACGGCGAGGCCCCCCTTCTCCTCCGCGATCTCCCCGTAGTTGCAGTGTTCGAGCGACCCGCTGTACCAGGCGTTGTCCGCGACCTGCACCTGGCCGTGGAAGTGGCCGAGCGCGATGTAGTCGAACCGGTCGGAGAGGATGGTCGCATCCAGCTCGTGCTCGGCGACGGTGTGCAGCCGTTTGTCCTTCAAGATGCTCGCAAGGCCGTGGGTGACGAGCACATTCGTGCCGCTGGAGAACTCGATCCCCTCAAACGCCCTCCGGTAGCCTTCCACCTCGAGCATATTCGGTATCAGGTGAAAGACCGTGTCCCCGAGTTCCACCCGCCGGTAGCGGTTGTGGTGGGCGACGTAGAGGTCGCCTGCAGCGTAGCCGCCTCGCTCCAGCACCTCGAACGGCGACGCCGTGTACCGGGTCTTGGCCATGCTGTGGTTGCCCGCGACCACGAGCACCGGGATCCCCGCATCGTGCAGGCGGGAGAGGGCGTCGAGCGCCGTCGTGTAGGCGCGGGTCTTCGGCTTGACCTGGTGGAAGAGATCGCCCGCGTGGACGAGCGCATCGGGCCGTAAGGCGATGATCCGGTCGACGGCGGCAAGGAAATTGTCGTAGATGAGTTGTTCGCGCAGGTTCATCCCGGTCTCCGGATCAACCCGGTTAAAAGCCGATAATCCGAGATGTGTGTCTGCCAGGTGAACGATCTTCATGCCCAATTAGTCTCCGTGTCGCTTGAGTATAAATGCCTGATCTGCGCGGTGTGAATGTATCCGGCACCGAAAAGGTGTTCATGATACGCGTAATCTAATATATCCTCACTGATATTTGTATGGTGATCTCATGTCAAAAAGAGCCGTTGATGCAGTTTTTCAGGCACTCTTCCTCCTCTCCGACGTCCGGTTCCTCCTGCGGGAGACTGCTCCCGGGCATGACCTCGACGAAGGCCAGAAGGAGCGCGCCGCAAAAACCCTCGAAAAAGTGAAACGGCAGGTTGCAATCCTCGAAGAGGAGTTGGTACGGTGAAGTGCGCGATCGATATCGAGTCCCGCGACGTCGAGGAGATGTACATCAACATCGATCCCATCCAGGCGGGCGGGCGGCTCACCGTCGATGCCATGAAAGCGGCGATAGCATACGGGGACGGTTACTCGGTCTGTGACAACTGCCTGAGCCCCTTCAGGCTCGACTACATCAAGAAGCCACCCATCGCGCAGTTCCACGCCGACCTCGCCGCGTGGCTGAATATGGACACTGCGCGGGTGGTGCCGGGAGCGCGCCGGGGGTTCCAGGCGGTCGCGAGCACATACGTGGAGAAAGGCGACCCGGTCATCGTCACGGCGCTCGCCCACTACACCGAGTTCGTGGCGGTCGAGGAAGCGGGCGGAATTCCGCGTGAGATCCCGAAGGATGCGAAGAACCACATCACCCCCGACGCCGCCGCAGAGAAGATCGAGGCGGTGATCCGGGAGTTCTCGAAGACGCCGCCCCTGCTCTTCATCGACCACGTCGACTACCAGTTCGGGAACGTCCACGACGTCGCGGGCATCATAAAGGTCGCCCACCAGTACGACATCCCGGTCCTCGTCAATGGGGCCTACTCGGTCGGGATCATGCCCGTCGACGGCAAAGCGCTCGGTGCCGACTTCGTGGTCGGGTCGGGCCACAAGAGTATGGCGGCCCCGGCGCCATCGGGGCTCCTCGCGACGACGAACGAGCACGCACAGCGGGTATTCAGGACGACGCAGGCGAAGGGAGACGTCACCGGCCGGACGTTCGGGATAAAAGAGGTCGAGATGATGGGCTGCACCCTGATGGGCGTCACCGTCGTTGGGATGATGGCCTCGTTCCCCCACATCCAGGAGCGGGTGAAGCACTGGGATACCGAGGTGGCGCACTCGCAGACGGTCGTTGACGCCCTCCTCTCCATCGAGGGGACGAAGGTGCTCTCCGACAACCCGCGGCAGCACACCCTGACCCGGATCGATACCCGCGAGTCCTTCGATACGGTAGCGCAGCAGCACAAAAAACGCGGTTACTTCCTCTCGAGCGAGCTGAAGAAACGGGGCATCACCGGCGTCATCCCCGGTTCCACCAGGGTCTGGAAATACAATACTTTCGGGCTGACGGAGAAGCAGATCCGCCACGTCGGGGAGTCGTTTGTCGAGATTGCGCGGGAAAACGGGTTGAATATAGTCTGAGGGAGACCTCGGAATTCTTTTTTGAGCGGGTGCGTGCGGGCCGGGGCGAGTTTGGACGCCTTCTGGTGAGATGTGCGACGGCGAGAGATTGTACACGGCCTCACGCGAAGCCGCGAAGCCGCGAAGTCCAAGCCACCGTTGGCTCCTCTTCTTCGCGTCCTTCGCGTCTTCGCGCGAGACAACGATATCAGAATAGAAGAGCAGGTTTGTTGAGAGCCAGAAGACTCTCTCACCCAACCTTCTCAACCACCCCGTTCTTCGCCCGGTACCGCCGCACCGTCCCCACCGCCCGTTCCGCGAGACCCTCCGCACCGATCTCCTCTTCGAGTTTCAGAATCGTCTCCGCGGGCGCCGCCGTTGACGGGTAGCGGGGGGCGACCGTGCACCCGATCTTCCCGGGCTGGGCCTCGAACGTCCCGATGGCGCGTGCGCGGTCGACGACCTCTTCCTTGTCGAGGCCGATCAACGGCCGGAGCACCGGAACGGTCGCCGCGGGAGCAATCACCGCCATGTTCGCGAGCGTCTGGGACGCCACCTGCCCCAGGTTGTCGCCGCTGACCAGGGCGGCGGCGTCACGCTCTTTTGCAAGGATACTCGCCACCCTGAGCATGAACCGCTTGCAGAGGACACACCGGTAGCGCGGCTCTTTCAGTGCCGTGATCGCCGCAAAGAACGGTTCCATCTCCACGACCAGGAGATCGAGGGCGTGCCCCGGGATCCAGAGAGAGAGCCGGGCGTGGTTCTGCAGGACGTTCTTCTTCGCATCCGCACCCCCGAACCGACCGCCGTGCATGTTGACGTGCACCATCAGGCAGCCCCGGCGCATCATCAACCACGATGCGACCGGCGAGTCTATTCCTTCCGAGAGCAGGGCCATCACCTCTCCCTGTGTCCCGTAGGGGAGGCCGCCCGGCCCCGGGATCTTCTCATCGTAGACGAGACCGCCATACTCCCGGGCTTCCACGAATATCTCGTAGTCGGGCGCCGTCAGGTCGACCCTCGCCTCCGGTATCCGGTCGAGGACGGCCGAACCGACCGCCGCCGCGAGTTCCTGGCTGCTGAACCCCTCGACACCCGACCGGCGCGCCCTGACCGCAAACGACATCCCGGGTTCAAGATGCCTCTCTGCATGCTCGACTGCCGTTGCCGCGAGCCCCTCGATATCTGCCGTGGTCACCGTGCAGACGCTGGTGCTCACCACCCCGAAGGTCTTTGCAGCCGCCGTAGCGATCCGGTGGGGCTCGTCTCCGTAGATCATGATTCTCCCCCGGTATGTCTCGATACGGTGAGTAAGCCCCTCGCTCTCCAGCGCAAGGCCGATGTTTTTTGTCATTATCGATATGTACCGCCGTTTCACCGTCTCGCTCTTGAGGAAGATCTCGCCGTACCTGATCATCACCGCTTCCACGAATCCGCACCTCCTTCCCGGTAACCCCCAGAAGCAATCGTTACATCCGCAAACCCGAGTTCCTTCACCGCACCGCGCAGTTCCTCAAGCCTCCGGCGGTACGCCGGGTCGGCCTCGATGGAGGCCCGGCGGGCGCCGGTGCATCGGACGCGTATCGTCCCCGGGATCTCCCGTGCGAGAAGGGATTCCGCCGCCGCGACGAGCGCGAGGCACTCCCGGGTGACCGGTTCGCCGGGGGGGATGCGGGTTGCGAGGCACGCGGACGGTGGGCGGACGGGCACCCCGAGCTCCCTCGCAAGTGCCTCGATATCCGCCTTCCCCATACCGCACTCGGCAAACGGGCTCCTGATCCCAAGTTCGGAGAGCGCCTGCATCCCGGGCCGGGTATCCGCACGATCATCGGCGTGGGTTCCGTCGACCACCGTCCGGCATCCCCGCCGCCGTGCCTCCTCCACGACCGCCTCCATCATCGCCCGCTTGCAGACGTAGCACCGCTCCGGCCGGTTCTCCCGGACGGCGGGGACAGCGAGCATATCGAGCGGTATCACAACGTGCGGGACTCTCAGGCGCTCCGAGAGTTTGCGCGCCGCCGCGAGTTCCCCCGGCGGGGTGAGGCTGGTATCGACGCTGATGGCGATCGCCTGAATCCCGTGACGCCTGGCAATCACCAGCAGAACTGAGCTGTCCGTTCCACCAGAGAGCGCGACCGCAACAGGTTCATACGATTTCAGGAGTGCATCAAGCCCGCGAACTCTCGTCATCTGCCCTTCATATGCTCGTTCGTCCTAGATGAATGTTCGCGAATCGCGCCAATTCCCGGTATCTGCACGAAGAGCAAATGATTTTTAACAGAGGCACTCCGAATGTGTACTGATATGGCGAAGAAAAAAAGTGCCAAGCAGGCAGAACCCATGAAACTCTTCTATATTTTTTACAATCAGGAGCGCTGGGACAACTGGATCAAGACGCTGCAAGAAGCAAGTTTCGAGCCCGCTGAAGGTGAAGAAGTCTCCGAAGGCGAACAAATGCTCTTCAGTTTCACCGAAGATATCACCCTCTCGGTCTTAAAGATCATCCGCCTCTACCAGAACGGCCGGTTCACGAAAGAGGAGGCCACGGAGAAACTCGACGACGTGGAGATTATCGTCATGACCGGCCTCCCCGAGGGGGAACTCGAGGATATCATCGGGTCGATCCAACTCTCGCTGCTGGTGCTCTTCACCGCCTGCCGGAAGTACCTCGAGGGCGGGTTCGACAAGGACATCAAGACCCTCGTGAAGAAGGGCAAGGGCATCGACGAGGAGAACCTCGAAGAGGCACTTGAGGTTGCGGCGAATATCGGGGCCGCCGTGGTCGACGGCGCCACCTGCTGCGCGAAGTACATCAAGGACAACGTGGAGAACCCGACCCTCTTCGACGAGTGGCTCATCGAGATCGAGACCATGAGCAACGCCATGAAGTCGCTTGCGAAGTTCGACGAGGAACCCGGCGAGTCGTCGTGATTGCGGATAAGGCCCGGTTTCGGGCGGCACGGAAACTTGAGCGGACAGCGGGGTTCCGGCTCCCGGACCATGCCTTCTCGGGCGCGTTTCTTGAGTCGGTCGGGACGGCGATCAACTTCGAGAACCTCGATCGCCGGACGCACGAGCAGCTTCTGACCTTCTTCCGGGACTTCATGGACTGCAAGTGCAAGAACGCACCTTTCTGCGGGTGCCCGGAGAGGAAGTTCACCTTAACCATCATCGAGTTTCGGGAGCTGGGGCTCGATCACCGCCAGATCAGCGCCCACCTCCTTGACGAATACGGGATCGACCTCTACCCTGCCGACATCCTGAGTTTCCTCGAAGACTCCGTCCACATGCTCGAGGCGATCCGGGACGTCGCCGAACTGCAGGGACGGGAAAAATTGGCGGAGAACGCCATCGAGCACATCAAGAAGATCGAGCATTAAACCTGTCTTTTCTACCGTGCCCGATCCCCGGGGTTCCGCATCATGGGAGCAACGTTGCACCCCGCCATCTCCCCGAAGCAGAAGAGAAACCGCTCCCGAATGCTTGTCGGCAGCCTCGCCTCCGGGATGGGTTCGAACCCGAGTCTCTCGTAGAACCCGATCAGGGGAAGGGTCGAATGGATGTAGATCGTCTCGGAGCCGCATTCGTCGAGGAGTATCTGTACGGCTTCCTTTGCGTATCCATGTCCGCGGTGCTCGTCCAGCGTGAAGACGCAGTCCATCTCAAGACCGCCGGGATGGCGGGTGCAGCGGGCCGTCGCCGCAAGGGTTCCGCCAATAAAGACGCCGAATATCCTCTCCCGCGTCGAGTCGGCCTTCTGGCCGCGGTAGTGCGTCCAGATAGTCTCTGCAAGTGGGAACTCTCCCGGCTGCAGTTCGCGAACCTCTTTCTTCATCATCTTCTCCAGGTGTAGCCACACATTGCCGCACCTGCTATTTTAACGGGACGGGTAGTCCTGCCCGACCTCAGAGGACACCCGGCCAGGGGATACCGAGACCCGTAGTCAACCCTTTTAATTCGTCGTGGATGCCCCGGTCAATCTTGAGGAGAACCAGGAGATAGACCAGCCCGCCGAGTGCGACCGCCCCGAGGACGACGAAGACGCTCGTGAGCGGGATGACGAGCGAGTAGGCCACAACGATAGCGCCCATCACGAGCGCGGCGATGAGGATGTGCCCTACGGCTCCGCGCTCTATCCGCACACGGATACTCCGGGAAAGAGTGCGGTGGGCAAGCGCCGCGTTCAGCACCATGGTGGCGAGCGTGGCCGCCGACGCGCCGACAATGCCGTACGCCGGGATCAGAAGGACGTTCAGGCCGATATTCACCGCAACCGCGATTGCCGTTACCCTGAACGAGTCTTTCGGCCGGTCGAGAGCATTCAGGCACATCGTCTGGAGGAACATGAAGACGTGGGCTACCTGGACGAGCAGGAGCAGCGTGAGAGCCGATGCCCCGGAGGAGAACGACGCCCCGTAGAAGAAGTAGAGGAGGCGCTCGCCAAGGAGCCAGCCCCCGGCAAGGACGGGGACCGCGAGCAGGAGCGAATACGTGAAGGCACGGGCGAGCGCGTTCTCCACCGAAGATACTTCGCCCCGTTTCCCCCAGAAACTGACCTTCGGGTAGAGGGTGGTGCGGAGCGCTATGGTAATGAACGTCGCAACCGAGGTGAGCTGGAGCGCCACGCGGTAGATGCCGACGTCGGCATCGGTCAGGAAGTAGCCGATCAGGATGGTATCGGCGTACGAGAAGACGAGGTACCCACCCGCGCCGAGGAACGTCCAGAACGAGAAGGCAAAGAGGCTCCGGACGTGGGAGCGGGCAAACGGCGCGAGTGAGAGGTCGAGGAAACGGAAGGCGAAAAACCCTCCTGCAAGGAGCCCGGCGACAAACCCACCGGCGAGCCCGGCAACACCGTAGCCAAGGATAACCGCGGCGACCTGGACGACTACCCGGATCACGTTGTTGAGCAGGCCGCTGATCTGGTTGACGCCGACCTTCCCGGTGCCGTAGATGGCGTTTGAGGTGATGGTCGTGAAGACGCTGACGATCAGCGCGATGACCAGCCAGGGGAAGACTCCCGATGATGTGAGGTCGGTAAGATATGGTTGTGCGATGAAGAGGAAGCCGACCGAGACGACCACCAGCATCACCCGGAGGAAGACGAACGCAGTAAAGAACGCGTTCTGATCCTCGCCCTCGCTGATCCGTTTTACTGCGGCGCCCCCGAACCCGCCGTCCCCGAGCAGGTTGAATACGCTGTAGTAGGCGACGAAGATGAAGTACGCGCCCAGTATCGACGGCCCGACGGTATGGGCGAAGAACATCGTGGCGAGAAAACCGATCGCGGTGAGGCCCAGCGTTGAAGCGAGGCTGATAACACTCTGGCGCTGGACGGGGTCGATGCGCATGACACGGGCAAGATACCCGGAGGGGCGGGACACAGGCAAGGGTTTGCCTGTGAGAAGCCTTATTGCTTTTGAACCGGAGAGGAAAGGAGATGGCTATGATCCAGCAGGGTGGACGTGTCTCCGGAACGAGAACTGCGATACGTCATGGCGGAGCGGTGCTAATGTATAGAGTGGCGTCAACGTATAGTAGCATTATTCAGTGCTCCAGAAGAGGGCACGTACGAAACTACCGGTGGTGAAAAAATTGGACGTAGGGGTGATCGGCGTCGGAATTATGGGCAGGAACCATGCCCGCGTATACTCGGAACTGAAAGCGGTGGACTCGCTCCACCTGTTCGACCTCAACGAGAAGGCGGCCCGCGACCTTGCCGGCGCCTTCGAGGCAACGGCCTCTCCAACCCTGGAGAGCCTGCTCGAAAACGTTGATGCCGTGAGCGTCTGCGTCCCGACGCCCTACCACTTCTCTGTTGCGGAGACGGTGCTCGATGCCGGGGTGCCGCTGCTCATCGAAAAGCCGATCTGCGCGACGGCGGAAGAGAGCCGGCGGCTCATCGAGAAGATCCCCGACGGCCTTGTCGCCGGAGTCGGGCACATCGAGCGATTCAACCCGATTGTCCCCGAGATCAAAAAGATCGTCCAGCGCCCACTCTACATCGAGATGAAGCGGCATAACCCGGCCTCTTCCCGGGTGAGCGGCTCCTCGGTCGTCGAGGACCTGATGATCCACGACGTGGACATCATGCGAAACGTTCTCTTCCCGGACGGGGCCTATCACCTCGCCGGCAGCGGGAACGAGGATGTCTGCAGCGCCCTCTTCTCGTTTGATGGTACTCCAGTCTACCTCTCGGCAAGCAGGAAGTCCTCGAAGAAGATCCGGATGATCTACATCGAGGAAGAGGAGTTCACCGTCGAGGGGGACTTCATGGCTCAGGAGATCTACATCCACCGGAAACCCGGCCAGTATTCGGTCGAAGACGAGCGCTATGTGCAGGAGAACATCATCGAGAAGGTGCTTGTGAACAAGCAGGAGCCGCTGAAACTCGAACTCTCGACGTTCCTCGACTGCGCGGCCCGGGGATACGGATTCCCCGTCAGCCCCGCACAGGCGCTGCTGAACATGGAGATCTGCGAAGATGTCGCACGGTGTTTTGCGGCGTAAGGATGGTTTTACATGAGCACCAGGTTACAATCGATCATCGATAGAATTGGGCCGATCAGAAATATCGGCGTTATTGGAATGGGCTATGTCGGCATTCCCGCCGCGGCGCTCTTTGCAGACGCACCCGGGTTCGAGTTCGTCCGGGGATTCCAGCGTGACTCCCCATCTTCCGGTTATAAGATAGCCATGCTCAACCGGGGTGAGTCACCGCTCAAGGGCGAGGAGCCCGGGCTGGAAGAACTGCTCAGAAAGGTCGTCGGTGCGGGGAAGTTCCGCTGCACCTCGGACTTCTCCGAGATCGCGACGTGTGATGCAGTGACGCTCGCCATCCAGACGCCGTTTAAGGATCCAAAAGACCTGATCCCCGACTTCTCGGCCCTGACTGAAGGGCTCCGGCAGGTGGGCAGGCACCTCACGGAGGGCACGCTCGTTGTGCTCGAGTCGACCGTCACCCCCGGCACGACCGAGCGCATGGCTCGTGAGATTCTCGAAGAGGAGTCGGGGCTCGTCGCCGGCGAGGAGTTCTGCCTCGCGCACGCCCCCGAGCGGGTGATGGTCGGGCGGCTCCTCAGAAACATCCGGGAGCACGACCGGATCGTCGGCGGGATCGACGATGTCTCTACGGCGCGGGCGATCGAACTCTACCGGCCGGTCCTCACGACGGGGAAGATCATCCCGATGACCGCGACCGCGGCCGAGGTGACGAAGACCGCTGAGAACGCCTTCCGCGACCTCCAGATCGCCGCCGCAAACCAGCTTGCGCTGCACTGCGAGGCGATGGGCGTCAACGTCTACGACGTCCGGGCGGGGATCGACTCCCTCAAGGGCGAGGGGATCACCCGGGCAATCCTCTGGCCGGGCGCCGGTGTCGGCGGCCACTGTCTCACGAAGGATTCCTGGCACCTCGAACGGGGCGCACAGGTTCTCGGCGGCGATCTGTGGTACCCGCACGGGGCCGAGTCGATCTTCGGCGTCGCACGGGCGCTCAACGAGTTTATGCCCCGGCACATGGTCCACCTGACCCTTGAGGGACTAAAACGGGCGGATAAGTTCCCAGAGGGCGCGACGGTCGCGCTGCTCGGGTGGGCGTTCATCCAGAACTCCGACGATACCCGAAACACGCCCGCTGAGCCCTATCTCGCGGCGATGGAGGAGGCGGGTGCCGAGGTCAGGGTCCACGACCCGTTCGTGGACGAATACCCGGGGATAGAGGTTTCGCACGACCTCGAGGGAACGCTCGCGGGCGCGGACGTCGTCACCATCTTCACCGGTCACCACCACTATGCTTCCCTCGATCCGGCGCGGGTGAAGGAACTCTCGGGAAAGGAGCATCCCGTGATTGTCGACGGCAGGAATGTCGTCGACCCGGACGCGTTCATCCAGGCGGGCTTCATCTACAAGGGCATCGGCCGCGGCGACAGGAACAATCATCCGATCCGGTAGCAGCCATGAAGATCGCATCGATCGTCGGCGCCCGGCCGCAGTTCATCAAGTGCGCTCCCGTCTCCCGGGAACTCAGGAAAGAGCACGAGGAGATCCTCATCCACACCGGCCAGCACTACGACCACGGCATGTCGGAGGTCTTCTTTGAGGAACTGGCGATTCCGAAGCCCGACTACAACCTCGGCATCGGCTCCGGGACCCACGGTCGCCAGACCGGGGCGATGCTCGGGGCGATCGAGGATGTCCTCGAAAAGGAGAAGCCCGACGTCGTGTTAGTCTACGGCGACACGAACTCCACCCTCGCGGGCGCGCTTGCGGCGGCAAAACTCCACATGCCGGTCGCCCACGTCGAGGCGGGGCTCCGGAGCAACGACAGGCGTATGCCCGAGGAGGTGAACCGGGTGCTCACCGATCACGCATCGGACCTCCTCTTCTGCCCGACGGAGACCGCCGTTGCAAACCTCGCGGCCGAGGGAGTCACGAAGGGCGTCCACCTCGTCGGGGACGTGATGCTTGATGCGATGAACTACAACCGCGGGATCGCGGAAGAACGCTCCCGGATCCTCGAGGACATCGGGGTCAGGCCGGGGGAGTACCTCGTCGTCACCGTCCACCGGCCGTCGAACACCGATGATCGTGAAAACATGGCTGCCATCCTCAGCGCGCTTGGGGAGACCGATAGACCGGTCGTCTTCCCGGTTCATCCCCGGACACGGAAGTGCCTCGCAGGATACGGCCTTCTTACGAAGATGCCGGAGAACGTCAGGGTCGTCGAACCGCTCGGCTACCTCGACATGATCCGCCTGATGGCGCACGCGGAAAAGATCCTCACCGACTCCGGCGGTGTCCAGAAGGAGGCCTACATGCTTGGCGTGCCCTGCATCACCCTCCGGGAGAACACCGAATGGGTCGAGACGGTCGAGGCGGGGTGGAACGTGCTCGTGGGGGCGGGGAGGGAGAAGATTGTCGATGCTATTCGGCATTTTTCACCCGGAACACGTCAGAAGAGCGTATTCGGTGACGGAAACGCCAGTGTTCTGATCGGGAAGATCCTTGCCCGGTTTCAGTATGCCCGATCTGGATAACAGTGCCCGGCATGTGCCGGGACACGAGTGAACGTTGAGGCTGGTAAACTTACGTTCGAAATTTCGACCATTGCATAATATTTGATCCTTCCCGGCGCATTCACTGTTTTTGCAGCTGACTGGAGTTCTCCTCCGATCCGGTATGCTCCTTATTTGCCCGGTGCCGCCCACTACGATAAAGTATAAGTCTCCCGAAAGACAGTTGGAGTCGCTTACCCCCCTCATTTGTGCCCGGTGACATCAGGGAAGGTCCCGGCCAGGGAGGCGCAAACGAACTCCGGATTATGCGTATCTGTATGCTCACCACGACCCACCTGCCCCACGACGGGCGGATATTCGAGAAAGAGGCGAAGAGCCTGGCAAAGGAGCACGATGTCACGATCATCGCCCCTTCGGAGAACGAGAGCATCGATGAGAACGGAGGCGTGCAGATCGTCGCCGTCCGGAAACCCCCTTCAAACCTCCTTCATCCGGTGACGCTCTGGAGGGCGTTTCGGGCGTGCCTGAACCAGAAGTGCGACGTCGTCCACTGCCATGAGCCCGATGCCCTCCTCATCGGGGTCCTTACGAAGTTTCTCAAAGGGAAGCGGGTCATTTACGACATCCATGAGCACTGGCCGAGCGAGATCCCGTTCGATCTCGGTATCCCGAACGCGACGGTCCTCACGAGGGTCCTTGAACCCATGCTCTCCCGGGGAGAGATCCTGCTCTCGCGGTTTGCCGATGCAAAGATCGCCGTCAGCGAGAGCGTCGCGGAACGATTCGGTCGGAACGGGACACTGCCTGTGATCGTATCCAACTATTCGGTTGCTGGCCCGGTGCCGCCGGCTCCGCAGGCAGGACGCAGCCGCAACGTGGTCTACATGGCCGGAAATATGCAGTTGTTCCACGGCATCAGGGAGTGCATCCAGGCGATGTCGAAGGTGGCTGCAACGGTTCCCGGGGTCACCCTGACCCTCGTCGGGAACATCCGCGAAGATATCGGTGCGATCGCTGCGAAGACGGACCCGAGACCGGAGATCACTCTGACTGGCTACCTCCCTTACCAGGAAATGTACGAAACGCTCCGTAAGGGCAGCATCGGCCTCCTCGTCTTCCAACCCGACTACTACAATGCATACATCGGCCTCCCGAACAAGCTCTTCGACTACATGCTCTGCGGTCTCCCGGTCGTTGCGAGCGACTTTCCGGAGATCCGGAAGGTGGTGGGGGAGACAGAGTGCGGGGTGCTGGTCGACCCGACCGACCCGGATGCGATCGCGGAGGCGATCGTCTACCTGCTCGAGCACCCGGACGAGGCGCGGAGGATGGGGGAGAATGGGCGGAAGGCGGTTCTAGAGCGGTATAACTGGGGGGAGATGGAGAAGAGGCTGCTCGGGGTATACAGGCAGGTTGAGGAGGCGGGAAGGGGCGATCGGAGCCGTGGCCGCAGAGCGCGATAATTTCCGGCCTTATCCAGTGCTCCTATCTCTCGCATACGGGATACCCGGTTTATCCCACGAACAGCATCACCCCGCATGGACACGCCTGCTGCAGGGTTGCATGAGCCCGTTTAGCAAAGTCTGGAGGAATTCACGTGAAGGAGCAAACGAAGATATTCCTGGTATCCCCTTCTCCATCCACATTCACCGAGCGCGATCTCGAGGCGCTCAGGCGGGAATACCGTGTCCGGGAGGCCGTCATCAGCAACTACCAGGGGAAAAACGGCCTGAAGCGGTCACTCCTGATCACGTTTGAGATACTCCGGGGAGTCCTCTGGGCCGATCTCACCTACTCCTGGTTTGCCCACAACCATTCGTATCTCGCCGTAACGCTGGCAAATCTCCTCGGGAAGAGAACCATCGTCGTCATCGGCGGGTACGAGGTCGCGAGAGAGCCTGAGATTGAGTATGGTGCCCTGCTGGACCCGAAACTTGCAAAGAGGGTGAACTACATCATCCAAAACGCCGACCATATCCTCGCGGTATCGGAGTTCAACAGGCGGGAGATACTGGAACTGGGCGATCACCGTCACGTTGCAGTCGTCTATAACGGGATCGACTGCGCGCAGTTCTCCCCGGGAGAGGAAAAAGACGATCTCGTCATCACGGTATGCCAGATCAACCAGAGCAACATCACGCTCAAGGGCCTCGACACGTTCCTTGAGACTGCGAAACGCCTCCCGGATCTCCGGTTCGCCATCATCGGCCGCGATCTTGACGGGAGCATCGAAGACCTGAGACGGGATGCCCCGGCGAACGTCGAGGTTGTCCCGTCTCCTTCTCAGGGGGGACTCCTGCAGTGGTACCGCCGGGCAAAGGTCTACTGCCAGCTCTCCTACCGGGAGTCGTTCGGTGTTGCGCTTGCCGAAGCGATGTCCTGTGAGTGCGTCCCCGTGGTGACGGACAGGGGCGCCCTCCCGGAGGTGGTGGGAGACACGGGATTCGTGGTGCCGTACGGGGATGCGGAAGCGACGGCAGCGGCGATATCGGAGGCGTTACGGTCAGACAGGGGGAAAGCGGCAAGAGCCAGGGTTGAGAGGGAGTTCTCCCTTGAGGAGAGGATGCAAAAAATCCGGAATATCATCGAGGAAAGATCTGTGTGATCCGGATCTCTGGATTTTGCCGGTGGAGCGAATCTTCACGGCGAAGGGGATGAACCCAACCATACAGGAGGTTTTGAGTCCGCCCGGATCGTTCAGGGCGCTTTCCTGATGAGCCCATCGACCGATTCCCGCACGTTATTATTCCCGCTCAGGACGTCGTAGACGAACCGTGCGATGGGCATGTCGATGTCATGGTTCTCGGCCAGTTCGATGATCCCTTTGACCGATCTGGACCCCTCGAACGTCACGCCGGACTCTAAATAGGGGGTTTTTACGATCTTTTTGCCGACCATCAGCCCCAGTGTCCGGTTGCGGCTTTTATCCACGTTGGCGGTCAGGTTGAAATCCCCAAAGCAGCAGAATTTTGTGAATATCCCTTCATCAAGAGAAATAGCCCGTAAAAAGGTGCACATCTCCTTGTAGCACATGTTCAGGAAGGTGTAGTGCTCGTTATGGTTGCTGTAAACCGAATCCCACATCCCCGTTCCGATGGCGTATACGTTCTTCAGCACGCCGCATAACTCGACCGCTCTGATATCGTCCGAAAAATCCAGGATGAATTCCCCGAAGAGATCCGAGATCGTTGCTCTCAGCGATGGATCCCCGCCGGCACCTATCGTAGCGCCGGCGATATGACCGTAGGCAATCTCATCGGCGAAGGTCGGCCCTGAGAAGCAGGCCATATTCGGGTTGCCCGTCTCATCGCGGATAATTTCACTCATCGTTTTGAGCGACGGGTACTCCAGTCCTTTGGCTACCGTGACGAGGAACTTGCCTGCAAGATCTTCGTGCGCAGCGCTAACGATAGACCGAACTTCACTTGAGGGGACAGCGATGACCACGGCCGCACAGTCCACGACATCCAATCTGTCGCCCATTAGTCTCGCACGGATATTGGGGTTCAAGCGCAGACCCGGGAAATAACGCGAATTACAGTTGTCACGGTTAATCGAATCGACAACCGCCTGTCTCCTCCCGAACACGATAACCTCTCCGGCCCTCCGGGAGATGCTCTGCGCAATGGCGGTACCCATGCTTCCGGCACCGATGACCCCAACTTTCGATATCATCAAAACCGCCCCCGTGCACCGGCGGCTATGCCCGCGATGCTCTCGGCATACCTGAGGTCCCGGATATCGTCGATCTCCGTCCATTTCAGTCCGTTCGTGAACGAGTATGCAAGGTTCCCGCTCTCTGACAGGGACTGGTAGATGAAGTCGTAGTAGTTATTCGGATCCCCCGAAACCAGGGCATTCAGCAACCGTTTCGCTTCGCCGATATCCCTGCCGGCGATCTTCGAGATACCGATGAACTCCCCTGTCGCGTTTACTATCGGGACGGTTTTTCCCATCTCTTCGATCCGGCCGTTTACTATCTTCACTTTAAACGATTCTTCCGTGAGCGGCTTTGTATTGTCAACCACAATCGCGGTCTGATCTATCTTCAATAAATTGTCCAGGATGGCACGATCGTACAGCACGTCGCCGTTAAAGATGACAACATCGTCATGTATGCCAGATAGCCCGATATTGAGGGAATAGGCTGTGTTCGTCGAGAGGTAGTCACCGTTACGAACCAGATTGAGCCGAACGCCATAGGTTCTCTCCAGTGTCGTGCAGGCTTTCCGTACCATATCCGCCTTGTACCCGATGACGATGGTGACCGCGTCTACATCAGAAGACACCAGATCCGAGACTATTCGTTCCAGCAGCGTGCAATTGTCGATTGTAAGCAGGCATTTCGGGCCGATCTTCTCGAGATCGATGTCTCTGCCCAATCTTCGTCCACATCCCGCTGCCAGGATTACGCCGATCAAAGTGAAACACCGCTCTTATTTATCGTGCGATATACGCCTGTAGATTATAACAATATTTGGTTATTAACTGTGCGTATCAACCGGTCGTGTTGCTGAGGTTCTCCCCAAAACCGCCTGCAAGCCTTTGGCGCACCTGGTACAAAGCGATCATATGCGGGATTTCTGCCGTGTGGACTGTACCATGGTCTGAAATGAGCATGCTTTTATTCTGGCAGCGATGTGGGGAGATGCGTCCGCCGAATGCATAACTTCCGGGAGGTGCAAGCCGTGACCCGGAGGGTGCTTGAAAGGCTCAAAGTCTCCTGGTAGGTCCACCCGAAAGATTCTGCGACATCTCCAACCAGATCTGATTAACGCTGCTCGATCAGTCTGCAGACTCTTTCAGATGCGAGTTCGTCGGTGTACCTGAACAATAACCGTCGTAGCCTGATCCTCTCCGGTTCCCATCTGTCCGGGCCGGCGAGGGCATTCGTAAGCGCTTCTATCAGTTCATCGACATTGGTGGAGACCTCTCCCGGTGCCCAGTCGCGAAACGGTTCGAGAATAAATCCTCTTTGATCCCGGTACTCCCCAATATCGGGCACGTGGAAGACGATCGGTCGGTTCAGGTGAAGAAAGTCGAAGTACACCGACGAGTAGTCGGTGATCAGGATATCGACGGCGTTCAGGAAGTCGTAGATGGTATCACCTGATTTCCGCAGGTCATCGTTTAAGAGTATGTGGATATGCTCTCCGTTATACGCTTGGAAGAGATTCTCGTCGTGAGAGTGCGGTTTGCAGACAAAAAGCAGATTCTCGTCCTTCACGAACCGGCGAAACTTCTCGCTTGCGAGGATCTCTTCGAGGATTTTACGGCTCGCACCGGTATCATATTCCCGGAAGGTGGGAAGATACAGTAGAAGCCTCTTTTCAGAAGTGCCGTCCCGGCCGAGGATACGGCATAGTACGTTTATCCCGGCAGCTCTGGGCCTGTAAAGAGCATCGCACCGGGGTTGTCCAAGGACCAGAACCTTACCGGGATCGATCAGGAAAGCGGAAGAGAAGATCAGCCGCTCGAGTTCTGAGGGTGTGATAAGATAGTCCACGGAGTTCGCAAACCTCCGCAGCCTCCATGTTGCAGAGAGTCTCGCGGCGGCGTTCGGAAAGTCGGTATCGGCAAAGTACCCGATCGTCTTCAGCGGGAGGCCGTGCCATAGTTCGATGCTTACCTGGTTTCTGGACTTCCAGGCTGGTGTGCCGTGGGTGCTGATGATGTACTTTGCCGTCAGCGCATGGTAGAGGTATTCACGTGAGCGGCGGATGACGTGGTTTGCATTGATGGGTGAGTAGACGCACCAGATCAACTGATGGGTTCTATCGAGGCCGGATTCGAGCATTTTGTCGTAGACGTACTTTGCGTTGTCGGAGTAATCGGGCACCGAGAAGAACAGGATTTTATGCTCATCTTTCGGCACGAGCAGTGATACCGCTGAAAAAAGAAGGGTGCCTGCATCATAGGCCAGCGATCGGATGCCGTTGACGATACTGCGAGGGACCATTGGATCGAGGGGATATACTCGCGTTCTCATTGTTTAAGTAAACGGTTGGGGGACAGGGCGATTTGGTGGAACTGGGTGGGGTCGCATGGGCGGTTGGCTGCTTGGTGGAGCGTTTGAGGGGTTGTATGAATGAACTGGGGGGCCAAGGAGGCAGTGTTACCCGGGATAGATGAAGAGGGTGCGTACCGGGTGATTGTGGGACATATTAGTGCATACAGCCGTGAATTGTATCTACTATCATAGTTGGTTTAAAAAAATCATAAATTACACCATAATCCCACGAGTTCCGTATTTCGATAAGGTATAAGTTAATGTCTATCAAATTGATTTGTCTGAATCGATCTGTTGTGACATATCAGGATGCGGGAAATCTGCAAGGACTGTACATCTCAAACGAGGCATAAAAAGACATGATTGGAGTGCAACATGACGATGAGTATGCAGTTGAGGAAGTGTTTCAGTTACTGAAGGTTCCCTGGGAATGGTATACCCCGACATCCAGGTATGATGTTGTCATAACAAAAACCGGACATATTCCAGAGACCTGTAACCGAATTGACCTCACCGATAATGACCTGATCAAAAAGATTGCCGATATGCTCAACGAGGGGCTCCCTCGTAACCGCAGGCCGCTCTGCGAAGAGTGCCTGGACACGTTGCGCCAGCAGATCAAGCGTTTCTCCCCGCTGATCGAGATCCCGCCGATACCCTGGGGATACACCTACTCGCTTGCGCTTACGCACGATGTGGATGTCGCCTCCGTCAGAGAGCGGTCTTTTCTTTCGGTCTTCTATGCAGCCTACAACTGCTTCCGCCAGCGGAGGTTTGTCGAGGGAACCAGAATCGTGCTCGCGAAATTCGGCCTCGCGAAGGACCCCTGGGATCTCTTTGAGACCTGGAGGAGACTTGAGGAGCAGCTCCAGGTGAAGTCTACGTTCTACTTCCTGCCCCAGAGCGGCTATGCGGGTATCGGGTCTCCGAAGATTCGTGCCGGATATTATTCAATCGATGATACTCCGGTTGATGAACTTGCTGCCCGCGGGTGGGAAGTGGGGGTTCATGGCCTAGACAACTGGGTTGATAAAGCCAGCGCCGAGAATGAACGCATGTCTCTCCCGAAGGACGCAAGAGTAAGGGTAGGCACACGGGTTCACTGGCTGCACTTCGATGAGGGCACATGGCAGATCCTTGATGACGCCGGCTATGATTACGACTCAACATTCGGGTACAACGAGGATATCGGATTCCGGGCCGGGACATTGCAGGTCTACCGGCCACGCGGGGTGGAGAGGCTGCTGGAACTCCCTCTCCACATCCAGGACGTCAGCCTGTTCGGGAGGCACTGCTGGCTCACGACAGAAGAGGGATGCAAGCGGGTAGACTGCCTGAGTCTGGACGAGGATGAGGCGTACCAGACCTGCAACGAGATCCTCGATCAGGCGTTGCGATACGGTGGTGTTGTCACGATACTCTGGCACAGTGATTGCCTGGCCGCGCCCCGCGACTGGGGCGATGTATATACGAATATCATCAACAGGGCCATGGCAGATGGGGCGTGGGTAACGCGCGCAATTGATATTGTCGACTGGTTCAGAATGCGCCGCAATGCCAGATTGGACTATTCGAAGACCGAAGACGGCTTCAAAATCACGATTACAGGCCTCGAGCGGGCTCGATCATTGCCGCCGTTGCGTGTCCGGGTTCATGTCGACCCGGAGAGAGTCCGGCATATCGATGCAGAGTATGTCTGCGGCGACGGGTATGTGGATATCAGGTTCGATAGAGAACAGGTGAACGTGGTTTTGTCATGAGGGTTCTGATCACTGACGGAAACTTCAAGCACACGCTGGCGTCAGTTCGGTCTCTGGGAAAGAGGGGAATTGATGTTACGGTGCTCTCTGATATGCGCCTGAGCGTCTCATTCCACTCAAAATACTGCTCTAAAAGCATTCTCGCCCCCAACCCCGAACATGATACCACGTTTGCCGAGTCTGTGTACGACCTGGCAAAGCGGGAGCAGTTCGACGTAGTCCTGCCGATCAGTTACGCGGCAGTCGACCAGATATCCCGGGTTAGGGAAAGATTGGAGCCCTATGTCCGGGTGCCCCTGCCGGATCGGGCCTCGATCGACCTCGCCGGGAATAAAGATAAAACCATGCAACTTGCAGAGAGCATCGGCGTCGCCATCCCAAAGACCTTCTATCCGCAATCGCTTGAAGATGTCGAGCGGGTCGCAGACTTCCTCTCCTATCCCGTGGTGGTGAAGGGAGCACGGGAGAACGGGAATGTCGGGTATGCGAATTCGGCAGAGGAGCTTATATCCCAGTACCAAAAAATATCGGCGTTCGCCCCAATCGTCCAGGAATATATCTCTGGCGGGGGCTATGGATTTTTTGCGCTCTACAATCACGGGGAGGCAAGAGCAATTTTCATGCACCGGCGGCTACGGGAATATCCGGTCACCGGTGGTCCGAGCACCCTTGCCGAGAGCATCTACGACCCCATGTTGATGGAGCAGGGCCTGAAACTGCTTGACAGTTTGAGGTGGCACGGCGTAGCCATGGTCGAGTTCAAGAAGGACGAGCGGACCGGGAAGTACTTCCTGATGGAGATTAATCCTAAATTCTGGGGATCTCTTGAACTCGCCATCGCATCCGGCGTAGACTTCCCGTACCTGACCTGCAGGATGGCATGCGAAGGAGACATCGAACCGGTTCTTTCCTATAAGATCGGCGTCAAGTTCAGGTGGCTCTTCCCCCTGGACGTGTTTCATGCCGTGACGAAACCGGGAGCCGTACCAGAGTTCATCTCCGATTTTGCGGACAGGACCATCTGTTATGACATCGATCCCCACGACATCGTGCCCAACATCCTGCAACTGGGGATGACGGCCGGCGAGTTTGCGCTCCGCATCAAACAGGGGAGATTCTGGAGGCCGCATGGAAGACCTCTACTTTGACTGTCACATCCACTCAAAATATTCGCACGATTCGTTGATGCGGCCGGGAAGGATCCTGAAGCAGGCGAAGAAAGTGGGTTTGACCGGCGTCGCAATAACCGATCATGGTACTATCCGGGGTTCCCTTGAAGCCAGGAAACTGGAGAGGGAGATCGGGGTGACCGTCATCCCCGGTGTGGAGGTTCTAACCGACTCCGGTGACATAATCGGTCTTCTCGTCAATGAGGAGATTCGCTCCCGCAGATGGGATGAGGTTATTGACGAGATCAGGGAACAGGGAGGCGTTGCCGTCCTCCCTCACCCATATCGGGAACATCAAAATGTTTCCGAACTGGCAAAAGCGGTCGATATGATTGAAGTATGGAATGCACGAAGCACGGTAGAGCAGAACGAGAGGGCGGTGCAGTTGGCCCGGAGGCTTCGGAAACCCGGGATGTATGGCAGCGACGCGCATACCTACGCAGAGATCGGGAATGTGAGTGCGCTGGTGAATTGCGGCACCTGGGAGGTAAGAAAAGTTGTACGTGCAGAGTGCTCTTCACGATCGGCGGTTATCCGGTCTCACATAACCCATCACCTGAGACGGGGTGAACTTCTGCAACTGATACAATCTGGATGGCGGTACCTATGGAAGATCATAGACTGATGGTGCTGTCTGACCATTACCTTACGTTTGTCAAGGACCAGGTAGAATTGCTCGCAAGGGCATTTGCTCATACTGATGTGTACGTCAGGTACCACCCCGCAACCGAGATCTCCAGGATATTTCCAGTTCCCCGCCTCAAGGCTTTCCGGAAGGATTCGCTTGTCGATCGGATGGCTCTGCCAAAAAATGTATCCATCTATCCGGTGTCTCTCTTCTATCTCCCCATTGACCATCAGTTCAAAAGGGTTGGAGAGCGATATTATAATGCCATCGAAAACTTGCTTCAGGGGTCCAAAGCATCTCCAGATATCATTCATGCGCATTTTGTCTGGCCGAACGGCTTTGTAGGTGCGAAGCTGAAGGAGAAGCATAAAGTCCCATTTGTTGTCACCGCACATGGGTACGATATCTACGATCTGCCATTCCGAGATGCGGAGTGGAGAGGGCGAATTGAAGCCATTCTCAACGCCGCCGATGTGATTATAACCGTCAGTAACAGCAACCGCGAATGCATGAAGAGACTGAATGTGACCACTCCGGTGAATGTCGTGCCGAATGGATTCAGACACGATCTCTTCTACCCGATGCGAACGGAGACCTGCAGAAATGCCCTCAACCTCCCCATCAATCGGAAGATACTTCTTAGCGTTGGAAATCTGGTGGAAGTCAAAGGTTACGCGTACCTGGTTGATGCGATCTCCGAAGTTGTTCGAGAGAGAACGGATGTCCTTTGTCTTATTGTCGGTAGAGGAGAGTTAAAGCGCAGGTTAGAAAAAAAGGTGTCATCATTAGGACTTGAACAATACGTGCAATTTATCGGAGGCAAACCGCATGGCGAGATTCCGTTATGGATGAACGCCTGCGACCTCTTTGTCCTGCCAAGTCTGAGGGAAAGCTTCGGGATTGTCCAGGTAGAGGCGATGGCCTGCGGGAAACCTGTCGTTGCCACAAAAAATGGTGGAAGCGAAGAGATCGTGACGCCGGGTAAAACTGGCCTGCTCTGTGATGCTGCAGATTCAAGGGGCCTTGCGGAGAGTATTGTCAGAGCATTCGGCATGCCGTGGGATGCCGATGCAATTGCAAATGCCGTCGGGCCTTACGCCTGGGAAAGCGTGGGAAAAAAGATTTTACGGATATATGGCAGTATAATCTGAAGTTTGTGGAGGAGAATCACGTATCCCTGAACCGAGGCGATACGCTCCGTCCCCCCTCCTCGCCCATCAGGGGGAGCGGGGGCAGTCGTGGTGATACTTGGTGGGAAGCCGTGTCCCCGGGATTGCACCTTGGTGGTGATTCACCAAAGCCGAAAGTGCCCAGTTTCCTGCACTCGCCCTTCGTGTGAGGCCATAATTGATCGTTCCTGCACACGGCAAAACCTCCAAAATAAGATGACACGGTCCACTATCCAAAAATTCTTCATTCCGATGAAGCCACGCCTAGTCGGCCCTGTGCGATTCCCGTAAGTCCGCGGGAAGTCGGAAATGTTCCCTGGCCGGATAGAACTCCTATGTTCTCCATGTGATCAACAGGATCCACCATTGTGACCTGAAGGCAATCGAAGCGACCAATAATAGTCCGACATCAAAAGGAAAAGAAATTGTATTTGTAACAGTAATTTTAAACAAGTTATCAGGTATCGAGGTCATCCCAAAACCCTCTGATAGGGTCGTGAGGTGACAATCGGGGTACACCGGGATCAGAGTTCTGCTCGCATCTGGTAGTTCAACGAAATCTAATAGCAATCTTTGGATACAGATAGCATGTGTAAGACAAGAAATTTTCGGAAATGTAACCATAATCGGGGATGATCCGACTATAGATTTCTTGGGTTGCTGCTGCATTCTGCTGTAGAGTCCCGGTTAACTACCGCAAATTCATGGTGACAACGATGAAGGACACTATTAACGGCGTCAGAATCAAGAAACTCAACGTCATTCCCGACGAGCGCGGCTGGCTGATGGAGATCCTCCGTTGTGACGACGAGATCTTCGAGCAGTTCGGCCAGGTCTACTGCACGACGGCCTACCCGGGCGTTGTCAAGGCGTGGCACTATCACAAAAAGCAGACCGACAACTTCACCTGCGTCCATGGGATGATGAAGGTCGCGCTCTACGACGCCCGCGAAGACTCCCCTACCTACAAGAACCTCATGGAGCTCTTCGTCGGTGAGAAGAACCCGATCCTTGTCAGCGTCCCGGCCGGTGTTTACCACGGGTTCAAGGGCATCGGCACCGAGACGGCGTTCTTTGTGAGCATCCCGACCCTGCCCTACAACTATAGCGAGCCCGACGAGTTCCGGCTGCCCCCGGACACCGACGAGATCCCCTACGACTGGGGTCTTGCACCCGGGCTGAAACACGGATGAAGGGGCGACAAAGATGACCATACTCATCACCGGCGGCGCGGGGTTCATCGGTAGCAACTTCATCCGTTACATGCTCACGGAGCACCCCGATACTCCGATCGTCAACCTCGATGCGCTGACGTACGCGGGAAACCCGGAGAGCCTCCGGGATGTCGCCGACAACCCGAACTACACCTTCTTCCATGGCGACATCTGCGACCCTGGCACGGTAGCGGCCGTCTTTTCTCGCCACCCGATCGATACCGTCGTCCACTTCGCCGCGGAGAGCCACGTCGACCGTTCGATCTCCGACGGTTCCACCTTTGTGCGGACGAATGTCCTCGGGACCTTCACCCTGCTCGACCACGCGCAAAAACACGGTGTCAGGCGGTTCATCCATGTCTCGACCGACGAGGTCTATGGGAGCACTCCTGAGGGATCGTTTTGCGAGATCGACAACCTGAACCCCTCCAGCCCCTACTCCGCGAGCAAGGCCGGATCCGATCTCTTGGCCCGCTCGTTCTTCATCACCCACGGCCTCCCGGTGATCGTCACCCGGTGCACCAACAACTACGGGCCCTACCAGTTTCCAGAGAAGCTGATCCCGCTCTTTGCCACGAACCTCCTCGAGGGAAAGAAGGTCCCGATCTACGGCACGGGGAAGAACGTCCGCGACTGGCTCTACGTCCTCGACCACTGCCGAGCTATCGACTTCGTTCTCCGGCACGGGGAGCCGGGGGAGGTCTACAACATCGGCGGCGGTGCGGAGAAGACGAACCTCGAGATCACCGAAAAAATCCTCGAACACCTAGAGAAGGACGGGTCGATGATTGCGTACGTCCCCGACCGAAAAGGGCACGACTTCCGCTACTCGCTGGACTTCGGGAAACTTCGTAATCTTGGCTGGAAGCCGGCGTATAGTTTCGATGACGCCCTCGCGGCGACGATCGCGTGGTACGCAGAGAATGAATGGTGGTGGCAACCGCTGAAGGGGCGATCGCCATGACGTTCTCGAAGGTCCTGATCCTCGGCGCCGGGGGGATGCTGGGGCACGACCTCGCGGCGCTCTTCTCCGGCGCCCGGCTCTGCGGGCATGAGGACCTCGATATCACCGACGAGGCCGCGGTGAAGGCCTATATCCGCGATGCAAAACCCGACCTCGTTATCAACGCGGCCGCGTACACGAACGTCGACGGGTGCGAGGACGAGCCCGAGACGGCGTTTGCCGTCAATGGCGACGCGCCGGGATACATCGCCGCCGCCTGCCGCGAGGTGGGTGCGGTGCTCGTCCACTACAGCACCGACTACGTCTTCGACGGCTCGGAGACGGAGTATGTCGAGGCCGACGAGCCGAACCCGATCAACGTCTACGGCGCCTCGAAGCTCCGCGGCGAGCAGAAGATTACGGAGAACATGGACGACTTCCGGATCATCCGGACCTCCTGGCTCTTTGGCCGGCACGGGAAGAACTTCGTCGAGACGATCCGGCACATCTCGCAGACGAACGAGACCGTCCGGATAGTGATCGACCAGGTAGGCAAGCCCACCTACACGATGGACCTGGCCCAAAAGACGGCCGAGATCGCCGAATGTCCGCGGGGGATCTACCATGCGACAAACGACGGCGTCTGCTCGTGGTACGAGTTTGCCCGGGCCTTCGTCCCGAACGTCGTTCCCTGCAAAAGCAGCGAGTTCCCGCAAAAAGCGAAGCGTCCCGCGTACTCGGTGCTTGTGAACACGAAGACAAGCCCCATGCGCCCCTGGAAGGAGGCGCTGGAAGACTACCTGCGCCCTACGGTGAAAGTACCCATGAAAGGCATCATTCTTGCGGGCGGGACCGGGTCCCGCCTCTATCCCCTAACGAAGGTGACGAACAAGCACCTGCTCCCGGTCTATGACAAGCCGATGATCTACTACCCCCTCCAGACGCTCGTCGCGGCAGGCATCAAGGATATTATGATCGTCTCTGGACGGGGACATGTGGGCCACTTCCTCGAGCTGCTGGGCTCCGGCAAAGATCTGGGGGTCCGGCTCACCTATGAAATCCAGGAAGGCGCCGGCGGGATCGCCCAGGCGCTGGGGCTTGCAGAGTCCTGGGCTGGGACGGACAACGTCGCGGTGATCCTCGGCGACAACATCTTCCAGGACGATATCAGAAAGGACATTGAGTCGTTCGAGTCCGGGGCGAAGATCTTCTTGAAAGAGGTCCCCGACGCCCAGCGTTTCGGGGTTGCCGAGGTGAAAGGGAGCAGGGTGATCGGGATTGAGGAGAAACCGAAGGTCCCGAAGTCAAACCTCGCGGTGACCGGGCTCTACCTCTACGACGCCGGGGTCTTTGAGATCATCAGGACCCTCAAGCCGTCCGGGCGGGGAGAGCTCGAGATCACGGATGTGAACAACGCCTACATCCGGCGGAGCGCGATGGAGTTCTCGGTGCTGGAGGGGTTCTGGAGCGATGCTGGGACGTTCGAGAGTTTGTTAAGGGCGAGTGTGATGGTTCAAAGTCATGGTGTCTGGCAGGGCACTGCTGGAAATTTCAGTCCTGAATTAGCAGACTGTCCCTCAAAGGCTATCGATGGGGGTAATAATAGTTGATCTGTGCCTATCTGTGTGCAGGTTCCGAAAGCAGCGTCATTCGGTGAAAACTATGTCCAAAACCGAATTATACCGTGGTAAAAGCAATCATTATTTCTCTGGTGTTCGATGGGATATCATCTCTCTAATCCCTGATGGAGCTCACAGAATACTGGAAGTCGGTTGTGGAACTGGAAACACGCTAATCAAACTGCGAGAGCTTAACAAAGCCCAAGAGATCATCGGGATAGAGTTAAACTATAATATCTTACAGGATAATTGCAACCGACTTGATGCCATTCTGGTTGGTGACGTAGAAGAGATTGAGCCGGCCTTTGAAGAAGGCTACTTTGATTACATTATCTTTGCTGATGTTCTGGAGCATCTCGTGAACTCTGCCGCTATTTTAGAGCGGTACTCCTTATATCTCAAGAGCACGGGATATATAATCGCCAGTATTCCAAACGTTAAGAACTACAGGATACTGCTTGACTTAGTGTTATACGACAAGTTTGAGTATGCAGACGCAGGGATCCTAGATCGTTCGCATCTCCGGTTTTTCACGCGAAGGGAGATGTATCGCCTTTTTAATAAAGCGGGTCTGGGTGTTGTCTCGGTGCAACCGAAGTTTGGGGGAGGGCACCTCGGTAACATCGATAGGCGCCTGAATCACTCTGTGGGCAGGTATTTGCCAGGAGGATCGTTCTTAGCCACTCAATATATCATCAAGGCAATAAGGAGAAACGGTACAGTATAATCATGGAGCTGTCGCAATATCTCCGGATCAGAACGACGCGTGGCAGTTTAATGAACTCTTGGAGTGATTGCGCATGCATCTTGTATCGTGGAATAGTCTTCTTGAATTGACCAGGAGAAGGAACGATCAGGCAAGGAGACGGAGTTCAGACAAATTACAGAAGATCTGAGACGTTACCTGGGAGAAACTCCATGCAAGTAAAGACCTCGATAATCATTCTTAACTATTGTTCGTTGAATGACACAGAGAATTTGGTTGCGCAACTTCTCGATATCAAAGATAATGTTCAGATTATAATTGTTGATAATGGCTCTCCAGATGACTCATATAACCATTTGATGGCTCGGTTTGGGAGTTGCAGTAATGTTTACTTGATTCGAAACGAGTGCAATTTAGGTTACGCATCAGGAAATAACGTTGGTATAAGGTATGCACTTGAGACTCTGAAATCTCCATATATTGCCATCATGAATCCAGATGTCGAGGTTGCTGAAGATTATTTCAGAAATATGATGGGATATTTGGAAGCCGATCAGAAAATTGCTGCAATAACAGGGATCATGCTAGATCGTCACAGCACTTTACATGTGGCATCGATAGCGTGGAAAATCCCGTCAAACCTTGATGATGTCTTTTTGAGTAGCGGGCTATTAAGGCGCATGTACAACCCTGTGAAGTACGATACATTCTCAAATATTAGTCATGTTAATCCAGGTATCTATTATGTGGATACTATCCCAGGATCTTGTTTTGTCATAAGATCTACCGTACTTAAGGAAGTTGATCTTCTAGATGAGGAAACTTTTTTATATTGTGAGGAGAGGATTCTTGCAAAAAAAGTAAAGGATATAGGGCTGACTAATGCCATATCAATAAATGATATATTCATTCATAAGCATGTTGAGAAGAAACACGATTTAAAACAGGCATTGCAGCATTATTACTGGGTTAGTACATCGCGGTTATACTATAACATGAAGTACAGCAATCTTGGTAAGATATCATATATCTGCCTACCTTTAATTGTGCTATCTATCCTCTTAGGTTTTACCGAATTAGTCTTCGTGCATCCCATTCGATGGTTACGATCCCTCCTCAAAATTTAATGGCTCTGTTGAATTCCTCCCAGACAACAACAATCACGACTGTTTAACCTGCCTTCATCATGTTATGGAGAATCGTCTTGCTTTTGATCTCCTTGACCTGGTACCCCACCTTTCGCCGGATCGTTTCCTCTTCACTGAATTATCAAACTGCAAGATCCTTGTACTTTTAGGAAAGCCTCTGCTGACTTCATCGAAGGATCCTACATCTCGATCGGTCATCGCGGGATCGTCGCCAGCGCCTTCGACCCCCTCGGCATCGCGCGGTCATTGACCGTGCCATTCCCGAGACACGGCAGCACTACCTCATCTAGGGAGATATCATCAAGGTCATGTGCTCAACGGTCTCGGATTCGTGGAACGGCGTCTTTACCTGTATCCGGAGTCTTCTCGGACATCGCCGTTGACCGGCTCCTCGGCGACGGCGTGACGATCGACCACCTCAATGACGACGTCTTGGGCAGGACGCTCGACGTGATCGCCGCGTACGGCCCGACAGAACTCTTCAACGTGATCGTCGCGGCATGCCTGCTCGCCAGTGATTACGGCACGCACTGCCTCCACGTCGACACCACCGCCTTCAGCGTCAGCGGCGAGTATGACGCCGACTTCGACTCTCGCGATATGACCATCACCTACGGCCGTCCTTGGGACGGCCGATGGGCTCTCAAGCAGTTCATCCTCGGGATATCGGCACGGCATCCCGCTCTTCCTGCAGACCTTCTCCGGGAACGAGTCCGATAAGAAGACGATGCTGGCGATCATCACGCAATTGACCGAGAGTTTGCAACACCCGGACCAAGTCTACCACATCGTCGATGCCGCGTTCTATACAGCCGAGAACCTCGCCACGCTTGGCACCCATACCTTCTGGATCGGTCGGGTGTTGGCGACCCTGAACGAGGTGAAGGTTCTCGTTGCCGCAGTTCTCCCCCTGCAGCCGTGTACGGATGACCACTACCAGTATGCGGAGCATGCGTCCAAGTATGCGAGCATCCCGCAAAAATGGGTTGTCTACCCATTCGGTGCCGATGCAGGGGCAGCAAGAGAAGACGTTCGAGAAACGGCTGGAGAATGACAAAAAGAAAGCTGAAACATCGCTGCGAAAACTCAGGGCACGGGAGTTCGCCTGCGAACCGGATGCCCGGATCGCTGCCGAGAAGTGGGGTAGCGTAACGAAAGTTCTGTAAAATTGAATTGGCCCTGGATCCAACCTAGATTTGGACAAAGGAGAAACAGGGCCATGGATCCCTTAGCGTTAATCGAAGATTATCTTTCCGATCAGGAGAACG
>NZ_VCYI01000015.1 GCF_030464365.1 Methanoculleus methanifontis | reverse complement strand
GTCGGATCTATCCTGATGGACATCAACGAGGAGTGGGTCACCGGCAGAAGGTATTTGACCATGGAGAAGGAATGATCAGGCAAGGAGACGGGGCTCAGGCAAATTACAGAAGATCTGAGACGTTACCGAAGTGGCTGCAGGAAAACCAGCAGTTCTGCTTCACCTCGATGGATGTTCAGACGATCGCCCGGAAGAAGACAAAGATACGCGGTCTGCCGAAGGCGGACGAACCGGTGGAGACGGTCTAGACAGTCGCTGCAGAGATTGGGTACAACCCCGGGGTTGTCGACCACTTCCGACTGAAACTCGGTCGGTTTGTTCTGGCGACGAATGACCTGGAACTCTTGCCGGGCGAACTCTTGGCGAACTACAAAGAGCAGGGTACGGTGGAACAGGGTTCCGGTCCCTCAAGGATCCCTCGTTCCGGGTGGCGAAGATCTATCTTAGGGACCCCTCCTGGATCTAGGCACTGGCGATGATCATGCTACTCTGCCTCTTTGTCTATGTGATGACAGAGTTCCAACTCCGTCGAAAACTTATGAAAAAAGATCTGCGGAATGTGGGATGAATGACTTGGCAGAAGAGTTATCAGTGATTTCCAATAATGCTATCGAATTGGTCACTTGCACCTCTTTATTATCTCATATATTCGCATGTATGACAACCCATCCTCATATTTATGGAAAATTTCTCTGATACATGCTCTCTTTTCTGAATCTTTTTCTGGATTATGGATATATTCTTGCATTGCCTCAATAAGTTCCTTGTTTGTTGAAATTTTAGGTCCAGGGGTGATTTGATAGTAGTCATACAACAGTCCACGATCATTCTCGTAACTTTCAAGATCATATGGCACAAAGATCAGTGGCCGATCCAAGAGCAAATAATCTACCCATATGCTTGAATAATCACTGATCAAGATATCAACGAAGGGTAAGAGCTCCTGTACATCTTCAAATACATCAGAGGTCGCAGCAATTACTCTATCTCCAGTGAGAGGCCCATCGCTGTTCTTTTCGACTCTTGCAGAGATATCATCCATCCGGTGACTTCGCAAGAGTAGATATGCATCGTTTGTTTCGAGAAATGCTTTGATCTCTCCTAAGCAGAAGTCATCAAATGGAAAAAATCGAGTTTTCGCTCTCTCTCGCCACGTTGGAGCATAAAGGATAATCTTCTTTTGTAAATACGGGAAGCGGACTAAGATTTCTGATGATGGTGCTTTCTTTTGTTCGACTAAGTAGTCATTACGAGGATATCCTGTTATCACCACCCTATCAATTGGCAACCCTGAGCAGAGCGCAGTTGAATTCCTATCGATAGCAGAACTACTGATCCAGTATGTAAATTGAGGGGTTTCTAAAAACCTAGCGAATGAAAAGCGCTTGTTGCTTTCAAGTTTTTGTGTAACACCTATCCTCTTTATCGGTACCCCATGCCACAACTGGATCGTAATTGTCTTTTGCGAAAAGGCGACGAATGGTATATCTGCTCCCCCCATCACATAAAATATCACTCTTGCGCGAAGGAGTGTTAGTATTCCATCCAATGAGTACTGATACACAGCTCGGCAGTTTTTGGATCGTTCCGAATACTTGGATTCGACTAATGATTGATTGCGGGTGATCCACACTGTCTGGAACTCATCACTATAATGCTCAATAAATTTTTGGAAAAGATATTTACTATTTCCGGAAAGTTTTTGGCCTGCCTGACCTGAGAAAACCAGAAGGTTGTCTTCTTTTGGCCACATAAAGTCCACAAATCTAAAAAATATGAGGATGAATTGATACAATACCAATAACGGGTAAACAATTGGACTGTCTTTGGAGAAATCTAATATTTTTGTTATAAAAGACATATCACTCCCGAATTTTGCTCACTAAACCACTATAGTATTGAAAGCATTCCTGACAATAATACGTACTAGCAACAACTTCCTTGCGCTGCTCATAAGTCATATAAGGCAGGCGTTTGTAATTTGCTACTGCAACATCGGTTAGGACACCAACAGTGACCTTACCCAACTCTGCGGCTCGGCGGATTACATTTAAGTGGCCGGAGTGGATTATATCTGCACTCATCCCGACGTAAACTATCTTATCACCTGACATGCAATTCCCTAGGGTTGGTAATATTCTAGCAAACAAATATATATGGCCATCGAAAATGATGAACACTATTAACACTTAAAATCCGTTTCAAGACTGATAAAATAAAGTTACATGTTCAATGCGTCATGTTACATACTTATACAAGATGGCGATCCAAATGGCAGAATGACGCCTCAAAACCCTCAAAAGAGCCATACCATTTGCTTCGCTACTTAATCCATCAATGATCGCCGATAAATCTCGGATGAATAATCTGGGATTACAATGTTTATCTCTGTAGGGTGAAAGGGCAGAGCGGGAAGACCCCATGCGCACGCTAGGAGAGCGGTGTCCCTTCACCAAGAGACTACACCCTCAAATTAAGAGGTCTTAATGCACCGGCAATCGATGAGATAACTACCATGCTCGCCACCCTCATCCTCGACTTCGACGGCGTCGTCGTCGAATCCCTCCCCTTAAAGACCGCTGCGTTCAAAAAGATCTTCTCCTTCGCGCCCTCCGAACACCTCGACGCAATCATCGCCTTCCACCTCGAGAACGGCGGGATGTCCCGGTACGACAAGTTCCGCCACATCTACGCAAACATCCTCCACGAAGACCTCTCTCCCGAGCAGGAGGAGCGGCTTGCGAACGAATACGTCGGGCTTATCTTCGACGCCATGCTCACCGTACCCTACGTCGCGGGCGCAGAAGACCTCCTCCGGGACTGCTCCCGGCGGCTTCCGCTCTACATCGTCTCCGCAACCCCGGAGGGCGAGATGCAGGAGATCGCCCGCCGCCGGGACCTTACCGGATTCTTTGTCCGGATCTACGGCTCGCCGAAGACGAAGGCCGAGTGCATCAGGGAGATCCTCGCTGAGACCGGCGCCGCGCCGGAAGAGGCTCTCTTCGTCGGCGATGCCCCGAACGACTGGCAGGCGGCATACGAGACGGGCGTTCGGTTCGTGGCGAGAATCCCGCCCGGCGACCCGAACCGGTTTATCGGCCGGCCGGGGGTGGAGGGGATCGTGGAGAACCTTCATGAACTCCGGGAGTACCTACGGGAGAACATATGCTCATCCCGATCTCGTACCCCCTGAACCGGAGAGCGCCCCTCTACCCCGGAACGGAACCGCTCGCGATCACCCGCACGAAGTCATTCGACAAGGGCGATGCGGAGGAGAAGAGCCTGATCACCTTCTCCAGCCACGCCGGGACGCACATCGACCTCCCCCGGCACTTCTGCCTGGACGGGGGCTCGGTCAGAGCCCTCCTTGCGCCGGAGGCGGTTTTTGAGCCCGTGCGGTGCATCGCGATCCCGAAGACGGGAGCAGAATCGATCCGGATCTACGATCTCCTTCCCTATCTCGATGCGATCCGGGCGTCGCGCGCGCTCTTCATCAGGACCGGGAGCGGCCGGCTCCGGGAGAGCGACCCGGATGCCTACGCGAGAGAGCATCCATGGGTGCACCACGAGGTTCCGGGCTTCCTCCGCATGGAGAACCCGGGCCTCAGGCTGTTCGGGATCGACACCATATCCATCGCCGTCCCGGCAGAGCCGGAGGAGGGTGCAGAGGCCCATCGTGCGTTCCTCTGCGGTTCCCCGCACATCTTCCTCCTCGAGGACGTGGATCTCTCGTACGGCCGGCTGATCGAGGAGCCATGGATCCTCCGGGTCTACCCGACGGTCTTCGACGACCTGGAGGGGGTGCCGGTAGTGGCGCTCGCGGAGTTCGGGTGAGGAGGGTGCTAGGGCTCAGAAAAATCCACCTGGATCGGCGGAATCGCTCTCTGAAACGTGCTCCTTCATGACAACGGAGAATGTCCGGAGGACGGTCAGATCATGCTGCAGGATCGCATACACCTGCTTGAGATCCAGGTTCCAATAGATATGGACGAGCACGTTTCGGAATCCTGCCAGGTTTGAGAGATCCCTTGCAAGAGATTCAGGGATAATCCCCTCACCGGCGAGGACCTCGAATGTCTCCCGGTATGTGAACGGCTTTCTCAACCTTTCCTCTGCAATCACATCAGTTGCTATGTCGAGTGCGGACTGGATGGATAGCAGCATGGCATGGTGAACCATATTCTGTGTATCCCGGTCCTGCAGGAACTGCTTCTTTGGGATGCGTTGATACCGCTCCCAGTCTCTCAGAGCCTCCTCCAGTTCCCGCATATGATGAAAAAGCCTCATTCTCCCACCCTGGCTAGGAGACCTCTGTCAATCGTATCGTAGAGATATTTCAGATCGAGGAACTGCGCAATCACGCCGGCCTCAAAAGCGATGCGCGTGTCCTCATCCCGGGAGACAAGAAGACGGCCGGTCTTCACCACCTCATACTGGAACTCGACGGGCGCATCATTCAGGATACGGAGATCGATCTCATACCTCGGCGTGATGCATCGCTCAAGGTCGGATGCAATGCCCATGGTATATTTGTAGAGTTCATAGGGTTCTCTCTCCCCGGAGACAAACAACGCTATATCAATGTCGTGGAACTCGGCATGGCGGAGGAAAGAGCCATAGAGGTATCCGAGCAGTATATCCTCCCTGCCGTCCAGGCATCGGCGGATCTGACCGATGATCCGCTCTCTGTCAATACCATCCACTTCTCCCTTTCACCTCCCCATCGGCCGACCCCTCACAGCGGGTCAGTCTCACATATAATCAGACCTGCCGGCAAAGAGGGTTGCGTCATCCCTGCTCATTAACCCTTCCCTGCGGCAGAACCCGGTGTCCTGCAGTGGCTACCCCCTGCCGAAGGACATATGGGAGGATCATGTGCTGGCCCCGTATGTGCCTGGTGCCTGGAGATTGCCCGTGCATGAGGACTGCCGTTCACGCTCCCGGCCCGAAAGCGGCTCCCATTCCCGAAAGAATATCCCGGAGCCGCTCCCTGCGCCATCTCTTCGATCTCTGTCCCCTCAGATAATCCCCATCTCCGACAACCTCGTCGGCAGGTACTCCTTCGTCACGAAGTCGAGCCCCCTGCTCGCGAACGCCTGCTGTTCCGACTTCAATTTCATCTCGAGCTGCAGGTTGATCTGGCTCCTCCAGTAGTCGGTCGCAAACCTCGGATCGGTCAGTTCCGCTTTCAGGGCGCTGACATCCTGCTCGGTGAGGTGGTCGGCGGGGAGGTTGTAATCGGAGATGTCGGAGGGCTGCACGCCGATGAACTGCGCCTGGGGGGTCGCGAGAAGTTCCGACATATGGGCGCTCTTGATCGAGCCGTAGGCGACGCTCGCGTAGATCCGGTAGGACCAGGGGTCGCCGTCGGTGAAGACCACGATGGGGAGATTGAGCGAGTCGTTGAGCTTGCGCAGGACTCTCCGCGTCGAACGTGCCGGCTGCCCCTTGAGGTGGACCAGGACCGCCCCGTACTCCTCGTCGAACCCGTTCTCCATCAGACGGGCGTACATACCGCCGGTCTCGATGGCGATGACGAACTTCGCGTCATGGTCGACGAATTCGAGGTTGTCGACGTTGTTCGGGATGGGGTAGCCAGCCTCCCCGACATCCTCCTGGCAGTGCATCTCCTTGACACCGCGCCGGGTGGTCTCCCGGATCCGCAACGGCCCGAAGACCGAGGCCCCGTCCTCCTCCGGCCGGAGGTGGAACGCCTCCCGCTGCACCTCGGTGATGATCTCGAGGTCTTCGATGAGATGGTTGCTCTCGTCCTGGGCACCGAACTTCGCCTTCTTCCAGCCTTCCGAGATGTAATACAACTCTCTCAGGGTCGACGACCGGTTCTCCACGAGTTGCTGCTTCAGAAACCCGATGAGGTAGGCCATCTTCAGGAGATGAACCGCCCCTTTCTCGGTCGACGCCGCCCGGGTACTCTCCCGCTCGCCGTACTTCCAGACCTCGCTCGCATCGTCGTACGCGATATTCCGCTTCGTCCGCGTCGGCAGCCGGATGAACGGCACGATGCCGTCCCGCATCTGGTCGTACCAGGTGCGGGCGATACCGACGAGCCGCTCCTTTGCCAGTGCATCCATCTCTTCCCTAGACATCGAGATCCACCACCACTTTCCTGCCGTCCTCCACACCGCGCAGATCGACCGAACCGTCGCCCGATCCCGTGTAGACGATCTGCCAGGCCTCACCGGGGTCGAGCGTGCACCGCCAGACCTTGTTGTACTCCCCGTCGATACTGTCCACGAAATCCGGCCGGGGCTTCGCGTCTTCCGCCGCATCGCGGGAGAGGTTGTAGAGGACGAGGGTGACTTCCTTCGCGGTGTAGTTGTTCACGTCGATACGGACCTTCCCGTCGACCGTCCGTTTCTTCGCGACGACCTTGCGCATGATCTTTCCCTCGATCGGGGAGGTGTCCACCAGAGGGAGTTCCACGATCTCGCTCACCTTCGCGGCGATCTCGGGGATGACCGAGCATATCGCCCGGGCGCGGTCGTCCTGCTGCTTCTTCTTGTCCCGCCGGTAGAGGTAGGTCTTGAGCTCCCGACCGAGTTCCTGGAGGACGAGGACGACCTCCCGCTCGATCTCCGGGATAGACGCGACCGCGTCCTTGCTCTCGCTCGTGAAGGGAACGTTCGTGGACGCCACGTGAACCATGATCAGCACCGGGCCCATGGGAAGGCCCTGCTGCGAGAGGCCGTAACTCTTCCAGTTCACCTGGGAGGCACAGCTCGTGATCGCGCAGGCGCCCTGCTGGTAGAGGAGCGGGACGCGGTTTGCGAACCGGAAGAGCTGGGCGGTGCCCTCGGCGGGAACCTTGCCGCCATAGCCGATCGCCGCCTCGATGATGAACGAGTGCCCGCCGTAGACGGTGCTCGGGCGGGTGCGGGCCTTGATGAAGTCGAGCTGGATCTCCTTCTCGAGCCCCTTGCAGATCAGGTCCTCGCCGATGGGGGAGAGGCACTGCTGCGCCGGCGGGGCCGGGACCTTCACGGCCTGCATGGCGTCGAGGAGACGTTTGAGTTCATCCGACTCGAGTTTGTTCACCTTCCGGGCGGGTTTGAGGTTGGCAAGCGCGATCATCTCGTCCGCGGTCTTCTTCCCGACCTTGGAGAAACTGCCGATGAGGAACTCCTCAACCGTCCCGGTGTTCGCGGCGGCGATCCTTTTTAGGGCGCCGAACTCGATCCCGTGGGGGTGGGGGAGGATGGGTTTCGGGCACGGCGGGACCTCGCCCGATACCCGCTCGAACGTCGTCACCTCGCCGTCGATATCGGCCGTTATCCGGGCGTGTGGGTTGACGATCGCCGTGAGGCGGAGGTAGTCCACCAGCCGCTTCTTCGCGGCGAGGGTGCTCTTGAACTGGATCTCGATCCGTGTCCCGTGCGTCCGGTCCCAGTCGATCTCCTCGTGGGTGACGATCTCCGGCTCGTTGGTCTCGGTCTTGATCATCAGCTCGAACCGGTGCGCTCTCGCCTTCGCCCCCGTCCGGGAGACGACCTGCGTCGGGATGCCCGTGGTGAGCTGCGCATACAGCACCGCCGCCGATATCCCGATACCCTGCTGCCCGCGGCTCTGCCGGATCTGGTGGAACCGGGAGCCGTAGAGGAGTTTCCCGAAGACCGGGGGGACGTTCTCCGGCACGATGCCGGGGCCGTTGTCCTCGACGGTTATCCGGTAGACCTCGGCGTCGACCTTCTTGATGCCGACGAAGATGTCGGGGAGCACCTCCGCCTCCTCGCAGGCGTCGAGCGCGTTGTCCACCGCTTCCTTGATGGTGGTGATGATGCCCCGCGTTGGGGAATCGAAACCGAGCAAATGCTTGTTCTTCTCGAAGAACTCCGCGACGCTGATGCTCCGCTGCTGTTTGGCGAGGTCTTCAGCAAGCACCATGCCGTGCCACCTCGGCGATGGCGTCCTCAAGGCTCCTCTCCTGCTGCTCGCCGGAGTGGAGGTTCTTGAGGGTTACCGTGCCTGCCTCGACCTCGCGCTTCCCGAGAACCACGGCGAAATCCGCGGACTTCGCGGCGCGGGAGAGCTGTGCGCCCATCCCGCGCTGCATCAGGTCGGCCTCGGCCCGGATCCCCGCCTCCCGGAAGGCCCGGGCGACCTCGAGCGCCCGTGCCCGTCCTTCCGGTGTGCAGACGACACCGACGACGGGTTCGTGGGCGAGTTCGAACTCCCCGATCGAGACCATGACCCGGTCAAAGCCGATAGCGAACCCGCAGGATGCCACGTCGTCGCCGCCGAAGAGGTGGGCGAGACGGTAGGTGCCGCCGCCGAGGATCTGGTTCTCCGCGCCGAGGTTCTTCGCGAATCCCTCAAAAACCATTCCCGTATAGTAGTCGAGCCCTCGGGCGATTCCGAAGTCGGGCCGGTAATCGATATTCTGGGAGTCGAGGAGCGAGAACGTCTCTTCGATCCGCGCGCGCTCGGGGACGTCGCCCGCGACCTCGAAGACCTCGGAGACGGTGCGGCACTCTCCGAGCGCCGCAAGGGGCTCGGCAAGGTGGGTGAGGTTCTTCTCGACCAGCGCCGTCTCGAGCCCTTTCTGGTCGTGCTTGTCGAGATACGCCATGATCGCCCGCTGGTCGCCGGGATCGAGCCCGGAGAGGAGATGCTTCATCGGCGCAAGGTGGCCGACGTGGAGGTCAAAGGTGGCGCCGCTTGACCGAAGGGTATCGTCGGCAAGCATGATCACCTCGGCGTCGGCGCTCGCCGTATCCGCACCGATCAGCTCGACGCCGAACTGCCAGAACTGCCGGTAACGGCCTTTCTGCGGCCGCTCGTAGCGGAAGCAGTCGGCGAAGTAGCACCAGCGGAGCGGTTTCGGGAGCACCTTGCCCTCGTTAACGTACATCCGGAGGACTGCTGCGGTCACCTCCGGCCGGAGCGTCATCTTTCTCCCGCCCTTGTCCTCGAAGACGTACATCTCCTGGATGATCCCTTCGCCGGACTTCATCGTGAAGAGTTCGAGGTGCTCGAAATCAGGCGTACAGACCTCGCGGTATCCCCACCGGCGGCCCGCGTCCCGCATCCGCCGCTCGATCAGCCGACGCCGTTCCATCTCGTCGGGTAAAAAGTCCCGTGTTCCCCGTGGTTTCTGAAGCATTCAGTATTCTCCTGAACTAAAGTCTCTTGCGTGAACCCTTATCATTTGTGCGCTCCGCCCTGCCGAAGAACCGCTCGCGGGCGCCTTCGCCGTGCCAGACGTTCTCCCGGTCGACCTGGCCCTGGAGGTAGAGGGCCAGGAGGACCAGCCCGAGGCCGAGGAGTTCCCACGCTTCAGTGTATGCGGTCACGAGAAAACCAAGCAGAGCAAGCGCCGTGAAGGGAACCCCGAGGTACGCCGCCTTCCGGTAGCCGGGAAGACCGGTGCGGTAAAATATCCGCAGGTCACGGAGCCACAGGAAAACAGTGACGGCAACACCGAACCCTGCAACATAGGCAAGATAGGACATGAGATGAAGTAATATTATACTTCCACCCCTATTTTTGTTATCAAACTATGCTGCCGAATGCCACCATCAGGGACATCCTCCGGATGTATCGTAACGGTGAGATATCTGAGGACGAGGCGGCGGACACCCTCGAAGGGCTCCGCATCGAGATGATCGACGGCATAGCCCGGATCGACGCCGGGCGGAGCATCCGTTGCGGGATGCCCGAGGTGGTGCTCGCCGAGGGTAAGGAGCCGGAAGCCTTTGCAGAGATCATGCTCGCGCAGGTGAAGGCGGCGGGCCGGTGCGTCGGAACAAGGGTCTCGCCCGAGCACCTCGATACCCTGCGGGCCCGGCTGCCGCCGGATGTCCGGATGGAGCACCGGGAAGCGGCACGGGCGGTCATCCTCTCGACAGGGGACGAGCCCGTCCCACTCCGGGGCGGAACCGTCGCCATCCTCACGGCGGGGACATCAGACATCGCCGTCGCCGAAGAGGCGAAGCTGATCGCCGAGGAGATGGGGTGCGAGGTCAGGACAGCCTACGACGTCGGGGTGGCGGGGATCCACCGCCTCTTCTCGGCGCTCAAAGACCTGATTCCGGCCGACGTCTTCGTCGTAGCCGCCGGGCGGGAGGGAACGCTCCCCGCAATCGTCGCGGGGCTTGTCGACCACCCCGTAATCGGTGTTCCCGTGAGCACCGGCTACGGCTACATGGGCGGCGGGGAAGCGGCGCTTGCGAGCATGCTCCAGGCGTGTTCGGTGCTTGCGGTCGTGAACATCGACGCCGGATTCACGGCAGGCGCGTTTGCCGCGCAGATCGCACACGGGGGTAGTCGAGAATGAGCCGCGGGTTCTACGTCGGGCGGTTCCAGCCCTACCACAACGGGCACCAGTCGGTGCTGGAGCAGATGGCTTGCAGGGTTGATGAGATTGTCATCGGGATAGGGAGCGCCCAGATCTCCCACACCCTGGCGAACCCTTTCACGGCAGGAGAGCGGGTGCTTATGCTCATACGTTCACTCTCCAGCCTCAAATGCCCGTTTTACGTCATCCCGCTTGAGGATGTCCAGCGCAACGCCCTCTGGGTCGCTCATGTCCGGGCAATGACCCCGCCGTTCGATACGGTCTACTCGGCAAACCCCCTCGTCGTGCAACTCTTCACTGAGGCCGGGGTGGACGTCCGGTCACCGAACATGCATGAGCGGCTGACCCACTCCGGCACCGCCATCAGGCAGCGGATGCTTGACGGCAAAGCCTGGGAGCACCTGGTTCCCCCCGCCGTGGTGGACGTCATCCAGGAGATCCATGGCGTGGAACGGCTGCAACAGATCGCGGGGAGCGATTGATGGGCGGAACCCTGATGGGTACGCCCGTCCTAATCGGATGAGTCATGTTCAAGCAACTGCGAGACCTCTTCCGGCGAACCGAACCGGTGGAAGAGAGCCTGAAACTCTCATTTGACGCCCTTCCCGTGTGGCTTGATGCCCGCGCAGAGGAGATCGGGCACGAACTCTCCGAAGCGACGGCACCGTCCCAGGAGGCAATCCACGGCACCCTCGACCATCTCAGGGGGGCGGTCGCCCGTATGGAGACGGCCGAAGGCGATGAGGAGATCCACCCCCGGCTCCAGGATATCTCCAGAAAGGCGCTTCCCCAGTTCACGAAGTCGATGACCCAGATCCTCTCCCGCGAGCCTTCCGGCGACCCGGAGACCTTCTACGCGACCGCCGCCGAGATCCTGAAGGGCTCACTCAAGGCGCTGAAGGGGCAGGGGAAGTACCTCTCCTCCTTTTACCCAGACGAGATGAAGGAGGTGCGCGCAGCCGTCAAAGATCTGGGGCGGGAAGTCAACACGATGAACGAGCCCCTCGCCCGGGCGCGTGACGGCCGCCGGCAGGTGGAGGACGTTCGGGAGTCGCATGCAACCCTCTCCCGGATCCGCGAGGAGTATGCCGCCGCCGACAGTCAGGTCAGGGAGTACGGGGCGGCACTCGCGGAGGCGGAGAGTGCGATCCACAAGACGGAAGAAGAACTCGCGGCCCTCAAACAGCGCCCGGACTATGCCCGCAAACAGGAGATCAAGGAGAAGATCCGGGTGCTCGACGCCATGGACGAGGAGGGCGGGCGGGAGATTGCAACCCTCCAGATCACTGCCGCCCACGTCTTCCGGAAGGCCGGGAAGGTGGCGGAAAAGACAGCGGAGAGCACGATAGTCGCGTCAATCGACCGGGCACTCGACGCGTATGGGGATAATGGAAAAGACCCGGTCAAACCGACCGAAGCGGCGATGCCGGTCATTCTCGCCATGATCCAGCGCGAGGAACTCGCTCTCAAGAACCAGGACGAAATTCGTCTCTTCTCCGATGCCGAGACCCTGCCTGCCGCGATGAAGCAGGCGCTGGAGCAGCAACAGGACGTTCGGATGAAGCGGGCGGCAGAGCAGGAGGCTCTGGCCGCGCTCCCTGTGGTGGTCGAGGAGGAACGCCTTGAGGGCGCGCTCCCGGGGCTGCGCCGGGAGGCCGAGGCAAAGGCTGCCGCGAAGGAACGGGCGGAGAGCCAGCGGGAGACGTTACAGGCCTCTTACGCTACGGAAAACGAGAAAATCCGGTCGCGCACGGCTGCTCTCACCGGCCGGGATGTGGAAGTCGAGGTACCCGATCTTCTATCCCCTTGATCGGCGAGGCGCCGCTCCCGGGGATGCGACGGGTCGTCAGAGCCGGAGCTTGAGCACTCGAAGAGTGCGAAGGGAAACCCTGTTTACCCTCTGCGTATAATCATGTTACAAGGACGGTCGATGACGAAAAACAACATAACACCCGGAGTAGGGTCACTCCCCTGGATAGCAGTTCCTGCAATCGCATTTCTGGGAATCGGGATCGAGCTGCTGCTCGCATCCGTCGACTTTCCCTACGCCGTCTGGGCAGGTGTCATAGGATGCGTAATCGCCTCATGCATCCTCTGCTACCAGGCCTACCAAAAACCCCGGCGAGATCTCGTCTCGCTCTTCACGCCGCTTTTCGCGTTTCTCATCCTGGTCATACCGAATGAGATCAGTTCGGGCGGCGTAATCGTGCAGACGGTCTTCGCGGCAACGATCACCTTCCTTGCAGTTCGGGTAGAGAAAGTGTTTAACACGCCGAAACTACAGGAGAAGACAATGAAGCAGATGTTAAATGAGTATATCATCAGGCTCAAGCCGCTCCTCGCTGTTATCGACGAGGAGACCGGCCATCTGGTCGCACAGTCCCTGCTGACGTATAAGTTCGGGCTTTATGCGAACGCGATGGAGAAGAGCACGGAGGCGCTTGCCCGGCTCGACGCGATCACCCCGCGCCCCGTAACGCTGGAGCGCGCGCTCCTGATCTTCCGGGAGCGTGCCGGCGGCTTCGCCGAGTCCCGGGTGACGGCGAACCCGGAGCATGTCTTCACTGAGGAGGATTATGGCGATCTCGCCATCCACATCTCGGATGACCAGATCGAAGATTCAACCGCGCTCGACCTCGATAACGCCCTGATCTTGCTCTACGCCGTCGGTATTGAGACCTCACCCGAAGACGAGCAGGCGCTTGAGGAGCACCAGCGGTTCATCATCCAGATCCTGGAGTCATATAAAGAAAAACTGGCTGCATGAGCGAACTGACTGAGGGCGACGTCTTCCGGGGTCTGATAACGATAGCGCCGCCGATCGTCGGGAGAACGTGCTGCGAAGAGATCCTGGAAGGGCACCGATACCCCTTCTCCCCTCGCGCCCCGGACAACGTTCGAGTTCTTGCGTGATTCCAACCATGGCGATCCCCGGCACGGCGTTCCTCTTCGCCTACGGCATCCCGGGCGGATCTGCTCGGGCACGCCGGGATCCGGCTTGCGTTGATCTTGTGGACTCATCCTGCAGAGGGGCATACTTTTTTACCATGTACCGGCATGGGGCTGGAAGACAACGATAATATGAGGAGGGCGCGGGCGTCCATTGGAAGCCTGTAGGGTTACGCAGCTCCCACCTGAGGGTGCTCTTGCTCCGATCCTTCGGGCCATCGCTTTCCGGCGAAACGTCGCACCTTCCGCTCGGCCCCAAATCCCATCCACGGATTTCCACCGGACATCGCCATGAGGGGGTGGGGACAAAGGGGAGTGCAAGCGCAGCGAGCATGAGAAACTCGAAGAGTTTTGAGGGGGGAACATCCCCCCTCCCCTGAAACCCCTCGCACCTAACGGTGCTCATGGTCCTGGCCCACACCTGACGATGCTCCAGTTCCGTTCCGTTGGAACGTCGCACCCTACGGCCAGTCGCACTCACCCAATGGCGATTCCCCCACGGTCCACTATATTGGGCAGTTTCCTCGCCTGACCGCTTCGTCCGCTACCACTCGAAACTCTTTGGATTTCTCAAACTCCGGGCGTTGTTCTTCGCACCTTCCGGCAGTCGCGTTTCCAAACCGTAACGTGTACCAGGGATCAGCCGAGGAGAGCCACAACTCCCTGGAAAACGTTCAAACCGCCCGGACACCTCCCCGGGCAAAAAAATCAGAGCGAATCGAGGCTAATCCCGCTGAACTCGTCGGTCACCGCATTGATGTCTTTCACACCAAACGCTGTCTGGACGGTGACGAGTTCGAGATCGCGCGCCACATCGCACATATAATCGATGATATCGACCGAGAGTTCCCGCTTCTGTTTGGACTTGCGGAGCTGGTCCACGAGGAACGTCATCCTCTCAGGGGACTCCATCCGGAGTTTGGCGAGGCTCATCACGCACATGTAGATCCGGGTCAGGTTCCTGTCCGTTCCGGTGATGGTGTCGAAGAAGTTCCGGAGGACCTGCGCCTGGTAGACCTCGCCGCTCATGATGATCGAATATTTCTCAAATCTATATAAATGCCTATCGATTTATACCAGCACACCGGGAGTGCTGGTTCGCTCTCCGGGGGACGGGGGAGAGGCGGCCCGCCTCTCCGTCCGGGGATTCACTTCCGGACGCTGACGATCTTGATGATGTCGCCGTTCTTCAGTTCCTGGGTGTCCTTGATCCGCATCCCGGTCTTTGCATCGATGGCATACAGGAATCCCTCACCGATGTCGGTGTGAACCTGGTAGGCGAGGTCGCGGGAGGTCGACCCGCGCTTCATGAGGAACGCGTCGGGGAGAACCCTGCCCTTGCCGTCGGTGAGTTTGTGCTCATCCTCGACCGGAAAGACGACGATCCGGTCGAGGAGGTTGAAGACCGCGCCGTCCAGCGCCTTCTGAACCCCGGTACCGTCGAACTTCTGCATGAACTCCGCGACCTTCGCGAGCCCGGCACGCTGCGCGGCGCTGAGATTTGCCTCAGGGTTCTCGGTGAAACTCCGGTCGCCGGGAAGGTAGCGCACGAAATTCCCCTCTGCGGCCATCCGGATTGCAAGCTCGCCTGCCGCGCTCGTAAAGACGACGTCGTGCTTTCTGAGCGGCTCAAGGCACTCCTCCGGAGCCAGGTCGGCCTTGTTCCCGACGATCAGCATCGGCTTGCTGATCGTCATCAGCTCGTGGCAAAACCGAATCAGGTCCTCCTCCCCCGCCGTCCGGAGTTCGATCCCAACCGCCTCGGTGGCATCGCGGATGTGTTCGTAGGTGATCCCGAGGCCGGCGAAGACCTCGGCAATCGCCGCCGCGAGAGAGAAGTCCTTTGACTGGGCCTGCCGCACGAGTTTCGCCCAGTTCCGCGAGAGGATGCCGTACATCCACATCGACATCTCGTACTGGAGAAACTCGATATCTTTCACCGGGTCGCGCGAACCGACATCGATCGGGTTCCCTTCGGCATCCGTCCCCCCGCTGGCATCGACGATCTGGAGGATGGCGTCCGCCTGCCGGAGGTTGTCAAGGAACTGGTTGCCGAGCCCCCGCCCGAGGTGCGCCTCGGGAACGAGGCCCGCCACGTCGATCAGCCCAACCGGGATGAACCTGACCCCGTCCCGGCAGTTTTCGCACGGGACACACATCTCCTGGCACGGGCAGGTTGTCCGGACGTACGCGACGCCGTGGTTTGCGTCGATGGTCGTGAACGGGTAATTGGCGATCTCCGCCTGTGCAAGGGTCGCCGCCCTGAAAAACGTCGATTTCCCACAGTTTGGTTTTCCTGCAATGGCCAGTGTAATCATGAAAACTCCTACCGCACCGTTCGGTTGAGAGTAGTGTTGGGCCATCCACCATTTATCACCTTCTTTCCCCGGCGTAGCGACCCTGGCCGTGCCGTTGCAGCCCCAATCATCGGTACGGGAGATTCAATTAGGAGCAACGACAACATGACTACATGAGCTTCGTAACCCGGAATACCTACTACTTCGATGCGCCGGGTAGAGAGAACACCCACGACGCCGCCCGGTTCGCCGTCGAGCGGGCGCGGGAACTCGGCGTCAAAAAGATCGTTGTCGCGAGCAGCAGCGGCCGGACGGCGCTTGCCTTCCGGGACGCAATGGCGGGAACCGACCTTGAGCTGATCGTCGTCACCTACGTGGTCGGGTTCTCACGACCCGGCGAGTGGCAGTTCTCGCCGGAGGCGGCCGAGACCCTCCGGGCTGAGGGCGCGAAGATCGTCACCGGGACGCACGCGCTCTCCGGGCTCGAACGCGCAATATCCCGCTCACCGAAACTCGGCGGGAGTTCCCGCACGGAAGCAATCGCCGAGGCCCTGCGGCGAATCGTCGCGGTCGGCCTGAAGGTCGCGGTGGAGTGCGTCCTCATCGCGGCCGACCAGGGCGCGGTCGGCGTCGATGAAGAGGTAATCGCGGTCGGGGGCACTGCAACCGGCGCTGATACCGTCTGCGTCATCCGTCCCGCGCATACCGCAACGTTTTTCGACCTGCAGGTGCGCGAGATCGTCGCCATGCCGAGGAACCGGTGAGCATGACACTCGAATCGGTCACCGGTGCCGCCGGACTCCTCCGGCAGCACCCCGTCCTCTGGTCGGTCGGCCTCGTCATGGGCGCTCTCGCGGTTCTCAACCTCGTCATCCCCATCTACGGCGGAGCGTTCTACACAGAGCCTCTGGCACTCCTGCAGGTTCTCGTGATGCCGTTTTTAGCCGGCGGCGTCTACGGCACGATCCGGGGGGAGAACTTCTCCTTCGGCGAGTTTGTGCAGTCGGGCAAGACCTACTACTTCCGGATACTTCTGCCGGCGCTGGTTATCTTCTTCGCGGTCATCCTGACACTCTTCCTGCTCACGATACCGCTCGCGCTCCTCGGCGTCGGAGCCGCCGCGAACATGGCGGCGCTCCTCTTCGGGGTCATCCTCTCGATCGCCTTCTTCACGTTCTTCTACGACACCGTGGCTGTCTTTGAGGAGACGGGCGTCTTTGAGTCGATCCGGCGGAGCATCGAGTTCGTCATGAACAACCTCGGCAGCGTTCTCGTCTTCTACCTGATAAACATCGTCACCTTCGCGGTGCTCGGATTCGCGGGACTCTTTGCCTGGACAGCCCTGCTCGTGAACAAACTCGAACCGCTCGTCAACATGAGCCCCGACGAGCTCCAGGCGGTGATGCCGGAGGATATTCTCGCGCTCATCGGGACAGAGGGGATATGGATCACCGCAATCGTCTATGCGGTCGTGCTCGTGCTCTTCTCGGCGTTCCTCTACGCCTACAAGGCGAGTTTCTTCAAAAAACACGCTGGTGCTGTGCAGGCAGAACAGGGGGAGTACGACGAGAAGGGGCGCTGGTATAAGTACTGAACTGGCTGGACAGGAATTATACTTTTTTCTCCAGTGCCGGGTTTTGATATCTAATATCTTCTAGATTTTTCCTGCCGCATCATCTGAAACGGCTCCTCATTGTTTCCCGCACATTCTTCGTTCTGCCCTTCTGCCTGCAGGTTCCGTCCGGTGTTTCTGATGGTACGCCCATGCACGGCTTTCGAGGAGATATCGCCGTTGGGGGTGGGGCTGACGGGGAGGGGGGAGCATCCCCCCTCCCCTGTCTCTACCGCACAAAAGGACACCTGTAACCCCCACCCCGCCCGCGCTTCGCGCTCCTCCTCCGCACCTTCGGTGCTCATGCTCCGGCCCTATGGCCCCGTCGTTCCCCGCCCGCGAGGGGCGGGGGCAGTGCGTGGCGATAAGCGATGGTTCGGAGAAACGGAGCTAGAGTATCGAAGGTGCGAAGCCGATGGTAATCCGTGCAAGGGGTTGAACGATGTCTCAAAGGACAGTACTTTGCGAGACATGGCATTTTGCTCCACGATCCGCCCGGATACTTACAGTCAGCGGACTATACCCTTTAAAAACCGCACCTGCCCCCCCGCGCCCCCTCACCCGAGCATATAGATCAGCATCCCAGAGACCCCGCCCGAGAACGTAGCGACCAGGTTCGTGCCCGAGTTCCCGATCCTGCCGCTGTTCTCGAGCGTTGCGCCCACCAGGCTGTCGACATTGGTGCCGATGAACCCGGCGGCGACCGTGACGACGACCATCCAGGGGTCGGCGACGCCCATCGCCCAGGCGACGGCGGCGACGGCGGCGGATGCGATGACGGCCGCGACCTCGCCTCGCAGGGTCACCCCGCCGTTCGTCCCCCGCGGCACCGGCTTGAGCGTCGTGATCAGGTACGGCGTCTTCCCCGTGATCCCGATCTCGCTTGCGGCGGTATCGGCAGCTGCCGAGGCGACGCTGCCCATGAAGAGCGCCGCAAACGCCGCCTGGCCGGTCAGGCCGTAGAGGATGGCGGCGCCGGTCGCCACCAGGCCGTTTGCGAAGACATTGAAGTAGCCGCGCACGCCCCCGTGCTCCTGGGCGACGCCGAGCTGTTCTTTATCGCCGTAACGGTACCGGGTAGCCCCGGCACCGATGATAAAGAAGGTAAGCATGATCAGGAACCACCGGACGTCTGCGAAGACGATCAGGATGATCCCGATCATGGCACCCGAGAAGAGGCCGCTGATGTCGGCTACCCGGAAGCGGTAGGAGGTGTAACCGAACCCGAACGCTATCACGGCCGCGGCGACAAGAAGGGTCAGGTCGACCTCGAAGTTGAGTTCCTCGAAGAGGAACATGGTCATCGCAACACCGAGCGCCTCGATCATCAGGGCGTCATCACGGCCCCGGAGGGCCGCCCGGAGGAGCACCGCGACGACCACGCCCATCACGGCGACCAGCGGCGCGGCGTACTGCAGGTAGAGCATCACCGCGATCGATACGGCGATTGCAGCAACCAGGTGATGGAGGTATGCCGCGTGCCTATCACCGGTAAGCCGGAACACCACCTCCCCGATCACGACGATACCGAGCGTGCAGGTGAAGACGAACGTCGAGAGCCAGTCGAGTCCGTAGAGCACGGCAAGCGCGACGATCGAGAGTGACACGTAGCGTGTCTCTCTAATGAGGAAGAGGATGAGCGAGAACGGAACGAGGAAGAGTGTGAGCAGCCACGCTGGCTGGAGCAGGGGGGCCAGGCCTATGAAGACGAGGGTGAGGACTGATGCCAGAACCAACCCCAGCGGCTTTGTCATTCATACACAATTGGAAGTGCAGGAACAAAGCCTTTAGGGTCGAACACCTGCCGCCTTTGCGGTTTTTAACGGTGAACGGGCCGCGACGCCCCCGCCGCGGACGGCAAACCCGTGCGCAGCGCGGGATACCCGGGCGGGGAAACCCCAGCAATATATTTCACTGGAAAGAGAGAGATTATACGCTGAAAATGTCGCCGTCACATCAACTACCCAAAAACTACGATATCGAAGAAGTGGAGAGACGCTGGCAGAATACCTGGCGGGATGAGGACAACTATTTCGACCCCGCCTCGAAAAACCCCCGTTTCATCATTGACACGCCGCCGCCCTACCCTACCGGTAACTTCCATATCGGGAACGCGTTGAACTGGTGCTATATCGACTTCCTCGCGCGGTACAAACGCATGCGCGGCTACAACGTCATGTTCCCGCAGGGGTGGGACTGCCACGGCCTCCCGACCGAGGTGAAGGTCGAGGAGACCTTCGGGATCACCAAAAACGACGTACCCCGGGAGAAGTTCCGGGAGATGTGCCGCGACCTCACGCTCGGCAACATCGAGAAGATGCGGACAACCATGCGGCGGCTCGGGTTCTCGACCGACTGGAGCCACGAATACATCACCATGCTCCCGGATTACTACAAAAAGACCCAGGCGTCGTTTTTGCAGATGCTCAAAGCCGGTGACATCTACCAGAGCGAGCACCCGGTGAACTTCTGTACCCGGTGCGAGACGGCCATCGCGTTCGCCGAGGTCAACTACGCGCCCCGCACCACCAAACTCAACTACTTCGACTTCGACGGCGTCGAGATTGCCACCACCCGGCCGGAACTGCTCGCAGCCTGTGTTGCCGTGGCCGTCCATCCCGAGGATGACCGGTACCACGGGATGAAGGGGAAGAGACTGACCGTCCCGATCTTCGGTCACGATGTTCCGATCATCGAGGACGTCGCGGTCGACCCGGAGTTCGGCAGCGGCGCGGTGATGATCTGTACGTTCGGCGACAAGACAGACGTCTACTGGTGGAAACAGCACGGTCTGGATCTCCGCAAGGCTATCGACCGCCAGGGCATCATGACCGCGACCGCAGCCCCGTATGAGGGGATGACCTCGGAGGCCTGCAGGGAAGCGATCCTCACGGATATGGAGAAGGCCGGGATCCTGAAGCGGCAGGAGGAACTCGAACAGCGGGTGGGGACCTGCTGGCGGTGCAAGACCCCGATCGAGATCCTCTCGGAGCGGCAGTGGTTCGTCCGGGTTCACCAGGACGATATCCTGGATGCGGCGCGGAGGATCTCCTGGACACCGGAGCATATGTTCGCCCGGATGGAGAACTGGACGAACTCCATGGAATGGGACTGGTGCATCTCCCGGCAACGGATCTTCGCGACCCCTATTCCCGTCTGGTTCTGCACCGCGTGCGGCGAGATGGTTCTCCCGGCCGAGGAAGACCTCCCGATCGACCCGACGGTCGATATGCCGAAGAACCCCTGCCCGAAGTGCGGCGGATCGGACTTCACCGGCGAGACGGACGTGCTCGACACCTGGATGGACTCCTCGATATCGGCGCTCCATGTCACCGGGTGGGACGGAACCGATGCAAAACCTCCGTACTTCCCGGCACAGATCCGCCCCCAGGGTCACGACATCATACGGACGTGGGCGTTCTATACCATCCTCAGGGCGAAGGCGCTGGCCGGCGGCCACCCCTGGGACGAGATCCTGGTGAACGGCATGGTGCTCGGGGAAGACGGGTTCAAGATGAGCAAGAGCCGCGACAACATCATCTCCCCTGAGGAGATTGTCGGGCAGTACGGCGCGGACGCGCTCCGGCAATGGGGTGCCGGGGGTGCCGCGACCGGCTCGGACATCATGTTCAACTGGAACGACGTCGTCGCCGCGTCCCGGTTCCAGACCAAACTCTGGAACATCTTCCGGTTCGTCATGGGACACCTGGAGAAGGGGGCCGATCCCGCGGCGCCGGTGACGGAACTCACCGACCGCTGGCTGCTCGTCCGGCTCTCCGAGACCGTCGCCGAGGTCACCGCCGCGATGGAGGGGTACCAGTTCGACCGGGCGCTCAGGGCGATCCGGGAGTTTGCCTGGAACACGCTCGCCGACGACTACATCGAGGTCGCGAAAGGGCGGCTATACGCCGACGACAGCACCAGGGCCAGCGCATGCAGCGCGCTTCGAACAACGATGGATGTCCTCTGCCGCCTGCTTGCCCCGATCATCCCGCACTTCGCGGAAGAGTGCTACCACAACCTCACCGGGAGAAGCGTGCACAAAGAGGCCTGGCCGGACTTCTCATACGCCGACGACGAAGCGCGGCGCCACGGCGATCTCCTGGTGAAGACGGTCGCGGAACTCCGGCGCTACAAGCACGATAAGGGCATGGCGCTGAACGCGCCACTCGGCCACGTCATGATCTACGCACCGGAACCTGTCGACGACGCCGGCGACACCGGGCGTGCTCTCAATGCCGATTCCCGATGGAGCACCGGCACGCCGCAGCTTGAAGAGGTCGTGAGCGGTGTGGACTTCAACATGGCGGTGATCGGGCCGACGCTCAGGAAGCAGGCGCGCGGGTTCATGCAGGCCGTGGAGGCGCTCCCACCGGAACTGCTCAAGAACCCGCCTGCGATCGTCACGGTCGACGGCGAGGAGATCCCGGTGCCGGCCGATTCCTTCACGCCGAAGGTCGCCTACCGGGTGGCGGGAGAAGAGGTTGACGTCCTCACGCTCGGGGACGTCGTCGTGACGATCGGGCACCAGTCCTGATCTCGTCGGCGATGAACCGGGCAACATCTTCTTTTGGAAGGAGCGCATCGACGACGACGAACCGCGACGGGTCGGCAGCTGCAAGGTTCAGGTAGTTCTCCTGCACCCGCTCAAGGATCGCGGCGCTTTCGAAATACTCCCTCTTTTTCTCAGGATCAAGTCGTGAAACAGCGTCTTCTATTGGCAGGACCAGGAGAAATGTCCGGTCGGGCCGGATCGACCACCCCTCATGGATCCGGCGAAGCCAGGAGAGCGGGTCGGAGAGGACATCGTCGAGGACGACCGGCTGGTAGGCAAACCGCGAGTCGGCGTAGCGGTCGGAGATGACGAGCTGTCCCGTATCGAGAGCGGGCCGGATCACCGTATCGATATGCGCGGCATGGTCGGCGCAGAAGAGCAGGGCCTCGGTGATCGGATCCATCCGCTCAGCGACCGCCCGCCGCACCGATTCGCCGACCCAGGTGGCGCCGGGTTCCCGGGTGAAGAGTGGGTCAAGGTCGGCGAGCAGTTCGCGGAGACGGGCAAGAAGCGTGCTCTTGCCGCTCCCATCGATCCCTTCGATGGTGATCAGCACGGGTGTCCCCTCCGGAGCCATTCGAGCGGCACCGTGCCACGGTGAACGGCGGTTGCTATGATCGCCCCGTCAAACCCGGCATCGGCGAGGAGATGGATGTCATCGACCCCGGCGACCCCGCCCCCGTAGAGGAGGCGGCCGGGGTAGCACGCCCGCAGTTCTTCGAGTTCTTTTCGGTCGAGGCCCCGTTCCGTCCCCACGGCGCCGATGTTGAGGAGGATGCACCCCTCAAACGAGAATGCCGCCGCACGGCGGAGCATCTCCGCCGGCGGGATGCCCCAGGGGAGCACCAGACCGCCTTTAACGTCGATGCTCAGGTATCCGGTTTGGTAGGCTGCAAGATCCTCGATCGCCGTCGCGGCCGTCTCGGTGCCGACGATCGGCGTCACGCCCTCGACCGCGGCGCATTCGGCGGGCGACCGAATGCCCCGGTCGAGGTAGCACCGCTCGACCATAGCGGCGCAACGCCGGACGAGGTCGTCCTGCGGTCTCCTGCCCTCGAGAGCCTCGAAATCGGCGATGTAGAGATACCGGGGCCCGAGACCGGAGAGGTAGGCTTCCGGTTCAGCTGAAGGGGCAAGTCCCCAAGTCAGCGGCCGGTAATCGGCGCGGTTTCCGGACTTTCCGTGCACCACAAGGCCGCTTGCCAGATCAACTGCAAGAATCAGTTCCATGTCCTCAACGTAATCACTATTAGGGTGAAGGATCATTAATTTCTATGCAATTACTCGTCAGTCCAAGCAGCATTGAGGAGGCAAGAAGCTCGCTTTCCGCTGACATCATCGACGTGAAGAAACCCTCAGAAGGGTCGCTGGGCGCGAATTTTCCCTGGATCATCCGGGGAATCAAGGAAATCGCCGGCAAGAAGCCTGTTAGCGCTGCAATCGGGGACAATGAGTATAAACCGGGAACTGCAGCTCTTTCTGCATACGGTGCCGCGCACGCCGGTGCCGATTATGTCAAAGTCGGCCTGATGTTCGACGGAGAAGACCGTGCCCGCGAGGTCATCGAGGCGGTGACCACGGCGGTGAAGCGCGAGTTTCCCGAGAAATACGTCGTCATTGCAACGTATGCCGATTTTGCAAGGATAGACACGATCTCGCCACTCGCTATCAGTGCTCTGGTCGCGGACGCCGGGGCCGACGTCGCCATGATCGACACCGGTATTAAGGATGGGAAGAGTCTCTTTGAGTTCATGGACGAGGAGACACTGACCCGGTTCTCCGTGCGAAACCGGGAACTCGGGTTGCAGACGGCTCTTGCCGGTTCACTGAAGTTCGAGGACCTCGATGCCTTAAAGCGGATCAACCCCGAGATCATCGGTGTCCGGGGGATGGTCTGCGGAGGCGATCGGTCGACAGTGGTCAGGGCGGAACTGGTGGAGAAAGCAATGATGATGCTCAGGTGATGTATGTACATCGAGAAGATGCAGATGGAAACGACATTTACGTTCGACGACGTGCTTCTTGAGCCCGCCGAATCATGGGTCGAGCCTGACGAGGCCGATGTCAGGTCGCGGTTCTCGCGCAACATCCCCCTGACCATCCCCCTCGTGAGCGCCGCCATGGATACGGTGACCGAGTCAGTGATGGCGATAACCATAGCCCGCGAAGGCGGCATCGGTGTCATCCACCGGAATATGCCTGCGGATCGCGAGGTCGCCGAGGTCAGGGTCGTCAAGCAGGCCGAGGATCTGATCGAGCGCGAGGTCGTTGCGGTCGGCCCGGAGTCTACAGTCACCGACGTGGAACGGGTCATGCGGCAGTATGGTATCGGCGGCGTGCCCGTCATCGAGAACGATAAGATGATCGGCATCGTCAGCCGCAGGGACATCAGGGCGATCCTGCCCAAACGCGGCGAGGCGAAGATCACCGACTACATGACCAAGAAGCTGATCACGGCCTCCGAAGACGTCACAGCGGAGAACGCGCTCGAGACAATGTATACGAACAAAGTCGAGCGTCTTCCGGTTGTGGACGCGGAGGGGTGCCTGGTCGGCATCATCACGATGCGCGACATCCTCGAAAAGCGCCAGTATCCCCACGCGAACCGCGATGCGAACGGGAAACTCCGGGTCGCCGCCGCGGTGGGCCCCTTCGACTTCAACCGGGCGATGAGGCTCTTCGAGGCGGGCGCCGATGCCCTGGTGGTGGACTGCGCTCACGGCCACAACATGAACGTCGTCAAGGCGGTCGGCGATATCAAGGCGAGCGTCGACGTCGACGTGGTGGCCGGGAACATCGCGACGAAGCAGGCGGCCCTGGCCCTTGCCGGGACGGTCGACGGGCTGAAGGTCGGCATCGGGCCGGGCTCCATTTGCACGACGAGGATCGTCGCGGGCGTGGGCGTGCCGCAGGTCACCGCGATTGCAAACGTCGCCGAGGTGGCGCACGCGGCAGATGTGCCGGTGATCGCCGACGGCGGCATCCGCTATTCCGGGGACATCGCGAAGGCGATCGCCGCCGGCGCGGACTGTATCATGGCGGGCAGCCTCTTTGCCGGCACCGACGAAGCGCCGGGGAGGGTCACGTCGATCAAGGGCCGGCGCTACAAACAGTATCGCGGGATGGGGTCGCTCGGCGTCATGAGCAGCGGTGAATCGAGCGACCGCTACTTCCAGAAGAAGGAGTTCGGGAGAACCAAGTTCGTTCCCGAAGGCGTCGAGGGAGTCACGCCCTATGTCGGTCATGTATCGGATGTCATCTACCAGCTTGTCGGCGGCCTGAAGTCCGCCATGGGCTACACGGGCTCAAAGACGATAACGGACCTGCAGAGGAACAGCAGATTCCTCAGAATTACGCCTGCGGGGTATGGCGAGAGTCACCCGCACAACATCATGATCACCGATGAGGCACCGAACTACCGCCTCTTCGAGTGACACTTTTTTATGGTAAAATCACTAACATTTAGTAAATATGCTCGAGGGCAGTGATGTTTCCCGTCTCCTCGATATCCTGGGAAACCGGAACAGGCGGCGAATAATAGAACTGCTGCGGCAGAAACCGTGTTTTGTGACCGAGATCTCCGAGCGCCTGGTGCTCAGTCCAAAAGCGGTGATAGAGCACCTGCAGTTGATGGAGCGCGAACAGCTCCTTGTATCCTACCAGGACGAACGCAGGCGAAAGTATTACTATCTCTCGCATGACATCAATGTCATCGTAAACCTGCAGAAGCAGGACGGGGTTACGCTTCCCTCCGTTGAAGAGAACCAGAGAACACGATTTGCAAGAAACCTCGAGGCATTCAGGAGGATGGTTCGGGCTCGCGATGAACTTCTGGATAACCTCGAACAACTGGAGCGGGAGATCGAATCGAGGTTCGCTGAGATCATGCGCATGCGGGGGATCTTCATCACCGACGACGGGGACCTGGAGATCATCCTCGCGCTCTCACATGCCGACCTGCGCCTCGCGGAACTCGAGGAAGTGAGCAGCCTGTCCACGGATGAGCTGAAACAGAGACTGGTCAACCTCATACACACGGGGGTTGTCGAGCGAATCAACGACCGATACCGGATACGTGGTACACATGGCGAATAACCCATACGACGAAATGTTTCGAGACATCGCGCGGCTGATGGAAAAGATCTTGGGCGAGATGCCTCCCTACGACCCGAAGATCATCGGGTTCACTATCATCAGCGGGCTGCCCGAGGGGACTCCCTACCCCGATTTTGCCGAAGACGAGGAGAGGGAGTCCGACGTCGAGGTGGTCGAAGGGGATGACTGTATCTACATCACCGCGGAGGCGGATGCCCGGGCGGACGGTGCCCCATACGTCACGTTCCAGGAAGACTCCGTGACCCTCTGCACCGGGGGTGACGAGGAGACGGTCATCGATCTCGACTGCGAGATCGACATCCTGCACAGTTTCTACAACGTGCAGCACGGTGTGATCGATGCCGTCTGCCGCAAGAAGAGCGCGCCGGGCGAGGTCGCCCGGTCCTGAATCATCTTACTCTTTTACAGCGGGCACTATGGGGCCCTGCCCAAGATCCGGCGCTTTGCCAACCCTGACACCAGGTATGGAACAGGACGGCCGTATACCAGTTGCGACGGACAAAACGTCCGAAATTTGTCCTGACTTCGCGCTCTTCGCGAAAAGCGATAACAATTACTAGCTCCGTTTTACGTCGTCGCATGAGGCTGCATTGCTCGATGCCGAATGTCAAAATCAGTGAAGTGGTGTATCCACACCGGCATCGCGGAGCGCTTCGAGGATTGCCGCACGGACGCCGTCTGTCATCTCGTCTTCGAGAGCCCCACGAAGCAGCCCTATCGCCTCTTCGCTACCGATCGTGCCAAGCGATCGCGCGGCGCTCCGCCGAACGAACTCGTTCTCGTCGTTTCGCATCTGTCCGAGCCGCTCAACCGCCCGGGGCTCGCCGAGCAGCCCGAGCCCCTTCGCCGCCATGTAGCGGACATGATCCTTCTCATCGTCGAGAGCGGCGACGAGGGGCGCATACGCCTCGCCGTCACCGAGCAGCCCGAGGGCCTCCGCTGCACGATAGCGCACCGTCCAGTCGCCGTCCGATAGCAGGGCAATGCAAGCGGGCACGGCGGGTCTTCCAATCGCCACGAGCCCGTGCATCGCTTCCGCCCGCACCGTCTTGTTCGGGTTCGAGAGCCTTGCGATGAGAACCTGCAGGGTCCGGTTATTCGAACGTTCGTTTCCTGGTCCAGGTGGCATATGGTAGGTCATGGTTCCGTCACATCCGCGGTGTCGTGCCCCGGCGTACATCACACGTTGAGGCGGAGTTGTAATAAGTGCTTAGGGCCGCCGGGTCCGCTGCAGGCACCGTATCTTCGCGGCCCCCTTCTGCCGTCAGGTCACAAATCCAGAAGCATATGCGGCCAGACTTGCCAGAACTAAAAGACCTATCCCAAGGATGAGCGGGCCCAAAGCGTCGAATACGGGATCGCTCCTGATCCATTTTCCTAGAACATACATGACACCGGATATTGCATCAAGGTATATATATTCTATCAAGGAAATAAAATTAAATTCTCCTATATACCATTTTTTAATAACGTTGCCTGCTAGATTACAAGTTCCACGGATTATCGGCAGGTTTAATGGGGTTTTCGTGGCATCCCGGGAACACGGCACCCCCTCTTCTATGAGGGATTATCCGCTACGCTGAGGGCTGGAAAAATGAAAGAAAGTGACGCCCAGGACGGAATTCGAATCCGTGTCGACGGCGTGACAGGCCGTCATGATAGGCCACTACACTACCTGGGCACTCAATGTTCAGGGTGATCCCGCCTCCCGGATTCGAACCGGGGACATCGCGGTAGCCGCGCAGTTCGCCCGAGAGCGAAGACCATACTACAGCCGCGCACTCTACCAGTCTGAGTTAAGGCGGGTCTCTGCTCTAATAATGTTAGATAGAGTTGTTATTAAATATTTCGCAAGATTTGCGGAGACAGGCAGAACACGGACGTTATTCTTTATATACAACCTCGAATAAGAGGTATATATGAACCCTACAAACGCTGAAGCACGCAGGAACGCTGAAGCGTACTGTCTTCTTCACCGATAGCCGTGCGAACAAGAACGTCACTGTTTTCGACACCACACTGCGCGACGGTGAACAAACACCGGGCATCTCGTTCACACTCGAAGAGAAGCTCGGTATTGCAGAACAGATCTCCGGAATAGGAGTCCACGCCATCGAAGCGGGCTTTCCCGCATCCTCGGATGCCGAACGCGAGATAGTCCGGGCCATCACGAATCTCGGGCTCTCCGCACAGGTCTGCGGCCTTGCGCGGTCGCTCCGGGCCGACGTAGATGCGTGCATCGACTGCGGCGTCGACATGGTCCACGTCTTCATCCCGACCTCCGACGTCCAGCGCGAGTACACCATCCGTAAGACCCGCGAGCAGGTCCTCGAGGCCACCGGCGACATCATCGCGTATACGCGCGACCACGTCGGCCGGTGCATGTTCTCCGCAATGGACGCCACAAGGACCGACTGGGATTACCTGATAGAGGTGTACCGTGTTGCGGTGGACGCCGGAGCGACGATCATCAACGTGCCCGACACGGTCGGGGTGATCACCCCGACGGCCATGAAGCATCTCATCGAGCGGATCGACCACGAGGTGAACTGCCCGATTGATGTCCACTGTCACAACGACTTCGGGCTTGCGGTGGCGAACACCATCGCGGCGGTCGAGGCCGGCGCCTCCCAGGTGCAGGTGACGGTGAACGGCCTCGGCGAGCGGGCGGGTAACGCCGACCTCGCGCAGACGGTAATGGCGCTGTCGTCCATCTACGGTATCGATACCGGCATCCGGACGACCGGCCTCGTCGAGACCTCGCGGCTCGTCGCCCGCTACGCGGGGATGAGCATCCCAGCAACACACCCGATCGTCGGCGAGAACGCCTTTGCCCACGAGAGCGGGATCCACTCCCACGGCGTCATCACCCGGTCGGATACGTTCGAGCCGGGTATCATGACACCAGAGATGGTCGGACACCGGCGCAGGCTGAAACTCGGCAAACACGCCGGGAGGCATGCGGTCAAACAGATGCTCGCCGAGGTGCACATGGAGCCCGCCGAAGAACAGCTCGATGAGATCGTCATCCGGGTGAAGGCAATTGCCGGCAAGGGTAAGCGCGTGACGGACGCTGATCTCTACGAGATCGCGGAGAGCGTCATGCAGCTCGCACCCGATGAGAAGACCCTGGAACTGCAGGACGTCGCCATCATGACTGGCAACCACGTCATCCCGACAGCAAGTGTCAGGGCGACCGTCGACGGAGTTGAGCACACCTTCTCAAGCATCGGCAACGGCCCGGTGGACGCGGCCGTACGGGCGATCCTCGGGATCATCCCGGCCCCGGTCCAGCTGAAGGAGTTCAACATCGAGGCGATCTCCGGCGGCACCGACGCTCTCGGGCATGTCACCATCGCCGTCGAGGATGAACGGGGCCGGGCCTTCGATGCCAGCGCCTCAAGCGACGACATCATCCTCGCGTCGGTCGAGGCGGTTATCAACGCGATCAACCTCGTCTGCCGGACGCACAAACTCGACCGCGAGCAGGAGGAGTGAGCGGCTCACCCCCCACCAACTATTTTAAAACGGTCCTTGAGAGGCCCTTCACTCAATCCCCGGCAGTCACTTCGTTTTCGACAGTGGTCGACGATATGGCGTCCAACGGAGGTCTTTCTCAGGGTCGAGATGAGGACTTCGCGTGAGCCGGCAGTTGGAAAGTAAGGATGGAGTCTCACGCTGCGACACTCCAACGGAACTTGAGCACCGAAGAATTCCGACGGCTTCGCGTGAACGATATGCGAGAGCCCCGGAGAACTTCTTCGTACTGCCGGACAGTACCCAGGCGCCAATGAGAGGTAGGTAATCGCCCTCTGGCGAGAGATCTTCTTCAGAGCAAAAAAGATGGATTTCAGGGATCAGGCAGGGCCGGGAGGCTGCTGTTTACCTTCCAGCGCCCCCCTGACCTGTGAGGATAACTGCTCGAACCTGCCCTGCAGCGCCTTTTCCTGTTTCTCGAGCGACTTGACGCGGAGATCGAGCGTCTCGATGCGCTCGTTCAGGGACGCGAGCACCTGCTCCTTGCTCTTCTGCATCATGACGCTGCCGACGTTCATGAAGACCGCCGCATCCTCGGGGACGTCGGCCAGGTCCTCGACCGCGCGCCTGGCTTCGCGGATCGTCAGTTCATACTGTGCCTTCTGCGATACTACGGTCTGGAGCTGCTGCTGCATCTGCTGAAGCATCGCCAGCTGGTTCTGCACTTTTGGCGGGATGTTTTCCATATTCATCTACTCCTCGAAAGGGGTGAAGATCAGTAACGATATTTCGGGTGGTGGACAGCGGCCTTCCCAGCCCTCTGCCCTTTCTCTACATGATAGGGACGTGAAACCCTTAAAATGTGAGGGTTCAAAAAAGGATCTCCGTCCCGCGCCCGGCGCCGGCCCCCTTACGGAGACACATCAGACGGGACGGCAAGCTCCCGCATCTCGACCGCAATCGTGATCAGCCGAAGCCAGGTGTTTAAGGCCGCCCTGAGCGCGGGTATATCGGTGGCGCTCACCTCAAGGACGAGCGTATCGTCGTCCGCAAGCATGACCCGGACGGATGACCGGTCGCCCACGTCGCCCATCTCCTGGCGGACGGAGAGGTAGAGGGCACGGGCATCGGGGGTCGCGAACCGGAAGACCGCCGTATGCGTCATGGGGCCACCTTCAGGGTATAGCGTTTCCGTTGCGTTCCGTCAAAGACGATCCGGTGTCCCGTAAGGGACTCGCCGGCAAACACGACGTCGGCGTGATCCTTGAGCGTCTCGTAGACAGAGTGGTCCGAAACGAAAAGCCCGCGGGCGATCGGTCCGGTGCGCTCCTCGACAGAGAATGACCTGACGCGGATCTCTGTTGCCGGTTCATCGCCAGCAAATACCTGGATCAGAAAAAAAGGGCCGGATTTCGAGACGACCAGAACCGACACGTCGAGGGAAAAAAGGTCCCCCATGCCCGCTTTGCCGCGGGTGACGTACCCGGCGCCGATCGAGAACGCCAGATCCCGCGCAAGGGTGCGCACCTCGGGCGCCGGTTTACGTGACGTCGTGACGACCGTCATCGAGCCTTCAGATCTTTTATTCCGGCTCCGCGTTCCTTGAAGAGGATGCGGTGCCCACAATAGGGGCAACGTATATTGACGTCAATTTCTACTTTTTGTTTACAGCGAGCGCACTTATAGGCAACCAAGGCCGATTAACCCTCCCTCTGCAGCGACCGCTCGATGCTCCGCGCGGCGACGCGCATCGCCGGCGTCTCCGGGACATAGCTGCCGCCTGCAAACTTGAACCCGCACTTGCGGCACGTCCAGATGCCTGTTCCCTCACGCTTGACCGCTTTCTGGTCGCAACGGGGGCACGCATGGTTCGCGCGGGAGACCTTCTCGATCTGGTTGATTCTCTTCCGGATAAACCGCCCGTACCTCGGGCCGAAACGCCCGGAACTTCCGACTACCCTGCCCTTTGCACTCTGTTTGCGACTTGCCATTTCGCGTACCTCTTGTATGTCCTCTAATTTTTGTGCTGTCGATTAATATAGTTACTCACGACATCCGTTCAACGATCCGGGTCTCCGCATTCCCCTTGGAAACCTTGTTGACCAGGTCGTAGAACTCCTCCTGGATGCCCGCCGGAATTTTGACGACGGCGATCCAGGATCCGTCCTTCTGCCACTCTTCCTGCTCGAGCGATCCTGCGGTCGTGATCTCGTAGGCTCTCGCGGCATAATCCGCCGGGATCTTCACGGCGATCCGGATCTCCTCGAACCGGATGGGGAGGAGCGGGCGGAGCGCCTTGACCACCTCTTTGACCTGCTCCTCGACGGACTTGAAGGGGTCGATGCTCACCCGCGCCTCTTCCATCGCAAGCTCGATGCGCTGCGGCGGGTGGGGGAACCCGGACTGCGGGTTGACGGCGTTCCTCGCGATGAACGTGATGACCCGGTTCCGCTTCTCCGCGATGAGGTGCCGGCGCTGCTCCGCCGTAAGATGGATCTCGCCCTTCTGGATGATCCGGAGTGCCGCCTGCTCGAACTCGGTCGTCTTGAAGACCTTCAGGAGAGCCTCCTCGGAGGCCCGTTCTGCATGGGCGGCGTTCGAAAAGATGGAATCGGCGGCGACGACATCCTCCAGGTCGATCGATTCGCCCTGCCGGATACGCATGGCCTGGTTGGGGTCGACAAGGACCTCGAACCGTTCTCCGTAGCTTTCAAGCCGCGCTACTACTGCCTGGTCGAGAGGGATCATACGGATGACGCTCACTCTTCGAACTGGTCGACGTATGCCTTTACCTCGTCCTTCTCCAGCTTCCGGAACTCCCCGGTCTCGATGGAGACGACGCCTATCTCGATGGCGCTCACGTCGAGTTTGCCCTCCGTCGCGGCGTGTAAGGCCTTGATTCCAAGCCTGATGGCGCCGGAGAAGTCCGCATCCTCCTGGTACTCGTCCTCGAAGGTCTTTATAACCGCAGGCCGGCCGGTTCCGATTCCGGTCGCCTTGTACTCGAGCAGCGTGCCGCTCGGATCGGTCTCGAAGAGACGGGCCTCCCCATCGCTGACTCCTGCAATCAGGAGCGCGGTTCCGTAGGGGCGTGCACCGCCGAACTGAGTGTAGGTCTGCATATGGTCGCAGAGCTTCTTGGCGAGGGTCTCGACGCTTATCGGCTCGTTGTAGGAGACGCGATTGATCTGCGACTCGACCCGGGCCCGGTCTACGAGAGACCGCGCATCGCCGACGAGGCCGGAGGACGCAACGCCGATGTGCGCGTCGATCTTGAAGATCTTCTCGATTGAAACCGGTTCAAGGAGACGGGACGTCACCCGTTTATCGACAATCAGCACGACACCTTCGCTGCACTTGATTCCAACGGCTGTCGTGCCACGTTTCACCGCTTCTCTGGCGTACTCGACCTGGTAAAGCCTTCCGTCCGGGCTGAACACCGTGATCGCCCGGTCATATCCCATCTGATATTGTGGTTGCATTATCGTTCCTCCAAATCGGCTTCGGTGAAAAACAATGACTTCTGATGCTTAATACCTTTTTCAACCAAATCAACCTTTTGACGCGGATAGCGATAGACCGCGAAATAAGTTTCCCCGATCTTCACTTCTTCGTCTCCGGAGTGACGCCGGCTCGGTTTCATTCGGCGCCGCAGTGCATGAATCGTCCCCGAGGTGGCGACTGTCCGGAGCGCGATCCGCTCATCAGCGACCGAGGTGACCGTTGCAAGCGCGACGGCGATATCATTCTCGGCTCCTCGCCGGCACCGGACGACGACGTACCCCCCTTCGCAGAAGACCACCGCGGGCTGCGCAAGACCGACAGCCGCATCGCCAAAGAGCGAGGTCGCGGCCTCGATGACTGCGAAGTACATCTGTTTTTGATCTACCTGCACCCCGTAGGGGAGGATCCGCGCCAGGATGTAGCGCCGTTTTGTCCGCATCGCCGGCGGTCTCGGCCTCATTTTACCACCTCCACGGGTCGGTGCGGTTCGGCGATCCAGCCGACGGACGCGAGCGCTTCGGTCACTTCCGTCCCGGTCATGCCGAAGAGTGCGCAGAGACCGCGGATCTCGCGAACCGATCGCTGCCCGAGTATCGAACGGGCACCGGACGATATCGTCAGTGGAAAACCGTATCGCCGCTGCAGAGAGAGGACGTCCGCATACCGCTGCAACGCCCTCTGGCGCTTCGTTCCGCGGAGATGTATGATGGGAGCCATCGAGATGTCCACCGCCACGCCCTGCTCCGCTGCCGTCCGTGCGGCGACGTGATCGAAGGCGTTTCTCCGGGCGGCATGGATGCTCCTGACGACATTCACCTCTTTGATGGAGACGACCGCCCGGTTGAAGGAGGTATCCCCGGCGTCGACATAGACGATGTCGGCCCGCCGGACGGCGGGATCGCGCACCCTCTTTAAGACCTCCTTTACGGACGCGGCGCCGATCACGGCCCCCCGGAGAATCTCGATGCCGGGAGGCCGATGCACGGCATCTCCGATAGCGACAGCGCTATCGAATCCGAGTCCTGCTGCTTCGAGAGCCATTCGCGCAACCGTCGAGTCACCGGCAGGATAGGGACGGATACCGGCATCTGTGATCTTCATTGTGGGTAGGCCGTATGAAAAAAGGGGTATTTATTTGCCGCGGTTCGCGTGAGAACGGATGCTCGGGCGCGTCTTCTCGGTTCCACGCCCGCGCGTCCGCATCCCGCGCCCCTTCATGCCGGCGGAGGTCTTGCCGCGCTCCGCCCGGCCCCGGTGAACCGGGTCGGCCAGCCATGCGAGGTTGCGGTCGCTCTTGATCGACGGGTGGTGCCCGTCAACCATGATGACCTCGAACCACTTGGAGCGGCCGTCCTCACCAACCCAGTAGGAGTTCAGGGCCTCCATGTTCGGGAACTTGCGGGATGCGCGCTCCTCGGCCATTCGCTGCAGACTCTTTGCCGGGGTCAGCCGGCGCATGCCCGTGCGTGCGGATCTGCGCCCACGGATGTACCGGGGCTTCCTCCGGCCGCCGCGGCGGACCTTGACCCGCACGACGACGATGCCCTGCTTGGCCTTGTAGCCGAGCGAACGGGCCCGATCGATCCGGGTCGGGTGCTCCACGCGCACGACACTCCCCTCGCGCCGCCACTTCTGGAGGCGCTCCCAGAGGAGCCCTTTCACTTCTGACCGGTCAGGCCGCTTCCATGCCTCGCGTACGTAGGCATACATCGATTTTGCCATGTTTTGAATCACCTCAGGTTCAGCGTTTCCGCCACATTCCTTTCCGGGACGTATCCCGTGGTTCCTAACAGGTTGACGGGAGCGCAAATAAAGGATTCCCCCGGGGTCCCGCGCCCACCGGGGGCTCCGGTATATTGACCCTCCTTGTTCTGGTATTTCACCTCACGCGAAGAGCGCGAAGCCGCGAAGCGCGACTGGCCGAAGGGCAGGGGCATGAGAAACCCAAAGGGTTTCGAAGTGCGATCTCCCTGTAGGGGAGGGAGGGTGAGAAGCATCAGACTTCTCAGGGAATCCGCCAACAGCCAACCGATCTTCGCGTTCTTCGCGGCTTCGCGCGATGCCGGATCCTTCACACGAAGGGGCATGTGGGAAGATCGATCCCGCAGTGCCCTACACGCCCTTGCGTTTCTCCACGACGCGGATGGCGTCCATCCGGGTGACCGGGTACTGCCCGTCCTCGTCTTTCTCCGCCGACTTGACCATGTCCCAGACGGTGAGAAGGGCAACGGAGACGCCGGTGAGCGCTTCCATCTCGACGCCGGTCCTCCCGTACGACCTGACACGGGCGAGCGCCTCGATGTAGCCGTCGCCCTCCTCGAAGTCGATCGTGATGCCCCCGAGCGGTATGGGGTGGCACATGGGGATGAGGCGCGGCGTGTCTTTCACCGCGAGGGTTGCCGCCACCCGTGCGGTCGCTAAAACGTTGCCCTTGACCGCGGTTCCTTCCCGGATGGCGCGGAGCGTCTCGCTCCGGAGGTAGATCCTGCCGCTCGCAACCGCTTCCCGGACGACCTCGCCCTTTGCCGAGATGTCCACCATCTGTGCGCGGTCGTTCTCGATGTGGGTGAAGACCGGGGTCTTGTTGTGTTCGCCGGACTCGCTCATGTGTATCGCAGGAGATCTTCTGTCTTTCAGGGGATAAAAGAAGGCGGCTTAGGGCAGTTCATTCTGGTGCAGGGCGCCGGAAGAGAATTTCCGGGATGTGGTCGGGCATATCGGTCGCAAGCATGCCGTTCCCCCGCCCTTCTGCGGCGAGCATGCCGGCACTGCCGTTCACGTACGCGGCGACGCAGGCGGCCTCGAACGCAGGGAGATGACAGAAGAGCGCGCCGGCGATGCCGGCGAGCAGGTCGCCCGTCCCCCCGGTGGTCATGGCGGGAGTTCCGGTCCGGTTGAACCTGACCCGCGACCCGTCGGATACGACATCGACCGGGCCCTTGAGCAGGACGGTCCCCGTCTTTGCGGCGGCCTTCACGCACCGCCCGCGCGCCGCAAGGTCCGCCGGGGGTTCCGTCCCGGCAATCCGGGCAAACTCGCCAGCGTGCGGGGTGTAGATCGTCTCCCTCGCCGCCGGCAGGGGCCGGGCGAGCGCATCGGCATCGAAGACCGCGCGCTTCGCCGCCTCCGCGATAGCGAGCACGACGTCGTGGCTCTCTTTCCCGAGACCCATGCCGCAGACGACCACGTCCGTCCGGTCGACAAGGGAGAGGATCATCTCCAGGTGATCGGCCGTGATCGTGCTCCCCTCCAGGCGCTCGTAGATCAGGTCGGGCATGGGGACGTATGCGGGTGAGGCGACCCGCACGATATCAGCACCGGCGCGAAGCGCCCCCATCGCCGCGATGTAGGGCGCCCCCTGGTAGGGGCCGCCCCCGACGACGAGCACCTCGCCACCGACGCCTTTGTGGGCCTGCGAACTCCTCGACGGGACGAGCGTGAGGTCTCCGGGGCCGGTGAATATCTCTGCCTCGAGCGGGATGCCGATATCCGTGACGTCCGCACCCTCCACCTTCGGGCGGTGGAACGAGAGAATCTCTGCCGCCCGGATGCCGGGGGTGGGGGTATCGACGGCGACGACGGGCGAGCCGCTCACGTTCGCACGGGTAACGAGGGACGCGAACGGCTCCCGCACCGTGCCCCACGCCCCGGTGCCGAGCATCGAATCAACGATGATATCCGCGTCGTCAAAGAGGCGGGAGAGGGCCTCGACGTCTGCGGCGCACCGGACGGGGTGGAGAGCAACGGAGCAGTGCCGGAGGAGAGCGAGCTGGGCAGCAGCCGAGGCGGTCGTTGAACCGCAGTCGGGGTAGACGACGTCGACCGAATCGAGGTGCTGGAGGTAGCGGGCCGCCACCATTCCGTCGCCGCCGTTGTTCCCTCTCCCGCAGAGGATGAGAACGCGGGAGGGGCTGCGGGCGAGGGCGGCATCCGCGACCGCCCGTCCGGCGCTCTCCATCATCAAAAGCGATGGGTAACCGAGCGCAACGGCGTTCCCTTCGACCGCTTTCATCCGACCGGCGTCGATCACGCCGGTTTCCAGAAATTCCCGCATATCGTTTGTCGTCATGTCCTGCACCTCCAGGAGCGTTGTCTGATCGGTGCTATGGCGGTCTTTTCTTAGATAGTTTTAGTTTCCGACCGGAGTTGCGCCGGGGAGGGTGCCGGTTTAGGGGAGTGGTGGCAGATGAGCAGCCAGGGTGCAACCGGTGCACCCACTGGTGCCGGGATTGTTCGGTCGCATACCGTGCACCATACGCCGTATACACGGTGCACCCACGGGTGTCGGGATTGTTCTCGACCGCACGTGCCTTACACGGATTTCCACAGGCTATCGCCATTGGGGGAGGGGCTGACGGGGAGGGGGGAGCATCCCCCCTCCCCTGTCTCTACCTCAGTAGATTATACCTGTGCCCCCACCCCGCCCGGCCTCCGGCCTCCTCATTCGCACCTGCGGTGCTCAAACTCCTGCTGTTCCAGCAGTCGTTCCCCGCCCCGAGGGGCGGGGGCAGTGCATGGCGATAGGCGATGTCCCCATGGGACATCGCTGGAGAAGACCGGAGGTCTTACGGAGCTTGAGCACCGCCAGGTGCGCAGGCCAGCGTACGGAGCTCGTCATCGTTGCAGTTGTTCTGACATTGGGTTGTACCCGGCACGCCCAGACGACCACTGGAACAGGTTGCGTAATCTGTCGTTTGAAGACTCAAGCCACTCATGTTCCGGTTCTCCATTTCGCCGACCTCCCAAACCCTTCGCCCTCTCCACACTCCCATGCATTATTGACCCTTCACCACCCACTACTATGGAGATGAGCCTCGAAAACGATGTGCGGAGAGCAGCGGATATCATCGGTGAAGCGGACTCGGTGACGATCATCTCCCACATCGACGCCGACGGCATCAGCACGGAGGCGATCCTCGCGCAGGCGCTCGTCCGCGAGGGCATGGCTGTCGAATCCGTCTTCGTCCGCCAGCTCGAACCGATGGCGATGCGCCATGTCCCAAAGGACGGGTCCCTGAAACTCTTTGCCGACCTCGGCGCCGGGCAGCAGAACCTTCTCGAGGAACACGGCCTCTCCAGCGACGAAGTCCTGATCCTCGACCACCACGTCGGCCAGCCCTGCGGCACGGCCTACCCTCAGGTGAACAGCCTCGATCACGGCATCACCCGGATGAGCGCCGCCGGGATCGCGTACCTGGTCGCGAAGGCAATCGACCCGACAGCCATCGACCTCGCCAAACTCGCCGTCATCGGGAACGTCGGGGACATGATGGCCCGGGAGAACTGCGGGCTGGTCGGCCCGGCACGCGAGATCGTCCGGGACGGCGTGGAGTGCGGGAACATCGTCGTGCAGGACCATGACCTGAACTGCTACGGGACGTCCACCCGCCCGGTCCACGTCTGCCTCGGCTACTGCGACGACCCCTACATCGACGGGATCTCGAACAACACGAACGCAGCACTCCGGTTCCTCGAGAGGCTCGGCGTCGAACTGAAGAACCCGCGGGGCGGGTGGCTCGTCTGGGAAGAACTCCCGTTCGAGGACCGGCGCACGATCATCAGCGCCCTCGCCCAGCAGCTCATCGCCCACGGGAGGGAGACCGACCGCCTGCTCGCCGAGACCTACATCTTCCCCGACGAGCCGGAACGCACACCGCTCCGGAACGCCTCCGAGTACGCCACCCTCCTGAACGCCTGCGGGCGGTGGGCGAAACCCCGGATAGGGAGCCGCATCTGCCACGGGGAGCACGGGGAAGCCTACCGCGAAGCGGAGCACATGCTCGCCCACCACCGATCGGTCATCCGCGACCTGCTCCAGTACATCCTCGATGCCGGCGTGACCGAACTCTCGCACCTCCAGTACGTCCACACCGGCGACCGGTTCCCCGACACCATTGTCGGGATCGGGGCGGGGATGGCGCTCTCCAAACTAAACTGGAAGAAGCCCATGATGGTGCTCGCCGCGATGGTGGACGAGCCGGAAGTGACGAAAGTCTCGATGCGGACGAACGAGTGGGCGCTCGGCCGCGGGGTCGACCTGCAGAAAGCGCTCGTCGAGGCGGCCGCCGGAGCGGGCGGCGCAGGCGGCGGGCACCGGATCGCCGCCGGGGCATTCATCCCCCACGATACAGAAGAGGAGTTTGTTGATAGTGTCAACCGAATACTCAAACGACAGTTCGCTTCGGCGGATCCGGACGATAGCTGACTTCCAGTTCGGCGCCGGGGCCGGAGTTGCGATCTTCCCCGACGAATGTAACTTCCAGTTCTCCACGACCGGACGCATCCGCCAGGTGCGCATCGGAAAGGAGAGGCTTGCGACCGTTCGCGCACAGGATGGCCGCCTGACCCTCGGGATAACCGCAGCGGCGCGGCTCGCGGCTCATCTCGCCCCCCCGGCCTACCGGGTGGCGGTGCAGGAAGACGTGGCGCCGTTCGTCGCGGACGGGAAGAACGCGATGGCGAAACACGTCGTCGTTGCCGACGAGGGCATCCGCGCAGGAGACGAGGTGCTGGTGGTGACGGCGGGCGACGTGCTCCTCGCCACCGGGGCGGCTTTGCTCTCCGGGCGGGAGATGCTGGCATTTAATTACGGTGTAGCGGTAAAAGTACGGCAGGGAAGGGGATCCGAATGTTTCCAGGAAAGATGAACCCGAAAAAGATGAAGCAGATGATGAAGCAGATGGGCATGGAGATGGAGGAGATCGAGGGCGTCGAGAAGGTCGTCATCTACACGCCCGCGGGAAACTACGTCTTCGACGATGCCCAGGTCGTCGCGACCACCATGCAGGGGGTTACCACCTACCAGCTCACGGGGGAGGCCCGGTTCGAGGAGGCCGTCCCGGAGATCCCCGACGACGACGTCGCCCTCGTCGCATCGCAGGCCGGGGCAACCGAGGAGGCCGCACGGGCGGCGCTCGTCGAAACCCGCGGCGACATCGCCGAAGCGATCCTGAAACTCGCGCAGCAATGATCGAGACGGGCGAACGCCTCCTCCTTGTCGGCGAGGAGCGCGAGTACTTCGTGACGGCAGGCGAGGGCCAGTTCTCCACCGACCGGGGTATGATCGATCTCGGGGCGCTCGTGGGCATGAGCCCGGGAAGCGAGATCCGAACCCATCTCGAGATCCCGTTCACCGTGCTCCGCCCCCGGCCGACCGACTTCTTCGTCCACGCAAAACGGAGCGGAGCGCCCATGCTCCCCAAGGACATCGGGATGGTGATCGCCTACACGGGGATGAACCGCGACGACGCGGTTCTTGACGCCGGAACCGGGAGCGGCGTCGCTGCAATCTACTTCGGGAGCATCACCCGCAGCGTGAAGACCTACGAAGTGCGCCCGGAGTTCGCGAGACTCGCGGAGAAGAACATCAGAAACGCCCGCCTCGAGAACGTCGAGGTGGTCGCTGCCGACATGCTCGAAGCCACCGGCGAGTTCGACGTCGTTCATCTCGACCTGACGATAACGCCGGCGCACGTGGAGCACGCCTTCTCGCTCCTCTCGCCCGGCGGCTATCTCTCCTGCTACACGCCGTTCCTCGAGCACACCTTCGTTGCGCTCGATGCCGCAACCCCGCTCTTCCGTGACGTTCACTGCTACGAGTGCATGGAGCGGGAACTGACGCGCTCCGCCCGGGGAACCCGGCCCTCGACCAGGGTCGGCCACAGCGGCTATATCACGGTCGCACGAAAATAGGAGTTTAGTATTCCTTCAGCGGGCGTTCCCACCCGGTGTAGCCGCAATATATGCAGCAGTCCCCGCCGCAGTGCCTGCACTTCTGTGGGGGCTGCGGCACCATCACGGTACCTTTTTTGTTGCAGTACATGCACCCGGCCCCCTCACAGTGGCAGCAGACTTCAGGTGCGAATTCTACATTTTCATCAGACATGCGCTTCTTCTCCAGAAATAGTATGAGGCGGGCGAAGGTGACAAAGGTTGTGATGTCGGTAGGGCACGCACTCGAAAAAAGGTATTTAGTGAGTGCGCAGCGAACCACTATTCAGGAGAGAAGAGGGGCGGAACAATTCGGACGCCAGCGCCGGATGAAAAGCCCCCGGAAGGTAGCCGCACGATGTACCACATTATTTCGATCCGCGATTTTGAAAGGGACGATCTCGATTACCTGCTTGACCGGGCGCAGGAGTTCGATACCGGCAAATACCGGTCCGGAATGCTTGACGATAAACTTGTGGCGCTTCTCTTCTTCGAGCCCAGCACCAGGACAAGGATGTCGTTTGCAACGGCCATGGCCCGGCTCGGCGGACGGTCGATCAGCGTCGATTCCGTGGAGGCGAGTTCCATCGTCAAGGGGGAGACGCTCGCGGACACCATCCGGGTGGTGAGCAGCTACGCGGACGCCATCGTGCTCCGCCACCCCAAAGAGGGGGCGGCACGGCTGGCAAGCGAGTTCGCCTCGGTACCGGTCATCAACGCCGGGGACGGCGCGGGACAGCACCCGAGCCAGACGCTGCTCGACCTCTACACCATCAGGCAGTCGATGTCGGTCGACGGGATCGACGTCGGGCTTTTAGGGGATCTCCGCTACGGCAGGACTGCGCACTCGCTGGCGCTCGCCCTCTCGCTCTACGGCGTCACGCTGCACACGATCGCGCCCGGGGGGCTCGAGATGCCGGCAAACATAGCCCTCGAACTCAGGGAGCGCGGCATGGAGGTCGTCGAGCACCCGAACGTCGAGGAGGCGATCCGGGAACTCGATGTCCTCTACGTCACGAGGATCCAGCGTGAACGGTTCCCGGACTCGGCATCCTACTACAACGTCGCGTCCAGTTACCGGATCACGACCGACCTGCTCGCCGGGGTGAAAGAGCGGCTGATGATCCTCCACCCGCTCCCGCGCGCCGGTGAGATCGACCCGGAGGTGGACTGCACGCCGTACGCACGCTACTTCGAGCAGGCAAAGAACGGTGTGCCAATCAGGATGGCGCTCCTCCACGAGGTGATGAAGTGACCAGAAAAGACCCATCGGGAGGGCTGGTCATCAGCCCTATCAGGAACGGCACCGTCATCGACCATATCACGGCCGGCGAGGCACTGAACGTTCTGCGGATCCTCGGTATCACCGGGTCGACCCCGGAATGCCTGAGCATCGCAACAAACGTCAAGAGCAAACGGATGGGAAAGAAGGATATCGTCAAGATTGAGAACCGGGAACTCCGCACGGAGGAGGTCGACCGGATCGCCCTGCTTGCGCCGCAGGCAAAGATCAACATCATCCGCGACTACCAGGTCGTGGAGAAGAAGGGCGTGGAGATCCCGGAGATCCTCAAAGGCGTGGTCAGGTGCCCGAACCCCGGCTGCATCACGAACACGAACGAGCCGGTGGAGAGCACGTTCGAGGTGCTCGACAAGGGGCTGCACTGCCTCTACTGCGACTGGCTGATCAAGGACGATATCGCAAACCACATCATCTGATCAGGCGGCCGTGCCGGTCGATCTCCCCCCGGCAGATCCGGGTGCTCGAGATCCGCCGGCCGTCTTCGGCGAGGACGCACGAGATCTCGTGAAGGTCCACCTTTCTTTTCCCGCGCTCGCGCCGGCGCTCGTTGATCTCCACGGCGACCGGGAAGGTCTCCTCGGAGACGACGAGGATATCGAAGTCCGCGTCGAGGGCGCTGCCGTAGCGGTCGATGAGCGGTTCGACCTTCCACGTTGCGGTGTAGCCGTGTTCACGAATAAAGGACGTGATGTTTTCAAGCCGTTTTTCGTAGGTGTGAACGGGATGCACCTTTGCACCGGCAAACTCGTCGGTCGTCAACCCGATGGTCACCTCCCCGTCGGGCCCGGCGAGCTCGAAGGAACGGGTGAGGAGTTTCCGGTGCCCGGCATGCAGGGGATCGAACGTCCCCCCGACCATCACTTTCATCCAGAGGCGTTTGCCGCGAGGGGTTTTATGGGTAGTGATCGGTTGGTGGAGAGCGGGGGAGGGATGTTGGAGGCTCGCTACACAATTCTCAAGGGTGCTGGAGGTGAAAAGAGCCCCAAACAGGGAGCGACTACTCCCGGATTCAAGCATCTCACCTTTAAGGCGCTCGAATACTGTTCGTGGTTACACATGCCCCAGCACGGCTGTCTAGGGAACTGCGCATCTGCCCCCGGATCAAACGGCGCTCAAGCCCCGTTCACACCTGTCGGTGCTCACGCTCCTGCCCTTCGACCAGTCGCATTCCTCTGGAATGTCGCACCTTCAGCCAGTTCCCATTCCAAGACCTTCGGTTTTCTCCAGCGATGTCCCATGGGGACATCGTCTATCGCCACGCACTGCCCCTGCCCCTTGGGGCGGGGTGCGATGCTCCGAAGGAGCGGAGCATGAGCACCGCAGGTGCGAATGAGGAGGCCGAAGGCCGGGTGGGGTGGGGTCATAGGCTAATACCTAGGTAGAGACAGGGGAGGGAGGCGAGCCCCCCTCCCCGTCAGCCCCTCCCCAATGGCGATATCCCCACGGTCCACTGTACGTGACTTCTCGACGCTTGAAGTCTCAATAGCCGCATCAGCGCCAACCTGCTGCCTGAACCCCGGACTCCGCCACAGGTCGCATACGGCGCCCACCCGCCCCTCCCTTACCCCTCGATGGAGAACATTTTGTATCGCCGCAACCAATAGTAGACTCACTATGGAGAGCGGAACGGTTGTGGGGAACCGCGTCTTTATCGCAGAGAACGCGACAGTCATTGGAGACGTGAGCCTCGGCGACGACGTGAGCGTCTGGTTCGGCGCCGTTGTCCGGGGCGATCGGGATACGATCACGGTCGGAGCGGGCTCGAACATCCAGGACAACGCCGTCGTCCACACCACGCCCGACTTCCCGGCCACGATCGGCGCGGAGGTCTCGGTCGGCCACGCCGCCATCCTGCACGGCTGCACCATTCGCGACCGGGTGCTCGTCGGGATGGGCGCCGTCGTCCTGAACGGCGCGGTGGTGGGGGAAGGCTCCATCATCGGCGCTGGCGCGGTGGTGACGGAGGGAAAAGACATCCCGTCGAACTCGCTCATCCTCGGCGTGCCCGGAAAAGTGGTCAGGGAGACAACGCCCGAACAGCAGGAGAGCATCCTCCACAACGCACAAGAATACGTCAAACTAGCAGGGAGGTATCGCCATGACTGAGGTCGTCGTCATCGGCGCCGGGGTCGCGGGCATCCAGGCGGCGCTCGACCTTGCCGACCATGACATCCACGTCCACCTCATCGAGCGCGAACCGACCATCGGCGGGCATATGGCCCAGCTCGACAAGACGTTTCCCACAAACGACTGCTCGATGTGCATCCTCTCTCCGAAGATGGTCGAGGTGGCCCGGCACCCAAACGTCACCATCCACACCTGCTCCGAGGTCGAGGGGATCGAGGGAGAGGTGGGGAACTTCCGCGTCCAGGTCAAAAAGCACCCCCGCTACGTCCTCGAGGACGAGTGCAACGGTTGCGGGGACTGCACCGCGATCTGCCCGGTGGAGGTCTATAACCAATTCGACGCCGGCATCGGCGCCCGTAAGGCGATCTACAAGCCCCACGCCCAGGCGGTTCCCGATATCGTCGTCAAAGACCAGGAGCACTGCATTGAGTGCGGGCTCTGCTACGATGTCTGCGGAAAAGAGGCGATCCTGCACGAGGACAAGGAGCGGCTGCTTGAGATAGAGGCGGCAAGCATCGTCGTCGCGACCGGCTATGCGACGTTCGATGCCAGAAACAAAGCGCAATTCCGCTACCTCATTATCCCCGACGTCATCACGAGCCTGGAGTTCGAGCGGATGATCAACGCAAGCGGCCCGACGGGGGGCAAACTCAAGAGGCTCTCAAACGGCAAGCCGCCCCGGAGCGTGGCGTTCGTCCAGTGCGTCGGCTCCCGCGACATCTCCATCGGCCGCCCCTACTGCTCCGGCGTCTGCTGCATGTACGCGATGAAGAACGCCACGCTCATCCGGGAGAAGAACCCCGATATCGAGGTCACCGTCTTCTACAACGACATCCGCGCATACGGCAAGGGTTACGAGGAGTACTACGAGCGGGCGATGAGTCTCGGGGTCAGGTTCGTCCGCGGGTTCCCTGGTGAGGTGCTCGAGGAGAACGACCACCTGACGATGGTCGCGGAGAACACCGAGACCGGCGAGGTGGAGACGTTCCACCCCGACCTGGTGGTCCTCTCTGTCGGGCTCGGACCTGCCGCGGGAGCGGACGAAGTGGCCCGGATGCTCGGCATCCCGCGGGACGAGTCCGGGTTCTTCGGGGTCGCCGACCAGAAAGTCGGCCCCGTGCTCACGGTGAGGCCCGGGATCTACGTGGCAGGAACCGCCACCGCACCGAGAGACATCCCCGACTCCGTCGCGATGGGCGAGGCGGCGGCCATGCGAGCGTTCCTCGACGCGATCAGGGTGGGATGAGCATGCTGGAAAGGGAAGAGCCCTACACCATCGCGTGGGATGTGGAGAACGAGTGCATTCTCTACATTGACCAGACTCTGCTTCCCGGCCGATACGAGCAGATGCGGTGCGCGACCGTCGACGACCTCGCCCGGGCGATCCGGAGGCTCGAGGTCCGGGGGGCCCCGGCGCTCGGGATTGCCGGTGCGATGGGCGTGGCGCTCGCCGCCGTCCGGAGCAGAGAGACCGACCTTAAACGGTTCTCGGGCGAGGTCGGCCGGGCGGGAGACCTTCTCGCGGGCACCCGCCCGACCGCGGTCAACCTCGCGTGGGGGATCGACCGCGTACAACGGAAGATGGCTGTGGCCGCATCGGTCGCGGAGGCGAAGGGCATAGCGGTCGCCGAGGCGAACGCCGTCGCCGAGGAGGACGAACTGACCTGCCGAAGGCTCGGCGAGTTCGGCGAAGAACTCTTCCCGGAGAAGTGCACGGTGCTCACGCACTGCAACGCGGGAGCGCTCGCCTGCCGCTGCTGGGGGACGGCGCTTGGGACGATCCGGTCGGCGGTTGAGGCCGGAAAGGACGTGCGGGTGATCGCCTGCGAGACCCGGCCGCTCAACCAGGGCTCAAGGCTCACCTGCTGGGAACTTGCCCGGGACGGAATCGATGTGACCCTCATCCCCGACTCGTCGGCAGCATACCTGATGCGGAAGGGCAAGATCGACCTCGTCGTCGTCGGCGCCGACCGAATCACGAAGGACGCGGCCTTCAACAAGATCGGGACGTATATGCACGCCGTCGCCGCTCATCACCACGGCATACCGTTCTACGTTGCGGCACCGGTCTCCACGTTCGACCTCTCCCGCAGGGAAACGGACGTCACCGTCGAAGAGCGGGACCGCTCCGAACTCACGTACTGCGGCGACAAAAAACTCGCGCCCGATAACGTGAACGTGCTCAACTATGCCTTCGACGCCACGCCGCTCGACCTTGTCGATGCGATCGTCACCGAGATCGGCGTGCTCCGACCGCCTTATACGGAGTCCTTCCAGCTGGTCGGGATGGATAGGGGGGGCAGATCATGAGTCTCTTTGATTCCGAGATCTGGATCCAGTTGATGACCCTCATCGGGGAGGTCACGTTCTTCTTCATCCTCGGGATGCTGCTTGCCGCGGTATGCCTCGCGATCATCGCTGCCGCCTCGATCACCAGGGGGAAGTTCTACTTACCACGGATCCTGATACCGGGGATGGTTCTTTTAGAGGGGCTCGTGAAGGCGTTCTGCAAGCTCCTCGGGCTGGACGACAAGGATCTCATCACGTTCTTCATAACGCTCAGGAACACCATGAACACAAAGGCCTTCTCCGAGACACCCATCGAGCAGCGTGCGGTCTTCCTGCCCCAGTGCCTGCGGTCGGCGCAGTGTCCGGCACACCTGACACCGGAAGGCCTCAAATGCCGTAACTGCGGCCGATGTCCAGTCGGGGAGAACGTAGTGTGGCTGGAGAGCGTCGGCTACCGGGTCTTCATCGTCCCGGGCTCGACGTTCATCAAAAGAATGGCCAAGAAGTATCACCCCCGGGCAATCATCGGCGTCGGCTGCCTCATGGAGGTAAAAGACGGGATCGATATGTCCGACCGGGTAGGGATCATCGCCATCGGTGTCGTGAACGTAAAAGACGGGTGCGTGGAGACGATAGCGGACTGGACCGCGGTGAGAGATGCCGCCCTGCTCGGCATCAAACCCCCGTCAGGTTCCGTAGACTTTCACAGCCCTGCCGAATAGGCGCTCGCTGGTGACCTTGCCGTAGACGAAGATCGTCTCGTCGCTGTTCACGGCACCGACATCGACCCCGGGCCGGAGGGTGACGTTGCCCCCCGCCTTGATCGAATGGAGGCACGCGTTATCGCAGATGGTGGCGGTCTTCGTAATCCTGACCGGCCCTTTTACCCGGACATCGTGTCCGACGACGATGCTCTCGGCCTCGATGAACCCGCCGACCGTCGAACCGGGTCCGAGTTCGAGGCGGCCGGCAACGACCATATTGCCCCAGATGTGCGTCTCGGGAGGGGTGATGAAATTCCCATCTATCTTCACGTTTCCGTCAAAAAAGGAACCTTTCGGTGCTATATACGTGTCCCCGTGCCGGTAAACTTTCATGAAGATCTCCTGAATAACAGCTCGGCCCGTAACCAGATAAAATTATCAGTGGATATTTCGACCCCGGGACGGGCATGCCGGGCATTCCAGAGGCGGCGGCCGGGTGCCCGGATACCTGCACTCCCGATCATATCACCGCGGCAATCGCAAAGACCGCAAGCGCGGCAAACATACCTGCCCGCAGGATCGACGTCGCATTTGACTCCCGGACGCAGCCCGGCGTCGTGCATCTAAGACCCCGGAAGGCCCCGAAGAGGATGACAAGGTCCACGACCGCGATGCCGGCGAGATAAAAGAGGCCCCACCAGTCGCCGAAGGGAAGAAGACTCACCAGCACGGCACCGCAGGCGCAGGCGAACGCGAATATTCCCGTCTTCCGGACACCGGCAATCATGGGAAGGGTGCGTGCGCCGCCCGCCGCATCCCCGTCGACATCTTCTGCGTCTTTGAGAAGTTCCCTCGCGACGGTCGCAAGGAAGGTGATTGCCGCGAGCGAGAGGTTCCGGACGAGCCCCTCGATGCCCGCAAACGCCCCGCCGAAGAGGAAGACGCTCCCCGTCAGGTAAGCTACGGCCACGTTGCCGAGAACCGGGGTTCTCTTCAGCCGGACGGCATATGCAATGAGGACGCTCGAGTTTACGAGGGCGATCGCAAGGCAGAGGGGCGTTGTCAGGGTGGCAATCACGATACCACCGACAAAGAGCGCCGCTGCATACACCCTTGCACCGGCAAGGCTGATCGCTCCTGCCGGTATGGGACGATCGGGGCGGTTGATCCGGTCGATCTCGACATCGAAAACGTCGTTGATGACGTTCCCGCCGGCGGTGATGAGCGCGACAACCACGGCGAGCAGGAGCGACGGCGGCGTGAGCGTCCCGGTGGCGATGAGATAGCCGATGAGCGCGGTAAGGCCGGCAACGACGGCGTTGTGCGGACGGGTTATCCGGATGAATGCGGAGACGCTCATTCTCAAGGAGTTAGGTTCTCGGGGCGAGGATAAATAACCAGAGGATTCTTCCGGAACAGAATCGGGAAAAATGACGGGCTTGGGGGGATTTGAACCCCCGGCATTCAGCTTAGGAGGCTGACGCCATGTCCTGGCTAGGCCACAAGCCCATACTCCGGAGTAAAAGTATTGTGCATGAGAAGGTATAAGGGTATCGAGCATCCACCATTTCAGGAAGCATGGACGTTGTCGAGGTTACCGAAGGGAAAACCAGTTTTCTTGTACCCAGGCAGGATCCTCGCACCCAATTCCCGCCGGGAAGCGGCCCGGTCTTTTATAACGCGCGCATGGAGATGAACCGGGACGCCACCATCCTCCTGCTCACCGTACTGAGGCCACAGAGTTACCTCGACGCGATGGGTGCGTCCGGTGTCCGGGGACTAAGGGTGGCGTATGAGGTCGGGATACCGGTGACGATCAACGACTGGAACGTGAAAGCGGTCGACCTCGCCCGGCAGAACGTCGAGGCGCTGGGTCTCGCCGCCGAGGTCACCCGCGAAGACGCGAACGTCCTGATGAGCGGGAGGACGTTCGACGCCGTCGACCTCGACCCCTTCGGGACGCCAGCGCCGTTCGTCGACTCCGCGGCACGGAGCGCCGGGAACTACCTCTTCGTCACCGCCACCGACACCGCGCCGCTCTGCGGAGCGCACCTCAAGGCAGGCATGCGCCGCTACTTCTCCCGACCGCGGAACACCGAGTATCACGTCGAGGTCGGCCTCCGGACGCTGATGGGGTTCGTGGTGCGCGAGGTGATCAAGTACGATCGCGGGGTGGAACCGCTCTTCTGCTACGCACACGAGCACTTCCACCGCCTGCACCTCAGACTCCGGTATGGAGCGGCGGCGGCTGACCGGGCGCTTGCACGGATCGGCTACGTGATGCAGTGCCCAAAATGCCTCTATCGCTCGGAACAGGCCGGGATGCTTCCGGAACCGGAAGAGTGCCCGCTCTGCGGCGCGAACCTCGTGCTGGTCGGCCCCCTCTGGACGGGAAGGATCAACGACGATGCAACGCTTGCCGCGATGCAGGAGGCCCTGCCGTCGGTCACGGCCGGAACCGGGGCGCGGATCGGGCGGCTGCTCGCGACCTGCCGGCAGGAACTGGATACGTCGAGCCACTACGACTACCACGTCATTGCAAAACGCCTGCGGGTCTCTCCCGGCAGAATCGAGACGGTCATCGAGCGGCTTACAGCCCTCGGCTACCAGGCGAGCCGTGCGCATTACTCGGGAACAGCAATAAAGACCGATGCACCGCTCCCGGTGCTCGAAAAAGTGGTCAGCGGCGGGTGACGACGGTGAGGACGTCCCCGTCCGCGAGTTTGTGAGCGAGGCCAACACGCTGGGCGTCGTGTTTGGCCGATTCGCCCCAGACCTTCGCGTAGCGGAACTTGTCCGCGAAGTCCCGGTGGAGACGGTTGCAGACGTCCTCGACCGTCGCCGGGCTCCGGATGATCAGCGGTTCGTCCATATCTGCGGGGCCGCCGGTCGGCTTTAGGTAGACTCGCATGAATCCCAGGTTGTCGAAGATGGCGTCTTTCATGTCTTCGATGTGGTAACCGCTGTGCGCCGAGACCATGATGGGGGGCTCGCCGAACCGTTTGGTCAGTTCTTTCTCTATCCCCGCCCGTGTATCTTCGTCGACCAGGTCAACCTTATTGACCGCAATGAACGCCGGAACGTAGACGCGGTTTCCGATCATCGCGTCGATGAAATCATCCTGGCTGATTTCGTTGCGGATCAGGACATCGGCGTTGACGATCTTGTTCTCCGCGAGAATCGACCGGATCTCATCGACATCGAGGTCGACGGCACCGACGGTGTTTAGTCTGATACCGCCGCTTCCGGCCTTTTTGATGGTGATATCGGGTTTTTCCCGGTTGATCCGGATACCGGCGTCGTGAAGTTCACGAAGGAGGACGTCCGTGTGCTGCTCGTTGAAGACGTCGACCAGAACAAGGATCAGGTCGGCGCTCCGCACGACGGCGATCACCTCTTTCCCGCGGCCTTTACCCATGGCGGCGCCGGCGATCAGGCCGGGGATATCCAGGATCTGGATCTTCGCACCCCGGTGCTCCATCGCGCCCGGAATGACGGAGACGGTCGTGAAGGCATAGGCCGCCGTTTCCGAGAGATCGTCACCGGTGAGCCTGTTGAGCAGCGTACTCTTTCCGACCGACGGGAAGCCGACCAGGACGACGGTGGCGTCCCCCGACTTCTTCACGGAGTAGCCCTCGCCCCCTCCGGCGGAGGCCATGGCCCGGGCTACCGCTTCGTCACGAATCTTCGCGAGTTTCGCCTTGAGGCGGCCGATATGCTTGGAGGTCGCCTTGTTGTACGGGGTATTTTTAAGTTCGTCCTCTATCTCCCGTATCTGCTCTTCGACACTGCTCATTGCTGCCGATACACATATGTTGGGAAGCTACTTATGGATGTCTGTGATGGAAATCACGAAGCGAAGGATAAATTCCGGCCCGTATAGGGGCCAGATTGCCCAACCCCCGACATGATCGGGGAAGGCGGAGTTCGAGACAGGTTTAAATATGATAAAGACCAATAATTTAGAGCACGATGGTGCAATGCGCTGCTATAGTGTAGACCGGCCAATCATGCAGGACTCTCACTCCTGCGACTGGGGTTCGAATCCCCATAGCAGCATACTGTTCTAAGGGCAAACGCCCACTTCTGCACCACCACCCGAGATAGAGACGATTCCATGCACCACTCCCCCAACAGTGACCGGCCGACCCAGAAACATCTCGGGGATCGCGGCCTAATCATCCTGATTGCTCTCCTCTCCGCCTTTGTCCCGCTCTCGACCGACCTCTACCTCCCCGCCCTTCCCAGCATGGGCGACTACTTCGGCGTCTCCGCCACCCTCACCAACCTGACCCTGATCCTCTTCTTTCTCTTCTTCAGCCTCGGGCTGCTCTTCTGGGGGCCGCTTTCCGACAGGTACGGGCGGCGGCCCGTCCTCCTGGTCGGACTTGCGCTCTACATCGCCGCAAGCGCCGGGTGCGTGATATCGTGGGACATCTGGCACCTCATCGCCTTCCGAATCCTTCAAGCCGTCGGCGGCAGTGCCGCCTCTGCGGTCGCTATGGCGATGGTCAAGGACGTCTACGACGGGCGAAAGAGGGAGTCGGTGCTCGCGCTCGTCCAGTCCATGGTCGTCATCTCGCCCGCCGCCGCCCCGGTTCTCGGGGCGTTCATGCTTCCCTACACCTCATGGCAGGGCCTCTTTGCGGTGCTCGCCCTCATCGGCGTCGTCTCGATGGCCGGCGCCCTCGTCCTCCAGGAGACCATCCCTTCGCGGTATAACGGCACCATGGCGCAGTCCGTCCGCCGGCTCGGGGCCGTGCTCAAAAACCCCGGATTTGCATCGTTACTCATCGTATTCTCGCTCGTGAGCACCGCCTCCCTGGCATTCGTCTCCGCATCGTCATATATCTACCAGGAGGGGTTCGGGCTCTCGGAGCAGTGGTACAGTTTCTACTTCGCCCTCAACGCCGTCGGCCTGATAGCGGGCCCATTCCTTTACCTCTGGCTCTCCCGGCACGCGAGCCGCCGCTCGATCGTCGCGTCGGGGTTCGTCGTCATGATCGGCAGCGGAGTGCTCGTCTGCCTCTTCGGGAGCCTGGGGCCGCTGGCCTTCGCCCTTACCCTCTTTCCGGCCTCGCTAATGGGGAGCGCCGTGCGGCCGGGGGGTGCATTCCTGATGCTCGATCAGCAGAGAGAGGATACCGGTTCCGCGTCCGCCCTGATCAACTGCACGGGCCTGGTCTTCGGCAGTGCCGGGATGGTTCTCGTCTTCCTCTTCGGGAAGAACCTCGTCCTCGGCCTCGGGGCGATCAACGTGGCGGTCGGGGTTGCGTGTCTTTTAGGGTGGGGGGCGATCGGGAAGCGAGGGCTGGTGAGGTTCTGAAATGATCCTGAAGTACACCCCACCGAAGAAACTCTCTGAGATCCTCAAAGAATTCGGGCCGAACCCCGCGCTGGCCACCTCGGTCGCGGAAGCCTCGCATGAGATGAGAAGGTCTTCGATGCGAAAGGTCGACTTCGATGCCGACGCTTGACACCTCCCTGCTCGTCGACCTGATCCGGCACGACCCGGAGGCGATGAGAACACTCGCGGGCGGCTCTATCCTCGCACGACTTTACCACTGGCACCTGTAGCCCGGTGTTGTGGAACGTTCATATGTCCAGCCTATCGGCTCTGCAAGGCTCCCCGACCCCGTAACCTCCGAGCGATAGAACCTTTGCAGGGCGAGCGGGTCCGGAGGAGATTGCTAAAAAGGTAATTGGCAAAATTAATGCCACGCGACTCCGATCTTCTGGAAAGGGGTTTTTTCATGGGTCGGGATCTTGATACGCGGTTCTCGCAGCTGCTTGAGGCGATAGCAAAGCATGAGAATACAACCCTCGATATGCTGGGGAAAACATTCGCATCCGACGAGATCGAGAACAGAAGAACATTTTACCCTCAATTGAAGCAGGTTCTCTCAAGGCAGGAACTGGATATTGATGAGGTTAAAGAAGTCATCAAGAACTGCTGGGCAGCGACGGCAAGGATTGAGTTCATACGGTTTACAAGGTTTACCGAAAAAAAAGAGGGCAACTTGCAGTCCAGACAATTCAAACACTTATTGAAGACTTTCCACAAGACGACGCCAAAGCGGCCACCCGGATAGATGCATTTATCGATGAAGCAGTACGCCTTGGCTATAAGGACAAAAACGATTCTCCGGACCGGGCCGGAGCAGCTGCGTTGTGCACCGTCCTACTGACTTCCCTCTTCCCGGACAGGTTCGTTGATTTCAAACAGAGACGATGGAAAAAATTTGCTCGGACATTAGGCTACGACATCCCATACCCCGGCGGTGAAGGGTATGGTCGGGCCACCTTGTGGGCAGGAAGTTTCGCGACAAGTGTTGCGGAGACCACGTCATTCAGGAGAACATGGGAGGTCGAAGACCCCCTGTGGGTGCTTGCGGGTATTGCCTGGATCCTGCCTGGATTAAACCTGGACAGGAGCAACCCAATGCCAGACACAAACAACGATACCGAAATAACAACCCTCCTCGCGCACAAAAAGCAGGTCATCCTGTACGGCCCTCCGGGCACGGGAAAGACGTACCGCGCAAACAACTACATCTCGCATCTCAACACCCATGACTATGAAGTTCATGAAGACTCGCTCCTCGATCAACGAATCTTCTCATTGACGATTTACGAACCAAGAGACGGCCAGATTCCCGATCTCTCTCCCGGAACCCGTTTCACCTACGACTGGAAAGGAAGGCGAAACTGGCAGACATACTACGACGAACTCCAGGAAGGCGACGTGGCGCTGGCATATAACGCCGTTAAGTTGCGCCGGTTCACGACGGCGGTCAGGTGTACCCGAAAAGAGGCGAATTCCATAGAGTTTGAGGTGGTTCAACAGTTCGACGGCCCGTCTTTCGAGGATATGAAGAACGATCCCGGGTTGAAAGAATCCATTCTGGTGCGGATACAAATGGCGTGCAGCCTGAAACGACTGAGCGAGGGCGAACTCCAACGGATTATCGCGTTTTCGGATGGACTGACATATGAGTCGCTCGGCATCGAACTGAAGAAGATCCAGGAGACCATTCCAGACAAAGAGTTCGTCACCTTCCACCCCTCCTTCGGCTACGAGGATTTCGTCGAAGGTCTCCGCCCGGTTACCACCGACGACGGCACCCTCACCTACCGCGTGGAGGACGGCATCTTCAAGACACTGTCCCACCGTGCATTCAACGTGCTCGCGGAAAGGGCGGGGATTGAAGGGCGATGGAACGAATCCGAGAGCATCCCACACCTTGAAGATACGGAGAAGAAAGAATTACTGAAAACTGCACCGGAGGTTCCCTTCTACCTTATCATCGACGAGATCAACCGCGGAGACATTTCAAGGATCTTCGGAGAACTGATCACGCTCCTTGAGGGCGACAAGCGCTACGGTGAGGAGTATGAGATCATGATAACCCTCCCCTACTCCAAAAAAAAGTTCGCAATCCCGCCGAACCTCTACATCATCGGCACGATGAACACCGCCGATAAATCCATATCGCTCGTCGACGCCGCACTCCGGCGTAGGTTCGGTTTCATCGAGATGATGCCCGACTACAGCGTTCTCAGGAGCCTCCCCGACGATAATGACGACGAGGTCGGGGAGATCATCGATATCGCTACGGATGCCCTGGAAACGATCAACGAGAGAATAGCAGGGAATTATGATCGGGATCACCAGATAGGCCACAGTTATCTGATGAAAGTGAGGAATGCCGGATCGCGAGACGATGCGCTTGAGATGCTACGCTTCGCGTGGTATCATGAGATCGTTCCCCTCCTTCAGGAATACTACTACGATGCGCCCGCCAGATTCAACGAAGTTATCGGGAGCAAATTCATCAAACTCTCCCCGGACGAGCGGGGTTTCGAAATCCATGAGAGACTATACGGCGACGAGTTCCTCATGGCAGTCGAAGCGCTTGCGAACGGGAACCATGAACAGGAACATGCCGAACCAGATGAGTGAGAACCAACCGGTAGCAACCCTCTTTGAGTACCAGAGATACCCGTACGTTTCCTCAAAGACGGATTCGTTCGGGGAGGGAACCCTTCACCTGACAAAAAAGACCATCGAACTGCTGGACTGCCTGAACAACAAAAGACCGTTCCTTGAGATCGGCAGGGACTCGATCAAACCGTTGAATTACGTCGGGGTAGTAAGAGCCAACGGCTTCACTGTTCAGATCCTCCCCAAACTCTTTGCATGGGAGAGTTGCCGGGAGCAAAGGGCAATGGCAGCCGCGAATCTTCTCAAGATGCTTTCTCATACGGAAAACGTTCCCATCACCGAAGTGGACCCGGCAGGTCTCGATCTCAGGAAGATGGACCTCTTCGAAGTCTTCATTCGCCTCTTTGCAAAGAGCCTGCTGAATACGATAAAGAACTCCCTGAAGAGGGAATATATCCGCAACTCGAATGAACTCCACGTAATTCGAGGGCGGATAGACTTCCGGCACTACATAAACCCTGCTCGCATGCATATTATCCCCTGCCGGTACCATGAGCTCTCAGTCGACAACCTCCTGAACCGAACCCTCAAATATACCTGTTACCTGATGTCAAGGACTGTCTCGGACTTTACGACGATCCGACTGCTCCGCTCGATCGTCAACCACCTCGCTCCGGTGACGTTGACACCGGTCTCCGTAGCCGAGATCGATCGTATCGCATTCTCGCGGCTCAACCGCATCTTCGAACCCCATATCCGGCTGTGCAGAGTATTCCTCTCGAATTCTTCCCTCACCCTGCAGGCTTCGAAGGTCGAATCCTTCTCTCTGTTGATCCCGATGGAGAGACTGTTCGAAGAGTTCATCAGCGCAGTCCTTGCAGAAGATCCAGCCTACTTCTTCGGGAGGAATGTGCCGGTCAGATCACAGGCAATCGTGGGCAGGCTTGCTAAGGATGCGAACGGGACTGAATTCTTCAATATGAGGCCGGATGTCGTCATCGGATGGCCGCGGATTGAGGGTGTCATCGATACCAAGTATAAACAGCTGGATCCGGGCGACCGGAAGCTGGGTGTCTCACAAGCGGACCTCTACCAGATGTATGCATATGCAGCGAAGACAAACACCGGGAGGTGCATGCTCCTCTATCCGGAAGTGCTTCTTGAGCAGAAACAGAACTTCGCCCTCACAGTGCGCTCCCCGGAAGGGACGGACATGGACGTTTCGCTCATGATCCGGGCTGTCCGGCTCTCCCACGATCTCAACCGGCGGGAGGGATGGGCAGCGTTCCGCAGCGAACTCCGGGAGATTGTCAGGCCGCTTATCGCGGAGCAGGAACCCCTGACGCCAACAGAGTCCGGCAGGGCCGCCGTGGAAGGATGAATGTCGGAGGTATCCCGGCCCATTCCGGTCATCCGCACCCTGCGTTAAATGTTACCCGGACCGGTACGCCCCGGCCGGAACCAGCCGGAGATCCGGGAAGAATCTCCCTCTAATCCGGGCATTCCAGGGATAACAGCGGAATCCCGAAGGCGGACAGAACCCCCAATCCAATTTATCATGTTGAATCATTACAAAACCTATAAAGCAGATATGATACCACGCTGTAAGGTTAATACCGACCTATCGGGTTAGTTTTCCGGGAGACGGTTCATCTGTCAGGGAACACGAACTGCAAGATCATAGTGGTGTTCGAGTAAAGATACTCAAAACGTGAGGAGGTAACCATGGCAAAAAGAATGCTGAGCGAGTTCGAATCGTACGATCTCCTAAAACAGTACGGCGTACCGGTGCCCGAACATGCGATCGTCAAGACTGCTGCAGAAGCAAGCAAGGTGGCGGAGAAGATCGGGTTTCCGGTCGTCATGAAGATCCACTCGCCCCAGATCATCCACAAAAGCGATGCAGGCGGCGTTATCGTAAGTATATCCACAAAGCAGGCTGCGGAAGAGGCGTTCAACAAGATCGTCGCAAACGCGAAGGCGTACAACCCCGAAGCCGAGATCAAAGGCGTCATCGTCGAGCAGCAGGCGGCGCCGGGACTCGAACTGATCATCGGCGGGAAGACCGACCCGGCGTTCGGGAAAGTGCTCACCTTCGGTATAGGGGGTACCCTCGTCGAGTTGATGAAAGACGTCACCCTGCGGATTCTCCCGGTCTCCGAAGAGGAGATCCGGCAGATGGTCAGGGAGATCCACAGCTACCCGATGATCCAGGGCTACCGCGGGGCAAAGCCGAGAGACGAAGAGACGCTCGTCAAGGTCATGTGGGCGATCAACTGTTTCTTCGCCGAGAACACCAACGTCGTGGAGTTCGACATCAACCCGGTCAGGCTGTATGAGTCGGGAGCCTGCATCGTCGACGCCCGGATCTTCGTCGACGACGAAGCCGTGGAGAAGACAGCGAAAGAGCGACCGTTCGTCCCGATCGAGTACTTCACCCCCCGGTCGGTCGCGGTCATCGGGGCCTCGTCCGAACCCAAGAAGATGGGTTACGCCGTGATGCACAACCTCCTCCACTTCCCCGGACAGCTCTACCCGGTGAACAACAAACGCCCGGAGGTCCAGGGGCTCAAAGCGTATCCCTCCATCCTCGATATCCCGAACCCCGTCGACATGGCGGTCATCACCGTCCCGGCAAAGCACGTCCCGAGCGTGGTCGAGGAGTGCGGGCAGAAGGGCGTCGTCATGGTGGTCATCATCACCGCCGGGTTCAAGGAGATGGGCGAGGGAGGAAAAGCGCTCGAGGACCGGGTCATCGAGATCGCAAAGCGTTACGGGACGCGTATCATCGGCCCGAACTGCCTCGGCATGATCATTCCCCCAAAGGGCATCGACACCACTTACGTCCACGAGTCCCCCAAACCCGGCAACATCGCCTTCATCTCCCAGAGCGGGGCTATCGTCAACACGGTGGTCGACTGGAGCATCAGGCAGGACATCGGGTTCTCCGTCGTCGTCTCGGTGGGCAACCAGGCCGACCTCAACTTCATCGACTACCTCCGGTTCGTGGAGCGCGACCCCAAGACCAAAGGCATCATCCTCTACATCGAGGAGATCCAGGACGGCAAGACCTTCATGAAGGTGGTCAGCGAAGTCTCGAAGACCAAACCCGTCGTGGCGATCAAGTCCGGTTCGTCGGCGAAAGGGCAGCAGGCGGCCTCGTCCCACACGGGTTCGCTCTCGGGGTCGTACGACGTCTACATGGAAGCCTTCCGCGAATCCGGCGTGATCCCCGTTCACACCCTGACCGGCACGTTCCAGGTCGCGGAGATGCTGGCGACTCCGAAAGGCTACCCCCGCGGCAAGCGGGCGGTCGTGATCACGAACGCCGGCGGGTTCGCCGTTCTCTCTTCCGACTACGCCGAGCGCTACGGCATCGACCTGATCAGCCTTCCGCCCAAGGTCCTCAAGGAACTCAACGATCTTCTGCCCGATTTCTGGAACAAGAACAACCCGATCGACCTGCTCGGCGACGCCAACGAAAAGCGGTTCGAGCAGACGTTCAGCACGCTCGCCAAATACCAGGACTGCTGGGACATCGCGTTCGTGGTCGGGTTCCCGAACCTCGTCATCGGCTCAGAGCAGCTCGCAAACCAGATCACCCGGTTCTCGGAGAAGACCGAGAACATGATCGTCGGGACGCTGCTCGGCGGCGACTCGATGGAGCGGGGCCGCAAGGTCCTCAAGGAGAACGGCATCCCGACCTTCGAGGAACTCGACTTCACCTTCCGGGTGATGGGAAGAATCCTCTGGCAGCGGTTCCGGTAAGGATATCTACTCTTTTTTGTCCGTTCCGGAATGACGGGACGCCCGGTCAGTGCCATCTCCCGCTACCCGCGTCCCATCTCTTTGCCAGACCACCAGAAACGACGAGAGCACGGCGAGCGTGTAGCAGGCCCAGAAGAGCGGGATCGCCGTGCCGGCGTCCGGGCCCAGAAAGACCGCCCGCATGATGCCGACGGCCATCGATACCAGGACGGCCGCAATCACGAGGAGAACCGGCCCTATCCGGACACGGGAACGGGAGGCGGAACCCCGCGCTACTTTCGGCGTCACGATGAACGGCAGGTGCTTTCCCGAGACGGCGTACCAGATCGCCCGGGCATATACGAAGGCGAGCGTGTTGAAGATCGCCTGCGAGAACGCGAGGTCATGCAGGGAGTACTGCCGCTCGCGGATGCTGACGATGACCTGGATCGCGATCACCACCACGAGCACCACAGCGAACGTCGGGGGAACCCATACGGGGAGGATCGGGATACCGAAGATCAGCGTGGCGACAGGGAGGAGGAAGAGCACCACGTTCACCGCACCGAGCAAGTAGATCGAGACCGTAATGAGAAACTCAAGCCAGTGCATCGCTGTCATGCTCCGGGGCTGCGCCACGAGTTGCCGGAGGATCGTCCCGAGAAGCTGGGTGTTCCCGTATGCCCAGCGGAGTTGCTGCGTGAAGTACGCAGCGAGGTTCGGCGGCGCAACACCCTCTGCATACACAGCATCGAGAAAGACTCCACGCCGGCCCTGGAGGTGGAACGCAAATGAAGTGGCGATGTCTTCGGCGATACACGCTTCGTCCATCCCGCCGATGGCGGTGAGATGGTTCACCCGGAAGATGCAGTTCGAGCCCGTTAGCATGGCGGTATTGTTGACGGAGAGCCCCCTGCAGACGTGTTTGTTGTAGATGTGCTGCTGGTAGGAGAACGTGACGCTTATCGGGTCGTGGGGCTCTGTTCGGAAGAACTGCGGAGTCTGGATGAAGGATACGGCCGGGTCGGCCTCAAGGATAGGGACGAGATCGGCGAGGATCTCCGGCTTCACCCTCTGGTCGGCGTCGATGACCAGAAGGTACGGTGTATCGGCGTCGAGATGCGAGAGGGCGTGGTTGATCGCTCCCGCCTTGAACCCGCGCCTGTGGTCGCGGTGGAGATATCGGAGACCATACCGCCGGCATATCTCCTGCATAAAGATGCGTTTGTGCGAATCTGTGGAGTCGTCGAGGAGGAAGATGCGGATGTTGGGATAGGCAATCGCCGTGCACGCCCGGACACAGGATTCGACCACGTCCGGCTCCTCGTTGTAGACCGGGATGAAGACCGCGACGGGAGAGGTCGGCGCACCCGACCCTTGCGGTGCCGGGGGACGGTAGGCATAGAGCGATCGCAGAAGGTGATCGGCGTAACTCACGAACTGGATCACCCCGAATGCCGTGACAGCGACGAGAAAGAGCGAGAGAACCCTCGCAAAAAGGCTCCAACCGACTCCGGTCAGTATGAGGTGCAGATCACGGAGGAAGAAGACCGCAAGCGGCACCATGAGCGTGGCGGTAAAGAGCGAGATACGTGCTGCCGTCTTCATGGAAGATCCACCGCGGTCTGGCTGGTATCGTACAGAGGCGCCTCGGAGTTGTATAGGCACCTGCAGGCCGGCAACCCGGATACCATCCATCATACCTGAGCAGTTAAAGGTTTCGCATGACTGAACCGCAGTCGCCAGACTCCAAAACGGCCTCTTCCGACCTTTTGCCGTTACGGCGAGCTACAGGCGCCAACCTTCCCGATGACCATTGCGGGTATGATCGGGGCGGTACCGGAGTGTCGTTGCCCCACACGCCGGCGGAAGGTGCAGGCGAGCAGCATCTCCGGCAGACAGACAAACACCGACACTATGAAATAGATCCCTTTCCTTCTGACAGTTGATTACTATGGCTGTACAGAAGATGGCAACTGCATCGCTGAAAAAATACGAGCTGCCGCCGCTGCCGTATGCGCCCGACGCCCTTGAGCCTCACATCTCAAAGGAGCAACTCTCCCTGCACCACGATAAGCACCATCAGGGCTACGTGACCGGGGCGAACGCCAACCTCGAGAAACTGGAGAAGGCGCGACAGGAAGGCACCGAAGTCGATATGAAGGCGATCCTGAAGGAACTCTCGTTCAACATCGGCGGCCACGTCCTGCACACTCTCTTCTGGCCGACCATGGCCCCGGCCGGAAAGGGCGGCGGAGGAAAACCGGGCGGCGCACTTGCAGACCGGATAGACCAGGAATGGGGTTCCTTCGAGAGGTTCAAGGCCGAATTCACGAAGGCAGCCGCGAGCGTCGAGGGGTCCGGGTGGGCGGCACTGGCATACTGCACCATGACGGACCGTCCCATGATCATGCAGATCGAGAAGCACAACAACCATGTTTACCCGACGTTCCGCATCCTGATGGTGCTCGATATGTGGGAGCACGCCTATTATGTCGATCAAAGGAACAACAAGGGTCAGTTCATCGACGCGTTCTGGAACGTCGTGAACTGGGACGCAGTGAACAAGCGGTTCGAGAACCTCTAATCACCATTTTTCCCGGTTAGGTGCGCCGTACCTGAGCGGCGAGCCGGATGTCTCTCCAGATAGACTCCGGCATCCGTTTGTCCCGGAACCGCCGTGCGGCCCCCTACTATCCAAACCATTAAGTAGTAACCACAGGAGGTACCAGCGACGTTATCGGTGGGGGGAAGGAATGGATCAATACCGCAGGCGATACACTCTTAGCGTAGACTTTGCTCGCTTCCCAAAGGGAGGAACAACCGCCCGTTCGTATATGCATGTAGCAGGGGCGATCCCCGGGATCGAGCATGCCTGGTAGAGTCATCCCCGAACCGGATCGGGAGATGATCCAGAACGCGGTCACGGGCGGGGCCATACGCCAGTTGCTCCACGAGGAAGACCCGCGGCTCCAGAACTTCCGGCTCTGCAACGCATGCGGTTCCTGCACGCCGTATTGTCCGGCACGGATCAACGATCCCGGAGCGAACGGGGATCCGGGCTACCTTGCACGGAAGGTGACCGCGGCCCTCCAGGCAGGGAGACAGCCCGGGCTCGATCTTGCCGTCTGCGTCCAGTGCTACTCCTGCGAGACCGTCTGCCCGCGCTCCGTCAGCATCGGCGGGATCGTCAATGCCGTTTACGAGACGGAACGCCTGCAGCCGGTCTTTAGAAGGATGCTCCTCGACCGGGGCGGTCTTCCTCCCCGGGCATTTCTTCCGCTCTACACTGAGAGGGGCCACTTCCACAAGTTCATCGCAAAGGCGGTCCGGTACCCGTACCCGGTGGACGGCAGGGCGATCGACGAGGTCCGGCGGCTGCTGCTCCGTCCGGTCGATGCATCGGCCTTCTCGGTGCCCGGACACCGCCCGCCAAGGCGACTGCTCGCCCGGCCTGACCGGGTCTTTCACCTCAACTCCTGCTGTGCCTTCAACTATCCCGGCGCGGACCTCTCGCAGAAGATGATCCTTACCGCCCTCGGCATCCATTACGAGACCTCGCCGATGCAGACCTGTTGCGGGGGTGCCCCGCACTACATGGGCGGGGCAGGTTTCGCCGACCGGCTGCTCCTCACCGCAAGGAACCTCAGCGTCATCCGTGACGCGTTCGAGCCCGGCGGCGAGATCGCCGTGACCGGGATATGCCCGACCTGCAGCGACTCGTATGCCGCCGCACTCGATATGCTCTCGCGGAGCCCCAACAGGGAGGTGGTGAACGCGGCACTGGCGAGGATCGGCCGGGAGGTAATCGATCCAGGGATGTTTTCGGTGGCAAACATCCTCGATCTCTATCCCCTCTACCTCGACGAACTCCGGCGGCTCGTCAAGAGACGGCTCACCGGGCTCGCCGTCGGGGTGCACGTCAGTTGCCACTACCGCAAAATGAACGGCACCCTTGCCGTCCCGCCGGGGCTGCTGGATCTCACGGCGGTGACGGGAGCGAGGATCACGAGAAGCGTGATGGAGCACTACTGCTGCGGCGGGGTCAAGAACCTCTTCGACCGGCACCGGAAAAGCCGCCCCCTGGAACTCTCCCGGCTGAACCGGCTCGTCCGCCAGGACTTCATGAACAACCGCCTGGACGTGATGGTCGTCGACTGTCCGGGGTGCGAGCTGGTCTACGACCACATGGGCGTGCCGGTGCTCCATATCACCGAGCTCCTGGCACTCGCAATGGGCGCCGACCCGAGGGAGACGGTCTGCATCCAGGGCCACCTGACCTCGCTTTCACCCACACTCTGCCGGATAGGGATACTTTAGAGGAGGATGGATCCTGGTGGAGGATGCGCGATCCCCATCACGAAGGGCGGCAGGGATCGCGGCAGGGAGCGGCCGGGTATGGTCTTCGATATGCTCGCAACCGTGCCTGGGTGACCGGCCGAAACCGAAGACGGTTCGGTGCCTGCCGGGCCGTCACCGCAAATCACTTATCACCCGGGATACGATTTTTTATATAAAGTTTACAGGATAAAAAACATCAAGGGGGCAGAATATTCGTATGAATAGAGCGGATTCGATATCTACCATATCTCAAGAGGCGTTTCGGATTCTCGACGAACCGGGCGCAGGTATCCTCGTGCTCGATCGGAAAATGCAGGTCTTCTGGGCAAATGCATTTGCCATGAATCTCCTCTGTGCGTGCGAAGAGGAGATCCTCGGAATCGACGCCCGCCGGATCCTCGACGCACACCTGACGCCGCTCCTGCAGGAGAGGGACGATGCCAAAAGACTCCTCAACGCGGTGCATAGCGGAACCGAGACGCCCGGTCTCGACCTCTCGGTGCAGGACCCGCGGGGGGAAGAGCGACGGATCGTCTACTCCAGCCGCAAGGTTGAGCGGGGGACGTTTGCCGGGATGTGGGTGCTCTGCATGCGGGACGTCACTGACCAGAGGCCGGCAAACGAAGGGCTGCTCTCCTCGAACCGACAACTCCTGGTCTTAAACCAGATCATGGGAGTATCTGCGTCGTCCCTTTCGCTCGACGAACTGCTTGAAGCGTCGCTCTCAAAGACCCTCGAACTGCTCGGGTTCGACCTGGGGCTGACGTATCTCTTGAACCCGGAGCGGACAATGGCGCTCACACGCTACCACCGCGGTGTCCCGGAGAGTTACCTTGCCCGGAGCAGGGCTATCAAGGTTCACCACTGGCCCTGGAACTTTGTGTTCGTTGCCGGACAGCCGCGCTACCTCGAGGTGCAGGGCGAAGGGGGCACGATCGAAGAAGAGATCCTCGCCTCGCTCGGGGTCTCCAGCCTCGCCTGTATCCCGATCCTTGCGGAATCGGTCGTGGTCGGCGCGCTCTTCCTCGGGAGCAGGAAGGTCGAGGGGTTCCGTGATGAAGAGCGCCGCCTCCTGGGGGCGATCGGGCAGGAGATCGGATCAGGGGTTCTCCGGAGCATGCTCCACAAGCGGCTGGAGGCGGCCCACCGCGAGACGAACCTCTACCTGGACGTCATGACCCATGACATCAAGAACGCGGAGAATGTCGCGAACCTCTACTGCGACCTCCTGCTTGATGTGCTGGAGGACGACGCCGCCCGGTACGCAAGGAAACTCAAAGAATGCGTCCGGAAGAGCACCGGCATCCTCCAGAACGTCTCGACCATCCGCCGCATTCACCAGGAACCGCCCGACTTAAAACCGATCCATCTCGGCCGCGTGATCCGGGCGGGGATCGAGCGCACCCCGGAAACAACCATCTCTTTTGACGGCACCACCGCAGAGGTCTGGGCCGACGACCTGCTCCCCGAGGTCTTTTCGAATCTCATCGGCAACGCCGTCAAATTCGGCGGACCGGATGTCAGGATCGGGATCCAGGTGGAAGACTCCCTTGATGAGGATCACGCGGAGGTGGTGACCGTGGAGGACACCGGCCCCGGCATCCCCGACGCAATGAAGGAGACACTCTTCGACCGATTCAGGCAGGGCAGGAACCGGGGATATGGAGAAGGGCTCGGCCTGTTCATTGTCAGGATGCTCATCGAGCGCTACGGCGGCCGGATCTGGGTTGAGGATAGGGTGGAAGGCAGGCCCGACCTCGGGGCGTCGTTTAAGTTCACATTGCGCGAAGTGGTGCACGGCGAGGATGACGGGTATGAGGGGTGAGACCCCTCATACCACAGTAGTTCACTGAAATAGTTGAGGAAGTCCTCCAGGGGGGCAGACCACCAACCTTCCTTCGCACCTGCGGTGCTCAAACTCCTTTCCTACAGAACATCGGGCTTCGCACCTGCGGTGCTCGAACTCCTTTCCCTTCGGGAAAGTCGTCCTTCGCGGCTTCGCGTCCTTCGCGTGAGACTGTATTACTATCAACAATCGATATCACACGCGAAGCCGCGAAGCCGCGAAGATCGGTAGATGGGTTAGTATTGCACCATGGATCCCTCACGCCGCCGTCGCTCCGGCCGGCCTGATCTGGAGCCCTGCCGAGTACCGGCGAGCCCAGGCATACCCGAGCGCCGCGCCGATCGCGTTCCCTGCAGCAACGCCCCACCAGATGCCGGGGAGACCGAGTCCGAGACCGGCTGCAAACATCCAGGCAAAGAGGATGGATAAAACGATGTTCTGCAGAACCGTGATCGTAAGAGACCGTGCGCCAAGGCCGGTTCCCTGGAAAAACGACGCCGAGAAGAGCCCGAACCCGACCATGGGGTAAACGAGGCTCATGACCCGGAGGTAGGTCGTCAGTTCCGGGGCGATCCCGGCGGCATCGCCTACCGTGAAGAGTGCGGCTATCCGGGGGGCGAAGACGAACGTGGCCACGGCAAGCCCGATACCGATCCCGAGACCGAGCCTTGCGGCGAACCGGAGTGCGGTCTCCATCCGTGCATACGCCCGTGCCCCGTAGGTGGCGCCGGTGACCGCGACCACCGCCGACGATATGGCGAGGATCGGCGTCAGGCCGATGCTCACGACCCGCCACCCGACCGAGTATACGGCAACGCCGTCGGTGCTCGCTATGAGGACGATGACGCCGTTTAAGATCAGGGCCATCAGGGCGAGTGCCATCTGCTCGGCTGCGGCCGGGAAACCGACCTGCAGGACGTTTCGCACGACTCCAACGTCCGGACAGAACTCCCGTAAACGTAGAGATATGTAGGTATCTCTCTTCACAAAGAGCCAGTAAGCCATCGGGACGCCGGCGATCACCTCCGCGAGGATGGTCGCCCAGGCCGCGCCGGCGATCCCCATATCGAGCCCATAGATCAGGATCGGATCGAGGATGATGTTCGCCACCGCTCCCGCCGCCATGGCGTACATCGTCCGCTTTGCATCTCCTTCACCGTGCATGAGCGCGTAGGCGACCTCGCCGAAGAGGAGGGCGAACGTCCCCATAAAGAGGATCCGTGCATACTCGGTGGCTAGACCGACGGCGTCGCCCGCTCCCATGAGGACGAAGATGTCTTGCGCAAAGAAGAAGAGCGGGATGGTGACGACAACGGCGAGCACGGTCATCAGGAGGAGGGTGTGCATCGCAACGCTGCTCGCGCCGGCCCTGTCGTGAGCGCCGATCGTCCGCGCGAGCGCCGCTTCCCCGCCGGTCCCGAGCCCGCTCGCTAACCCGATGGTTATTATGAAGAGCGGGAATGCGAACCCGACGGCGGCAAGAGCGTCGGCACCGAGACCCGCGACCCAGAACGCGTCGACGACGTTGTAGAGGGTCATGAGGGTCATCGCGATCATCATCGGCAGGGAGAGCCGGAGGATCGCGGTCTTCGGATCGGCGAGGAGTATCTTCGTTCCTTCTGTTTGGTTACTACTTGCGGGTGTATCGTCTTCTGAATCACTTGTCGGCATATATATCGCCTGCTGGCGTGCCCACGCCGCGGGCTCCCGGAGAATGCGGGGGCCGAGTATAATGCGGATTGAGCATCGTGCCAATCTGTGGATGCTGATTACCATATGCACCCGGGGAATGTGACTGAACAGAAAGCGGCCGATTAATGGCCACCCCTATCCTCCGATTTCCTGGCACCATAGGGCAATACAAGACAAATATAGGCGCAGATCAGTAAATATACCTTCGCACACGGAGGATCGAAACAGACTACCGGGCGTCCTGCTCCGGCGGCTGCGCCCCCGGTCGATAGACATCCGGGCTCCCGGACAGCCGGCAGATGAACACCGCGGGATCTTGATGCGGAAAAAGATCAGCGGGCAGGCTGCCCCACGGCTGCCGCACCGCGTTTCTTGACGGCGCGGTCGTATATGAGCCAGTTCTTCTCCCACTCCGGGTTTCGTTCATGGAGGTGCTCGAGCACCCGGTGCCGGATCTCGCCGGAAGGCATTCCGTCGTAGGCGATCCGTTCGACGGCTTCGCCGATCACCCTTGCCTCCTCCGGCGGCGCTCCCGACTTCAGCGCGCTCACGGTCACTTTCTCCCGCACGAACGGTTCTCTCCTGCCGTCGGCCTTGACAACATCGACCAGTTCAATCACCTCGAGGGATGGGGGGGTCCGGGAATCATAACCGTTCCGGTCACCCCCGCCGCAGGGGAGGCGGCCTGAGCAGTTCCGCGGCGGATGCAACTCCCTTCAGCCCTTCTTTGAGGAAGAGAATCCCGAAGGCCGATTCAACGAGCGTCCCCTTGGTGTGGTTGATCTTCCGTGCGTTCCTCGAGATGTCTATATCAAAATGAATCCGGTGCTCATACAGCCCCCAGCGGTCGCAGAGCCGGGCGAGGTTTGAGTTCCGGTCATATGCTTTCCGGTTCTGGGTCAGGACTCCCGCTTTCGCGATGTCGGGATCCCAGATTGCCGGAAGAAGACCGATCTTTAGAGCGGCGTCACCGATCCACGCGAGCGCCCCTGCCACTTCGTGGAGCCCCGCGAGTTCTCGCAACATCGCATCGGTGAGGGTGCACCAGCAGCCGTTCTGAGCATGCTCCGCTATCTCGTCAAAGAGGTTGCGGGTGCTCGGGCGGAACAGGGCGATGACGAACTGCTCGCGATCCCCGAGCGAGTAACCGAGGTCCGCCTCGACCTCCGGCTGCACCGTCCCCGCGATCACGGTCGCCTTCGTAAGAACGGTCTCGATATCCCCGACCCAGCGCCGGAACTTTGCGGAGTCTCCCATAGAAAGCGCCGGGGTCTCCCGCACGAGGTCGTCCCTGAGCGTTGTAAGCCGCCCTTCGATCCCCGGCAGGTTCCACGTAAGCGAGCGGTGCATCCCTGTGCCCGTTACTCCCGTGGAGCATGAGCCTTTCGGAGACCACCGTAAATGATGACGTCTGCAATGCCGCGGCCTCCGATGAGGCTCATCGTCCGCTCAAGGAGGAAGTCCGAGCCGAGGACCCGGTCGGCCATCCTCTTCATCCTTGCGGCGGCAAGCAGTTCCCGGCCTATCGCCGAGCGCCACGCCCGCTCGTAGGCCCCGAGGGGCTCGCCGCGAAGCAGGTGGTCTGCCGCCGCAAGCCCGGCAAGCCGCCCGCAGATCATCGCGGTCGCGATCCCTCCCCCGTTGGACGCGACGACCTGGCCCGCCGCGTCGCCGACGGCGAGGACGTTTCCGCGGACGGTCTCGCGGATAGGGCCAGAGACGGGCACGAACCCGGCCTGGACGTCGCGGGCGGAGAAACCGTTGCTCGCGAGGAACGCTCTCAGGAGAACCGGAAGCGGGGTGCCTCTCTTCTGCACCCCAAGCCCGACGTTTGCGCATCCCCGTTTCGGGAAGACCCACGCGTATCCTCCCGGGGCGATGCGGTTTCCGAAGAAGAACTGCAGGCGGTCGCTGAACTCCCCGTCGACCCGGCAGGTTATGGCAGGGGCGAGGACGGCGTTTTGCTCCATCCCGGCCGAACGGCATACGTGGGAGAGCGGGCCGTCCGCGGCGACGACGACGCGAGCCTCGGTCTCGCCCCGGGTGGTCGTTACCCGGCTGCCTTTCCAGCCGAGGAACGCTGTATCCGGCGAGAGTACGGCACCCGCACGACCTGCTGCATTCGCGAGGTGCCGGTCGAACGTGTCCCGGTCAACGGTGTAGCCGGGGAGCTCGAACTCGTACTCACGGCCGCCGGGGGAGACGGCGACGGCAGCCCGGAGCTCCCGCTGGATCAGCCCGGGGTCGATGGGAAAGAGTTCGTCGAGGCCGGAGGCGTTCGGGAGCGTGCTCGCGAGAACCTCCGGTGACGCATTGAACTCCCCGCAGCAGACCGGGACACCGACCACTCTCCGCTTATCGATCAGGAGGACGTCGAGCCCCGCTTCTGCCGCGTAGCGCGCGGCGGTGCTGCCCGCGGGGCCCGCACCGACGACGACTACGTCGCACCGGTTTTGCATCGGTGCTCTCGTAAGGAGGGATAGGGTATAAAAAAGAGTGGGACGTTACTCCGCGCTTCGCTTCCGCAGCCGCTCGATCCTCTCCGCCACCCGCCGCCTCGCCGCCTCCGTCTCCGCGACGTCGCGGCGGATCGCAACCTCCAGGATATCGCCCTCCCGGGCACCGGGTGGAAGGAGGGAACGGGGGAGCGTGAACCGGATCGACTCGTCCTCGCGGAGGAGGAGGACAGCGAGGCCCTCCTCGACGCGATCGAGGCTCACCCGGAAGGCCGACTCATCCTCCGCCATCATCACCGCTCCATGGTGCTGACGACGGTGCCGTTCGCATCGGCGAGCGTGGCGAGGTCGCCGTCGTTGTTCCAGACCGCGCTTCCCCGCCCCCAGTAGAGGTCGGTCGCGGTGTCGTTGCCCGCCCCGGAGTGGACGGTGACGTCGGCGCCCGGATCGAGTGTGTAGACCGGGAAGGTGTAGGTGTTGCGCGTCCCTTCGTCGGTGATCGTCCAGCCGGTGAGATTGGCCGCCGTCTCATCCGCGTTCGCGACGGCGATCCACTCCTCCTGGAGGTCGAGATCGGTGATGTAGATGCCGGACGAGGGAGCCGGCGTCGCCGTCACCGTCGGGGTTGCCGTTGTGGCCGCGGTCGTTGCCCCGGCCGTCACGGTGGCGGCGGGTGCCCCGCCGGCGGCAACGGTGAGCGCCGTTCCGTCGGTGGCGACGATGACGGTTCCGTCAAGGTCGGTCCGGTAGATGCGCGAGCCGGTCGCCTCGAGGCGTTCGACCGCTTCCTCGTGGGGGTGACCGTAACTGTTCCCCTCACCGACCGGGATGATACTGATCGCGGGGCTGACCGCGGTCAGGAACTCTGCCGAGGACGCTTCGCGGCTCGCGTGATGGCCGACCTTCAGGACGTCGGCGTCGAGGTCGAGCCCGGCCTCCGCCATGCTTTCCTCCGCCGGGTTTCCGGCATCGCCCGTGAAGAGGTACGAGATCTCCCCGTAGGTCACCATCAGGACGACGGAGTCCTCGTTTATGTCGCCGAGCGGCTCTGCGCCTGGGTTCAGGATCAGGATCTCGAGGTCGGGATCGAGGGCAATCGTCTGCCCGCGCTCCGCCGCGGTGTAGGGTATCCCCAGGTCTTCGACCAGGGCGAGCAGGTTCTCGTAGGTCGCGGTCGGGTGCGGCTGCGCGGCGTCAACGAACTGGCCGGCCGGATAGGCGGAGATGACGCCGGAAAGGCCGCCGATGTGATCGGAGTGCGCATGGGTTGCCACGACCACATCGAGTTTCTCGACGTCACTCTCCTCAAGGTATCCAATGACGCGCTCACGCATCCCGCGCTCGCCGGCATCGATGAGCATGGTCTTATCGCGGAACTCGACCAGGATCGAATCGCCCTGCCCGACGTCAATGAAATGGACGACGAGATCACCGGAGAGATCGGAGCCGATCTCCGGCTGCCCGGAAGGGTTGGAACAGCCTGCGGTGACGAGGCAGGCGACGGCGCATGCACAGAGTGTGATACAGATCAGGTATCGTGCAGGTATTGGCGGCATTACTCTCAATACAAGTAAAGGGCGCTCGGGCTATAAGTGTGATGAGGTCGGGCATCGGCATCATACCCGGCGTTCCGGGCATGCGGGCGATCGGCCGGCAGAAGGAGAGGAACGGCGGATGGCAAGAGCGCGCAGGAATAGAAAGGATGATATGCATCGACCGGCACCGCTTAACAATAAGAACAATGAACGAAATATCTCCCCTCGAGATCTATACCGAGTTCCATGACGACGTTCAGGCGATCTTCCGGTCGAGACTGCTGACGCAGGTGATGATTGCCCTCGGCAGCGGGAGCAAACCGCTCTCGACCCTCCGTGACATCACAGGAAGTTCATCGCAGGCGCTCATCCCGAAGATCCGGCAGCTCGAGGCCCTGCATTACGTCGAATCGATACGCGGCGACTATGCGCTCACTGCCATGGGCAGGCTCGTTGAACCGGAGATCGAGCGGCTGGTTACGCTCATGGGGGCGCTCCAGCGCCACAGGGACTTCTGGATCGAACACGAGATCGAGGGCATACCCCCTGAGCTGTTGAACAATCTGGAGTGCCTCTACCACACTGAGGCGGTAAAGAATATTGAAGAGGACGTTTTTGCCGTGTATGCGGCATTTCATGCCATACTCCGAAAAGCATCGTGGATCCACAGCGTCTCATCGATTATGAGTCCACTTCTTGCGGATGAGGTTAAGGGTATAGTCATGGAAGGCAGGCCCGCGGAACTCATCGTCACCGAAGAACTCGCCCGGAGACTGGACGACGAACCGTATAGCGCCATGCTGGAACCCCTGAGCAGATATGCTAACTTCAAGATATACGTCTCTCCTTCGCCGATCCGTCTGGGATTGACGGTGAGCGATGGTTATCTGTCGTTAGGCCTATACAGACGCGATACAGGTAAGTATGACGCCGCCACCGATCTCGTCGGTACCGATGCGGCGGCGGTTTCCTGGGGTGAGAGGCTCTTCCAGCACTATAAAGTGGACTCCCGATTACTGAAGATATCTCAGTAATCCATTTTCCAGATTTTAATCACCCGGATTAGAAAGCGGCTCACAGTATAGCGTTAACTCTACGATCCCGGGGATGAAAGACCTGCCAGGATTCAGGTGGCACTTTTTCCAACAACCTATTTTCACAGGCAGGGAGAGGAAAAGGCGCAATACAAAGGCCTTTTTATAGAAGGTCGCAGCCGAACGTCTCGATTCATCAGGGTGATGAATCTTCATCGGAGTAATAAATATTCATCGGTTTTCTGAAAAACACTCCATGTTCGGATATGCAAATCGCATCAACGTGGTTCAACCGGCCTGTCAGATCATCGTCCACCTCATCGTATACAGTTCCCTGTATACCGCTGCCATGATGGCGGCGATGGTGTACATTTCGTGCCTTCTGCAGGGTCTCCCCTTCGATCCGGTTGCCACGGCGATCCTGGCACTCGTCGTGTTTGCCGTTTACAACCTCAATCGCAAGACCGACGAGGACGAAGATGCAGTCAACCATGCAGAACGCTACTCGTTCACGAAGAAGTACGAAGCCATCCTCTTCCATTCTGCAATCTCTGCCTTCATCCTTGCTTTCTGCCTCTCCGCCTACCATGGGCTCGGCAGCCTGCTCATCACAACCATACCCCTGCTTGCCGGAATCGTTTACAGCGTACCTCTCTTCCCAGCCCGATTTGGGTTCCGGCGACTGAAAGAGGTGCCGTTCATGAAAAGCCTGATTGTTGCGTTCTCCTGGACACTCCCCGCGACGTTCCTGCCGATCTGCCATGCCGGCCTTCCCGTGAGTGCCGCCACCAGCCTCGTCGGCATCTTTTTCCTCGTACAGACCTTCACAAACACGGTGGTCTACGATATGCGCGACCAGGAAGGGGACGTTTTATCCGGCGTCAGGACGATCCCGACGATCCTCGGTTCCAAAAAGACGCTTTATCTCCTCACGGCGATGAACGTGACGGTCGGAGCCGCGTTGGTGCTTGCCGGCGGGCTCCTGGGGGGTTTCCATCTGGTGCTGGTGCTGGCTGCGGGCACGGTCTACGCCCAGGGATACCTCCTGTGCTTTCAATGGTTAGGAAAAGAAAAACTCCTCTTCGAGCTGTTTACCGATGGAGAGTTCATCCTGCTGGCCGTCATCCTCTATCTGCTCGTCGTCGCATTACCCTATCTTCCAGTATGAATAGCCCCGAAGATTCGTTGAAGAGATGAATCTTCATCAACACAATAAATGTCTGGCAGCCGGGGAGAGCATCTTACGGTACAACATGAGATCACCTGACGACAGCGATCCGGTGAAGAGTAACCCCGATGCTCAATACCCCGAGGCCCAGGAGCGGGATATATATACGTTGCACGATGCAGAAATGGGAGACTCTCGGTTGGAGAGAGAGGGGAAGCCGCAACAGTGGGGATGCACTTCATGCATGTATTACGATCCCGGGTGCGCCTACTGCAGTTATATCCATGCTCCCGTGGACGTGCTGTTCGTCTGTCCGCAGGTTCTCGACAGGCGCAGGTGGCCCCCCGGGCCGCCACAGTAATTTTAGGCCGTTCATCGAGCAGCATCCCCGGGGTCTCGCCCAGGACGGCAGAATCCGGGCCGCCTGCTTCCTTCCGCCGCAGACTCCCGCTGGAAGAGAATGAGGAAGGGTTGAGACCCCCAACGTTTTTGTGATCCGCCCCCCATGGCATAGCCAGACCACCATGCCGGGTGCAGACTACATCTACCCCAACGTCACGGAGGCGACTCAACGAGGCGGGCTTCTCGAACGCTGGCACCTCGCCGAGCCGCTCGGGTGCGCGTATATCGAGATTCCCGCCGACTTCATCAAGAACAAGACAGAGGTGGAACGGACAGGGCAGGAGATCGGGTCGGTCCTCAACCGGTCGTCCATCGAACTCCTTTACCTGCAGGACACGGGCCTTCCAGGCAGCCTCAGATACCTTCTGCACACCGAACCGGCCATCCCCAGGAGAGACCGGCACGGCAGGCAGGTGACGGCAAGCCTGCGGTGGCGCGATCCCGGCTGGGTAGCCGGTTTCGGGGACATGCTCCTTGAGATCGAGGACGTTCTGAGCATCCCTCCAGAGATCATCGAGATTCACCCCGGCGACCGGAGGAACACCCCCACCGATGTCGTCGCGGGGATGCATGCCCTGATCACCGCCCACTGGAACGCCTTCGGGACGGAACCGCTGGTGCTGCTCGAGCACCATAAGGACCAGGGCATCTCCACGGGGAGCCAGATACGGTCGTTCTGGGCGGCACTCAAGAAGATGCATCCCGAGATCGCCGGGCTGACAGGGATAGTGCTCGATCCCTGGCATCTCCACGCCGCAACGAAAGATGACTTCCTGGGATCGCTTGGCGAGATCCCGCTCGACGCCCTGCAGGCGTTTCACATCCATAGCGACCTCCGCCCTCCGTCGCCGGACGACGGGATGCCCTGGCCGCAGGTCTTTGCAATGATCGACAACGTCTCAACGACACCCCGCATCAAGCCAGTGGTCTACCAGAAGAGCAGGGTTCCCACGGCGATTGCCTTCTGCGAAGAGATGCTCGCGTCGCGGCGGGCGGCGTACGCAGCGCCGCCTGCGTGACAGTGCGGCCCGGCCCCGATCCTCGCCAACATTCATAACCTCCAAATGCCACAGGGTGTCGCATGGCACCGATAGCCGCGCCTGAGTTCCCCCCCGATCTCGAATGGCTCAACATCGACCACCCCCTCTCCGTCCGCGATCTCGCGGGCAGGGTGGTGCTGCTCTCGTTTGCGACGTTCACCTGCTCGAACTGTATGCGGCTGGCACCAGATCTCCAGCAACTCGAAGAGCGGTATCCCGGGCTGGTAGTCGTCGAGGTTCACTACCCCGGGTTTGAATCCGCCGCGGTCGGCGGGAACTTCCAGGAGGCCGTGCGCCGCGCCGGGCTGGAACACCCCGTCGCCATCGACCGCGGACGCCTGCTCTGGCAGGCCTTCGGGATCCAGGACTGGCCGACCATCGTCCTCATCGACCCGGGAGGAAACGTGGTCGGAAAGACCGGTGGCGAAGGACTCTACGGGAGACTCAACCCGAAGATCGACCGGTTGACGACGGAGTTCGGAGACCAGGGTCAGCTTGAGAGCGGACGGCTCTCGTCGGGAGCCGTTCTGGAGACGACACGGGAGACGAGCCTGTATCGTCCCGGTAAAGTCGCGGCGGACAACCCCGGGATGCGCCTCTTCATAAGCGATACCGGCCATCACCGGATTGTCGTCGCCGACGCTGAAGGAAAGATCCTGGAGACGATTGGATCCGGGGCTGCCGGGAACACCGACGGATCGTTTGATGAAGCCGCATTCTACCTGCCGGAGGGCCTTGCGTTCGACGAAGAAGAGGGCATCCTCTACGTCGCGGATACCGGAAACCACACAATCCGGCAGGTCTCCTGGACCGAGCGGGAGGTCGCGACGATTGCCGGGACGGGCCTTGCAGCCCCGTCATTCAGCGAAGGCGGAGCGGGCACCGAAACCGCACTGAACGCGCCGCGGGATCTCGTGCTGCTGGGCGGTTATCTTTACATCACGATGGCAGGGGCAAACCAGATCTGGCGAATGGATCTCCCCAGCCATGAGGTGGAGCCGTATGCCGGGTCGGGCCGGGAGGGGCTGGCCGACGGGCCGCTCAAGAAGGCCGTATTCGCCGGGCCTACCGGTATCGTCACCGACGGCGAGGCGCTCTACGTGGCCGACAGCGGGGCTTCGGCAATCCGCCGTATCAAACGCGGAATGGTCGAAACCCGTATCGGGCATTCCCCTGATGATTTCGGTGATCTCGACACCATCGCCCGGATGGCGCGCATTCACCGGCCGATAGGCATCGCTTACAAGGACGGGTTGCTCTATATCGCCGATACCGGCAACCACAAGATCAAGCAGTTCGACCTGGAGACCGGATGGGTTCTCACCCGGGCGGGAAACGGCGAGCGCGGCTACCGGGACGGGCTCTCGGGTGAAGCGAAGTTGAACGATCCAGGCGGTCTGGCCGACTTCAGGGGGCTGTGGTATATCGCTGATACCGGCAACCATGCTGTCAGGGTCTACGATCCCGTCCGGCACGTCGTCTCGACCCTGACGCTCTGGAAATAGCCGCCCCAGGAGCAGTACTTTATTTAGGCGCAACGAGAGAGGAGGGTCAGAGTATACAGTCTCCAGGGGGAACCATGCGAACGAATTACGCACTGTGTATAACCGCTCTGGTTATCGGGGCGGCTGTTCTCACCTGCGGCTGCACAGGCCTGCCGGGAGACAGCGACCAGAACCGGACGAACGAGACGCCGGTCGTCGGAAGTCTGACGGCCGACGAGGTGCTGGCCCGGGACGGTAACTTTTCAGCGTTCGTCCAGGCGCTCAATACCGCCGGACTCAAGGAGACGCTCGCCGGCCCGGGCCCCTACACCGTCTTTGCGCCGACGGATGAGGCTTTTAACCGGCTTTCGGAGACCATGCTGGAAGAACTCGTCGACGATCCGAAGGGCTACCTCGCGGAGACCCTGCTCTACCACATGGCTCCGGGGAGTTATACGGCAGCCGAGATCGCCGCAAACGACACCGTTCCAACCATCCAGGGTAACCCGATCGCCGTCAACGCCGCCGGCGAGGGCGTGATGGTGGACGATGCACGGGTGATCCAGGCAGATATTCCGGCCGCGAACGGTGTCATCCATGCCATCGATGCGGTGATGATCCCGCCGGATGTTACCCTGCAAATGGAGAACATAACGACGACATCATTAGAAAATACTACCGTACAACCCCAGGATGAGATCAACGAGGGATCGCCGCTTCAGGAATGAACTGCAGGCGGTTGGATTCGGGTCAGAAGAGATAGTCAGGACTAAACGGTTTCAGATACAGTAAGAGAGAGCGGACGCTCGAATAGTGAGTCGTCATAAGAACAGATGGCTCATGAAAGGGAGGTAATAGCAGCGAGTTGGGCTTCCCGAGGGCTCGCGCACCTCAGTACCACACATCACGTGAAAGGGCTTAACTGCTGGGTTCGGAATGGGTCCAGGTGTTTCCCCTCTGCTATGGCCGC
>NZ_VCYI01000014.1 GCF_030464365.1 Methanoculleus methanifontis | reverse complement strand
GGAACTAAAGGCACGAAAATACTGGTACCAGGTCAAAGAGATCAAGATCAAAGTGATCCTCCATAACCTAACGAAGGCAGTACAAACAGTCGTGATTGTCGTTGTCTGGAAGGAATTCAACAGAGCCAATCTTTCGAAATCTATCTGGTTTCTGTAAAAGTACGTCATATTCAATTGCCCTCGTTTCGTTGACTATGTTCAAAGTAAGTATTTCAATATACGCTAAATTTTCGATATTTTGCTGTTTCTCTATGGCTATTTCCAGAGGTGTACCAGAACTAATGTCTGTACTTACACAACCGGAACAAATGAGTCCGATTACTACAATAGCCAATATGGATTGAGAGTCCCTTTGTACCACCATCATATCCACCTTAAAAAAAGAATGATGGGGCTACCCTGGTTCACATACATTGCCCCATACACCATGCTACCTCTATCCCCAGACAAGCCGCGGCAGGTGCACAAGAAACTGCACTCGGCAGAGCAGCGCAGGGCCGCAGCAGAATTACACAGACGTCGCAGAGTGGCAGCCCGGGGCAGGTAGTTCCTACAATCGCACAGATACAATCTCCGATGATACACTCGCCTACGCAAGGCCAATAATCATCATCCTCAGCTGTCGTAATGAACTGCTCTGGCATGCCCTCGACCAGGGAACCTCCGTCGACGATAATTTCTTCAAGGACATCTCCATTGCTGCCGATTCTAGCGAACGTGAGTTTATACAGGGACCCATTCTGATACGTGTTTGTGTACTTGAGTACCCGAGTATTGTCGCTATCCCAGACGGCAACGACGTTTGATATCTGGACAGAGCCGCCTTTTTCGATAACGGATTCAACGGGCAGTACTACAGCCGTCATATGATTGATGGATCCATCTTCAAGTTCTTTATCGAGAGAGAATGTCTCAGCATTCTCGACAATCTTACTCAGATCTTCGGAACGCGGGATCTCTGAGAGTTTTCGCACATCGTCCAAATTCAGTGCAGAAGCAACAGCCTCGTACTTCTCCAGGCCCGACAGATCAGTTTTTTGCATGTCTTGTTTGGCATCGCCGCAAGGTGTTCCGGGCTCGCACGCCATCACCGGCACAACGCCCACGCTCACCAGCAGCACGGCGAGAAGCGCGGAGAGTGCCCGCATTCCAATGTTTCTGTTCATTTGCTTTCCTCCTGTTTCTTTCCCAGGAGGCAAAAGAGGCACATATTTAAGTACGCAGAACGCGTACGTTCCCTTTGCCTCTGGGCATGCGGGGCGCGTCATCCGGTCGTCAACCAGGGATGGGCAGCCCCACACTTTTGCGGACGCTGTTTCAAAGCGTCCACACAATGGCTTGAACACAGAGCTATTTAGAAATTCTGTCAGATTCATTTACACGTCCGCAGATATTTGCCGAAAATGAACGGAGAGAACCCTCCCCGGAAGACGAGGGCACAGGAGAGAACCCATTCTCACGGCGGTAATGCCGTACAGGACGCAGCAGCCTCAGACTGCCGCACTTGCGCGCGCCCTGCACCCGAACTACCGGGTTCTGTCGATAGACAGGCAGGCCTGCCGGCCGATTGCATAAACTGTATCAGCCATGAGTGACAGTACCTTCAACCCGTACAAAAACCCGTCGAAACCAGGACGCTCCTATCCGGAGGTCCCATGAAAAAGAGCCAGATTGTCATCTGGAGCATCCTCATCACTCTCGTCTTTGTGCATTACTTCTACATGCCCGAGCAACCCGAGGTCACCAGGGGAGAGATGCATATCTCTTTCGACGCCCGGGAGTGCCGACCCGATCTGGTTGACCTCTGGAATACGCTTGCACAGGAGCAGGCGTTTTCGAACGAGTCGGCCGTGCTCATCCAGCTGAACCAGTATATCGACAAAGACGGAACAGTGCAGTGCACCGGACTCCACTGGATCGGCTACGTAGACGGGGAGGAGCACGCGTACGAGGTATATGTCCACCAGAGCGGCAACGTGTATTATAACGACCAGATATTTGACTTCCCCATGCAGGGGGTACATCCCCTCGCCATATTACGCGAGGTCGACAGGATCGAGTTTGACGATCTCACTCACGGAGAATACAATATAACGCTCACGACGTTCAAACACGACGGTCCAATGACCTACAACAAAACCAACGGCGACCTGTACGCCTTCGCGGACGGATCGCTTCGTCCCCTGAAGGAGGCCACGTTCTCTTCCGAAGCCTCCCGGCATATGATCGAGATCTTCCCGGAGATCGGGCAGTCGGGCGGGATTACGACCGCAGAGAGCATATCGGATCACATCATCCTCTTCCCCGAGCAGGAGATCGCCCGGGCCGACTCCGTCGTCCATGCATGACGTGCAGGCGGCGCCCGGAGACTCTGAACACATCCTCGATAAGCCGCGGGGCGATCCGGGAAAAGAGGCAAACGGTGTAGTTATGGAGAACTGTCGAACGGCAATCAGATACCGGTGCCGGACACACGCCCCCCGGCGATCGTGGGCTTCCACGATCCGTGGGCTTGTACACACTCTTTCGCATCGGCGCAGAGGTAGTAGCGTACGAACCGTCCTTTCTTCTCGTCTCTGACAATGCTGTCCCGGAGCAGCGGTTTCATATGCCAGGTGACGTTCGCGCCCGACATTATGAGCCGGGACGCGATCTCTTTTCTCGTGCTTCCCGGGTGTTGCAAAACGATATTGAGTATCCGACTCTTTGACTGCTCGTTGAGATATCCCGCCACCTTTCGTTCCAGATCAGAACAGGCGCCCGTGTCGACGTAATATCTCATACCTCTGCAGTTCGGCTCGGGGACGACCGTTCCCATCCTGCATAACATCTCTACGTGGTAGCGGAGGGTTCCGATATTCATCCCGAGCAACCGGGAGAGAGAGCTTGTATTGATTCCCGGATTATCGCGTATGCATAGGTACATTGCATTCCGGGTTTCGTTCTCAAGGACGTTATTGTGCAGGACCCTCTTATGGCCGAAATGCAACCATGTGAGCAGCGAGAATACAAGCTGCATCGGGATAAAAAGCACCGGAACGAATATGGATACGAGTCCGAGAATAACAATCTCCAGGGGGAGATTCCAGACGTACACCGGCATCGGATCCAACGGCACCTTCTCCGGATATGCGTCCTGAACGGCAGTAGCACATGCGGCAGACGGCAGCAGTGCGAGGCAGAGGATGGCCAGAGCGATTCCGGCAATCCGCACCCGCATGACCATGGATTTACATAAAACCGGTATCAATAAAAAGATTTGGTTTGGTAGGTGTTCGGCTTTGTTGAAAGCGTGTGAGAGGTAATCATTTAAGCATAAGCATTGCAATTCAAAATATACGGAATGGTTCCTGTCACACTCTCTCCATACACGTTAAGTCTCCAGGTACCTGATGCAGGGCTGCTTATATCTATGCGGATCTTTCCATCTGGACGTCCACCATAGTTGTCATGGTACGAACCATACAGGCTTCCATCCGGTCTGTAGATCTCCAATTCCAGGGAGTGGTCCGGGGTAAACCAGTTTAAGTAAACATTCAGTAAGGACATCCCAGCTGGTACATTGAGCAGATGAGAATCAGTCTCCCCCTGTGTGATCGTAAAATACTCACGGGTTCCATACCCGTCCGCCTGCGAGAGAAGTCCCGCGACTCCGTCATTTTCGCTTCCGATACCTGCAGCTGAAACCACCGGCACGATGAAGGCGACGACGGCCAGAAGTCCTATAACGCGGCTGATCTTCATCAGAATCCACCGATGAGACATCGGAAGACCTCCGTATAAAAATTCTGTCCAATTTCTTTACACGTTTTATATACGCAAGCAGTACGTCGATCTCGGCACGTGAGAGATCACCCGAGCGTCTCCGGAATAGCACGCAGGATCACGGGCATTTTGCCGGGAATCGTCCACTCCGCGCCTTTCTGAAGGACAAGCGCAGTGCGGGAAAGGTGTTGCGCGGAATATTAAACCCCACCTCAAGGGGCTTTTCCGAAAAATAACCGTTGAAGCAAGAGATTACTCACGACGGAACCAGGGCTCTTTCTCCGACAAAACCCGGACGTGTAAATAATTTGAATCTGTTATCGGTTAATGTAAAGAGTACCGCCGGCTAACCCGCTCCTCTCCTCTTCATTGTTCTCTCCCGGGCAGGTCCCTGCCCGGCACCGTACCCCCCCGGCAGGTGATCCGGCATCATCCCGACCACCCTACACTCAGCGCGTGGCCACCCCGGTGCACATCCTGGAAATCATTCGATAGCCACATCTCGAGCAGCAGGCGAATCCTGCTCTGCTCAGCCCTACGGTACCACTGAGAGGTGTGTGTCAGTCGGGTAACGTGGGCAGAAATCGATCCGGTTACGAGGGTCTTCCAGATCTCCCACCAGGGTTCAAACACTCGGAGATTCCGGTTCTCTCGCATCAGGCTGGCAAGGATTCGTCGTGCATTCTCGGCAAACACAATGGACCAGAGTCGCTGTTTCAGCCGGGTGACCAGCGGGGCGCCAAGGATCTTCCGGGCGGTACCGAACAATTTCCGGCTGATCCTCACCCGGATAATGGGAATCCGGAGAAAAATCTCCGTAATATACTCATTCTTCGATTGCAGGCGATCCAGAAGATTTTCGCTTTTCAATTCCCGGAAGAGATTTTCACTATCCCGTCGTGCCACATACAGGGCACCAACATCCTTTCCGGAAAGATCCTGGGCAGGAATGTTGGTGAAGAAGGTATGATAGTCATCGTTCAGGGCATTATAGAGCGCGATAAACCGTATCTGCACAACGTCGTGCTTCCGGTTTCGTTTCCCGGGATTGCACGGGATGGTGACCCGAGCGTCGATATCCTGCTGGTAGGGTTTGAGAACTGCCATCGCCTGGCGAATGTCGGTGCCTTGGATCCGGTGGCGGAAGTGCTCTGAGGTATCCAGCGTCACCGAGACAATGGATGCAGTGGTGTTCATCGGCGTCAGGTTAATTTCCAAAACCGGTTCTCCGTCGCTGCAGTTAGGACTAATTCCTCAACAAGTAGCATATTGTATTCCCGGCTATCCACCCTAACCTTAGGCAAATCCCGCTCACACCCGGATTTCCCTACTTTCCCCCCAACCCCCGGCATCGATCCCCGCCGGCACTACTTTTTTTCGGGGTTGGCCCGGACAGCCGCACATCCGCCCATCGGCGGATCTCCCGCAAAAGGTCTGCTCGTCGTTCCGGTCCTATCGCCGCTTCCGGCACAGAACAAAACTCATCCCGGCACCGAGAACCGCGAGGGCTGCTCCGAATCCCGGCGTCGTCGTTCGGAGCGACTGCCCGGGCGCCAGGTCCGAGGGGACCTGCACGACATCCGTCTTCTGACCGGCCCAGACCGTAATCTCCCAGACGATCCGGTCGCCGCCGTAGACTTTCAGCACGATGTTCTCGACGCGGGCGTCGGGGGACCGTCCGGAGAGGGCCTGCGTCTCCGCTTCGGCTCTCCCGACCGTGAGGTTCTCTTCCGAGACATACGTGGTGGAGACGATCTCTCCTCCCGAGAGGTCGACGATATACTCCGTGAACACGCCGGTATCGTTGATGAAGTAGACCTGCGTCCGCGAAGGTCTGGTCGTAACTTCCTCGTAGCGGCCAGGGGATTGATTCTCGACGTACGACCGCACCCCGCCGTCGTTGCTGAGCGCCGGGTACTTCGCAAAAATCTTCGGGAAGGTGAGTTCCGCGGCCAGGGGCAGCGCCTCATCGCAGCCGATAATCCAGATGTTTCCGATAGACGGTTCGCCGCCGTGTTCATCGGCTCTAATCTTGTTTAAATAGACGAGCTGTTCTTCGCAGGCGTTCGCCGGCACGATGTACACGTACTCATGCGTGTGGTTGTACGTGCTCTCATGCCACCAGATCTCCCCATGTTCAGCGATGAATGCGGTGATCGTCTCGTTGGTCTTCGCGTTCGGGTGAACCCCAAACAGAATTCCCGTCTGGTTTCCCTGCCCAGGGAGAGGCGTCACGACCGCATCTGCGGGTATGCTGCAGACAAGCACCGCAAGGATGAGACCGAGCATCAGAAGGACAACGCTTTTCGACATAAAAAAGGGTTAGTTATACCTCGGAACCTCTCCGAGGAGAATCTGCGTTCTGAAATCTTCGTACCTGAGAATGCCATCGCCGGTCGGGTCGTTCGGGTCCTGCGTGTAATAGGAGTCATCGGCGTCACCGTAGATGGTGATGTTGATGTGGTTGTTTCCCGCTGCCCTGTAAACCTGGGGATTGTCAAATACATCCCATGTTGGATCCGAGTGGATCCAGGCATTTCCGTTCCATGATTCTGCAATAGCATGCCCTGTTATATTACCGGAAGGCAGTTCCATGGTGAACGATAGGAATCGCGTCGGGATGCCCAGTGCGCGGGTGAAGGCGGTATACAGGGTCCCATACTCATCGCAGACCCCTTGATATTTTCCGTTTATGGGAGACGGATGGTCTAGGGTATACAGATCAGAAAATATATACTCAACGTACATTGTTTCGTTATTATATTCCATCATATCATGAACCCGTTGCATTATTTCGTAGGCAGACTGATACGGCTCTGTCGTACCATCAGCCGCCTGCGCTGCTTCGAGTAACACCCTATATCCCTCACTGAATGGGAAATGATATAGATCACTTGTCTCGAGGTTTTCTCCGCCGTCAGGATCGAAGAGATGCGCCGCATCGTTGTTATACTTCTCTATGGCATCGATCGGCATTCTTGCCATCCACGACGTAAGGCCGGTCGGATCAACTCTGATCTCGACTGCCATCGGTTTTATTCCGATGGAACTATGCTGTGGGAGAACCTCGAATGGAACCGTCACAGTGAGGTCCGCTCCCGCTGCAAGATCCGAGAAGGGTACACCACACCCATACCCATCCTTAAGCGACCAGAGGATGACCATCCCGCTCGCTGCAGAAGAAGCATAGTTGTGGATCGTGATCTCGTGGTAGACAAACGTGTCCTGCGTCCAGTACCAGGAGATAGTTCCCTGGGTCATTCTCACGTCCGGCATTAAATCCCTGGTGCCGGGGTCGCTGCTTTCAGCTTGTAGCGTCAATGATACCTTACCGGGAGAGGTTGGAACCACATCAGCATCGATCACCTGGAATTCTGATACCCTCTTCGGATCCAGAATGATTACTCCGGGGTGCTGCCGCGCGATCTCCTCGGTGATCGGAACCCTCTGAGGGGTCTCAATAACTGGATTGTACATCGACATATCCCTTGGCTCAACCCACTGGTCGAACGTATCGAGCCAGCCTCTTGATTCATTCTCTGCACTCACCGCCGGCACCATCGTTCCGCTCACCAGCAATGCAGCGAGAAGCATGGAAAGTGCCCGCGGTCCAATTGTTTCTTTCATCTGTTTGCCTCCTCTAACGTCCCCGGAGGCAAAGAGGCACAGTTCTTAAGTACAGGGAGTGCAAATCTATCTCTTGCCTTCGGGCAGTGGGGGGGCTCATCCGGTCTTGGACGGATAGGGTGAGCCTCCACGATTTTAAGCATCCGCACAACGACCTAGGCGTCAGGCCATTTATGTTTTCTGTCCTTTCTCTTTACACGTCCGTCGACTGTTTGCAAAAGTGAAGTTATCCATCCCACCCTGAGGGAAGCGGGCACAGGAGAACAACCGTTCTCGCGGCAAGGAAGGTCGCGCGGTCTATGTCGTAGTGCAATGATGCCGGACTAACCGACCATATCCGGCTTTCATCGTATTCCTTCGGGGGCTATCACGGCGATACCCGATGGAAAGCCGTGCCCGGGAATGCCTCGAACCATGACCTCTCGGAGGATACGAAATCCGACCGGTACCCCCGCTCTCGTGTGCTGCCGGTTGGGAACCAGGCTCTGCTGTGCGGCTTTTCCGCAGGGAAAGGAGTCGAAACGCCGAAAGGGTGACTTGCGACGATTCGTGAGTGCGACGGACGGAACGCCCGGGGCGTGAGCACCGTGAAGATCGATGGCATCACCGACCTTCGCCCGGCCGCCGACCATCCTCGCCCCTGCGAGCAGGTTCGCAACCCGACACGCATCGTATCACAACCTTTTACTCCCCGGTCGCCCCAATTTCAGTACCGAAGAAAAAACCCCATGCCCGCCCCCGATACCGCCGAACGCCGGACCGTCCTCATCGTCGCCACCCTCGCCGCGTTCCTCACCCCGTTCATGAGTTCGGCGGTGAACATCGCCCTCCCCTCCATCGCCGCCGAGTTCGCCCTCGACGCCGTATTGCTCAGTTCCGTGGCTTCCTCGTACCTCCTCGCGACCGCGATCTTCATCGTCTTCACCGTCCTCCGCACCGTGGGCATCTCTCGCTCCCCCGCGGCAGGGTGCGGAAGTGAACGCCGGCCAGGTCACTCCTCAACGCAATAAACATAATAGACCCGGCGCCCGTCCTCCGCCACGACAACATCCACCCCGTGCACCTCGTTCTCGAACCCGGGGAAGAGGGCGTCGAAGTCCTGCAGAGAGACGAGGTAATCGACGATCGCCCGCGTGGCCGGGGTGCACCGCTCCCCCGGCATGACGACCGGGATGCCGGGCGGGTAGGGGACGACCATCACCGCGACCGTCCGCCCCTCGAGTTCGCTCGCGGGCACCGGCGTCACCTCGCCCCGCACCAGGCGGCGGTAGGCCTCAGCAGGCGTCATCACCGGTTCCGGCAGCGTCGTGTAGACGTTCCTGAGCGTGGCGGCGATCGACTCGTCCCGGAGGTAGCCGTGCATCTCCCGGCAGAGGTCGGCAAGGCCACGGCCCGCGTACCGGGCCGGGTGTTCTCGCACCAGGTCGGGGAAGACCTCCTCGAGCGGACTGTTGCCGTCGTAGAGCGCCTTGAACCGGAAGAGTTCCGCGAGCAGCGTCCCGGACTTGCCCTTGGTGATCCCGAGCGTGAAGAGGACCAAAAACGAGTAGTATCCGGTCTTCTCGACGACGATCCCGCTCTTCCTGAGGTATTTCGTGACGACGGCCGCCGGTATCCCGCGGTCCTCCATGCCCCCGCACGGCAGGATCCCGGGGGTGAGGATGGTCACCTTGACGGGGTCGAGCATGGCGTAGCCCTCCTCGATGCCGTCGAAACCGTGCCAGGCGTCATACGGGTTCAAAAGCCAGCAGCCGGCGTGATTCCTGAGGAGCATATCATCCGCCTCAGAAAGCGGCCGCTCCGTCTCCCCGTCCATGATGCAGTCGGGCTGCCAGACGGTGAACCACCAGTAGTCCTCCCGGGTATGGTTCCCTGCCCGGATCTCCTCGGCCACCGTCACCATCTTCTTTCGAAAGACGATCGCCTCCTCGATCGTCTCCTCGATGAGGAACCTCCCCGAGTGCCCGGCCATCATCCTGGCGGCGACGTCGAGCGACGCGATGATGGTGTACTGGGGGGAGGTCGAGGTGAGCATCATGAACGCCTCGTTGAACCGCGGGTGATCGACAACTCCCCGGCCCTGCCTGACGTGGAGCATCGAGCCCTGCGAGAATGCGGCGAGAACTTTGTGGGTCGACTGGGTGGCAAAGACCGTCGGGCCGGGCGCATCCTTCTCGTGCATCCCGAACCTCCCGGCATAGAGAGGGTGGAACCTGGCGTAGCCCGACCACGCCTCGTCGAAGTGGATGTACGGGACGGTGTCGCGCAACTGCTCCTCAATCCTCTCCGCGCTGTAGCAGATCCCGTCGTAGGTGGAGTTCGTGACCGCGGCCATCCTGATCGCCTGCGACGCGGGGTCCTTTATCAGCGGGCAGTCCCGGACCTTCTGTGCAATAACCCCGGGGTGGAACTCGCTGCTCCGGATGGGGCCGATGATCCCGTACTCGTTCCGGGCCGGGATGAGGTAGATCGGAACGGCGCCGGTCATGACGATCGCGTGCATCACCGACGCGTGACAGTTCCGGTCCACGAGGACGACGTCGCCGGCGGTGACGGTGCCGAGCCAGACGATCTTGTTCGCAGCCGACGTGCCGCCGGTGACAAAGTAGGTCCGGTCGGCCCCGAAGACCTCCGCGGCCTTCCGTTCCGCCTCCCCGACGACGCCGGAGTGCTCCAGGAGCGAACCGAGTTCCTGCACCGAGGCCGAGAGGTCCGCCCGGAGAGCGTTCTCCCCGAAGAAGTTGTAGAAGATCCGGCCTGCGGCATTCTTGAGGAACGCGACGCCGCCCATGTGCCCCGGCGTGTGCCAGGAATAGCGATATTCCTCGACGTAGTCCATCAGCCCCCGGAAGAACGGCGGGAGGACGTCGGCGAGGTAGTTCGTTGCCGCCCGCTTGATGTGGCCGGCGATGAAGCCGGGGGTGTCCTCGAGTTTCCAGATGTAACCGTCGATCCGGGATATGACACGGAGAGGGATGGCGGAGATCGCGAGCTTCTCGGTGTTCAAGAATATCGGGACCTTCGGGTTCCTCTCCCGGATGAGGGTGATGAGATCCGCGGCGGTGAGCGTGCCGTCCGCGGCCTCCGGCGTGAGTTCCCAGTCGATGACGATGCAGCTTGCGTGGGGGTGCGAGAGGAATGCGTGAACCCCGTCGCGGGCGGTCAGCGCCTCGATGACTGGGAAGTTCTCGCGTTTCAGTTCTTTCACGATCTCGCGCGACGCCCGGCCTTCTGCAGTATCCGAGTGCAGTTCGTCGTCGATGACGAGAACGGGAAACTCCTCCAGGTAGTCCATGCACCCACACTTCCTGGAGGGTGATCGGGAGAGGCCGCTTTAGAACTTTTTGGCCGGGCGACGGCAATCCTAACCTCCCGCCGTAGCATCGCCGTTCACGCCTTCCCGCATGCCGTCGGTGCATCGGAGTCGGGAGAGGCGGACAGGATCGATGGCGCCCCGGAGCCGACGACATTTATATACGGAAACGGACATCTACCACCGATGACGGGCGAGGGCTTAAATCCACCGAAGGTCTGCCTGGGATTCGATATTCATTATCCATGCTATCTCAATCCCGGGTTTCAACCTGATCTGGTAAAGGGAAAGAGAAACGTAAAAGAGAGTTACTTTAACCCGGACGTGAAGGAAGACCTGGGAGGGGTCATCGACCGCTCCTTCCGACCGACGACGGAACTCCTCCTCGAACTCCTTGATGAGGGGTTTACGTGCGCCTTTGCGATATCCGGAACGGTGGTGGAGAACCTCGGTGCGTGGTACCCGGAGATGCTCGAACTTCTCTCCCGTGCGGCAACCCACCCAAACGCCGAACTCCTCGCCGGGACCTACTACCACAGCGTCGCCGGGCAGTTCACCGATCTCACGGAGTTCACGGACGAACTTCTCATGCACCGAAACCTGATGAAGAAGCACTTCTCGGTCACGCCGACCACGTTTGCGCATACCGACTACCCGATCACCCCGGCCACCGCAGAGGCGCTTGCCGGGGCCGGAATTGAGGCGGTCATCATCGAGGGAGGGGAGGGGCCCGCTCTTGAGAGGGACCCGAACCATACCTACACCTACCGGGGCCTCCCGGTCCTCGTCACCCACTGCGATCTCGCCGACGACATCGCCGTGCGGTTTCCGTGGCGGGGGTGGGACAAGTGGCCGCTGATGGCCGACCAGTATGCGGGGTGGCTCTCCGTATCCCCCGGCGACTGCATCACGCTCTTCCTCGACTACCGCATCTTCGGGGACTTCATCGGCCTCGAGGCGGGCATCCTCGAGTTCCTGCGTGCGCTCCCGTCCGCCCTCGCCACGGAGGGGATAGAGACCATACTCCCCTCAAACGCTGCCCGGCTTCCACCGCACGAGGAGATCGAGGAGATCGGGGAGACCGGCGACCCGACCGGCTTGCCGGGCCGGCAGAGGACCATCATGCAGCAGTCCGCCCTCGAGGCTCTCGAGGAGGCCGGGGGCCTGGTGACAGACGCGGAGGTCTGGCGCTGCCTCCTTGAGACCGAGCATATTCGCCGGATGGCCATGCGCTCGACCTCGTGCGGAAAACCGCTTCACGCCGTCAGCCACCAGGTGACCTACGACTACTTCGCCTCATTTATGCGGATCCTCTCGCACGCCGAGGAGCGGTCTGCAACCATCGCCCGGTCGCCCAAGGCCGCTCTCTCGCTCCGTTGCGTCCCCCCGGATAAGGCGTTCTACTTCTCGTCATATGACCGGCCGGCCGGGTACGCCGCCCATAGTCTTCAGGAACTCGCAAATATGCTCGAGTTTGCCCCGGACGATGTCATCCGGTACCACGTGGAGCGGGAAGACTTCAACCGCTGGATCGCCCAGGTCATCGGCGACACGCAACTGGCGGAGAAGATCTGGGGCATCTACGACCGCAGGAGACTCCGAACGATGATTAAGAAGAGGATCAACAAACTATGGAAACGCTTAAGTTAGCATTCTTCTGCTGGGAGTCGCTCCACTCCACGTTCAAGGTGGGCGGCCTTGCGCCGGCGGCGACCCGCCTCGCCGAGCGCCTCGCCTGGAAGGGCCACGAGGTCCACTTCTTCACGCGGGGAGAGCCGGGAGATGCAGTGATCAACAATGTCCACTACCACTACTGCCTGCCGTACGGCGACAACATCATCGAGTACTGCAGGACGATGAGCAACATGCTCGTGGATTCATTCCGCGCTTACGACGCGCCGCCGTTCGACATCCTCCACTTCCACGACTGGCATCTCGTTGAGGCGCTGCATGCCCTCCGCGAACGAAACACCGTGCTCTCCTTCCACTCCACCGAGTACGGGCGGCACGGGGGGAACTTCGGGGGCTGGTGGGAGTTTCAGGAGATATCGGGCAAAGAGTGGTACGGGGGCTACATCGCGAAGGCGGTCACGACCGTCTCGAACTCGACAAAGACCGAGGTGATGTGGCTCTACAACGTCCCCGAATGGAAGGTCACCGTCATCCCGAACGGCATCGACCCCGATGCCTACCGCGCCCGGGTCGACCCGGGCGAGGTGAAGAAACGCTACGGCATCCACCCGCTCGCGCCGGTCGTCCTCTTCGTCGGGCGCCTCACCTACCAGAAAGGGCCCGACCTCCTGATGCAGGCCATACCCGAGATCCTCGCCAAACGCTGGGACGTGCAGTTCCTCTTCGCCGGCACCGGGGATATGCGCGGTTACCTGGAGGGGATGGCGCACGGTCTTCCTGTCCAGTTCCTCGGCTACGTCTCCGACGAAGATCACATCCGGCTCCTGAACGCCTGCGACCTCGTCGCCATCCCGAGCAGGAACGAGCCGTTCGGGCTCGTCCTCACGGAGGCCTGGAGCGCGGAGCGTTGCGTCGTCGCGACCGACGTCGGGGGGCTCGCCGAAAACATCGATAACTTCAGGAACGGGATCAAGGTGCCCGTCCGGTCGGACTCGATCGCCTGGGGGGTCTGCCACCTCATCGACGATCCGGCCTACATGCAGAAACTCGGGAGAGCCGGGCGCAGGAAAGTGATGGAGAAGTTCCGGTGGGGCGTCGTCACGGAACGGATGCTCGGCGTCTACAGGGGCATCCCTCCGGCAGGCCGCGATGAAGATACATGGGACGGGTGAGAGCATGCAGCAGACGTTGCCCGATATCACGAAGACCGGGACGCTCGTCACCGACTACGACGTCTACCTCTTCCGGCAGGGGAACCATACCCGCCTCTACGAGAAACTGGGCGCGTATCCCGCCGTCGCCGACGGTGTGCAGGGGACGTTCTTTTCCGTCTGGGCGCCGAACGCCGCGGAAGTCTCGGTCATCGGAAACTTCAACGGGTGGAAGGCGGGCGAAGACCCGCTCGCGGCGCGGGGCGACGACTCCGGCATCTGGGAGGGGTTCGTCCCGGAACTCGGCCAGGGAGCGCTCTACAAGTACCACATCAGGAGCAGGTACCACGACTACCGCGTGGAGAAGGGCGACCCGTTCGCCCGCTTCTGGGAGGTTCCGCCGAAGACCGCGTCCGTTGTCTGGGACACTGCCTACGCCTGGCGCGACCGGTCGTGGATGCGCTGCCGGGAAGAGGCGAACACCCCGGACGGCCCGATATCCGTCTACGAGGCTCATATCGGTTCGTGGCGGATGCCGGAGGGGGAGAGGCGGTGCATGAACTACCGGGAGATCGCAACCGAACTCGCCGACTACCTGCTCGAGGCGGGGTTCACACACGTCGAGTTCCTCCCGGTCATGGAGCACCCGCTCTACGCCTCCTGGGGCTACCAGACGCTCGGCTACTTCGCCCCCACGAGCAGGTTCGGCACCCCGCAGGATTTCATGCACCTCGTCGAGCACCTCCACCTGCGCGGGATCGGGGTGATCCTCGACTGGGTGCCGTCCCACTTCCCGTCCGACGGCTACGGCCTCTCCTACTTCGACGGCACCTACCTCTACGAGCATGCCCTTCCCGGCCAGCGCTACCACCCGGAATGGAAGAGTTGCATCTTCAACCTCGCGAGGAACGAGGTCAGGTCGTTTCTCATCAGCAGCGCCGTCTTCTGGCTCGAACGCTACCACGCGGACGGTCTGAGGGTCGACGCGGTCTCCTCGATGCTCTACCTCGATTACGCCCGGAGCGCCGGAGAATGGACGCCGAACGTCTACGGCGGGCGGGAGAACCTCGAGGCGATGGTGTTTCTCCGGAAGGTGAACGACACCATCCACGCAAACTTCCCGGACGTCCTCGTCATCGCCGAGGAGGCGACCTCCTGGCCGGGGGTGACTGCCCCGACCGCAACCGGGGGGCTCGGGTTCGACCTGAAGTGGAACATGGGCTGGATGCACGATGCGCTGGACTACTTCACGCTCGACCCGGTCTTTCGGAAGTACCGTCCCGATCTCCTGACGTTCAGCATATGGTACGCGTTCTCCGAGCGCTACGTCCTCCCCCTCTCGCACGACGAGGTCGTTCACGAGAAAAGTTCGCTCATCGGGAAGATGCCCGGCGACGAGTGGCGGAAACGGGCGAACCTTCGTCTCCTCTTCGGGTATATGTTCACGCACCCGGGCAAGAAACTCCTCTTCATGGGCGGGGAGTTCGGGCAGTGGTCTGAGTGGGGCCACGAGACCGGGCTTGAGTGGAACCTCCTGCAGTACGCCCCGCACCAGGGGGTATTCCGGTGGGTCGCCGACTTGAACCGCCTCTACCGGCGGGAACCCGCCCTCCACGAGCGGGACGCCGATCCGGCGGGGTTCGAGTGGGTCGACTTCTCGGACGTCGAGAAGAGCGTCGTCAGTTACCTGCGGCGGGGGCGGTCGGCCGACGACGTCGTCCTGGTCGTCTGCAACTTCACCCCGGTGCCGCGCTACGACTACCGGGTCGGCGTCCCGTTCGGCGGGTTCTGGAAAGAGGTGCTCAACAGCGATGCGGTCGAGTACGGCGGGAGCGGTGTCGGGAACCTCGGCGGGGTGGAAGCGGAGCGAATCCCGGCCCACGGCCGGTCGTGTTCGCTTCCGCTCACCCTGCCCCCGCTCGGGGTGGTCGTCTTCTGTCCCGAGGGGGCGTGACGATTGATGCGTGCCGTCTGCATCCACGGGCATTTCTACCAGCCCCCGCGCGAGAACCCCTGGCTCGGCGAGGTGGGGGTGCAGCGTTCCGCCGCACCGTACCACGACTGGAACGAACGGGTGACCGCGGAGTGTTACGCCCCGAACACCGCCGCACGCATCCTCGATGATGACGGGATGATCGAGGAACTCGTGAACAACTACGCACGGATCAGTTTCACGGCCGCACCGACGCTTTTTGCCTGGCTCGAGCGCCACCGGCCGGATATCTACGGTGCGATTCTCGACGCCGACCGCGAGAGCCGGGAGCGCTACGGCGGCCACGGGTCCGCGATCGCCTGCTGCTACAACCACGTCATCATGCCGCTCGCGGCCCGGCGGGATAAGCACACCCAGGTTGCCTGGGGTGTCCGTGACTTTGCGTCACGGTTCGGCCGGGAACCCGAAGGAATGTGGCTTTCGGAGACGGCGGTCGATATCGAGTCGCTGGATCTGATGGCGGCAGCAGGGATCCGGTACACCGTCCTCGCCCCCCACCAGGCCGCAGGCGTGCGGGCGATCGGGGAAGAAGGCTGGACGGACATCCCGGACGGGCGGGTCGAGACGAGGATGCCCTACCTCTGCCGCCTGCCTTCCGGGGGGAGCATCGCGGTCTTCTTCTACGATGGGGCAATCTCCCGCGACGTCGCGTTCGGCGACCTCCTCTCCGACGGGCGGCGGTTTGCCGACCGGCTGACGGGCGCGTTCTCCCGGGAGAGAGGCCGCCCGGAACTCGTGCATATCGCGACCGACGCCGAGACCTACGGCCATCACCGCGAGTTCGGTGAGATGGCGCTCGCCTACTGCCTCCGGGAAATCGAGGCGCACCGCGACGTCCGCCTCACGGTCTACGGCGAGTACCTCGACGTCCACCCGCCCACGCACGAGGCCGCCGTCTGCGAGAGGACGTCCTGGAGCTGCGCCCACGGCATCGAGCGGTGGCGTGGGGAGTGCGGGTGCCATAGCGGGCTACACCCCGGGTGGTCGCAGGCGTGGCGCGGACCGCTCCGGGAGGCGATCGAGATGGTCAGGGACGCTCTCGCTCCCCGGTCGGAGGAGGCGCTCACTCCTCTCGTCCGCGACCCCGCTGAGGCCCGCGACGACGCCGTCGATCTCGTCCTCGCCGGGTGGTCGGATGAGTGCGTGGCGGCGTTCTTCGCGCGGCACGCGCCCGGCGGCATCGATGCCGAAGGCCGGCAGAGGGTGCTCTCCCTCCTTGAAGCGGAGCGGCAGGCGATGCTGATGCAGACGAGCTGCGGCTGGTTCTTCGACGACATCACGGAGCCGGGGAGCGTTCAGGTGATGCGGCACGCGAAGCGGGCGATGGATCTTGCGCGGCAGGTTCTCGGGCTCGACCTCGAGGTGCGGTTCGTGGAGTTCCTCCGCCGTGCTCCGGTGAACGATCCGGGGTACGCGACCGGGGCGGAGGTCTACGACGCCCTGGTCCTGCCGGCGGCGGTCGATCTGTCCCGGATCGCGGCCGGGACTGCTCTCTATGCGCTCTTCGGCCTCGAGCACCCTGCGGCTGCGTCGGGGATGTACGCCGTCGGCGTAGACTGGCCGTACCGCCTGAACGCGAAAGAACGCCGTATCCTCGGGACCGTCCGGGTGCGGTCGCGAGCGACGGGGGAGGAGGCGCTCTTCGATACGGGCGCGTGCTTCAGCGGGATCGACCGGGTTGTCATCGGTGTGCGCGAACCCGGGGCCGGCGAGGCGTTCAGGACGGTATGGGATAACTCCGATCCGGCCGGGACGATACCCGGAACCTTCTCCCGGGTCTACACCGCGTCCGACCTCTCCGATGAAGAGCGATGGGCGGTCGCCCGCGAGATCGCACCCGGTATCGGGGACACCGTCTCCCGGGTTTATCGTGATTCGGCGGCGCTGATCGGAGTGCTTGACGACCTCGGGATCCCCGCACCGGGAGCCGCCGTCCGTCTTCAGGCGCACGCCCGCGCCGAACGGCTGTTCGCGATGCTCAAGGAGGGGTGTCCCGACCCCGGGCGGTTCTTCGCGCTCGCGGAGGAGGTGCGGAGAGAGAGTATCGAGCCCGATCTCGCGGCCCTCGGGGAGGCGGCGAGCAGGCGGATCACGCTCGTTCTCCGGGCGGCAGCGGCCCGACCGGATGATCCCGCTCCGCTCGAAGAGGTCTCCCGCATCGTCAGGTGTGCAAAGGTATTTCCTCTACCGCTCGCTCTATGGGAGAGCCAGAACATCTGCGTCGGGATGCGCGGGCACTATGCGGAGGCGCGGGAGCGTGCCGGCCGGGGTGACGGGGGTGCAGGTAGATGGGTGGAGGCCTTCGGGAGGGTGGCGGCATGCCTCGGCGTGCGGGTGACGTAGGGGGGAGACGGGTATGAACCGGCGGAGCAGCGGGGTTCTCCTGCACATCACGTCGCTGCCGTCGCCGTACGGGATCGGCGATCTCGGACCCGCGGCGTACCGGTTCGTGGATCTCCTCAGCCAGGCAGGGCAGCGCTTCTGGCAGATCCTCCCTCTCAACCCGACATGCCCGGTGTTCGGCAACTCGCCCTACCAGGGCACATCGGCGTTTGCCGGCAACACCTGGCTTATCAGCCCCGAACAGATGGTCGCAGACGGCTTCCTCGCTCCGGAGGATATCGCGGACCCGCCAGGCTTCCCGGAGGACCGGGTCGACTACCAGGCGGTTCTCGACTACAAGAACGGCCTCTTTGATAAGGCGTTCGCGCGGTTCAAGGAGCGCGGGCCCGACTTCCGCTATAAGGACTTCGCAGCCGACAGCGTCTCGTGGCTCGACGACTACGCTCTATTCGTGGCCCTCAAGGAGGAGTTTTCGGGGAAGGTCTGGGGAGACTGGCCGGTCGGGATCCGGGACCGGCGCGAGGAGGCGCTTCAAAAGCGCGGCACCGAACTTGCCGACCGGATCTTCCGCGAGAAGTTTCTCCAGTACGTCTTCGACCACCAGTGGGGGGTGCTCAAGAACCACTGCCGCATGCGCCACCTCCAGATCATCGGGGATATCCCCATTTACCTCACCTACGACAGCGTCGATCTCTGGGCAAACCCGGGGCTCTTCAAACTTGACGAGCAGAAGAAGCCGGCCGCTGTCTCAGGTGTTCCCCCGGATATGTTCAGCGAGACCGGGCAGCTCTGGGGGAACCCGGTCTACAACTGGGATGCACACCGGGAGCAGGGATTCGCGTGGTGGGAGAGCCGGATCGACCGCACCCTCACCCTCGTCGACCGGCTGCGCCTCGACCATTTCCGGGGGTTCGTGCAGTTCTGGGAGGTTCCGGGCGGGGAAGAGACCGCACAGAACGGGCAATGGGTCGACGCACCCGGCAGGGACCTCTTCACGCTGCTTGCACGGAGCAGGTCGTGCCTTCCCATAATCGCCGAAGACCTCGGCTACATCACTCCCGACGTCCATGAGATGATGGCGTATTTCGGGTTCCCAGGGATGAAGATCCTGACCTTCGGCTTCTCCGGCGACGTCGCACAAAATCCCCACGCACCTCACAACATCACAAAAAACTGCGTCGTCTACACGGGGACACACGACAACAACGCCGTCCGGGGGTGGTTCGAGCACGAGACCTCCGACGACCAGAAGAACCTCCTGTTCCGCTACATCGGAGGGCCGGTGAGCGGCGATGAAATGCACCGGATCCTCATCCGTCTCGCGATGCTCTCCCCCGCCGATACCGTCATTGTCCCGATGCAGGACATCCTCGGCCTCGGGGAGGAGGCGCGGATGAACCGGCCGGGCACAACGGACGGGAACTGGGAATGGCGGCTCCGGCCGGAGCAGGCAGGGGAAGAGAGCATGCGGGAGTTCGCCGAGGTAACGGGGATCTATGGAAGGTGGTGAAGGAAGGGCGGATATCGAAAAATGGATTTCGAGTATCGCTAGATACACCAGCCAAGAAAGCTGGATTGCGGGGCTGCGCACCTTCGGCCAGTCACATATCGCACTTGGTGGTGCTCCTGCTCCAGTTCTACCGAATCATCGCAATCGCCACGCACTGCCCGCCCCCCTGGGGGCGGGAGGAGCGCGAAGCGCGGGTGGTGGGGGCTACAGAGATTCGTTACAACGTGGAGACAGGGGAGGGGGGATGCTCCCCCCTCAAAGGCCTTCGGCCTTCTCGTGCTCCGTTCCTGTCGGAACATCGCACTCCCCGTCAGCCCCACCCCTAGTGGCGATATCCAGTGGAAATCCGTGCACACCATCTGCAACAGGTAAGAGCGAAACAACCAACAGGGGAGTTAAACCCGCCCTACATCGTCACCCTACCGCCCCGTGGCAGGATCACAGCAGGAAGTAGCCGAGCAACCCCTTGAACCTCCGGTCCCTCTCCTGCCACACCATTTACCGGGGGCACCCGCCCAAGACCCTGACACATCCCAATAAGCACCATATTAACTTTTATTTTTTATTTTCTCAACAGTCTGAGGAAATATGGAAACATATATAATAATAAACAGGGACAGTACACCAACCAAAAGGGGACAGGATTCATGGAATACTCCATACATGATCAATTCGATCACGTCCCGGAGCGGCTCTCCGGGCTCGTCGACCTCGCATACAACCTCTGGTGGAGCTGGAACGCGGAAGCCCGGATACTCTTCAAGCAACTGAACCATCAGGCCTGGAAAGCAAGCGTCCACAACCCGGTCCGGATGCTGCGCGAGATTCCGGTCGAGTTCCTGAACAGGGCGGCGGCGGACCCGGAGTACCTCCGCCGCTACGAGATCGTCATGCACCGGTTCAGGAAGTACATGAGCACTGCCGGGACCTGGTTCTCCGAGGAGTACGACGACCGGCCTCCATTGACGGTCGCCTACTTCTCGGCGGAGTACGGGCTTCACCACTCGCTTCCTATCTACGCAGGGGGGCTCGGGTTCCTCGCCGGAGACCACTTAAAAGAGGCAAGCGACCTCGGTCTCCCGATGGTCGCCGTCGGGTTCCTCTATTCGCAGGGTTACCTGCACCAGCAGATCAACCACGACGGCTGGCAGGAGGACGTCACCGAACCCCTCGACCGCGATGCGGCGCCCGTCTTCCCGGTGCTCGACGCCGACGGCGAAGACCTGGTGGTCCGGGTTCCCCACATCGACCCGCCCATCTACGTCGCCGTCCGGAAGGTGCAGGTCGGCAGGATTCCGCTCTACCTCCTGGACACGGATATCCCTTGCAACGACCCCGAGAACCGGGGCATATCGTCCCGGCTGTATGCCGGTGACCAGGAGCAGCGGCTCCGGCAGGAGATCGTCCTCGGCATCGGCGGGAGGAAGGTGCTCCACGCCCTCGGTATCGGGTACGCGGCGGTGCACCTGAACGAGGGTCACCCGGCGTTCGCGCTGCTCGAGCGGATCCGTGAGCGGGTCGAGCGGGGGATGGAGTTCGAGGAAGCGCTCGAGGAGGTGCGGGCAACCTCCGTCTTCACCACGCACACACCCGTTCCTGCAGGCCACGACGTCTTCTCCGTCGACCTCATCGACCGCTACTTCGCGCCCTACTACGCGGCGCTCGGCATCGACCGGATCAGGTTCCTGCAGCTCGGTGTCCACCCGGAAAGCCCCGCCTCGGGGTTCAACATGACTGCGTTCGCCCTGCGCGCGTCGGCGCATCATAACGGGGTTTCGCGTGCAAACGGGGCCGTCGCCTGCGATATGTGGAAATGCCTCTGGCCCGGACCCGCGGAAGCGGCGGTGCCCATCGACTACGTCACGAACGGCGTCCACGTGCCGACCTGGCTGAACCCCCGGATGAAGGCGCTCTACGACCGGCATATCGGCCCGACCTCGCCCGACTGGCTCCCGGAGCACGACGATCCGGTGATGTGGGAACTCATCGACGAGATCCCGGACGCCGAACTCTGGGAACTCCATCTCTGGCTGAAGGCAAAACTCATCAACCGGCTCCGGGAGCGTGAGCGGCTCCGATGGACGGCACGTCCTGGTGGGGCGCCGAACTCCGCGGTCGAAGGCGCGTTTCTCAACCCCTCCGTCCTGACGATCGGGTTTGCCCGGCGGTTCTCGACCTACAAGCGTGCATACCTCATCTTCGATGACCTGGAACGGTTGAAACGCATCTTAAACAACCCCTGGCGACCCGTCCAGATCATCTTCGCCGGCAAGGCTCACCCGGCCGACAACGAGGGCAAGGAAGTGCTCCGGCAGATCTACCGCTACACGCAGGACCCCGGATTCGGAGGAAGGGTCGCGTTTATCGAGGACTACAACGACCAGGTTGCCCGGTACCTGGTGCACGGCGTCGACGTCTGGCTGAACAACCCCCTGCCCCCGATGGAGGCGAGCGGCACGAGCGGGATGAAAGCATCGCTCAACGGGGTGCTGAATCTCTCCATCATGGACGGCTGGTGGATCGAAGGCTACAACAGCAGAAACGGCTGGGCGTTCGGGGAAACGGCGGCCGACTGCGGGGCGAGGGACGGCATCGACGCCGCAGCGATCTACGACCTCCTGGAGAGGGAGGTCATCCCGCTCTACTACGACCGCTCCATCGACGATATCCCCCACGGGTGGGTGAAGATGATGAAAGAGGCGATCAGGAGCAACGGTCCCCGGTTCTCATCCCGCCGGATGGTGAAGGAGTACGTCGCCCGGTACTACCCGTCGCTCCTGAAGGGCGCGGGGGCGGCATACGCCCGATACCCGTCAACAGCGAAACCCCGGCGGTCGCCGGCCTGGGGACCACAGTTGCAGGGGAAGGAAGCAGACGATCTCTTCTCCCCGTGAGCGCGTGAACTGCCGGGGGTCCCCCCTATGAGGGGCCCTCCCGGCCGACTGCGAAGCGGTTACCCTTACGGGCTCCCCTCCTTCGATCCTCCCCGGTGCCCCGCTCCACATGCGGGGATCTGCCACCGGCCCGTGCAACACGCTTCCGTGTCTCCTCGTCGGCGGCCTGGAGACCTCGTGCTCCGTGCGGTGCCCTGCCTCCGGCACTCGCAACCCGCCGACGGGTCTCGATGCTTGCGGCCTGGAGGCCCCGTTCGGTGTGCGGCGCCATCCCGCCAATCCTCGCGACCCGCTGCCGGGTCGCTTCGTCTGCTGATGCAAGGCCGCGTTTTGCCCATTTCTTCTTCCCGCTCATATCGCCACCCCTCCAGATCGCCCGTGTCAGCGGGCGCCTCTTGCAACCGCTACAGGGCGGGGATACCCCCGTTCGCCGTGCTGTTCTCTTCCACGTGGCCTATTAGGCTTTGCCGGCTTCCGGGACGGTCGCTGTCGCCGGATCCCTGCCCCTCTCGCGCTCATGCTCTGCGCTGCCGTCATTCGTCTCCTCCCTATGAGGGGCGAGTGAGTGGAGCAACTATTATAAAATGGTTGTTCTGCCGCCCAAAGCGGCAAAAAACTGTCGATTCAGGCAGGATTGTCCAACGGCAGGAACGAGATTTTCAGGGGGTTCGTACATGATTTGTTCATATCCTGCCCTGCATCTCCTTGATCATCCGTCGTACCTGGCCGAACTGCACCTCCGGCCGGGTGAAGATACAGAGGTATTCATCACCATAGGGAGCGATGACAACGTTTCCACCGCGATAAAAGAGCGCCATCTGGACGAACGACCCGTTTGACGGCGCGACCGATTCCAGGCGGAACGCCCACCGGAGCAGATCCTCGGCGAAGGCGACGGTATACTCGGCATCGATCTTCCCGACCGAAGAGATGCAGAGGCCGTCGGAAAAACGGGCAACACCGGTCACCCCGGGGTGCCGCAGCAACGTCCCGAACGAATCGGGTCCTTCTCCGGGAGACGCATCGTGGGATACAGCGTCTTCGTGCTCCACGGTTTCGCTCACGGCTTCTTCTTGCCTGTAGTTCTCTGCGGGCCGGTCGGTCACGGGAGAGCCGTTGCCGGGCTGCAGAAGAGCCTGCATCTCTGCCGATACGGTGAGGGCCTCCTGCATCTCCCTGGGCTCGTATCGGAAGAGGCCGAAGTCGAGGATGGGCTGGCTGCCGAAGTACTTCAACGCCGGCGGCCCGCTCAGGGATTTCAGCGGGTGCATGAACTGCGCGGCGAGAGGTTCTCCCTTCTGCACCAGCACAAACCCCTTGCCATCCTGCATTGTGACCCGCACCGCCCCGACAAAGTGGGACGTGTGAGAGAGGATCCACCGGAGCGGCGCCTGCATCTCTCCGATTGCCTTACCCTCCGGCAATTTATTCATCATTCGTAACCCTGCCCGACCGCATCAAATGTTTTGAAAACAAGCGTCCTCACCGCCCGTTTCCCCTACTCGGCATCGTCCTTGGCAAGGGTGTCCAGGATCCTGTAAGAGTTGATCAGGCGGTTGAACGCGACTGCGAGTTCACCAATCTCGTCGTTGCTCGTCACCGTGATCTCGACGTTTGTGAGATCGCCCTGGCTTGCACTGGTCGCGGCCTTTGAGAGTTCCTCGATGGGCGTCGTGATGCTCTTTGCAAGGAAGAAACTCCACATAAGAACCATAAAAACCGTGAGCAGGGTCATGATGATGACGCTGTTCTGCAGGCCGAGCGTGGCGATGACGCTCCCGGTGTCTCCCGCTGAGACAATCCCCAGCAGGAGGATAGGGATGACCGCAACGGTGAGCATGCTCGCCATAAGTTTGTAGAACATCGGGATCTGGACGGTGAGGCCGTCCTGGAGTACCCCGATCTCTTGCGAGAAGGTTTCAGCCATAAGAGGGTATTTTCTTATTTTAATATATGAAATTATCCTTTATCAAAAAGTGATCTTAAGACAAAATATCAGATTTTAGCTGATCTAAAAAGTCAATATAAGATTTAGAGCACTTTTATCTAACATGAAACATAATATCCAGAATCCCCGAAAATTACAGTGTCCTTGAATTTCGGCATATATATACGCATGAAAAATGTTTTTAAGCCCACTGTAATTTGTAAACGTTTTTCATGCTCTGGTGTGCCCGGCATCTTGCCGGAGGGAGCTAGCTTTGGACTACAGAAACCCGGCGTGAAACGGCTATCCAGGGGGGCATCGACAGATTGATACAAGTAAGGAAGAGTTGGGGTGAGCACAACTTCCTGCTCCGTGCCGGGGGTTGAGGGTTTATAGTATGACGCTTGTGATTGCTTTCATTGGAAAACAGGGCGCCGTAATGGCGGGGGATATGCGGGAGATCGCGTTCGGAGGGGAGGATTCCCTCATCGAGGAGCTGGAGCGCGAACTTTACGATGGTTCAATCGCCTCCGACAGAGAACTCGCAGAACGGGCGGATGAGATCGGGGTGACGATCCAGGTCAGGGACGACAAAACCAAGGTCTCGCAACGGGATGGGGTGCTCGTCGGCGAGGTGACTGAGACCGAGGGGGCGAAGACCTCAAGAAAGAGGGTTTACGCTACAAAAGGAAGTTACGCGATTGCCGAGGCCGCCGATTCGCGGCTGCGGGTGATGCAGAAAGGGAGGGCGAGCAACTTCGTGGTGCTGGGAAACGAGATCACGAAGAGGGTTGCCAACCAGTGCATCCAGGGCATGTGGGAAGGGGGAACGATCCAGGATGCCCTGCGGCTCATCATGCTCACCATGCAGATAGCGGCAAGCGTAACGGCGTCGGTGAGCAGAACGTTCGTGCTGGTGCATACCGATATCGTGGCGGATATCTCGAGTGCTATCGCTAAAGACTCCCGAAACGGACAAAACTCAGGTTGAGTTCACCCCGATCCGGTGCGGGGCCCTGCCGGAGGCAGGCGACAATGCCTCAACCCCGGCGCGCAAAATGCAGAAATTACTGGCTGAGATAGTTGTGCTTCTTGAGCCAGTCTACCTGGGGCCTGATGTACCGGTAGATGATATCGCACTTCTCGTCCTGGAAACTCCAGGGAACGACAATCAAGAGGTCGCCTTCACGTATCCAGAGCCGCTTTTTGATCTTGCCCTTGATCCTTCCCGTGCGCGTGACGCCGTCCTCGCAGCGGACGCGGATGTGGTTTGCCCCGAGCATCAGGTCGGCCCGGCCGAAGATCTCGCGATTCCTTTTCTTTGGCAATCGTACTCGTACGATCTCGCCACTATTATTGTTCTGTCTTCCTCGTGTATTCGCCAGTTAATCAACTCCGTAATAGGCAGCGGTGAGGGCCGCCCGAATATCTACTAGAGGTATATATAAATGACCCAAGCCACCATTAAAGTATCTGTCCCAGGGAAGATCCGCACAATTGTGACCCCATAGGGCAGATGGCCTTCTGGTTCAGGGGTATCCCACCGCGGATCGATCTTGGGGGCGCCTATGTGCATCGGGGATGCACGGCCCCGGCAGCAGGTGTGACCCCTTACCGGGAGAGCTGCCTCCAAACCGCTCACCAGTATTTCTTCCGAAGGATAATTAAAGTTTGAGCGTACATGTGTGAAGAGGATCTTTGAATGGAAAGCAACAAGCTGTACGTCGGTAACCTCACCTACTCGGTAAATGAGGAACAACTCAAGGAATTATTCAGCCAGTACGGGACGGTAAACGACGTCAGAGTCATCGAGCGCAAAGGCTTCGGGTTTGTCGAGATGTCCAGCCCTGAAGAGGCTGAGGCGGCAAAGGAAGCCCTGAACGACACCGTATTCGAAGGCCGTACCCTGAAGATCGATGAGGCACGGCCCCCGCGACCGAGAAACGACTTCCGGCGGTTCTAAGCGGACCCCGGAGAACAGTATTCCGAATATCCCACATTTTTGAAGAGTCGAGGTTCATGCGAACCTCACCTCTGATTGTCAGGTATGGACAGCTCCGTTATTCCTGTCTTTGCAGCCGTTCCACCGCACGCGACCAAACCCGGCGCCGAGACGCCGCCTCTATCATCAGGAGGCCATCTCCCGCAGGATAGTGCGGGAGAATGGGTGGCCTGTCCGCCCGGCGCAGCCGCCACCACCCCGGGTCCGAAACGTTCTCTCACTGGATTGGCGGTATTTTCTCCAAACACTACAGCAACATTTTTATTTAATCAGATCTATGGAGGCAGCCGTGTGTCTCGCGATGCGGGATGCAGGAAAAAAGGTGGTGAGAACTATGGCAGAAGAGAGACCTTCAATTAAAGGCGGAATGGCCTCTGCAGCACAGGCATCCTCCGTCCAGGAGCTGAGTGCATCCGCATTCCAGAAGTACCTCAGCGGTATGGACTACCCGGCCGGCAAGCAGGACCTGATCAGCCACGCACGGAAGAACAACGCACCCGACGCGGTGATCCAGGTCATCGAGATGTTCCAGGACAAGAGTTTCCAGTCCGCAGCAGACGTGAGCCAGGAGTTCGGTAGGATCAAATAACCCTACATTTTTTTGCACCGTACGGTCAGTCGCGATTCTTTGTATCCCTCATTCCTCGAAGGTGAACTCCGCCGCCCAGTCGAACCCCGGGTTGTCCTCGTACCACTGCGGCCAGTGAGACGACCATGCGGGCACGCTCACTTCCCGAACCCGTTCGGTGGCCGGGAGATAGGGCTTGATGTCCAGCACCGGCGTCGCGTCGTCGGCATCGATATACCCGACCCAGATGACGCCTGACGCGGTATCGATATCGATGACCGGAACCACCGAGAGCGCGATCGGGTTCGGCCGGGCGGGTGACCGGGTGGCGAAGATCCCGACCGTCTCGGGCCCCCTCGTGTACGGTTTTTTGCAGACCGTCTCGTCCCGGCACTCCGGCGTATCGACCCGGTCTACCCACCAGAGCACGACGAGGTGGCTGAACCCGTCAAGTCCCGGAAGCGCGGGCCGAAACGGCCTGGAAATCTTGATCGAGAACGATTCGTTGTCAGCATGCACGGTGCCGACCGGTTTTACAGTGAATGTGCACGTATTCATAATCGTGGCCTTTCCCCGGCACGATCCCGGACGGGTATCGTGCCGCTTGGTCAGGGGTTGACACAGGAGGACTAAAAGGGCTTGAGTCTGCTCCGGGGCAGGGTTGCGGTACCGTTCTGCTGGCCGGAGCGGGAGCGAAAGATGCCATAAGGCGGTTTTCCATGAGATTATAAAGAAGAACCACTTAATGTCCCAACGGAAACACCCGGACAGGAGGAGTAGCTGATGTGGCAGACAAGATAAAGAAGAAGATGCCGAACCCCTCCTGAAAAAATGCATGCGAGAGGCCGGATTCGAACCGGCGAACTCCTACGAGACCAGGCCCTGAACCTGGCGCCTTTGACCTGGCTTGGCAACTCTCGCGCGAATGTGTGGCGACCCTCCGCCGTTGGCGTGCCCCGGCGTTCCTCGCGCCTAATACTGTAGCATCTCCAACAAAATAAATGTAATTACTCTCCGCCCTCTCCAACGGCAGGAGAGTCCCGGGAGTTGTTGTCCATGAACCGCTTCATCTCCAGTTCACGCAGTTCATACCGCTTGATCTTGCCGGAGATGGTCTTCGGAAGCGACTCCACGAACTCGATCAGGCGGGGGTATTTGTAGGGCGCCGTCACCTGCTTGACCTGTTTCTGGATGTCTTTGACCAGCGACTCCGTGGGCCGGTACCCGGGTTTCAAGACGATGAAGGCCTTGACGACCAGCCCGCGGAGCACGTCGGGCGACCCGACGACCGCCGCCTCCTGGACGGCCGGGTGCTCCATGAGGGCGCTCTCGACCTCGAACGGCCCAATCCGGTAACCAGATGACTTGATGACGTCGTCGTCGCGCCCTATGAACCAGAAGTAGCCGTCCTCGTCCATGTAGGCCTTGTCGCCGGTGTAGTAGAACCCGTTCGAGAAGACCTTGTGGTTCTCTTCGCCGTTGTCCAGGTAACCGGAGAAGAGCCCGACGGGCCGGGGATCGAGCCTGATCCCGATGCGCCCTTCATCCCCGATGCCCACCGGGTTGCCGTCGTCGTCGTGAAGTTCAATCTGCCAGCCGGGCATCGGCCTTCCCATCGAGCCGGGTTTGGTCTTCATGCCGGGAAGCGTCCCGATGCAGAGCACCGTTTCGGTCTGGCCGTAGCCCTCGTAGATCGTCCTGCCCGTTCCCTCCTCCCATGCCCGGATCACCTCTGGGTTGAGGGCTTCACCGGCGCTGCAGCAGTGCCGCAGGTCGGCGAGATCGAACTTGTCGAGGTCGGCGAGGATGAGCATCCGGTAGATGGTCGGGGGACAGCAGAACGTCGTGACCCCGTACCGCTCCAGCAGCGGGAGGATCTCGGTGGCGTGGAACCGGCCCCGGATGTCATAGACAAAGATGCAGGCGCCGACGATCCACTGACCGAAGAGTTTCCCCCACGCGCTCTTTCCCCAACCGGTATCGGAGATCGTGAGGTGCAGGTCGTTCGGGCGCAGGTCGTGCCACAGCTGCGCGGTGACGAGGTGCCCGAGCGGGTAGGAGTGGGCGTGGACCACCATCTTCGGCTCACCGGTGGTGCCGGAGGTGAAGAAGATCAGCAGCGGGTCGGTCGCTTTCGTCCGGTGCATGCCGGGGAGGTTCACCAGTTTGTGCGAACAGGGCGCGGGGTAGTCGAGCTCGACGGGGTAGCTGACCCATCCGTCCCGCACGCCGTCGATCATGAGCCGGACAGCGAGCGTGGGGCACTCTTCGCGGATCTCCTCGACCTTGTCCGCGTGCTCGGCCATGGTGATGATCATCCTGATATCAGCTGCCTGGATGCGGTATTTCAGGTCTTTGGGGGTCAGCATCGTCGTCGCGGGGCAGTAGACTGCGCCGAGTTTGATCAGGGCGATGGTGAAGATCCACCATTCCGGCGTCCGGGGGAGCATCAGCATGACCCGGTCACCCTTCTTGATACCATATTTCAGGCAGATGTTGACCGCCTGATTCGAGAGGCGCATGAGGTCAAAGAAGGTGTATTTCTTCTCGTTTCCTTTCTGGTCAACCCATATCATCGCCAGTTTGTTCCGGTCCTTCTTCGCCCACGCGTCGATCACGTCGAAGCCGAAGTTATAGTATTCAGGAACATTTATCGTAAAATTGGCGCAGAGGTCTTCGTAGGACGGTAGGTTTTGCTCTTCATCTGCCATAACGCGATCCCTTAAAAGTTGCGCGTTTATGGTTTAAAGCATTCACGAAGTTGAAACACGCTCTGTATCCGGATTGAGCATAAAGATTACCCATTAGTATTATGGTTCAAAAAATGATACTCATATCGATGGATGAGAAGGGATACGAGTCACTGAAAATTGAGAACATCGTTGCCTCCGGGGTAATTGCCGACGCTATCGACCTCGAAAACGTATCAGATAAAATAAAAAACTGCGAGTTGAATACAAAGAGGTTCCCCGGGGCGGTCTACCGCATCGAGAAACCAAAAATCGCATCCCTGATATTTTCCTCGGGAAAAGTGGTGCTCACCGGTATCAGGAACAACCAGGACCTGCATGACGGCCTTGGTATCATCATGCAGTCGCTCCGCGATGCCGGAGTCGACACGTATGACGAGCCGCAGGTCGCGGTCACGAACATCGTCTGTTCGTACGACATGGGCAAGTACATCAACTTAAACAAGGTAGTCATCACCCTCAACCTCGAGAACATCGAGTATGAACCCGAGCAGTTCCCGGGGCTCGTCTACCGCATCGAGGACCCGAAGATCGTCGCCCTTCTCTTCAGTTCCGGCAAGATCATCCTGACCGGCGGGAAGACCGTCGAGGACATCAAGAGAGGGCTTGATTTCCTGGAGCAGCGGCTCGAAACTATAATGTAACCCTGTTTTTCCGTTACGTTCTTTTTGCCGGGGGCCCGGGGGCCCCCTGATTTTTGGCCGGGGTTCGATTCGCCTCCAAGACATCCTGCCTGCATGCGCCGGCGGAGTGTCCGGGCCCGAAGGGGGTCTTGTTGGTGCCCGCATCTGAGGGTAATCATACTTGGAGTGTGCGGAACGTCGTCCCTTGAATCACCACAACTCTCACGCACGGATTTCGTGGGGATATCGCCACGCACTGCCCCCGCCCCCTGGGGCGGGGTGCGACGGGCTCTAGGGCCGGAGTTTGAGCACCGAAGAACGATGTTCCATCAGGAACGGAGTTTGAGCACCGCAGGTGCGAAGGTGCGGGGAACGACTGCCGGGAGCGTAGCGGACGGCAGGAGTTTGAGCACCGAAGAACGATGTTCCATCAGGAACGGAGTTTGAGCACCGCAGGTGCGAAGGTGCGGGGGAGGAGGCCGCAGGCCGGGCGGGGGTTGTAGACATCAGCTTACGAGTGGAGACAGGGGAGGGGGCATGCCCCCTCCCCGTCATCCCCTCCCCCAGTGGCGATATCCCCACGGTCCACTGTACCGGGCTTGTCTAAAACCCCGGGATCCCCTTGTCACACCACCACGCCCAAGAATCGCCTCGTGAACGTGCCGCTCTCAGAACCCCCGCCTGAATAAAACCCTACCAGTACCTATGCGTCTTCACATAGTTCCGCTCGGCCTTCAAAACCTCCCGATAGAAGGCGTCCCCTTCGGTCAGGGTCGCGAGGATCCGTGAGGCGACCTCCGGGCCGACGCCCTTTGCTGCGAGGGCGGTCACCGCTTTCTTTCCGCTGGAGAGAACGATGTTTGCGTTCCTGAGGAACCGGACCTCGATCGCCCGCTCCTCCTCGGATTTGTTCTTTTTTCGCACCGCCGGTATGAGGTCTTCGTCCCAGGGTTTCAACGCCGCGATGAGGCGGGCGTTGCAGAGGGGGCACTGCGGCTTATCGGGGACGCGCTCGACAACCGTCCGGCTCTTCCACTTCCGGCAGTTCATGCAGAAGAGAACGACGTCCTCCTTCTCGAGGCGGCGCTCGAGCGTTCCGATCACCGCCTGGTCGACCATCGGCGGCGGGATCATGTCCCGCGAGGACGAGAGCCCTTCGCTCCCGAGCGGGCTCAGCCGTCCTGTGGCGACGGCGATGCGGCCGTCGCGGACCGACGAGAGGATCTCCTGCGCCGCGTCCACGTCCATGGAGGTGGTGAAGAGCTCGCGGTAGGCCTCGGCCGCGATGACCGTTCCGTCGAAGAGGTCGATGAGCCGGTGGATGCTGAACCGCTCGTAGTCGGCGTCCGCGTCGATGGCGCCGAACTTCTTCGCCACCTGCACGAGTTTCCACTTGAAAAGCGCCGTTCGTTTCAGGGCGAGCTTCAGGATCCCGGGGAGGTGGTCGGGTTCGAGCGCCGCGAGGGTCTCCTGCACCTCGAGTGAGCGGACGTTGTCGGGCAGGCGGAGGAGGAACCGGTAGGCCCCGACCTCGATCCCGACGCTCGTCCCGTAGCGGGCGGAGAGGAGGACCGAGAGCGCCCGGGCCAGCGCTTCGTTCGCCTTGTGCCCGCCGCAGACGTTGCAGACCACGCCCTCGTCCGCATTCTCGAGGGTGACGAGGGTGTCCGAGGGGACCGGGTAGTTCCCCCTGTCCATCCCGGAGATGAACCGCTCCGCGTAGGCGATCGCACCGGGGACGTTTGAGTAGCGGTCGAACTTCCGGGTCCGCCGGAGCGCCCCGACCTCCCGGGCGACGGCGAACGGCACCGGGATCTGCTCTCCTTCCCACGACGGAACCTCTCCTTTCGCCTTCGTGGCCGGCTCGACCGTGATCCGCGTGCCCTCGATCTCGAGCACCCGCCAGAGCTGGCCCTTGGTGATGAAGACCGCGCCGGTGTGCATCCACCCGAGGACGAACGACTCGTCGAGCGTCCCGACCGTGCGGCGCGAGACCATGTCGAAGATCTCCATCTTCTTCTCGTCGTGGATCATCGAGAGGTTCTCGATGAGGTAGCGCCGCGCCCGGCCCGTCCGGACGATCCGGGTCCCGTCAAGCCGGATCAGCCGGTGCTCGGCCATCTGGCGGCAGACGTCGTCGAGGAGCGGCCCGCATCCGCCAAAGACGTTCGACCGCTCGATCATCTCCCGGACGCGGGAGACCTCGATCTCGCCGTACTCGACCGCGATCGCCGCCACCTGGTTCGCGAGGACGTCGGCGGCGCCGGCGGGCGGGACGATCCGCTCACACTCGTTCGCCCTTGCCCTCCGTGCGATCACGAGCGACTCGAGGAGGTCGTCAAACCCCGTGGCGAGGACGGTCCCGCGCGAGACGGCGTCGAGGCGGTGGCCAGCCCGGCCGATCCGCTGCACCAGGCGCGAGACCTGCCGGGGGGAGCCGAACTGGACGACGTGCTCGATGTGCCCGATATCGATCCCGAGTTCCATCGAGGATGTGGCGATCAGCGTCCGGACCTCGCCCTTCCTGAACCGCTCCTCGGCATCGACCCTGACGTCCCGCGAGAGCGAGCCGTGGTGGACCTCGACGTCGCCGCGGGAGTAGAGGCGGTGGCCGAGCGCCTCCGCCGTAACCCGGGTGTTGACGAAGACGAGGGTGGAACCGGGGGAGTCCAGGCATTTCCCGACGGCGCGCGCCTGGGCGCCGAAGTCTTCCCCGGCGAACCGGACGCTGATATCGAGGCTGCTCGCGACCGGCACCTCGACGAGCGAGAACGGCCGGGGTCCGGTGAGGAACCGGCCGATATCGTCCGGGTTCCCGACGGTCGCCGAGAGGCCGATCCGCTGGAATTCCCCCGCGTATTCGGCCAGGCGTTCGAGTGCTACCGCGAGTTGCGCTCCCCGTTTGCTGTCGGCGAGTTCGTGGATCTCGTCGATGATGACGTACTTCACGTTCTTGAGGTGCTCGCGGAGGCGTTTGCCCATGAGGAGCGCCTGCAGCGACTCCGGGGTGGTGATGAGGAGGTCGGGGGGGTTGAGCGCCTGCTTCCGCCGCTCGTTCTGCGGGGTGTCCCCGTGCCGGACGCCGACCGAGAGGCCGAGTTCGCGGCACCACCACTCCATCCGCGCGAGGATATCCCGGTTCAGGGCCCGGAGGGGCGTGATGTAGAGCGCCTTGAACCCTGCGCCGACGGTCTCAAGAAGCCGGTCGAAGACCGGGAGCATCGCGCTCTCGGTCTTCCCCGTGCCGGTCGGCGCCACCAGGACAAGGTTCTCCCCCGCAAGGAGCCGCGGGATGGCCTGCTCCTGCGCTGCCGAGAACCCGGTGAACCCGCGCCTCCCGACGACCTCCCGCACCCGCGGGTCGAGGAGGTCAGCGGTCGTCTGCGGGGCAGAGCGTGGCCGGGGAGCCGACGTACGTGCCATCTGCGAGGTACACCTCCGCGGAATTTTTGTCTATGCGCCGGGAGAGGGGGCCGAGCCCGCTCTGTTGCAGCCGCCCGACGTCGATCCCGCCCGCGAACTCGTTGAAGGCCGGGACGAAGAGGAGCCGGGTGCGCTCCCCGGACGGCTCCTCGACCACCGAGTATAGGTAGGCCGGCCGGGCGCGTGCGGCGCACCCGACGGTGTCCACGAGCGAGACGACCGGATGGTGGTGGCCGACGACGACGAGGTGGCCGGGGAGTTCGGGGACGGGATGCGTGTGGCCGTGCAGGTAGCCGACGCCGTCGATGAGCGTGCCCTCGGCGGGGAGGAGTTCGCCGGGCTCGAGGAAACGTCCGATGCCGCCGTCGTGGTTGCCCGGGGCGACGGCTATCGGCACCCGGTCCCTAAACGACCGGAGTACGCCGGGGAGTTCCCGGTACTCCTGCCTGCTCGTTACCGGGACATTGTGCTTGACGTCCCCGAGGAGGAGGAGGAGGTCGGGCTGCGTCTCTTCGATGCAGGCGATCACCCGGTCGGCCCGGGCGGCGCTCCGGCTCGCGATGTGGACGCCGTGACGTTCGAGGCCCGATTCGATGCCCATGTGCAGGTCGGCGACGACCAGCACCCGCCGGTCGCTCTCGACCAGGAGGGCGGGGCCGTTCTCGATGAAGTGAAGGTGCATTATCGTGTCAGATCGGTTTTATCATGCCCGATGCGGGCTGGTAGCATTCCCCTGCGGCGAGGAGTTCCTCGAGCGCGGCGCGTGCCTCCCGGGCGGAGAGGCCCGAGCGCACCCCGATGGCGACGGCGTCTTCGAATTCGATGCCCCGGGCGCCGCCTTCTCCCTCAAGGGCATCGAGAAGGAGGTCGCGGGCGACAAGGGGCGCGATCGCGCCGACGGCGATATCCGGGCGGACGGTCGCAAGCGCTGTACCCACCATCGCGGCCATCCCGCGGATATCCTCGTCCGTGATCCCGTAGAGGCGGCGGGCGGCTTCGATCCGTTCGTCGCCGCCGTCCCGGAGCGCTTCGAGCCGGTCGAGGGTCGCGCCGGCGGTCGAGAGCACCCAGAGGTCGCGGGCGGTGCGGTTCACCACACTGAGCGCCTCGGCCTCCACCGTCGCGCACGCTCGATCGCCGGATCCGGTCAGCGCCGCCCGGCCGGTGACAGCGACGAACGCGGGCGGTTCGATGTAGCCCAGCGTCTCGACCGCGTCCGGGCTCTGCCAGTTGACCGAGACCTGGAACGCGCCGGTGGGATCGGCAAGCCGGGCCTGCATGACGTCGCCGCTCCCCCTCTTCTCGGTGAGGGCGCCGACGATGAAGAGGCGGCGGCACCAGGCGGCTCCCGGCGTCACCACGTACGAGCCGTTCCGGCCGTCGCCGGCGTCCGCCGTGTGCCGCGCGGCGGCAAAGTCCTGCGCAAATACCCGTTCTGCAGGTTCCATAAATCCGTCCGTTCGAGGAAGGGGGTGCGGATATGCCGGGGCGGGAGACCCGGCCGGATCTCCACGCGAACTCCCGGTATTTCCATACGTATCCGTACGTATCTGTTCACCCTCAATCCTCTAAAAAGGATCACCGGAACGGATGACGATCCTTTTACGATGGACGAGCACCAACACCTATGCAAATGGACGGCAACCACACCATCTGGATAGAGAAGTATCGGCCCAGAAGACTCGACGAGATGGTCGGACAGAAGGATATCGTGGTGCGCCTCCAGTCCTACGTGAAGACCGGCAACCTGCCGCACCTCCTCTTCACGGGCAGCGCGGGGATCGGGAAGACCACCGCCGCCGTGGCGCTCGCCCGGGAGTTCTTCGGCGACACCTGGCAGACGAACTTCCGCGAGATGAACGCCTCCGACGAGCGGGGCATCGACGTCGTCAGAAACCAGATCAAAGAGTTCGCCCGGACATCGCCACTTGGCGGGGCGACGTTCAAGATCCTCTTCCTCGACGAAGCGGACGCACTCACAACGGATGCGCAGGCGGCTCTCCGCCGGACGATGGAGACCTACGCCCGCACCTGCCGGTTCATCCTCTCCTGCAACTACTCCTCGAAGATCATCGACCCCATCCAGAGCCGGTGCGCTATATACCGGTTCAGGCCGCTTGACCGGGAAGCGGTCATCGAGGAGGTCAGGCGGATTGCCGCGGCCGAAGGCCTCACGGTCACGGAGGGGGCGCTCGACGCCATCGTCTACGTCGCCTCGGGGGATATGAGGAAAGCAATCAACGCCCTGCAGGGCGCCGCCATCCTCCGGACGGATATCGACGAGGAGACGGTCTACGCGATCACCGCGACCGCCCGCCCTGAGGAGATCGACGAACTCCTCGACCTCTCGATAGCGGGGAGGTTTGACGAGGCGGAGCAGGCGCTCTCCGACCTGACCCGCGGCCGGGGCATCGCCCCGAACGAGCTGATCAACCAGTGTTACCGGGCGCTGGTCCAGCGCGATATCGACCGGACGCTCAAAGTGAAGCTGATCGACGCCCTTGGCGAGACCGACTTCCGCCTCTCGGAAGGGGCGAGCAGCGATATCCAGATGGAGGCGCTGCTCGCACGGTTCGTCCTCGCCGCAGAGCAGCACCGCTGAGGATTCTGTCTTGACCGAAGAGATTACCGTCGAGGTCACCGACAACGTCGGTGAGTGGACGAAGTTCCTGAAGAAGCAGTACAGGCGGGAACTTGCCGAACTCTCCCGCGAGTACCCGCACAACCGTTCGCTCATCATCGATTACCGCAAGATCCTGAACAACAAACTGGCGTTCGAGCTCCTGCGGAGCCCGGGCAAGGTCATCGGGGATATCCGGGACGCGATCATCCAGAACAAACTCCTCAAACTGAAGGACGGCCAGGACCCCGACCTGATCAACGTCCGGTTCACGAACCTGCCGCAGAAGACGAACGTCCGCGACATCCGGGCGGACCAGATCAACACCTTCGTCGCCCTCGAGGGGATCCTCCGAAAGACCACGGAGGTCCGTCCCCGGATCGTCACCGCGGTCTTCCGTTGCCGCACCTGCGGCAAGAACACCGACCCGGTTCCACAGGGCTACGGGCGGTTCGACGAGCCTGATTTCTGCCCGAACTGCGAGCGCAAGACCCGTCTCGACCTGGTGATGAACCGGTGCCGGTTCGTCGACGCCCAGAAACTCCGGATCCAGGAGTCCCCGGAAGGCCTCCGGGGCGGTGAACAGCCCCAGACGCTCGATATCGACGTCACCGACGACCTGACCGGCATGGTCTCGCCGGGCGACCGGGTGGTGGTGAACGGCATCCTCCGGTCGGTGCAGAGGGTCAACTACGGCCAGAAGAGCACGCTCTTTGACATCTACCTGGAGTGCAACTCCATCGAGGTCGCCGAGAAGGAGTTCGAGGAGGTCTCGATCACCGAGGAGGACGAGGCGAATATCATGGCGCTCGCCCGCGACCCCATGGTCTACAAGAAGATCGCCCGGTCGATTGCGCCGACGATCTACGGCACTGACGATGTGAAGGAGGCGATCGCGCTCCAGCTCTTCGGCGGCATCGCGAAGGATATGCCGGACGGCTCCCGCCTCCGCGGCGACGTCCACGTCCTCCTGGTCGGCGACCCGGGTATCGCAAAGAGTCAGATCCTGCGGTATGTCGTGAAACTCTCGCCCCGCGGGATCTACACGAGCGGCAAGTCGTCGACCTCCGCCGGGTTGACGGCGACGGCCGTCAAGGACGAGTTCGGCGACGGGCGGTGGACGCTCGAGGCCGGTGCGCTGGTCCTCGCGGATATGGGGATCGCCGCCGTCGACGAGATGGACAAGATGGCGAAAGACGACCGGAGCGCGCTGCACGAGGCGATGGAGCAGCAGTGCTACGACGACGAGACCGAGGTTCTTACGGAGAGCGGGTGGAAGCTCTTCCGCGACGTGACCGCGGATGACCGTGTCGCGACACTCTCTGCCGATGGCAGGCTCGAGTACGCACCCCCGTCCAACTTCGTGGCATCGGAGTATGACGGAGAGATGTACTACGTCAAGTCGCGGCAGGTCGACCTCGCGGTCACGCCGAACCACCGGATGTACGTCAACCTGAATCGGCGTGCCGACGAGTGGGAAGGGTTCCGGCTCATCCGCATGGACGAACTTCCCATCCACAAGCAGATGCGGTTCAAGAAGAACGCCGCATGGACAGGGGAGCGACACGAGACCCATTGGATACCGCCCGTCGTCAAGTTCGCGAACCAGAACGCCGAAGGGAAACTCACCGAGCCCATCACGGTTGGGATGGACGACTGGCTTGAGTTCCTGGGCTACTTCCTCTCCGAGGGGTCGGTTCAGCGACACCACCAGACCGGGGTTCCTTATCGCGTGATCATATCGCAGACGAACCCGGAGTCTGCCGAAACGATTCGGCAGTGCCTTGAACGACTGGCGTTCCGGTTCTCCTACGACGGCAAGAACTTCGCGATCAACGCAAAGCAGCTTGCCGAACACCTCGCGCCGTTCGGGAAATGCCACGAGAAGTACGTCCCCGACTACGCGAAGTGCCTTTCCCCTGAGCAGATCGAGATACTCCTCGATGCGCTCATGCTCGGGGACGGCTACACCAACAAGACGACCGAGGTCTCAATATACACCACCTCGTCGAGGAGACTGGCCGACGACGTCACCGAGCTCCTGCTGAAGAAGGGCTGGTCGGGGAACACCTATCGATTGCGGGAGGCCGGGGAGGTCATATCCAACCCCCAGGGCGGGACCTCGACGGCGACCCACGACACCTTCCAGGTGACCTTCATCCGCGACGGTCAGAACGAGCCGAACATCAACACAAACGGAAAGCAGCATATCGAGAAGCGGCCGTATAAGGGCACGATCTACTGCATCGAGGTCCCAAACCACACCCTCTACGTCCGGCGAAGCGGCATCCCGGTCTGGTGCGGCAACTCGATCTCGGTCGCAAAAGCCGGGATCACCGCGACCCTGAAGTCCCGGTGCGCCCTCCTCGGCGCGGCGAACCCGAAACTCGGGCGGTTCGACCAGTTCGTCCCGATCGGTGAGCAGATCAACATGCCGCCGTCGCTCCTCTCCCGGTTCGACCTCATCTTCGTGATGACCGATCAGCCGGAGGCCGAGCGCGACGGGGCGATTGCCCAGCACATCATCAAGACCCACAGTGTGGGCGAGTTGATCAAGCAGCACGAGTATGAACCGCTGCCCGACGTCGACGACAAATACATCGAGCGGGCGCTTGCGCCGGTCATCCCCGACATCGACCCGACGCTTCTGCGGAAGTACATCGCCTACGCGAAACGGACGTGCTTCCCCATCCTCTCCGACGGGGCGAAGGAGGCGTTGATCGCCTACTACATGCGCCTCAGAAACCTCGCGAGCGGAAACAAGCCCGTGCCGGTCACGGCCCGGCAACTCGAGGCGCTGGTCCGGCTTGCGGAGGCGAGCGCCAGGATGCGGCTCTCGAGCACCGTCGATACGGAGGATACCGACCGGATCCTCAAGATTGTGGACGGCTGTCTCCGGCAGGTCGCCTACGACGCCGAGAGCGGGAGTTTCGACATCGACAAACTCGTGACCGGGGTCACGAAGTCGCAGCGCGACATCATCCGGTCGGTGAAGGAGGCTATCCGGAACGTCTCGGGCGACTCCGGCGGCCAGGCACGGGTCGACGAGGTAATCGAGATCCTGGTGCAGCAGGGATTCCCCCGCGACAAGGTCGAGCACACCCTCGAGCAGCTCAAGCGGGGCGGCGAGGTGCTCGAGCCCCGGCACGGGCTGGTGAAGCTGATCGGGTAGGGGGAGGAGGTACCCTTTTTCGCGAAGGGCAGCCCAGATTCCCCAGGAGGGAGACCGGGTCTCATGGAGATCGAATGTCGGTCAACGTAGCCCGCCGGAGTTGTCACTCACATGCACTGGCTCAGAGGAGATCGTTTAGATCTTCTACCGTCATATCGGCCTGTTTTAAAATGTGCGAAAGTGTTGAGCGCTTAAGCGGTTTGTGCATAGGGACTGTCAGTTTCAGTGTTTTAGCCGGCAGATGCTTATGCAGTCGAATGTGGCTGCCGCGCGTGCGGACGACAACCCACCCGTCTCTTTGAAGAGCGATGACGATCCTGTCGTAATCAAGAACAGGCACCTTGCTCATACGGCAATCTCAACCTGTTCGGCTGTTTCGCTACAAACGAGATCATCCTCAACGGTTTCAAGGTACAGCTCAATGGCTTCCCTGATGTTTTCCAATGCTTTGTCCCTCGTATCGCCTTCGCTGATACAGCCAGGCAGGCTTGGTACATAGACCGTATATCCCCCTTCCTCACTGGGTTCGAGCACTACACGCAGTTTCATATCTTAACCTATCCAGCAGGCGTATACTTAATTGTAATACCGTACGACATTCCGCGGCATTGATTGAATCCGCCGGATCTGATCAAACTACCTCTGGGTCGCCGTGCTCATGGCGATCCTCTTCACGTTCTTCGCGGAACCGAACGCCATGGGAGCATTCATAGTCAAATTCCCGCAGAGGGTACAGGTCTGGCTCAACGCCGGAATGCTGCCGGTCTTCATCATCCTCGGCTACCACCTGTTTGCCCGCGATACGATGCCTGAAGCGGAACGCCTTTTGGGCAGGGCGGGGCTTGCGGCCTCAGCCTCGGGTTTCCTCCTCTGGCTCGCGGTGCTGGCGGCTCTGGAGGTTCTGGGGGTTGCCGTAGAGTATCCCTATTACGTCGCCGGGGGCTACGCCGTCATGCTGATTCTCGGAGTGTTCTTCTGGAAAACCTGGAACCGGGGAGCGTGAACCCGGCAACAGGAAGAAGCACCATCAATACCGAAAACGAAAGATGAATCAACAACCTTCGCCGGTGGAGAAGCCGGGCTAAAGTATATCGCCAAACGAGTTGAATATCACACTGATCGCCTCTACTCTGATTACATGCAGGAGAGATAAGTGTCCATGAAAACCTTGAAAATCATCGTCGAGAAGCATCCCGACGGCTATGTCGCCTACCCCCTGGGTCTGAAGGGTGTCGTCGTTGCAGAGGGGGATACCTACGAAGAGGCGCTTGCCGAGGTGAAATCCGCCATACAGTTTCACATAGAGACCTTCGGGAACGATGCGTTCGAGAACAACGACATCATGGAGACCTTCGTCGCCGAAGTCGCTGTATAGATGAAGTTCCCGCACGATGCGCCCCAGCGGAAGGTGCTGAAAACGCTGGAGGCGCTCGGTTTTCAGATCGTCAGGACGGGCAACCATATCGCGCTTATCCGCAGCAATCCGGACGGCACAACGACGCCGCTCACGATGCCGAATCACCCCAAAATCAAAGGCCCGACCCTCCGAACCATCTGCACGCAGGCAGGTATCTCTCGAGAAGAGTTCTTGCGTGTTTATGAGCGCGTGTAAAACAGAACCCCTTCTTTCTCACCCCCTCCGGGGCGCACCTTCTTACTCCCGTACCCACAAACCTACTAACCATGATCACCGACCGCGAGAAAGCGGCCTTCGAAGCCGGGATCAAACTCGGCGCCCTCTACCATCAGTTCGTCGGGACGCCCATCGCCCGCGAGACGGCCGCGGCCGTCGAGGCCGCCATCGAGCAGGCCGTCGGGCTGCAGCCCTACGTGACGAGTATCACCGTCCGGCTGAACCGCGATATGATGGTCTCGAACCGGTTCGGCTACTCGGAGCTTGCCGGGAAGATGTTCGATGCCGCTATCACGACCGGGGTCGGGACGACCGTCTGCCGCGCCCGGCTGCGTCTCGAGGACGACTACCCCATGATGGAGATCGTCGAGTTCCATGAAACTCCCCGCGATACCGATCACTGACGACCATATCCACATCGACCCGCAAAACGGCCGGGGCGTCGAGGCCGCGAAGGACTTCCGCCGCAGCGGGGGAACGCACATCTTCCTGGTCTCAAAACCCTCCTGGTCGTTTGGAGTCGAACCCTCGTCGGGCGAGGACTACCGCGAGGTCTTCGACGCCACGCTCCGGGTGGCGGAGATGGTCCGCGAGACCGGGGTCGTCGTCTATCCGGTCCTCGGCGTCCACCCCGCAGAGATAGGCCGGCTCGCGGAACGGATGACTCTGGACGAGGCCGCCGGCGTGATGATGGCCGGGCTCGACCTCGCCGCCCGCTACGTCGAGGATGGGCGGGCCGTCGCCCTCAAGAGCGGGCGGCCCCACTACGAGGTCGCGCCGGAGGTGCTCAGCGCCTCGAACGCGGTTCTCCTTCATTCGCTCGAACTCGGGGCCGACTGCGGCTGCGCCGTCCAGCTCCACGCCGAGAGCGGACCGTGCGCCGACGTCGTCGATATGGCACGGCGGGCCGGTATCCCGGTCGAGAAGGTCGTCAAACACTTCGCGACGCCCGATACGCCCCTCATGCCCTCGTTCATCGCGCGGCACGAGGAGATCCCCGCGCTCGCCCGGTCGGGCCGGCGGTTCACGATGGAGAGCGACTACATGGACGAGAACGCGAGGCCCGGCGCGGTCATCGGGCCGAAGTCTGTGCCGCGGTTCACGCGCCGGTACTTCGAGGAGGGGCTCATCACCGAAGAGGACGCATGGCGCATCCATGCAGAGACACCGTCGCGCACCTACGGCGTAGATATCGCGCTTCCTTAGGAACTGCGCACCTTTTTGACGACTCCCGTCAAACGGTATGTGATGTACCTGAAAGTGCACCGCATACCGGGCGCCGGTGAAGTGGTGGCTGCCTGCGACGCCGAGCTCATGGACGCCACCCTGATGCACGGAGACGTCGAGGTCTGCATCTCCGGAGGGTTTTACGGCACGGAGTGTGCCGACGAAGAGGACGTCCGGGGAGCGCTCGCGTGCGCGGAGAACGTCAATATCATCGGCAGGCGCGTCGTAGCCCTCGCCGTCGCCATGGGGTTGGTTTCCGAGAACGACTGTATCATGATCGGCGACGTGCCGCACGCCCAGATATTCAGGATCTGATCCATGACCATCCAGACGAGCATCTGTCCCCGCTGCGGAAAGCCGAGCGAGGAAGGGCTCTGCCCGGAGTGCCGGGCCGCGGATGTGCGGCTGCTGACCTGCGAGCCGTTCGTGACCGCCGTCTACTGCCCGGTCTGCGAGTCGCAGAAACGCGGCAAGACCTGGTCGGACCTGCAGATGCCGCGCGAAGACCTCATCGCCGAGCTGGCGGTCTCGGCGGTCAGCATCCACGAGGATGCGAAAGATATCCGGGTCACCGTCCGCGCCGAAGATATCGCATCGAACAGGACGGCCTGCACCATCGAGGTGGAGGCGGCCCTTTACGGCGTCCCGGTTCAGGAAGCCTGCAGTACCGAGATCCGCTGGCAGAAGGAGGCCTGCGACCGGTGCAGCCGCATCTCCGGGGGCTACTACGAGGGGATCGTCCAGGTGCGGGGGACCGGCCGGAAGATCAACACCTACGAGCGCGAGGTCTCCGCGAATATTGCACAGCAGGCCGAAGAGTCGCTCCAGCAGTCGGGCGACCGGTTCTCGTTCATATCGGAACTCGAGGACACAAAGGACGGCGTCGATGTCACCGTCGGGACGCAGCACCTCGGTCAGGAGATCGCAAGGACGATCACGGGGGCGCTCGGCGGGCGGTTCACGACCCACCCGAAGCTGGTCGGGGAGAAGGACGGGAAAGCGCTCTACCGGGTCACCTACTCCATTCGGTTACCGTTCTACCAGAAAGGCGACGTGGTGGTCTCGAAAGGCAACTACTTCGAGGTGCGCGAGATCGACGGCCAGCGCCTCCGGGTCTTCGATCTCGCGACCGGCAGCGGCCGGACGCTCACCGAGGCCGAGGTCGAGCGCCTCATCGGGAACATCCGCGAGGCCGAGTCCGCGCTCGTCGTCTTCACGCAGCCGGGCATCGTAGGGCTGATGGATCCAAAGACCTACCGGACGCGTGAGGTCAACCCGGTGCCCTGGACATTCCCCGTGGAGGGGCAGCCGATCCGGGTGCTCCGCGACGAGGAGCAGGATCGCCTGGTCATCGTCGGGTGAGTTCTGTCATGCGTGCGCGGAAGGTGCCGGCGGCTGCTCTCGCCGATATCGCGGACGCGGAGTGGGTGGATCCCTCCCGCCGGCCGTATGTCGAGGGCGGCGTCGCCTGGGTTCCGGTCAGGGAGGGCTATTTTGCCGATACGGACCTCCCCGAGCGGGAGACCTACCGGGGCCGCGGCTACCACCTCCTCGGCGACGTTGCGGTCGTCCACGGCGACGCGCCGACGAAGGAGGAACTTACCGCAATCGTGGAGCACTGCCGTCCCCGGGGCGTCGTCCAGGTGAAGGGGTTTTTGAGCGAGATGCGCATCCCGGACATTGAGGTCCTCTACGGCACCGCCGGTGAGGTGCGGCACCGCGAGCAGGGCTACACCTTCTTCCTCGATCCGACAAAGGTGATGTTTTCGCAGGGCAACCGCAACGAAAAGGCGAGGATTGCCTCTCTTGTCCGGCCCGGCGAGCGGGTCGCCGACATGTTCGCCGGAATCGGCTACTTCACCATACCGGCGGCCATGAGCGGTGCACGGGTTCACGCAATGGAGATCAACCCAATAGCCTTTGAATACCTGCAACGAAACATTATGGCAAACCGCGTTCGAGGCCGGGTCACAGGAGAACTCGGCGACTGCCGGGAACTCCTCTCCGGGGTCTACGATCGGATCCTGATGGGACATTTCGACGCGCCATCGATGCTCGGTGACGTCCTCGCCCATGTCCGGGAGGGGAGCGTGCTCCACATCCATAGCATCGGGGACGTGAACGAGACGATCCGGGAACGGGTGGATGAGGCCGGGTTTTCGGCGGCGGTGACCTCCCGCCGGGTGAAGAAATACGGCCCGCACGCGTGGCACATGGTCCAGGATGTGACGATATCGTGAAGACGTTTTCGGGAAAAACAGTGGTGCTTGCCGTGACGGGGAGCATCGCGGCCGTCGAGACGGTGAAACTCGCTCACGCCCTGCGCCGCAGGGGGGCGACGGTGCAGGCGGTGATGACGGAGGCAGCAGCCGGGATCGTCCACCCCGACGCCCTGACCTACGCGACGGGGCGCCCGGTAATCACCCGGATCACCGGCCTGGTGGAGCACGTCCTCTACTGCGGGGAGGGCGGGGAGGCCGACCTCCTGCTCGTCGCACCCTGCACGGCCAATACCGTCGGTAAGATCGCCTGCGGGATCGACGATACAACGGTCACGACCTTCGCGACGACGGCGCTCGGCCGGGGGATGCCGGTGGTGGTCGTCCCGGCGATGCACGAGAGCATGTACCGCCACCCGGGGGTCGTGGAGAATCTCCGGCGGCTCTGCTCCTGGGGCATCGACGTCGTCGATCCCCGGATCGAGGAGGAGAAGGCGAAGATTACCGATACCGATACGATCGTCCTCCACGCCGAACGGGCGGTCTCGGGCCGGCCCCTCGCGGGGAAACGGGTGCTGATCACGAGCGGGGCGTGCGCAGAACCCCTCGACGACATCCGGGTCCTCACCACCCGGTCGACCGGACGGATGGGGAGGGCGCTCGCGCTCGAGGCCTTCCGGCTCGGGGCGGACGTGACGGTGGTACACAGCGGGTCGTTCCCCTGCGTCCGAAACATCTGCGCCACGACCGCGGCCGGGATGCGGGACGCGGTTCTCTCGGTCTGCCGCGACGAAGGGGTCGACATCTACGTCAGCGCGGCCGCGATATCGGACTTTGCCCCCGAACGGCACGAGGGGAAGATCCCGAGCGGGTCGCCCCGGACCGTCCGGCTCGACCCCCTCCCGAAGGTCATCGACGAGGTGGCGGCGGCGTGCAACCCCGTGACGGTGGCGTTCAAACTGGGCTGGGACGAGGAGAAGCAGGCGAGAGCGATGCTTGACGCCGGCGCGAGCGTCGTCGTCGTGAACGCTCCCCCGACGATGGGCGCGGCGGAGGGATCGTTTCGTATTATGAGCGCCGGCGGGACGCGGGACGTCTCCGGGAACAAAGAGGAGGCCGCCAGAGCGATATGGTCAGAACTGCTGTAGCCTTCTCTCCCGGGCATATATCCGGCTACTTCAGGCGCGTCGAAGGAATCGGCCCGGAGGAGACCGGGAGCGTCGGGGCCGGCGTGGTCATCAGTGAAGGGGTGCGCTCGACGGTCGAGAAGGCCCGCGAAACGAGCGTCCAGGTCGTCCGGCAGGGTCACGCGAGCACCGGATCGCCGCCGGTCGAGTACGCCCTCGAACGGCTGGGTGTCGCCGCCTGCGTCACGACGGAGTGCCGGCTTCCCATCGGCGCCGGGTTCGGGCTCTCGGCGGCGGCGTTGCTTGCGACGCTCACGGCGGCAAATCGTCTCTTCGATCTCGATCTTTCCGCGGACGAGGTGGCCGCACGAGCACACGAGGCCGAGGTACTCCACCGCACCGGGCTCGGGGATGTCGCCGCGAGCATCTCCGGCGGGGTCGTCTGCCGGAAGGGAGCGGGGATTCACGCGGATATCACCCGCATCTATCCGGAAGAGCCCCTCTACGCCGTGAGCCTCGGGGCGCTCCCGACCGCCTCGGTTCTCTCGTCCTCAGGGACGATGGCACGGATCGCCGCCGCGTTCCCGGACCGCTGCCCCCGTGACCTCGCTGACTTCTGCTGGCTCTCGCGGGGGTTCGCCGAGAAGAGCAGGCTCGTCGCGCCGGGGGTGCGGCGGGTGCTCGAAGCCTGCGACGCCGAGAGAGTCCCGGCGAGTATGACGATGCTTGGAAACGGCGTCTTTGCCACAGGCGGGGCTGCGGAGGAGGTGCTCTCCCGGTTCGGAGAGGTCTACACCCTCCACGTCGCACGCCGCGGCGCATACCTGATCGAGGTGAAACCATGATTCCAAAAGACCATCCACGCTACCGCTCCCTTGTCGCCCGTGAACGAATTGCCCGGTGCGCCCGCGAGGGTATCGTCGCACCGGAAGGGCTCGCCGCCCACGGGCGCGGGGAGGCGTTCGATTACCTGCTCAGCGAGAAGACGACCGAAAGCGCCGCCCTCGCCGAGCGGACGGCCGCCGCGATGCTTCTCGCCGCACGGCACGCGGTGATATCGGTGAACGGCAACACGGCGGCGCTTGCGGCGGCGGAGATCGCGGCGCTCCAGCGGGCGAGCGGCGCCGACGTCGAAGTAAACCTCTTTCACCGGACGGAGGAACGAATCGAGCGGATCAACCGGCTCCTTACGGAGCACGGCGTCCGTGTCCTCACGGGTACGCCGGAGCGGATCGTCCCGCTCTCCCACGACCGGGCGCTCTGCCTTCGCGAGGGGATCGGGGACGCCGACGTGGTGCTGGTGCCGCTCGAGGACGGGGACCGGTGCGCCGCGCTCCGGGAGATGGGTAAGGCGGTCATCACCGTCGACCTAAACCCGCTCTCCCGGACCGCCCGCACCGCGACGCTGGCGATCGTCGACGAGGTGACGCGCGCCATTCCGGCGATCGCCGCGGCGTGTGCCTCCCTTGAGGCCGGCGAGGCTGAACATCTGATCGCCTCGCTTGACAATACCTATCTTCTCCGGGCGGCAATAGATGAGATGAGAGAGAGACTGGCCCATGCTCTGGAGTGAGGTCTACCGCCCGAGGCGGTGCGACGATATCATCGGACAGGACGAGGTCGTTCGCCACGTAACGGCGTTTGCAGATTCCGGGAGCGTGCCCCACATGCTCATCTCCGGCCCGCACGGCACCGGGAAGACCGCGGCCGTCGAGTGTCTCGCAAAAAGGCTCTACGGCGAGAACTGGAAGGCGAACACGACCGTCTTCAGCGCGACCGACCTTCTCGGAAGGGGGAGGAGCGCGCTCGAGACGGATGAGCGGTTCAGCATGATCTACCGCAAGGACCGGAGCCTGATCGTCAACTTCAAACAGATCGTGAAGTGGTACGCCTCGATGCGGCCGCTCGACGCCGACTTCAAACTGATGGTCTTTGAGGACGCGCACGGCCTGACGTTCGAGGCGCAGCAGGCCCTGCGCCGGACGATGGAGCGATACAGCGCCACCTGCCGGTTTGTCTTCGTCACCGTCCGGCCCTCGGCCATCATTCCGGCCATCGCGTCGCGCTGCCTGCCGCTCTTCTTCGCCCCGATCGAGAGCGGGCTCGTCCGCGCCCGGCTCGAGGAGATCCTCGCCGCGGAAGGTGCCGCGGTTCCGGCCGACGATCTCGACCTGATCGTGTATGCCGCGCAGGGAGACCTGCGGCGTGCGATCATGTACCTGCAGATAGCCGCGAGAGCGGAGAAGGACTTCGATCTTGCGGAGATCTCGCGTTCCGAGACCGCAAACGTCGCTACGTCCGCGTTCGTCGCCCTCCGGGACGGCAACTTCAACGCCGCCCGCCGGATCGCCGAGTCGCTGATGATCGAGTACGGGCTCTCGGCGCGGGAGGTCGTCGGCGAACTCCGGGAGGTGGTCAGGCGCGAGTACAACCACCCGGCCCTTGCCGTTGCGCTCGCCGACGCGGATCTCCGGCTCTCCCACAACGCAAACGATTTTGTGCAGATCAATGCACTCCTTGCCCGGATCGCCCGGGAGGTGTTCAGTGAAGAAAGTACAGCAGCATTATGACGAGGTCGCGGATATCTACGACGAGCGCTACGACGGCAGCCGCGGGAAGTATTACCACGGGCACATCTCCGAACACGTGATGAACGAACTCCCGAAGGGCGGGTTCCTCCTCGACGTCGGGTGCGGGACCGGGCTTTTCGTGCAGCGCTACGTCGAGGAAGGGGGCCGGGCCTTCGGGCTCGATATCAGCCCGGGAATGGTCAGGCACGGGCGGCAGCGGTGCCCGGAGAGCGGGTTCTGCGTCGGTACAGCCGACGTCCTCCCGTTCAAGGACGGCACCTTCGACGCCCTCGCGAGCCTGCTCGCTTTCAGCTACGTCCCCGACCCGGAGGGGATGCTCCGGGAGTGCTACCGGGTCTTAAAGCCCGGCGGCAGGATCGCGGTCTGCACCTTATCAAGGACGGTCTTTACGAGCATCGTGCCGCTTGTCTACCAGATGGGGGAGAAAGTCGGCTTGAAAAAGGTGGGCGTCGGATACTTCGACGAACATTACTACACCAACACCGAGATCACGGGGCTCTTCCGCGAGGCCGGATTTACGGATATATCAGTCGGCCGCTGCTCGTTTGCGCACTTAAACCTCGCCAACCCGGTCTTCAACCTCGCAAGGAAGGTGGAGCCGATCATCGAGGAGAAACTGCCGTACCTGGCGTATAATGTCTGTGCGGCCGGGAAGAAACCGGAAGACTAGTGCATCGATTCTCAATCAGCAGTACAATCAGAGGGGTGCCGACTAGATTTCGCACTCTTCGGAAGGTTATAGTTCGGAGATGCCCTGGCACGGCTTCCCGTAGGGTATCGCCACGACTGCCCCCGCCCTCTGGGTGGGGGTGGATAGGAGCGTCCCGTGGGAGATACGATGAAGGTCGGGTTGGCCGGTTAGTTTGGAATCATTGCACTAGTGCACCGTGTCATCTTATTATAGAAATTTCTTGCATGTACCAGGACGGCAACCATGGTCTCACGCGAAGAGCGCGAAGCCGCGAAGTGAAGTTGCCGGCAGGTATCGCTCAGTATTCGCGTCCTTCGCGGCTCGAAGCCTACGGCTTCTCACGCTCCCGTCCTGTGGACAGTCGCGGCTCGCACCTAGCGGTGCTCAAGCTCGCTACGCTCGCACTTCGCGTGAGGTTTTGGTATAGAGGCGGTACAGTCTCACGCGAAACTGCGAAGGTGATGTCGGATTTTAGGTTTAGATGACAACAAGTACTAGGTAAACCTCTGTAAGGGGGACGCACGGGCCGTCCCCTGCTCTCACTCGACCCGGCCGCATGAGGAGGCTTCTTTTTTACGATGTGGACGATAACGGAATCGTTATATCCCGTCTTTCCGAACTACTCCCCTATGGAGCCGGTCGATATCGTCCTGACAAAGGAGACATTCGAGGTGCTCGCATCAGGGACCCGGCTTGATATGTTAAAGACCCTGCATACACGCAGGATGACGATTACGGAGCTCGCGGCCGACCTCGGCCTGGCAAAGTCCACGGTTCATCACCACCTGCAGAGGCTTGCCGACGCCGGTTTCGTTGCCGCCGGGGACGACGGGCACGCCTGGGTGTACTACGCGCTCACGCCGGAGGGGCAGGCCCTCCTGCAGCCGCACGGCAGCACCCGGATCCGGATCCTCCTGGCTGCGGGATTGGCGAGCCTCGCCGGAGGCGTCTGTGCCCTCGCGGCCTTCCTGACCGCGCCGATCCGGGAAGTGCCGGTGCCCCCGCTTGCGGGAGGGGGCGGTCTCCCGGTCCCGGAGGGGCCTCCCGTGGAACTGCTCGTTGCCGGGATCGCGCTCGCGGTGATCGGGGGAGTCCTGGTGGCGTATGCCTGCGCCCGGTGGCGGAAGAGGCGTGCGGCGACGCAGCCCCCCGGTCCTGCAAGTGGGGAAGTTACGTGACTGATATAATTTTTGAACCCGTTCGACCGGGATCGAACGCTTTCGCCGGTATTATCGTCTTCCTGCAGAAAGACTCCGTGTGGATGTCCGGAAGCTACCCGGTTCGCGGATCACCGGCCACCTCGAAGCCATCCACGGGAGAGAACGATGAAAAGACTATTGATCTCCGGAATAGGCATCCTGGTTCTGGCGCTCATTGTTGCAGGACTGGCTGTCTGCGGGACCGTACCTCTGAGCACGACTTCAGTCTCCGGTGAATCCGTAGCCGACGATAGCGTGGCAACCGGGAACAACCGGTTTGCGTTCGACCTCTACCGGCGCCTCGCGGCCGAGCCGGCGCATGCGGGAGACAACCTCTTCTTCTCGCCCTACAGCATCACCTCGGCCCTCGCGATCACCTGCGAGGGCGCTCGCGGCACGACCGCCGACGAGATCGAATCGGTGCTGCACCTTCCGGCGAATGCTACCCTCCGGCGGGAGGGCATTGCCGGGCTTGATGCCGGCCTGAATAGCAGGGACGCCAGTTACACGCTCCGCACCGCAAACGCCCTCTGGGCAGAGAAGACATATACGTTCCTCCCGGAGTACATCGACACGGCCACCCGCTGGTACGGGGCGAACGTCACGAACCTCGACTTCATCAATGACCCCGGGGGGTCGCGGGAGACGATCAACCGGTGGGTGGAGGGAGAGACCGAAGAGAAGATCCGCGACCTCCTGCCGCCCGGCTCGATCGACCCGCTGACCCGGCTCGTGATCACGAACGCGATCTACTTCAAGGGCACCTGGACCGAGCCGTTCGACGCGAACGAGACGACAAAAGAGGAGTTCCGGGTCGGACCGGACGAGACGGTGACTGTCGCGATGATGCACGGGAACGCCGTCTACCCGTACGCGGAGACCGATACCCTCCGGGTGCTCGAGATGCCGTACGCGCACGGGAACGAGACCGAACTCGCGATGCTCGTCCTCCTGCCGAAGGACGACACCCTGGCGGCTGCGGAGGAGGCCCTGGACGCGGAGAGGCTTGCCGGCCTGCGGGCGTCCCTGGTCTCGCAGAACGTCAGGGTCTTCTTCCCGAAGTTCACGCTGGAGACGGGGTATCCTCTTCCGGGGGTGCTTGCGGCGATGGGGATGCCCACGGCGTTTGCCAATGATGCCGCCGATCTCTCGGGGATGGACGGCACGAGAGACCTCTTCGTCACCGGGGTCTTCCACAAGGCGTTCATCGACGTGAACGAAGAGGGTACCGAGGCCGCGGCAGCGACCGGCGTTGTGGTGGGGGGAGGTGCCGCGCCCGTATTCCGTGCGGACCACCCGTTCGTCTTCCTCATCACTGAGAAGGACTCCGGCACGATCCTCTTCATGGGAAGGGTCGTCGACCCCGAAGGCACGTGAAGGGGGCTGTTCTCTCCCCTTCCGCTGGCAACGGATTTCCGGGGTGGAAGGAGACGGTACTCTACCCGGCGCCTCCTGTGCCGCCGAGCAAAGAGAGGAGCGCCGCGACCTCTTCCCCGAGTGCGGGGATATCGTGATCCACGACCGCCCAGACCTCCAGAGGATCCACGCGGAAGTATGCATGAACCAGGATGTTCCGAAGGCCGATCACCTGCTTCCAGGGAACGTCGGGAGAAGCGCTTCGAAGATCAGGAGGAAGACGCGACGCTCCCTCAAGGAGCGGAGCGTGAGAAGACCTCCGGTCTTCGAGTGCGGGAGGCTGCTTCCCCGATGTTCAGGAGATGGTGTATCATCCAGACCTGCACCAGTTCGTCCTGCAAAAAAGCGTCTCTGCCCCGGATCGCATACCGCTCAATCTCCTTGATCGCTTCCAGGATGTCGAGGAGCCGATCGATCCCATCCCTCATAACGGCACTGCCTCTTTGAGGATCCGCTTTTTGTAGCGCTCCTTGAGCGCCGCTTCCGTCACGACATCCACCCGGCACCCCAGTGCCTCCTCCAGATCCTGGATGAGTGCAATGTGATCAAGGAGGCTTCTGCCCGGCTCCAACTCCACCAGAAGGTCGAGGTCGCTCTCCGGGCCTGCCTCGCCCCGGGCGACCGAGCCGAAGACCCGCAGGTTTCTGGCACCGTGCCGCCCGGCTATTGTGAGAATCCTGGACCGCTTCTTCCGGATCAGATCCTGTGTGACGGGCATTGCTGTTCAATATCTTCTATCGGGAGTGGCGATATAAATTTGCCCCCGATAACCGCGTCGCCATAATATGGGAACGGCCGTCCTGCCCTCCCCGGAGCTTCGGGCAGATACCCTCTCAACCGGCCGGATCACGGGGGGTTCGACAAAGGCCGTTAGCAAGAGTTACAACGATCTATCCACTCACGAAGACCGGAGCCGGGAAAGGATCCGGAGCTTCTTTTCAAGCGCCGCTTCCGCCGCCCGCTCGACCCCGGCCTTCATCTCCTCAAAGTCCCTCTTGTCCTCGTCCACGACCTTCTTGACCGGGGTGTAGGCCGACTCCCGGAACCGGGGGGTGAAATCGCGGATCTCGCCGCCGACCGAGAGTACCGACTCGGGCGCTCCTTCCTCGACATAGCCGACCTCTTTCATCGCGACGCCCGCGGACTCGACGACCCGCCGGATCTCGGGCGCAGCCTCCGGTGGTGCGACGACCAGGAGGGCGTCGAGCGATACGCCGAGGTAATCGATCTCGAGCGCGTCGAGCATCTCGAGGACTCTGGGCTGGACGAGGGTGCGGAGGTCGTCCTCGACGACGACGATCCGGCAGCCGGCGGTCTCGGCCATCTCGTAGGCGTCGCCCCGGAGCCCGCCGTTCGTGACGTCGGTCATGGCGTGGATGCTCGCGAGGACGTCGCTTGCAAGCAGCGCCTCGCAGGCCTTGAGGAAGTGGAGGTTGATCGTCTCCTCGACGACCTCGGGGAACCCGGAGTAGATCGCGGCGGTGGCGATCGTCCCGCCGCCTGCCCCCTCGGTCATGAGGAGGACGTCGCCGGGGCTGATCGATTTCCTGGCGGTGAGGTGCCGGGCGACCCCGACGGCGCCGACGCACCCGGTCATCCGGGAACCGAGCACCATGTCCCCGCCGATGCGGAGGGTGGAGCCGGTAACGAGCGGGATGTCCATGGCCTCGCCGACGGCGGAGACGCCCGCCGTGTAGTCGAAGATCTTGGCGACGTCGCCGTCGTCGGCGACGTGGATGTCGGAGAGGAGCGCGACGGGTTTTGCCCCCATAACGTAGACGTCACGGAGCGTCGCCCGGGTGACGTGGAACCCGGCAAGGAAGGGGAAGTCCGAGAGGCGCGAGTGCATGCCGTCGACGGTGGTGATGATATAGTCCCCGCCGGCACAGACGGCGCCGGCGTCGTCCATCTCGTCGACACCGACCGTGGCTTCCGTCCGGCCGATGATCCGGGCGAGCTGCCGGTGGGCGAAGAAGTCGCCCGACCCTCGCGAACCGACGCCGAACTCGCCCATCGTCGAACCGGAGGACTCGAAGGCGAAGAGGTCGCCGGACAGCCCGGTCGAGTTCTTCGCCTCGGTGAGGACCGCCCGGGCAAACGCCTCGGCGTAGGCGGGGGTTACGCGGTGGTGCTTGATCGAGAGGATATCCCGGGAGAGAAGGCGCACGATCTCGTCGTCAGGGGTGCCGGCGGCGAGGTGCCGGCGGCTGATCTCTTCTACATCCATTGTAAGAGTGGTCGGTGCAGAACGTGATAAAGGGAATGGCGCAGGAGAGGCAAAGATTCAAGCAGATACCGGGCAACACCTGATGGATGAGGGATGGAGAGATGATTGCCGCCTGTTCCGTCGCCGGTTCCGACTCGGGAGGCGGAGCGGGTATCCAGGCAGACTTGAAGACGTTCACGGCGCTCGGGATCTATGGGCTGACGGTCATTACGGCGGTGACGGCCCAGAACACCCGCGAGGTGCGGGGAACCTGGATGCTCCCTCCTGAGGCGGTCCGGGCGCAGATGGAAACGGTCGCGGACGGCTTTTCGATCGGGGCATGGAAGACCGGGATGCTCGGGAACGCCGCAAACGTCCGTGCGGTCGCGGAGAGCCTGCCGGAAGGGGGCGCACTCGTGATCGACCCGGTGATGATATCAACGTCGGGCCACCGGCTGCTCGCGGAGGATGCGGTTGCCGATCTCATGGAACTCCTCATCCCCCGGGCGGCGGTTGTCACCCCGAACATCCCGGAGGCTGAGGTGCTCAGCCGGATGCGAGTCATGACCGTCGAGGAGATGGCCGAGGCCGGGCGGCGGATCCTCGACCTCGGTGCCCGTGCCGTGGTAGTGAAGGGTGGACACCTCCCCGGCGGGGCGGCGATCGACCTCCTGGTCGACCGGGACGGCGAGATACGGCTCTCCGGGGAGCGCTACCCCTACTCGGTGCACGGGTCGGGATGCTGCTTCTCGGCGGCACTCACTGCATGCCTCGCCCGGAGGATGCCCATACGTGAGGGGTTCCGCGCGGCAAGAGGGTTCATCGACACGGCCATCCGCGATGCAGCAGGAGGTCCCGGGCCGATCAGGATCGTCAACCCGGGAGGAACAATCATCCACAGGCTGTGAAACGATAATTCCACATTGTTGTGAAAAACAGAGTTTTCTTTCCCGTTGCTCCCGGAAAAACTTACATTTAATCACCGGGCGAAACCATGGCTAAACCCCCTTATCCTCCTCATTATCCGACAGAAACGAAAAAAAATCCATTCAATTTATAAACCGAATGCGGAATTATTATAACCAAAAACTTGTAACTATTGTACGAATGGACGAGATCGACGATGCGATCCTTCGGGAACTGCAGAGAGACGGGCGAATGTCTATGGCAGAACTCGGCTCAATGCTGGGTATCGCACCGTCGACAGTCTTTAAACGGATCGAGAAACTGAAGAACGCCGGTATCCTCGAGCGGTTCACGATCGTCATCAACCAGAAGTGTTTCGAGCATACTCTGGTCGCTTTTCTGAATGTCAGGGTTCACCCAGACGGGAAATCGGATGTCGAGGAGTTCATGCAGGGTCTCCCGAGCATCCTTGAACTCTACGAGGTTCTTGAGCCCGGAGACTTCTTCGTCAAGGTCCGGGTGCAGAACATATCCGAGTTGAAACGGAACGTGCTCGTTCCCCTCTCCGGCCTTCCGGCGGTGAGGGATATCCAGACGATCATCTCGGTGAGGAAGGTCAAGGAACAGACATGAACGGAATGGAAATTGAGACCATACAACAGATGCTTGCGATCGTGACGCTCTTTTTAGGGGCGCTCCTCCTCGGCATCATCTTCAATGCCTACCGGATCGTGAAGCAGCCGACCCTGCTCCTCTTCATCTACGGGCTGTTTACGCTGATCGTGGGAATCACGTTCGCCGATCTCATCAGCGTGTTTACGCCCGACGAATTCATCATTATCTGGTCGGGGATCTTCTCTCACATCGTGGTGATCCTCGGCCTCTGCGTGATGGCTTACGGCATCATGAGAGGATAATATGCGCACCGGTACTTCGTTTGCCCGGGACTGGCAGTTGATCAAGGTAGCCCGATCCCTGCAGCGACACGATGTCGCCGGACCCCTTGTGCGAAGACTTCTTGCGGACGCCCCTCCCGGTCTCATAGAGGGGATCACCGCCATTGCCAGGCGACTCGGCGAAGAGAACGGGACAGAACTCCTCACCCGCACCGAGGAACAGTTCGATCCCCCGACCCTGATGGAGGGGCTCCTCCTGACGTGGGGGATCCCCTGCGAGTCCTCGGACGTCGCCGGCGGGGGCGTGGCTATCGTTATCGACGGCGCGGCAAAGGCGGTTCGGGAGACCTTCGCGGACATCCGGGTGGCCGAGCCCTACCTCGCGGGCTACGCCCGGGCGCTCCAGCGCGATGCGATGCTCGAGCACGGCGCAGGCGGCAGGATGACAATCCGGTTCCCGCCCAGAAACGAATAGACGACGGCTCAGTCTTCATGTCCCGGCCGGGTCTCCGGCAGAAGTACGGGTGCGGTCGCACCTTTTTACAAGCGTTTTTGGAAATATTTTCCCTCGTACGACGGTTTCCTTATTTGCAGCGTGTAGTCGCTACAGGAGTGTATATGAAGACAGATAGAATACGTGCATGCCAGAGCTGCGGGATGCCGATGAACGCGGAGGAGCAGTTCGGGACAGAGGCGGACGGCACGCTCTCGGAGGACTACTGCACCTACTGCTACCGGGACGGAGCCTTCACGAACCCGGGGATCACCATCGACGAGATGGCGAAGATCGGCGGAGGGATGATGTCGCAGATGTATGCGATTCCTCTTGACAAGGCGGAGGAGTTCACAAAGGAGCAACTTTCGTGCCTGAAGCGGTGGGCCGGGCGGAAGATCACGCTCTGCGAGAGTTGCGGGATGCCTCTTGCCCGCGACGAAGACGCCGGAACGGAGGGGGACGGATCGCGGAGCACGCGATACTGCACCTACTGTTACCGGGACGGAGGGTTCGTCGAGCCCGATCTGACGCGAGAGCAGGCGATCGGGAGGTACACGCCGATGATGGCCGCGAAACTCGGGATGCCCTCCGAGAAGGCGAAGGAGATGGTCGGCCAGTACCTCTCGACGCTGCCGAGGTGGCGGGAGTAGGGCCCGGGATCAAAAAGACCTGTTCGACCGCAAGGTCGATGTGGTGACCGGGGGGGACTGCACGGGTACACCAGGGACCGCATCCCTCCAGGATGCCGTGCCACTGTAAAGGATGCCCGGCTTTATCTCATGCACATTCTCGATTCAGAAGGGATAGCGCCCGGTTATCGATAGATCTCTCCGGATCATCCATACCTCAGCGACTCACGCAAAGCCGCGGAGAGTTCGAAATATCATTCTCCAGTTATCATGTGCCTGACTTTTCATCGAGGGGATCTCGCCGTCCCGATCGATCGTGTTATATGTTAGCATGCCACACAATGACACAGCATGTTCTTCGGGCTACCTCTCCATACGGGAATCATCGTGGGCGGCGCCGTCGCCCTGGTCGTCGTCCTGCTCGCTCTCTGGGGCCTCGGGTTCAGGGAGGCCGCTTGAATGGCGGACCTTGCGACGTTCGTCCTGATCGGGCTCTACTTCTTTGTGCTCATCGGCATCGGGAACTGGGCCTCGAAGAAGATCCATAACACCGAGGATTACATCCTCGCGGGCAGATCGCTCGGGTTCTGGGTCTTCACGATCCTGGTCGTCTGCTCGATCTGCAGCGGGATGACCCTGCTCGGCGTGAGCGGATTCGGCTATACATCCGGCTGGCCGGGGATCTGGGAGCAGATCTTCGTCCCGCTTGCCGCTGCGTTCTGTATCATCTTCTTCGGCGTGAAACTCCAGGCTATCGGGAATGAACGGGGCTACCTGACCGTCCAGGACTACCTCGCTGACCGGTTCGAGAGCCCGCGGGCGCTCCGGGCACTCTCGGCCGCTGCGGGGATCACTGTATCGTTGATCTACCTCGTCGGGCAGTATGCCGCGATCAGCATCGTGCTCGTCTGGCTCTTCGGCATCCCGCACTGGCAGGCGCTCCTCATCGCCGGGGTCATCATCACCGCCTACACGGTCGTCGGCGGGCTCTACGCCGTCTCCTGGACGACCCTCTTCCAGGGCGGGATCCTGATCTTCGGCGTGCTCCTGATGGCGCCGTTCGTCATCGCAAGCGCCGGCGGGCTCGAACATATCAACACGGTCATTGCCGGGATTGACCCGAACTTCGTCGAGCCCTGGTTCCCGAGCCCGGCCTACGCCTCGTACGCTTACGCGACGCCGGAGTTCCTGGTCTCGTTCGGCATCCTCCTGATGGTCGGCCTCGCCTGCGCGCCGCACGTCGTCAACAACGTCCTCGCCGTAAAAGAGGCTCGCTACTTCAAGTGGGCGCCGCTCATCGCGTTCACCATCTACGCGGTCGTGATGTTCTTCGTCAAGTTCACCGGGTTTGCCGTCCGCTCGCTCGTCGAGGAAGGAAAACTGGTGCTCCCGGACGCCGTGAACGCCCAGGACTTCGCCTTCATCGTCGGTGTCGAACATGCGATACCGAACGTGGCGCTCTGGGCGCTCTTTGCGGTGATCGTCCTTGCGGCGGTGATGTCGACGACCGACCGGCTGATGCTCACGGTCGGCACCTCGTTCGCGTGGGATATCTACAAGAACATCTTCCGCCCTGCGGCGCCCGATAAGGAGGTGCTCCTCGTCTCGAAGGTCGCGGTCGTTCTCGGGGCCGGCGGCACGCTCCTCCTCGCCATCAACCCACCGCCGATGCTTGCCTGGCTGATCTGGATGGGTATCGGGGTGATGCTCGCGACGTTCGCGGTTCCGCTGCTCGCCGGGCTCTACTGGCGCGGCGCGACGGGACAGGGAGCGATCGCGAGCATGGCGGTCGGGCTCGTCGCGGCCGCGGGCTTCGGCTACTGGCACCAGTTCGTGGGATCGCTCCCGGTGCACTTCAGCCTCTACGCACTCGTGCTCTCAGCCCTTTCCATGGTTGTTGTAAGCCTCCTCACAGCCGGGAACTCCACCGCTACGCTTGACGGCACCCGGACTGGCTGGTTCATCCAGTCACCCGGGAGCGCTCCGCAGCCGAGGACACCGGGGGCGACCCGGCTCGCTGATCAGGATTCGCCCCGCCAGCAGTGATGCCGGAGCAATCCTGCACTTTTTTTCGCCTCTGCGTGAGACCGTGCCGCTATGATGGTGCGCCACGCAATGATCCTGGTCCACCCACTCGATCGTCTTCGCAAAATCCATATCCCTATGAGCGAACACTTAGGTTGCCGACACCTGGTGGAGAGCAGAACCGAACCGGATCGCTTGAGGTTGCTATGAAGACCACTATCTACTATTTTACCGGGACCGGCAACTCCCTTGCCGCTGCAAAGAAGGTTGCCGAAACCCTTGGGGATACCGAGATTGTCTCGATAGCGGCGTTTCGAGACACCACGGGCAAAATCTACCCCGATACCGACCGGGTCGGGATCGCCTGCCCGGTCTACTTCTCTGGTCTCCCGGCGATGGTAGCATCGTTTGCGGAGCGTCTCGACCTCACCGCGGCAGACTACGTCTTCTCGATCGTCACGCACGGAGGGGGCGGAGGTTCTGCGGCTCTCCGGCAGCTCGACGGAATCCTGGGAGAACGGACTGGAAAGGGGCTCGATGCAGGATTCGGCGTGCATATGCCGGGCAACTACATCCTGATGTACGGCTCGCCCGCGGGAGAGAAGCGGGACCGGTTGCTTGCTACGGCAGACGCGGAACTTGCTAGGATCGCGGGCCAGATCCGGGATGGAAAGAGGACAAAACTCCCGCGTGCGCCTCTGACGCACCTTATCAGGGCCGTCATGTACCCTCGGTTCCTCTCCCGGATTCACGGGGACGAACGCATATTCACGGTTAGCGAAGAATGCACGTCGTGCGGCATCTGCGCGAGGGTCTGCCCGGCGGAGAACATCGAGATGGTCGACGGCCGGCCGGTCTGGAACCACCGGTGCGAACTCTGCTGCGGGTGCATCCACCTCTGCCCGGTCGAGGCGATCCAGGCCGGAAAGGCTACCGAAGGGAGGCAACGCTACCGGAACCCGTCGGTCGGCATCGCCGAACTGGAGCGCCGACCATGAAGACCGTCATCTACTATTTTACCGGCACCGGAAACTCCCTTGCCGCGGCGAGGAAGGTTGCCGCAGCTCTCGGGGAGACCGAACTTGTCCCGATTGCATCGCTTGCGATCACCCCGGGTACGATCACCCCGGATGCCGACCGGGTCGGGATCGTCTGCCCGGTCTACGACTGCGGGGTGCCGGTCATGGTAGCCAGGTTTGCGGAACGGCTCGACCTCTCGGGAACAAAGTACACCTTCGCGGTCGTCACGATGGGCGGCATGGGGGTCTCTGCCCTCCACCAGTTGAACAGGATCCTCCGGGAACGGCAGGGCCGGGGGCTCGACGCCGCGTTCGCCGTCACCATGCCCGGCAACTTCCCGCCGCTCGCGCGGCCGCCGGAAGGCGAGAAGTGCGAGAAGATCCTCAGCAAGGCGGACAAACGGTTTGCCGAGATCGCGGAGACGATCGGGAGCGGCCGTTCGGTCTCCCCGGGGTTTGCACCCATCTCCGGGCTCGTGAAGGCGCTGACTTATGGGCCGTTCGCAAAAGGCACTCATGATGCGTCCGCCGCCTTCTCCATATCGGACGCCTGCACCGGCTGCGGCACCTGCGCGAGGGTCTGCCCGACGGGCAACATCGAGATGCCCGACGACCGGCCGGTCTGGAACCAGCGGTGTGAACTCTGCTGCGCCTGCCTTCACTTCTGCCCGACCGAGGCGATCCAGCTCCACGTGATGCGGGGAACGAAAGGGCGGGGACGGTACCGCCACCCGGACCTCACGGTTGCGGATATGGAGGCGCAACGTTAGCGCACCCCGGCACTCTCGACGGCGGCAAGCAGTCACGTACGGAAAATATATAACCGGGTGGAGGCCGTCCATCCGGGCATGCAACCCTTCACCATCGCCGTTCCGGAGGGCGTCCTCGACGACCTGCGACAACGCCTCGCCCGCACCCGCTGGCCGGATGGCGGCGGCTGGGAGTACGGCACGAACCTCGCGTACATGAAAGACCTTGTCGGGTACTGGGAGCACCGGTACGACTGGCGCAGGCACGAGGCGTACCTGAACCGCTTTACCCAGTTCAGGGCAGAGGTCAATGGGGTGGGAATTCACTTCGTCCACGAGCGCTCCGGGGAACCGAACCCGGTGCCGGTCCTCCTGCTCCACGGCTGGCCCGACTCCTTCTACCGCTACCACAGGGTCATCCCGATGCTGATCGACTCCGATCTCTCGTTCGATGTGGTCGTCCCGTCCTTCCCCGGACAGGGGTTCTCCGACCCCGTGCCCATGACCACCGGCGATACCGCGGACCTCTTCGCCGAACTGATGACGGAAGAACTGGGGTACGGGAAGTTCGTCGCGGCCGGCGGCGATGCCGGGGCGCTCGTCGCCCAATTCCTCGCGGAGCGCCACCCCGACGCCCTGCTTGCCCTCCACCTGACCGATGTCGGTTACCCGGACCCGACGACGGATTTCTCGACCCTCACAGAGCCCGAGATTGCGTTCGCGAACTACATCCGGGAGTGGTGGATGAACGAAGGTGCCTTCAATATCGTCCAGTCGACCAAACCGCAGAGCCTCGCCTACGGCCTGTCCGATTCGCCCGCAGGCCTCGCGGCCTGGATCATGAGTTTCATGGCTTCGGGCACGACCGGCGAGGAGGTCGAGAAACGTCTTTCCCGGGACGAACTGCTCACGAACATCACGATCTACTGGGTCACGCAGACGATCGGCTCGTCCATCCGCCGGTACTACCTCGACACCCGCGCGGCCACCGGCCCCTGGCGGCGCACCCCGGTTCCGGCAGCCGTAGCCCACCCTCCCCGCGACGCCCCGCTACCGCGTGAGTGGGCGGAGCGCAGGGTGAACCTTAAACGCTTCACCGAATTCCCCCACGGCGGGCACTTTGCGGCCTGGGAGGAGCCCGAACTCTACGCAACGGATGTGCGGGAGTTCATCGGGGAACTGCGCGGCCCGTAGGCCTCCCGGGCGGTGCGGGAGAACACCGGACTCCGCGCCCTCCTGGTTGGATAATCCCTGATATTTACCCAGGGATGCAGCAACCACAGGGAAACAGATGGTCAACCATATATGGCTTTGGCATAAACAGTACACTCGTGAAATCGGCGGTACTGGGTGGCGGTCTCACCGGGATTACGCTGGCGCGCCTGCTCCACGAACGGGACGACGACGTGACCGTTCTCGAACGGAACGAGACGATCGGGGGGCTCTGCCGCTCGCGGACGGAAGCGGGGTTTACGTTCGATGCCGGGGGCTCGCACATCATCTTCTCCCGCGATACGGAAGTCCTCTCCTTCATGCTCTCGGTTCTCGGCGAGAACGCCGACCGGCGGACGCGGAATACGAAGATCCTCTATAAAGGCCGCTACGTCAAATATCCCTTCGAGAACGGCCTGTATCAACTCCCTGACGAAGACCGGTTCTTCTGCATCAACGAGTTCGTCAAGAACCTCATCGCCGTCGAGAAAGGCGAGGTTTTACCGCCGACGAACTTTGCCGAGTGGATCACCTACACCTTCGGCCGCGGCATCGCCGAGTGCTACATGCTCCCCTACAACGAGAAGATCTGGAACTACCCGGCCGACCGGATGTCGCACCACTGGGTGGAGGGGCGCATCCCCCGCCCGCCGGTCGAGGATATCATCAAGTCGGCGATCGGGATCGAGACCGAGGGCTACGTCCACCAGGCGGTCTTCTCCTACCCGGTGACGGGCGGAATCGAGGCGCTTGTCGAGGCGATCGCGGAACCGGTCATCCCTGCCGTCCGGACAGGGTTCTCGGTCACTTCCATCCGCGAGGAGGACGGCGGGTTCGCCGTCAGCGACGGCCGCGAGACCGTCCATGCCGACCGGCTGATCTCGACGATCCCGCTCCAGAACCTGCTCCCCTGCCTCTCCGACGTCCCGGCCGACGTACAGGCGGCCTGCGACGCCCTCCGCTACAACTCGCTCTGCTCGGTCTTCATCGGCCTTGCCGGGGAGGTTCCCGATATATCCTGGCTCTACGTCCCCGACGAGAAGACCGGCCTCTTCAACCGGATATCGTTCCCCTCGAACTACAGCAGCGAGGTCGCCCCTCCCGGCCACTCCTCGATCCTCGCCGAGATAACCTACAACGACGGGGACGCGGTCTCCCGGATGTCGGACGCCGAGGTGATCGAGCATACCGTCGCGTCGCTCGCCGCCGCCGGGTTCATCCCGTCACGGGACGACGTCGTCTACACCGGCCTTGCGCGGGAGAAGTTCGCGTATGTCGTCTACGACACCGAATACCAGAAGAACATCGCGATCGTCCGCGAGTTCTGCCGGGAACGCGGCATCGACCTCGTCGGCCGGTTCTCACAGTTCGAGTACCTCAATATGGACGGCTGCATCAGGAGCGCGATCGATTTCGTGAGGGGATATCCATGAAAGTCAACTTCTTCGTCGAAGACATGCTCTTCTTCAAGTACATCGGGTGCGCCACCCTGGCAAAGATGCTTTATGGTGCGCTCATCAGGGAAGAGTCCTGCCCGAAGCTGGCCTGGAACGCCCGTGGTCGGGACTTCGATCTCGTCCACTACCACACCTTCGGCCCCCTTGCCCTGACGAACAAGAAGTACAGTCTCGGCGTCAAGGTGCTCACGGCCCACTCGACCCCCCGCCTCAACACCGGCAACCTTGCCTTCTCCGAGACGGTCAACCATTTCTACCCGAATATCTACGGGAGTTTCGACCATATCATCACCATCTCGCCCCTCTGCGATAAGGAGGTTCACGAGATCGCCCCGGACGTCTCGACCACCCTCATCCCGAACGGCGTGGACAGGGAGAAGTTCCAGCCGAACCCGGAGAAACGGGCGGCGTTCAGGGAGAAGTACGGCATCGGGGAGGACGAGTGGGTGGTGCTCACCGTCGCCCAGCAGACGCCGAGGAAGGGCATCTACGACTTCCTCGCTCTCGCGCACGAACACCCGGATATCAGGTTTGTCTGGGTCGGCGGGTTCCCCTACGGGCGGCTCTCCCAGGACTACAGCATGATCGAGGAGCAGAAGAGCCGTTCCGGGAAGAACGTTCTCTTCACCGGGTTTGTCGACGATATCACTGCCGCCTACTGCAGCGCCGACGCCTTCTTCATCCCCTCCTTCGCGGAGGGGCTCCCGATGGTCGTCCTGGAGGCGTTCGCGACCGGCCTGCCGGTCGTCGCCCGGAGGATCCCGGAGTTCACCGGGAATTTCAGGGATACCGCCCTGTACTTCGACGACACCGAGGAGGCCGGGATGCTGCTCGAGGACCGGAGCCTGCTCGGGCGGCATGCGGCGCTCTCCCGGCTGCTCACGGAGGAGTATGATATCCGGACGATTGCAAACCGCCACATCGACCTGTACGAGAAGCTGGCCGGGTAGCGGCGGGTTCGCCCCGGCGGGCGGTCTGCATCCCTCGGATCTCGCGGCGCTGCCGGGAGGCCGATTCTCTTCTCTTATGACGCCGGCGGGGGTTGCGGCATCACGCTTATAGCAAACCGGCATCAACAACTATACCGGGAGTTGATCGAGGGATGATCTCCGTAGTCGTGCCGACCTATAACGAAGAGCAGAACATCGAGCGCTGCCTTGCGTCGCTCGCAGACCAGACGGTGCCGCGGGATACCTACGAGATCATCGTCGTCGACGGAGACTCGAAGGACAGGACCCGGGAACTGGCCGAGCCCCTTGCGGACAGGGTCTTCATCCAGACGAGCAAGCGGGTGGGCGGAGCCCGGAACGACGGGGCGATGGCTGCCTCGGGCGATATCATCGCCACGACGGATGCCGACTGCATCCTCCCCCGCGACTGGGTGGAGCGGATCGGGAAGGACTTCGCGGAGAAGGATATCGTGCAGCTCTACGGCACGGTCTACCCGATCGAGGACAGTTTCCGGAACCGGCTCTCTCTTCTCGGAGCAAACATCTTCTCGCGCCTGGGCTACTACACCCGGACGATCTACTTCACGCTCGGGTGCAACACGGCCTTCGACCGGGAGGCGTTCATCCGGGCGGGGATGTACCGCTGCATCGATGCCGGGGACGATCTCGAGATCGCGCAGCGGATGCGCAAGCTCGGGAAGGTCCGTCTCGACCCCCGCCTGAAAGTCGGGTTCTCGATGCGGCGCTACCAGCAGTTCGGGACGCTCAAGTCGCTCTGGGAGTGGTTCTACATCGTTCTTCGCGGCGGCGAGGCCAACGGCGCCACCTACACGCAGCGGGAGTACAAGTAGTTCCATGAAGGAGATCGTGCCCATCCCGAAAGCCTATTCTGCGGCAGTGCAGCGATCCGATACCTGCGAGTTCGCACGCCTCCTCGGGATGGCGGTCACGGCGATCGAGGACGGCCGTGTTAAGGTGGCGATGCCGGCGGCGGGGATGAGGAACGCGCACGGCACGACCCACGGGGGCGCGATCTTCGCCGTCGCCGACCACGCCTTCGGGATCGCCGCGAACCTGGAGGGGGTCGACGAGATCGCGATCTCCGCGAACATCCGCTACTTCACCGTCCCGGCGGGGGAGACGGTCGAGGCGGTCGCGCACATGATCTCGGAGACGGCGAGGACGTCGGTCTACGCCGTCGAGGTCTACTCGGGCGAGCGGCTGGTGGCCTCGTTCGAGGGCGTCGGGTTCAAGATCGGGGGAACGGCGAACCGGGAGTGAGGGGGGTTTTTGCGCCCGGAGAGGCGGCGGCTCTTTTTTCCGCGATTCTGTTGTTTGAAATCTGAGGGGTTCTTGACCATTTGTCCCTCTGCCGTTGTTATCCACGATTATTGGAACTGGATGAGCGAGAGCAAGCCCAAGAAAGTGGACCGTGGGGATATCGTGTCTGGGGGAGGGGCTGACGGGGAGGGGGCATGCCCCCTCCCCTGTCTCTCTCCCTAAGGAGGCGTAACCCCCACCTCACCCGGCCTCCGGCCTCCTCATTCGCACCTGCGGTGCTCAAACTCCTGCCGTTCCAACAGTCGTTCCCCGCACCTTCGGTGCTCATGCTCCGGCTCTACGACCCGCCGCACCCCGCCCCAGAGGGGCGGAGGCAGTGCGTGGCGATAAGCGACGTTCCGGCAGGAACGGAGCTGGAGCACCGAAGGTGCGATATCCACTGGAAAGCCGTGTGCGGGGTCGCAAGAATCTAAGCGGACGGATTTCTAATGACAATTGTTGCAGGGCCCGAAGCCTCATAAGAACGGAGAGTGAGATGTTCAAAATCGCCAACCGCAGCCCTAACGTACCCCCCGCTCTTTTCTCCTACCACACCGTCCGGCACTGCCCGCCGCCGCGCTTCGCGAAGTACTGCTGGTGGTACTCCTCCGCCCGCCAGAACGTTCCCGCGGGCTCGATCGCGGTGACGATGGGGCGGCGGAACTTTCCCGATTGATCCATCTCCTCCTTCGACGCCCGGGCCTCCGCCTCCTGCTCGTGGGTGTGGAAGAATATCACCGACCGGTACTGCGTCCCGATATCGGGCCCCTGCCGGTTCGGGGTGGTCGGGTCGTGGGCGTCCCAGAACGTTTCGAGGAGTTTGCTGTACGAGACCTTCTCCGGGTCGTAGGTCACCTGCACGACCTCGGCGTGCCCGGTCCTTCCCGTGCAGACGCCCTCATAGGTCGGGTTCTCGGCGGTGCCGCCCATGAACCCCACCGCGGTATCCACGACGCCCGGCACGCGCCGGAACGCCTCCTCGACGCCCCAGAAACACCCTGCGCCGAAGGTGGCGGTTTCGAGACTCTTCTCCGGTGCCATGACGGTCCGGCTCTTTTGCGGGTTCGTGGAAAAAGGTATCGACCCCCCCGGGCATACCCTTATCTTGGGTCGGGGCCACGTACTCTCATGTTCTTTGAATCAGACGCCGTAGAGATGGTCGCCCGGCTGATGGCGCTCTCTGCCCGCACCGCCCCGAAGGCGAAGGGCAGCGACGTCATCAAGACGATGATCGTCACGGGCACTGAGTTGGAGCAGCTCGCCGGGGCGATGCGGGAGTACGGCGAGAAGCACGACGTGGGGTTCTTCATCAGGGACGCGGGCAACGTCGCGGCAAGCGACGCCTGCTTCCTCGTCGGGTCGCTCTACGCCGATGCCGTGGGGCTCGACTGCGGCGGGTGCGGCTACGCCACCTGTGCGGAGATGCTCGACGCCCAGCGCGAGCTAACCCCGCCGTCCACCCCGTTCCGGGGCCCGAACTGCATCGTCCGGATGGCGGATCTCGGGATCGCCGTCGGTTCCGCGGCGAAGACCGCGAGCCTCCACAACGTCGACAATCGGGTGATGTACTCCGCCGGCGTCGGGGCGCTCTCGCTCGGATGGCTGGAAGGCTGCGGGGTAGCCTACGGCATCCCGCTCCGGGCAGCGGGAAAGGATATCTTCTTTGACCGTACACGCTGAAACGAAGTGACGAAATGGCTGTCATGAAGATCCGGGGCGGAGACCTCGACCTCGTCGAGTACGAGTTCACCTCCTTCTCCCCCGGCGAGAATATCCGCCCGTGCGGCCTCAAAAAGGACTACCGGCTCACCCCCGTATCCGGAACGGTCGTCGCCCGCGCCCCGGCGAGGATCCACCTCACCGTGCTCGACATGAACCGGTTCTCCCCAGATCACCCCGGGGGAGGCGGGATCGGGTTCGCCATCGGGGTCTACTGCACCGCCGAGGTCGAGTGCACGGATTCAGGGCTCGAGATCGACTACACCCGCGAACCGCTCCTCCGGCACTTCGCGGAGGCGTTCCGGCAGGTCGTCGGGTACGAAGGCGGTTTCAAGATCCGTGCCCGCGACCACCAGTACGAGCACGTCGGGCTCGGGTCGACGAGCACCATCCTGATCGCGGCCGCGAACGCCCTCAACGTCGCCGTGGGCTCGCCGCTGACCTCGGATGAGCTCCGCCTCCTCCTCGGCTGCAACTTCGTCGAGGAGACGGAGGCCGGGAACGTCGCGTTCGGGTTCGAGACCGGCGTCGGGCCTGCCGCGAGCAGCCACGGCGGCATGGTGGTGATGGGCGACGAACTGGCGCTCATCTACCGGCACGCCTTCGGGATGGGCAAGAACGTCTATATCGCCATCCCGTCCTCCGATATCTCGTCGGCGGGGGAGAAGGAGTTCGACCTCCTGATGAACAAGGCCCGGACGCTCGATTACCGTGACCGCGAACTGAAGTCCTACCTCGTCCTGATGGACCTCATCCCTGCGCTGGAGCGCGGCGATCTCCGGAAAGCCGGCGACGTCATCTGGGAGATCGAGTTCCGCGGCTCGAAACGCGCCGAGGTGGAGCATCACGGGTTCGAGATCTACCGCTACATGGCGGCGCTCCGGGACGCCGGCCTCGAGTTCGTCGGGATGAGTTCTGTCGGCCCGTCGATCGCGGTCATTACGGGCCGGCCGGAGGAGGAAGTTACGGCGATTTTGGAAAAGGCCGGCCTCCGGGTCGCGATCGCCACGACGGTCGATAACGAGGGGTTGAAGGTTCACCTGGAAGAGCGGGCGTGAGGGGCGGGGCCCCGCCCAAAAGCCTCATTAAAAAACGCCCCGTGGAACTCCTTGTGAATCCTGCCGGTGCTCAGATACTATTCTTCCGGTAATCGTACTCCCCGCTCGCGATCCGCCCCATCACGGTCTCGCCGACGGCGGCAAGACGGCTCCCGGCGAAATATCCCGACGAGACGTTCGCCCCCCCGATCGCCGAGAGCAGGTATACTTTCCCCCGGGCGACGCCGAAGACCCGGGCGACCGGGCCTCTCGTGATCCGGACCATCTGCACCTTGTCGTAGTTCATCACGACGGTCTCGCGGTCGACGGCGCCGTTCACGAACGTGAAGAGGTCAGTGCCGGTGCCGAACTCCGTGATCCGGTAAGAGACCCGCGTCGCGTAGAAGATCGCGAGGATGGCTGCTGTCGTCGCGAGCGGCAGCGCGTAGGGCAGCACCGTGCCGGCTGCCCCTGTCAGGGCCGCCGTCTCGTGGTAGAGGTAGATCGACGGGTAGGCCGTCGCCAGAACGAGCGCGAGAGAGGCTAACGCGGCCCGGATCAGGAGAACGCTCCTTGCGCCTGCGGGCTGCCGCTCCCGGGCGTGCTCGTCCACGAACTCCGGCACCAGTTCTTCGAGGAGCCTCTGCTGCGTCGCATCGTCCTTCAGGAGGCAGAGGACGGGGCGGAGGCTCTCCCCGCTCCCGGACGCGAGACCCACCACCTCCGCCTCGATGCACGACCGGTGGAGGAGCCGGGCCGCGAGAGTTCGCTTTACCCGGACGGCATTGATCCGTGAGACAGCAAACGACGTCTTATACGTCCGTACCAGGCCGTGCTCCAGGTATATCGTGTCGCCCCGGCGGTATACCCGGTAGTTGTAGTAATGGAATATCAGCGAGACCGACGGTGCCAGCTGGATGGAAAAGAACATCAGCAGGGAGACCAGCGCCTTACCGTCCGCTCCCGCTCCCGTTACCGTGGAGACGTACAACTGAACGACGGAATAGGCCAAAAACGCAAAACCGAATACCGTCTGGTAGGTCGAGACACTGAAGAGACCGTGGACGATCACGTCCACCGGGGAGAACGAGACCGGGGGTTCGGCCGGCTCTTCTTCCGGGGCGGTCTCGTGGCCGTACAGCCGCTCTGCCATCCCGGCCCGTATCCCCTCCGCCACGTCCTGCCGGAATGTCAGGACGGCTTCCGGCACCGTGGCGCCGCTGCCCGAGTTGATGTTGACGAGCAGCCTCGACGTCCCGAAGACCCTGTTCAGGATACCCCGGTTTACGTTCACCGACGCGACTTTCGCGTAGGGGAGCGTCTTCTTCATCTTGAAGAGGGTGTTCCTCTCCACCACCACATCTCGTTCGTTGAACTGGATAGTCGTCCGGCTCCACTGCCGGTAGTTGAAGAGCGCCAGTCCAATGAAGAGGATCGCGAGTACGGCCGGTAGAGCACCCCTGCCGAGTTGCGTGGTGAGGACGGCCAGCACCACGATCGCCGAGAGCGAACGCTCCACGATGATGCTCGGGTGGCACCGGATCCTCTCGCCATGGCGAGTTGGGGTATCCGCAGCCGTCCCGGTGCCGGCTGCATCCATACCCGCATCGGTGGTGCAGCCCTCTGCCTCGAGGTCGGGTCTGGTCATTCGTCTGCAGCCCCCGGCCGGGGGGTGGGGGCCGCCGGCATCCTCTCCCGGAGCATCCTCCCGATCAGGTTGTTGAGCCGGTCGGCCACCGTCTCCGCCTCGTCAATCTCGAGGTACCTGATGTCCGCCTCGCCCCCTGCAGTGGTTATGGTGACGTCCGCGAGGCCGAGGATGTTGTTTATCGGGCCTCGCGTGATCTCCACCTGGTGCACCCGCTCGATCGGCACCAGGGTGTGGCGGATGAAGAGGACCCCGCAGCGCACGTCCACCCTGTCTTCGGTGATCCGGTAGCGGTACCGGGCGTAGAAGACCGGTGGAGCCACGGCAATGTAAACCAGGGCAACCCCCAGGACGAGCAAGAAGCCGTACCTGATAAGATCGTAGTAGGACCCCAGGAATCCCTCTGCGTAGGTTTTTGTGAGGATGTAGGCCACGAGCAGAACCGCATACCATACGGCGTAGTCGATGTACATCGAGAGCATGCACTTCCGGTTCAGCCGCCGGTAACCGCCCGCACCCGCCCCGGGTTCCGGCGATCCCCCGTCGGCCGGGGTCTGCCCGCTCACCGGGCCGGGAAATGACATGGTTATCCATTGCCGTTCTGCTCACTTTAACCTATGTCCGGGGCGGCCTGTGTCTCCGGAGCGCCGGGCAGATTTTACCGGAAATCTTCCGGCGGAAAAAAGATATCGGCCGACTTAGAAGTCGGTCATGATTCTGAATTGATCAATCTCTTCGGTGCTCAGTTCCTTGAGGAACTCTTCCGCTGCGTTCTGGATGTTCTTGCTCGCGGTGATGGCGCGGCCGACGACCAGAATGTCGGCGCCCGCCTTGAGCGCGTCCTTCACGACATGCTGCCTGACGCCGCCCGCGGTCGCGACCAGGAGCCGCTCGCCGCCCGCCTTCTTGATCGCCGGGATGTCTCCCCAGGCGTAGGCGGTATCCTCGACGTCGATGCCGCGGTGGAGTTCGACGACGTCCGGCTTCACCTTCAGCTGCTCGACGACGGCAACGGGGTTCTCGACGTTGAGCATGTCGACGACCGTGTAGATGCCGGTCTTCCGGGTGTCTTCGATCGCCTTCTCGATCGTCGAGATGGGCGCGAGACCGGAGATCACGACGGCATCGGCGCCGGCATCGGCCGTCATCCGGGCCTCGAGGTTGCCGGTGTCGAGGGTTTTGAGGTCCGCGACGATGAACGCGTTCGGGCGGCGCTCGCGGATCTCGGAGATGATCGAGAGCCCGAACTTCTTGATCAGCGGCGTGCCCGCCTCGATGATCAGGTGGTCGTTTTGGGGCAGTTCGTCGAGAACCCTGTTCATGTGGTTTTTGTCGACGAGGTCCATGGCGACCTGGAGGTACGGCGGATCCCAGAGCCGCTGGACCTTGAATCCCATGACCGCGTGGGCCGCCCGGTCCTTCTCGTGCAGGAGCGTCTCGACGTCGGGGAACCGGTCGAGCGCCCGGCGGAGCGCGAGTTTCATCGCGCCGTAGTTGAACCGGTAGATCTTGTTGTAGTCCTCTGCGGTCGGGTGAACGAAGACGCTCGCCATGATGACGGTGTCCTCGATGTCGACCCCCTCAAAGACGCCCTCCTCGACCGAGTCGGCGACGGCTTTCGCCACCGCGGCCTGGACGGGCCCGAACATCTGGTTCACCTGGTACTCTTTCTTTAACGTGACCTTCGGGATGATGAGTGTCGAGGGTTTCGTCGGCAGGTTCGGCCTGACGACCGCGAGAAGCGGCGTGTGCCCCTTCGAGAGCTGCGAGATGGAGTTCGCAAACGCCTGTCCTACCGCGCCCTCTTTGTTTCCCATTATCAGATCTATGTGCGCAAGTTCTGCGCCGTCTCCAACCAATGCTTCACCGATGAGATACATATGGATACCCTCAGATAGTGCTGAAATATTGGGGAGGCAGGTATTAAAGACCTCCCGGTCGGGGCGATACGGTTATGTCCGGGAAATCCGGCTCAGAAGGCCGGATGAGGACGTCTCCCGCAGGGCTGGGGAGGGTATAATCCGGCCACGGTTCACTCACGCGCATGTCGGAACGTTTCGCCCTCCAGACACCGATCGTCGAACTCATCCTCCAGGCGACGGCGATCTACTTCTTCCTCCTGCTCGTCATGCGGATCATCGGCAGGCACGAGTTCGGGCAGCTGACGCCCTTCGACCTGATCCTCCCCCTCATCATATCCGAGAGTACCGCGGAGGCGTTCACCGCGGGCGACGGCTCGCTCCTTGCAGGGCTCGTCAGCGCGTCGACGCTCCTCGGTCTCTCGATGCTCGTCTCGATCGGGCAGTACAAGAGCAAGCGGTTTCGCAGTATCGTCTCGCCGGAGGCGCTCAAGGTGAGCGAGAACGGCCACGTGATCGAAAGAAGCCTCAGGCGGGAACTGATGACCCATGACGACCTCATCGAACGGCTCGCACTCTTCGAGTGCTCGAGCTCCGGACGTCCCGTCCATCGCACTTCGTGCCCGGGGCATCGACGGCATCGAAGGGGTGCGCGTCGCCTACATCGAGAGCAACGGCGACATATCGGTGCTCACCTATAAGGAGAACCGTCAGCGCCGGGCGGCCGCGGCCGCAGGGGAGGAGAAGAAAACGGAATGAACGTCGATACCCTGCGGTATCGGATAAGAGTTACAAGAATGTGGGGTCGGTGAGATTTGAACTCACGATCGACGGGTCTCTCCGAACATGCATCAGTGCTCCAACGGGTCATCATTCGTTAGTCAGGAGACCCATTGTTCATCACGTGCAAAGACCGCTGGAGCCCGTCGCCATTCCGGACTAGGCCACGACCCCTTGTCCTCTATATCTTTGACAGCCATGCAGTATAAGGATTGCGCTCGGAAAAAACCAGTAATCATATAACCGTCGTGGAACCCATTTATATAGAATGGTTGAGGGCAGTTACGCGTGTGGGAACTCGCAGATACCCCTACTCGGCATCACCATCGGTGAAATGCTGAATCGAATCGCAGCGGCGCACCCGGACAGCGACGCACTCGTCTCCGTCCACCAGGGTATCCGGTGGACGTACGCGGAGTTTCTCGAACACGTCGATACCCTTGCGCGCGCCCTCATGGCGCTCGACGTGGAGCGCGGGGACCGGGTCGCCATATGGGCGCTGAACTACGCGGAATGGGTGCTCACCCAGTTCGCCACGGCAAAGATTGGCGCCATCATGGTGAACATCAACCCGGCATACCGGACCTACGAGTTCGAGTACGCCATGAAGCAGTCGGAGGTGCAGACCCTCCTCATCCAGGGGCGGTTCAAGACCTCCGACTACGTCGGGATGTTCTACGAGACCTGCCCGGAGGCGTTCGAGGCGAAGCCCGGCCGGATCAACAGCGACAAGTTCCCGTTCTTAAAGAACGTCGTCTTCCTCGGCGATATCCCCTACAACGGGATGTACACCTGGGACGAACTGCTCGAGAAGTCCGCGCTCATCAGCCCCGACGAACTCCGGGAGCGGGAGGAGTCGCTTGACTTCGACGATGCGGTCAACATCCAGTACACCAGCGGGACGACCGGGTTCCCGAAAGGCGTCGTCCTGACGCATCATAACATCTTGAATAACGGTTTCATCATCGGCGAGGGGATGAAGTTCACCCACGAGGACCGGCTCTGCATCCCGGTGCCGTTCTACCACTGTTTCGGGATGGTGCTCTCGAACATGGCCTGCGCCACCCACGGCGCCGCGATGGTGCTCCCCGCGCCGGTCTTCAACCCCGAGGCGGTTCTCAAGGCCGTGCAGGACGAGAAGTGCACGGCGCTCCACGGCGTGCCGACGATGTTCATCGCCGAGCTCTCCCACCCGGACTTCCCGAAGTACCGGCTCGATACGCTCCGCACCGGGATCATGGCCGGGTCGCCCTGCCCGACCGAGGTGATGCGGGAGGTCAACAAGGAGATGAATATGTCCGAGATCGTGATCGTCTACGGGCAGACGGAGACCTCGCCCGGCGTCACGATGACGACGACCGCCGACCCCCTGGAACGGCGCGTCTCGACGGTAGGCAAGCCCTTCCCCCACACCGAGATCAAGATCATCGACCCCTACACGAAGAAGATCCTCCCCCGCGGGGAGACCGGCGAGATCTGCGCCCGGGGCTACTGCGTGATGCGGTGCTACTACAACAACCCGAACGCCACCCGGGCGACGATCGACGAGCACGGCTGGAACCATACCGGCGACCTCGGGACGATGGACGAGGAGGACTACGTCAAGATCGTCGGCCGCCTGAAGGACATGGTGATCCGCGGCGGGGAGAACATCTACCCGCGCGAGATCGAGGAGTTCCTCCACAACCACCCGCAGATTGCCGACGCCTACGTGATCGGGGTGCCGGACCAGAAGTACGGCGAGGAACTGATGGCCTGGATCAAGCCCGACAACGGCGCGGTTCTGACGGAGGCCGAGGTGAAGAAGTTCTGTCGCGGCCGGATCGCGCACTTCAAGATACCGCGCTACGTCAAGCTCGTCGACGACTTCCCGATGACGGTCTCGGGCAAGATCATGAAGTTCAAGATGCGCGAGATGGCCATCGAGGAGCTCGGGCTCGAGGACGAGTCGCATATCGAGACGGCGTAACCTGCCCCGCCGCCCCGGGTTCGACCCTGGGGAAGCACACTATTTTTCTAGCCGGACGGCAATTCTGCAGGCCCAACCGCGCAGGAGGGCGCACCATGATCGTCAGACAGGAGAGCAGGGACGACTACGATTCTATCTATCACCTGGTAACAACCGCCTTCGGGACGGCCGGGGGTGGAGACGACAGCGAGCAGAACCTGGTGGAGCATCTTCGGAAGAGCGAGAGATACGTTCCGGAGCTCGCGCTGGTGGCCGAGGAGGACGGGAAGGTCGTCGGGCAGATCATGCTGACCCGGACTTACGTGACGAACGGCGGCCCCCGGTTTGAGGGGCTTCTCCTCGTTCCCATTGCAGTGATGCTCGAGTACCGCGGCCGGGGTATCGGGACGGAGCTGATATCGACGGCCCTGAAGCAGGCGGGCGGCATGGGGTTCAAAGCGGTCTTCCTGGCCGGAGACCCGGGGTATTACTGCAGGTTCGGGTTCGTGCCGACAATCTGCTATGGTATCCGGTCTTCGATTGATATCCCTGACGAGCTGGTCGGGCATATCATGGTCTGCGAACTGGTGCCGGGCGCTCTCGACGGTGTCTCCGGCGTCGTGGAACTCTGTTAGTTCCTCGGCACCGTATTTTCCGCAAAAAAAAGTTCAGGAGGATTCTTCTGCCCGATCAGCCAGCGACAGGGCGGCGTCGCCGGCTTCCCGGACGATCTCCTCTTCTCCCGGCACCTCCCGCTCGTGCATCAGGATCCTCCCCTGGCAGAGGACGGTCATGACCGCGCTGCCGTTACAGGCGTAGACGGCGTTCGAGTCGGCGTGGAAGAGCGGGGTGTTGCAGACCGCCCGGGTGTCGAGGAGGACAATGTCGGCCGGTGCGCCCACGGTCAGGGTGCCGGGGCCGGTGCCGAGCGCCCGGGCGCCTGCGGCGGTCGCCATCGTGAGAGCCTCGTTCGCGGGGAGGAGGGTCGGCGAGTTCCAGGCGAACTTCTGCAGGAGCGCTGCGAACTTCATCTCCTCCATGAGATCCAGGTTGTTGTTCGAGGAGCAGCCGTCGGTCCCGAGGGCGATGTTCGCCCCGTACTGTTTCAGCCAGTGGTAGGGCATGGCCCGGTTGACGGCGAGTTTCATGTTGCTTGCGGGGTTGTGGGAGGCGGTAACGCCCCGTTCGCCGAGGAGCCGGCACTCGGCCTCGTCGAGCCAGCAGCAGTGCGCGGCGACCGTCCGGGGGGTGAGGCAGCCATATTCGTCGAGGAGGACTGCCGGGCGTTTGCCGAACTGTGCGACGCAGTCGACGACCTCCTTCTCGGTTTCGGAGAGGTGGACGTGGATGCCGATATTCTGCTCTTTTGCAAAGTCGCCGCACCAGGAGAGAGCCTCGGGGGAGACGGTGTAGACGGAGTGGGGGCCGACGGCCGCCTGGATCCGCGGGTTGTTGAGCGATTTTATGTGGGCGATCAGGGTTTCCGTCGCCTTGATCTCGGCCTCGCGTTTCTCCTCCATCCCGAGGTCGATGAAGCCGTAGGCGAACGTCGCCCGCATGCCCATCTCATCGACCGCGGCGGCCGCCCGGTCCATGAAGAAGTACATGTCGTTGAACGCGACGGTGCCGCTCTTGATCATCTCGAGGCACGCGAGTCTGGTGCCGGCGTAGACGTCGTCGCCGGTGAGGTGGGCCTCGAGCGGCCAGATCTTCTGCGAGAGCCAGTCCTGCAGGATCATGTCGTCGGCATACCCGCGCAGGAGGCTCATCGCGGCGTGGGTATGGGTGTTCACGAGGCCGGGGACGGCGATCCGGTCGGAGCCGTCGATGACGATATCGGCATCGATGGTCTTTCTGGCGTCCTTCCCGATCGCGGCGATGGTACCGGTCTCGTCGAGCGCGATGTCGACAGTCGATCCGTCGATGGTGACCCCGGCGATCAGGACGGATCCCCGGGCGGTGAATATCTCGTTCATGCAAGTCGCTCCACAATTTTTTCAAGGATGGTCTCGGTTCTGCGGCAGTTCGCCCGCGAGGTCGCGAGGATATGCTCGTAGGTCAGGGTCTCTTCCCCGAGGCCGTTGGCGTAGTTGTCCACGGTGCAGACGGCGGCAAACCGCATCCCGAGTTCGAGGGCGAGCGTCGCTTCGCTCGCGACCGTCATCCCGACGATGTCGGCGACCTTTGCAAGCGCTTTGACCTCGGCGACCGTCTCGATCCGCGGCCCGCGGGTCTGGGCGTAGACCCCGCCCGTCCGTGCGTCCGGCACCAGTCCGGAGAGAGTGCGGACGAGATCGGCGTCCAGTTCCGGCCGGATGTGGTCGATGGTGCACTCGTGGATGGACGGGATGTCGGTGACGCTCAAGTAGTCGGTGGGGATGACGATCGAGCCCGGCGGGATCTCGTGTTTCAGGGAGCCGGCGGAGCCGAACGCGACGATTTCGTCCACCCCGAGGACGGCGAGCGCGGCGAGGCACGCACGGTAGTTGATCCGGTGCGGGGGGAGGTTGTGCTGGTGGCGCAGGAGGAGCGCGAACTCTCCGGCATGCACCTCAGCCTTCCCGTAGGGGGTGGGCACGATGGTCTTCTCGAGCGCCGGCAGGTCGGCGAAGAGGAGGCTGGTGCCCCCGATGATTCCGAGCACTAGATCCTCTCCACTACAGCGGCATACGCTTCTCCGTATGACATTCTCCTTACTGCTTTGATGTCCCAGCAAAAAAGGATCACCGTTCCGGTGCCGCCGGATCGGTTCAATAAGGATTTACGCCATCGCGACAACCGCAATGATCATGGGACGGTTTCTGATGGTCGGCGAGGATGCCATCAAGAACGGTGAGTGTACGGACATCTACTTCCGGCGGGTTGTGGAGGTGATGGAGCGGGACGGCATCAATCCGCACGTCACGATGGAGGTGACGGGGGCGGCGCTCCCGGACCCGTGGGGGGTCTTCTGCGGGCTCGACGACGTCATCAACCTGCTCGAAGGCCTCCCGGTGGACGTGGACGCGATGCCGGAGGGCTCGATCTTTCACCCGAAGGAGCCGGTCCTCCGGGTATCCGGGCGCTACCGGGACTTCGCGGTCTACGAGACGGCCATCCTCGGGTTCCTCTGCCACGCCTCGGGGGTGGCGTCGGCGGCCGCCCACATGAAACTGGCCGCGGGTGGCCGGCCGGTCTACTCCTTCGGGTCGCGCCGCCAGCACCCGGCGATCGCGGCGATGATCGAGCGGGCGGCCTGGATCGGCGGGGTGGACGGGGCGAGCAACATCTGTGCGCCGGAGGGAATCCCGCTCGCGGGGACGATGCCGCACGCGTTCATCATGTGTTACCCGGGGCAGGAGGACGCCTGGTGCGCGTTTGCGCGCGATGCGGGCCCGGAGGTGCCCCGGGTCATGCTCGCGGACACCTTCTCGGACGAGAAGGTCGAGGCGGTCCGGGCGGCGGCCTGCGGGGCGACGGCTGTCCGGCTGGACACCCCGCGGTCCCGGCGGGGCGACATGCGGGCGATCGCCGAGGAGGTGCGCTGGGAGCTCGACGTCAACGGCTACCCGGACGTGAAGATCTTCCTCTCGGGCGGGCTGTCGCGCGCAGAGGTCGCCGCCTACCGCGATATCGGCGACGCCTTCGGCGTCGGGGGCGCGATCGCGAACGCCCCGGTGATCGACTTCGCGTTGGACATCGTGGAGATGAAGGGCCGGCCCTTCGCGAAGCGCGGGAAGCGGAGCAGCGCAAAGCAGGTCTACGATCTCGGCGGCCGGCGCCTCACCCTCCCCGCCCGCACCCCGGCGCCGAAGGGTGCGGTGCCGCTCCTCGCCCCCTGCATCAAGAACGGCACCGCCCTCGTCCGCCCGAAGATGGAGGATGCGCGGGAACGGGTGCTCTCGCGGCTTTCGACCCTTGCCGGGGAGGGATAGGGGGCCGGCCTGCCCCAATCCTTATTATGTGATCACGATCAACATTGTAGGGTAACAGGGGCCGATAGATCAGGGGGAGATCGCTACCTTGGCATGGTAGAGGCCGCGGGTTCAATTCCCGCTCGGTCCATCTTATTTTCAGATTGACTTGATATATGGCAATCCTCAAGATACCTTCATGTTCCGCCTATATCATCAGGTTCAAATAAGAAACATCTAAATCTACATGAAACTTAATGGAAATTAACCGGGGATGTGATACTTTGAACCTCCCTTCGCTCATCAGAGCTGATAGAGACTTCGACGACATTCAGGAGCTGATCCAGTACCTTGAATGTGAGCGAGGAGACGACCAGATCAACAGTAATCTCCACATAGTTGCAACGCTGTCGATGTTCCAGAACATCAACCAGTTCGTCGAGACCCTCAAAAACTTCCATTTCTCCATCGATAAGAGGGCAGGAAAACTGCTCCTCCTCTCGAAGGAATCCCAGGGTAAACGGATTTATATTTATACGTTCTTCGACGACAGGAACAATGTCCCGCTCTTCATCACGGATGCAAAGAAAACCAATGAGATACCTGACATCCTCTTCACTTACATCAACCGTACAAAGGAGATATCGAATCTCTGGATTGCCCCTAAGGTGATGAAGGAGATCAAAGATAACCTCGTCCGGGAGCACCCGGACATGATCATAACCTATTTCTCTGCGAAGAGGAGCCCCAACACTGATATTCACTCCGAGTTCCGGCCCCATGTCGAGAGAGGCATCCAATACAGGGGGAACGACGGAAAACACACGCTTGAGGAGATGGAATTCTACTACGGTGTGCTACCAAAGATTCTTGAGGTCCAGCTCCCGAACGGCATCGCATTTCGCATCGACAATAAGGGAATCATAACACTGCGTCACGGACACTTCGCCGGCATCTTCAAGATAATTGAGGACGTCGTTTCACGGCTTGAAAACGTAAGAGAGGCAATCGGAGAGTCGGGATATTCCATCAGCAAGGTCGGGTCCCGCAGGCAATTCTCGAATGCCATTCAGATCCCCTGGTCAATTGATGTGCCGGTGGAGATGCACTACGATGACGTTTCCCGCTTCTGCAAGGCGGTGCGCAGCGAGGAGTGGAACTTCACTGTACTGGAACAGGTGCTGCTGCCGGGTTCAATGTTCTTCTCCGCCCGGTTGATCGATGAGCACACGGGTTCTCTCCTGGACATCTCGACTACCGGCAAGAAGATCGACGTCTACCCGGTAGAGAAAATAGACATCGGAACATCCATGAGGTTTTTCGAGTTTGTGGTCGAGAATATCGATCATATGGCGACCGTAGGGTGATATCATCCATATTCCTCGTGAGAAGGAAGACTTTCAGGCGTTCTACAAGCGTTCTCCACCTGAAGTCCGCGAGGAATTGGATAAATTAAAAGAGAAATATAAAGCATACTCTATACCCTCGGCACGAGAGCGAATCGGTGATGCTCTTGAGGAAGACAAAAAGCACCACACTCTCGTGAAACAATGCGTAAAATCTTTCGCACAGACCAACCTTTCACAGAGATCCGGATACGAATTTTATTTTGCAGAGCCCCTGATCGAGTTCGGCTCCGCAAAAAAGGGAAATCACACTTTCGATCTCTTCCTCTACAACGAAGGCGAAAACCGTGCGATCTTCGTCGAGTGCAAATCCTCGATCACCGATGTAAGAAAGACGTTAAAAGAGGTCGGATTATCCCGTGATCTGGTCCTTGAAAAGACGGACTACCTTTCGGATGCCATAGACATCGAGCTGGATCCCAACCGGTTCGAGTACGTGCTCTGCATCAACGAGAAGGACAAGATGAAGATCATCGAGTCCATGAAGGCACAGGGTCAGAAGCCGCATCCCAAATACGATATCGGCCTGATAAAAGTCTGGGTTTATGCCCCGCGGTCTCAACTGATACAACTTCTCCTCGAATGCTCGCATGAGAATTCGGCATTAAATGAGATGCTGCAGGCGGGTTTCGGCGATCAGGACCTCCATCAGCAGTATGAACTCCCTTACTGTTATTCGACGAACCCTTACCGGCTCATCCAGCTGGCAATTGTCGGGGAATGCTACCGAAAGAACCTGTTCGAAGATGGTATCGAAGATCCGAAGATCATCCAGAAAAACGCAGTGCTCTCGACCTTGATGAATAACATCTCTCTGGGCGTTTCAGAAGATCAGAAGAAGCAGATGGTGACGGAGAAGTTACGAATTGTCCTCGAATACGGGCAGAAGTATCAGCTATTCGATGAAGTCGATGCCGATGCGATCCGGCTCAACTGCCGGGGATCCAGACTCCGTGCTGTTCTTGAGAATATCGATGCAAAATTTATTGATAGGTGGGTCGATGAGAAAGCCAGCGCGGAGGGAGAGAAACTCGCGCTTGAGGACTACCAGAAGAATGCCATGAGGAATCAATCCACGCTGTCCCAATTTCCCAAAAAAGATGATATCTCCGTTGAAAGAGAGGGATCAGATTCCTGACTGACTATTAAGCCTTTTTCACATCCCATAAGTGAGACCTTATGCCAATCAGACTATCTTCATTCCTGATGGAACAGAAACCCTTCGTATGACTCCTCATCCAGCACGGACTATTGTAACTAAAGAGTACTAAGATAGCCCCTTCCATCCTTATTTTTCAGTCTCTTTGAGCATCTTCTTCAATTCCTCAAGATTTTGCTGAATCTGGCTCTCAAGCGCCTGGATTTTCCCGATGATAACTTCCGGAGGCTCATACTCGACCTCTTCGTATTCTATCTCCTTGTAGCGAGAGATCGAGAGGTCATAGTTATTCGCCTGGATCTCCTCGACCGGCACATAGAAGCACTTCGCCTTCCTGTCTATCGGGTTTGTGTCTCTCCGCTGCCTGAATTGCTCGATAATGTCCGGAATATCTCCTTTGCCGTCGATGAATGTCCGCTTGTCGTCGAGCGAGTAACCGTCCGCCTCCATGTCGTAGAACCAGACCTTGCCGGTTTTTCCGCCCTTCACGAAGATCAGCACGGCGGTCGAGACTCCCGCATAGGGTTTGAAGATCCCGGAGGGCATAGAGACGATACCCTCCAGTTGATTCTCCTCAAGGAGCATCCGTCGAAGCTCCTTATGCGCCCTGGAGCTCCCGAAGAGTACGCCGTCAGGCACGATAACGCCGCACTTCCCACCTATCGTCAGGAGCTGTATCATCCGCTCGACTAAGAGCAGCTCGGTCTTCGTCGTGCCGAGCGAGAGGCTGTCGTTAATATCGCTCTTATCGATGCTCCCCTTGAAGGGAGGATTGGCGAGCACGACCGTATAGCGCTCCTCTTCGTTGTAGCGCTTGGAGAGGGTATCCTTGAGCTCGATGTGAGGGGCTTTGATGCCGTGCAGCATCAGGTTCATGAGCGATATCCGGGTCATCGTCGAGTCAAAGTCGAATCCGTAGAATGTATCGCTCCAGAGCTTCTCCCAATGCTTCTGATCGGTGATGTTGTCGCCGATGAGGTTATGGTATTCTCCCTCCTGGTCGACCTCAAGCATGTCAGGACTCGTATACTTCCGGATGATATGCTCATACGAGTTGATGAGGAAGCCAGCCGTACCACACGCAGGATCGCAGATACGGTCGGTGATGTCAGGATCGACCAGTTCGACGATCATCCGGATGATGTGACGCGGGGTGCGGAATTGCCCGTTCTTCCCGGCGGTGGAAAGTTGAGAGAGCAGGTATTCGTAAATGTCGCCCTGCGTGTCGCGGTTCTGCGCCGTAATATTCATCTCGTCGATGAGAGCGACCGCTTCCTGAAGGAGAGACGGTTTCGGGATCATGAAGACGGCATCACGCATCTGTCGGGCGAAGAGGGTCTTCTCACCGTTATGGAGGGACTTGATGAAGGGGAAGACCTTGTCGCGGACATGCTCCAGCATCTGCTCGGCAGGGTAGTGCTTCCAGCTCGACCACCGGCACTCCTCATGCCCCTCGAAGACTGACGTATACAGCACTCCCCGCGCTCGCGCCCGGTTCTGCTCGACGACATCCATATCCTCCAGCCGCTTCATGAAGATGAGGTAGGACATCTGCTCGATGGACTGGAGCGGGTTTGACATGCCACCACTCCAGAACCGATCCCAGAGGGTGTCGATCTTTGATTTGAGGTCAGGGGCGAGTTTCATGGTATCAGGTCTCCTGTAAATGCTCTATCGATAATCACCTGAAAGAGAGTCTGTAGCTGGTTTCTGGAACTCTGTCCAGTATCATAAGTGAGTTGAATATTTGCAGCGATTTGTGCAAACCTTTTTTGAATTGCAATCGGAGGGAGAGGGATCTTGATTTTGACCATTGCCGTAGGGTTTATATAAGGCTGATCAGACCCTGAAAGCCTTGCTGATAATTCACTCAAGAAGTACCGAGTCCGTAGTAAGTGAAACAAATACAGCCGGTTTACTCTCTCTTCATCCAAAATGTCAATCCGTCCAACCCTTTGATACAATATTGCAGGGGCGTCTTCCTCATCCATCATTCCAACTTTTAATTTATTCCCTAAAATCGGACGATTTAAGGCCATTAATATGTCATCTTTTTTTAACACCAAGTGCGGGAATTTATCGCCATACTCGAAGGGGAGGTAAGCTACCTGCTCCCAGATAATATCACCAAAACTCACGTTATTTATTCTTAATAGTCGAATTCCATCGTCACTGTACTCTTCAAGCTTAAACCCATGCCCTGATGTCACGCCGATAACGTTTCCTAACCTTTCATAAGGCCAATTCGTCGATTTTATTGACGGATCGCCAAACATCTCCAGAAAAACGCTCTGTAAAAGGTCTTGCATCAACGCATCCGCCTCTGCCCGCAGGCGCTGCGTTGCCTCTGCTTTCTCAAGAATGGCGACGATTTTGCGCTGGGTGTCGAGAGGAGGTATTGGGATAACTTTTCGATACACATCGTTACGATTTAAACCTGGGATCGAGGTAGATTTATCGAGTGAGCTCAAATTAAGTGTTTTTAGTAAATAGTAGAGGTAGGAGAGATCAAGACACTCTATCGGCTCGATGTAGTAAGTGGTATCTATCGCCCAAAAAGGCCCATCCGACTTGTGAATTGCTCCGACCGATCCTTTTCTCCCTACAATAATCCCGGCAGTATCTGACATAGGTTTGTCATGCCGTCCGACGAGACCATTTGACCCGTAAACAGGGATTTCCCCCTCCTGATTTCTCTCTGCTTCTCTCAACCCTTTACCATACTTTAACTCAATTATATCGCCAAGTTGCCGCCATTCCCATCCCTCAGGCAGCCTCTTTGTATTCACTAAGCTTCACCCTCCACCGCAAACAACTCCCGCTCCAGCCCCCGACAGATGCCGATAAACGCCTTCAGATCGCCCTCATCGAACATCGGCATCGGTGCAGTACTCCCAAAATTCGTGAACGGAGCAAGGAAGAGATCGTCCATTTCTATACGCCTCTTACGCATAAAAACGGTCTGAATCGTCCGGATGAAGTGGAGCTGGTCGGCGGTATAACTCTTGTTATTCTCGATCATGTAGGTCTGAAACGCCTCTGCTATCTTCTCCTTCGGATCAGGCGCTTCATAGAGACCGAAGAGCGACCGGATAAACGCCACGAGCGAGCCATACGGGTGACGCGGCGAGGTCTGCAACATCTCTTCGGTGACGTTCACCCCGGCCTCCGCCAGCGCCTCTTCGAGATCGTGAAGGTCGGCTTCGGTTATCGGGTCGTCGTGGAGGATCTTCTGGATGACCGGGTTGTGATCGGCCAGCTCTGTAACCCGCTTCTCGACCTTCTCCCTGAATGCCGTCACATACTCGGGTGCTTCCTCGTTGAGCGTCCAGAGCGTGCGCTGCGCGATGATATCTCCCATGTCGATGACGATCGGCTCGTGTGCCTCCTTCGACATGTACTTCATGAGCGGAGCGATATCCCCGACAAGCCCGGTAGCGTCCTCAAACGACAGACCCTTCCAGAAGGCATGGGTCAGCACCTCGTCCAGCCGCTCTTCCTTCTCCTTCACGATATCGAGCGTCCGGGGGAGGTGATCGACCATCTCCCCGATCTCCGGGGCCAACCGCTCGATCTCCTTCTCGTTGCCCTCCAGCACCGCGAGCGCGAGCCGCTCCGCCTTGACGGTAAAGGACGCCTCTTTGAGGTTCACGCCGGTCTGGAAGCGCATCAGGGGCATGATTGTGCTCTTCAGGTACTCCAGCGGGTCAAGCCCGACATTGTCCCAGAGTTTCGGGGAGAGGGCTTTCGCGATCTCCCGCTCGTGCTCCCGGACGGTTACAGAGTCCATCGGAAGCGAGCGGATATCCTCTTCGAGCCTCTGTCGGACGACCGCCGCCCGCTCGTCGTCGCCCTGCTCCAGGAGCCGCTCAAGTTGCTTCAGCCGGAGGAAGAAGATCCGGCTCGTGATGGCTTCGGTCGGCTCATTCTTCACCCCTTCGGGATTCATATTCCAGTACTCGAAGTTATTCCAGAAGTCGAAGACCTTGAAATACTCTTTATGCCCGTCCGGCAGCCATTCCCGGTGTTTGCACGCACCATCCGACCGTGTCCCGCGCCCCAACATCTGCCAGAACTTGATCTTTGAGAAGACCGGTTTCGCAAAAACCAGGTTGCAGACCTCCGGTACGTCGATGCCGGTATCGAGCATATCGACCGAGATTGCCACGCGAGGGAAGGACTCGTGTTCGAAGTCGTGGATGAGGGCCTCGGCGCGGGGATCGTCCGAGACGATGATCCGCGCCAACCGTCCTTTGTACTCGGGATACAGGTCGTCGAATGCCTCATGCAGCCTTCGAGCGTGCTTCTTCGAGATGGCAAAGAAGATCGACTTTGCCGGAAGCGTCCCTGCCTGATCCATCTGGCAGCCCTCCATGAACTCCCGCACGATCGCCTCAGACGTCCCTTTGACGGCGACCTTCTTCTCCAGCTCTGTGCCCTCGAAGTTAATCTCATCCGGGTCGATCCCCTGCTCGATCAGCCGGTTGCGCTCGCTCTCCGTCAGGTCGGAAGGTCGAAGGCCCTCGATCTGGAAGTGGGTCTGCGCTCCGATGATGCTTTTGCGGAAGTCGACCAGGACGCCATCCTTCACCGCCTCATCATACGAGTAGAGCGCGGTCGGCATGTGGTCGTCGCAGTGGAAGAACCGGAAGGTGTCCCGATCGACCAGCTCCGCCGGTGTTGCCGTCAGCCCGATCTGCATCGCGTCCAGGTAGGTGAAGACGTCCCGCCACTTGTTGTAGATGCTCCGGTGCGCCTCATCAGAGATGATCAGGTCGAACTCGCCGGGGGAGATGCGGTACTGCCCACGCTCATCCTTCTGGGTGTATATCTCCTGAAATGTCTGAATGGTGGAGACGTACAGCCGTTTTTCTTTATTGTAGACACCATGCAGGATCTTGTCCTTGGCCTCATGGGGGAAGAACTCCAGGAAGCCCTTATTCCACGCCTGATCACGGAGCGCTTTCCGGTCGGCGAGAAAGAGCACTTTCTGCGCACGGTTCTCCTTGAGGAGGGCGTCGATGATCGCCATCGCCACGCGGGTCTTGCCGGTCCCGGTCGCCATGACGATCAGCCCTTTACGATGGCCTTTACGGATATGCTCCAGCACGCGCTTGACGTTCTCGATGCTCTTTGAACGGTCGACAATGCGGGTATTGATCTCGATCGGTCGGGTGAGATCGATCTTCTGAATCTGGAAACGGAGTCGCTCCAGATCTTTCTGCGCATAGAAGCCCTTCAGCAGCCTGAGCGGATAGCGCTCCCGGTCCCAGAACCAGATTTCGTAGCCGTTGGAGAGGAAGATGAAGACGTCTCTCCCCGTCTGCCGCTTGATATCGTCGGCGTACTGCTCCGCCTGCTTCTGTCCGATGAGCGGGTCTTTTGAGGTGCGTTTGGCCTCGACGATCGCGAGCGGAGCGCCCAGGCTGTCAAGCAGGAGGTAGTCGACGTACTTGCTCTCCAGATCGTTCTTGAGCGTCTCGGAGACGGTCTTATAAGAGTGTGCAAGAAAGTCTGACTGTTTGGTATCAACTTCAGGAATGACAGATGCGCGGTTGGCGACGTCCCAGCCCTGCTCGGCAAGGTAGACGTCGATTTTACTCTTCCGCGTCTGTAATTCGGTTAAGTCCATACGATTTCTCCACGCCGGGGAGAATAGGAGAATAACACATCCTATTCATTAGTTAGTCAAAACAGGAGGGTAAATAAGGCTTTTGAAATGAGTAGGAGAATTCTTTTCTCTCTATTATGACCGAGGAGAATTATTTTCGAGAGTTATCTCACCACGAAATTCTCGTAATTTTGAGTAAAAATGAAAGGAGAGTATTAATAGTCGTCAAAGGGGCTCACCTCCACTTTAGATTCGCCCTATTAGGAATGAGTAAATACCAGTTAACGAACTTTAATGTATCAACTATCATGAAATCGTAATTTTTTGACGTTAAATATATCTTTGAAAGTCTTTTCGCGGTTTCCTCATCATATTCGTTATTAATGATCATACCGTTAATTAATCCGATAAGGCCTGCATAATTTGTTAAAGCATTTGTTAATTCTCTTTTTACAAATACGGAGCTGAAATAGCTAGTAAGGATTGCAATCGTAATAATTTGCAGGAATAGAACAAATACCAAATAAATGTTAATCTTTGAGCCGACCGTAATAAAAAATGCGCATAAGGGGAGGATGCCCAAGAAAGGGAGGTAAAGAAACATCAATACAAGAGAGGTGACCGAAGAAACCCCCGTACTCCGTTCATGTGAGTCCTGATCCCTGTCAGCATAGTGAGCTAAAAACCTAAAGCCAAATAACGCCATTTGCTCGAAGTTTTTTATCAGGGAATTAAACGAGAGTGCAGGGATAATAAATATTAGAGCGGCAATTACAGGAATCGCAATAGAGTATGGATTTGCTGTTATGATTAGCCCGGTTTCGACCAGAAACAGTAGGGCAATGGTAATAACGTATATGACACAGACAGAGAGTACAATAGGCTTCAGATTATCTAAAAGCATCCTCAAATAGAAGGAAAAATCGGCTCTGTTGAAACCCTCTAGTCGAGGGTCGGCTCCATCTGAGGGGAAAGATCTATAAAACCGTTGCTCCTTGTGTTAATGACGAAACCAACAACAAGGAGCAGAGTTAGTGTCGACGAATGGCT
>NZ_VCYI01000013.1 GCF_030464365.1 Methanoculleus methanifontis | reverse complement strand
GAGACTCCGCTGAGGACACGAGTAGAAGACTCGTTTGATAGGTCCGGGATGTAAGCACGAAGGCAACGACGTGTTCAGTCCGCGGATACTAACGTCCAATGCCGTCCGCTGAACTCAGACGAAATCCGGAGTACGCACCGTAAAACACCTCTAGGGGGTAATCCTTAAATAATAAGGAATGCTAAACTATAGAGGTAACACAGCTTGCCAAGGTGGCGGAGCGGCCACGCGGTTGACTGCAGATCAACTACACCCCGGTTCAAGTCCGGGCCTTGGCTTCCGACCGGGCGCGAAGCGGCTGGGCGGGGAGAAAATCCGTAAGGATTTTCGACTCCATCCAAACGCATCATATCCGGTCGTAACTGGTAATAGCGGCCATAGCAGAGGGGAAACACCTGGACCCATTCCGAACCCAGCAGTTAAGCCCTTTCACGTGATGTGTGGTACTGAGGTGCGCGAGCCCTCGGGAAGCCCAACTCGCTGCTATTACCTCCCTTTACTCTGAAACTGTTCTTCTTGAGTTCTAACGCTGTTTCTTCTGCGCGAGCGCCAGTAATGTATCGCTGACTGTTCTTCTGCGTAGCGCACATACTTAATAATCCACAAAACTGAAAACCAGGATGGAGAAGAGAGGGAACGATCCCTGTACAGCGCCTCCCGGGCCATCCGGCACGATGCCCGGGTCGGCTCTTCCCCATCCCCTGAAGTTGCGGGTGTTCCGCGGTTTACGTTGATGGAATTGAGGTTTTATCGATTTGGATCTCAATGATGCGCCGCCACTGCGGTGGCACCATCTTATGGGTTGACGGTGATATTTATTTAACTTTTGTTCTAGGTCGAGTTTATTGCATTTACTTGCGACGCGCATTATGACGCCGGCGGTGTCTCCGGGTATGGTGCTCGGGGGATGGTTACAGCGTAATGCCGGCACCGTTTCTGCACCTGGGCCAGGATCTGTGACAACACCTCCTCGTCGGTCGGGAGACCCAGGTCGATGACCTTCTTCATCCGGATCGGGACGGAGTCCATTCGGTAGCCCGTACCCGCGCAGTCGATTCCCACGCATGCAACCGGGATGTGGAGATCCGCAAAGGAGGTGCTGAGCGAGACAAACGGATCGATGACGATCGTAGGGATCGTCGCGAGGTGTTCGTTACACCTCCTCGGCAGATGCGCCCCGGGGTCGGCGCCGATGATGAGGCATGCATCAGCCTCGCCCCGGCGGAGCAGGTCGATCGCCGTCGTCTCGCCGGGGTTGTAATACGGCGTGCCGCGTGAGAAATCGACGCCGTAGGGGTAGCCCGTCAGGAACGAAAACGTCTGGTTGGTGCCGTTAACGTTCCAGTGCCCGCGCATGGGCGTCAGGGTGAACTTCGTGTGCCGGTTGAGTTCGTCGACGAGTTGGATGGCGTTTTTGACGTTCTTGTACCTGCCCCGCGACTGCGTCAGGCCTATCCCCGTGAAGAGCGCTCCGAACCGAGCGTTCTTACAGAGATCCGCCAGCCAGACCAGCCTCTCGCGGGGAATGCCTGCGACGGTTGTGTGAAGCGCATCCGCGTGGCCCTTGAGGATTGCCCGCAGGGCTGAAAAGACAGCGTAATCCCCGCCCGGCCTGACCCGTATGAACTCGTCGGCAATCTTCGCGGTATCGGTCTCCCGGATATCCACGACGACAAGAGTCCGGTCATGGTGCCCGTTGTCCCGGTACTTTCCGTTGACGAACGTCGTATACCGGGAGAGGTGGCGCGGGTGCGACTCGATAGGGTTCGAGCCCCAGTAGATCACGACGTCGGCCCGGTTCTTCACCGCACCGAGCGTGCACCCCGGGTGGCCCGCCTCCTGGATGCCCATGATCGAGGGGCCGTGACAGATCGACGAGCAGTTGTCGATCACACCCCCGATCGTCTCAGCGATCTGGATGCCGGTGCACTGCGCCTCCGCGGATGTCCCACTCCACCCAAAGAGAAGCGGTCGCTCGGCGTCGGCGAGCACCTCTACGGCATACCTGATCGCCTCCCCGAACTCGACCGTTCTCCAGGACCCTCCATCGTTCGCGATCGGGCGCATGAGACGGCTCTGCGAGAGGAACTTCTCCGAGCCCAGCGAGCATGCGTTATCGACCGACCGGATCGACCCGCCCTCGACCCTCACGACCAGGTCGTCGCAGAGACACCCGCAGAGCGGGCAGGCAACATCGCAGATGGTCACGACTTCACCACCGTCTTCTTCGGAGGGCGCTGGCACCGAAGGACAGACGGCACCGCCTTCCTCGACGAGGATATCCCAGCCCGAGCGCGGGGGCAGATCGGTTCGCGTCACTGTCCCTTTCAGCCACTTGTAGTCCGGTGCACCGGTTCCCCGCGTGGTCGCGTGCAGGATTGCATTCGCGTGCGGCCCGCAGGGGATGAACACGGTTCCGGAGACGAGATCGTCGCAGGGGGTGGCGACAAACACCTCCTCCGCCGTGCTGGTCGAGAGGAGGAGGTAGTCGCCTGACGCGGCCCCGAGTTCCAGGAGATCGAACGAGTTGACGAAACAGCGTGCCGTTTCATAGGAATATCCGGGCATGTCTTTGTAGTAGAGTTGCCTGCCCTGGGCGATTGTCCTCCCGCTCGTGATGAGAACGTTCATTAATGGTCTGTCTGACTTCCGCACCGATAATGTTTACGTCCTCATGTTTACTGATGGTAAAAATCAAGGGGGTTTATTTTATGTGGTGGGCGGCATTTGTGGGAACAAAAGGGGTGCCGGGTACCCCGGTAATGCGGACAGTGTGCATCACACCGTAACGTACCGTGCCGCCGCCACCTTCTCCCGCTCAAACCTCTCGCTGAGCGCGAACAGATCACCCCTGTCGAGGTGCTCCTCCGCCAGGGCGAAGACCTCGCCCTCTTCCGAGGCGAAGTGGGCCTCGACCCGCTCCCGGAGATCGACGAGCGCCGGCATCCAGGCGTCGTCCCTCAAGGGAATCTTCTCGAACCGCGTAAGTGTCTCCTTGACCCCGGTATGCTCGTCGAGCGACTGCCGTATCTCCCCCGGAACCCTGTCCCGGAGATGCGTATAGAGGGTAGCCTCCTCCGCGTACATGTGGCCGGGCAGTTCCCGCCGCAGCGTGATGCACCGGACGTCCCGGGTCTCGGGGTTGCTCTCGAGTTCGTCGAAGAGCCCCCTGATGAGATCGTGATCCTCCCGGATCAGTTCAAGAATCTGCGGCATACACGTTCTCCGTCTGGGAGAGAATAGCGGATGAGGAACTTAACGATTTCGCCCGGACGATCCCGGCAAAAAAAAGAGAGGTGTCAGCGCCCTCGCCCGGAGTGCTCAGCGTGCCGCAACAGGGAGCGCGCTCTTCTTTGCCTCTTCGTAACTGCTGCCGAGACTCGAGAGATCGTTGCTGCTCATCTTCTGCTGCATCTCGGGGAAGATATGCTCCTCCTCCTCGCTGATGTGGTGTTCCACGTTCTCCTGGATCACCGTTATCTTCGCCACCCAGACATCCTCTTTTGACGTGGACGCGCTGTCGAGCTGGGATAGCAGCGTCTTGACCGCGTTATGCTCCTCGATCGACTCGAGGGCCATCTTCTGCATCCCCGACTCCATCAGTTTCGGGTATACGGCCTGCTCTTCTCCGATCATGTGCGGTATGAGGTTCTCCTTTAAGGTGTTGTACTTCTGCTCCCGGTTGCTCGTGCCCTTGCTCGAAAGTTCCGAGAGTTGCGAGAGCACCATTTCGTGCTCCTGTTTCAGGATGTCGATAACGCTCTGTGCCATCGATTCACTTCCCCCTGCTCTTGCAGGAAAGCCATGAGGGGCAAGACAGGTATATATACGTTATGTGGAGCCCCGTCCCGCTGCCTCTCCTTGCTTCCCGGCAACAATGCATCCGGTTTTACGGCATATCGTGCCGATACCCGGTAATCGTTGCCGGATATCCATAAATGCTACAGGTGCATAGGATTGTATATGCCGAACGAGGATCGGGGCGCCCCGGCTCCCGGAACGAAACTCCGGCGCGAGCTCGGGCTGCCTGCGGTCACCCTCTCGGGCATCGGGATCATCCTCGGGGCCGGGATCTACGCCCTGCTCGGGGAAGCGGCCGGCATGGCCGGAAACGCCGTCTGGCTGACCTTCGCCGTCGCCGCCACCATCGCCGCGTTCAGCGCACTCGGTTACGCCGAACTCTCGTCGATGTACCCCCGTGCGAGCGCTGAGTTCGAGTACGTCCGAAACGCCTTCGGGAGGAGACTTGCGTTCGTCGTCGGGTGGTTGATCATCTTCTCCGGCATCCTCGGGGCCGCAACCGTCTCGCTCGGGTTTGCCGGCTACTTCTCGGATCTCGTCGGTTTCCCGCGCGTCCCCTCCGCCATCCTGATCCTCCTCGTCCTTGCCGGGATCCTCTTCTACGGCATCAAGGAGACCGCCCGGGCCGCCATCGCCATGACCCTCATCGAGGTAGGCGGTATCGTCATGGTCATCCTGATCGGCCTCCCGCACCTCGGGCGGGTGGACTATTTCGAGATGCCGCTCGGGGTTTCGGGCCTCCTGCAGGCCTCCGCCCTCGTCTTCTTCGCCTACATGGGGTTTGAGGAGATGGTCAAACTCTCGGAGGAGACCAGAAACCCGGAACGAACCATCCCCATCGCCCTGGTGATCGCGCTCGCCGTCTCCGTCCTCCTCTACATCCTGGTCTCCCTCGCCGCCGTCTCGGTCGTCGGGTGGGAGCAGCTCGCCGCCTCACGGGCACCGTTTGCCGACGTCGCCGCCGTCGCCCTCGGCCCCGCGGCGTTCACCCTCATCTCAGTCATCGCCCTCTTCGCCACGGCGAACACCGCTCTCCTGATGATGATGGCGTCGTCCCGGATCATCTACGGGATGGCATCCTCCTTCTCGCTCCCGCCGATTCTCGCCCGGGTGCACCCCCGGACACGGACGCCCTGGACGGCCATCGTTGCCGTTCTGCTTGCCTCCGTCGCGTTCCTCTTCGCCGGCGAGATCGACTTCGTCGCGAACGTCACGAACTTCACGCTCTTCGTGACGTTCGTCGTCATCAATGCAGCCGTTATCCTGCTCCGCTACCGTGCGCCGGATGCCGACCGGCCGTTCCGGATACCGGGCAGCATCGGCAGGCTCCCGGTCATCCCGGTCCTCGGTATCGCCTCGACGTTCCTCCTCCTCGCCCAGCTGGAACTCCTGGTGCTGCTCGTCGGCGGGATCGTGGTCGTTGTCGGTGCGGCGATCGCCCTGGTCGGGGAGCGGCGGTCGGCCGCCGCCTAACCTTCTGCCTCTTTTGCCCGGTAGCGCTCGACGGGCCCGATCGCTTCCAGTCTCCCATCTTCGAGGACTGAGACGGCGCCGTGACCGCACGCGACCAGGCATCGCCGTCCGGCCGGGGTGAGTTCTTCGTCCATGTCCCGGATCAGTTCGAGCAGCGCCTTCCTCTCTCTTTTGGCGCAATCGCTGTCGACGTTGACCGAGGTCACCAGGAAGTCGGCGAGCGAGTTGTAGCGTTTCCGCGCCTCATCGAGGCTCGCGAAGTTGATCAGCGTGTCGGCGGTGAAGATGATCCCGTGCGTGGGGCAGAAGAGGTAGACCTGGCCGTGCATGTGCCCGCCGAGAGATTCCAGCACCTCGAACTCGAGGTCGTGGACGGTAAAGCGTGCAATGACGGGAAAGATCGAGCGCATCCCGGTCCTCTCCGGCGCGAAGACTTCAGGGTCCTCGGGCGGCGTGAAGTGTGAGAAGAGGTTGATGACGGTCGTGTAGACCTCTTCGAGGATCGAGGACTCGCTGCGCGACCCGTATGCCCGGTTCGCCCGGCGGATGATCTCGAGCGACCCGGTGTGCGTATACGCTTTCGCTTCAAAAAACCCGCCCGCCCCGCAGTGGTCGGCATCGGCGTGGGTGATGTAGATCCTCCGGATCTTCCCCGGATCCCCGAGCCCGTAGTGCTGGAACATCCGCACGGCGTCCTCGTGGTATATCCCGTACCCGGTATCGATCATCACGGTCTCGTCCGGAGCGCGGAGCAGAAAGATGTTCCCGCCGCCCGGCATCTGGAAGCAGAAGACCTCGACGTCGTCGGCGAGGCTGATGCGCTGGACGTCCGCGTAGAACCCCTCTCCCGTTGTATTCCGGAGCGTCCTTCCCGTGCACAGAATCCACTCGAAGACCTCCTTTGGGTCCTGGCCGAGGCTGTTGAGTTCCTGGACGATGTGGTTGACGTCTTGCAGGAGCGAGAGCAGGAACTCGTCCTCCGCCGTCCCGATCAGCCCCCGCACCGCCTGGGCGAACCGGACGTAGAAGACGGTGTCGTCGAGTTTCTCGCCGGTGGTGTCGTATTCCAGGATCTCGAGCCGGTAACGGGATTTCAGCCGGTCGAGCAGGCTCTCGACGATCGCGGTCTCGTTGACGTTTAAACTGATGGTGACTCTCCCTGGGTCAGACCTTCGGTCATCGAAGTCGATGTAAGCGATGTTTGCCCCCGTCCCGGTGATGTAGGTGAGGAGGTCGAAGAGGGAGCCGGGTTCGTGGGGGAGGTATACGGAGAATTTGAGGAACCCGAGCGTGGGCAGGGATTCCTGAAGGTAGCCGATTGCATGGAGGTCTTCCTTCATCCGGGAGTAACTCTCCGGTGTGGCGGTCACCTCAAAAAAGACCGTGGCAGGATCGATCCGGCGGTCGTACTGGATACGGATGATGTTGCCCGTATACGACTTGACGATCTCGGCCGCGCGGTGCAGCGCGCCCGGTTTGTCGGGCATTCTGGCTACGAAAGAGTATTTGTTCACCCGGTTCACCTTATGGTTTTTATAGGTGCGCGGCCGTCCTATAAGCACTTTTTCGTGCGGCCTGCAGGAACCGGATCGATAAAAGAAGAATGGGAGGTTCTGCGATCTGCTTGCGATCGCGTTACCGGCCTTTGCGCCGCGAGGCAGCGGCGATCGCTACGGCCCCGAGACAGGCGGCGACGCAGAACCCGGGCGCCTCCTGCGGCGTCAGGGCCTCGGCGACGGCACCGACGGACGCGGGACTCGTTCTCGTGACAGCGGGCGCCGCTTCTGCAGAGGACGGGTTGACCGGTTCTGTCTCTTTCATCACGGTCGGCGGGAGCCGGGAGGTGAACGCGAAGTAGTAGACGTTCCGGTTATCGGAGCCGATCACCAGGTAGTCGGCCGACGATGAGAGCGCAATCCCGGTGACAGCGCGGTTCTCCCCATCAAGGGTCTTCATCCTGCCGTACTGCCAGGTCTTGATCCCGGTGCCGTCCATCAGGTATGCGTACCCGCCACCTGTCCCGGCGCCGAGCGCGGAGCCGTCGGCATCGAGGTGAACCGTGTTCGCCGCGCTCGCTGCCGTCCATACGGGGTCTCCCTGCCCTTCGCCGTCCAGCATGACGACCGCGCCGTCGCCGGTTCCGGCACCGATGACGATTCCGTCGCCGGTCATCGAGACGCTCAGTACGGGGCTTCCTGCATCGTGCGTCCAGAGCACGTCGCCTTCGGCGTCCAGGAGACGGATCGTGCCGTTCTCGGTTCCGGCCGCAATAAGCGCGCCGTCAGAACCTGCCGCGACGGTGTTGACCGCGCTCCCGAACGGAATCTCCTGGAGGATTCCTCCCCGGTTGTCGGTGACGAGGAGGTCTCCCGCGACGGTCCCTGCGGCGCAACGGTCTCCGTCCGGGGATATCCCGGCTCCCAGCACCCTGCTCCTGGCGTCCACCGTCCAGACGATGCGGCCGGCCGCATCAAGCATCATGAGCCGGTCCCCGGTTCCCGCCACGATGCTGTTCCCGTCGTCGGCGATCCCGACCGCACTGACTGGACCTCCGGACGGCACCGCCCAGAGCGTGGTGCCGCTGCTGTTAAAGAGGGTGACGTTCCCGTCGGCGGTTCCGGCCACCACAACGGCCCCGTCGGGCCGCATATCAACCGCCGTTACGGTGTCAGGGAGCGTAGCGGTCCAGAGCAGGACGGCGTTGCAAGAACCTCCACCGCCGGATCCGCCCGCTGATGTTGTTCCTCCCCCGTCTCCGGCGTGAAGATAGAGTTTTGTCCCGACCTGCACTGCGTCCTGCGACGTACCGGTGGCGTTGTCCAGATTGTGCGCCTGCCCCATCCCGGTGATGAGGCAGAGCGTGATGAGGCACACCAGGATCTTCCCGATCTCCCGGCGCCCTGACGTTTTTGAACGGTTTAGGTGACTATTTTTAAATATAGGGCCTGGATAGGCCCTTATCAGGGTCATGGTGTGCAGTGATATGAAATAGTGCTATTTAATGGTATCTCATGAGCGGCACCAGATTTCATGCCGTTTTCATTCATACTCTGTTGTCGACATCCTCGTCTGTTCTCCGGGGGTTGCCGCAACGGCTCTCGTTTCGCGGGAAGAAGTGCCCGTTCGTTCGATCAAAAATGGGACGGCGGCAGGTCACGCCGCTGCGATCTTCTGGTTCACCGCCTGCGCCCAGGCGCGGACGGCCCCCCAGTTGCGGAAGTCTCCGGTCTTTGCCCGGATCATCTTGACGATGGTGCGGTCAGTGAAGGAGAGGCCGCTGCTCTCCAGCCTGCCCGGAAAGATGCCGACCTCCACCGGGTTGACGAGCAGCCTGACCGCGTCCATCGATGCTTCCGCCTTCTTGAGGATCTCGGGGTTTCTGTCCGTGACCGTGAGCCCCACGGCGAAGTAGGCGACCGGAATGGTGCGCAGGTGCTGCTGGTTCTTCTCGATGAAGACCTGCGGTCCCGGAAGCCATTTCCCCATGTATATCGGGCTCCCGATGACGGCGGCCCGGTACGGGGAGAGATCCTGAATTTCGTCCACCGGCCTTACATCGACTTCTGCGCCGACTTTCCGGAGTTCATCGCCGATCGCCTCCGCCACTTCCGCGGTCGAGCCGTAGCGAGTGGCGTAGGCAACAAGAATCCTGTCTGCCATAAGCAGTTATTTCTCGTTCGACTGGTCTTATTCGTTCCGGGTCGGGTTATCTTCTTATGGATTGGCTCCCCTTTCAGGTTCGATGGCGACTAGAGATGAGGTTGCCGGGCGATGGTATCACAGAGGTCAGGCTCTCTGCACCACCAGGGACTACAGCAAAGCGGTCGTCTGTTACGATAAGGCACTTGAACTCTCTCCGAACGATCCCGTCCTCTGGAGACGGAAGGGGTTTGCTCTCATCAAGACCGGCCGCTACGACGAGGCAGCCGCCTGTTTTGATAAGGCGCTCGCCATAGATCCCGACGACGCGACGGCCTGGCAGCGGAAGGGTTACGCTCTCGCGCACCTCGGGGAGCACGAAGGTGCGGTCGCCTGCTGCGATAAAGCGCTCAGGCTTGACCCGGAGCATGTCCTCGCCTGGCAGAGCCGGGGCTGGGTGCTCGGGGTGATGTGCCGTTACGACGAGGCGACAGAATGCTACGAGGCGGTTCTCTCGATCGACCCGGAACGGGGGTCGGCGGCCTGGCACCGGGACCGGATGCGGGAGAGACGGGATCTCGCGGCGCTCGCGTCTGAGATCCGGGAGGCCGAGCGGGTCATTGAGGTGCCGGCCTGCATCCGCGACGTGGCCGAGGAACGGGACTACCGCAACGTGGATCTCGCGCGAACGGTGCTCCGGGAACTGGCCCGCCGTGTGGAGAGGGCGGCGATCCAGCGGGGGTGAGCGCGGGCGGTCTTCCCTGGCGTCTATTATTGAGGTCATCCCAAAACGCTGTTGCCGGGAGGGGGTGTCCCCCTCCCGGACCCTCCCCCGCCCGGGCGCATATCCAACGGAAAGCCGTTCACCCCCCCTGACTCAGGATGTGGCTCAGATGGCGGATGTCTGAGAATTCAGGGCTCCGATCAGGTTATACCGGAGGCTCGGAGATCCCTTTGGGATGACCTCTATCTTGCGTAAGGCACAGGCTCGTATGAGGCGGGGGTTGTGCAATAAAGGTGCGATTCGTGAAGAACGCGAAGATCGGTTGTCAGGGTGTAACTTCCCTTCGCGGCTTCGCGTTCTTCGCGTGAGGTTGCATCGTTATCTACACCTATTAGTTCACGCGAAGCCGCGAAGAACGCGAAGACTGATTTATTTAAGAACAATTCCCCCGCAGCTCTCGGCACCTGACGGCGCTTATGCTCCGATCTCCCGGGATCTCGAACTCTGCGGGAGGGATACAGTACAGGGACACTGAAACGGCCGGACGCCTTAAAAATAGTGTGATGAAGGGGTCCGGCCCCACTGCAAACCCACTTCACCTATGCGCGAAATACGCGCTCACCCGGCCGCCCTCGACCGAGTCTACCCGGGCAAACCCGATCCGCTCGAACTGGACGACGTTGCCGGTCTCCCCGGCAACCGGCGGTTCGCAGAATCCTTCGAGGTTCTCGTCCTGCCGCAGAAGCGTGCACGGGAGTTTCGCGTCCGCCGGCAGCCACTGGATGATCGGCGCCTTCTCGCTCCGGGCCTCCTCGAGCGAGTCGCCCGCGTAGGATACCCGCGGCGTATCGCCGTCCCACGCGATCCTGATGTTGTAGAGGTCTTTTAACCGGACCATACTCCGCCCTTCGATATCCGCCCGCGGGAGGAGGATCGCTCCCTCGGCGATAAGGGTGCGGACCCCCCGGGAGGGATCGTTCGGGTGCAGGGCCGCGTGCGCCTCGTGGCGGGGGGCGCCCTCCACCGTCACCTCGACTGGGTCGGGGACGAAGAAGTAGCGGTTCGCCCTTGGATCGACGAGTTCCTTGTTCCGGGAGTAGAGGTTTTCCCACGAGAACGATATGTCTGTCTCCCCGATCCCGATATCGATCATGGCGTTCCGGACGGCCTCCGGCTCGATGCCCCGGCGCGCGATCGCCCGCATTGTCCCGAGGTGGATATCGTCCCAGCCGGTGTAGAGACCGCTGTTGATCCCCTCGCGCATCCCCGACGTCGAGAGGACGACGCCCGATATCCCCATCCGGCCGTAGTGGCGGTAAACCGGCGGCTTCCAGTTGAAGTAGTCGAAGATGTAGCGCTGGCGTCGCGTGTTCGCGATATGGTCCTTGCCGCGGATGACGTGAGTGATCCCGAGCAGGTGGTCGTCCACCGCGACCGAGAAGTTCATCAGCGGAAAGACCGTGGCGTCCACCCGCGGGTGGAGCGGCGCGTTCACGATCCGCATCGCGGAGTAGTCCCGCATCGCCGGGTCGGGGTGGGCGAGATCCGTCTTCACCCGGACGGTCACGTCGCCCTCGTAGAACTCCCCGTCGAGCATCTGCTGCCAGAGTTCCAGGTTCTCCTCCACCTCCAGCTCCCGGCAGGGACACGGCTTCCCCTTGAGTTTGAGTTCGCGGAACCGTTCGGAATCGCAGACGCAGACGTAGGCGCCGCCGAGTTCGATCAGTTTCCTGCAGAGATCGTAGTAGATCTCGAGCCGGTCGCTCTGGTAGACGATATCGGTGATCCCGAGCCCCAGCCACTCGACGTCCTCGAGCACCATCCCGTATGCCTCGGGATCGACCCGTTTTGGATCGGTATCCTCGACACGGAGGACGTATCGCCCGCCGTAGCGCTTGACGTAGTAGTCGTTCAAGATGGAGGCGCGGGCATGCCCGAGGTGCAGCGGCCCACTCGGGTTCGGCGCAAACCGCATCACCACGCCGTTCTCCGCACCCTCGAGGGCCGGGAGTTCCCGGACGTGTTCGTGCGTCTCGGTGAGTTCCGCAAGGAGTTCGGGCGCGATCTCTTCGAGCCGGCTCTTCCTCTCCGCCGCGCTCATCTTCGCCACCTGTGCGACCGCCTTCCCCGCGAGCGGCCCGATCTCGCGTGCCCGGCTCCGGAACTCGGGGTGCTTGCCGAGCACCGTGCCGATGACCGTCCCGCTCTTCGGGGCGCTATTGTGCTTCACCGCGTTCTGCAGAGCGTAGATAAAGAGCAGGCGCTCGATATCGTTCTCCATGGTATCAGTTGCCCCGGGCGACGAAGAAATCAGCAATCTCCGTAAGAAGATGTTTCTCCTCTGAGTCCGGGAGAACCGAGAGCGCCTGCTTCGCGACGGCGGCCCGCTCGACGGCAATCGCCCTGACATCGTCGATGACGCCGGCCTCCCGGAGCCGGGCGATCAGGTCGTCGATCTCGGCACCGGAGAGTTCCCTCCGGTACGGGGCGAGATCGATCCCCTTCTCACGTGCCCGGATAGCGATCAGGGTCTGCTTCCCTTCCCGGATATCCGACGCCCGGTCCTTGCCGCTCGCTTCGCTGCTCACAAGGAGATCGATGAGATCGTCCTGGATCTGGAACGCGATACCGCTGTTCACCCCGTACTGGTAGAGGGCGTCCGCCTGGACGGGGTTCGCTCCGGCGAGGATCCCGCCGATTGCGGCGGATGCCCCGTAGAGCACGCCGGTCTTCTTGCTGACCATCTCCAGGTACTCCACCTCGAGGACGTCGTCGCGCTTCTCGAACGCCATGTCCATGCTCTGCCCGTCGCAGATATCGGTGCACGTCCGGGCAAGCATCTTCACCGCCCGGATCTTGGCGGCGTCCGCGGCTTCCGAGAAGCAGATGAACTCGAACGCCTTCGCGTACAGGACATCCCCGGCAAGGATCGCCGTCGGCTCGTCCCAGACCGTATGCACCGTCGCCACACCGCGCCGGGCGGCGTCGCCATCCATGATATCATCGTGGATGAGGGTGAAGTTGTGGGTCAGTTCGAGCGAAAGGGCCGCCGGGATCAGGTCGTCGGAACTGCCCTTCCTCACCGCATCCGCAGCGAGGATGACGACCGCCGGGCGGAGGCGTTTGCCGCCCGAAAGCAGCAGGTGGGCGCTCGCCCGAAAGAGGTCGCCGTGGACGTCTCCGAAGTAACGGTGAAGCGCCTTGTCTATCCGCTCAGCATTTATCTCCAGGTAGTCTCCAAGCGTCGTCATACATTCTCTCCTACTTAATCAGGATACTCTTCCCGTTCCTCATGAGGTGGAGGTCGTTGCCGAGCGTATACCCGATCTCCTCCGCGAACTTCGCGTACTCGCCGGTCATCCCGACATCGCCGTGCGACGGGATGACATGTTGCGGGTTTAAGAGGTGGAGGAACTCGTAGTGGTCCTCTTTGTACGCGTGGCCCGAGACGTGCAGTTCATCGAAGATCCGCACGCCCGCCATCTTCGCACGGGCCTCGACCAGGTAGCGCTGCCCGTAGTTCATCGGGTTCGGGATCACCTTCGCCGAGAAGAGGACCTTGTCGCCCTTCTCGAGTTTGTAGGGAGTATCCCCCATCACGATCCTTGTTAGGATGGCGCCCGTCTCTCCCTGGTGGCCGGTGACGATTGGGAGGAACTTGTCCTTCCCGGTCTTCATGATCCGCCGCAGCGTCCGGTCAACGGTCCGGCGGTTGCCGAACATCGAGAGCGACTCGGGGAACCCGACCAGTTTGAGCTGTTCGGCCGCCGAGCTGTAGCGCTCCATCGAGCGCCCGAGCAGCACCGGTTTTCTGCCGATCTCGTGAGCGCATTCGGCGATCGTCTTCACGCGGGAGATGTGCGACGAGAACGTCGAGACGAATATAGCGCTCTTGTCGTCCTCGTAACTCGTGATGGTGTCCCGCACCAGATCCCGCGCGACCCGCTCGCTCGGGCAGCGGCCCTTGTCGGCGATGTTGACGCTCTCCGTGATGAGAGCGATGACGCCCTCCTTCCCGATCTGGCGCAGCCGGGCAAAGTCCGGCGGCTCACCGAGCACCGGCGTTCGGTCGAGTTTGAAGTCGTTTGCGTAAACGACCGCACCCCGCGGCGTGTGCAAGACCGGAAAGACGGTGTCGATGATCGAGTGCTGGGCACGCACGAACTCGAGCGTCAGGTGCGGGGAGATGGTGTAGCGCTGCCCGGCTTTCAGGGCAAAGAGCTTGTTGTTCACCCCGAACTTCTGTTCGCCGGCAATCTGCTGCCGGATCAGTTCCGTAGTATAGGGCGTGCTGATGATCGGGGCGTTGTAGCGGTGCGCCAGTTTCGGGATCGCACCGATATGGTCAAGGTGTCCGTGCGAACAGACGATAGCCTTGACGCTCCCCTCGACCGCATTCATGATGGTGTCATCAGGAATGGCCTTCATCTCGATCAGGTCCAGGGAATGCATATTCTCGATATCAGCATCCTCGTGGATCATCACCTGGTCGAGCCTAAGACCCATGTCAAAGATGACAATCTCTTTTCCGCAGCGGACGGCAGTCATATTTCTGCCGACTTCGTTATATCCGCCCACTGCTATGATCTCAATATCCATGTAGGCCTCCTTGTAGAGTTGTGTTGTTAATCGGTAGTTTCAATCATTTGCCGGGTCAGGCCGGTTATATACGTCCTGGTGTGCCGGAGATCCGTTACAGACCGGGATCCCGTCAGGAACATCGCCATGCGGAGCTCGCGGTGCATCGCCTCGACGGCCCTGAAGAGCGCATCGTCGCTCTCCATGGCCGGTCTTAAGAGCGGAAGCGCCATGCCCCCGAGGTCAGCCCCGAGAGCAACGGCCTTCGCGATATCGACGCCCGAACGCAGTCCGCCCGTCGCGATGATCGGGCCTCCTGCCGTCCGCACCTCACAGAGGCTCACCACTGTCGGTATGCCCCACGAGAGGAATGCCTCTCCGAGTTCGGCGAGTTCGGGGCTGCTCGCCCGCAGGCGTTCAACTCTCGCCCATGACGTGCCCCCGTAGCCGCCGATATCGATGGCGCTTGCTCCAGCACCCCGGATAATTCTTGCGGTTCCGGCCGATATGCCGGAACCTGTCTCCTTCACGATGACGGGGTAGGAGAACTCGTTGCAGAGGTTGCGCAGCGCTTCGATGCACTCCTCTGCGTTGTGATCGCCCTCCGGCTGAATCGCTTCCTGGAGCGAATTGACGTGGATGGCGATCGCCTGTGCATCGATCATCTCGATTGCCCGTTCCGCCCACTCGATACCGTGGTCGCGGAGCTGGATGATTCCCAGGTTCGCGCAGAGGAACGCGTGTGGCGCTTCCTCCCGCACGACGGTGAAACTCCCCTCCAGTTCGGGCTTTTCCAGTGCCGCTCGCTGAGAACCGACACCCATGCCGAGGTTATACCGTTCGGCGGCCCGTGCGAGCCGCCGGTTCACCTCGAGGGTGTCCAGGTGTCCTCCGGTCATCGCTGCAATGAAGAGAGGGGAGCCGAGTGCTTTACCGAGGAACCGCGTCTTTGTCTCGATCGCGTCCATATCGCACTCGGGAAGAGCGTTATGAACCAGGCGCACGTCCCCGAATCCGGCATCACCGGCCTCGATGGGCTGTTCGCAGCATATTTGCAGGTGATCCCGTTTTCTTGAGGATGTGGCGGTCTCTTTCTTCATGGTTTACTCCTTTGCGGTTATCATTGTTCCGCTGTGGTCGGTGCCGTCCAGGAACCGGCCGATCTTCGAGACATGGAAGATGTGTGAATCGATGCCGGCATCGGCCAGCGCCAGGAGTTCCGCGAGTTTGCCTCGCATGCCCCCGGTCACGTCGGTGTTTCCCGACCCGCCGATATCAAGCGACTCTACCGTGCTGCGGTCGATGCGGGGGACGACTGCGCCGTTCTGCAGCACCCCGGCCACATCCGTTGCGAGCCCCACGCGCCGACTCGCGAGAGCGGCGGCAAGACGGGTCACCAGCTGGTCGCCCGAGACGATGCAGGAGCCCCGGAGACGGTCCATCACTACGTCGCCGTGCAGCACGGGCACAATGCCGTGTTCCGTCATTTCGGCGATGTGGCGGGTCTCGAACGAGACCAGACGTCCGTCTTCGGCAAGGCCGAGGTCGAGGGGGTGGATGCCGATCGCCTCGACCCCCGCGTCCCGCAGGGCGTCGACGACCGCCGCGTTCAGGCTTGAGACGGCGGTATGCGTTTCGTAGACGCCGGGAATGTTATCGTCAATGAGGCCGTCGTTGATCCGGTAACGCCGGGCCTCGGGATGCCCGCACGACCCCGCACCGTGGACGAGCACGAGAGCGGTCTCTCTCTGTGCAGCGAGTTCTTTCGCAATCTCGCGCAGGCGGGCGTGATCGATGGCGCATTCTCCCGACTTGTCGGTGATCACGCTCCCCCCCAGTTTCAGTACCACGGTCTCAGTCATGCTTCTCTTTTCTCGCGCCGTCCGTATCGATCGATGTGATGATTGCTTTTCCTTCGCAGGCCTCGATGGCCCCGGCAACCCGGCTCTTTGCACGGCGGGGGCAGAGGGCGATGACGCACCCGCCACCGCCGGCTCCCGTGATCTTTGCGCCGTAGGCGCCGCTTGCCCGTGCTGCAAGCACGAGTTTGCTGCTCACCGGGTGTCCCACGCCGAGCGCCTCCAGGAGGGCGTGGTTCATGTCCATATACTGCCCGAGTTCCTTGGGGTTACTGATGTTATGGAGGGCGGCAAGCGTCAGAGCCCCGATGGCATCCAGGATCGGGTTCGCGACTTCGGGATGTTTCCGTCGCAGGTTCCCGACCTGTTCCACCATCTTCGCGGTGCTGTGCGACACCAGGGTGTTCCCCACGACGACCTGCAGGTTCTCGGGCGGCAGCCTCCGCTTGGAGTTCCCTGTGATGAGCACCATGCCGCCGTTTGCGCTGACGTAGGTGTCGGTGGGGCTTGCCCGCCCTTTCTGAACCTTCTTTTCGATGGTGAACGCCGTCTCGGCGATGTACTCGCGGGTGTGCCCGAGGTTGAACTCATCGTTAATCGCAGAGAGCGTCGCCACCGTCACCGCGGCCGACGACCCGAGCCCGGATGAACTCTGCAGTTGCGAATGGACGTAGACGCTGCCCCGGACCCCCATCATCCTGAAACATTCGTCGATGTAGGGTGACTTCGGGCGGGTCGGGTTGCGCGATTTCCTCACCGTGACGAAGACACGGGGTTTGATCGCCATCGCGACCCCCGGTTTTCCGTAGACCACTGCATGCTCGCCGAACAGGAACACCTTGCCCGGCGCGCTCCACGTTGCCAATCAGACCACCGCTATTGCCGCATACCCCACTACCTGATTGTAATCCTCCGTCACATCGCCGCTGGTTGTATACCGCAAGAGTTCCCCTCTCGTCGCACCGAGCGACCGGCATGCAAGGCACATCGTCGCGATCGGGCCGTAGCCGCAGACCGTAGCGCGTGTCTCCTGGAGCCGCCGGTAAAACTCGGGCACGTCCAGGGTTTTGAGCGCGTCGATCACGTAGAGGTCCTGCTGTCGGGCCATCTCTTCCGGGACGTAATGAGAGAAGTCGCTCGAAGCGACGATCCGCACGTCCCGTTTCGTGTGCTCGATTGCCTGGAGCAGGTGCTCCGCGAGGCTCTCTGCCGCCTCGTAGGTCTGCTCTCCCATGAGAACGGGTGCGACCCTTGCTCTCGGGAACCGGTATTTTATGAACGGCATCTGCACCTCGATGGAGTGCTCGCTCCGGTGCGATGCCTCGTCTATCTCGATATCCATCGCGTCGATGAACTCCGTATCGACATCGATGACCCCGAGCGGCGTCTCCCACGGTACGGCAGAGGCACAGGTCATGTACCCACGGTGACTCGGACCGATGACCAGAAACGTGCCGTCAAAATCAGGTGGTATGGTAGAGAATGCACAGGCTCCGGTCTCCCCCGAGTAGACGTATCCTGCGTGGGGAGAGACGATCCCCCGGGATGTTATCCCCAGGGCCCTTTTCCGGAAAAAGGTCTCCAGCAGTTGCTCCAGATGCCTGGGCTCGGCAGGATAGAACATTCCCGCTACACTGCATGGGCGCATATCCATCAAGGTTGAGCTCTTGTGCTTCGGATCTTATAACTCTGTCTCAAAGTCTTCGGGTGTGAGCGATGTGACCACGCCGCGCAGGCGGAGCAGTTCCTTTGTCAGGAGGTAGTAGATCACCGAGAGCGCCTTCCGCCCCTTGTTGTTCGTCGGGATGACCACATCGACGTACTTCGTCATGTTGTTGGTGTCACAGAGAGCGACGATCGGGATACCCACCTGGACAGCCTCGGCGATCGTCTGGGAGTCGCCGATGGGGTCGGTCACCACGACTACGTCTGGCTCGATGTACTTATGTAAGCCATGTAAGCGCTGGTTGGTGAGCATCCCGGGGATGAAGCGGCCGATGACCGCTATGCCGCCGATTGCATCGGCGAACTTCTTCGCCGGGTGCTGGCCGTACTGCCGAGACGTGACGACCAGGATCTTCGAAGGCTCGTACTGCGAAAGGAACTTCGCAGCAGTCTTGATCCGTTCGTCGGTGGCCTGGATGTCCAGGATATAAAGTCCATCTCCACGCACGCGGTAGATGAACTTCATCATGTCCTTGCTCTTCTGCTGGGTGCCGATGTGCACACCTGCCGCGAGGTATTCCTCAACGGGCAACAGCGGTTCTTTCAGTTCAATCTCAAGTTCGTTTCCTGTCAAGTTAGATCAGCTCCTCTATGCGAATCAGTTCATTCAGTTTGGCTATCCGTTCACCGCCGACCACGCCGGTCTTGAGGAAGATGCACCCGAACGCGGTTGCAAGGTGTGCTATCGTCGCGTCGGTCGTCTCCCCGGAACGGTGGCTCATGACGGTCTCCATACCGTTCTCCTGCGCGAGGCGTATCGCCTCGAAGGTATCGGTGAGCGTTCCGATCTGGTTTGGTTTGATCAGGACGCAGTTTGCCGCGCCCGTCTCGGTGCCCTTCGTAATCCGCTCGACGTTGGTCACGAAGAGGTCGTCGCCGCAGATCAGACACCGGTCTCCGACCTGTTCAGTCAGGTCGGCGAATGCCTCGAAGTCCTCCTCGAAGAGGGGGTCTTCGATGTAGATGAGGTTGTAACGGTCGACGAGATCCGCCATGTAGGCGACCTGGTCCTCCCGGCTCCTTGCCGCGTCCTTGTAGCGGTACTGTTCGCCGTTCCAGAGTTCGCTTGCCGCTACGTCGATTCCCATCCTGACCTCGACGTTCGTCTCATCGGAGACGACGTTGATCGCGTCACTGATGATATCGAACGCCTCGATATCGGTTATGGCAGGTGCCCAGGCGCCTTCATCCCCTTTCCCGGAGAGTTTGCCCTGCTCCTGCAGCATCTTCTTCACTGTCCTGTGAACGGCAGCGTTCACGAAGACGCCTTCCGTCGCGCCACAAGCCCCGGTGGGAACCACCAGGAATTCCTGGATGGACGTTGCGTTGGGGGCATGCGCGCCTCCGCCGATGACGTTGCCGAGCGGCAGGGGCGTCTCGGCGGCGAACGTGCCCCCGAGGTAGCGGAAGAGTTCAAGGTCGAGAGACGACGCAGCTGCCTTTGCACACGCAAGTGAGAGTGCTACGGCGACATTTGCGCCGATCGAGCTGAAGTTGGCCGTTCCGTCGTTCTCCCTGAGGAGTGCGTCGAACGTGATCTGATCACGGGTGTCTTCACCGATAAGCGATGGAATCAGGTTTTTCCGCGCGTCCTCGACAGCTTCGCGCGGCGGCCGCACCTTTGCTTCATACGTCCCGGTGCTGGCACCACTGGGTGCCGCAGCCCGCCCGAAGCCGCAATCCGTGTAGATTTCAGCCTCGACGGTCTCGTTTCCGCGGCTATCCAGGATCGTTCTCAGGACAATCTGTTCGATGGTCGTCATCTGATCACTACTTTCTCTTCACCGTTATAGGGATCATGTCTTGATCGTACTCTTCAAGTGCGATCTCGAGCGGCTCCGTGTTTGGTGTTTTGACCAGAACAGGTGCACCCATCGAGATCTGGAGAGCACGAGCCCCTATAATTCGCGCCCGTTCATACCGGGTATATGATTCCATCGTGCAGCCTCAAAATGATTCATGATAAAATGGGGTCGCTGAGATTTGAACTCAGGTCACAGCATCCCGAACGCCATAGGATGGCCAGGCTACCCCACGACCCCTCATTGGTACGGATTCAGATCCTCCACAGTTTCCTTGTGCGTCAGCAGCATCCGTCTGCAGCAGTAACGCTCCAGACCGAGATCGTCGAGGATCCGTTTTGGATCCTCGCCTGCATCCCGCCGCTCCTTGAACTCTTTCCAGGCTGTAGAGACGACCTTACCGCATGTAAAACATCGTACGGGTATCATAATAATGGTCCAGCATCCCTTATATCTCTTTTGCTCACCGGTAGGACTTCTGGAACTTCGCCCGTGCGCCGGGGCCGTGCGGTTTCTTGCTCTCTTTCTGGCGCGAGTCGTTTACGAGCAGCGTCCGGTCGTATGCAAGAAATGCATCCTTGATCGCAGGATCGTTGTGCCACTCAACAATGCCGCGCGCAAGCGCCGTCCGAACTGCTTCGGCCTGGCCCATCGTACCCCCGCCGGAGACGTCGATCGCCGCGTCGACACCGTCGATCGCGTTCGGAACCAGCAGCAACGGCTCGGCGATCTTCATGCGGATCAACTCGGTCCCGTAAATCTCCAGGGGTACGGAGTTGATGCGGACCCGGCCGTTACCGGGCTTTAAGGTTGCGCGGGCGACTGCCGTCTTTCTCTTACCACTTGAATTGATGATCTTTGCCACTTCATCACCTCATTTAGTATTTTGCTCCGAGGTTGTTGCTTATCGTCCCGATCGTTACGTATCTCGTGCTGCTCAGCCGGTTGATGTGGGCCGCCTCAAGCGTCTCCGTCTCCATCCCGGTGAACTCCATCGGAACGCCGACGTAGGTCTTGATCCGCTTGAACGCCGCGACGCCGCGTTCGCGCTTGTAGGGGAGCATCCCGCGGATGGTGCGCTTGACGATATGGTCGGGCCTGCGCGGGAAGAACGGGCCGCCCTCGCGGGATCCGCGCTCGCGCTTTGTCGTGTAGTTCGCGAGCACCTGTGCCTTGTTGCCGGAGACGATCGTTTTTTCCGCATTCACGATGGCGATCTCTTCGCCGGCAAGCGCACGCTGCGCGACGATGCTGGCCATCCTTCCGAGCAGTAATCCGTCTGCGTCGATAACTGTAACCATTCGTCTCACCTGAGGATCCGTACCCTGCTCCCCTTCGGGTTGTCCCGAACGAGGTCCTCGATAGTCATGCACGTCCCGTTTGCGCCGGTGATCTTGCTCACCGCCGCCTCGGAGAAGTCCAGTGCGGCGATCTTCACCGGCAGGCTGAGCACGCCGCTGCCGAGCACCTTGCCCGGCACCAGGATCGTCTCGCCTTCGTTCGCGTACCGGTTGATCTTGCTGAGGTTCACCTCGGCGTAGTTCTTCCGGGGCGCATCCAGCCTCTTTGCAATCTCGCGCCAGATGTTCGCCTCATGTGCGCGTGACGCGTCTTTAAGCGTCACGATGAGGGCGGTCAGCCGGGGGTTCGATTTGTTCTCGGTTATTTTCTTCATTCAGTCCCCTCTCCCGTAATCTCGTTCATCACGTCTACCAGGTTGTCTGATGATTTCTGGATATACTGTAGCGCTCTCTCGATGATCTCGCGGACGGGCATCGAGCCGTCGCTCTCCACCACGAAGACGAATCTCTCCGCATCGGTGCCGATATGGATGGCCGGCTCGGTGCCGATTCCACCGGCAAGGCATGCCCGCTCGCAGAGCCTGCAGAGGGAACAGAGTTCCTGCCGCCCTTCGATGACCCGGATTTTGCCTTGTGCCGCCTCAAGCACGCTCCTTGGACATTCGTCGATGCACATGCCGCACCCGTCGCACCGTTCATCGACGGTGATCACCGGGTAGTTCTTGTAACCGCAGGCGGTTGTCGCCTGCCACTTGGCATGTTCTTTTCCGGTGCCGACGATTGCCTGCGCTTCGAGCACGACCTTCTGGTCTTTCGTGAGCTCGATGATGGGGATATTCTCCTCCGCCGGTGCGGCGTCGGGATCCTGCGGTATCAGGTCGCTTGAGGAGACGATCTTGGGCCCCTCGACGGAGAGCGTATAGGTCGCAGTGCAGACCGGGCATCCTGCGTCTTCACAGGAGCACTCGCTGCGCGGTTTGTAACGTTTCAGGTCGGTTCGGAGTGGTATGAGCCCCAGGCGGTGCGTCAACATTTCGTCGAAGAGAACGCTTGTGTTGTCGTAGATGCGGACATCTTCGATGGCGAGCGTCGGCACTTCGCTGATCATCGCCCGCCGAAGCATGTTGACGAACGACGTCGAAACGCCGCTCAGGGTGAATTTGGCGACTCTCTCGTCCAGTCGAGAAAACGCTATCTCCATTACACTCTCCTTCCTCTCCGGCCGCCTTTGCCAGTGATGCCGTCATGGGGCACAGGAGTGACGTCTTCGATGCGACCGATCCTCATCCCTGCACGGGCAAGGGCGCGGATCGCTGCCTGGGCGCCGGGCCCCGGGCTCCGCTGTTTGCCCCGGCCGGGTGCGCGAACCTTCACGTGGACGCCGGTGATCCCCTTGTCCCGTGCGTTCTGCGCGACCTGGATCGCCATCTGCATGGCTGCGTACGGCGAGCTCTCGTTCCTGTCCTGTTTCACGACCATGCCGCCGCTGCTCTTGGTGACCGTCTCCGCTCCGGAGAGGTCGGTGACGGTGATGATGGTGTTGTTAAAGGAGGCAAAGATGTGCGCGATGCCCCATTTCTCTTCTGCCATGGTGTTACCTCACTCCTGCGTGGGCGATGCGGCTTCTCTCGGGATGAACCTCGTTCGTGAACGGGGAGGGGCCGTAGTAACTGATCTCGGCCTCTTCGGCTCTCTCGACACGGTAACCCGGGATGGTCACGCGGCGACCGTTGATCGCGATGTGGCCGTGGGTGATGAACTGGCGCGCCTGCTTGGGGGATCGTGCGAACCCCCTGCGGAGAACCAGCGTCTGGAGCCGACGGTCGAGCTGCTGCTCGACTTTGAGCGCGAGGACGTCACCGACATCGGCGTTCTCACCGACGAGACCGTAGCGGTACAGGTGGTTGACGAGCTGGTCTCTCTTCTTCTGGTAGTCCTCGGTGCTGATGCCTCCTGACCGGAGTGCCACCAGTTCACGGGCAGCGGCACGGTACTTCCGCAGCACACTCTGGGCCTTCCAGAGTTCGCGCTTGTTCCGCAGGCCGTAATCGATAATGAGCCGCTTTTCGTCTTCGAGACGGGTCTTCTCGAACCGCCGCTTGGGCGTCGCGTACTGCTTATAGCTTTTTCCAGGATATCCCATTCAATCACCGTTCAGTCTTTCTTCCTCTTGACGCCGACGGTCGTGCCGGTTCTGCCGGTAGACTTGGTGCGCTGACCGCGGGCCTTCTGCCCGGTCTCGTGCCTGATGCCGCGGTAACTCCGCATCTTCCTCATGCGGTTGACGTCGTCGTCGTTCATCATGGAGAGGTCGGCGCCGAGAAGGTGGCGGAGCTCTCCGGTGTAGACGTCTTTCGGGCGGTTGACCATCCAGTCGGGCACCTGTTCGGTGTAGGTGTCGACGGCGTTTGCGATCCGCTCGACCGATTCGTCGTCGAGTTTGCCGAGCACGGCACGGGGATCTACGTCGGCAAGGGCGGTGATGGTGCGCGACGTGTGCGGACCAATACCCTTGATCCCGGTCAGTGCGATGTGCACTGCCTTGGTGCCGTCGAGATCAGTGTTCCTGATTCGAACAAAGTACTTTATCTCTTCATCATCCATGTGATCGCCTCATCATCGACATTGTCGGTGAAAGCGCTGAGGGAGGGATTTGAACCCTCGAGTCCCAGGGGGACACAGGTTTAGCAAACCTGCGCCATACCAGGCTTGGCTACCTCAACATAGAACTTCGCATCTTTCGATACTCGCAACACGCAATGGTGCTGCTCCAGACACAGCATTCTATGACTTGTGCCTACTAATTTTGGCTCCGTTGATTAATAATGATTGTGGTTGTCAGGGAGACCGGCGGGTGCGCTCGACCCCGCTCCCGATCAGCCCCGATGCGACGATGGGGAGCGCGATCGTCGCGTCGCAGAAGCACTGGACGCGCGGGCACGCAGGCGCCTCTTTGCCCCAGCTGATCGCCTCTTCAAACGTGCATCCGGAGAGGCCGCCCCAGTGGGGGGCGTCGGTGGTGTACTGGATGGCGTAGGCGTGCCCGCCGAGGTTCTGGTCGTGGATCGATGCGATGACCTGGGTCTGCTGGATAAAGTTCTTCGGGACGCCGCCGCCGACGTAGATGACACCGGTCTTCCTCGCTTCCTCGACCATACGGGTGATCTCGTCGGTATCGGCGAGCTGGTCGACATCGACGGCGACCCCGCGCCGCCGGGCCATCACGAGGCCGATCCCGATCGACGAGTCGCAGAGCGCGGGGATGAAGATTGGGACGTCGTGTTCGGCGCAGGTGGCGATGAGCGACTGTCCTTGTGGCTTCTGCTCACGGAGCCAGTCCCCGAGGAGCCGGATGAACTCCCGCGACGAACCCCGGAACGGCGCTATGGTGTCGGCGAACCGGGCGATCTCCGCGTCGATGCTGCGGAACTCCTCCTCGTATGCGAAGACGTCGTAGATCCGGTCGATTCCCTCCGCGAAGAGTGCTTCATCGTTCGCGTGGTGGTGGCCGAGGTAGTGCCGGACGCCGAGGTGCTCGCAGGTGTCGTGGAAGATGTTCGCGCCCGTCGAGACGATGACGTCGACGTAACGGTGTTTGACGAGTTCGATGAGCACGTTCTGCATACCCGCCGGGATCATCGCGCCCGAGAGTCCCATGAATATCGTGCAGTCCGGATCCGCAACCATCCTGGTCCAGATGCCGAGCGACTCGCCGAGTTTTCTCCCCTGAAAGCCGGTCTGGCTCATGGACTCGAGGAGGGCCGTTATATTGCTGTTCGGTTTAACTGGCTGCGTTGGTTTCATGGAAATATCGAGATACCGTTTCTGGCTATGGGGTATTAATAATTGGCACCGGGGGGACGACCTTCCCTGAGGGGTGGAGGTTTGAGCAACGAGAGGCTGCGAGCGAGGCGGATGGAGGCTTTGGTGTTATCATTATGGGGGTCCGAAGGGGTGGGTCGCGGTAGGGATGCGAGGGGGTGATTGTTCCAGGGGCCGGGTCGAGGAGTGGCTCTGGCCTTGTAGAAACAGGGATGCTCAAGATGCGAGGACAAAACCCCGGGCAGTGAACCGTGGAGATATCGCCATTGGGGAGGGGCTGACGGGGAGTGCGATGGGCGGAATGCCCGGAGCTCGAGCACCTGAAGGGTGCGGAGTGCGATGGGCGGAATGCCCGGAGCTCGAGCACCGTCAGGTGGGAAGGGAGGCTTGTCCCCCTCCCCTGTCTCTACCAGATACAACAATGCCAGTAACCCCCACCCCACCCGCGCTTCGCGCTCCTCCCCCGCCCCCCTTGGGAGCGGGGGCAGTGCGTGGTGATAGCCTATGGAAATCGGTCGACGGGTTTATACAATCTGAGGAAGGCTAATCTGGAAAATCACGGCGTGCGACTGAGTGGGAATCTCAACCTTGCCCGTTGCAAATCACACCTGACAGGCCGGTGACTCTTCAACGTACCGTGGCACACCGGCAATAGCCGTTCAGAATCCGGAGCGCAGCTCCAATTCGCAAAAAAAGGTAGTATTATCCGACCCCTTCACAGGGCCTGGATGAGTGAGTTCCGGGTCGCGACGCCCGTTATCCTGCCGTTCTGCTTGATCGGGACGGAACTGATGTTTTTCTTGAGCATCAGGTCGATGACGTCGGAGACGTCCACATCCGCGTCCATCGAGATCAGGGGCGCGGTCATGATGTCGCGCACGAGGAGGTTCCTGATCCGGTAGTCCTGGTGGGCCTCCTCCACGAGATCCTTGAACGCATGGAGCGCCTTTGCGACATCGGTCTCCGTGACGATGCCGAGGATTTTGTCGCCGTCCTCGACGATGAACCGGTCGATCTCGCCATCGAGCATCCTGCGGCGGAGGTGGACGGCGCGTTCCTCACCCTGGATGGTGTGCGCCGGTTCCATGACGTCGAGGATGCCTCCCGCCGGCCGGAGCACCTTCAAGATGTCCCCCGCCGTCACCTGCCCAATCAGGCGGTGCTCGGCATCGAAGACCACGACCAGCTTGTAGTGCTGGAGCAGCGGCACCAGAATGTCGATGCTCTGGTCGGGATACGCGGAGGTGAAGTCTTCCTTGACCGTGTTCGCGACATGAATGGATGTGGCCTTCAGCGCCTGGGTCTTCCTGCTCCCGAGCGTCTCGGCGATTGCCGCGCGGGACGTCGTTCCGATGACCGTGCCGTTGTTGGTCACGATAAGCGGATCGACGCCTTCGCCAAGCATCTTATCGAGCGCTTCGCTGACAAAGGCGGACTTCGCGATGGTGATCGGTTTTACCATCACGTCTTTGACGAGTACCTGAAATCTGTCGCTCATTTTGCCACTTCCTTGATGATATCATCTCTCTTGAGCATACCGCGGATATCACCGTTCTCCACGACGACGAGGCTGTTGATCTGGTGCTCCAGCATCAACCCGACGGCATCCTGGAGGGATGCATCGGGGGACACGGTGATGACCGGGCGGCTCATGATGTCTTCCGCAACTGCCGATACCTCGACGACGTATCTGAAGCGTTTCTGCCCTGCCGGCCCCTCTTTTCTGAGGTGAGTAACATCCTTTTTGGGCAGGTTCATCCGCTCGTCCAGATACTCGTAAAATGCGAGGTTACTCTCCGTAATTATGCCGGCAAGACTTCCATTGTCGTTAACGACAATAAGTTTATCGTTTTTTCCTTTTATCGTGTCGATGACGTGGTCGAGCGAGTGATACCGGTTGACCGTGGCCGCATCCTCCATGATCCCGTCGGCCCGGGCAGTAAGCCCGCGGACATGGGCCGAACGCATCAGATCCAGTTTGGTGACGATACCGGCCACCCTGCCGTCGTCGACCACGGGGAGCCCGGAGATATCCCGATCGAGCATGATAGCCGCGATATCGCGGATGCTGGTCTCCGGCGCTACCGTGATCGGTTCCGGCGCCATCAGGAGACTGACCGGAATCCGGTCAATCGGGCGCCGTCGCCACATTGGTTCCGTCTGCCTGAGCCGGTAAGCAATATCCTTCTTGGTGAGGATGCCCTGGAGTTCGTCCTCTTCCATGACGGGCAGCCTCGACACCCGGTGTTTGAGCATGAGGTTTCGCGCATAGGCGACGTTATCCCCCGGTGCAACGACGTACACCGGAGACGCCATCACATCAATGGCACGCATCTTCGCATCACTCCTCAGAAAACGCTTTCACAAGGTCGTATTCCGTCACAAGACCGACAAGGTGCGAGTCTTCTATGACCGGGAGCGCCCCGACACGTTGCCGGACCATCTCGAGGGCGATCTCGTGGATGTTCCGGTCGGGCGTGATGGTGTGCAGTTCCCCGGAGAGGAGCGAGCGCACCGGCGCTCCCATGACCTCGGCGGAGTCCCCGGTCGTCAGCTGCTCGAATGCTTTACCTTTCCCGAGATAACTCATGATATCGGTGGCAGTGACGATCCCGCAGAGGACGTCGTCGGCAACGACCGGGAGGCGCCTGAATCGGCACTTCACCATCTCCCGGCAGACGTTACGGATCGGCGTGTCGGGGCCGGTGACGCGTACCGAAGATTTCATGATATCCTCCGCCTTGCGGCCCGAGTGCTCGGTGGTGAGCACCTTCATCACGTCGCGCTCGGTCACGATGCCCTTCAGTCCCCCTTCCGCGTCGGTGATGGGGATTCCGCCGATATTCTTGTTGACGATGATATCGACCGCGTCGGCGATGGCTCCCGTCACCGGCATGGTGACCAGGTGCGGCGTCATGATCTCGCGGACCCCCTCGTTGACGCCCGCGAGGAAGTTCCCGCCATGCTTCACCTGAACGAGATTGAACTTGTCGCCGCCTCCCATGAAGTTGATGATATCGCCGACCGTCACGATCCCCCGGAGATGGTGCGTTCCGGGATCGACGACCGGCAGCCTGCGGAACCCTTCCCTGGTCATGATCTCGACTGCCTGGATGATTGTGGTCGTCTGTTGCGCCACAATAACGTCTCTCGTGGCGATCGCCATGATCTCGCCTTCGTGCCCGGCGATCTTTGTCTTGAAGTCGACCGGCCCGCGTTCGCGTCTGCCGGGCATCTTCAGGAGTCTGTCGGCTGGTTTCTTATCCGAGTTATTCGAGTTGGGTTGCATCCTATCACTCCTCTGGAATTGTGGTATCCGGAACCGTCCTCAGGCTAAACGGCCGCTAAGGACGTCATGACGGTCGATAACGCCGACGAGATGCTTTCTCTCGTCGATGACCGGGAGCATGCTGATGTCGTGTTCGACCATCAATCGGCTCGCCGTTGCTATCGTGTCGTCCGGCGTCACCGAGATGACGGGTGTCGTCATCACCCGCTCGACGGTGGTGTCCGCCTGGTTCTTCACCGATGTGCGGACACTCCCGGCGCGCAGGAGATCCCGGCGGGAGACTATGCCGATAGTCTCTCTCTTCTGCACCACTGGAAACGCGGTAAACCCGCTTGCGACGATCAGGCTGTAGATGCGGTGTATGGGTTCTTCCGGCGTGCAGGTGACGGGCTCTCGCGACATGACATCCTCGATCCTGCCGGGGATCGTGCGACGGGAGATCAGGACGGGGAAGAGTTCGGAGAAGAGCACCCCTCCCTCGTATACATCGTCTCCGTTGACTACCGCAGCGCTGTTAGCACGGGCATTTAATATAGCGACGCCTACCTCCGCAAGAGGGGTATCCCGTGAGATCCGGGCTGCTTCCCGGACGAACCCGTTGATCGTGACGTTCGATTTCGTGTCCATGACTCGCAGAACATCGGAGATGTCGAGATATCCTCTCAGGCGGTTCCTCTCGTCCACGATATAGAGTTCGCGAAAGACGTCGTCCCGAAGAACGCTCCGTGCTTTTGTGACGTAATCGTCGTACTGCAGGGTGGGGATCTTCACCATCAGGTCTGAGGCCACCTTCATAACAACTGCTCCTCCTCCCGACAGGCGGGGCAGAGCATAAGGTTGTCGACTCTTGATAAGTCGTCGGAGATATTCCCGCACCGGTCGCATACCCCCATGGCGTACTCCTCTTCGCGGTTGATCTCGATGAGATCCGCCAGGAGTTCGTTCACTTCAGCCGCGACGGTGAGGATGTCCCTGACCGTCACGATCCCGATGACCATCTGGTCTTCGACGACGGGGAGCCTGCGAACACGGTTTTTCACCATCATTGCCGCAGCGTCCCCGACCAGCTTGTCGGCACCGATCGTGATCAGGGGCGTGCTCATGATGTCGCTGACATGAATATCACCCGGTTTCAAATCTTTAGCCACGACTTTGCAGTTGATATCCTCCTCCGTGACGATCCCGGTGGGCAGGTTGTTCTGCAGCACAATACAACTCCCGACCTCGTCGCGGCACATGATCTGCGCCGCTCGGGCGACAGTTTCACCAACATCGATGGTTGTCGGATGGCTTTGCATGACCTCCCTGACTGGTATGCGTGTCTCGAAGCGGATGGTGTCGCTATTATTCATCATGGGATTCTCCTAATCTGGCCGCAATTAAGGCCAATTCTCCAGGTGCAAGTCTATCTAGGTTTCAACAGTATAAAAGAATTCTCTCACCCCGGGAATGTTGTTTGTCTGCAAAATGAGAAGAATGCGCCGGACAGAACATATAATTATATTTATTTGTGAGTGCCACAACTCACTTACGTATAGGCAAATCTGTCTATCTGAGGGAGCTTAATGACGTTCTTAGTTCGTACGAAAAGAAAGATCTCAGGGTTATTGAAGGCGCTCTTTAAGAAGCGAACCTGCCGCATCGGGATCTACGGCCCTCCTAATGCCGGCAAGACGACGCTTGCGAACCGGATTGTGCGGGATTGGGTCGGTGATGCGGTCGGCCCGGTCAGCGAAGTGCCTCACGAAACCCGCCGCGTCCGACGCAAAGAGGATATCACCATCACGGGCCAGAACGGCAATTCGATCACCATCGACATCGTCGATACGCCGGGCGTGACGACCAAGATTGATTACAATGAGTTTGTCGAGTACGGTATCGATAAGGAGGAAGCGGTCAAGCGGGCCCGGGAGGCGACGGAGGGTGTTGCCGAGGCGATGCACTGGCTCCGCGAGGATATCGACGGCGTCGTCTACATGCTCGACTCCACGCTGGACCCGTTTCAGCAGGTGAACATCATGCTTGTCGGGATCATCGAGAGCCGGAAACTCCCGGTCCTGATCGTTGCAAACAAAAACGATCTTCCCGATGCGTCTCCCGCGCGGATCAAGAGTGCGTTTCCCCAGCATCCCGTGATTGCCATATCCGGCCTTGAAGGAAACAACGTGGAAGAGTTGTACGAGCAGATGACGTCATATTTCGGGTGATGGAGATGATACAGGGTGTACAGATAGACCTGATTTCTGCGGAACGCCTGGACCGGCTCACCGCAATGGAGAAGATCCGCCTGATCCTCGATGACGTTATGGAAGGAAACATTGTTATCCTGGAGAAGGGGCTCGCACCGGACGAGCAGAGCAAACTCATTGAGATCACGATGCGGGAGATCGCGCCGGACGGGTTCTCCGGGATCGAGATGGAGACCTATCCGATCAAGGATGCCCAGAATGGGTTTCTGGCGAAACTCCTCGGCGGGAAACGTTCCGAGACCCGGTTGACTGTGATCGGGCCCGCCAACCAGCTCAGGACGCTCAAGAAGGAGAAGGATCTCATCAGTGCATGGGTTTCTTCTTCGAGATGAACGGATATCAAATGGTGATTTATGCCTCACAAGTGTACGCAATGCGGTAGAGAGTTCGAAGACGGTTCGACAAAGATACTGAAAGGGTGCCCGAGTTGCGGCGGCAAGAAGTTTCTCTACATCCGTGAGGCCGAACGGCACGACGACGTGCTGAAGGAGAAGACCATCGATGAGATCGTCCGGGAGACGGGCGAGGAAGTGCTTGAAGTCAAGCAGGAACGAACAAAAAAAGATGAGATCGAGGTCTTCGAGCGCATCGAGAGTATCCGCATCCTTGGTCCGGGTTCGTACGAATTAAATATCGAGAAGCTGGCCCGGTCGGACGAGGTCGTCGTCGGACTGGAGAAGGAAGGAAAATACGTTGTGGATATCCTCTCCATGGCCAAGAAAAAGAAGTGATACGATATCCATTACATTAAATAGGGGGGCAAACGCTGCTTTTGCAGCATTGGTTCCCCAACCGAAAATATAAATATTCTAAAAACCCTTTTGAGGTACAACACGTAATCCGACACTTGATAACGCATGTCGGAGCGACGGTTTCCTGCATGAGAACATGAAGCTCTCATGAATCCTTTGCGTAGATCAGACCTGACTCTCGATCTCTGCTTCCATGCACCTGTCCCCGACTGATAGCGGATCGTATCCTGCACTGAGAGTGTCGGCTGGGAGGTACTCCATGAACACGACATACAATATCAGGAACACAATTGGGAGCACCAAAAACCCGATTTATGTCTCATCGCTCGATTCAGTCTCCGGTATCAGTCCGGCCGAGCGTGTCCGTCTCGCAGAGGTGACCGACCTCTTCGCGTTCCGTGCGAATGACTACTACCTCTCGCTGATCGACTGGGACGACCCGGCTGACCCTATCCGCCGGCTGATCGTGCCGAGCGTCGAGGAACTCGAGCCCTGGGGGCATCTCGACCCGTCGTCGGAGCACCGGTATACCCGGGTTCCGGGGTTGCAGCACAAGTACCGGGAGACTGCTCTCCTGCTGGTCAGCGACCTCTGTGGCGGTCTCTGCCGCTACTGTTTCCGTAAGCGCCTCTTTATCGAGGAGGCGCGTGAGGTGAATAAGGACATCTCCGCAGGGCTTGCTTACATCCGCGACCATCCGGAGATCACGAACGTCCTGCTCACCGGGGGCGATCCCCTGATCCTCGAGACCGGTCGGCTGCTTGATATCGTCCGGCAGGTTCGCGAGATTGATCATGTCGGGATCATCCGGATCGGCACGAAGATGCCCGCGTACAATCCTTTCCGGATCATCAACGATCCGGCGCTGCTCGACATGATCCGGGACTACAGCATGGACGACAAGCGTATCTACATCATGGCGCAGTTTAACCACCCGAGGGAACTGACCGATGCCGCATGCCGGGCGGTGGCGCTCCTGCAGGATGCCGGAGCGGTCGTGATGAACCAGACGCCGCTCATCCGCGGCATCAACGACGACCCGGAGGTGCTTGCCGCGCTTTTCGACAAACTCTCGTTCATCGGCGCGAATCCCTACTACGTCTTCCAGTGCCGTCCGTCAATCGGCAACCGGACGTTCGCGGTGCCGGTGGAGGAGTCGTACCGGATATTCGAGCAGGCCCGGACGATCTGTTCGGGTCTTGCGAAGCGGGCCCGGTTCGTGATATCCCACGCGACGGGGAAGATTGAGGTTCTCGGAAAGACGGACAACCACACCTACTTCAAGTACAACCAGGCGGCCGACCCGGCGGATCTCGGCCGGTTCATGGTCTATAAGAGCAACCCGGACGCCTACTGGTTTGACGACTACACGGAACTGGTGGACGAAGGAAGGGTGAGGGAGCCGCAAAACGTGGTGTAGGTAGGCGGCCGCGGAGTGTCTTGCTCCCATCTTTCTCTTCTGTCCATGTCCGCCCCTTTTGGGGTCGTTGCCGCTAAAGAATCTGAACCGGTGCTCGCCCTGACAATCTCTCCCACGACGCGACTGCGTACGATCACGCGGTTCCCGGACGGATACCCGGGTGGGGGGATTGGGCCTGTCGCCATCCCTCAGAAGGGGTAATCCGCAGGATCGGCGATATACTCCTCAAGGTTCCTGAAGACAACTGTCGTCCCGCCGCTCTCGACGCAGAATCCGTCGCGGGTGATCACGACTCCTTCGAAGGAGTTACCGCTAAACGTCACCTTCCCGTTGGGGGCGAAGAAGACGCCGGTTACCGAGCTTCCTCCCATTCCTGTTATGGTTATATCGCCGGTGCGTGCGATGATGACGACATTGGTTGCTGTGGGCCTCCAGACGGTGGAGGAGTAACTGTCAGTAAATATCTTCATACCGCTCGTCAGTTCTCCGCCTGAGACATACTCTCTTGCCGCATACCAGTCAGCGGGTTTCGTGGGGGGCATCTCCTGGTCCGGCATGGTGAATCCCGGCACCGTTGCCCGGTGGATGCATTTTGCAAGGATGCTGGTTGCATCGCTGTTGTCGTAATTGGAGGGGGTCGTGATCTTCCCGGTGTAGTAGATGTGTGCATCCGGCGCTATCCAGGGGGTCCAGTCCAGCGTGAGGTTTCCATCGACGTAGACATCACCGTGGATCCTCGCGTCCTTCAGGCGGAAATCACCGGCGACATATACATTGCCGTAGATGTGTCTTTTTCCGTCTTCGAGCGCAAGATCGCCGCTGACATAGATGGTTCCGGGAACTTCTGGCGACCCGAGGCCGGCGCTCCCTTCGTCGAGGGTGGTATCACCGTCGATGTAGATGTCCGATACGGCGATAGAGGCACCTTCGTTGAAGTCGTCTGTGTCCAGCCCTCCGGTGATGACGATGGTTGCGCCGGTGCCGTTGACCGTTTTTCCTTTGAACTGGAGTGCGTTGCCGTAGATGACGACGTTCTCGTCGATGATGAAGTTGATGAAGGACTTCGTAACCCGGATGTAGTCCGGTTTCGTAAGGGTGCTCGTCCCGTAGGCGTTGCTTGCGGTCAACGTCACGGAGTAGTTGCCGGCGGTCACGTAGGTGTGGGGCGGGTTCTGCACGGTTGACGTGCTGCCGTCGCCGAAGTCCCAGAGCCAGGCGGTCACGTTGCCGGTACTCTCGTCAGTGAACTGGACCGCGAGAGGAGCGGTACCGATGGTGACGTTGGCGGTGAAGTTTGCGACAGGGGGGATTGGTGTGGGTGTTGCCGTCTGTGTCGGTGTAGGCGTTGGGGTCAGTGTTGGCGTGGGCGTTACTGTCTGTGTCGCCGTGGGTGTCGTCGGCGCCGGCATACCCTCTCCTATATCGTGGAGGAGCCAGTCGCTGCCGGTGCGGCCCACGCCCTCGGCGACGATCTGGATGTGGGCGTTCTCGGGCATATCGTCGTTGAGGACGAGGACCTGCCCGGTCTCCCACGACGTCCAGGTGTCGTGTTCGTCTCCTGGAGCATCGGCGAGGCTGAAGTCATCCGTCCGGTCGACGCCGTCGATGAGGATCGCGAAATGCCCCCGCACGAGCGGGTCGCCGCCGTCGTGGGCGATGGAGAGGTTCCCGTCCACTGTCACATTGCGGGCGAGCATCGCGGGCGCTGCGTCGCCGGGCGGGCTGGAGAGGAGCGTCACCCCGAGGATCGCCGCCGCCGTCACGAAGACGGCGATGAGTGCCATGACACCGATGAGGTCAGAGACGGCGGTGTCGCCGGACATTTCAATTACCCCTGCAGGGTTCCCATCTTTGTTATCGATGCAATGGGAGTGTTATTTTCATCGTAAGCGATAACCACCACTGCAATGGTGCCGCCTGGAGTTCCGAGATTCCCAATTTTTAACTCTCCTGAGGTGAAGATGTTCTCAATATCGGTCTGTGTCATGACAAGCCCCTCTAATTTGGCATTTTTTATCCCCTCGTTATTCGATAACACATCATAGTTATAGAGGATCATGTGGACATGCTCTGTCTGGTTCGATGTGATCGTTGCAAAGATTTCTGCATCTTTCGCTGGTATTTCTTCTGGAAGATCGATGGTCACGATACTCTCAGGCGTTGGGGTCGGGGTCGCTGTCATTCCTGGTATCACCCCTGGCCCCACCGGGTCGGAGGAGAACCCCGTTGCGTTCGTTCACCCAGAGCGAGTCGAGGGCACTCTTGTAATCGACAAACCGGTCCTTCACCTGGTTCATGTGCGCAATCTCGTTCTCTCTCCCGGCCGCAGGAACCCCGTAGACCTGATAGAGCGAGAGTGCTACGATGATCAGAGCGAGAATCAGGACGAAACCGACGACCTCGGAGAGGCCGTCATCGCGCGCGCGGGGTGGCATTGTCAAGGTAATTCTCTGTATGGAGCCTATATGTCTCTATTGTTCGGCACCCTGCGTGTATCGATGGGGAAACCGGAAACCATCTCCGATACAGCCACTTACCGGCCTGCCTGCCTCTCCCCTGCCTCACTCTCTGTACCGTCAAACCTTTTCACGTCCGCCGCCCCATTAATGCTACAGCTATGGCACAGGAATCGGGAGTACCTCCCGTTGGGCAGTTTCTCTCGCCGGGGTGCGTCCTCTGCCACCAGGGAGCGAAGATGGTCCTCTTCGTGACCGGCCGGTGTCACCGCACCTGCTGGTACTGCCCGCTCTCACGTGAGCGAAAAGGCCGGGACGTGGTGTTTGCAAACGAACGGCAGGTCTCGTCGCCGTCTGAAGCAATCGAGGTTGCGGAGAGCATGAGCGCTCTCGGGACCGGTGTCACCGGCGGCGAACCGCTGATTGAACTCGACCGGGTGGTGGAGTACTGCCGGGCTCTCAAGGAGCACTTCGGCCCGGATCACCAGATCCATCTCTACACCGGGCTCGCGCCGGACGAAGCCATGCTCCGGCGCCTGCAGGGGCTGGTCGACGAGATCCGGCTGCACCCGCCTCATGAGGTCTGGCCGAAGATCCTCGAGACCGATTTTGCCGGGTCAGCCGCTCTCGCCCGGGAGATGGGCTTCCTCATCGGCATCGAGGTGCCGGCGCTCCCGGGGATCGAGGACCTTGCCGCCGCGCTCCCCCTCCTCGATTTCCTCAACATCAACGAGCTGGAGTGGGGCGAGACCTGCGCCGCTGCCATGCGCGAACGCGGGTTCGAGCTCGATGACGGGCTGCACAACGCCGTGAAGGGTGCCCGCCAGTGGGCGGAGAAACTCGTCGGCGACCCGAAAGTCCACTTCTGCTCATCGGTCTTCAAGGACTCTGTCCAGTTACGGGAACGGTTAAAGCGGATCGCTGCCAATACTGCGCGTCCGTTCGAGGAGGTGACGGATGACGGAACCGTCGTATACGGGTTGTTCGAGCCGGAAAGTGCCGTCGACGGTTTCCTGGAGGAGTTTGATGACGATGAGTATGCAGTCTGTGAGGGACGGATCGAGATGGCGTGGTGGGTTCTTGCCGAGCACGGTGCCGGGCTGCCGGGCAGGAAGTACGTTGTCGAGCGTTACCCGAACGGCGGCATGGTGGTCGAGGTGACGCCGCTCTGATGCTGCGATCGGGAATTGAGCCTCTCTACGAGCGTTACCTGAAGTGGCAGGTGAAACACGTTCCCCGGCACGTTGCGGTGATCCAGGATGGAAACCGCCGGTATGCCCGGGAGCAGGGGCTCGATACGGCGGTCGGCCACCGGCTCGGGGCGGACGCGACGGAGCAGGTTCTCGACTGGGCTTGCGAACTCGGCGTGCAGCACATCACGCTCTACACCTTCTCCACCGAGAACTTCCGGAGGGATAGCGCCGAGCTTGCGGCGCTCTTTCGCCTCTTCCAGGAGAAATTCACCGCGATCCTGAAAGACGAGCGGGTGCGCAGAAACCACATCCGGGTGCGGATGATCGGGGATCGGTCTCTCCTCCCCGCCGACCTCCTCGCGACCATCGATGCGGCGGAGGAAGCGACCCGGCACTACAGTGATTACTTCATCAACATCGCGCTCGCCTACGGCGGCCGGAACGAGATCGTGCACGCCGCCCAGGCGATCCTCGGCGAGGTCAGGGAGGGCGCCATCGACCCGGCGGTCATCGACCCCGCGACCGTTGAGGGCCACCTTAACCGGGGAGCGCCCATCCCTCCCGTCGACCTGATCATCCGTACCGGCAACGATTGCCGGACCTCGAACTTCCTCCCCTGGCTCGCGAACGGTCACGAGTCGGCCGTCTACTTCTGCGCCCCCTTCTGGCCGGCGTTCAGGAAGATCGATCTGTTGCGGGCGATGCGGGTCTACGACCAGCGCATGCGCCTGAAAGAGCGCGTGGCCGGGCGGGCGTGAGGGTTACCTCAACGCCGGCGTGGCTTCACGCGAAGTGCACGAAGCCGCGAAGTGCGACTGGCCGAAGGGCAGGAGCATGAGCACCGCTAGGTGCGAAGTGCGACTGGCCGAAGGGCAGGAGCATGAGCACCGCTAGGTGCGAAGTGCGACTGGCCGAAGGGCAGGAGCATGAGCACCGCTAGGTGCGAAGTGCGATGTTCCGTAGGAACGGAGTTTGAGAAACCCGAAGGGTTTCGAAGTGCGACCTCCTCCGCGGGGAGGGAGCATGAGCACCGCTAGGTGCGAAGGAGAGCTCCTCTCGGATGACCGATCTTCGCGTCCTTCGCGGCTTCGCGTGAGGCAACATACAAGGATAATGACAAAGTCTCACGCGAAGAGCGCGAAGCCGCGAAGTCCGGGATGTAGGTATAGCAACTTCCTGCGGGGAAGTCGCACTTCGCGTGAGACATTGTTACTGGCCTCTACTGTCGGCTTACTTCCCGAACCGCCGGGCTCTGGACTGGAAGTCACGAAGCGCCCGGAGGAAATCCACTTTCCTGAGCAGCGCCCAGTTGACATCGAGGAAGAAGAGTTCGGAGTAGACCGACTGCCAGATGAGAAAATCGGTCAGGTGGTCGCCGCCGGTCTTGATGACGAGATCGGGCTCATACTTGAAGGTGAGATACGACTCCAGCAGGTCTTCGTCGACCGATGCCGGGTCCACCCCGTCTTCGGCCATCCTTCTCACGCAGCCGGCGATCTCCTCCCTGCCGCTCTTGCCGATCGCCACCGTCACATTCATGCCTTCGCCGCCGACCTCCGTTTCGTCGCGGTAGTGCAGGGTCAGGCGCGCGATCGAGGATACCTCGCGAATCCGCGGGAGGCACTGTTCCAGCCGGGCGGGGTCGGCGGTGCTGATGTGGAACATGACGCTTCCGACCCCGAGGTCGCGGCACCACCCGGCGGCAAGGTAGAGGTTGCCGGGCGCATCGAGCATATCCTGCTCGGTGATCATGAAGCAGATGTGCTCGGGGAGCGTCCTGAGATCGCGGAGGAGGATCTTCTCGTAGAACCGGTAGATCATGCCGTCCACTCCAGCAGCGCGGATAGAGAGAGGGTGTTCAAGACGTCGTCCGGGGTGCACCAGCCCCGGCGCGCTAGAGTTATACCGTATCGCATATTTGTAAACTCGCCGTTTCTATGGGCATCCGTTCCTGCAGCCAGTTTCACTCCTTCCTTCTTGGCATGCCAGATATAAATATCCTCAAGGTCGAGCCTGTGGGGCGACGCGTTGATCTCGAGGGCCGTCCCCGTCGCCGTCGCGTGTTTCATGACACGTTCGAGGTCGACGGCATACGCCGGTCTGCGGCCGATCAGGCGGCCGGTGGGATGGCCGATGATATCGACGTGCTCGTTTTCCATTGCGGTGAGGATACGCCGGGTCAGGACGTCCTGGTCCTGGGAGAACCCCGAGTGGACGGAGGCGATCACCAGGTCGAGGCCGGCGAGAACCCTGTTCTCGTATCCGAGCGTGCCGTCGCTTTTGATGTCCACTTCGCTCCCGGCGAGAAGCCGGCAGTCGTGCCGCCGGTTGATACGCTCGATCTCGGCCTGCTGTTTTGCAAGGGCTTCGGGCCGCACCCTTGAGGAATGGTCGGTGATCACGATGTACTCGTAGCCCCTTCTGTCCCCCGCCTCCGCCACGTCTTCGAGCGATTGGCGGCCGTCGCTCCATGTGGTGTGGGCGTGGAGGTCGCCCCGCACATCGGAGAGATCGACGAGGTCGGGGAGGGCGTGCCGGAGAGCGAGTTCGATCTCGCCCCGGTTCTCCCGGAGTTCCGGCGGAATCGTCTCCATCCCGAGGAACGAAAAGACCTCCTCCTCGCTTGCGAACTCCTGCAGCCGCCCGCTCGCAGAGTCCACGAGCCCTTCGGGCGCGAGCCGGTAGCCCTGTTCGGTCGCTAACTGCCCGAGCCTCTCCAGGAACCCGGCCGAGCCGGTGGCGCAGAGGAGCGCCGTGCCGTACCGGCCGGGCTCGGTGAACCGGATGTCTACCCCGGCATCGGTGGGTATGCGGCCTGCGGCTTCGCTCCGGTCACCGGCAACGACGATCGCGAGTCTGGCTACAGTGCTCGCGCCCCGCCGGTAACTCCCCGCAACCGTGTACCGGCCGTCCGGCAGGGCCTCCGCCACGCCCGCGAGCACCGCGTCGGCCTGCGGGCGGCTCATCCGGTTCGACCTCTTCTGGAACTGTTCGATACCTCTCCGGATTGTCTCCTCCGTCTTTGCTCCGAACCCGGAGAGCGCCCTGAGCCGGTGCCCCTTCACTGCCCGCTCCAGGTCGTCCAGGGTCCGGATCCCGAGCTTCTTATAGAGGATGTGGAGCGTCTTCGGCCCCACCCCGGTAACGCCGAGCAGTTCAACGACCGATCCGGGTATGGCCGCCTGCAGGTCTTTTAGTTCCCCGAACGTTCCGGTGGCGGCGATCTCCTGGACCTGCCCGGCAATCCTGTCTCCTATCCCCGGGATATGGGTGAGTTTTTCCTCATCGAGTCCGGCGACCGGGAAGGAGAGACGGTCGATCTGTCGCGCCGCCCGTTCGTAGGCGGCGATCCGGTACCGGTCATCCCCCGCGATCCCGAGCAGGCGGGCCATGAACGCGAGCCGTTCGGCAACATCCCTGTTCGTGACCTGCCCCTTCGGGGATCCCATGATCACTGTTCCTCCTCAAAACCATATAGCCGTTGATGCTCTCCGGGCGCACCTGCAGGATACCCGTCGATCGCGACTCCGGCAGAGATCTCAACCCCTGCCACGACACAGCACACCCTCTCCCCGTATCGTGCCCCGATTCCCGGGGCACTACCCAAATCCATAAACTTGTAGAAGTAAAAGAATTTGTAGCATGCTTCCTTCCACGTTTGAGGATTATCTCGAAGCGATCCTCACGCTCACGGAAAACGGCGGCCGGGCGGCGACGCTTGACGAGATAGCGGCGGCCCTCAATACCGGGAAGGAGACCGCCGGGACGACCGTCGCCTCACTGGTCGAGGAAGGATACCTGGAGCGGGCGGACGCCGACGCCGTCAGGCTTACCGGGAAAGGTTCCTCGGTGGCAGCGAAGGTGACGCGGAAGCACCGCGTTCTCCAGTGTTTCCTGACGGAGATGCTCGGCGTCGATGAGGATGCTGCGAGCAAGGAGGCCTGCACCCTCGAGCACGGGATATCCGACGATACCATCGAGCGGCTTTCCTCCTACATGGACGGCGCCCAGTCTCCGCCGGGACGGTTTGGACGGTGCCGGGGGCAGGACTGCACGCTGCTCGACTGCAAGGAAGGCGATACCGTCCGGGTGGCGATGACGCGCGGTCAGCGGCGGCACCGGAGGCTGCTTGATCTCGGCATCTTCCCCGGTGAAATCGTGCAGATCCGGCGCAAACTCCCGAACGAGTCCGTCGTAGTCCGGGTGAAAGGCTGCGATATCGCCATCAGCCCCGAGATCGCGAGATCGATCGTCGTGGAGTCGTGTCCACCATGAGGTTCGCGCTGATCGGCAACCCCAGCGTCGGTAAATCCCTGATCTTCAACCAGCTCACCGGCCTCGGGGTTGAGGTGAGCAACTACCCCGGAACCACCATCGAGCTGCAGCGCGGCAACACCTGTTTCCAGCGCGAGATTGTCGAACTCGTAGACCTGCCCGGGGTCTACTCGCTGGAAGGAAATTCGGACGAAGAAGGTCTGGTTCGCCGGTTCCTTGAGCAGCAGGACGTCGATGCTGTCATCGTGGTGACAAACGTCACCCGTCTCGAGCGCAATCTCTACCTTCTCCTCCAGGTGGCGGAATATGGCCTCCCGATGGTCGTCGTGCTGAACATGGCCGACGAAGCCGCAAAACAGGGGCTCGAGATCGATCCCGCGCCGATCCGCGACCTTCTTGGCGTCGAAGTGGTTCAGACGGCGGCGTCGCTGGGGAAGAACATCGACCTGATCGTCCCGGCGGCCCTCGCCGCCTCGAGCCCGTCGATGGTCGAGATCCCCTACGACCACCACATCGAGGCGGCCGTCCGGAGCCTCGAGAAGATGTTCGGTGCCGACCGCAAGGAGAGCGTCCGTGCGCTTCTCGGGTTCGGCGATAACCCGGAACTGCTCGAAGCGGCGCGGACGATCTCCGACGAGATCGAGTCCCGGCACCGGATGACGGTCGCCCAGATCATCGCGGCAAACCGGCACAACTTCGCCCGCCGGATTGCCGACCTCACCATCAAGGAGGAGGCAGAACTCCCCCAGACCGACCCGGACAGCATTCTGACGCGGCTCATCCCCGGGATGCCGATCCTCCTCTGCATCCTCATCGGGATGCTCCTCTTCGTCTTCGTCACGGGATCGTTCCTTGAAGAACTGATCGTGGAGTTCTTTGAGGTCTACGCGATGCAACCGTTCGTCGCGCTCGGGCTGCCGCCGCTCGCCGAAGAACTGGGCGTATCCATCCTGCTCGCGCTCCAGGCGGGTCTCGGGATAGCGTTCCCGTACGTCTTCCTCTTCTACATCATCATCTCCATCCTCGAAGACTCCGGGTACATGACCCGGGCGGCGTTCCTTGCCGACAACGCGATGCACCGGGTCGGGATGCACGGCGGGGCGGTCATCCCCCTCACCCTGGCGTTCGGGTGCAACGTGCCGGCCATCATGAGCATCCGGCTCCTGCGCTCCCGGCGTGAGCGGATCATCGCTTCGTTCCTGGTCACGATGGTCCCCTGCTCGGCCAGAACGGTCATCATCGCCGGGATCGTTGCCAGTTTCGTCGGCATCGCGGCGGCGTTCAGCGTATACGCCATCGTCTTTGTCCTGATCCTCGCGACCGGGCTCGTCCTCTCCCAGGTGACACCCGGCGAGCGGTTCGGGATGATCATGGAGATGGTTCCGCTCCGCTGGCCCAACCCGAAACTGGTGGTGAAGAAGGCCTGGTCGCGCCTCTCGGAGTTCCTCTTCATCGCGATGCCCCTGCTCCTCGTGGGAAGCGTCGTCCTCGGGCTGCTCGAGTTCTTCGGCGTTATGGCGTTCTTCCAGGGGCTTGTGGAGCCGTACACCATGGCTCTCCTCGGCCTCCCCGGCTACTCGGCGACGGCGCTCATCTTCGGGATCCTTCGAAAAGAGATGGCGTTCGAGACCCTTGCGATCCTCGCGGGCACCGCTGACCTCGGGGCGGTGCTCTCGTCGCTCCAGCTCTACATCTTTGCAGTCGTGACCGTCCTCTTCGTCCCCTGCCTTGCGACGATCACGGTTCTCCTGCGCGAGGTCGGCTCACGGATCACGGTCGCGATCACGGTCTACACGGTCGCCCTCGGGCTCCTGATCGGGAGCCTTATCCACTTTCTCCTGTCATAACTGGTATAACAATATGTACACCTACGAAACCGGCATCCCGATGATTGACAGGGAGTACTAAGGCCTGTGGGCCGCCACAAACGTTCTCCTGCTGGCGCCCCCTCTCTCCTACGCGGAGCTCCTGGCGTACCGGGTAGCCTCTCCCCGTGCCGGGGAATGGACTGTTGCCATCTCGACCGACGAGCGCGCCTCCGACGCTGTCGATGCGCTCCGCAGGTATGGGGCGGCCAGGAATCGGGTTGGGATCATCGACGCGGTCACGAAGAGTTCGGTACCCACCCTGCGGGACACGGCAAGGGCAAAGTTCGTCACGAGCCCTCTCGGCCTGACCAGCATGGGGATCAAGCTCTCCCGGATGGTGGAGGATATGTGGAAAAAAGGGGTGATGGCCGATCCTCCGGGCCCGATGCCTCCGGGCCCGATGCCTCCGCCGATCCGGCTCTCCCTCCACTCGGTCTCGACGCTTCTTATGTATGCGCAGCTGGAGGTGACCTACAAGTTCCTCCACGTGATCACCAACCGGGTGAAGAAACTGGAAGGGATCGGGATCTACACCCTCAACAGCCAGTCGTTCGACAGGCGAACCGTCGCCACGATCAAGCAGTTGATGAATACGGTCATCGAGGTGAGGACTGATGATGGGAGCGACCCGGTGGAGCGGGAGTTCCGCATCATCGGCATCCACGGGAGGACGACCCCCTGGATCCGTTACTTCTACGACGATGGAACACTGACGATTGAGGAATGATGACGGATTCCATGCAGCCGCATCCCGGCTGGGTTGCGCCCCCAGTTCTAGGGGTGTGGTGTCGATGCTGACGTTTGTGGGCCTCGGGCTCTACGACCTCGGGGACATATCGGTCAAAGGCCTCGAGTGTGTCCGGAACGCTGATACCGTCTTTTTAGAGGCGTATACCTCGCGGCTGATGGGGACGGACGTCGCCGCGATGGAAGCGTTCTTTGGCAAGGAAATCCGGGTGCTCGGCCGGGAGGACGTCGAGCAGAACCCCCGCGAGATCCTCGATTGCGCCGCCGCCGGCCGGGCAGCGTTCCTGACCGGGGGTGACCCCATGGTCTCGACGACGCACGCCGACCTCCGGATGCGGGCGGCCGCCGCGGGGGTTGAGACCTCCATCATCCACGCTTCGTCCATATCGAGCGCGGTCTCGGGCCTCTCGGGCCTGCAGAACTACCGGTTCGGGAAGTCCTGCTCGGTGCCGTTCCCCGCGAAGGGCTGGTTCCCGACGGCTCCCATCGAGACGGTCGCGGCGAACCTTGCGCAGAACCTCCATACGCTCGTCTACCTGGATATCCAGAACGACCGTTACATGAGCGTCCCGGAGGCGATCGCCGTTCTCGAGGAGATGGCACAGAAGCGCGGCATCGAACCGCCCGCGCTCTACGTGGGGATCGCCCGGGCGGGGTCGGAACACCCGGTGGTTGCCGCTGGAACCGGTGCGAAACTCAAGGAGACGGATTTCGGCCCTCCGCTCCATATCCTCGCGGTGCCGGCGGACCTCCACCCCATGGAGCGCGAGTACCTGGAGACCTTCGCCGGCCTATGAACCTCGACGACTACGGCGCTCTCTATGGAGAGGTCCTTTCCCTGGCTGGGATCGCCGTCCCGGAGGATACCCTTCTCTGCCGGGCGGCCGGGGAGGTGCTCGAGATGGCTGTGGCCTACCAAAGCGACGGGTTCGCGTTTCTCCGGGGGGGTGACCGGGTGAACGCCCTCGCCGCGTTTGCCTATGGGCTCGGCTGGCTTGACGCCGGCTTGCGCCTCGGGCTGCTGGAACCTTCCATTGCCCATCCCCCGGAGACGGTGGATGCGTCCATACCGGAATCGCAGGATGCGCACCTCGAGGAGAAGACGCACCGCTACCGGTGGATGCTTGATGCGGCTCTCGGAGCGGTCGAGACGGCGGCGGACGAGGCGAGCCCGCTTCACGCAGGGGCCGGGGAGTTTTACTCGGCGGCACGCGCCTGGTATGCGCAGGGTGTAGCATACCTCGATGCCGGCGACCGCGCTGCCGCCCTCGCCCGGTTCAGCTACGGTTATGCCTGGCTCGATGCCGGTATCCGCGTGGGGCTGTTTCGGATAACCGGGGAGCGGCACCTCTTCACTGTCTAGGATCGGGTTATCCTGCTCCTTTTGCCTCTTATCCCACAGATTCCCGGCTCTATCGATTTTTCGATAAACCATCGTTAAATAGTAGCCGCACGATATTTCTAGTAATAAAAATTCGGGTATTTCCCCCTGTGCTGCCCGAGCGTTCGCAAACGGCTGCAGGGCGCAAGAGGGGGTGAGGGGGACGGTCGTTACGGGTGCCGTCCCCGTGCCCGGGAGCGTGGAGGATGAAGAAGTCTCAGTGGAAGTGGCTGTTCGTCTCGTTCAGTTTCAGCGCTCTTGTCATGGCGGGCGTTCTGTACTTCACCGTCGACGAGTCGACGATCGAGCACCTCAGCCGGATAAACCCATTGTTCCTGGTTCTCGCCGTCCTCGTTCACATCCTCTCGCTCGGGTTCTGGTCGCTCCGCATCCAGAAGATGTCGGCGTCGCTCGGGCACCGGGTACACCTCACGCACTGCCTGAACCTGGTGCTGGCCAATATGCTCGTTGCGGCGGTAACCCCGTCCCAGGCGGGCGGAGAACCGGTCAGGGTGCATGAACTCTACCGGGCGGGCGTTCCGGTCGGGGACGCCACTGCCATCGTCATCATGGAGCGGATCCTTGACGGTATCGTTCTCGGGGCACTCGGGGCCTTCGCCATGCTCTTCCTCGGTAGTTACTGGAGCAGTCTCACCTCGGGGTTCAGCGGGCTGAGCGTCACGATGTACGTCGCCTGGATCTTCGTCACCCTCTTCGTGCTGATCTTCGTCTACTCCGTCAAGAACCCGGATTACCTCAAACGGGCGCTCAAAGGGATCTCGCGGTGGATTGACCGGCGCTGGCACCTAAAACGGCTCGAAAACCTGCTGGAGACGATCGACCGCGAGGTGGACAACTTCAACCAGGGGCTCGTCAAGTTTGTGAACCACGGCAAGAGCGGTCTCGTATGGGGGATGTTCTTCACCATGCTCTTCTGGTTTTCGGAGTTCGTCATCGCGTCGCTGCTTCTTGTGGGTCTCGGGCAGCCCCCGTATCTCATCGAGTCGTTCGTCGTCCAGCTCGTCATCGCCATCATCATGATGATCCCGCTCACGCCCGGGGGTTCGGGCGTTGCGGAAATCAGCGCCACATCGCTCTACAGCCTCTTCGTCCCGTCAGCGATTGTGGGTGTCTTCGTCCTCCTCTGGCGGCTGATCCTCTACTACCTGAACATCCTTCTCGGTCTCCTTTCGAGCCTTGTCATTGTCCGGCGCGAGTTTCTTGCCCGTGCCAAAAAACAGCGATAATTGACCCCAAGGTTTAAACATCAGAAGACTGATGTCAGGTGATCACATGACGACTCAAAGTTGCAGGGTGCAGGGTGTGTTCATGTCGGTGAGCGAGATGGGAGCAGCGCCGACGGTTGTCCTGGATGCCGGGGGCGACAGCACGATACCCATTTACGTCGGACTCTGGGAAGCGATCTCGATCAGCAACGCGCTCAACAGCGAGATGCTCCCCCGCCCCATCACCCACGATCTCATCGTCGAGGTGTTTCGGAACTTTGAGATCGGTCTCGATGCCCTGCACATCGATTCCCTGGAAGAGGGGGTCTTCTACGCCAAACTCCTTCTCCGGCAGGGATCGCGAACCGAGATCATGGACTGCCGGCCGAGCGACGGGATAGCCATTGCTCTGCGCTACCGGGCGCCGATCATGATCGAGGATACGGTCGTGGAGACGGCGGCGGTAAAGAAGGACGATCTCCCGAGGATGGTCGACCTGAAGGAGTATCTCTGATTACTTCCGGCGCGCTGCGAGTTCGTCGAGCACGTCACTGACGTCGGTGCCCGACGCCCGGAGCGCCACCAGCAGGTGGAAGAGGAGATCGGCCGCTTCAGAGACCGTTCTCTCTGGAACCTGGTTTTTTGCGGCAAGGATGAACTCGACCGCTTCTTCGCCGACCTTTTCGAGGGATTTGTCGATTCCTTTCCGGTGGGTCAGGACGGAACTGACGTAGCTTTCAGCAGACGGATGCTCCGCGCGGTCCTGGATAACCTGCCAGACCTCTTCGAGGATGTTCCAATCATTCATGGGCGTCACCTCCTGCGAGCACTTCACCGAGTTCGGTATCGAAGTACCGGGCAAGCAGGAGCCGTGCCTTCTCGATGGTGCACCCGCCTTTTCCTATGGCGATGCCGAGGTCGTTTTGGCTGATATACACCGAGAGTTTCCTGTCATCTCCTTTCGCGACGCCGACGACGCTGGCAGGCTTGAAGACGTTCTTCGTGAACTGCTCGATCTGGGGGGAATATTCGACCATCTCGATGCGTTTTCCGAGAACTCTCTGCATCTTCCGGATATTGCTTCCCTTTCGACCGATGGCGAGACCCATGTCTCCTTCTCTTATGAGGTATACTATGCGGTCGAAACGCTCGTCGATGATGCAGTCCAGTGCGGTCGCCCGGGTCAGTATTCGCAACTCTTCGATATATCTTCGTTCTTTAAAGCATATGGTTCGTATCATTGAAGCAGTCCCCAATGGGAATGATGCGGTATGATATAGTCGCTCGCGGGATATATACCTGAGTACCTCGCGGGTGTCGGGGAGGGGGAGCCTAGCACTTCTGCAGGATGAGTTTTATTGCCGCTCCTTCCTCCGGTTTCCCGGGAACCCGGTCGGCTGCCCAGACGCGTCCGCCGTAGCGGTTCGCCAGGGTCTTGACGATGTGAAGCCCGAGACCCCTGCCTCCGGAGGGGTTTTTGCTCCCCTCCCGACTGAAGCGATCAAAGATGTTCGGCTTTAGGTGATCCGGTATGCCGATACCGGTATCGGCGATGGAGAGCACCACGGTGTCTGCGGTCTCCATGACGGATACCTCGATCCGGACCTTCATGCCGCCGAACTTGATGCTGTTGCTGATCAGGTTGGATATGATGTGCTCGATAAGCGGATTTGCCCAGACCATGCAGGTTCCGCCTTCATACCTGATATCGATGCCCGCGTACCGCTGCATCTGATCGTGGATGGCGGCGGAGAGGTCGACCGGTTCCAGGCGGATGCTGTGTTTGTCGAGCGCGGTCATGAGTTCGACGTTCTTGATGACGTTGATCCCCTGCTCGATCGAGATCTTGACCCTCTGGGCGAGTTCTGCCTCCTCGCCGGAGAGCCGGTCGCGGAGCATCTCGATGACCGTTGCCGCAACCATGTTGGTGTTGTAGATATCGGTGCCGAGCAGGTCGAGGTAGAGGCTGGAGAGCCGGCTGGCCTGTTCGCCGGCGATCTCCCGGGTGATCTCCCGGCTTACCCCGGTCGCGGCCACGGTCTCCCCGGAAGCGTTGTGCAGGGGGTGGATGGCGACCTGGAACGACCGCACTTCCCCGCGCCACGGAAACGATCGGGTCTCCGATACGGCCTCCCCTGTCTCGATAGCCCAGTGCGCTGCCCCGGCCAGGTAATCGGCCTCCTCCGGTGGGAACAGGGCGTGAGGTGTCCTGCCCACGACGTCTTCGGGGTTCACGCCCTGGTTCCAGCCGCCGGTCCAGAAGAACTGGGTGAAGATGCCGTCCCTGTTGAGCGTGAAGATCATGTCGGGCAGAGTGCTTGCCAGGATCCGCACCTGTTCTTCCGGTGCGCCGCGGGACTCGTCGACCGCCTTATCCTGTGGCCCCTCGCGGATGGTCTCGACCGCACCGATCTGCCGCCCGCCGGTGTCGTAGAGGGGAGCGGCCATACAGACGACCACTCTCCCGGGTCGTGCGGGGATCTGCGACTCGGCAAGCAACTCTTCGCCTTCGTGATGCAGCAGGCAGTAGTGGCCGCTCCCGGCTTCGCCGTGAGTCAGGATGCAGTTTGCCAGTGTAGGGCACACCTCGCCGAATAACGCTTTTCCATGAGCGTAATCCCCTTTTCCAACGATCTCTTCTGCCGGAACGCCGGTGTACCGCTCCATGCTGTCGTTCCAGACGATCACCCGCCCTTCGCAGTCGAGGACAAGCGCCGGCTGCTGGAGATGGTCGAAGATACTCACGGGTATTTGGCTGCGATTCATTGATTCTCTGACTCTTTTCTGTTCTGTCTTCAAACGCATCACCCGGGAACAGTTCTCGTCCCGCAATGCCGCGAGAAGGTCTTCTTACCCGGTTCTCCGGGTGAGTCCTCCGTGCCGGCCGATATGGCGCCCTCTGGTTATTATTGTTTGGAGCAAACGCGCAGGAAAAGTGTCTGGAGCAGCCGGTTAAAAGAGTGTTCATCTATCGTCTGTGACACCTGCTGCTGGAAAGTTTCAGTATTTATATCTTCCGAGTTTGTCTCCATTTGGATAGGGCGGGCTTCCCACAAATACTCTATTTTGCTTGAGTAGTCGCATAAATGCCTGTATTGATCTGTCTGCCGGGATCAGGTGCCGGGACGCGACCCCGGCGGATCGCGTCTATCGCGTAGGTTAATATTTGAGTATTTGCAGATCATAGATGATGTTCGGGCGTTACAGGGGCAATTTTCGCCGTGAATGCGGCGATATCCTGGTTGAAGCCGAGAGCGTCGACGGTCTTCTGACCTATCGGCGCAGGTGTGAGAGGCAGACGTTCGAGCGGATCCTGGTCTCGAATACCGGTGAGGTGATCATCAATCCGGTTGAACCGGTCAACCTCCCAAAAGATATCACGGATTTCTTGCAGATCGAGTTCTCCCCGATGATGATCGAGCCCGGCGCCACCCGGACGGTCTACCTGAAGTTCCCCGTCGAGATCGGCGTCTTCGTGGAGTCTGCGCGAGACATCGAGGTGCTGGACGTCTTTGCTCCCAGCACCCAGAAGTACACGCTCTACGGCTCGCCGACGAACGGGATCATCGCCCGGTATTACGAGAGCGCGGTCTGTCCGGAGATCCCTCCGGTCGAGCCCTTCCACGAGGGGGTGATGGAACTCTCCATCCAGAATATATGTCGCGAGTGGGTGGAGGTTTCCCGGGTCGTCTTTGAGAGTACCGACATGAAGATCTACTACGGCGACTTCGTGGCGGCCACCGCCACGATGAAAATTCTCACCAAGACTATGGCGGAGACGGACTTCGTCGACGCGCCGCTCCGGCCCGGGATGGTGAAGTCCGTCGAGCTGTATGCAACTCGCAAGATCCCGGCTATCGACCGCGGATACCTGATGGAGTGGGGCTTTTCATGACGTTCAACGTGACGGAGGTTCTGGAGATCCCGATCGGCGTCGGCGATATCACCGTCGAGCGCCTCCTGTATTTCGTCGCCATCATCACGGTCGGCGTCCTAATCGCAAGAATTGCGTCGATAAACGTCCGGAGGGTTCTCGCCGAGCGGCTGCCCGTGAACGAGCGCGAACTGCTCGCGAAACTGGTCTACTACGGCATCATCATCTGGGCGTTCGTCGTCGCTCTCCCGCAGCTCGAATTCGACCTCTCCGGCCTTCTGGTGGCCGGGGGTGTCGCCGGTATCGTCATCGGTTTCGCGAGCCAGAGTGTCGTTTCCAACCTGATCTCCGGTCTCTTCCTGATGTTCGAGCACCCGATCAGGATCGGCGACTACATCAATGTCGCCGATGTCGCCGGCAGTGTCGAGGATATCCGTGTCCTCTCGACCGTCATCAAGACCTACGACGGGATCTACATCCGGATCCCGAACGAGAAGGTCTTCACCTCGAACATCGCGAACTACGTCCACAACGCGGCCCGGAGGTTCACATACGAGATCCGTATCCGGCATCAGGACGACGCGAACGAGGCGATCCGGATCGCAAAGGAGGTCATCGAGACCCACCCCTTCGCGCTCAAGAACCCGGCGCCGTCGGTCTTCGTCGATAACCTGGGAGACTACAGCGTGAACCTGACCGCCTACATCTGGGCGCCGGCCCGGAACTGGTGGGAGGTCCGGACGGATCTCCTCTGGAAGATCAAGGTTGCGCTCGAAGAGAACGGCATCGAGGTGCCCTTCCCGCAGCGCACCGTCTGGTTTGCGGACGGGCTTGAGGTGAAGGGCGGATCCGGAGAAAAGAACGAATAACTTTTTTAACCTTGTTGGAGGCCTCTCCCGGCCGCGCTCCGGTTCTCGCACCTTCGCACCTCCAGTGCTCGAACTCCGTTCCTGCAGAGCGTCGTTCCTGTCGGAACGTCGTTCTTCGGTGCACAAACTCCTGCCGGGACGCCAGTCGCACTCACGAACCGTTGCGATTCTCGCCTGCGGTGCGCACGCGTGACTTTAAATTGCGTCCCAGACGCGGATTCCGAGGGGATATCGCCCCAGGGGAGGGGCTGACGGGGAGTGCGATGTTCCGATAGGAACGGAGCATGAGCACCAATAGGTGCGAGGGGGTCTCCCCCTCCCCTGTCTCGCGCGAAGAACCGCATATCTCAGGCCCCACCCCGCCCGCGTTTCGCGCTCCTCCCCCTTCCTGCGGGCGGGGGCAGTCATGGCGATAAGCGATGGTTCGGAGAACCTGAGCTAGAGCACCGAAGAACGACGTTCCTTCAGGATGCGACGGTTCGTCAGAATCGGAGCTGGAGAAACCCGGAAGGGTTTCGGGAACGGAGTTTAAGCACCGGAGGTGCGAAGGTGCGAACCCGGTGGAAAGCCGTACCCCGGAGTGCGGCCATCTGGAACAAGCAGTGGGGTTCCAACGCGCCCTTTTTTCAGAACCGGTGCACCTTCCCCACACCCCCCGGCTGGAACGAGCCCGGGTAGCACTCTTTGAGTTCCGCTATCTTATCGGTGCAGTGCGACGCCGAGAGGTACGCCACCCCCGCGAGTGCTTCGATGTCCTCGCCGGAGACACTATGGAACCCGCCGATGACGCCCAGGACTGGCCCGACCTCCGAGACCCTCGCGACGATCCGGGCGATGTGGGGATGTGCGCACCCGGTGACGACCAGGTAGCCGCCCGACACGGCGACCGCGAGTGACTGCTCCCGGATATCGGTCCCGAGCGGGCCGGTCACGGCGATACCGTCCGCGATCTCCGTCCACTCCCGGACAATCCGCGGTTCGGTGTGCTCCCGGATCAGCGAAAGCGTCTTCTCCGAGAAGGCGTCGTGAACATAGACCTCTACCGACGGGTTTTCGGCAAGAACCGCTTCGATGCCGCCGATATGGTCCCAGTGGTCGTGGGAGAGCACCAGGTAACGGAGTTTTCCGGGGTTGATGCCGAGCGCCTTCATATTGGATACGAGCACGTCTCTTTTCGCTCCGGTGTCAAAGAGCAGCGCCGCCTCCGCTATCTGGCAGGAGAACCCCCAGTCCGCCGTGAGCCCCTCCCGGCAGGGGATGTTGTTGTAGACTTCGGTTATCGTGAACATCGATAGACCCGGTCTCTCCTCGCAAACGATTATGCTTCCCGATGGGGCAGGCCGTGAGATGGGGGAATGGCCCGGAGATCGGAGCCCGGGCCTACAGACGAAAAGAGGTGGTTGAGGTGCGGTCAGGAGATGATGTAGGAGATGGAGACGGTGGCGGTCACGTCGATCTCGCCGACTTCGAGCGGTGTCGAGGCCGCTCCGCTCGCCGCCTTCTCCATGCTGTCGTAGCGGGTATCGTAAACCAGGGGGATGTAGTTGTTCCCGACGTTGACCTCTTTGACGTCGACGATGGTCTTGCCGATGGCCGCGGCGACGGCATCAGCGTCGCCCCGTGCCTGCGCAACCGCGGCGGTCAGCGCCTGCGACCGGAACTCCTGCTGCCTTGCGTCGCTTAAGGTGAACGAGAACCGGTTGACCTTGTTTGCACCGTTCTCCACCGCGAGGTCGACGATCTCGCCGGCGCGGTTCACATCGTTCAGCGTGACTTCGAGGCTGTTGATGACCCGGTAGTACTTGACCTTCGACGTTGTCAGGCCCCGGTTGTCGTTCTCGGTCACCGGGATGATGTTGTAGCCGGCGGTCCTGATGTCCTTCTCCGGAATACCGGCCCCCTTCAGGGCGTTGACCACGGCATCCATCCGTTCTGCGTTTTGCTGCTGTGCTGCCTTGACGTCGGTGTTCTCGGTCTCGACCGCGAAGACGACGACGGCCTGGTCGGGCGTGGTGGTGACTTTGCCCGTCCCGGAGACGTGGATCAGTTTATCCCTGGATTCCTCCGGCAACTGTGCGGTGACGTTGCCGATCACCGCGGCGCAGAGGACCATCAGGGCGATCCCCAGAAGTGCTGCTTTTCCTCGCATTGGTATCAATCATCTCTTGAATCGGTCAAAATAAATATCTTGCTTTAGTTACGAGATTTTTCGTAGTTTAAATTGGACGGATCGGGAAACCCGTCATTTCTCTCTGGAATTGATGTACGGTTCACCCGTCACCGGCATCGGTTCGCCATCCGGCCGCCGCCACCAGGCGGGCGATCAGGACGGCAATGTAGAGCGTCCCGCTTACCATCTCAAGCACGGCGAGCGACCGGGCCTGGTCGGTGATCGGCGTGATGTCGCCGTAGCCGAGCGTCGCAAGGGTGACGAAACTGAAGTAGACGAACGCAGGAAAGGTGAGAGCACCCTCTCCCGACCCGGCCGAGAACGATCCGGGGCTGATGCCCTCAACGAGATCGTAGGCCGTCGCCCAGGTGAGGCCCATGAGGAGGTAGACGGAGACCGCGCCGTAGATGGTGTCGGTGGTAATCCGGCGTGTTCCGAGCACCCTTGAGAGGCCGACAAGCGCGGTGAAGGCGTAGAAGAGGAGCGTGAAGACGCTTTCGACGGCGCCGGTAGCAGGATCCGCCGTGATGACGTGGAGCCAGCCGAGGCCGAAGGCGGGCACCGCGAGGAGGGCGGCGATCACGACCTGGCGTCGCCGGTTGCTCACGGCGTAGACGCCGGTGATCAGGATGAAGGACGTGAGCACTTTCAGGGCGGCTGGCCCGCTCGGCCCTGCGCTCACGTAAGGGTAGACGGCGAGCAGGAGGACGAGCGACGCGAGCAGGTAGTGGAACTGCATCGCCCTGGCGCGGGCGAGGTACCGGGAAAGGAGGCTCTTCACGGCCTCCCCGCTCCTGCATCGCCTGTCAATGCCTCGATCGCTTCAAGGAGTTCGGCGGCGGATTGGTAGCGGTCGGCGGGGTCCTTGGCAAGGCACCGGAGGATGATCGGGTCGAGTCCTGCAAGGTTTGGGTCGATCTCTGAGGGAGGGGCGGGCTGCTCGTGGAGGACTGCTTCGGCCAGCCCGGCGAGGCTTTCACAGGCATTTGGGGGTTTCCCCGTCACCAGTTCGTAGAAGACGGCGCCGAGCTGGTAGATGTCCGTCCGTCCGTCGGCCCTGCCGAACCGTTCCGGAGCGATCTGTTCCGGGGCCGCGTAGGCGAGGGTGAACCCGGCGATGGTGGTATCGCGGCTCGCCGCCACCGTCGTGCTCATCCCCCAGTCGGTGATCTTCGGTGTCAGGTCGTCGTCCAGAAGGATGTTCCTCGGCTTGATGTCCCGGTGAATCACGCCCTTTTCGTGGGCGTAAGCGATCCCGGCGGCGATGCCTGCAGCAATGCGGGCGCCGGTCTCCACCGGGAGGGGTTTTTCAAGGTCTTCCAGCGTCCGGGGCAGAAACTCCATCTCGACGAACGGTACCGGGAGGATGTTGACCGAGTGCACCGCCACGATGTTTGGGTGAGCCAGATCTTCCCAGAACCGCATCTCTTTCATGAAGGTCTTCCCCGTCGCCTCGTCGTAGGCGGCCGGGATCTTCACCGCTACGGTTCGACGGTCATCGCGCCTGACCGCCGAGAAGACCTGGCCGAGCCCTCCTCTCCCGACGAAGACAATCCGGTCGTAGCGCTCCGCAAGTTCGGGTGGGAACCCTGCCGGCCGGGAGAGCACTGTCTGGTATGCATCGGCAAGGATGGTCGCGGCGGGCTCCGCCTCCTTTCTGGGCGGTCCCGTCAGGTACCGGGCGCCGAAAACGACGGCCCCTGCGAGGAGGGCGAGAACCAGGATGGCCCAGGGGGACGGGTCGGTGTCGGTCGCGTTGTTCTCTTCGGGCACAGCCCCGGCGGTCGGGGTTGCCGTTGCACCCGGCGTCGCCACCGTCGGGGTATTTTCGGGCGTGGCGGTCTCTTCCGGCGTAGCCTTGCCCTTGTTCTGACCTGGGCCGCCATCCTTATCCTCGTCCGGGTTCTTTCCGGCGGATTCGATCCCCTGTGGGGAGGCGTTTGCGTGCTCGGGCGGCCCTCCGGCGCCTGATACGATAGGGGCGATGGCTGCGAGAAGGAGCGCGGCGACGAGGAGCAGGACGGCAGCCCGCCCGACCCGGTCAGGCGGCATCCGGCACCGGCACCCCCCCGGGAACGACGAAGACGAAGGTTGCCCCCGGCGCGCCTTTCGCGAGTTCGATGAGGTCCCCGTCGTGAAGTTCCCGCCGCGTGCCCGGCTCAAGCAGCGTGCCGTTCACGAAGGTGCCGCCCGTGCTGCCGCAGTCCTCGATGAGCCAGGTGCCGTCCGCCCGGCGGCGGGTGAGCCTGGCGTGCGGTCTCGATACGCGGGTGACCGCCGCGTAGTCTTCGCCGAGGGTGATCCCCTGCCCGGATCGGCCGGGCGCGTCCGGGTCCGCCCGCCCTATGTCAATGCTGTCGTGCCCGAGCGGGAAGACTTTACCGTCCTCCGCCCCGCCGAGGAGGATGACGGCCGGTGGTTGCCCCGCGAACTCTCCCGAGAGCGTCCCCCGGACACCGGCAAGTTTCTTTGCGAGCACGGCGTCCGTGAGGGTCAGTCTCAGGTTCGAGAAGAGCCCGAGGCTTCTCGTGATCGCTTCGAGTCCGCCGGGCACGACCGAGTATTTCCAGACCGGATGGATCCCCTTGGCGGTTGGACGCGAGAGACCGGCCTCTTTGCGGACAACCCCGATGCTCATCAATTTATCGAGGTGCTTCTTTGTATTCTCGTAGCTCGTCTCGATCTCGTACGATATCTGCCGGACGTCTTTCGGCCTTCGTTCGATGGCTTTCAGGATCTTCAAACGCGTGCTGCTGCTCAGCACGTCCAGGTATTCGGAGAGTTCCTGCAGGTCGTCGTTGTCTGCATCGAGGATGAGTGTCCTTGAGTCATCGTCAGTCATAGGCTCTCGTGCGGGGCTCCGTTGCTGTATGTTTTAACGAGGTCTCTGATGAAGGTTGTGCACCTCAACGGCCGATGAACCGTGCCGGCACGCTCCTATCGACGCTGTCCGGTGTGCGGCCGTGGCCCGGATCATATTTTATACGAGGGGGGCCATCGGGGGCGGCATGCTTGGAGATATCGAGACCCTGCAGCGGCGGGCCGTGATGGTGGAGGTCGAGGAGATCATCCAGTCGACACCCAATTACGCCGATGTCAGGGAGGCGCTCCGTTCGCGCAACTTCATCCCGGAGCAGGACGATGCCGACGTCGCGGTATGGGTGCAGCCCGATCTCGGGATCTTCGTCCTCCTGCAGATGAATCTCGGGGGCGGGTACGCGGGCTACCGGGTGGCTGCCTACGATAACCTGGAAGACCACGAAGTGCGACTGCCAGAATGACAGGAACTTGAGCACCGTTAGGTGCGAGGAGAGTCTGCCGGGCTCAACGCCTGGTAACGGCTCTCTCCCTTCGAGACCCGCGGCAGGTTCACTTTTCGATCGCCCCTGCCGGGTCAGATTTATCCGGGCGTATGGGGTATGGTTGGCGTATGCCGGAACAGGTACCCATCGACCGGGATGCGCAGGAGGCCATGAAGGCCCGGGTCAGGGAGACGCTTGCCGAAAACCTCACCTACGACGAGATCCGGGAAGCCCTTGGGGCGCTCGGGTTTCGGGCGAAGGAGGACCGGCCCGCCCTTGCGCTCTGGGAGAACGGCGAACACGAACTCTTTGTGTTGGTTCATATCGACCCGGAAACCGGGAGGCTGCGTGACTACGCGGTGAGCACCTTTGAGGAGGCGGAGGGGTTCGAGTAGTCTCGGGTCATGCCCGGCCCGTGAAGAGCCCGATGTACCCCGCGATGAGCGCGATGATGAAGACGAGCAGGTAGACCGAGAGTGAAAGCGCCTTCTCGAAGATGAAGAAGAATCCGACGCCGGTGATCTCGGCGAAGAGCAGAAAGAACCTGGCGATGAAGATGACCAGGAGCACGGCGCCGAATGCGCCGAAGATCGGGCCGGGCAGGTTCAGGGGGAGTGGAAGGGCCCCGAAGAGGTCGCCGACGAGGAAGATGACCGATATCAGGATGAGCAGCCCGAGGTTGGCGTTGAGGAACTCGACGACCTGAAGGAAGATGGGTATCTGGACGTAGGCGTCCGCGAGGACGTTTAAGATGCCGAGCACGATCAGGAAGACGACGATCCCGATAACTCTTGAGGCCAGGACTTCGGCGACCGACTCCTTCTTGCGTTCGTTCATGCGATCCTTCCCGAAGATTGAGAGACGTTCCGATCATATGGAGTTACCGGCCGCCGCCGGAAGACCACAACCATCAAGTAGGCGCCGGCGATGAATGAATCTGGAATCGCAGGTCGTATTTCCTCTGTCTTCCGGTTCCCGGTGGTGCAGTATCATGGAAAATCACTCAAGGGTGACGAATGTCGAGGTCGCGGCAATCCTCTATGAGGTCGGCGATCTCCTGGAACTCAAGGGTGTCCGGTTCAAACCGCAGGCATACCGGCGGGCGGCGCTGGCGATCGAGACCCTGCCGGAGAATGTCGCCGACGTCGCACGGAGAGGTGGTCTCGACGAGATCCCCGGGGTGGGCAGGAACATCGCCGAAAAGATCCGCGAGGTCATCGAGACCGGCAGTCTTGGATACCTCTCCTCTCTCCGCGAGGAACTCCCGGAAGGTGTGCAGTACTTTACCCGGCTCGAGGGGATCGGGCCGAAGAAAGCGATCGCCCTCTCTCGGGAACTCGGCGTCCGGACCGTCGACGACCTGGAGGCGGCGGCGTTAGCCGGCCGGATCCGCGATCTGCCGGGGTTTGGGGAGAAAACCGAAGCGAACATCCTCGCGAGCATCCAATTGAGCCGGACGGCAAAGGAGCGTCGCCTCCTCGGGAAGATCCTCCCCGTCGCCCGGGATATCGAACGGCGGCTTGCCTCGATCCCGACTGTCCGCCAGGTGAGCCTCGCCGGGTCGATCCGCCGGAGAAAAGAGACGATCGGGGACGTCGACATCCTCGCGACCTCGACGCGTCCCGAGGAGGTGATGGAGGTCTTCGCCACCCTCCCCGGGGTCGAGCGTGTCCTCGTCCGGGGAACGACCAAGACCTCGGTGGTGCTCTCGACCGGCATCCAGGTCGATCTGCGGGTGGTGGAGGAAGGGCATTTCGGGGCCGCTCTCCAGTACTTCACGGGTTCAAAAGAGCACAACATCGTCATGCGCAAACTCGCGATCGCGAGGAACTGGCGGTTGAACGAGTACGGGCTTGTCGATCTTACAACCGGCCGGGCGGTCGCGGGGGAGGACGAGGCCGGGATCTACCGGGCTCTCGGTCTCGCCTGGATCGAGCCGGAACTCCGGGAGGGCCGGGGTGAGATCGAGGCCGCCCGGGCCGGAACCCTGCCCGACCTCGTCGGCTACGACGCGATCAAGGGCGACCTCCATGTCCACACCACCTGGAGCGAGGGCGCTCATCCCATCGAGGAGATGGCAAAAACTGCCCGGGCGCTCGGCTACGAGTACATCGCCATCTGCGACCATGCGGAGGGACTCCGTATCGCCCGCGGCCTCTCCCCCGCACATCTTGCCGACCAGATGCGGGAGATCGAGCGGATCAACCGGGAGAGCGACGGCAAGTTCACCCTTCTTACCGGCACCGAGTGCAACATCGGCATGGACGGCTCGATCGATCTCCCGGACAGCGTCCTCGCCGACCTCAACGTTGTGGTGGCGAGCGTCCACTCCGGGTTCAAGCAGTCCGAGAAAGAGATGACCGAACGGGTGCTCACGGCGATGCACAACGATCACGTCGACATCATCGGCCACCCGACGGGACGGATACTCCTCTCCCGCGAACCCTACCGGATCGACCTCGCCGCGGTCTTCGATGCCGCGGCAGCGCTCGGTGTTGTTATGGAGATCAACGCGTTCCCCGGGAGGCTCGACCTTGCTGACGTCAATGCCCGTGCGGCCCGCAGGGCGGGCGTCCGGTTCTCGATCGCCTCAGACGCGCATCGCCGTGAGAATCTCCGGTACATGGAGATGGGTGTTGCGACCGCCCGCCGGGGATGGCTGACGGCCGGCGATATCGTCAACACTCGCCCGCTTTCGGAGTTAAAAGGGGTTTTACGATTGTAAGGATTATCCGGCTGCCTGCTCCTGTCTGACGCCGACGATATCCACGAGTTCGATATCGAAGGTCAGGGGCTGTCCGGCCAGCGGGTGGTTCGCGTCCAGTGTCACGGTCGACTCTGAGACGTCGCTGACGACGACGATGGCCGCTCTGCCGTCCGGCTGCTGCACCTGGAGTTGCTGACCCGGTTCAGGGTTGATGTCCCCGGGGAACTGCTCCCGCTCAACCGTAATGGTCATCTCCTCGCGATGGGGGCCGTATGCCTCTTCCGGCTGGACCGTCATTGTCTTCGTCTCTCCCGGCTCCATGCCGACCACGGCGCGCTCGAACCCCGGGATGATCTGGCCGCTGCCGATGGTGAACTCGAGAGGCGTTCGTTCTGCTGATGTGTCGAAAACCGTTCCGTCTTCCAGTTTTCCGGTGTAATGCACCTTTACGGTGTCGCCTTCTTTTGCCTGCGCCATACTACATCACCACCGGGAGCGTTGTTGCCGAGCTCTATTTATGCATACCGGTGGGTCGCGGTTAGCCGGATCTCGGGGAATTCATCGGCTTTTTTATCCCGACCGGGATTTCCAGAACCTCCCCGTCCCATGAAGGCTGCCGGAAGTTCACCTGCCGTTCTTCCGGATGGCGTGCAGAACCCCTATCACACCCTTCACATCGTAACCGGGTGTTCGCTCTATCTCAAAATTGTAGTGCTCCCCGATGTAGTCGAGAAGCGCCCTGTTCACCGGACCCCCGATCGGGGGTATATGGAGTTCCATCTCGATCCGGCGCACCCCATCAAGGTGTTGTGGCCTGATGAACCACTCCGCCCCCTCGCAGTCGCACTTCAGGAAGTCGCATCCCCCGGCCATGGCGGCGAGTTCACCGAGGGTGCGGGTCGTCACGGTGAGCGTCTTCTCGCCCCAGGCGATCCGGACGCTCTCCCCCGTGCCGAGCGCTCCGTCCACCACGTCGACACCTCCACCGTTTCTCTCGACGTTCTCCCGGAGCGCCTCGGTGAGGATGGGTTCGACGGCCAGTACGTGCCTTGAACTGCGGGCGGCCCGAATGCAGAAGGCACCTACGTTGGCCCCGAGATCCAGGACGACGTCGTCGGGCCGGATGTCATCGAAGCGGTACTCGCCGACGACGTAGACGGCGTCGGCCCCCGCCGGCATCCTCCTGAAGATTACACCGTCGGAGGTGGTGAAGAGGGGCGTGTTCCCGGCGTTCTTTCGATACATGGCACCGTATTATGTTGTGAATCCGCCCTATATGGGCATTTCTCCTTCTTTTTGGTGGCGCGCCGATCCATCCGACCTCCCGCGCTCTTCGGATCGGCATCGTTCCGGGGCTCCGAATTTTGTCACCATATTAACCTTTTTTGTCCTGGCCGTCACTGTTATACATCGTGCAAATCCATATTATGTCGATAGAATATGTGCTGTGATTAAAATCCGGCATTAAATGGATTATTTCTATATGCATATATTTATTAATTCGTGGGCATAGATGCTCTGTGCAGTAAGTCTCTAGACTGTCTTTGAGGGGGAAATTTGCGATGGCCTATATGGACGGAATAACCTGCATCTGCGACAACGGCCGGACGCTCGAGGACCACCGGCCCATCGTTGGCGACGCTGTCATCTCCGGGATCTACCGCAAGGCGGAGGCCCTCCAGGGGAAGCGGGTCCTTCACGTGAACTCAACCTACCAGAGCGGCGGCGTAGCGGAGATGATCCTCTCGCTCGTTCCGCTCATGAACGATGTCGGGGTCAGGACGCAGTGGAATATCCTGAATGGCGAGGGTGATTTCTTCACCATCACCAAGAACTTCCACAACGCGCTGCAGGGGCAGGCGATATCGTTCTCGGACGATGAGATGGGGCTCTATCTCCGGACGAACGAATGCTTCTCCGGGCAGATGAAGATCGACCACGACCTGGTGGTCATCCACGACCCGCAGCCTCTTCCCCTGATCCGGTTCTACGAAAAGGCCCAGCCCTGGGTCTGGCGGTGCCACGTCGATCTCTCGAACCCTGATACAGACCTCTGGGAGTTCCTCAAGGACTTTGTCCTGGACTATGACCGGATGGTCATCTCGCACGAGGAGTACCGGCGCCGCGGGATGTCGATGGAGCAGTGGATCTGCCGTCCGGCGATCGATCCCCTCTCGGAGAAGAACCGCGATCTCACCGACGCGGAGATCGCAGGCCTTCTTGAGAAGTACGGCGTGCCGATTGACAAGCCGCTGATCACCCAGATTTCGCGGTTCGACAAGTGGAAGGACCCCGAAGGGGTCGTCGACGTCTTTCTTCAGGTGCGCGAGCACGTCGACTGCAGACTGGTGCTCTGCGGGAGCATGGCCCCCGACGACCCCGAAGGCTGGGCGATCTACCGTCGCGTCGAGGAGAAGGCACGGGAGTTCATCGAGGCCGGCGACGTCATTCTGATCACCGCCGAAGATCACCTGCTGGTCAACGCCCTGCAGCGGGTCTCGTGCGTCATCCTCCAGAAGTCGCTCCGCGAAGGATTTGGGCTGACCGTCACCGAAGGGCTCTGGAAGGGCAGGCCGGTCATCGCGTCCCGGGTCGGGGGAATATCGCTCCAGATCGAGGACGGCGAGACCGGTTTCCTCCTCGATCCGACCGACATCGACGGGTTCGCCTGGAGGATCCGACAGGTTCTCGAGAACCCGGAGATCGGGGAGCGGCTCGGCCGGGCCGGCAAGGAGCACGTCCGGCAGAACTTCCTGATCACCCGCCTCCTCTCGGACTACCTGGACATGCTGAACACGGAGCTCGGCGTTCTGAATACCTGAAGGCAGAAGAACGCAAAAAAAGTGTACAGCCCTGATACACCTACAGGCGGGCGGGGCCGTGAAAGCGGTTTCATGGTCGCCGCCATCCGGCAGATTCGTGCGGAGTTTCTCCGGGGATCCGGTTTTTTTTGAGGAGGGCGCGACGGGCTGGATTGCCCCGTCGCGCCCCCTGATGCAGGGCAGGTGGCAGAGATGGCTGGTCAAACCCGGGCAGGAGTTTGCAGGACACCATCTTGCAAATATACTATTCCGAATATGCGGGTCTTAGGGCAGATAATTCTCGATTTTTTCGATGGCGATGAGACTCCGGAAGATAAGATTGTACCATAACCTATTGACGCCACCACCCCCCAGACGGTGTAGAATATGCGCCAGCGTATATATATGTTTCCCTGGATGAGACCGGTGCCGCTACCCCGGAGAATCCCCCCGCACCTCCGGGTTGCCATGCGGTGATCGCGCTGGTTCATACCGGATGGTGCTCCCGTTCCGGGAAAACCGTTCCGGGTCGATGACCGTTCTGCCCTGCAGCCTTTCCAGTGCGGTTCGAGCACGTCGGTGTGCTGCACCGCCCGCAAAAAAGGATTTTTCAGGGGCCGGATCCGCCAGCCCTTACCGCCTGCCGCCCGTCTCGACGATCTCGATCGGCCGGGGCAGCTTGACCCGTGCGATGGTCTTTCCTTTCATCCCTTCGATGACCTGTTCAGTGGCATCGAGGGGCACGTCGACGGTGGAGTAGGTGTCGTAGATGTTGATCGCGCCGATGGCGCTGCCGGGAATCCCGGTCTCGCCTGCAAGCGCTCCGACAATATCCTTCGGCCTGATCTGGTGTTCCCTTCCGACCGGGATCCTGAGCAGAGCCAGCCCCTGGGCCGGCCTGAGCTCATGCGGCTGGCCCTGGTCGACCCCGCCGAGTTCCAGTTTCAGGAGGGCGGCAGCGACCTCGAGCGAGGTGTAGTCCTCGGTGATGATCTGCTCGACGAGATTCGCGTACTTGTCAAGATCGCCTTCCTCGATGATCTGCTGCACCCGGTCGACGAGTTTGCGCGTCCGGCTTTCCTCAACGTCCCCCTGCGTCGGGAGCGGGATCCGGGCGATCTTGATCTTCGTGTAGTTCTGGATCGTCCGCAGTTTGAAGTATTCTTTCTGGCCCACGAACGTGACGGCCCGCCCGGCGCGTCCGGCCCGCGCCGTTCTGCCGATGCGGTGGATGTAGTAATCGATATCCTGCGGGACGTCGTAGTTGATGACCAGGTCGACGTCTTCGACATCGATCCCCCGGGCGGCGACGTCTGTCGCGACCAGGATATCGATCGATCCCGCCCGGAACTTCGCCATCACCCGGTCACGCAGGGTCTGCTTCATGTCCCCGTGGAGCCCCTCGGCGAAGTAGCCGCGGGCCTGGAGGTGCGTGGTCAGGTCGTCGACACCCCTCTTGGTGTTCGAGAAGACCAGGGTCAGGTCGGGGTCGTACATGTCGAGCAGCCGGGTGAGAACCTCGAGTTTGTCGCGGTTGCGCACCTCGAGGTAGAGCTGCTCGATCTGCGGGACGGTCACTTCCCGGCGTGCGACCGAGATGAACTCGGGGTTCTTCTGGAACTTCCTCGAGATATCGAGGATGGGTTTTGGCAGGGTGGCCGAGAAGAGGATCGTCTGGCGGTCACACGGGGTGTCGTCGAGGATCTTCTCGATGTCTTCCCGGAATCCCATGTCAAGCATCTGGTCGGCCTCGTCGAGGACGACGACCTTTACCGCGCCAAACGAGAGCGTTCCGCGGTCGAGGTGGTCGAGCACCCGGCCGGGCGTCCCGACGACGATCTGGACCCCGCGTTCCAGCGCCCGGAACTGCCGGTCGATCGGCTGGCCGCCGTAGATCGGGAGGATGCTGATGCCCCGGTGGTGTTTCGCGAGGCGGGAAAACTCTTCGGCGGTCTGGATGGCGAGTTCCCGGGTGGGGGAGAGGACGAGAACCTGTGCCTCCCGGCTGCCGGGATCGACGCGCTCGATCGCCGGAACGCCGAACGCCGCCGTCTTCCCCGTTCCAGTCTGTGCCTGGCCGGTCACGTCGCGTCCGTCGAGTAGCGCCGGTATGGTGCTGACCTGGATGGGCGTGGGCTCTTCAAAGCCCATATCTTCTATTGCGCGGAGTGTCTTTGGCGAGATATTAAGTTCCTGGAAGGTAATATTTTTCTCCATTCTCCCACTTCTTGGTTCTGAGACCTCTTTATATGTCGCATCTCACACCCGGGATCCGCCCATGAAGATATCCGGTATGGCGACGAACCTGCAGTGATGGATCCGCGGGACTCTTTACCGGCGATGCGGGAGGCCTACCACCGCTACGCGCTTGAACGCCCCGACCTCGACGGCATTCTCCTGCCCGGGCTCCTGCCACACGATGCCTGCGATGCCGCTTCCTGGAGGCCCGACCGCGTGAAGGTGCTCTTCGTCGCCGAGTCCCCGCCCTGGGTCGCCGGGCGGCGCGAGGTCGTGGAACCGGCCGACTGCCGGAGTCCCGGCTACCCCTACTTCTGGAACGACCGCTACGACGCGCCGTGCCGTCCCGGCGCCGCGCCCCTCTCCCGCGGGCTCGCGGAGAACCTCTTTTGTCTGCTCGGGCTCGACGGCGTGTCGCGCCGGGAGAACCTCGACCTCTTCGCCGAGAAGGGTCTCTATCTCGTTGATACGGTTCGGTGCGTCTTTCGGAAGAACCGCAAACCGGCCATCCCGGCCGATCTTGTCTGGATGAGCGCCAAAAAGACCCTTGCACCCGATATTGGCGCCCTCGCCCCGGAATACGTCGTCGCCCTCGGGAATACGGCGCTCACCGGGCTTCGGCACATCGAACCCTACGCGAGCGTTCTCTCTGGTGCCGGGTCGATCACCGGGCTCTCCCGGGAGGCGATCTTCGAGGAGAGCCGGCTTCTCTGCCTGCCCTACCCGGGCGGACGCAACCGGCGGTACCTGGCCTCGATCGAGTCGGGGTTCGAGACCCTCCGGAATCTTGTGGGATGACGGGGTTACCCCGAAAGTTTCCTCTTCCCCTCCTCGTAGAGTTTCTCCTTCTGCTCGCGGAGCCTCGCGGCCGTCTCCTGCTCCTCGGGACTCCCCCGCTCCTCGAGCTCGATCTCCTCCGCCGCTCTCATCACGTCCTGGGAGCGCGGGTACCCGGACGGCTCCATCCTCTCCCGTGCCTCGCGGTATCCTTCCTCCACCTGCTCTCTGTGCTGCTCGGCGGCCTCTTCGCTCACCGAGATCTCTTTTCCACGGGTCTCGGCCACCTTCTTCAGCCGTACCTCGAGGACGCCGTTCTTGAACGTGGCGGTCGCTCCTTCGTCGCGGACGTCGGTGGGGAGGGAGACCGTCCGGGAGATCGCGCCGAACCTCCGCTCCCGCATGTGGTATCCGGCCTGCCGTTCCTCCTTCGCCTCCTGCCTCCGGGCGGTGATCCTGAGCGTCCTCGCATCAAGGAGCCGGACGGATATCCCCTCTCTATCGACGCCGGGGAGGTCGGCAACGACCATGACGTCCGTGTCATGTTCCAGGACATCGACCACCGTCCCGGTTCCTCCGAGCGTGGGCACCTGCTGTGCGGCTCCCGAGAGCCGCTCCATCACCTCGGAGAACTGTTTCTGCATATCCCCTATCATCTGGTCGAATTCGCCCCAGATCTCGCGCGACGGTCTTCTCCATGCCATGATTCCTACATCCTGCCTCAATCCTTTGTCGATATCGGCAGGCTCACAGGGTGCGAGCACATCATATAGGTTCCTGTGCGGGGCTCCGCCCTGCCGGAGTGACGGGTTTTTCCCTGTGTTTGGCTCTGTGGTGTGCACCGGAATTATGCCGGCCGATGCGCTGCACAGGGGAGTAAGGCGCGGTGGGGGGGACCGGGTTCGTTCCGGCAGCCCCCGGGTCAGCCTTGATACATGAAAGGTGGGTTCATGCAGGTGACGCTACGGGTTCCAGGGCCGTAAAAAGCGGTTTTTTAGGGTGCGCCCGAACCCGGTGCGGTGCGCATTACCGGTGCCGTCCCCGGCACCCCGGCTCAGGCCGAACCGTCGGGTTTCTTCAGCACGTACCTGACTGTTCCTTCCTCGAATCCCTCACCTGCCCGGGTGAATCCGTTCTTTTCCAGCACCCGGATGGGTGCGCCAAGATCCGGATAGATCGCCGCCTCGATCTGCCGGATGCCCGGGAGGGAGAAGAGCGCGGGGATGAGGTGCCGGATCGCCTCGGTTGCGTAGCCCCTGCTCTGGAACTCGTCGAGCACCGAGTAGCCGATGAGCACCGCGTCCTCCGCCGTGGGCGACGTGGCGGTCCCCCCGGTGCCGATGAGGGTCCGCTCTCCAGCTGCGGGGTCGTCCAGCACCCAGTACCAGGCGCCGAAGAGCGGGTCGTCTTCCCCGGAGATCATCTGGATGAACTCCCCGAGTGTCTCGTCGTCGAGCAGCGGCGGCGGCCACGAACCCGGGACGGCGGCGGAGAGGAGGCGGGCGAGTTTTTGACGGTCGTCCCGGTTGGCCTCGAGGATCTCGAGCGTGCCCGGGATCAGGTCGAGGCGTTCGGTGCGGATGCGGTGGGGGTTCATCGGGGTCACTGCCATGAATGTGTTTTGATTAAAAATAAGGCGGCAGCATACGCGGAAGAAAACAGTTCTCTCCGTCCTTCATCCACCGCTCCCGGCACCCGCTCCCTCATGCCTGGTGTCCCGGCAATCCCCGGACTTCGCCGCCCCGGCGCCCTTCCGCTCCCCGAAAAACGCCGCAGCCTCTCCCGAGAGGGTATACCGGACGTCTCCTCTCTCCTTCTCCCGGAGCACGACGCCGTCGCCCTTCAGCCTTCGGAGGTGCCACGAGACCGACGATGCGGTTATCCCGAGCCGTTCGGCAAGTTCCGGCCGCGACGCCCCCGGGCTCTCCAGCAGCGTGAAGAGGATCTCCCGGGTGTTCGGGTTTTTGAGGTGGATGAGCACCTTCTCTTCGAGGGGGGAGTACTTCTGCCGGTTCTCGAAGTATCCCGTCTGTCCTCCGACGGCGGTGCTGGCGATCATCCCGAACTCCTGCAGTTTCCCGAGGTGGTATCGCAACGTTCCCCGGTTTATCCCGAGGTCCTCGGCGAGGGTGCCGAGCCGGATGCCCGGGTGGGCGCAAATGTGGTCGTAGATCGCCGTCCGGGTCTCGTGTTCGAGTGCGGCGCGTTTTGCAATCCGGCGGTAGCCGAAGAAGAGCCAGACGTTTAAGAGAAACAGGATGTTGACGACGACCAGGAGTTCGGGGGCGGTTCCGATGAGCAGGCTGGTAATCAGAATCTGGGGCGGGACCTGCCACCACTCGATGGGCGTCATATCCTGTGGCGGGCCGTCGGGTACGTAGTTCCCGGCAGGGCTGACCGTATACCCCGTTGCGGCCGCAGAGGCGGGGAGAGCGGTGAGAAGGATGATCAGGAGTACGGCAGCCGTCCGGCGTCGCATGCTACAGGAATAGGGGTGCGGGCTCTTGACCTTTGCGCTTTGTCGGCAGCCTTTCCTACCCGGCTTCAGGGAAACCGGGGCTCGCGAGTAGACGGTCGGCACAGAAATCGTATATAATCTCGCGTCCCAACTCCCACTATGGTGGAGGAGCAACCGTCTGTAACAGGACGGCGGCGAATCGTCGCCGTCTCAAGCGGCACGGCGGACGGCGGCTACCTCATCGCCGGGAGCACGAACGCATGAGAGACCGGTGGCTTATCCTCGGCATCGTTATCGTGGTGGTCTTCGTCCTCTGGCGAGCCTTCTACGTCCCGCCCGGCTACGAGACGATCAAGTACGAAACCGTCCCCGTCCTTCCGGCGGAACAGCACAACCCCCCGCTCCTCGAGATCTGGGAGGCGATGGAAGAGCAGATCCCGTTCGACAACCGGACGGCGAAGTCGTCGCTGCTTGTCATGGATTTCGATGCGAACGGCTCGTTCACCTATATCCAGTTCGGTTTCTTTGCCGATATGGAGGATGAACCCTGGGTCCACTCCGCCTTTGTCCTTCAGAACGGGAGCGCCTACCTCTCGTCCCAGCGGCTCGATTACCGCCCTCCCCATGCCCACCCGCTCGGAACCCTCGCCGCTGCCGACGACATCCCGTTCGACGAGATCTCCTACGGCAAAGGGGGAACGAGTCTGAAGATCTTTTACCACGAGCAGAACCGGACCTACGACGACACCTACAGAAACATCTACGCCGTCGAGAACGGCACGCTCCGCCCGCTGAAGTTCATCTCCTTTGCCACCACGGAGGTCTGGAACACCATTGAGATCTACCTTCTTGACCCGCCGGACGAAAACCGGACGCCGACCGCCATCGACGAGGATCCCCGGGCGCTGGTCATTTTTGCCCCGCGGGAGATCGCCCTGGCGGAGAGGGTTGCATACGCGGAGACGAACGGCACAGAAAGGATATAAACCCCCCTCCCCAATCGCTCATTAATAGGCCTTCCGTTCTGCCGGCAGACGTGCCGGACCGATGTTTGGCGAAATCGGGAGGCCGGAGTTGATCCCATGAAGTATCTTCGTGTTATTCTCATCCTCTGCCTGCTCATCCTCCCGGCGGCTGCCGAAACCCCCCGCCCGGCCGAGAGCCCGGTGGAGGCGCCCGTCGATCGGCTTGAGATCGACGATGCGGTGAAGCAGGCGTCGCCCCACTACGTCATGCTCGTCGGAACCGATGACGAGCAGGAAAACCTGCTCGGCTACATCGACCGCTCTCCCCGCTCCAACGAAGAGAAGAAGGCATTAAAGGAGTCCCTCCGTGAGATCTGGCGGAAGTATCCGGTGGTGCACGAGACCGAGGGTGCGGTGACCCGGATCGCGTTCGCCCCGGCGGCGGGGGAGAACCCGGTCCTGACCGACGAGGAGAACGCCGTCCTCGCTGATATCTCCCGGGCGATGGCGGAGGCATTTTCCACCCCGCCCACGGGCACGCAGGCAACCTGGTACGACCTCTCCATCTGGCTCGTCAAGACGGACGGGCAGGGGAACGAGGCCTGGAACCGGACCTACCCCGGCGGGGATAGTGCGGACGTCGCGTCAGTGCTCCAGGCGGACGACGGGGGATACCTGATCGCCGGAAACACCGGGTTCCGGGACGCCCTGCTGCTCAGGACGGACGCCGACGGCAACGAGGTCTGGAGGAAGACCTACGGCGGGCCGGACTGGGATACCGTGCGTGCCGTGGTCGCGACCGGTGATGGCAACTACGTCGTCGCCGGGAGCACCGGCTGGACGCCGGAGAAGAATACGCGGAGTGCCTGGCTCTTCAAGGTCGCGCCGGACGGCCGGGAGGTCTGGAGCCGGACGTTTCCGGGGGACGGACTCTTCACGACGGTCGATCTGACCGGTGACGGCGGGTTCATCCTTGGCGGGAATAGGAATGCCGGGACCGATGATGCATGGCTGGTCAGGGTCGACCGGGACGGGTTCGAGGAGTGGAACCGAACCATCGGCGGCAACGACTCCGGGATTATGGACAGCGTCATATCGACCCCGGTCGACGGGGGCTACCTCGCCGCGGTGAGGAACCCCTGGGAAGCGGCACGTTCCGGAACCGCCGCGCCCATCCGACTGTTCAAGACCGATCCGACGGGGGAGGTACTCTGGACGAAGACGCTTGATGAGATGGACGGCGGCACCGGCGCGGTTCTTCTCGAAGTGCCCGGCGGAGGTGCCGTCGGTTACCTCGTCGCCGGCGGGGCGTTCTGCCCCGGAAGCGATCTCCCCGGCCCCTGTCTCACCAGACTCGGCGGGACCGGGGATGTCGCCTGGGCCGTGACGCCCGAGATTCCCGGCGTCTTCCCGATCACGTCGGCGGTCGCACCGTCTCCGGGGGAGTATGCCTTCACCGGCACGGTCTACGCCGGGGGGCCGCACGATGGGTGGCTGGTGCTCGTGGACCATAGGGGTGACGTCACCGCCGCCCGTTCCTTCGGCGGCGATGCGACCGACGATATCTCGGCCCTCGCTGCGACGGCCGACGGCGGTTACGTCCTTGCCGGGACGACCCGGTCGTTCGGGGAGAACGGGTGGACGGCGCCCGCCCGCGCTCCGGGGTTCGGGGCGCTCGCGGCGACGGCCGCCTGCGGTATCGCGCTCCTGCGCCGGGGGGTGAGGCGGGGATGAAACTCGCCCCGCTCATCGCCGCGAGCGCGGTCTTCTTCTTCCTCTGGGCAGTCATGCCGGTGACGCTCGCATCCCATGGCTCCATCGGTACCGGGAGTGTGATCATCCTGCTCTCGCTCGTCTCGCTCGCCGGGTCGGTTCAGTTCCTGCGGGCGATGCGGCACGAGTCGCCCCGGTGGTTCTGGGGCATCCCGTTCGCGGCCGTCTGCACCGCTCTTGCGTTCTGGACGGGAATCACCAGGTGGGTCGTGACGGTTCCTGATATCGGGAACCATGTATTCCTATTCCTGCTTCCTCCGGCGGCAGCATTGTTCTTCTACTCTTTCCCGGATGACTGCCGGAACGGGGTAATGATGCCGATCGCCGTCTCCGCCCTTGTCAGCGTCCTGTCTCTCATCCTGGCCGCTAACGCGTTCTGCGCCCTTGTTCCCGGGACACCTGTGCCGGGTTTCATGGCGATTGCCATGGTCCTGTATACTCTTCTCCTCATGCCGCTCGTCGGACTGCTCTTCATCGTGACGGGGGCGGCCTGTAAATGAAGCATTTAGCACTCGCTCTCCTCCTCCTCGCCTGCGCCGCCGGGTGCCTCGACACCGCTGCGGATCCGCCGCCGGCGGACGAGATTGCCGCCCGGTTCATCGCGGCAGAGGAGCAGGCGACGGACTTCACCGCCACCGTGGCGGTAACGGCCGGTTCCGAGAACGTCACCGTCAGGCTGCTCCGGAAAGCCCCTGAAAGTTACCGGCTGGAGTTCCTCGAGCCCGCGGACCTCGCGGGGACGGTCGTCGTCTCGAACGGCACCCGGAAGTGGCGCTACGACCCGGCGACCCGGACGGCGCTGACGGTCGCGGGGCCGTATATACAGGCCGCCTTCTCCGAACCTCCCTACCCCGGCTGGGCGGAGGGAGTCCGGGGGTATGCGGAGACGGTCGCCGGAGCGCTTTCCGAGCAGAACGCCTCCTACCTGGGCAGCGAGACCATAGGCGGTCGCACCGCCTATATCCTTGAAGTCACGGGTGACTCGAAGACCTTCGAGGCGCCCACCCGCTACAGGGAGGCGGTTCACCGCTTCAGGGTATGGATCGATGCCGAAACCTGGCTCCTCCTCGGCGTGGAGATGTACGGCAACGAGGGGAACCTGATCCTCTCTGCCGAATACACCGATCCTTTGGCGAACACCGGGCTCCCGGACGACATCTTCGCCTTCGACCCGCCGGTAGGCGTCGAGGTCCGGCCGATGCCGACGGCCGCGATCACGCCGCTCTTCCTCTCAAGCATCGAGGAAGCCCGGCGCTATGGTGTGGAGATGCCGTCCTATCTCCCGGAAGGGTATGCCTTCGCTGACGGGGTGCACCTCCCCGGCGGCTATACGATGCTCCGGTTCACTGATAGCAGCAATGACCTGGAGGTCGTGAAACGGCTGCACGACCCCTACCGGGAGGAAGCGGTTCTTCCCGGGACGCCTGATGTGGTGCTCCTCTCTGGGGGCCGGGAGGCGGGGTATGTCTCTGCCGATGGGAGGGATCAGCTCCGCTGGCATGACGGCGAATACTCCTACCACCTCACGGGCGGTATGCTCGGCAAAGATGAACTCGTACGGGTGGCGGAATCGGTGGCGATAGAGGCTGCGCCGGTTCCGGCATAACCCCGGCGGACGCTTCTCCCTCTATCGCGGGAGGTGAGGCGTCCTGGCGCTGGGGCTCCGCAACTGGGGTATGAACTGTCGCACCGTACCACAGAGGAGTGTAGATGACCGGCCTCCAGGACACGGAAGATGCTTCGCATCTTCCTGTCGGGAAACTTCCACTGGAAGTTTCCACGCCATCCCCCGTCCTGGAGACGGTGGCATCCTGCTCCATCCCCTTCGCTCCTGAAAAAAAATGACGATGTGGATAAAACCAAATTGGTAATCGGACACCAGTCCTGTGTTGGAATGAGACGTAATCTGATATTGTTAGTAGTTTTATAACGATCGCCTGAAGGATCGCGATGAGAATGTTAATGGACATTAGTCAGTCTAACAGCGAACACCGTACCAACAGGCCAACAACACTTAGGCCTATCTTTATTATAAATTTTTCCATTTGCCTTTTTTTATAATGCCGTCTTTTTTTGGGGCAAATTTCAAAATTGCAGGTTAATAGAGGTCGGATGGTGGGTTGTCAAAGGTCGTGGCGGCACCTTCGGAATGCCACGACACCCCGGTGACAGAACAGGGCGTGCTCCCGGCGGTCGCTGCCGTCCGTACCGGCTTTGGCACCCGGTTAGTATCCTGAAGGAGAGGACGACGGGCAGGGAACTTAGTGCTTGTTGTTATCTTAACTTTAAAGATCTCCCATCCCTCTTCGCGACCTTCGCGGCTTCGCGTGAGACTTCGCTACTCTCCATTACCCCTCACGCGAAGCCGCGAAGAGCGCGAAGGGACGTTTCAGGGGATTATATCGACCTTCGCGCACTCCCGCGTGAGACCAGAGTGCCCGTCCCAACATGCGACAAAAGTTTCTAAAATAAGATGACACAATGCATTAGTCGTTCGGAGACTACGGGCCTGCGCGGATGAAAGCCGGGGCGTAGGGGGATTCTCGGCCCATATCTCGTCATTTCAGGATCGAGTGAGAGGGGGATGTCTTCCCCATGGTTCCCCCGGGACGTCGATCGATGCGACGATCGATCCCGGTGCGGGGTGAAGATTCCTCGCTCCTTTTTCGGTGAATGGACCGGCGTAGGCTCAGTCCATGAACCGGGGACTGAAGGTGTGCGAACTTCAGGTGGTGCAAGGCGGGCTGAATTTATACTGTTTTGACACTATCCGCATCGCCTGTAAAACGGTCGATATCCAGGATATACCCGACTCACTGTCATCGGGGAACCTGCCGCACACTGGAGAACACGCTGAGTTTTCTCTTTCATTCTCAACCACGAGCAAAGCAGTCCGGATTGATTTAACGAAACGTTTTTCCGACATTGTCGGGAAAAACTACCGTAAGCACAGATTCCATGGTGCCTTACCGCGTATGCCTCGTTAGATTGCAATACTCGGGTGATAAACGTGGTAAAACCGCTGAATGAAATGAGTCTTGAAGAACTGGGACGACTTTTCCCTATCATCCTGTCGGAGTATAATCCGGATTGGCCGGCGATATATGCCTCTGAAAAGGAACTTATCGAACACGCTGTCGGCAAGGACCACATCAAACGGATCTCGCATTACGGCAGCACCTCCATCCCCGGGATAATCGCAAAGCCGACAATCGATATCCTGCTCGAAGTGAGCGATGATTGCGACAATGAGGAGTTGATTCGCAATTTGGTGGACATCGGGTACCTCTACAACCCCCAGCCACGCGATCCGCCGCCTCACATGATGCTCATGAAGGGGTATACGCCGGAAGGGTTTGTGGGACAGACCTACCATATCCACGTCCGCTATGGCGGCGACTGGGATGAGCTGTATTTCCGGGATTATCTTATTCTCCATCCTGATGTTGCGGAGGAATATAGCAAACTGAAACGCCGTCTCAAAGAAGAGTATCAGTTCGACCGCGAGGCCTATACACAGGGAAAGGCGGCATTCATACAGTCCGTTGTAAAGGAAGCACGAAATGAACCGGGCAGAATTGAGTGATTGCACGATCGGCCCGGTGCTGAAGGTCCTTCAAATTGGAAGAGGGTTTGGAACTGCGAAAACAATTGTTCTTGGGCAGGCGAAATGTGAAACAATTACTTCGCCGACATCGGGCAAAGATGTTGCGAGGACCGTTGCAAGGTTGAAGAGAGGGTGGCTAGGAGTTTATGTAGCGACGAGTTACTTTTCAGTAGCCGTGCAACGAGAAATAATTGAGGACGAGTATCCCATTCTCTTGATTAACGGCCATAAACTGGCACAAATTGCACAAGATATTGTATATCGGAAAGGTTACGGATCAGTTGCCGATCTTCTATCTCAAGTGAACGCACGGTATGAACAAGAAGTCAAAAAACGTTGTCCGGAAGAACTGCTTTTAGAATAGCCTGATGTTCCTTTGATGATAGACAGTCACTCGCCATATCCCCGGCATACTGCGGGATCACGTGCACGTGCAGGTGCACCAGCGTCTGCCCGCCCGGCAGCCTCGCCGACGTTCACGCCGATGCTGTAACCGTCGGGACGGAAGCGCTTGTCGAGAAACCGCGCCGCCTCCCGCACAAACCCCAGCAGTGGTGCCTGCTCGCAGTCCATCACTCGAAGAAACCGGCGGTGTGCCGGAAAGGGATTATCAGCAGGTGGCCGGTGGACTCTAGCCATCTATCATAACGGGCGTCTGAAGAAGGAATGCATTGTAGAACTGATGTCAATTAAAACGGATGCTGCTATGGGGATTCGAACCCCAGTCGTCGGCGTGAAAGGCCGACATGATTGGCCCCTACACTATAGCAGCGAATCTTTGCACCGAAGTGCCATACAACTTCGGCGTGTGCGGATAAAAAAGTTATGCCTGGAGTATCCAGGTCGGCCCGGTTCTCCTTACCCGTCGATCGGGCTTCCTTCCTTCTGGGTGACGGTCTTGAAGGCCGCCATCAGCTGCCGGGTGATGGGGCCGGGCTTGCCGTTCCCGATGACGCGGCCGTCGATCTCGCGGATCGGGCCGACCTCCGCTGCGGTTCCGGTGACGAATACCTCGTCGGCTGTGTAGAGGTCGAAGTAGCCGAGGTTGCGCTCGAGGAGGGTGATGCCCATCGACTCCGCGAGTTCGAGCACGACCGCCCGGGTGATGCCGCGCAGGTTGTTTAAGGTCGGCGGGGTGATGATGGCGCCGTCCTTGACGACGAAGAGGTTGTCTCCCGACCCCTCGGCGATGTAGCCCTTGGTGTCGAAGAAGATCGCCTCATCGACGCCGCGGTAGTTCGCCTCGATCTTCGCGAGGATGTTATTCAGGTAGTTCAAACTCTTGACATTCGGCGGCATCGACTCCGGCGGGGTGCGCCGGACCGAGACGCAGACCGCCCGGAGCCCCTTCTCGTAGAGGTCGCCGTACATCGCGCCCCAGGTGACGGCGATGACGATGACGGTCGGTTTCTCGCACTTCCGGGGGTCGAGGCCGAGGTCGCCGATGCCTCTCGTCACGATCGGGCGGATGTAGGCGTCCCGCAGGTTGTTCTTCCGCAGGGTCTCCTTGATCGCTTCGGCCATCTCCTCCCTCGTGATCGGGACGGCAAGGTCGATTGCCTTCGCCGAGTCGTAGAGCCGTGCGATGTGCTCGTCGAGACGGAAGACCCTGCCGTTGTAGGCCCGTATCCCCTCGAAAACGCCGTCGCCGTAGAGGAGCCCGTGGTCGAAGACCGAGACCTTCGCCTCCTCTTCGGGGATGTATTTGCCGTCGAGATAAATTATCATGGCAGTAGTGTGGTATCGATTCGCTTGTATGTTTTGCGTTTCGTGCGCCGCCCGATGGCGGACGGGACGGCCGGAAGCGTGATGTCCCGTGAACTCTGTTCCTATGGAACGTTGCACTTCGTGTGCGACTGCATCGCTATCCGCACCCGTTAGTTCACGCGAAGCCGCGAAGAACGCGAAGATCGGTTTATCTGAGAGCAACTCCCCTTCGCACCTGACGGTGCTCATGCTCCCTCCCCGCGGGGGAGGTCGCACTTCGCGGCTTCGCGCTCTTCGCGTGAGGCTCTATTCCCATTCTCTACTGCCCGCCCACGCGACGTCTCAAAAAAATATCGCCTGCGCCCCCGTCAGCCCCGGCAGCAGTCCACGAAGTGCGCGAGCATCCCTCTGCTCGCCACCGGGTGGAGGTGGATGTAACTCCCGATCGTCCGGTCCCGGACCGCGCCGTCGAAACCGTCCTGGATCCCGCTTCCCCGGCTCAGCCGGTAGGCGAAGCGCGTCTCCGGCGCGAGGTCGACGCTGCTGTAGTGGAACTCATGGCCGCGGAACGCCGCCTCGCCCACGGGGCTTCCCGCCGCGCTCGTCCCGACGACGTAGCCGAGCATCCGGCGGGCTGGCATCCTCGTTGCGCCCTTAAAGACCCCGGCGAGTTCGTAGGTCTCCTTCTCTCCCGACCCCGCGAACCCCGGGGCAAGCACCATCCGGTCGGTGAGGTAGATCAGCCCCCCGCACTCCGCATAGATCGGTGTGCCGTTCCGGGAGACCTCCCGGAGCCCCTCCCGCATCGCGGTGTTCGCCTCGAGTTCCGCGCCGAAGAGCTCCGGGTAGCCGCCGCCGAGGACGTAGCCGTCGGCCTCCGGCAGCCGATCGTGAATCGGGGAGAACGGAATCGCCTCCGCCCCGCACGAAGAGAGCACGTCGAAGAGATCGGCGTAGTAGAAGTTGAACGCCTCGTCGTGCGCGACGCCGATCCGGACGTCCGGCTCGGCCGCTTCGTAGACGGAACTCTCCTCCGCCGGCGGCTCGGATTCTCGTGCGAGGGAGAGCAGGGCGTCCAGGTCGATGTGGTCGGCGATCATCTGCTTCACCGTCTCGATCCGGGCGAGGAACTCCCCGTGCTCCTGCCCCTCCCGGTAGGGAACGAGGCCGAGGTGGCGCATGCCGAGTTCCATCTCCGCCGTGCGGGGGATTACACCGACGACGGGGATACCGCAGTAGTGCTCGATCGCACGGACCGCTTTCTCCCGGTGGCGGGTTCCGGTGACGTTGTTCAAGATGACTCCCCGGATATCGACGTCGGGGTCGAAGGCCAAAAAGCCCTTCACGATCGCCGCCGCGCTCCGGGTGATGCTCCGGGCGTTGACGACCAGGATGACCGGGAGATCGAGTTGTTTCGCGATCGCGGCCGTGCTCCCGAGGTCGGTGAGCGCCTCCGCGCCCTCAAAGAGCCCACGCACTCCCTCGACGACCGCCACGTCCGCTCCCCGGCACCCGTGGGCAAAGACCGCCCGGACCTCGTCCGGGCTCATCACGTAACCGTCCAGGTTCCGGCAGGGCCGCCCGGTCACCCCGGCAAGGTAGGAAGGGTCGATGTAGTCCATCCCCACCTTGAAGGTCTGGACGGCCCGGTCGGCAGAGAGGAGGGCCGAGAGCGCCAGGGTGATGCTCGTCTTCCCGCTCCCGGAACGGTCGCCGGCAACAAGGAAGGACTTCATCGCATGCTCCGGAGAACCGCCCCGAACTCGCTTGCGACGATATCCCGGACGCCGAGGGTCTTCGGATGCAGGTCGATCTCGACCATGACGTGCCGGTGCCCCATCTCCCGGAGCGGCTCCACCTGCCGGGGGCCGTTCGTGACCGAGAAGACCTCGATACCGTCTGTGTACTCCGGCGGGACGGCGTGCGGAACCCCGACCATCAGGGCGAAGTCGGGGTTGAGCTCCCGGATCCGCTCCCCGACCGCGGGGCCGTTCGCCCCGTACTCGTCGAGCGCCCCGAGGAGTTCGAGGTCGACCCCGCGCTCCCACATACCGGCGAGGATACGGGCAGCGTCCTCCCTGACCTTCGGGAGGCCGCGGTCCTCGAGGTTCGCGACGTAGGTAACGGCGGCGTCCGGACATGCGTCGTGAAGCGCGATGAGCTCGTCGGCGAACATGTAGGCGGTCTCTTTCTTCGCGTTCATGACCGCGACCCCCGTAGCACCGGAGCCGGCGAGTTCGACGAGCCGCTCTGCCGCGACGTGCTTGAGGTCGCCGCGGGAGGGCTCGATGTAGGTCCGCGAAGCCGCTCCCCGCAGCCGCTCCACCTCGTTTGCCTTCCCGAGGAGGTAGCGCTGGCGTTCAAGTTCGTCGGCGCTGATCCACCCGGCATCGGCCGCGGGCTCAAGCGTCGCGAGCACTCCGTCGATGTTCTCCCGGAACCCGGCATGGATGTCCACGGCGATCGCCGGGGTCGCTACCCCGGCGTCGTGGATCGCAGACTGGAGGTCTTCGCCGATGATCATCGCAACGCACGTTCCGACGACCGCCATCCGATGGGGGCGAAATGTCTCCTCCGCGTGACGGAGAACCCGCATCAGCGGCTCGTGCCCGCCGAAGATAAACTCGTTGTCGGCAAGCGATGTCGTCAGGACCCGCATGCCGTCCTCTTCGAGGAGACGGGCGTGCTTGAACGAGCAGCCCGACGGGCCGTGGAGGATTGCCACGTCCACCCCCAGGTCGCGGGCGGTATACAGCGCCGCGACGATAGAACTCGGTCTTGGTTGAATGTAGTCCATACTTATCTCCACGTCTTTACCGCGAGGACGATTGCGCCCGCCGGGGTGATCTTTTTAGCGGCCTTGAGCCCCTCCTCGAGCGTCGCCGCCGGATGCCCCTCCCCGACGTAGATCGTCTCCGCAGGAGCGATGGTCGAAACCGTCCGCAGGATATCGTTCCTGGAGAACCCCTCGCAGATCGCCTGTGCCTCCTCGCCGATGACGAGGGTCAGGGGTGCGTCGCCGGAGAGTTCCCTCGCGTAGCGGGCGGCCTCAACGGTGGTCATCATGTTCGTCCCGCTGTTCGCGTTGTCGATGATCAGGATCTCCCCCTCCCGGCGGGCCGCCATCCGTCCGGGCAGGGCGGCGAACCGTCTGAGAGGGGAAGGGTCGACCCCGAGCACGCAGGCGGTCGCGGCCGCGAGCGCGAGCGGCGTCCAGTAGCCTGGTAGAGTGCAGAGCGGGTTCTCAAACGATCCGCTGATTCCGTTCCCGGAGTAGCGGCAGGTCTGCCCCTCGAAGGATACCATACTGTCGGCCGCGACCGCTCCGGGGAGGTCGATCCCCGGCGGGAGCACGACCGTCCGCGCCCGGGCGAGCAGCCGGCACTTCTCCGCGATCGCGCGCTTCTTCCCAGCCGCGACCGGGTAGTCCTCCGGCGAGGTCAGCACCACCACGTCCCCGGCGGCGGTGACCCCGAGAGACTCCTCGGCGACCAGCCAGCCGCCGATCCGTTCCGCCTCACGTGCCGCCGCAATCAGGGAAGCGGGTGTGATGCTCTTCTTCCAGAGCACCTCCCGCTCCGGGTAGCGGTAGGTTCCGGTCGAGGTGTGCAGGATGCCGGGACCCGGCAGCAGCGAGGCGAGGGCGTGGGCGGTCGTGGTCTTCCCGCGTGTCCCGGTGATCTCGATGAAAGGATGCGGGAGCCGGCCATCGTCGAAAATCCGTTTCACCATCTCGTGGTGCGAGACTGCAGGGCCGTGGCGCCGCAGAAGCGGGTGATCGGGATCGAGGTGAACCGGGGCGGTGACGAGGTCGTAGGTCCGGCCGAGTGCCTCTTCGATGGGGATACCGGCCTGTCCGCGGTAGACGTCCACCTCGTCCACCTGGTGGCCGGCACCACGGAGTGCCCCGGCGAGTTCCGCCCCGCCGTGGATGGTATCCAGCACCAGGATTCGCATGTCGTTCAGGGTTTCAGTTCGGCAATCGCGTCGGACGCGTTCTTCAGCATCAGTTCGGCGAGGAGCGGGTCGCTACCGATGGGGTTGGCGTAGACGAGCGGTACAGACTTCCCGTTCAGCTGGAACGTGCCGCGCCGTTGCCCTTCAGGAAGGCCAAGAATCTCCGGTATGTCTTTGTTGATATGAACACCCTTCGCAAGGAACAGCGGCACAACGACCAGCATATCGATGTCCTCGCTCCGGAACGCCTCGAGTTGCTCCTCCACCGTCGGGGTGTTGAGGCTCATGAATCCGGATTTGACGATGTATTCATCCGTCTTTTCAGCGATGAATTTCGCGGTGGTCTCGGTGAGTTCCTTGTTGTAGGGAAGCTTGCTCCCGTGCCCAACCAGTAACATGCCTTTGCCAGTCATATAATACAAGGTAATACGATACCCTATTAAAATAATTACCGATTGTTTTTAAGGGCCCGGTTCAAGATCTATGTGATGGCAAACTTCGAACGGGAGATCACCTACTGCATCAACCGATTCTTCACGCACCGGCAGATCCACGGGTTCGCCTACCGGCTCAAGCAGAGCAAATTCAATACCCAGTATGTCGATGTCCTCGTGGACTCTCTCGACCCACGCTACTACCTGGCCATCGAGTGCAAGTCGATATCGGGCAAGAAACTCTACTTCTCCCAGCACTTCCATTTCGACAAGAACAACGTCCACCAGGTCGATGCGATCGCCGACTTCATCAAGAGGACGGGTCGCCGTGGGTTCCTCGCCGTCGAGTTCCGGTTCGGTGCGGGGAGAGCAAAGGAGGCATACCTCATGCCCTGGGATACAGTTCTCGGCTACTACGGCAACGTCCCCGGCATCTCGATAGACGATTTCCGGCTCTGCTGTGCCCTCGACCGCTCCGGTGAAGAGTACGACCTGCCGGGACTTGACACAAACCAATATCCTCTCTCACCGCCAACTGATGTAGAAGTATGATGGAAGCATATGATCGTTTTGAGCTCCTCATAAACGATCGAATCGTAAAAACACCGGTGGCAATAGCATCCATGGCCGGGATCGTGGATGCGGCATATGTTATTGAGCGGGCCGATCACGTCGGGGCGGCTTTCATCGGGGGCTACTCCATCGACGCTCCCACTCTTGAAGCGAGCCGGCGGATGGCCGAGGAAGGCCGTAAAGAATTTTTGTACGACGATCCCCTCGAAGCGCTGGGCCGGGAGATCGACGCCCTGAAACAGAGTGACGTTGTCACGGGTATCAACCTCCGCGGGAGCACGCCTGCCTCCTACGCCGGGGTCGCCCAGGCGTTCGAGGACGTGGTGATCTACGAGATCGATGCCCACTGCAGGCAGCCGGCGATGCTTGAGGCAGGCTGCGGCGAGTATCTCCTCCAGCACCCGGCGAAACTCGTCGAGATCATCCTGGCGCTGAAGGCCGAGGACGTGACCGTCTCGGTGAAGATCCGGGCCGGTGTCGCGGCGAACGACGCTGACCTCGCCCGCACCGTCTGGAAGGCGGGCGCGGATATCCTCCACGTCGACTTGATGGACTTCGGGCACAACAAGGTCCGCCAGATCCGTAATGCCTCTCCCCTGACGCTGATCGCGAACAACTCCATCACCACCTTCGACAAGGCGATGGACGCCTTCTCCCACGGGGCGGATCTCGTTTCGCTCGCCCGGCAGTCCGATACCTGGACGCTCGCCGGCCTCGATGCCGCCATCACGCGGTCGGCCGAGGAGGGCGGCTGGTACAACGCCCCGAAACAGCTCTGCCGCGGCGGAGATATCAGGGCGCTTGCCTTCTGCTGCATGCCGGTGAAGGCCTGCCCGCTCCTCCCTGCCCTCGATAAGGTCGGGCTCTCCCGCGACGATTACCTGAACCTCAAGCAGGAGGCGGTGAAGGGTACCCCGCTCGAAGACGGGAAGAGCACCTGTTTCGGGAGCCTCGCCTGGTGCTGCAAGATCAGTTCTCCCTGCATGTTCCGCAACATGACGCTTGAGAAGAAGGGCCTCTCTGCGCGCGAGTACATGCGGTGCAAGCATCACCTCTCCGAGAAGATCATGCACAGAATATTCGATGAAGAAGAATCTGCCGATGAATCGAGCTGAACGTGCGCAGATGGCGATGATGCTCGAGGTCTGCGCCTACCCGAAACCCGGGAACGTGGATCGGTGCCACGACTATTCGGATACCCGTCTCGAGCACTTCCTCGCTTCGACAATCCTCGCCCGCCCGGTCTTTGATGCGGCCGAGAAGATCGGCGGCCAGGTCGGGAGCCTCATCCGGGAGGCGGTTCTCGCGACGAACGGCCACTCCGGGGGGAATACCCACTTCGGGGCGTTCATCCTCCTCATCCCCCTCGTCCTCGGGGGAGATATCGACGGGGCACGGCGGGTCGTCGCCGCAACCGACGTCGAGGACGCAGTCGATTTTTACGCGGCGTTCGGCCTCACGAGCGTCCGGATGGCCGAGAACGACGACCTTGACGTGAACAACCCGGCCTCGGTCGCCGCCATCCGGGAGCGCGGCATGACGCTTGCCGACGTTATGGCCTACTCGGCGCCCAGGGACATGGTCGCAGCGGAGTGGACGAACGGATTTGCCCTGACCCGCCGGTGCGCCGACCTGCTTCATGCGCACGGGTGCGGCAGGGGGTCGGTCGCCGCGGCGTTCCTCGATCTCCTTGCGACGGAGCCGGACACCTTTATCGCGAAGAAGCACGGGGAGCCCGTGGCGGAGAGGACAATGCATTCTGCGGCGGAGGTGCTCGACGGAAGGCGCGACCTTGCCGCCTTCGATGCCGAATGTGTCTCTGCCGGGATCAACCCGGGCTCGATTGCCGACATCACCATCGCCGGGATATACGTGGCGCTCGGGGAGGGATGGCAGTGGGACTGCTGACCGAGGGGATCAACGAGGTCATCGCGACCACCGACCACAACGCCGCCCCCATGGGTATCATCAACCGGAACGGCTCCCTGCACATGGTTCTCTTCCGGGGGAGCCATACGGCGAGGAACATCGCCCGGGACCGCTGGGTGGTCGCGAACTTCGTCTTCGACCCCGTGATCTACGTCCGGACCGCGTTCGACGACCTCCCCGAGGACGCCTTCGTCTCCGAAGAGATCAACGGAATGGTCGTCTGCCGCCTCCGCGACGTGGAGGCCTGGGCCGCGTTTGCCGCCGACGTGGAGCGGTCGGGTGGCGAGACGATCGTTGTGCGGCTCACTCCCTTGAAAGAGGAGGTGCTCGGTCTCCGTCTCCACCCGGTGAACCGGGGGTTTGCGAGCATCGTGGAGGCTACCGTCCATGCCACCCGATACGTCAGGAACCGCGACCCGTGGCTTGGGCGGCTTATCAAGCACCACAGCGGCCTTGCCCGGAAGTGCGGCGGCTCCCGGGAGTGGGAGGCGCTCGAACTCTTTGAGCGGTATATCGCCGACCTGACCCGCGAGTGAGAGTATTTCTTGGTTGCCGGGACGGGGTTGCCTGTACTTCCCGGGAGGCGCGTGTCCCTTCGCTGCATTTCCATGACGTGCCCATTATAATAATTGCTATATATCAGGACATACCACGAACCGCCCCACAGGGAGGTACCTGGTAATGGCGAAAATCGTTGATACGCTGCAGAACGATGGTAGGTTCGGCCGGCTCGTCGAGATCATCCAGACCCTCGGCGAGGATGAGATGCTGCAGGGCGAGGGGCCGATGACGTTCTTTGCTCCGGTCGACTCGGCATGGGACGCGATCCCCGAACCGAACCGGTCGATGATCTTAAACGACAAGCAGATGCTCTCGCACCTGATCGACTTCTTCACGATCGGCAGTCATAAATGTACGCTTGAATCGCTCCTCTCAAAGAATGTCGTGCAGACCGTCGAAGGGAACACCATCATGGTCAGGAATACCGACCGGGGCACGCAGGTAGACGAGGCCCTCGTGGTCGAGGGGGACATCGAGGCGGAGAACGGCATCATCCATGCCCTCGACAGCGTTCCCTTCACGACGCTCTCGGAGGCTTATGAAGCCTACATGGCAGTGAGCGATTGAGCCCGTGGCGCCCCGTCCGGCCGGAAACCCTTTTTTGATTCCCCGCCTGAGAGAGATGGCGAGCGCTCCGCGCCCCGCAGGAGACGGTGACAGGATACGATGCTCATCTGACCTGATACCCTCTCCCTGGGCCCCGGGCATCATGTCCGTAATTTTATATATCTAGCAAAATGATCCGGTGGTTACCCATGAAGAGTATTTTTGAGACGGCCCTGGAAGATGAACGGTTGAGCACCTCCGTTGCGATGCTGCAGGCCGGAGGGATGGCGGAGACGCTCCGGGGAAGGGGGGAGTATACGGCATTGTTCCCAACGAACGAGGCGTACTCTGGGTTTTCCCGGGAGGTGCTGGACGCCGTCACGACTGACCGGGAGCGGCTCACAGGCATGATCATGTACCACGTGATCCAGGGCAAACTCACCGCGCACGAACTCGCGCAGATGGAGGCGATCAGGACGCTACAGGGGGATCACCTGGATATCGCAGGGCCCCCTTCCGCGATACGGCTGAACGATGCCGCCGTTATCCAGCCCGACGTTGAGTGTACGAACGGCATCTACCACGTCATCGACAGGGTGCTCCTGCCGCGGGCGGTCGAGGCGCGAGTGAAGAAGTAGGTTCTGGCCCGGGTGACATCCGGCGGCGAGAACCGGCGGGATTACCCGTAATATTATATACTCACGCCCCTCCATCTCCCGGCGGGAGCTGGTTCGCATGAAGAGTATCCTCGCGACTTTGCGTGATTCGGGATCGTTTGACGTCTTTCTTGACCTCGTACGGGCGGCCGGAATGGAGGAGCGGTTGAGCACCGAAGGGCCGTACACCCTCTTTGTACCGGACGACGATGCGTTCCATAAGGTTCCCCGGTCAGAACTCGAAGCGATCCGCCGGAACGCCGACCGGCTCGGTGATACCCTTGACTACCACATCGTCCCCGGAGTACACTCCATGATCGATCTGCTCGGCATACGGACGCTCCGGTCGCTTCAGGGAGAAGACCTGACCGTGGAGGTTGCGGCGGAAGGGGTGCTTGTCAACGACGTGGCGGTCGTGGAGTCCGATGCGTGGTGCACCAACGGGATCTGCCACGCGGTCTCCGCATTGCTCCTGCCTCTCGTTGAGAGAACTGTCGCCGTACACGGATAGCCAAACGTATAAATAATCTGGTGCGTGTAGTGGTGCGCGTGGAGAGAGCAGCATGAAGAATATCATCGATACCCTGGAGGACTCCGAGAACCTCAGCGTGTTTCTCGATCTGATCCGGATTGCCGGCATGGAACCGATGCTCCGCGAGAGGGGGCCGTACACGGTCTTCGTCCCGACGGACGAGGCGTTTTCAAGGGTTCCCAGGGACAGGATGGACGAGATCCGGCAGGATGCGGACAAACTCCTTCTCATCGCGAGTTATCACGTCGTGCCGGGGCAGTTGACCTCAGAGGATCTCCGGAGCATCTCCGCCGTCAGGTCGAGCCTTGGGACGGATCTCGTCATACGGTCGTCCGATCGGGGGATAACCGTCAACAGTGTTCCCATAGTCGAGTCCGATGCGTTCTGCACCAACGGGATCTGCCACGCCATCAGCGCGGCGCTCGTCCCGCCGACGCTGGAGATCGTTACGCCCTGACCGGGCTACCGCTCTCGCGGCAGGAGGAATCGCCCGTCCCGACGGGCGATCCCGACGGCGGCAAGAGCGCTCTTCTCCTTATCCTTGATCTCAAGCATGATGTCCATATCGGACGGTGCGGTCTCGGTGAGGAACCGCTCGAAATCGGCATTATCAAGGCTCTCCGCGTGCCGCCCCTTCCGCCCGCCGGGCATCGGGGTGCTGTAGTCGATCATCGGGGTGCCGTCGCGAGGCTGCCAGGTCGCGCCGGCCAGTTCGACCGCTTCGGCCACCCCGGCGCCGGAGGGGTTGACGGTGTGGTGGAAGACGTCGAAGAGCACCGGGATGCCGATCTCTTCGTGGATGCGGAGGCAGTCGGCCAGAGTGTAACGCGAGTCATCGTTCTCGACGACCAGCCGGCGGAGGATGCTCTCGTCGAGCCGGGAATATTCCGTGCAGAATCGTTTCATGGCGGATTCCGGGTCGCCGTAGACCCCGCCGACGTGGATCTGGATCTTCGCGGTCTCATCGAGGTGTATGGCATCGAGAAGGGCGGCGTGGTAGCGGAGTTCCGCGACGCTTCGCTCGATGATACCGGGGTCTTTTGCGTTGATAACGACGAACTGGTCGGGGTGCATGGAGATCCGCATCTCATGCTCGCGAACGAACCGGCCGATCTCCTGCAACGTCTTCGCGAAGGTCTCCTCCCACGGGGCGGTGCAGACCGGGTGCGATGCAAACGGCACGAGGCCGGAGCCGATCCGGAAGAAGAGGATGCACTCTTTGAGATTGAAACGGAGGATCTCATCAAGACAGCGGAGGTTTTCCCGGACGGTCTCCTCCAGTCGTTCGTCGGAGTAGGAGGAGAGCCGAAACGTGCGGCCCGAGGAGCAGCCGATGCTCCGGTTGATGCACGGGTAGCCGATCTTCATGGCTCTCACGGGTGATCCCGTACAGGCATCAACCTTACCTGCAGGTATACGTGCCTTCGCTCTCGGCGACGAACCCCTCCTGTGCGAGGTCGCCGAGGATCCGCTTCACCCGTCCGGGCTCTTCGCAGAGCCGGAGGATCACCTCCTTCTCCGTGACCGTCCCCTCCTCAAGGACGAGTGCGAGGATCCGTCCCCTGATCTGGCGGTCGGATCCCTCGAACCGGCTCTGCCGGGAGTAGGACGCGCTCCTCCGGTTCGGGTTCGCTGTTCGTTTCTTTAAGACCGTACCGTAATCCATCATCGCGCTATACCACTCCCGCGGGTTCTCGCGGTACAGCGTCCTCTCCACGAGCGGGAGGATCTCGTCGTCCCGGACGCCCTCCTGGCCCTGGAAGAAGAAGTGGATGAAGATCCGTCGGATGTTCGTCTCGACATAAACGACCGGCATGTTGAACGCGTACGCGCAGATGGCCGACGCGGTCGCGTTCCCGATGCCGGGGAAGGTCGCGAGCGTCTCGGCGTCGGCGGGGAGGTCGCCGCCGAATTCCTCCACGACGCGCCGTGCGGTCTCCTGGAGCGCGATTGCCCGGCGGTTGTAGCCCATTCCCTGCCAGGCGAGGAGCACCTCGCTCCTGGGGGCACGGGCAAGGCTCTCGAAGTCCGGGAACCGGTCGAGGAACTCACGGTATTTCACGGCGACCCGCTCGACCTGCGTCTGCTGGAGCATGATCTCGGAGACCAGGATCTGGTAGGGATCGGTGGTGTGCCGCCAGGGGAGGTCACGGCCGTGGCCCCGAAAGTAGGAGAGGATGAGGTCCCGGAAGAGGCTTATGGTCTCCGGCGTCGCCCCCTGCGCCCGGATAGCGTCGAGGAGCCGGTGTTCGCGCTCGTTCTGGTCGGGGTCGAGGCTGCCGATCACGGTATGTTATCTGTCTGGTAGGGGGAAAATAGGTTGGGCCTATGGTCTGTAAGATGACAGCCTGGTTGCAATCTTTTCTGGTTATCCTGACATTCCCCAGTTGTCCCGGTACGCTGGACCGTGGGGATATCGCCGTGAGGGGGTGGGGACAGGGGAGGGGGGATGCTCCCCCCTCCCCGTCAGCCCCTCCCCCAATGGCGATATCAGGTGGAAAGCCGTGTATGGATTTTCTACAGACTCAACACCAATTTCATTGATCAAGCTCAGGATTTAAACGCCTACCGATGCGAAGAGTTATCCTTTCGGGCAGGAAGCCGTTAGAACGCTCTTGTTCTCACAACGCGATCCGACGAACCCTTCACTCCACCCGCGCCCGCATCACCGTGAGCCGGACGCCTGTCTCACCGTCGAGGTCGAACGCCCGCTCCTCCCCGTGCGCCCGGCAGAACTCCTGGAGGTCGAGCATGTGCTGGAGCCCCTCCGCCGCCTTCTCGTTCTGCACCAATTCAAGCGGCGGTTCGAGGAGCGGCCGGGGCAAGAAGACCACGCACTTCGCCCGGCTCCGGGTCAGCGATACGTTCAGGCGGTTTCTGCTGTAGATGAACTCGGCCTCGCGAAGGGCGGTCTCGACATCGCTCACGCCGTAACTGATGATCGCGCTCTCCGCCTCCTGCCCCTGCATCTTGTCGACGGTGTCCACGAACGGCGGGTACTTCCAGGCCCGCACCCCGGCGAGACTGCTTTTGATGGCGCCTATCTGGGCATGGTGCGGGCTGACGATGAAGAGCCCGTGCCGCCAGAACCGGTAATCGCCGTCCTCCGTCGCCGGATAAGGGCTCCCTGAGCGGGGGTCGCGGAGCCTCTCCCGGAGCGTTCCGGCCAGTCGCGCGACCAGCGTCGCCTCGACCCGGTTCTCCACTGTCGTCCGGATCCCCTCGAGGACGCAGAGCACGAGCGGGTATGCCGGATCGAGGATCCACTCCATCCACTCCCCCCCCGGCAAACCGGGGGGAAGGACGATCTGCTGTTCCCTGATCGTGTCGGTTGCGGGGGCGTACCCGGTGCCGTAGAGCGTCTCCGCCGGGAACCGCGAGAGGGTATGGTTCATCCGCCAGTTCTCCTGGAGCTGGCAGGTGTAGACGGGGCGGGTGGAGTCGTCGCGGTGCCGGAGGTAGGCGAAGACGGAGTCCTCGAGTCCGGGGAGGCCGTCATCCGGCGCCGGATACGCTCCCTGGACGACCGGCGGGAGCTGGAGGTCGTCCCCCGCGAGAACGAGCCGTCCGCCCTCTCCCAGCATCGGGAGCACCATAGCGAGTTCAGCCGCCCGCATTTGCGACGCTTCGTCGACGATCAGGAGATCGAGGGATGGAAGGGACTTCTCAAGTTTCGCGAACCCGTGGACCGTCCCGCCGAGGAGGAGGGCCGGGTAGCCGACGACGGTCTCGGCCCGGTCATGAGGCAGCACTTCGAGGCTCCGTTCCCCGCCGGGCGTCTGGATATCCCTCAGTTTGTAGATCGGAAGGCCCGCAGAAAGGCCGAACTCGTCAACCGAGGCCTGTACCTTGACGAGCAGGTTCTCGACGGCCGCGTGGGTGAACGCCGCGACCCCCACCCGGATCCGCTCCCCGTGTGCCCGCCGGGCTTTGACGAGCGAGAGGATCGCCGTCGCGAGGAAGTGCGTCTTCCCGGTTCCGGGCGGCCCCCAGACCAGGGTCAGGCGGTTCTCCGTCACGTGGGAGAACGCCCGGTTCTGGCTTCTCGTGAACCCGGCATCGCGGGCGAGCCGTTCGGCGTCGGTGGCGACCTCTCCGGGCTCAGGGGCCGGCGCGGCGAACGTGCGCGGGTCGCGGAGGAGGCGAATGAAGTCGTTCTCCGGCTGTTCGTCGAGAGCAAGGAGGCGGTCGACGTAGCGCGGGACGGTGAAATCCGTGAACCGGGGGTGCAGCACCGCGAGATCGCCCTCGGCAAAAGGCGCGTGATCGCGGGGGTAGGCCACCTCCAGCACGAGACCCCTGACCTCCCCGGCCGTCCGGTCGACGATGGTGTCGCGGACCCTCGCAAAGCAGACCCCGCTGTTCCCGGGGTTCGGGCTGCTCCGGTAGCGGAGATCGTCGAACGCCCGCTCCGCCTCCTCGCCCGCCTCGCCGTCCGGCACGAGGAGGTAACTGAACGCCCGCGACTGCTCAAAGAGCGTAAGATCCAGGGGGCTGAGCATTTTCCAGAAGTTCCCCTCGCTCTTCTCGAGGGGGATGCTGACGGCGTCCCGGACCCTTGCCTGCCGCGGCCCGCTCCGCAGTTCCTGCACCCGGCGCGTGCCCATGGTTGATTCGTACTCCGCGATGAAGAGGAGGCGCGAGATCTCGGGCGTCGCGGTGTCCCACGAGCCCGGGAACCGGAACTTCTCCGCCCACCGCACAAGCCACTCCTTCGTCCGTTCGCGGAGCCCGTCGAGGACGCTCCCTGTGGCAAGCAGGCGGCGCGAGACTTCCTGCCTGATCCAGTCTGCAGCCTCCGGCCGGTTCCCGTGCCACGCCATGATGATGGCGTCGCTCTTCATGGCGTTGCCGTGCTCGCTCCAGAAAAGGGAACTCGAGTCGAGCCGGTACGCGAACCGGGAGGAGGGGATTGCCGCGAGAACCTCGGGCAGGCGGAGCGTGAACGGGACGGGGAGCGCGAGCAGCCGCCGGATCTCTCCTGTCAGGACAACGATCGGGAAGGGGACGGACACGCTTGGATGGCTTGACCCGAGAGCGATGCCGGGATCCTGGTAGTAGAACCGCAGCCGGAGAGCGTCCTCGGCCGTTACGGGATCGTCGAGCGCCTCTTCGAGCAGCCGGGTGAAGAGTTCCTTCTCGTAGGTGTCGTAGACGTAGGTCTGCACTGACTCCTGTTCGGCCCAATCGCGGCCCCGGTTGTAATCATGGACAGCCGCGAGTTCCGCGGCGAGCGCCCGGATAAACTCCCGGCGCACCCGGGTGCAGTCGCCGGGGTCCGCCGCGACGAAGATTTCTTCGTGCGAGGACGTCCCGTAGACGGCTTTGCCCCTGCTCCGCCGGAACCCGAGCGCGTATGTCCGGCTGGAAACCGGGTCTTTCTGGAGTGTCAGGGTGACGGCGATATCCTCGTAGACGGGGAGCGCGAGCGAGGTCGCGTCGAGCGAAACGACTTCCCCCGTAGTGAGCGCCCGGACGGTCGCCCGCAGGCGGTCGCCCTGGCCGGCGAGCGACCCGCAGTTGTCGAGGTAGCCCTCGTTCTCCGGGTCACGGAGGAACCCGATGAGGTCGGAGAGCGTGTTGATCGAGATCCCGCCGACCCATGGTGCTTCCCGCAGGTAGCGCCGCCCGGTTGGCGAGAGCCCCGGGATCTGCGATACCGAGGAGGTGGCTTCTGCCTCGGCGCGGCAGTGGGCGTAAAACTCGCAGGACTCGCATCGTGACGTGAGGTGCCAGGGCACGTCCTCCGGAGGGGTGGTGAGGATGCCCGGGAGGCGGTGGCGGAAGAAGTCCTCGATCACCCGAGTGTTGAGGGAGAGGCCGAAGGGTTCCGGTTCGTCTTCCCCGTAGAGCCAGATCCCTGCGCGGTTCCGGTCGACCTGGCGGTCGATCTCAAGCAGATCAAGGGCGTGATCGAGGATCAGGACGTATAGTGTCGCCTGAACCCGGTGGCTGATGCTGAGGTCTTCGCTTGCCTTGATGTCGATGATCTGCAGGCGTCCTTCTTCATCGGCCCTGATGAGATCGGGGCGGCAGGGGGAGAACCGGTGCACCTCGGGGTCGAGGCCGTAACTCTGCAAGAAGTGAACTGAGACCGGAATGGTCGTCTGGTAGATCGCCTCGCCCGGGGAGAGCTGGGGGAGAAGGTCGAAACTCTCCTCGATGGAGAACGACCGCTCGGAGATGGGCCCCGCACCGTCCGGGAGCCGTACCCTGCCCGCGAGTTTCGTCCGGATCACCTCTTCCTCCCACTGGATGCCGGCATCCAGGAGGGCGCGCGTCACCGGGCTCGTATCGATTGCGGCAGCCGGGATGCCTGCTCCGGCGCGTTCCTGCTCTGGGGTCGCGTGGTAGCGGAGGTAGCGTTCGCAGTCGTGGTAGAAGAACCGGCCGATGAGCGACGGGCTGAGATTGAAGCGTGGCATGGATGAACTCGGGTGTTTTGGATGACTTCCTGTTGTAGCTCTCTGTTTGTGCGGTCGTGGGAAAACACTTGTTATCAGTCGATTCTTTTGGGTTTTGCATGATAATAGGGGCCGACCGGGAACCCTTCGAGGGGTGTGTGCTTGTGGCCCGGGGGAGCAGCGCCCTGTCCTGGCGGCGCAGGCCGCGCGCGCCCTGGCGGTAGCGCGGCCTCTAGATCGGGTTTGTAGAGGTGATTTCTGGTGTGTGCCATATCATGTGCAGAATCCGCGGCTGCGGCGGCCGGTTGGCATTCCGGGGCATCTGGCGCGTGAAGTTAAAAAAAGAGAGCTCTCTATGTTCTATTATCCGGCCCGGATATCCGGGTGCTGGTCCCCAGGGTCAGAGGGAATGTTTATATGTCCTCGGGATCAACGTTGTATCTCACGCGGGCGAAGTATATTTCGCCTGAAATCCGTGATTCGGCGAAAGTTCCTCGGGGATTTTCGCTTGGAGGATTCAAGCGGGAACCCAATGTTTATATGCGATAACATACAAACATTATTTCCTGCGCAGGGGTTTCCCTCCGGCTGTATCCGGCCGGAGTTCCTTGCATTCGAGGATATGACGATCCGAGACTCGTTCTCGGATCTGATACAGGAAGCATATGTCTAAATACTTGTAAAATAAACATTGTTTTCCTGTTGATGGGGAACCAACACGACCGTGCCGTGACGCGGGTTGGTTCTGACGTTGGCATTGGCAATGCGGAAATTTGTTCAGTAACCGCTAATTCCTCCCAAGTT
>NZ_VCYI01000012.1 GCF_030464365.1 Methanoculleus methanifontis | reverse complement strand
CCGTTCTCCTGATCGGAAAGATAATCTTCGATTAACGCTAAGGGATCCATGGCCCTGTTTCTCCTTTGTCCAAATCTAGGTTGGATCCAGGGCCAATTCAATTTTACAGAACTTTCGTTACGCTACCGGTCGCGGCACTGGATCAGCACCTGACCATTTCCATCCAGGGACGGCTTACCCAAACCGACCTGTTTCAGACCCTGGTAGGGATGGCCGCGAGGCAGCAATCGGTTCACTCGATCGCCGGGTTTTTGGAGCATGTACCCTGTGAGACGTCATTTCGCTATCATCTCAAAAAACAGGATATGGATGATCTGGAGCAGAAGAGCACTGCTATCCTCACCCACCTTGTGCACCACGTCCTGAAACCCGGGAACGCGTATCAGTTCGCGATCGACTCCACCAACGATCCCTACTACGGAGCAACCTCCGGCGAGAATGAATCCTACATTGTGAGAAGTAAACGCAAGCAATCGACGAACGAGTTCTACTCCTATGTCACCCTCTATGTGACTACCAGCGACCGGCAGCTGACGCTGGCCATGTACCCGGTGCGGCAGGGGATCTCAAAGGTTGGGTACATCGCCCGGTGCCTCAACCAGATCGCCGAACTCGGGCTCAAGGTCGAAGTACTCTGTCTTGATCGGGAGTTCTCTACCCGGAAGGTCTTCGGGTTTCTGACCCAGGTACAGGTACCGTTCATCGTCCCCGTCAGGAAACATGGCAACCGCATGAAAGAGCTGCTGCAAGGGACGCAGTCCCGGTATGCCGAGTACCGGATGAGAGCCAAACCGCCGCTTTTCCTGACGGTTGCCATTGCCGTGAAGTATGCGAAGGGAAGACGAGGGAAGCGCGGTATCGAGAATCTGGGCTACGTTGTCGGCGGTATTGCCTGGCATCCGCTCTGGGTGCATCGGACCTACCGATCACGGTCCTCGATCGAATCATCCTACCGGATGCGGAATCGGGTGAAACCGAGGACGAGCACGAGGAACCCGGTGATCCGGTACCTTTATGCCATTATCTCCTTCCTCTCGAAGAATATCTGGATCGCTCTCTTGTGGAGGTATTTCTCGCCGGTGAAGCAAGGGCCGAGAACTAGCGATATGCGCGCCTTCCGGTTCGATTACTTCATTGTCATAATCTGGGAAGTTATCCGGGCATCGATGGGAATGGTGAAGGGAATTCCCATCCTACGGCACCCGGTTTAGAGGAAGGGTGGCGGAACAAAGTCAAACAGAAGAAGAGGTGAGGGGAATTTAGCGAAGTACTGGTGCGACATGTAAAGCTGTATTGCGGATTGCGGAACGCCATGCCTTCCTTTCGGCATGACTCCCATGACATGCACCCCTGGTAACGGCGGTATGTGAAGCTCATGGGACAATGTGATGACCTCTGGGAGCCTTCCCGGGATAAATTGCTAGAGTAAGGATGCTATGGAGAAGCAGACGCTGAACCACCGTATGGGTGTGCGACAAGAAGCTGAAATATGGATTGCGTAATGCTATCCTCTCCGTTCGGGATATCCCTACCGTAGCATGCACTTCTGGTAACGGGAGTGGGTGAAGCCTGCGGGACAACGTGGAGACCCCCGGGAGTCTGACCCAGACAATCTGCCAGGGAAAGGATGTCATGGAGAAGCAAACGCTGAATTCATTGAAAGGGTCGTTAGGTGGAACAGGCGAAACCAGACTGCGCCTGAACCAAAATGGTATGGAATAGGGTTATACTGGATATCCTTACGGTATAACGAACGGACGGACGATTCCCGGCCTAGAGATGCCTCCTAAAACACCCATAATTACCCATATTTCGGAACTTGGAAACCCGCATGCAACCCTCGAATGAGGTATGGAGGCCGTGAGGTCAACAGATGGTGCAGGCGGAACAGGATATCCCAAAAAGCGAATGCCTGCCTGTAATGGGCAGGATAGGGACATCTGTCCCGACCTGAAAGGGTGCAGACTTACTCCTGGCGCTTCACGGCAACGAAGGGAGGTATACCTGGGAAAGTATGTCATTCAACGACGCCGACCGGCGAGAAGCATGCCGACAAGGTATTGTTAACAGGCTACAGACCCGGACTGCAAAGGCAATATACGAAGTCCTTCGCATATTGCCGCCCGAAGCTTGGGTTGTGAAGTGCTTGAACGGAGTGCGGTGAAAGTCGCACGCTCCGTTCTGAGAAGGAGGCGTGGGAGTAATCCTACGCCCCTATTCGACAGTCCACAGATCATCGTCTATTTCTCAGAATGCTATGACCCTGTTTTTTATTTGAAAGGGACATAGAATTTTAGGACCACCTCTTTGATACTCTGTCGGTTACCTCTCCTACCTACCTACTAGACCATTTCATCTTACTTTGCGGGTTCTGGCGTGGATCACCAACCGCTCGCGTGAGGCAATGGTGCCCATGCAACGACCATGAGGCTACGCTTTCCTGGCTCCCCGGGCAGTGGACCGTGGTGGGAATCGCCCTGGGGGGTGGGGACAGGGGAGGGGGAGACCCCCTCCCCGCACAAACCGGACCCGGAGCACGGTTGAATAGAGCAGGGGAGCCTCCCCATCGCCAACCCGGGATGTCTTCGTGGAAAATTTAGGTGAAATGCTCTACTACCTACCTACCTACCTACCTACCTACCTACCTACCTACCTACCTACCTACCGGTGATGAAGAAGAGCATCCGCCGATAAACCCCACCTTTCAGGCAGATTTTAGTTATTCTCTCATCTATCTGGTGATCGCAATCTCACATGGACTTTAATGTTTATTTGAAGAATTTTGATTTTTTGTAAAAAATAACAGAACAAGGGCGAATATGATAAACACCGACAGGATGGCGGCGACCGCAGCCCGCCAGGTTGTGGTGTCGTGGAATTCCCTGATCCCGATAATACAGAGGACCAGACTCCAGACAATCCCGATGAGAGGCAAGATCGGGATCCCATGGATGAAGATAGGGAGCCAACCAAGGAGCACGAGGGGAGTGGCACTATATGCCACGGCTTTGACTGTTTCTTCCCAACCATTCCCGCCGATGAGGCGACCGACGACGAAGTGGACGAGCACGGAGGCGATGCCGAGAACGATGAACCAGCCTACGGCCATGTAGATGATCAGAGTGATACCTGAGGTGAGGTGAGTCTCAAGGGGAATACCATAATAGTAGAGGTCGGCGATGAGCGCGGCCATTATCAGCAGTCCAAGTATGATAAGATCGATACTGACGATGAAGAGAAAGTAAGTGAGCGCCTTACCGATGTTGTCCTCCTTTGCATCCCTGAACGTCTCTATCGGATTTATGATGATTCCTTTAAGTCTTCCAACAATTGCCACGGGATCGACCTTCCGTCATCACTGCGATCTCATTTCTGCTGTAAAACGGTTGAATCCCGCCTGCCAGGCAGATCAATTCTTTTCCAAACATTAAATGCGGAGATGGCATATTTTTTCCCTCAGTATAATCCTAGATAGTTCACATGGCAATATAAATTTTAGGATTTTTATCCAGACCTCCTTGTGTCCAGTTAAACATTCAGGCTCTTCCGAGGCGTTATTATCTAAAAATATTCTTTTTTACAGTATATTCGGGGAATGAACCTATCATAATTACGCAGGTATCCATATCCGGAGGGAACCAGTGAGTGCTTCAAGCAACAGGGGAATTCCTCTATGAGTCATCCAAAAACATCCCAATAGTTGGAGACCTGGAGGGTTGCACGGATAATGGTCAGATATGATTCCCTCACAACAGATCTGAAGCACCGTCAGTTACACAGAAGACTCCTCTTGCACCTGCTCTTGATTAGTCGCCTAGCGAGGCAATGCCCAATAGATGTTTTTCTTCCTCTCACCCCTAACGGGCTTTATCTCCCACTTCCATCATGCCTCCCTCATAAGTGTCCGGCTCTAAATCCCCAACGTTTAAATACGGGTGCTCCCAATTATTTGCGGTGAAACCCACTATGAGTGATTGTTTTATTTGTTGAACCGATCCGCTTTTTTGACACTACCTTACGGGACGGGGAACAGACACCGGGTGTCTCTCTCACGCCGGCCGAGAAACTTGAGATTGCAACGCACCTCGCCGACGTCGGCGTCCACGTGATTGAAGCCGGCTCAGCAGCCGCATCCGTCGGAGAGCGTGAATCCATCCGCTCGATAGCCGACGCCGGACTTGCCGCCGAGTGCTGCACCTACGTCCGGGCTCTACCCGGGGACATCGACCTTGCCGCCGATGCCGGTGCCGACTCCGTCCACCTCGTCGTCCCGGTGAGCGATCTCCACATCGGCAAGAAGCTTCGCAAAACCCGCGAGCAGGTCTCTCAAATGGCCTGGAGCGCCGTCGAGTACGCCAAGAGCCGCGGCCTCATCGTCGAACTCTCGGGAGAAGACGCGTCACGCGCCGACCAGGCGTTCCTCGGGGAGGTCTTCCGGGAAGGAGTGGAGCGGGGAGCCGACCGGCTCTGCTTCTGCGACACCGTCGGTCTCCTCACGCCCGAGCGGGCGGCCGCGATCATACCGCCGCTCCTCTTCGCCCCGTTTTCCATCCACTGCCACGACGACCTCGGGTTCGGGCTCGCGACCACCGTCGCCGCCCTCCGGGCGGGGGCGACCTGTGCCCACGTCACCGTCAACGGCCTCGGGGAACGGGCGGGAAACACGTCCCTCGAAGAACTGGTGATGTCGCTCGAGGTGCTCTACGGGGTCGATACCGGGATCAGGACCGAAGAACTCTACCCGCTCTCGACCCACGTCGCCCGGCTGACCGGGGTGCCGCTCGCGACCAACAAGCCGATCGTCGGCGAGATGGCCTTCACCCACGAGAGCGGGATCCACGCTCACGGGGTGATGCGGGACACGAGCACCTACGAGCCGCTCCGGCCGGAGCGGGTGGGGCGGAAGCGCCGGATCGTCCTCGGGAAGCACTCGGGATCGGCGGCGGTCGAGGCCGCGCTCCACGACATGGGGTATGTGCCGGACGCGGCGCAGCTCAAGGAGATCGTCGACCGGATCAAACGTCTCGGGGATGCCGGGATGCGGATAACCGACGCCGACATCATGGCGATCGCCGATACCGTCATGGAGATCGAGTTTGCGCCCTGTATCGAACTGCGCCAGTTCACCATCGTCTCGGGGAGCAACGCGATCCCGACCGCCTCGGTTACGATGCTCGTCCGCGGCGACGAGATCACCGGCGCCGCAGTCGGGACCGGGCCGGTGGATGCGGCGATCCGCGCGCTCCAGCGATCGGTCGCGGACGTCGGGAGCGTGCAGCTCGATGAATACAGCGTCGATGCCATAACCGGCGGCACGGATGCCCTCGTTGACGTATCGGTGAAGCTCAGCAGGAACGGGAAGACCGTGACCTCGCGGGGCGCCCGGACCGACATCATCATGGCAAGCGTCGAAGCAGTTATCGCCGGGATGAACAGATTACTCAGGGAAGAGCATGAAGACCGGAGCCAGGACTCTCATTGAAGCGCTGCAGCGAGAAGGGGTGGATACCATATTCGGCTACCCCGGCGGCGTGGTGTTGCCGATCTACGATGAACTCTACGACTCGTCGATCCGGCACATACTGGTAAGGCATGAGCAGGCAGCGGCGCACGCGGCCGACGGATACGCGCGTGCAAGCGGCCGCGTAGGCGTATGCCTTGCCACCTCCGGCCCCGGCGCGTGCAACCTGGTCACGGGGATCGCGACGGCCTACATGGACTCTATCCCCGTCGTGGCGCTCACCGGCCAGGTGCCGACCGGCCTCCTCGGGAACGACGCGTTCCAGGAGTCGGACATCACCGGGATCACGATGCCGGTCACCAAGCACAACTATCTGGTGAAGGACGCTGCCGATATCGATCGCGTGGTGCAGGAGGCGTTCTACGTCGCCCGAACCGGCCGGCCCGGCCCGGTGCTGGTCGATCTCCCCAAAGACGTCAGCACGGGCCGGGTGTTGGAGAAAACGCCCGTCCCGGAGACGGTCTCCCTCCGGGGCTACCAGCCCACCTACCAGGGGCACGTCCGCCAGATCGATAAGGCACTCGACCTGATCGCGAAAGCCGAGCGGCCGCTCGTCTACGCCGGCGGCGGGGTGGTCCTCTCGGGAGCGTCGGCTGAACTCCTGGAGTTTATCGAGACCGCCGCCGTCCCGGTGACAACGACCCTGATGGGGCTCGGCGCCGTCCCCGGCGACCACCCGCTCAACCTCGGGATGCTCGGGATGCACGGCACCCAGTCCGCGAACTATGCGGTGACGGAGTGCGATCTCCTGATCGCCGTCGGCGTCCGGTTCGATGACCGGGTCACCGGAAAGATCGAGACGTTCGCGCCGAACGCCGCGGTCATCCACATCGATATCGACCCGGCGGAGATCGGGAAGAACAAGGTGGTCGACGTCCCGATCGTGGGCGACGTGAGAGCGGTGCTCCAGGCGCTTTTATCCCGGATGCAGAAGCGCGGCGACACGACGAGCTGGGTTTCCCGGATCAACGCCTGGAAGGCGCAGTACCCGCTCGGTTACCGCGACGACGACCATCTCCGTCCGCAGTACGTCGTGGAGCAGCTCTCCGATCTCCTGAAAGGCGAGGGGATCGTCGTGAGCGAGGTCGGCCAGAACCAGATGTGGACCGCGCTCTACTACTGCTTCAAAAAACCCCGGACCTGGATCACCTCAGGCGGCCTCGGGACGATGGGCTACGGGTTTCCGGCGGCCATCGGCGCACACTACGCCCGGCCCGACCTCCCGGTCGTCGACATCGCCGGCGACGGGAGTTTCCAGATGAACATCCAGGAGCTCGGGACGGTGGCGCAGTATAACATCCCCGTCAAGGTCGTGATCTTGAACAACATGTACCTCGGGATGGTGCGGCAGTGGCAGGAGCTCTTCTACGACCGCCGCTACTCCTACACGGAGCTGCCGCCGGTGGACTTCGTCAAGATCGCGAACGCTTACGGGGTCGAAGGGCTCATGGTCGACGAGAAGGCCGGCGTGCGGGAGGCGCTCGAGACCGCCCTCGGCACGGACGGGCCGTTCGTTCTGGACTTCCGGGTCGAGCGGGAGGAGAACGTCTTCCCGATGGTCCCTGCCGGTGCCGCCATCAACGAGATGATCGGGGTGCGGCAGCCATGAAACCGCATACCCTGAGCGTTCTCGTCGAGAACCGGGCGGGTGTCCTGAGCCGGGTCGCCGGGATGTTCTCGCGGCGGGGGTTCAACATCGAGAGCCTGGCCGTCGGGACCTGCGAGGAGCCGAACATGAGCCGGATCACCATCGTGGTGAACGGCGACGACGGCGTCATCGAGCAGGTGATGAAGCAGACCAACAAGCTCATCGACGTCATCAAGGTCTCGGACCTGACGAAGCGGGAGAGCGTGGAGCGGGAACTCGCCCTCATCAAGGTTGCCGCCGAGACCGGCCCGGTCCGCGCCGAGATCCTCCAGATCGCCGATATCTTCCGTGCCCAGGTCGTGGACGTCGGGTCGAAGACCCTGGTGCTCCAGGTGACCGGGGATACGGAGAAGATCGACGCCCTGGAGAAACTCCTGCGCCAGTACGGCATCAAGGAATTCGTCCGCACAGGAAAGATCGCGCTCCTCCGGGGTGCAAAGACCGTAAAGAGTTCCAAATAATTCTTTTTCCGGCGCAAGGCGCCGATTGCGTCATCGGGACGACAACCCGGCCGATCGCGTTATCACCTACGACATTCCACCTTAACACAGCATGTTCTTTGGATTGCCGTTCCATACAGGAATCATCGTGGGCGGAGCAGTCGCTCTGGTCGTCGTGCTGCTCGCCCTCTGGGGGCTCCGGTTTAAGGAGGCCCCGTAATGGCAGAGATACTGACACTCGCGCTGGTCGGACTCTACTTCGTCTTTCTCGTCGGCATTGGGAGCTGGGCATCGAAGAAGATTCACAGCACTGAAGACTATATGCTCGCCGGGCGATCGCTCGGGTTCTGGGTCTTCACGATCCTGGTCGTCTGCTCGATCTGCAGCGGGATGACCCTGCTCGGCGTGAGCGGATTCGGCTATACATCCGGCTGGCCGGGGATCTGGGAGCAGATCTTTGTCCCGCTCGCGGCCGCGTTCTGCATCATCTTTTTTGGGGTGAAGCTGAACGCCATCGGGAAGGAACGGGGCTACCTGACCGTCCAGGACTACCTCGCCGAACGGTTCGAGAGCCCGCGAGCGCTCAGGGGTCTCTCGGCAATCTCCGGGATCGTTGTCTCGCTGGTCTACCTGGTCGGGCAGTATGCCGCGATCAGCATCGTTCTCGTCTGGCTCTTCGGCATTCCTCACTGGCAGGCGCTCCTCATCGCCGGGGTCATCATCACGGCCTACACGGTCGTCGGCGGTCTCTACGCCGTCTCCTGGACGACCCTCTTTCACGGCGGGATCCTGATCATCGGCGTCCTCCTGATGGCCCCGGCCGTCGTCATGAGTGCCGGCGGGATCGAGCATATCAACACCGTCCTTGCCGGGGTTGACCCGAACTTTGTCGAGCCCTGGTTCCCGAGCCCGGCCTACGCATCATACGCCTACGCGACGCCGGAGTTCCTGGTCTCGTTCGGCATCCTCCTGATGGTAGGCCTCGCCTGCGCGCCGCACGTCGTCAACAACGTCCTTGCCGCAAAAGAGGCCCGGTTCTTCAAGTGGGCGCCCCTTGTGGCGTTCATCATCTACGCGGTCATCATGTTCCTCGTCAAGTTCACCGGGTTTGCCGTCCGCTCGCTCGTCGAGGAAGGAAAACTGGTGCTCCCGGACGCCGTCAACGCCCAGGACTTCGCCTTCATCGTCGGCGTCGAACACGCGATGCCGAACGTGGCGCTCTGGGCGTTCTTCGCGGTGATCGTCCTCGCGGCGGTGATGTCGACGACCGATCGGCTGATGCTCACCATCGGGACCTCGTTTGCATGGGACGTCTACAAGAACATCCTCCGCCCTTCGGCGCCCGATAAGGAGGTACTCCTCGTCTCGAAGGTCGCGATCATCCTCGGCGCCGGCAGCACGCTCCTCCTCGCCATCAACCCGCCGGAGATGCTGGCGTGGCTGATCTGGATGGGTATCGGGGTGATGCTTGCGACGTTTGCGGTTCCGCTGCTCGCCGGACTCTACTGGCGCGGCGCGACGAAAGAGGGAGCGATCGCGAGCATGGCGGTCGGGCTCGTCTCAGCCGTGGGCTTCGGCTACTGGCACCAGTTCGTAGGAGGGCTCCCCATGCATTTCAGTTTCTTTGCGCTCGCGCTTTCGCTCGCTGCCCTGGTTGTCGTCAGCCTCATGACCGCCAAAAACTCCGAGGCCGTGCTTGACGGCACCCGGACCGGCTGGTTCATCCAGCCACCTGGTCGGTCTTCGCGGGCCGGGAGCCCGGGGGAGACCTGGCTCGTCGACCAGGACCCGCACCGCCCGGAGTGACGGGGGGAGCGTCCCCTGATCTCCGCGGTCAATTTTTGTCGTTGGATATACTACTCCCCGGACTCCGGTAACTCGATACCCGTCTCCGGGCACCCGATCCCGAACGCCTTTGCGTAGTTCCTGTTTGCCTGCTCGAAGGCCGAGAGATCTCCGCCGAAGAAGTCTGAGCCTGCAGACCTCCGCTTGATGTCCGCAAGGTAGGTGACGACATGGAGGGGAAGGGGAGGGAGCGAAGCGGCCGGGTTGAACGGGAGGCCGTCATGCAGCCGGTACCAGTGCCGGGCCTGCAGGGGTCGCGGCATCGATGAACGGAACTCTTCCGGCCGGATTTCGTCGCCGGCCTCCGCAAGGTAGGCGATCCCGAAGATGTACTCGAAGATGTCCAGAGATTCGTAGAAGGCGTAGCGGTTCGGGAAGAGGCCCTGCAGTATGGCGTACAGGGCGAGGTACGGGTAGTCCCGGTAGGAGGCATCGCTCCCGAACCGGTCCTGCGCGAGATCGGTGAGCCAGCCCGGGTTAAAGCCAAGGACGTTTGCGATGTTGACGAGATCGTAGATGGGGACGGTCTCCTGGAGCGTCCCGCCGTAACGATACCTCTTCGGTCTCCGGATGATCGCTTCGAGCATGTTGAAGTGCCTGGCGCGGGCGGCGGCGATGCCGGAGGCGTAGATCGCGAGGAGGGCCGGGTAGTACCGCAACAGAAGGAGCCCCCTGGTGTAACCCTGGTCTGTCCTGGGTTCGGTATTCTGGAACCCGGCAATCTCGGGCGCGACGGGAGGGATGTTGATCAGCCGCACGAGCATGTCGGTGACGAGGTCGGTGGAGGTGTCGTTGTAGTGCGCCACCGTGGCGACCATCGCGGCCAGCGGTGCGGCGGTATCTTCGAGATCCCGGAGCATCGCCTGGTAATTTTCTTTGCTGTTGGTGCCGGCGGACTGGCGCCGCTGCCGGGCCGCGATGGACTCAAGAACGCGATCCGTCTCTTCATGGATGAGATCGGCGAGGACAAGTTCGGGCCGCTGCTCCCGCAGGATGCGCTTGACCTTCTGCACCGCGGTCGAGACGCTCATCGGCTCTTTGTGGTCGTAACGGCGCAGAACTTCGATGCGGGAGTGGAGTTCGGCGAAGAACTCATCCGCAGAGGTGATCTCGATCTCTGAGGGGTGGAGCGTCTCTGCAACCGCTGCCGGGATGGGGGTGGAGCCCTTGCGCCGGCACCAGATGGTCGAGTACCTCCGGACTCGTTCTCTGTCATGCTCTTCCCCGGCAAGAATCCTCACGAGCCCGGTATCGTCCTTTGCCGACCAGCCGCAGATGATCAGCCCGTACTCCGAGATGATCCTGTGCAGGTAGTCCTTGATGTTCGGGTCGTAGTCCTTGAGGTCCTCGGGGGTCATCCGCAGGTCGGTGCTCGGGTAGTCGCCGTTCACTTTGACGATCCGGCACCGGTCGGGAAAGACGGACATCATCTCCGGGTCGCTCAGTTCCGTGATCACCACCGGCTGGATCCCCTGGTCCAGGAGCGCCCGCTCCATGAGGTTGTCGAAGTTCGTGGTGACGATGAGGCCGATCAGCCCTTCTTTCACCATCACTGCGATCGTCCGGTGGGCGGGTGTCGGGCCGGGGGCGATCCGCTTCCCTTCCTCGTCTGCGATGGTGAAGTAACCGTCGAGGATCGCCTCTTCATCACCGTCGCGGGCCTTCAACATCTTGAAAAGGCCGGGGAACGTCGGTTCTCCGCGGTAGCGCCGCCGGTACCAGTCCAGGGTATCCCCGTCGATCCGCTCTACCGAGACGGCGGCAATCCTCTGGATCAGGCCTCTTGTGATCTCCCTGCCGGTGGGGAGTTTCCCTCCTGATATGCCCGAACCCAGGAGCAGGGCATAGCGTTTCGGCGATGAGGCGACGGCGAACGCGACCGGGATGACATCGTCGGAGATCACGGTATCTTCCTACGTTACCTTCTCCGGTGACCGGCATAAGGTGTTCCCCTGCTGTGATCGCTTGCGGCGAACCGACCGCTTTCTGCCGATGGTGGCCGGATGCGGGTCCGGGCGCTCATCCCCGGGATAACATTTATTGGCTCGATGGCAGTGTAACCAACAGGGCATGAACCCGGGAACCGACATCCATACCCTCCTTGTCCAGAAGCGGGACGAAATCCTTTCTCTCGCCCCTCTTCTCCGGGCGAGAAATGTCCGGGTTTTTGGGTCGGTGGCAACGAAGCCCGGGCGGACAGCGATATCGATCTCCTGATGACCTCGAACCCGACCGGAGTCTTCTCGATGTAGGGGGGGTCTTGCCATGGATCTCTCTCGATCGTCCGGTCGACGTCGTGACAGAAACGGGGCTCCGGGAACGTATCCGGTCAAGGGTCCTGCAGGAAACGCGGCCCTTATGAGACGATCGTGAACGGGTACTGGATATCATCGAAGCCATCGAACGGATCCAAAGAGTGTCGGGCCGGGGCCGTGAGTATTTCTACAACGACGAAATGGCGCAAGTCTGGGTCATTCACCACCTCCAGATCATCGGGGAAGCGGCTGCACGCCTCTCACCGGATCTTTGATGCGCTTCTCCCGGGGTTCCCTGGAAGTAGATCGTCGGCCTTCGGGACGTTCTGACCCATGCATACTTCCACATGCCCCTCGGTGAATTGTGGGCGGGTGTGGACCGTGATATCCCCGCGCTCAGGGAGGCTATTCTGACTCTTTTCTCTGCCTCCTCAGACGGGGAAGTTCCGGTTAGTGCCCCCCGCCTGCCTCATCCACGGGCACCATAAAGCAAGGGGCCGCACCAGGCGTGCCAGTTAATAAGTTGGGACTGATCTATTCGTTTCGCAGTTTTCGCGACACATCAATATTTCCGATAGACGTTACTCCGGTTTCCGACCTCGATCACGGTGATGGTCATCACCCCGTTCTCGATGGCGAGAATGATCCGGTACGGCCCCACACGATGAGAATACAGCGGGCTACTCTGGTGTCCTTTCAGTTTTTTGACATGTAAATGGGGAAACGGTTCTTCCGCGAGAGCCGTTAATTCATCTTTCGTTGTCCATCGGACTTCGGGAGATGTTTCAGATCACGTTCCGCTCCGTGGGTGAATTCGATCCGCCAGATCATTCCAGGCCCAGTTCCTGAGCGATCTCCTCAAGCGAGCGGCAGCGACCGGCCCGCATGTCTGCAAGCCCTTCCTCGATACGCTGCAGCGTCTCTTCGGAGAGCGGTTCCGGATCGAATAATACGTCCATGATGCGGTTAAGCGTCTCGTCATCGCTCTCCTGAGGGTGGGCTTTCAGGGCGTCCAGACGGGACTTGGTCTCCGGTTGAACCTGGATCGTCGTGGACTAAACCATAGGTTCATGAGGAGTATAAGGATTTTGGGTCGCATTACACAGAGCACCCCGGCGATCGCGGAGGCCATCCGGAACGTTCCGGTCCATGCATACTTCCGCGTGGATCTCGGGTAGAACCCTTCGCGGATCCGGCAGCACATACGCCGTATCGCCGGACAAGATCTCCACGGCAAAGAGCCGGGCTGCGGTGAATGTCGAACTGGTCCTGCTGTACCGGCATATCGGCGGCCGAATCCTGAGGGATATCCTCCGGGAACAACGTGCTGCCCACGGGAGAAAGATAGTCTCGACAGTGTCGAGGGAATTGGTAGCAGAATACGGACCGGGATACAGTGGCAAAAATCTCCGGCGGATGATCAGGTTTTCCACCCGGTTCCATCTCAAGAACCCTGATGATATCCGGGCTGCTAACAACCGGAAGCTCTGGCAACGGAATGCACCTGGAGTTCTGTCTGCGTCAGAATTGTGATCTGTTCTTCCGGTTCGAGTTCATCCTCGAAATACAAAAGCACGGCTTCTTCGATGTTCTTGAGGAGTTCTTCAAAGTCTCTCCCATCGGTGAAGATGCTATGCCCGATTGCGTGAGCAGACCAGCACCCGTCTTCATAGACCGTTTCAAATCGGATGATGATGATGTGAACTCCCGGACGAGTATGGAACTTGAGGAATAATGATTTTTGTTGTAGTTATTTTGCGGGGGTGAAGGGGGCGGGGCGGCACGTCCAAAAATCGGTAGGGAGGCGATCAGGAACCTGGAACGTGGTCGAACGCGACCCGCCGGCGCTGAAGGAACAACTCTTGCCCTTGATCCGGAAGTAACGGCTTGTATAGGCAGGGTTGCCAGTACACAGCTCACGTTACAGGAGAGGATCTAACGCTGCCCGACCACACGCTTCATATCCTATAATGGCCTATAGGCACCTACATGTCCGCCACTACCGTCTGGATCACACTGGCGAACAAAGACCGCCTGGAGGGTCTTAAACGGCACCCAAAGGAGTCCTATAACGACGTTATCGGCCGCCTGCTCGACATGGCCGTCGATGAAGAGCCCCTCTCGGAGGAGGCCATCCGGGGTATCGAGGAAGCCCTGGAGGACATCAAGGCCGGCCGGCTCTACTCCGAGGACGATATCAAAAAGGAGTTTGGTGTAGAGGAATGACCTACACGGTCACCTACACCGCCCGGGCACGGCGGGATCTCCAGAAGCTTCCTCCCGAAGCGGCCCGCCGGATAATCCGCTCGGTCGCCGGGATCCGGGAGGACTCCTATCGGCATGTCCGGAAACTGGCCGGGTTTTCCGGAACGCCCGTCTACCGGCTCCGGGAAGGCCGGTACCGGGTTGTTCTCACGATCGAGGATGAACGCCTCCTGATTCTCGTACTGGAGGCGGGAAACCGGAGCAGCATCTACCGGTAGGAAGGCGATCAGGGAACATAACCGTTCCCGGTCTTCTGCTGTCTATGGAACGGTGCGGTAAGAGGCCGTGCCTCCGGGATAAGATTTATAGGTCTGGTGGCGATGTATTTACTATTGGAGCTATGAACCCGGGAACCGACATCTATACCCAACTCACCCGGAGACGGGACGAAATTCTCACCCTCGCGCACCGGAGGGGGGCAAAAAACGTCCGGGTCTTCGGGTCCGTGGCGCGGAAGGAAGCCCGGGAAGACAGTGATCTCGATATCCTGATCGATCTGGATCCCGACCGGAGTCTTCTCGACGTGGGAGGCCTTGCTATGGACCTTTCCCTCCTGCTCGACCGTCCGGTCGATGTCGTGACAGAAGCGGGACTCCGGGAGCGGATCCGCTCAAGGGTCCTGCGGGAAGCGCGGGCTCTATGAGAGACGATCCTTGAGCGGGTACTGGATATTCTCGAAGCGATTGAGCGGATTGAACGGGTGTCGGTGCGGGGCCGAGAGTTTTTCTACGATGACGAAATGGCACAAGTCTGGGTGATCCACCACCTCCAGATCATCGGGGAAGCCGTACGGGGGATCTCTTCGGAATTCAGAACCGCGAACCCGGACATTCCGTGGTCAGACATCATCGGGATGAGAAACGTTCTCATCCACCACTATTTCGGGATCGACCGGGATGCGGTCTGGAATGTGGTCGAACACGATCTTCCGGCGCTGAAAAGCCAACTCCAGTCCCTGGTCCGGGAATAGCGGCCACTTCGAGAGCGATTCCCGGCTATCGATGACCGGGCATCACCCGGATCATCGACATCAGTCCGCTCATCCGGGTCATGGTTCATAGGCATTCGTCCGGTGATAGAAAAGGTGCTACTACGCATAAATTACGCATCATTACGCACGGATCACGCAGATACCATCCAGAATCATAGTGAGTTCCTGAGCGAGGCGAGGACGTAGTGCGTGTCCCGTTTTGATCTGCCCCGCCGCTCAAGTATGCGCTTTTCGACGAGGTCATTTAAGTCGTTCAGTGCGGTTCTTGCAGCAACGGCGTTGAGTCTCTGATACCGATTGTTGGTGATAGTGTCGTGTTCCTTGAGGAAGGAGACCGCGGCAAGCTGCCGCTCGTTCAGCCCGAGCGTCTGCATGAACTCTTTGGTGAAGGGGTCCTTACGCATGACAGGGGTGAACCCGAGGGGCGTGCTGATGATCTCAGGTGAGGGCAGGCTCACCGCCTCCAGGGCTTTGATGAATCGGTAGGAAGACGGCCCGGGGCGACTGGCCGGGCGTTAGATCGTACGCCTCCGACTTACGCGGATACCGCGCATCGCGACGCACGGACCCATCCGGGCCCGGAAATTCCCCCTCCCGTGCCGCACCCCGGGAGCGCCGCCGGGGGCCTGTATTATACGCCGGAGCCGATGAATTTGTATTTTCTCCAGAACCGCATTTCCGGCCCGTTTGTTCTTTTCAACAACTCCTTTATGCCATGAAAGATCCTTTCGCAGAGGCGCTGATGGCGATATTAAATCGTTCCGGAAAGAATCACTACGATATATCTATATATAATTGGAAAGTAGGTTGTTTCATCGACCGACATCCCCATCGGGGCACAGAGTCGGAAGAGGTGTATGATGAACTTCAAGCAGAATGAAGAAGCAGTATCGCCGGTGATCGGCGTTATCCTCATGGTCGCCATCACGGTGATCCTCGCCGCGGTTATTGCGGCGTTTGTGTTTGGGATGACCGGGAACGTGCAGACGACGAAGACAGTTGCAGTTACTGCACATGTTAATGATGGCCAATACCTTGTGGTAACCTTCCAGGGTGGTGCTGATGCTGGTTCTGTGAAGAACTTGACACTGATGATAAACGGTAATGAAACACCAGCAGCGACTCTTGGCAACGAGACAGTACCGCCTAAGATTGGCGCATCCAATAATAGTACTGAAAAAATTATTCCTGGAGATTGTCACGCAGTAGTTGTGGCAACGTTCAAGGACGGTTCATCCCAGGTCGTCCTGGAGCGGAACTTCTAAAACTACCTTTTTTCGGGCCAGAATTACCTTCCCAATGCGTTGCAACAAATAAACCCTAACTGCACAGTCGATTTTCTACGGTGAGAGTTCCCATTCGACATTCTCCTCACAACCCCCACCCATTGATCACCAGTAGAACATATCGCTGGTGACGCCTGGATTAAATGAAAATTGTTCACCAGAGCCGAACACCTTCCCGTAAAAACCAACAAAATCATACCAGCGGTCTTTTTAGTCCGCCAGCCAAGGATCTACCAAACACCCATCCAAAAGGAGATATCAGAATGCCCATAACCACAAGATCCCTCCTCCCCGCTCTCCTCACCGCCACCCTCCTCCTCCCGGCGAACATCTACGTCATCGGCGGTGCCGTCGGCGCCGGCCTCCGTTTCCCCCTGTTCTTGTACCAGGATACCACCTACGGCGCCTCCCTGATTCCGGTCTGGCGGGAGATCTTCTATGTCACATCCGGCACCATTGGCGGCCGGTCGGCCATCTCCATCCTTCTCTGGGTTCTCGGCACCGCCTTCCTCATCGCCGCAGTCGTTTACTTCGCCGTCAAGCGGGAGGATTGCTACGAAGTGTTCAGAAAACCGCTCGCCCTCCTCGTCGCCGGGGGTGCCGTCGCCTACCTCCTCTCCTGCGTCGCCCAGTACGGCCCCACCCTCCAAGGCCCGGCGGGGTTCGCCGTCCCGGTCGGCGTGCCGCTTATCCTCGCTGTAGCATGGTATGTCATGAAGGTGGAGGACGACGATGAACCGGAGTATGAGGGAGAAGAGGAAGAATACGAGGACGAAAGGGAAGGGGAACAGTAATCATCTCTTTCTGTGGGTTGAATCCCCTTTTTGTTCGTTCTCGCTGCTTGCTATAATTTACACTAACGGTGTTCACACACCTTTCAGTCATTTATACCTGAACACGGCTTTCGAGGGAATATCGCGATTGGGGGTGGGGCTGACGGGGAGGGGGGAGCATCCCCCTCCCCTGTCTCTACCCCGTAAGACTAACTTGTGACCCCCACCCCGCCCGGCCTCCGGCCTCCTCCCCCGCCCCGGGGGCGGGGGCAGTGCGTGGCGATGGCCCCACGGTCCACTGTACGGGGCCAGCCTATAATTCAAAACAGTGCACGCACCGCACTCATTGGGCGGAATCCCACACCGGAAAAATAGTAACCAAACCCTCAAACCTCCCCACGACCACAACCCGCACCGGATCCGGGACGACACGCACCTCAAACGCCCCGGGCCGGGTCCGCCGCGTTCTTCCAGGTCTCGCCGCTCTCGTTCTTCGCCCTCCTCCTCGCCGCGGCGGCCGGGTATGCCCTCATCCGCCGGAGGCCAACCGGGATCGACTCACGGGACGCACGGCTCCTCGCCTTCTTCGCCCTCGCCGCCGTCCTGGTGGTGCTCACCTACGCCCGGTCCATCCCCGGGATGCCGGCAAGCCCCGGGATCGTCCCCGACATGCGCTACCTCTCCCCGGCCTATCTTCCCATGCTCGTCATCGGGGTCTACGCCCTCAAGCACGCCGGGATGGACGGCGACGGGGTGCGGGAGTCCCTCAAAACCCTCTTCTGGCTCGCGGTCATCGACCTCCCGCTCATCTTCGTCGTCCTCCAGGTCATCGCCGGCCGGAACCTCGGCGGGCAGGTGACGTTCCTCACGTACCTCACCTACCTCTTCCTCGCCGGGACCGCGGCGCTCTATGTCGCCGTGCTCGCCCGCCGGGCCTCCCCACGCCTCCTCGCCTACGCCGTCCCGGTGCTGATGCTCTTTCCGCTCGCGTGGGAACTCGTCGTCGACTTCCGGTTCGCCACCGGCTGCTGGGAGGGCTACCACTTCTGGATACCGGTGGTGGAGTATATCTGGTACATCCAGTACGCGATCTTCCCGCTGTGAGAACAGGGGGTTGGCATTCTCAGGTTCGCCGTTCCCGTCGGGATGCCGCTCATCCTCGCCGTCGCGGGGTACGTCGTGACGGCGGAGGAGGACGATGAATCGGGGTATCCTCCCACGGTCCACTGTACGGGGCTAGTCTATAATTCAAAACCGTTCACGCACCGCACTCATTGAGCGGAATCCCACACCGGAAAAATAGTAGCCAAACCCTCAAACCACCCTATCAAACAATATCCACGGCTCGCTATCCTCAAACCTCCCCCACGACCACAACCCGCGCCGCGGCCGGGACGGTGCGCACTTCCACCGCCCTGGCCCGGAGATCGAGCGTGAAGTTCTCGTCCTCCGGACCCGTCCCGCCGATCCGGCACGGGATCTCTGACACCCGGTCCGGGCCGATTTTGGGATTCGAGTACCTGTCATGGGCCGACTACCATCTGCACCCCTGGCTTTTGTCTCCCAAAACACGCAGCGATCCCCCGACACGGGTCGGCCTGCCGGGCCGGGTCGCCGTGAACCGATATGAGCACACCCAGTTTTTTAGTCATAGAGAGAGGGGACAGGGGCCTTTGCCCTAAATCATTAAATGGTACCTGTGCATCATAAGGGGTACGAACCCGGTTGGCGGCGTTGTACTGAGCCTTTTAACCCGGTCCTTGCGGGAGGGACGAAGTTCCGGCATTGAACGCCCCGACCGTGGTGTTGACACGATGAGGGAGACGAGCATACTCGGCGAAACGGATATCCGGGTCCTCCTCCTTCGGCAGGGAGTTGCTTTCCGGCCACAGGCCGGCGGCGATGACCGGCATCAGCGATTCGGCAACCGCAGGCGCATCCCGATACCCCGGGGGGTTCGCCCGGTGACAATGTTTGAGTAACAGACGGTAGATGAGAGAACACCATGCCGGCGATACAATGTCCCCGAGAGAGAGGCGGACGCACGCTTATTGCCATAATCATCGTGATAACAGCCGTTTGCGCCGTTGTGCTGGCATTGCATTTTCAGCCGTGGAAACCGGCTCCGTCCGGCCCACCGGTGCCGGCAATACCGACTCCCGCGGTGCCGACAGTGACAGGACCCACCATCATCGTCGCAGCGAGCGACAGCAGTGCGGCATCGAAAGACGGAGCAGATTATGTCTGTGACGGTATCGACGATCAATATGAAATTCAGGCTGCGATCGATGCCCTCCCCGCCAGCGGCGGGACCGTCCAGCTGACGGAAGGAACGTTCAACTGTGCCGGAAGCGTTCTGCCCGGGTCATATACGACCCTGAAAGGGCGGGGTGATGAGTCTACCCACCTGATTTTTACAAATAACGGCCTGATCTGGATGAAAAACGACTCTATTGCGCTGGAAAGTTTCCGGGCAACCGGATCCGGCTATTCAGGGAAATCGGCACATATGGGTGTGATCTATATCACTGCAAGCCATATGTGGATCAAAGACGTCACGGCCACGGCTGACAGGTCCATCCAGGCTGTGTTTTACGTGCAGTCCATCGAAGGCTATGACAGGGATATCGAGTACATTGCGTTCATCGGCTGTGTGGCCGATAGTCCCGGAACGTACGGATTTCTTCATAGTTCGCAGGATACCGAGTACAAGGTACACAGATACGTCCAGTATACCGATTGCAGGGCGATCGACTGCGGCCGAGATTCCAGATTCAATAACTGGGTCACAGGATTCGACTTTGCGGAGCTCAACGACATCGAGAGCCTGCGGGTGAACCGGTGCATCGCCGAAGGCAGCTGGGAATCGGGGTTTCACCTCGAATGGGCCCCCACCAAGAACGACATCGTTTTCTCCGACTGTATCAGCAGAAACAACGGCCAGAAACCCTACCCCGACTATTACGACACAAGCGGCGAGTACTACTTCGGTGCCGGCTACATGGCACCGCGGGGCTCGTACACGTTCAACAACTGCACCGCGGAAGGGAACAGCGCCTACGGGTTCTTCTTCAGTTACCCTGACGGCGTCTACCTCTACGACTGCACGGACCTTGAGACGGGCCGGGGGAAGACCGACTACTCGCAGGTGAAACCGACGTCGTTCTTCATCGTACAGTCGTTATTGACGGATGCCAACCCCTCGATCGTCATGGAGAACTGTGAAAGCATCGAATCTTTCGGATACGGTCTGCACATTGCGCTGATGGATCACGTACGGATCAACAACTTCCGGTTGACTGATCCGGCCGGGATCGACGGCAGGGGCGCTGTGGTGGGGGGTTCACCGCGAGGAGCGTTATTTGTGGATTCCAGCATCGATATCCATGCGACGGGGGATCGAGTCTCTACTCTGATATACGCGATGGGCAACAGGAATGTCGTATACTCCGGGCAGATAAATTCAAACGCGGTGCAGCCATTTGTTATCGACGGATACGGGACCAGTAATGTACGGGTACAGAATATGCAGATTTTACCGGTTGGCTCAACGGGCATAACGTTGACACGGGATGTGCCCGAGGGTGCAGTAACGATCGTGAAGTCATGACACATATCGGTAGACACGAGAATCGCCCGCTGAGTATGGAGAGCTTCCGCTTGTACCGCATCCGCACTCCTCCTCTCCACTCTCCGGCAGCAAAAGGCCTCCGGGTTCGATACGTCCTGATCGCTCCTGTCGTCCGGGATCCGGTTTCAGGGCGTATTCCGCCTGTTTCGGCTGACGGCCTTTTCATCGGCCGGGGATAGAGCCGTTCGACACCTGCGGGCACGGTGTCCGGCGGCGCTGTTTACGGACACGCGATCGCCCCCGGATCCTTTCTGCGATTTAAAGGCATCAAATGAATATCGGGCTGCACAAAGTCTTCATTTTGCACACCGGTAGTCCCTTCGGACAACCATACGGCCGCGTGCGAGTTCGCGTTGTCTATGTTCATAGTTTAAATAGCAGGATAAATATGCTATTTTTATATTAAAAACGTAATTTAATTGTATTTTAGATTTAGCACATTTTTAATCAATCTGATTAAAAATATCTCTGATTATATATCTCTAATGAATTTAAATATTATTATATATCTCAATTTTCTGATACTGGGTATCGCCCGAACGAGGTGACTTAGTGATAGTCAAAAGAACAACGAGGCTAATTATTGCAGTATTCCTGGTATTCGGCATGGTGCCGTTTGTCGGAGCACTTGAGCCCGGCACGGCCACAGTAACCGTGGCTGCAAGTGATAGCACCAGCGCAGCGAAGGCTCAGGCCGACTATGTCTGTGACGGATCAAACGATCAGGCGGAGATCCAGAACGCCATCAACGCCCTCCCCGCCAGCGGCGGAACCGTCCAGCTGACGGAAGGGACGTTCAACTGTGCCGGAAGCGTTCTGCCTAAGGCGCATACGACCCTCTCCGGCCAGGGCGACGATAAGACCTTTATCCGGTTCACGAACGACGGGATTCTCCGGGTCGATACCGAATACGTGACGCTGGAGAACTTCCACGTCGAAGGCACCGGCTACAGCGCATCGCGCGACTTCGGCGTGGTGTACATCCGTGCAGGGCACAACGCTGTCCGGGACGTCACCGGCACCGCTGACCGGACCATCCAGGGGCTCTTCTATGTGCGCTCCGTCGGTCTCGGCAACAAGAACATCGAGGACATCGAGTTCACCCGGGTGGTTGCGGACAGTCCCGGAACCTACGGGTTTCTCCACAGTTCATGGGGCACCGACTACAAGGTGCACAAGAACGTACGGTATACCGACTGCAGGGCAATCGACTGCGGTCGATACAGCGCCTACAACCCCTGGGTTACCGGATTCGACTTTGCGGAGCTCAACGACATCGAGAACCTGCGGGTGACCCGGTGCGTCGCCGAAGGCACGCTTGAGTCCGGGTTCCACTTCGAGTACGGTCCAACCAAGAAGGATATCGTTCTCACCGACTGCATCAGCAGAAACAACGGCCAGAAGCCGTTCCCGAAGACCTACAGCCTGGGCGGCGAGGACTATTTCGGTTCCGGTTACTACGCGCCTAAGGGCTCGTACACGTTCAACAACTGCACCGCAGAAGGGAACAGCGCCTACGGGTTCTTCTTCAGTTACCCCGACGGCGTCCACCTCTACGACTGCACGGACTTCGAGACGGGCCGGGGGAAGACCGACTACTCGGCGGTGAAACCGACATCGTTCTTCATCGTACAGTCGCAGTTGACGAACGCCAACCCCTCGATAGTCATGGAGGACTGCGCGAGCATCAACTCCCACGGTCGCGGTCTCTACGCAACGCTTGTTGACTACGTACAGATCAAGAACTTCACGATGACCAACCCCGGAGGCATCGACGGTGTCGGCGCTCTGATAGGAGACCCGGCACTGGGAGTGGGTTTCGTCTCTTCAAACCTCGACATCCATGCCTCAGGGAACAGCGCGTCCAGACTTGTCACGGTGAACAGTGCTTCCAACTCGAAATTCACCGGGAGCATTGTATCCGATGTGGCGACGCCGTTCACCGTAGCGGGAGGAGGAACCAACAACGTCGTCGTTGAAGGCATCAAGACGGTTTCGAATACACTTCCGGTGGGTTCGTCGGGAATCACGACGAGCAGCGTCAACTCGGGAGCAGTCAGGATCACCGACTGTACGGTCGTAAAGCCCGGCAGCGCTCCGCTCCCGACGCCGGTCCCCACCACGCCGGCTCCCTCCGGGAAGCCGGACCTCGTGGTGACCGACATCTCCTGGACGCCGACAAACCCGGCCTCCGGTGATGCGGTGACGATGAAGGCCACGATCAAGAACCAGGGCGACGCCCCGACGCCTGCGGGCGCGAAACACGGCGTCCTCTTCACGTTCGATGACGGCGCGGCAGGCCCCGGCATCTGGTCCGATGCCCACACGGCATCGATTGCCCCCGGGTCCTGGGTCACCGTGACCGCGAACGGCGGCTCAAGCGGTGCAACCTGGAAGGCCGTCGAGGGCGCCCACACCGTGAAGGCGCACGTCGACGACGTCAACAGGATTGCGGAGTCGAACGATGCGAACAACGTTCGCACCGAACAGATCACGGTCTCGAAGACCGCGTCGGGGTCTACCCCGACCCCCACCCCCACCACGCCGGCTCCCTCCGGGAAGCCCGACCTCGTGGTGACCGGCATCTCCTGGACGCCGGCGAACCCGGCCTCCGGTGATGCGGTGACGATGAAGGCCACGATCAAGAACCAGGGTACCGCCCCGACGCCTGCGGGCACGAAACACGGCGTCCTCTTCACGTTCGACGACGGCGCCGCCGGGCCCGGCGTCTGGTCCGACACTTACACTTCGGCCATCGCCCCGGGCGCATCGGTCACGCTGACCGCGAACGGCGGCTCAAGCGGTGCAACCTGGAAAGCCGCCGACGGCACGCACACCGTGAAGGCGCACGTCGACGACGTCAACCGGATCGCCGAGAGCGTTGAGGACAACAACGTCATGAGCAAGGAGATCGTCGTCGGAAGCCTGCCGGTTCCCGTCAGGGGCGACCTGAACGGAGACGGCAACGTTGACTGGGCCGACGTGACGATTGCCGCCGAGATGGCGCAGAAAACCACTCCGTCCGACCCCGCTGCCGACGTTAATGGAGACGGCACTGTGGACTGGAAGGACGTTGCCCTGCTCACCGATTTCTTCTTCGGCAGGACCTCTTCTCTCTAAAGCGTCTACCTGGAGGAGTGGTTAATCCCTCCCCTCCTCCCGGTTTTGCCACAGGTGCCGCCCCGTAACACCTGTACAGTACGTGGTCATATTGGTTATGGACGGGTTTTTTCCACCTGAGCCGGGGATGCCCGGATCCGTCGCCAGTAACGGCCTATTCTCTTTTGGGCTACGGCGACACCGCACTTCGCGCCTGTCGCAGAACAGGAGGATGCGTGGATATGCCAGCCGTTCTGGATCCTTTTTTGCCGGAATAGACCCATCGATACGGCGATACCGGTGCAGGAGAGCCGTCAGGACGGATAATTTGATATACGCGATACATCCATTGGGGGGGTAATGCACGCGTTCCCAAAAAGCCCCGTTGAGCTGAAAACCTATCTTGTAGACCCCCTGTACAGGAATACGTTTTTCATCATCATCACATCAATCTCAAGCGCAGGCTTTGGTTTCGTCTTCTGGATGCTTGCAGCACGATTCTACCCGCAAGAAGACGTAGGAGTTGCGACGGCCCTTATCTCATCCATGGGGATGCTGATCCTCTTATCGAAGCTCGGATTCGATCAATCGATCATACGGTTTTTTCCGACACGGGATAAATCCAGAGTCCTCGGGACGGCAATAATCGTCACGACACTATTCGGGTTTGTCCTGGGAGTCCTGTTCATAGCTACGGTGGATATCTGGTCGCCCGGGTTGCACCAGGTCAAGGACTATGCGCTCCTCTACATCGCCTTTCTGATAGCCAATTCCGTAACGGCCTTCATCGGTGCAGCATTCATTGCACTGCGGAAATCCGAATTCTACTTTCTCCAGAGCCTCCTTTTCGGTTCAAGGCTCCTTATTCTCATTCCTCTGGTCTTTCTCGGAGCACTTGGAATCTTCAGTTCGCTGGGTCTTTCATTCATCATTGCCCTCATAGTTTCGGTCTTCTTACTCTACAGGTCCGGGATTCGTCTATCCGGCGTTGATAGGGAATTTTTGCTCGATTCGTTCCGCTTTTCCGCCGGGAACTACGTTTCCGGGTTGTTCATTGCGGCTCCGAGCACGATCCTCCCCATCCTTGTGTTGAACATTCTCGGTGCGGAACAAGCCGCTCAGTACTTCATTGCGTATGCGATTGTCATGTTCCTGTTCCTCATACCCACGTCTTTCACGACATCGCTCTTTGTCGAGGGGAGCCACGGCGGAGCACTGAAGAGAAACGTACTGAAATCGCTCGCCGGAATTTTTGCGCTCCTCGTTCCGGCGGTTGTGGCCCTCTTCTTATTCGGAGAGTATATCCTCGGTTTGATCGGTCCGGATTATGTAGCAGGGCTCGAATTAGTCAAGGTCCTGGCGATTTCAAGTTTTTTCTTCTCGTTTTCGGAAGTATTTATTGCAATCAAGAAAGTTCAGTACGGGTTGAAGAGTCTGATCGTTATCAGCGCCATCATCTTCATCCTGCTTCTGGGATCCAGTTACTTTTTGATGCTGCAATTCGGGATCCTCGGCGTGGGGTATGCATGGATCCTGACATACGCGTTGATCGGCATCGTTGTCGTGCTGTCCATGGTCAGACGGTACGTTCTGTGATTCACCCTCCCACGCACATTTTCGGACGTCAGGGGTGAACGCCAATCCCGGGACGGCAGCAGCATGGAGGAAGTGTCACCCGTTCAGGTAGATCTCGCTCTGATGGTTTGAATACACCTTGTTGTTGCGGTTGATCGCGGGATATATCTCTTCGATGCTCCAGTAATCATAATACTCCTCAGGACCGCTTGCGGAACGCTCGACGATGTTATATGTCCCCAGATAGGTATATGCGCCCCAAACCGGTTTGAAATCCGTTTTGGGCAAAAAGGGGGGGTTCCTCGCGATGTTGCCGTAAGATGTCAATACATTATCTTTCCGTGTTCTATCCGCATAGACGATCGAACCGTCCTCCATGTACTCACCCAGCCAGCGGGCACCAAAAACGTCCTGCTCCGGTATGAACGTTCCATAGAAGACATTTTTCGGTGTATCGCCTCCGTATTTCGTGATCGAATCCTGGCTCAGCGCGATGGACGACGGCTGATCGTTGGCGCACTCGTAGACCCAACCCGTACTGAAGAGGAACAGCAGTGAGAAGAGAACCGAGATCAGTACCAGCGGTGTTCGTCCCGCGAGCCATCCGCTCCGGAGTTTACTGATATATGTTCCCGGCACTGTAAGTATGCTGATGCCGCCGATAACGCAGAGCGGGGAGAGGAAGATGAGCACAATCTGGTAGAGTCTTGAGGTGTTGAGTGTGCTGGAGAAGTTCGGCACGAGGACGCCCGCAACTCCGAAAAGGAGTGCAATAAAAGAGAACGCAACGTATTCTCTTGAAAAATCGATGTTGGTGCACCGGAAACAGATGGTGATGAACCCGACGACGATGAGTGCCAGAGTTATAAGGTGGAGGCCCTTGGCGACGGTATGCAGGGGCGATTGAGGAGTACTGATGAGGAGATCCAGTCCTTCGGTTTCCTCGGGGTTCAGCAGGTCCACAAAGATCGTATTCCCGATGTGATCGATGATCGAGACGATCGTATCAAAGGAGGTCCCTCCCGCGACGAACATATACCACCCTAGTGTAAACCCGGTAAAGAAGAGGACATGGGCGAGGGTTATCGTCCTGCCGCCGTCTCTGTTCACGGAGTCTCCGCCTGACGAATTTTCCCCTGCTTTTCGCGAACGTTTGAGAATAGTATCGCCGCGGGTTGCGGCGACTGAGGAGAGAGTCACGTACAGCCAGACCGCGATGAGGGAGAGCAGATAGATATATGATGTTCCGTAATGCGAGACAGCCAGAGAGGCACCGAATACAGCAAATAACGCGAAATGTGTTCTTCTGGGAATATTTCTCGCGACCATCAGCATGAGGAGGAGGACAAGAAAGAGTTCTGCAATCTCCTGACGCGCCAGAGAGGCCATCTCCGCGTAAAATATGATGAACGAGACGAAGAAGAAGCATGCAAGGAAAGCGCTCTTTGCCTCCACCTGCCTTCGGAAAACATGATACAGCCCCAGGGGCACAAGGGCGAAGATGATGGGGTAGACTGATTTGAATACCCAGGTCAGGTCCAGTCCCGTGATATACGAGTAGATCGGAGCCAGCAGGACGACGGAGAGCATTGCGTTCACGTTTCCGGGACTAGTGGAGTCCCAGAATGCGTTGTCCATAACGAGGTTTGCAAGGAATGTCTCATAATGAATATCGTACCCCCAGAGATACGGGGATACGAGCGATGTGTGAAGCAACAGCGAGACGGAGATGGATAAGATTGCCAGTGGGTATAACGCTTCCGGGATCACCCGGTCAAATCCAATCAGTACGGGTATAACCGCGATGAACGCGATCACCAGCATGAGAAGTCCGTTGCTGTGATACTGGTTTACAAAATAAGTCCCGATGATTGTCAGCACCGGCACCAGGTACAGGAGAAGCGCAGGTCTTGAGAGAACCATCCCCGTATCGATATAGCCCGGTTCGACGGGTTTTTTATCTCTGACGAGGCTGAGCAAGAGCAGGATTGATGTCATGACATTGATCGTCATCAGGGTTGAACCGGATGACAGCGGCCGGGAGATCCCAACTAGGGGATAAAGCGCACTCATGAGCAATCCGGTGAACATGAGGATTGCTATACTCAATCCAACTGCATAGAGAAGCGTCTCGATGGTGCTTAGATGATGTATCCTCATGATTCTGAGGACGATTATACCCGGAACGAATGAGAAAAAGGCAAATTCCAGGATCGCCTGCAGAACCAGGATATGCGAGTTCATACTTCCGAGGAGTTGTATAACCAGCAGCCCCAGCTGGAACCCCAGGATCGCAATGAAATAACTCCGGATCTTCCAGTCGTTTAGCGTAATGGGGTTTCGGATCTGCATGACATCATCTATGCGAAGCCGGTATGACGGGCACCTGACTCCGAAACCAGCGTCCGGTACAGGTCTTCCAGGTTCCCTCCGATTATTCGCCAGTCATATTTCTCTTCGGCCAGTGCTCGAGCATTATCTCCAATCCTCTTCCGTTCGTCTTTATGTTCGATCAGATACCTGATCCCCGCTATGAACTCTTCGTCGATGTCGTCGACGATGATCGCATGCTCATAATGCTCAGCATCGATCCCTTCGATTCCTTTCTTCGTGGTCACAATGGGGAGACAGGCGCTCATATAATCGAATATCTTCAGTCTCGTTCCTCCTCCGCTTCTCAGAGGTACGATGGCGATATCCGCGCCGGCGATATTCTGGATATCGCTGATGAATCCAAGCGACCTGACGTTTGCTTCTTCAAACTCCGGAACCTGCGTCCCACCGATGACAAATGATACATCCGGGTATGTATCGGCAAAACGAGGGGCGATATACGATTGAATAAGATCAAACCCTTCCCGGTTCGGCGGATGCCTGTAGAGGCCGTGGAAGAATACGGCAACATCCGTGGGGTGCAGCCCCATCTCTTCACGAATCTTATCTCTTGCTCCGTCAGACATCCTCGAACGAATGGTGCAACCCGAAGGAATGACGCTGATTGTCCCGTCTTTGAGATGATACCTCCTCCTGAACGTAGCTGCATCATTGTCGCTCACGGCGGTGATGTGGTCGAAGAGGTATTTGCAGGAGACCCTCTCCAGTAGGTTCGTATAGGCGGGTATGAGTTTTCGCTCCATCGGAGAGTAGTGGTTATGGTTCGCGAAGGTCTGTTGAATGAAATCGGATTCAACATTGTGAGCGTCGTACACTATTTTTATCTTCCTGCGCGTAAGGAAACCGAGTATCCTGGCCGCCAATGCTCCACTGGGATGGGTGATCTGGATGAGATCAATCTCTTCGTCCCTGATGATCCGTGCCGCCTTACGGATGAAATCGGGATTGCTGTCCCTGAATATGGATAGTTTCCTACGGAACGCCTCGATATCATGATAGGTGTATACCTGCGCGACATCGTCATCGCTCTCATCATACAGGTGAGTCGGTTCAAGCACAACGATGCGGTTATTTGCGGCCTGGCATTTGACGAGGTTGCAAAACCTGTTCTGGCCCCCACTCTGGGGTTTTGACAACCCGACGGTTGTCGGGATTGCCAGTATGTTCATAGGCACTTCCGGTATTCCTGTTCGAGTTTTTTCACGACCCGGTCCCATGTCAGATTCTTTCGAACGAACTCCTGTCCTCGCTGAATCATTTTTCTCCCTTCCCCGGGATTTTCAAGGCAAAATGCCATTTTTTCCGCCAGATCCGCACAGTCCCCATACCGTACAGTCAGGCCGCAGTCGCCTTCCCTGATGAGCTCTCCGCTGCCGTTGCCGTCTGTGACAATCACCGGGGTTCCGCTTATGATCGCCTCGAACGGAACAAGCCCGAATATCTCATACTTTCCCGGATAGACGAGCAGATCGGCATCCTGGTAGGCAGAGCCGACGTCATCGATATAGCCGACAAACCGTACCCGATCCTGAATTCCGAGAGCCCGCACTCTCTCCTCGAGTTCCCGTTTGTAACCCCATTCCGGCCCGACAATGACCAGGATGGCATCTGTTTGCTCCTGTACCAGCCGGTGAAACGCTTCTATCAGAAAATCAATTCCCTTGATTCTATCGATTCTGCCCAGGTATAGAACGAGGCTGCTTCCGTTCTCTATCCCGCAAAACTTCCGGAATTCCCCTTTGCTCCTGGCGGTAACGCACCTCTCGAAACTGATGCCGTTGGGAATGACGGCGATCTTATCCTCATGAATGCCCATCAGTATATTCTGTTCCTTTTCCATGCTGTTCATGACAATCAGTCTTGATGCGGAATCTAAAATGGCGGATCCAAAGATAAAATCAAAGATATTTTTCACCCTTGCCTTACCCAGAGTTCTATTTTTCGGGAGCGACCCATGCGGTTGCAGAACGTATGGAACACCGTATTCCCTGGCATAGTGACTTACCATGGCCGCAAGGAGTGTTCTGTGCTCGTGGATGTGAATTATATCGTAATTCTGTAGATCCCGGTGTGCAACGAACGGTAAGTAGTACGGGACTATGGGCAGCGCTGCGCCCGGAAAATACTTCCGTAAATTTTCAAAATAGTAAACCTTCATCCCATCGACATTGAGGGGTCTGTTCGTGGGAAGCCCGGTCGGATAGGTGCTCCGATTCGTCGTATATACCGTGACGTCGTGGCCTGCTCTCTGGAGACGCTTTGAGATCTCATATGCCGCACGTGCCACACCCCCGGACTCCCAGCTCGGCTTGAAGAACGGTGTCACCTGTAGAATCTTCATACACGATCACGAACCTGCTGCTTGAGCCGTTGTCTGATTATTCCCGCGCACCTGTTCCGGCGGAATGGGGTGAGATGCCGGACCCCGCATTCGGCGAGGGATGTGAACCCATGCTCTCCGATGCGGTACGGGCAGGCTGCAAGGGTGCCGGTGAGTGCCTCCTCACCATTTGTAGTAAGCCGGTGTTTCCGGCTCCGGCTGACGGCGTCGGAGAAGACCACCTCCTGGTCCCCGGAAAGCCGATCGCTCCGGTGAGGTTCTTCACGCACCCTCTCAGACGGATTTTTCGCGTTGTTTGTCCAGAGAGGGATATCCCCAATGTCCTGCAGCCGTATCGACGTCATCCGACATCCTCTGTAGGGTAGACACTGTTCAACCACCGGCACCCTGTGCCTGAATGCCAGGGAGGCTTACACACCGTATCGATCGAGCAAAACTCCATCAGGTGAGCATAGCGCCGAATATCACTCCCCCCCAGGTATTGAGTTCCAGCATGGAACTCATATCATATAATACTTTGCTCGCGATATTCAACCATTAGTGTAGATGCATGAATACATGCAACTTCTTGAGGGTTTGATTGGTAAACAGAACGGCCTGCGACAGAAGCTATGATCGACCTTCATCTCCCCCCCGGTAGGGTGTGCTCCGGTCGAATGCTAACCATTTTACCCGTATGGGAAAAGTTCCGCAGAAAATCAGCAGCATTTCTGCAGACGTTGCCGGAAATATTGTCGGGATGAAAACGACTTCGTCTCTCACTCGCGCCTTGACCGGGAAAAGGAGCCGGGCAGGCGCGATGCATCCGCCCGCTGCTTACATGAACGCCCCGACAAATCCGCGACGACGCCGTGGTGTGGGTCGCCCGGCTGGGGAACCGGCGGGACCTTGCCGCGATGCGCTGACCGGCAGGGCACCTGGTCCTTCTGCGATAGTTATAATAAAAAACTCGGGGTCATAACAGTCCAGGGGAGAATCTATGTGGCCACCAGCCCCTCCACCTTCCGGCAGAAGGTGGCCCATGGCAGGCCTCCCAGAACATCCCTGCGGCCCTATAGACACATAAGAGATCCCTGTTTTTATTATAAAAATTTAAGAATAAATCACCGTAAAAGATATATATTTATACCGCTATCCACCCATTCACCGGCTACCATATGACCGGGTCTTAAATCGGAATTCGCTCTCCGTCTGCCGGACGCCCCGGCGAGCACCTGCGTTAGCCAGCCTGTTTGCGCTACCGGCAGGTCTGCGCCGCCGTCTCGCGGACAGGGAGCGATTGTCAAGGGGGAAAGAAATGAAAAAACATGCATATTTGGTGCTATTGTGCGCAGTCGTCACCATCGGACTGTTGATCCCGCCGGCTGCGGCGGTAGAGCCTGCGCCGGGGGAGGATCTCTATTCTCCCTTCAACGAAGCGCAGGAATGGCCTGATATCGACGGCAACCTGATCGTCTGGGAAGACGACAGGCACGATAACAAGGATATCTACTTTGGGACGGTAGACAAATTCAGGGCAGATCCATATCGGGGTATGCAGTATTCTTCCTATACCGGCGAGAGGATAACCGACGACCCCGCCTCGCAGGAGAGGCCGTCCATCTCGGGAAACTACATCGTCTGGCAGGACTATCGGCACGGGAACTGGGACATCTACCTCTATGACCGTTCTACAGGCATTGAGACACAGCTCACAACCGACACGGGCAAGCAGTGGCTGCCGATCGTCCGCGGGAACTACGTTGCCTGGTACGACGACAGCAGCGGCGATACCAACATCGTCCTCTACGACATCGCCGCCGGCAGCGTGAAAGACGTCATCGAGTGCGACGCGAAGATGACGATCCCCGGAGGGGACATCGACACCGAGTTCAAGCCCGCACTCTCGGAGAAGTACGTCGCCTGGGTCGAAGAGGCGGGTGAGAGGATCCGGTATTACTCCATCAATGACGGCGAGATAAAAGGGGCAGTATCCACGGGCACGGCGATTCAGTCCTGGCCCTCGCTCTACGGGAGCGTCGTAGCCTGGGAGGATAACCGGCACGGGAACCCCGACATCTACATGACCGATCTCGACGACCCGTCCGGCGGGGAGCAGAGGATCACCTCCGACAGCGCCGACCAGGTTGCGCCGGCAATCAGCGGGAGCATCATCGTCTGGGAGGACAAGCGGGTTCCGGCGCGGAGCATCTTCATGTACGACCTCTCCGCCGAGAAAGAAATGTCTGTTGTTCTGTCCGAAGACAAAGATGACGAACATCTCTACCCCGCCGTCAGCGGAAACACGATCGTCTGGCAGAGAGGCCGTGAATCGGACTCGAACCTCTACATATTCGTCTACGAACCGGGAGCACCGGTCGAACCGATCCTCGATCGTGTCACGGTCACACCGGACACGGCCACGCTGGAGATCGACGGCACCGAACAGTTCACCGCGACCGCCTTCGACCAGTTCGGAGAAGAGATGGCCGGCGCCGAGTTCGCCTGGGCATGCAGCAACACGACCGTCGGAACCATCGATGACACCGGCTTCTTCACTGCCCATGCGGCGGGCACGACGGACGTCACCGCAACTGCCGAAGACATCGCCGGAACCGCGACCGTCACCGTCACTGCTGATGAGCCCGAAGAACCGGTGCTTGATAGCATCGAGGTCGAACCGGAAACGGTCACCCTGGAGATCGACGGCACACAGCAGTTCGCGGCAACTGCCCTTGACCAGTTCGAAGAAGAGATGACCGGCATTGCGTTCAACTGGTCGTGCGACAACGAGACCGTCGGCGAGATCGACACGGACGGCATCTTCACCGCTCTTGCCGCGGGCACCGCGACCATCACTGCAACCGCCGAAGACATCACCGGAACCGCGACCGTCACGGTCACGGATGAAGAACCGGCCGCAACTGAAATCACGATCGAACCGCCCGAGGCCACGCTTGATGTCAACGAGACGGTGACGTTCGAAGCGACCGTCCGTGACCAGTTCGGTGGCGAAGTGCCCGGCGTTTCGGTCACCTGGTCGTGCGACAACGAGACCGTCGGAGCCATCAATGAGTCCAGCGGCTTCTTCACTGCCCATGCAGCGGGCACCGCGACCGTCACCGCAACAGCGGGCGACCTCTCCGAAACCGCGACCATCACCGTCACCGCTGATGAGCCCGAAGAACCGGTGCTCGAACGCATCGAGGTCGAACCGGACACGGCCACCCTGGATGTCGGCGACACAGAACAGTTCGCGGCAATTGCCTTTGACGAGAACGGCCTTGAGATGACCGGCGTCGAGTTCGCCTGGTCATGTGACAACGAGACCATCGGAACCGTCGATGATACCGGCCTCTTCTCCGCCCTTGCCTCAGGCACCGCGACCGTCACCGCGTCGGCGGGAGATGTCTCCGGAACCGCGACCGTCACCGTTAACGCAGATGAACCGGAAGAGCCGGTCCTGACAAGGATCACGCTCACACCGCCCGGAGCCACCCTGGACGTCGAGGATGTCCAGAGGTTCATGGTAACGGGCTACGACCAGGACGACAACGTCATGCCCGCCGGTGAGATCGACTGGGCATGCAGCAACGAAGCCGTCGGAACTGTCGATGAGGACGGATGCTTCACCGCCCTTGCCGCGGGCACGGCGACCGTAACCGCAACGGCAGGAAACTGCTCTGCGGAAGCAACCATCACCGTCAACGAATGGCCGGCGCTCGCGAAGATCGCGGTCGTGCCGTCCGAGGTCAGCCTTGAGAGCGGCAACGACCTGGAGTTCGAAGCCGTCGCGTTCGACCGCTTCGGCAACATCGTCGAGGACGCCGTGATCACCTGGGAGTGCAACGATGAGAGCGTCGGCACCATCGATGAGTGCGGCGTCTTCACCGCCCTTGATTGCGGCACGGCGACCATCACCGCATGCGGAGACGGTGCCGAAGGAACCGCAACCGTCACCGTGAACTGCGGCGGCCCGGTTCTCTCCAGCATCGTCGTCACCCCGGCGGCAATCACGCTCGCCACCGGCGACACCGCAACGTTCACCGCGACCGCCCTCGATCAGGACGGCTGCGAGATGTCGGACGTCGAGATCGACTGGGAGTGCAGCGACGAGGACGTCGGCACCATTGATCTCTGCAGCGGCGCCTTCTCCGCCCTTGGCTGCGGCACGGCGACCGTCACTGCATCGGTAGGCGGCGTCACCACGACGGCGGACGTAGAGGTCATCGATCGCTCGGGGGCCGCGATATCCCCGTCGGTGATCATCCTGAACTGCGAGGACGAGTGGCAGTTCACCGTGTATGGTCAACAGGATAATGCAGGCTCTATCATAGACTGGTCGTGCGCCGACCCGGGTGTCGGCGAGATCACCGGTAACGGCCTCTTCACCGCACAAGGCGAAGGCAGCACATCCGTCACCGCAACGATCGACGGGGTCGACGAGGTCGAACCTGCGACGGTGACCGTCCAGTCTGCGGCGTCGCCGGAGGTTGCGCGGATCGTGGTCAGCCCGTCCGACTTCTACATCCCCGCAGGCCACAACCTGACGCTCACCGCGTTCGACCGGCACGGATACCCGATGGACGGCGAAGTGACCTGGGAGAGCACCGATGAGAACGTCGGCACCATCGACGAGTGCGGCATCTTCACCGCGCTCTGTGACGGCGAGGTGCGGCTCATCGCATCGGCTGACGGAGTCTGTGGCTCCGCCTGCGTGACCGTTCTGCCCTCGCTCCCGGTCCCGGCCTGTGTCGAGGTCGAACCGGCCACGGCCACACTCGCGCCCGGAGAAACCCGGGAGTTCACGGCCACCGTATTCGACCAGTGCGACGACGTAATGGACTGGGTCAGGGTCTGGTGGTCGTGTTCCGACGATGATGTCGGCACGATCGACCGGGCCGGCCTCTTCGCGGCGTTCATGGAAGGGTCTGCGGACGTGAAGGCCTGTGCCGGTGGCATGGAGGGAACGGCGGCGGTCACCATCACGACAGAGCCCGCGACCGACCCCACGCCCGACCCTACACCGGATCCCACACAGACCCCGACTAAACCCGGGTCGACCAAACGCGCCTCGAGCAGCGGCGGCAGCGCTGACCCCACCTTCTTCGCAGGGATCTGCGAGAACCTGAAGAGCGGCGAGACGCACACCTTCTCGGGTATCGACGTCACGTCGATCGGCAGCGTCGCTATCACGGCTGCAAACAACATCCCGAAGATGCTGGTGGTCGTGAAGGAGACGGCGCTGTCCAACCAGGCGGAGCCTCCCGGCGGCAACACCTACGAATACATCGAGATCGCCCTCTCGTGGGTGAACCAAAACGACATCAGCGGCGCGGCGTTGACCTTCACCGTCCCGGCGAAGTGGCTCGAGGAGCACGACATGCTCCCGGAGGACGTCAGGCTCATGCGCTACGTCAACGGTGGCTGGCAGATCCTGGAGACCGAGGTCGTCGATGAAGAGAACGGGAAGTACCGCTTCCGGGCAACCACCCCCGGATTCTCCACCTTTGCCATCGCCGCGGCGCCGGAGAACGTGACCGTGACGCCGACCGCCACACCCGATGAGACGAACGTCACGGCCACGGTAACCGCGACCGAAGACGTAACGACGGAGCCGACCACTGCCGCGCCGACGACGACACCTGCGGCACCGCTCGTCTACGCGCCCCTCCTTGCACCGCTAGCCTTCTTCCTCTGGGCGAGGAAGAGGCGCTGAACCCTAACCTTTTTTTTTTATGCGGCGCCGGGGGCGGTGTCCGATACGTGCCTTCGCGCTTCTTCCACGAAATCTGTAAGAAAAAGAAGTGGGGGGGGCTGCATCGCGATGCAGCCGGTTCAATGGTCTTACCGCGTCAATACTCTGCCTGACCACCCATGGGGGCTTCTCCTCCAATCAGGGTCTCTTCTTCCATGCCTGGAGGCGTCTCTTCTTCCATGCCTGGAGGCGTCTCTTCTTCCATCGGAGTCTCGATCTCCATCGGGGTCTCGGTCTCCATTGGAGTCTCTTCTCCCATCGGGGTCTGCTGGGTGCCGTCTCCCTCCGGCATTGTGCATCCCGCGGCCAGTATGCCTGCGCCCAGGATGAGGAGCACTGCCAGAAGGACTGTGATATACCTCATGGAAGGGGGGCATCACGCACATGTTACTTATAACTTGCCCACCCGTTTGGGCCGCTGCCGTCAGAAGCCCCGGTCCGGGCAGAGACCCCACCCGGAACGCGGTAAGAGGGAGAACGCCCTGTAAAACCATCACTCCACGATGAAGTCGCCGGTCATCTGCTGTGGATGGACGTCGCACCGGAAGAAGTAGGTACCGGGCTCATCCGGCGCCGTGAAGGTGTAGGTCGCCTGGGCCGGGCCGGTGATGGTCTCGCCCACGAAGATCTCCTCGACCGCCGAGGCATTCGTGTAGACCGCGATGTTGTGCGGGATCCCGTCATCCCTGTTCTCGAAGGTTATCGTCACGTTCGCCCCCGCAGGCGCCGTGATGGTGCTCGTATCAAAGGCCAGGTTATCGGCGGCAACGGTGAAGGTCACACCCGGGCCGTCCGTTGCGGACGTCGGCGTCGTTGTATCGTTTTCCGTCTCCGTGGCGGTCGGGGTGACGTCTCCGCCGGGCTGGGTGCATCCCGCTGCAAGCGAACCGGCGCTCACGACGAGGAGCGCCACAAGAAGGACTGCATTGGGCTTCATGGCGGGGAACTCATCTCCATCATAGTTATACCTTCCCTGCCCCGTGCACCCCGAGAACAGGAGTGAACTACCCCGCCCTGAAGGGCGGGGCTTCCTGCTTCATGGACAATACTTGCATCACAGAGATGTGATGTAGAGGTATCATCTCCACAGCACGGGAAATCGAAGATTTCCCTGGCTGGGAAATGCTCTGCATTTCCACAGGCTCAAAGGGCTGTTCCATCCCTACGCGGTGGATATTCACCGCAGCATTGTAATCTCTATCGGCAACAAACCCACAGTATGGGCATTCGTGGACTCTCTCGGAGAGACTTTTCTTCACGATGCTTCCGCAGTTCGAGCACATCTGTGTCGTGTCGCGGGGATCGATCTGGATGACGGTCGTACCAGCACTTTCAGCCTTGTACGCGAGGTAAGAATAGAATCGTCCCCATGAAGCATCGTGAATACTCCTGCGAAGCCCGCGAGATTTATCCTTCTCTTTGAGATACTTGATATTCAGGTCTTCAACGCAGATCGTTGCATAGGTGTCAACGTACTGGCGGGAGAGTTTGTGCAGGAAATCGTTCTTCTGGTTCGTGATGTGCTCATAAACCTTCTCCAGCCTGTATTTTGCCTTTTTCCAGTTCTGCGAAAGTCGCTTCTTCCGGGCAATGCTTTGCTGTAACTTCTTGATTCGGTCAAGCGAGCGCTCATAGAACCGAGGATTCTCAATCACTGTACCGTCGCTATCAACTACAAACGAGTTCAAACCAACATCAATGCCAACCGAACGCCCTTCCCGCTTTGATGCAGACACTGTCTGCTCTGCCTGAACGATCACATACCATCTATCACCGGAACGGGTGATCAAGACACCCTTCACGTCTCCTGAGTAAGGTCGGTGCATTCTGAACGGAATTGCTCCGATCTTTGAGAAAGTGATCGTGCTGTATTCACGGTTGATCTTGAACCCCGACTGGTTATAGTTGAGCGTTCGGTACCGGGATGCGCTCTTGAACCGGAGTTTGCCGATCTTCCGCCCTTTCTTCTTTGTCTGCGACAGGGCACGCAGGTTACTCCAGAGGGTGTAGTTCACCATCTGAAGTACTTTGGAGTACACGTCCTTCAGAAACGGGTTCTCCTCTTTTAGCGTGACGATCCGCGCCTGCATTCCTCGCATCGTCGGAGCGACCCCGGCCTCTCGTGCGGTAGTACACTCTTCGAGGAGGGTGTTGTAGAGCCACCGACAGGTATCGAGTGCAGTATTCAGCCGCGTCCTGGTAATTGCATCTGGATATGCTCGATACTTGTAGGAAATGAGCATGGACAACAAGAGAGTTAATCTGAAATAAGATATACTTGATCCGTGCGGGGTGAACGTGAAGAAGGGCGGCTCCGCTTTCATCCCCACCCTGAACGGTGGGGACTTCCCGCTCCGCCCCTTCACCCCCACAGGTTAAATGAGAGGGCGCCGTATCTCCGGCCATGATACGTATAAAGAGGATCTATGCGATACCCTCAGAAGACGACGGCACCCGGGTTCTCGTCGACCGGATATGGCCGAGGGGCATCTCGAAAGAGAAGGCGTCGCTCGACCGGTGGGAGAAGGAACTCGCACCGTCGGGCGAACTGCGGCGATGGTTCGGGCACGACCCGGCGAAGTGGGAGGAGTTTCTCCGGCGCTACCGGGCAGAACTCGCGGGAAAAGAGGAAGAACTCGCCCGGCTCAGGCAGGAGGCGGTGGAGGAGACCGTCACGCTCCTCTACGCCGCGAGAGACGAGACCCACAACAACGCCGCGGCCCTGAAACGGTATATCGAGGAGGAATAACCCGCACCGATACCTTCTTTATGCCTCGATCCAGTTCCTCTCCCCATGACCATGGAGAGCGACAGGATATCCTACCACGACTCGGTGAGAACCGTCTACGAGCGGCTCAAAGCGGACGGCATGTCGAACGTCTGGGACCGCTACGAGGCGCAGGGTCTCGGAAGAGATCCCGACAAGCGGTGCGCCTACTGCCAGGCGGGAGCACGGTGCGACTTCTGTTCGAACGGCCCCTGCCGGGCGGACGCCTCCCGGAACTGGCGGGGCGTCTGCGGGATCAATGCCGACGGCATGGCGATGCGGATGATGCTTCTCCGGAACGTCATGGGTGCGTCGAACTACCACTTCCACGCGGCGCAGGCCGTCCGCACCCTCCGGGCGACCGCGGAGGGAAAGACCCCGTTCTCGATCGCGGAGCCGGAGAAACTCAGGACGTTTGCCGGGCGGCTCGGGATCGATACCGGCGGGAGCGACGCCGAGGTCGCGCTCCGGCTCTGCGACTTCGTAGAGGAGGACTTCCACCGGTTCACCCACGAGCCGAGCCGGATCGTGGAGCGGCTCGCTCCGGAGGAGCGCAAAGAGACCTGGAAGCGGCTCAACCTCTTCCCGGGCGGGATCTACGGGGAGGCGATCGTCGATACCGCCTCGACGCTCACGAACGTCGACGGCTGGTTCGCGAGCCACGCCATGCGGGCGATGCGCCTCGGTGTCGCGATGGCCTACCAGAGCCAGATCGTCCTCGAGTACATCCAGGACATCCTCTACGGCATCCCCCGCCCGCACCCGATGCGGGTCGACCTCGGGGTGCTCGACCCCGACTACGTCAACATCCTCCCGAACGGTCACGAACCCTTCCTCGGGTTTGCCCTCATCGACCTCGCCCGCACCGGCGAGTGGCAGCAGAAGGCGAAGGATGCGGGGGCGAAGGGCCTTCGGATCATCGCGAACATCGAGACCGGACAGGAACTGATCCAGCGCCGGGAGATGGACGACGTCTTCTACGGCTACACCGGCAACTGGATCATGCAGGAGGCGGTCCTTGCCACCGGGGCGGTGGACGTCTTTGCCGCCGATATGAACTGTTCGCTCCCGCTCGACCCCCTCTACGCCGAGAAGTACCACTTCAAACTGATCCCCGTGAGCGAGGTCGTGGTCTTCGAGGGCGGGACGGAGCGGCTCGATTACGTCCCGGAGGAGGCAAAAGAGCAGGCGGCGACCCTCCTGCAGATGGGGATCGAGAACTTCAAGGAGCGGCACGACACGATTGAACCGATCCGGGGTCTTCCCGTGCGGGAGGCGGTGGTCGGGTTCGCCACGGAGAGCATCGTCGACGCGCTCGGCGGGAGCCTCGACCCGCTGCTCGGTGCCATCAAGGACGGCACCATCCGGGGCGTCGTGGGGCTCGTCTCCTGCACCACGCTGCGCGACACCGGGCAGGACGTCCACACCGTCGCGGTCGCGGAGAACCTGATCGCCCGCGACGTCTTGGTGCTCGGGATGGGGTGCGGGGTCGCGGCCCTCCAGGTCGCCGGGCTCTGCTCACCGGAGGCGAAGGAGAAGGCCGGGCCGGGGCTGAAAGGGCTCTGCACGGCGCTCGGCGTACCGCCGGTGCTCGGGTTCGGGACCTGCACCGACACCGGCAGGTGCGCCGACCTCCTTCTCGCGGTCTCCGAGGCCCTCGGCGGCGTTCCCCTCCCCGACCTCCCGGTCGCCGTCGCCGCCCCGGAGTACATGGAGCAGAAAGCGACGATCGATGCCCTCTTCGCGCTCGCGCTCGGCCTCTACACCTACGTCAACCCGATCCCGACCGTGACCGGGGGGCCGGACCTCGTCAAACTCCTGACCGAGGACCTGCCCGGCATCACCGGCGGGGTGCTCCACGTCGAGACGGACGCAAAAGCGGCAACGGATGGGATCCTGGAGCACATCGAGGGGAAGCGGGCGAAACTGGGGTTATGAGGGGGTCATACCCCTCAGCACCGTGGGCCGGGCCGGTCAGGTGGGAGATGCGGTCCCCCAATCGGCCGTATGGGAGTGCCTGAACGGGTGTACCCCGCGGAGTGACACCACGCTTTTCCCTCCCGACGGCGATGGCTGGATTGTATCCGGCGCATCCGAAACTGCCGGAGAGGTGAAAACGAGCATGGAAAACGGACCCAGAGGAGCAATCCTCCAGAGAGATAAAACGTCCTACGCGATCGTGCCGAGAACCCCCGCGGGGATCGTCAGCCCGGAGCACCTGGAGAGCATCGTCAAGGTCGTCAGGCGCTACGAGATCCCCGTCATCAAGATGACGTCGGGACAGCGGATGGTGCTCGTCGGGATCAAAGAAGAGGACGTCGAGAGCATCTGGAACGAACTCGGGATGACCGTCGGGCAGGCGACCGCGCCCTGCGTCCACTACGTCCAGGCATGTCCCGGGACGGTGACCTGCAAATACGGCAAACAGGACTCCCTGGGCCTCGGGCTCGAGGTCGAGGATCTCTACCAGGAGATGGATCTGCCAGCAAAACTCAAGATGGGCGTCTCGGGATGCCCCCGGTGCTGCGGCGAGAGTTACCTCCGCGACATCGGGCTCATGGGGAACGCGAAAGGCTGGACGGTCATCTTCGGCGGTAACTCCGGCGGCCGCCCCCGGATCGGCGACGTCGCCGCAAAAGACCTCACGAAAGATCAGGCCCTCGACCTGGTCCGCCGTCTGCTTGAGTACTACCGGGCCAACGCCAAACCGGGAGAGCGGACCGCACGGTTCCTCGAGCGGGTCGGGTTTGACGCCGTCAAAAATGACGTCCTGACCTTCGCCCCCTACATACCGCTCGACTCCGCCTGATCAGGGGGCCGCGGAAGGGGGCCGCCGATGCAGTCGGCGTTCGCGATCATCCGGTTGACGAACTGTCTCTGGACGCAGGCGATGAACGGCAGGGTGATCACGACGGCGTTCCGGACCCCATCCTGGCGGTAGACGATCATGCAGACGCGGTCGTCGGCGATGAAGATGTAATCGAGCAGGAACGCCGACCCGTCCACCGGGATGGGGCCGCAGTAGATCTTCTCGAAGATGTTCTCCTGGAAGAAGGTGCAGAAAGGCTTCGGGACGTAGAGGGACGCGTCCCCGAGCGGCTTCTTGATCCCGCGCTTCCCGTTCGGGAGGAGGACGCTCACGGGACGCTCCCTCGATGTATCGGCAATCAGGCGGGCGAACTCGCCGATCTCCCGGTAGTCCAGGCAGACGACGGCGAGGTCGCGGGCGACGCCGCCGGCAAGCGACTCCGCGTGGCGCCGGATGCTCCACTCCCCCTGCACATACCAGATCGGCGAGTTCTTCGCCCGGGCGTCGAGCGAGAGGGCGTCGAGACCCTGCACCGCCGCCGTCGCCGCGGCGTCCACGGCGCTCTTCAGGTGGTGGATGACGACCGCGGGCTCGGCCGGGATGTAGAGATAGGGGTTCCCCCGCCGGACGGTGATGAAACCCCGTGCGGCAAGCCCTTCGGCGATGTCGTAGACCCTCGGCCGGGGGACTCCGCTCGCCTCGTGGACCTGGCGGGCGCTCCCCTCGCCGATCCCGACGAGGGCCGCGTAAACCCGGGCTTCGTACTCCGTCAATCCGAGGGCCGTCAGGTTCCTGACAAGACCGTTCATTGTTGTTACTATGAAAGTTACATCAAGATTAAACCTCTCCGCATCGCATCTTCTTATGTAAACTCTGGTGAGACCATGCGGCTGGAGACGATACTGAACCGTATTCTGCGGCTCATCGGCCGGGAAGGCCGCGAGACGCCCGGGGCCGGCCCCCGCGACGCCTGCTCCTTCATCATCGACCCCTTTGATGATGAAGGCGAGGCCGGGGACGGGCAGTCGGTATCGGTGGCGGCGATCAGGAGAGCGTGCCGGCGAATGCAGGAGGCAGCGACGAAGAGGGACCTCCTCTGCGTCATCGCCGACGAGATGAAGGCGTTCGACCTGCACGACCTTGAGATGATGCACGCCCGGTTCGAGCGGAAGGTTGCCGGCCTCCCGGAGGACTATCGCGACCGGCTCCTCGAGAGCGTCAGAGAGGAGATCTTCGGGGCACACCACCAGCTGGTCCTCCTCTCCCGGAACGGCGGCGGATCCGACGACCCACCGGACCCGGCACTCGGCGCCTACTGCGCCATGGTGGCGGAGGCCTGCACCGAGAAGGCGCGGGAGAAGGACCCGAAGTTCCTCTACCTGAAGTACCTCCTCTCCGCGTTCACCATGTTTGTTGTGGAAGAACCCGCACATCCCGTCGGCACCCCGTTTCCCGGAGGGCAGATCGTCGACGAGTGGGAGGGGGCCTATCTCTGCCCGGTCAGGGACAAGGCCGACGACGTATCGTATGCTCTCTGCCCCTACTGTCCGGCGGTCCAGAGCGATGAGCCGACCTTCCCGGAGATGCGGGCCCGTCGCCATGAGCGGCGGCGGCGGGAGAGCCTCGCGAACTACTGGACGAATTATAAGGGATGAATGCGATACAACAGACTGGAGATGGATGATATGAAGATTGTTGATGTAGCACAGGAACCGATCGGCAAGAATCCGCATAACGTCGACGCCCGGAAGGTCTACGACACCGAGCACGCGAACGCGGTCGTGATCACGCTTGCGCCGGGAGAGTCGTTAAAGAAGCACATAACCCCGGTGGACGTCTTCTTCTACGTCCTCGAGGGGACGGGAATCGTCGAGATCGGCGACGAGCGTGCGGAGGTCGGCAAGGACCACCTGGTCGACAGCCCGGCAAAGATACCGCACCGCTTGATGAACGAGAGCGACGGCACTTTCCGGGTGCTGGTGGTGAAGGTCCCGCGCCCGACGACCGGGACGCGGCTGCTGTGAAGATACATGGTCGTTGAGTCGATCCCGAAGGCCGCAGGGTTCATCTACGGCATCATCGCGTTTGCCGCCCTCGCATGGCTCTGGTACTCGGGCCGGTTCACCCGGCGCCGTGCGCTGCCGTTCCTCGCAGCCTCGGTGTTCTTCGGGTTCCTGGTCTTTGCGCCGGTCTTCCCCTACCAGTTCCAGCTCCTCGTCCTCCGGGACGCGGCGGCGCTCGGCTCGCCGCTCCCGATGGCAATCGTGGCGCTTCTCGCCTTTATCGCCCTCACCCTCGTATTCGGCCGGATCATCTGCGGGCAGGTCTGCCCCGCGGGGGCCGTCCAGGAACTCATGTATCTCGTGCCGGTGAAGAAGCACGGCCGCGCCGAAAGCCGTGTCCCGACGGCGGTCCGGGTGGGCGTCTTCGTCGTCTTCCTCGCGGCGGGGTTCGGGCTCTCGGTGAACCTTCTTGCGCTCCTGGGCCTCCCGGCCTTCTTCAATCTCACGGTCGCGAGTGTCTCGTTCTTCGTCTTCCTCGGGATCGTCCTCCTCTCCGCCGTCGTCTACCGGCCGTTCTGCCGCTACGTCTGCCCCTACGGCGCACTGCTCGCCCCCGCGGCGTCAAGGGCCGCCTACCGGCTCCGGCGGACGGACGCCTGCATCGACTGCCGGAAGTGCGAGCGGGCGTGCCCGACCGGGGCGGCGACACCGGGCGCCGGAGCCGGGGAGTGCTACCTCTGCGGCCGGTGCACGGAGGCCTGCCTGGTGGACGGGGCGCTCGTATACGGCCGGGGGAGATGAGAAGAGTAGATAAGCGAAGGATGTCAGAGTAAAGAAGAGGTTGGTATACCATGGCTAAAGAGAATCGTACAGAGTTGCGGGGGAAGGTTCTCCGGCTGGCGGATCTCGTCGCCTACCAGGACGGAACCGTGGCAAGCAGGATGATCATCAACAAGCCGGTAGGGAGCATCACCCTGTTTTCGTTCGACGAGGATGAGGGGCTCTCGGAGCACACCGCACCCTACGATGCGGTGGTGACGATCCTGGACGGGGAGTGCGAGGTCTGGGTTGCGGGGGAGACGCACCAGATGAAGGAAGGAGAGACGATCGTCTTCCCGGCGAACGTCCCCCACGCTCTCTCGGCCATAACCCGGTTCAAGATGTCGCTTACGATGATACGGGAGTGAGAGCGTGACGAACGAGAAGGAAGGCGATTACTGCACCGTCTGCGGCGGGGTCCGGCCGGACGCGATCAAGATCCGGACGATCCTCGTGGACGGGAAGGAGACCGGTGTCAACCAGCTCGACTTCATCATCGACGGGGTGCGGGACCTGCACCTCGCGGACGACGCCGCGATTCGCGCCGAACTCCTCAAGAGAGCGGGGGAGTTCAACTTCATCCCGACAAAGAAGAGGGAAGCCTACGGCGACGCCCTGATGCGGGAGTATACGGGAACGCAGGCGTGAGCGGCCGCCGCCACTCCCTCGGCCAAAACATTTCTCTTCTCACCGGGTTTTTTCCCGGATACCGATCCTGTCCGAACGCACAACCGCAAAAAAAAAAGGTTAGGCGCTGATGGCAGCCAGTCTGCCATCTTCGCCCACGAACAGCCAGTAACCCTCGGTCGGGAAGAGTTCCTGATCATCCGTCTGGTTGTTGACGATCGCCTGCCGGTAACTCTGGCTCTCCGCATCGTAACCGACGACGTAGACCCAGATGTCTTCCACCGACCTGAGCGCTTCGTCCGCACTGCTCTCCGTCAGGTCGGAGTAGCCGATGGCGTTCCAGCCAGGACTGAGCGTCTTCAGTGCGGGTGCCCTCACCGGGTCAGTGCTGAGCATCAGCTCCACGGTCGTCTCCTCGGTCGAGTAGACCCAGTATCCTTCAAGGACCACCAGGGTCTCGTTCTCGCCCAGGGGCTCGAAGCCGCCCGCCGGGGTGTGGGTGTAGAACGACCGCCCGTCGGTGTCGACGTCCGCAAAGACCGACGCTGCGGTATCGTTGCCCGCAGAGAGCGGCCTCGGGATAGAGACGAAGTTCCAGCCTTCATAGAGCTGGATATCCATGGTCTCCTCCGGCGTCGGCGGTGTCGGCTCAGGAGTCACATTCACCGGTGGGGTCGGCTCAGGCGTCACGTTGACCGGCGGCGTCGGCTCAGGCGTCACGTTGACCGGCGGCGTCGGCTCAGGCGTCACGTTGACCGGCGGTGTCGGCTCGGGTGTCACGTTCACCGGTGGTGTCGGCTCGGGTGTCACGTTGACCGGCGGCGTCGGCTCGGGTGTCACGTTGACCGGCGGCGTCGGCTCGGGTGTCACGTTGACCGGCGGTGTCGGCTCGGGTGTCACCGGCGGGGTCGGTGTCGGGATCGGGGTGTCCGGCGGGATCAGGACACCATCGATCACGTAGACCACGATGTTGGTCGTGATCTGGATCTGGGTCACAACAACGAAGTTGTTGATGGTCAGCTGGCCGTCGTCGGTGAGCGAAACGTTAACCTCCGATCCTTCGACGGTCGGCAGGGAGATCTGCCCGTCGGTCGCGTTCTCGCAGAGCTGCACGAGCTCCTCGATCGTGTAATCACCCTGGATAACGTGGTAGCCGAGGATGTCGTTTAAGAGCATCGTGTCGCCCATGATCACCGAGAGCGTCTGGTTGCCCAGCCCGGCGAACGCCTCGTTGGTCGGAGCGCATATCACGTAACTCCCGTTCTCTTCGAGTTCCTCACCGATAGTGGAGTTGTTCACCGCTTCAACGAACGTCGTCAGGTTCTCCTCGTCCGCAAGTTCCGTGATAATCAGTTCGGTGATGTTCGCTTCGGGCGGCGGCGTCGGCTCAGGCGTCACGTTGACCGGCGGTGTCGGCTCAGGTGTCACGTTCACCGGCGGCGTCGGCTCAGGCGTCACGTTCACCGGCGGCGTCGGCTCAGGCGTCACGTTCACCGGCGGCGTCGGCTCAGGCGTCACATTCACCGGCGGCGTCGGCTCGGGCGTCACGTTCACCGGCGGTGTCGGCTCGGGTGTCACGTTCACCGGCGGTGTCGGCTCGGGTGTCACGTTCACCGGCGGTGTCGGCTCGGGTGTCACGTTGACCGGCGGTGTCGGCTCAGGCGTCACGTTCACCGGCGGTGTCGGCTCAGGTGTCACGTTCACCGGCGGTGTCGGCTCGGGTGTCACGTTCACTTCTTCTTCAGTGGCCGTCACGTTGACCGTATCGGCGGCCAGCGGAATGATCGGCGTGTGGTCGTTGTTGACCAGCTGGACCGAGAGGTTGTGCTCGCCCGCCGTCACATTCTCCCAGGTATAGGAAGTGTTCACGGAGACGACATACTCGCCGGTCTCCGGGATGGCGGGTTCGCTCTCGTTCATCGACACCGGGGCGTCCAGGTAGTAGTGCAGGTGGCCTTCGCCCGGCGCGTTCGCCTGCCCGGTCGGTTCCACCAGCGTGAAGTTCATAACGTCAACGCTCACCGTGACGTTTCCGGCAGTAACGTTGGCGCCCTCCATGGGCTCAACGATGCTGACATTCGCTTCGGCGGCCGGCGTCGGCTCAGGTGTCACGTTCACCGGCGGCGTCGGCTCAGGAGTCACAACCGCCTCAAGAACGGTCACGTCCACCGTCAGGGTATACGTGGCGTTCTCCAGGGTGTGCGACGGCGGGCCATAGGAGTAGGTCAGGTTGTCCCCATCGGAGAGGTTCGTCACCGCGGCCCCTGTCGTGCCCTCCTCGCCGTTCACCCAGTATGTCCAGTTGTACGGCGTCTCGTTCACCAACTCGTTCTCAATATCCATGATCGATACAATGCTGAGGTTCCCCTCTTCAGGAGGCAGGTCTTCTATAACCAGGTAATCGAATGCTCCAAGAATCGAGGCGACGTCAAGTGCTCCAAGCACGCTGGTCTGCGGCACCTCGTACGTCTCGGTACTGTTCAGCGGTGTAACGTTCACAGTCTCATCAGGGTTCAGTTCGACAGGCCCTCCTCCAATCGAGACTGCTACACTTGCAGCAGAGATTGATAGGAGAAGGACGATGCACAAACCGAACAATACAGGTCGTCTCATACATATCCCCCCTTGCGAGCAGAGGAATGAGCAGAGTAATATAAAAATATTGCGATAATAACGTTCAAATCTCCTTATGAAAAAATCGCGCTCTACATCGGGGCGATTCTTTTCACACTTCCACCACATGCCAGCATCATCCAATCGCAGCGAGGAGAAAGAGAAAAACCTCTAGAACGTCTCCAATGCATGTTTAGAACGCTCCAGGGCCCGGCATGCCGTCCTGACTGACGGGAGGTATAACCCGGCAGTCTCCGCAGGATGTTCTGCGGACAAAAAAGATGAAGAGGTGTTGCAGCCCGGACAGGGGCAGGCCGGCGGCACTTGCCGCCCTCTACCGTGCCTTACATCACTGTACGACGCCTACCATGCCGCTCTGGTTCTCGGCCATCTCCTCGGTCGGAGTCTCCTCGCCCGCCGTCTCCTCGGCCGCTGTCAGGTTCACACCCGGAGGCACCAGCACCTGATCGATGATGTGAATCACACCGTTTGTTGTGTTGATGTCCGCCATGGTGACGGTGGCGTTCTCGACCATGACTTCGCCGTCGGTCGTGGAGACGTTCAGGTCCTCACCGGCAAGCGTCGTGAGCGTGCTCATGTTCTCGCCCGCGGTCTCGTTCTCACCGCCAAGAAGCCCGCTGAAGATGTCAAGCACCCCGCCTTCGGACTCATTTCCGGCAGTCTGGTTCTGCTCTCCGGTCTGGTTGCCGGCCATGCTGGTGATGTTCTCCGCAGTGTACTCTCCATCGACGACATGGTACTCGAGAACCATCGTCAGGTTGTCGGTCTCGTTCATGAGCTGGTTCACGGTATCGTTCCCGAGGGCGTCAAACGCCTCGTTGCTCGGGGCAAAGACCGTATACGGCCCCTCGCCGTTCAGGGTATCATAAAGCCCCGCCACGTTGACCGCTTCGGCCAGCCTTGTCAGGTTCTCGTCCTGCTCAATGTAGGCGGCGATCGTCATATCCTCCGTCTGGTTATCCATCTGTTCGGTCTCGCCCATAGGCGTCGCCGTTGCATTCTCGTCCCCGATTACCGCCGCTGTTACGGCAAACGGCATCGCAAGAAGAGCAAGAATGCATGCGCATAGAGTTATCCATCGTCTCATACTACCATCCCCCCTTGGGAGAGGGGGGAGATATGCACTGAATTATATAAATCTTGCTATATTAGTAGTAATAATCCCGATGGTCAAAAAGGCACCTTTGAGATATTTTTCCGACACGCCGGGTACCCGATCCCGACCGCCCGGGAAGGCCCGCTTATGGTGATACGGGAGACGGAGGGCCTTCCCGGCTATATCAGGCCCTACAGCCGCACCAGAACAGCCTTCTCCTCTGTGTACTCGTCGAGCGCCCGGCTGCCGTTCTCCCTGCCGATGCCGCTCGCCTTCGTCCCCCCAAACGGCACCTCCGGCGGAATCTTCAGGTGCTGGTTGACCCAGACGATCCCCGCCTCAAGTTCTTCCGTCGCCCGGGCGATCGCGTCCGCGTTCCGGGTCCACACCGACGCCCCGAGCCCGTAACGGGAGTTGTTCGCGAGTTCGAGCGCCTCGTCGAGATCGGAGACGGCGGCGATCGGCAGCACCGGGCCGAAGACCTCCTCGGAGAAGAGGACGGAGTCGTGCGGAACACCGGCAACGAGCGTCGGCAGGAAGAAGAGGCCGCGTTCGTACCGTTCCCCTTCGAGCACCCGCCCCCCCGCGACGATCTCCCCTTCGTCCCGCTCCCGGGCGGCATCAACGACATCAACAACCCTTTTCAGGCCATCCCGGTTGTTCAGCGGCCCCATCCCGACACCGCGGTTCATGCCGTTCCCGACCACGATCCTCTCGACCCTCGCCGTCAGTTGCCGGACAAACTCGTGCGCGATCGCGTCGAAGACGTAGAGCCTCTTCACCGCCGTGCAGACCTGGCCGCAGTTGTAGTAACGTCCCCGGATGACCCCCTCGACCGCCGCTCCGATATCGGCGTCGTCCGCGACGATCATCGGATCGCTCCCCCCGAGTTCCAGCGTCAGCCGCTTCATCGTGGAGGCGGCGTCAAGGGCGACCTGGCGCCCGGTTCCGGCCTCCCCGGTGAACGAGACCTTCCGGATTGCCGGGTTCCTCGCGATCTCCCGGCCGACCGTCTCCCCCGGCCCGGTGACGACGTTCAGGACACCCGGCGGAAGGCCCGCCTCCCCGAGGATCTCCGCGAGTCTCATGCACGTCAGCGGCGCGGTCCGGGCGGGCTTCAAGACCATCGTGTTCCCTGCCGCGAGAGCCGCTCCTATCTTCCAGCCCATGATGATCGCCGGCATGTTCCAGGGGATGATCGCGCCGCAGATGCCGAGCGGGCGTCTCATGACCGTAACCCGGCCATAGCCCCTGAGGTTCGCGAACTCGCCCCGAAGCGCCGCCGAGATGCCGTGGTAGTACTCGAGGATGTTTGCGAACCCGTTGATCTCGTCGACCGCCTCGCGGATGGGTTTGCCCTGTTCGGCGGTCAGGAGCGCCGCAAGATCGGTGTTTCTCCGCCGGACCTCCTCCGCGGCGAAGAAGAGGATCTTCGCGCGATCTCTCGGGTTTTTCGCGGCCCAGTCGGGAAACGCCTCCCCGGCGGCCTCGATGGCGGACAGGACATCATCCTCGCCGCCGAGCGGCGCTTCATCGACCACGTCGCCCGTTGCGGGGTTGTGCACCGAAAACATCCTGCCGGAGACCGAATCGCGCCGCTCGCCGTCGATCAGCATCTTCATGAGTGATCCTATGGAAGGGGGTAGTAATATGCGCTCCGTCACCCGCGATACTCGCACCGGCACCTGCCGATGGGGACGGCCACCACCACCGCCATCCCGGCCAGCAGGAGGAATGCGGCCAGGAACCCGGTCCCTCCGGCAACCAGCCCGGCAAGGGCGGAGAGGAACGTGAACCCGGCGTAGGTTGCGGTGTTGAAGAGCCCGGTCATCACGCCCTGCTCGATCCTTGTCTCCGCGAGGAACGCGAGAGCCGCGACGATGAACACGCCCGACAGGGCCCCGATGGCGGGAAAAGCATAGGGCGTGAAGTAGCCCGCCAGAACCGCCACCGCCATCAGGAGCGAGGCGGCCCGGATGGTCGGGGCAGGACGGAGGGCGAGACGGGGGGTGACAAGCAGGGCAATAATCGTCGCGATGTTGATCGTCGCCAGCTGCAGGGCGAGCACCGATGAGTCGTTCCCGGTGTACTCGGGGTAGACGGCCGCCACCGCCCCGGTCATCCCCACGAGGACGACCGCTGCGGCAAAGAGCCAGAAGTAGTTCCGCACGATCCCAACAAAATCCGCTTTCGCAAAACCCACACGCTCGCTCTCCCGGACGATAAAACTCATTGCAGCCGCGGGGACCGTAAGCGCCGTAAAGAGAGCGATCCCCGCAAGGTGGCTGCCGAAGAGGGCATCGAGCCAGCCCGTCGCGAGGAGCCCCACGACCAGCCCGAGGTTCAAGGCCGCCATGACGTAGCCGCTGAGTTGCCCGGCCGGGGGCTGGGAGTTCGCCCACGCGAGAGCCGCCGAGAGAAAGAGCCCGGCCCCGATCCCCTCGACCACCCGGAAGATGAGGAGCGGCAGGTCTGAAGGAAAGAGCAGAATGAGAATGCCGCTTGCAAGAGTCAGGAGAAGCCCGGTGCGGATGAGGGGGACGCTCCCTATCCGGTCGCTTGCAAGCCCCGCCGGCAGCACCGCGACAAACGCGCCCAAAAAGTATGCGGAGTAGACCACGCCCTGCAGTGCCGCCCCCTCGGCAAAATCGGGAAGCACCGGGACGACGGCGTTCGAGAGCGCCATCACCACGAATACCCCGAGGAGGATGGGGAGTTTTTGCAGCATCCCTAGATCATGCGGTATGTCTCGAGGTTCATGGGGGAATGCGTCTCGATACGGTGCCGCTTGTAGATAGAACTCGCAAGGTCGATGGTCTTGTTCTCGTCGCCGTGGATGGTGAAGATCTTCTCCGGGCGCGGCTGAAGGTGAGCGACGTAGTTCATCAACTGTTTGCGGTCGGAGTGGCCGGAGAACCCGTCGCTCGTCGCGATCTCGAGGTTGATCACGATCGTCTCGCGCCAGCCGAGCGGGATCTCGCGCCACCCCTTCTGGATGCGCCGTCCGAGCGTCCCGTCCGCCTGGTAGCCGACGAAGATGAGCGAGTTGCGCTCGTCGGGGCCGAGAGCCTTGAGGTACTCCATCACCGGCCCGCCGTTTAACATACCGCTCGTCGTGATGATGACACAGGGGTCGCCCGTTATCACCTTCTCGCGGATAGCCGGCGAGTCCACCTGGACGAACGCCTCCGAGAGGAAGGGGTTCAGCCCTTCGCGGAAGATCTGGTTTCTGAGATCGTTGTTGAGGTACTCCGGGTAGGTTGTGTGGATCGCCGTCGCTTCCTTGATCATACCGTCGAGGTAGATCTTGACCGGCGGGATCTTCTGCCGCCGGATACCCTCCTCGAGGGCGAGCATGACCTCCTGCGACCGCCCGACGGCGAACGCGGGAATGATCACCTTGCCCCCCCGCTTGATCGTCGTCGAGACCGTCTCGTAGAGTTTGTCCTCCGCCTCTTTCCTCTGGGGCTGGATATCGTTCGACCCGCCGTAGGTGCTCTCCATGAAGAGCGCTTCAAGTCGGGGGAAGGACGAGACCGCCGGGGAGAACAGCCGTGACTTCTGGTAATTGAAGTCGCCGGTGAACGCGATGTTGTAGAGCCCCTCGCCGATATGGAAGTGCGCGATGGCCGACCCGAGGATATGCCCCGCGTTGTGGAAGGTGAGTTTGACGTCGGGGGCGATATCGGTCACGCTGCCGTAGTTGAGGGTGATGGAGTGTTGCATGTAGGTCCGCACCTCGTTCGAGGTGTAGGGGATCCTGTCCGTCTCCTTTCTGACGACGTCCAGGTAGTCGAGCTGGAGCATCGTCGAGAGATCTCTCGTCGGAGCCGTCGAGTAGACCGGCCCCTCATAGCCATACTTGTAGAGGAGAGGGACGAGGGCGCAGTGGTCGAGGTGCGCGTGGGTGAGCACCACTGCATCAAGCGTGTTGAGCGGGTAGATCTCGGGCACATAGAGGTATGGCGTCCCGTTCGTGGTGCTGCCCGGCTTTTCGCCGCAGTCGACCAGGATCTTACTCTCTGGCGTCGAGATCAGGAACGCAGCGCGGCCGACCTCGCGGCAGCACCCGAGCGTCGTGACCCGCAGCCACTGGTCTTTGCTCGTGACCTCGCGGTGGATACGACGGCCGATCGTACGCAGAAACGCTTTGCGCTCGTCCCTCACCGAGCGGAGGTAGGTGCGGATCTGCTTCACCGTCGAGCTCTCGATGGGCGGCGTCCGGACAACTTTCGGCGTCCAGCCGATCTGCTTCGTGATCTCCCGGAGGGTTACCCCGTTCTTGCCGATGACCACGCCGGGCTTCTCCGCCTCGATCAGGACTTCGCCGGTCTCCGGGTCGAAGAAGAAGTCGGTGATCCCTGCATTCTCCGGGACGACTGCCCGGATCTCCTGGGCTGCCCGTTCGGGATCTTCGAGGATATTCGGGCGCACGACGATGCGCTTCCGCAAGTCGCGTGCCAGTATTTTTATCAAGTCCGCCTGGTCGGCAAACTGTTTCGGATCATCGGTGTAGATGACGAGCTCGGGACCTTCAAACTCGACGTTTGAGATCGTTATCCCGCTGGGAACAATCTTATTGATCTGCTCCTTAAGCTCCTGGAGTTTCTCTTCGATAACCATTAAAATCGTCCTAAAAAATATCAGGGTGTTGAGCGGGCTGCTGACGGTCTCTGCAACCCGGTCTCGATGTGTTCTTCGTATTTGTCCTTCGTGATAACGACCACCATGATATCCTCGCCGGATGCGGAATCACGGCGCATCGCCGATCTGACGGCACGGACGGCGAGATCTTTCGCCTTGTCCTCCTTCATGCCGGCCCGGTACTGGTCTTCGAGCACACCGTAGGCGAACGGTGATCCCGAGCCGGTGGCGACGATATCCTCTTCCTTGGTCGCCCCGCCCATGGCGTCGACGGAGTAGACGCTCGGCCCCTCGTCGTCGAACCCGCCCATCAGGAGCTGGACGTAGTAGGGATAGTAACGGTTCTGGTTCAAGTAGTTCGAGAGCAGGGTCGATGCGGCACCCACAGACATCGTCTTGCCGCGGCGCATCTCAAAGAGGTTGCACTCGACCTGCAGGATCCGAACGAGCTGCTGTGCGTCGCCGACGCCACCGGCGGTGGTCAGACCGATTCTCGGCGTGATCTGGTAAATCTTCTTCGCACGCTTGCTTGCGATCATGTTCCCCATCGTCGCTCGCATCTCCGTTGCAAGAACCACGCCGCCATCGAAGATCAATCCTACGGTAGTTGTACCTTTCATTATTTCCTGGGAAGTATCAAGCATTGAAGCACCCCTAAAACCATTAAAACGCCTTATCTCGCTCAAAAGCGGTTAAGCGTATAGCGATATCATAAAACATAAATTTATCGTCGTACCGGGTCACGGCACGACAGGGATAGGCATCTGTATATTATATGAATGTTGCCCCTTAATTCTTTCGCAGGGCCTGCTGCTGGTCAGGCAGCAGCACTTTGATCAACTCACGGTCGAAGAGCATGGCGACAAGCCGCTTGTTCCCGTTGACCACCGGGAGCTGGTCGACCCGGGCCCGCCGCATCTTCAGTGCGCATTCGCCGACCTCGGCATTCAGGGGGACGGCGAGGACGTTCTTGACCATCGCGTTCTTCACGGGGATCGGAAGGAGCTGGATCTTGGAAATGCCGTAGCTGATGGTGTGCATGTCCCTGATGCTCTCCCACGTCCACTCGTCGTCGTCTGTGCCGTTCGAGAAGTCGCTGACCTCGACACCATCCTCGATGCGGGAATGCCTGATGAGATCCCGCTCCGATATGATTCCGGTGAGCGTGCCGTCCTCCATCAGGACAGGGATGGCATCGTAACCCGAGATCTCGAGGATCCTCCCGACGAGTGAGAGGGGTGTCTCCTCCCAGAGAGCGTAGGTCTTGCTGACGTAGTTCTCCTTGATGGGAAGGGAAATGCGGAGCTGGGCGATGGCGCCGATGAGGTCGGCCACGCTGATCAGTCCGACCATCGTCCCGTTCTCTATGACGGGGAGCCTCCTGATGTTGTGGCGCACCATCAACTGCGCCGCCTCCGAGATGGGGGCGTCCGGCCGGATAGCGACAGGATCGGGTGTCATCAGGAGCCCGAGCTGGGTCTCTTCCGCTTTGCGGAGGAGATCTTTTCGGGTGATGATACCGACGAGCTCGCCGTCCTTCAGGACAGGGACGCCGCTGATGCCGGTGCGTTTCAGGATACGCAGGACATCGTCCCGGTTCCCGGGGATCTCGACGCAGACGACGTCGGTTATCATGAAGTCCCGGACGAGCATCTGTTGCAGAGCGGTTATGATCTCACCACCGTTGTCGTAACAGGACTGTTTTGCACCACGTAGTCGGTCACGCTCCCGAGCAGGAGCCGATCGACACCGCTCTTCCCGTAGGAACCGAGTAGAATGAGATCGGCACCCAGCTCTTCGGCAAGAGAGATGATCTGGGACCCCGCGTGCCCCTGCCGCAGATGCGTGGTCAGTGAAACTCCCGCCGCATCCGCTTTCTTACGAGCCATTTCAAGAACGTCCTCGCCTTCCTTTTGCAAAACACTGTAGATTATCTCGAGTGTGTTGTCCATGGGAAGGGAAGAAAATAGCCCGGATTCAACCACATATACAACGTGAACTTCGGCTTTCCAGACGCTGGCCTCACCGAGGGCTGTCTCAAATGCCCGGTTAGCCGGTTCTGAGCCGTCTATAGCGACGAGTATCTTACGGAACATACACACCACGCAGAACAGACACTTCTTATCTGATTTCTATTGCATGGTTAAAACTGTTTGGCAAATAGATGAAGAATCTAGCCGTTTCACAATAGTTGTCTGGATGTCTTTGCTGAAAGAAATATTGTTTCTTAGCGGATTTATGACCAGGAAATTCGCTTTCTGCCCTTCCTCAAGGTACCCGGATACCCCCGCAAACCCGGCCCCCGACACCGCGGCGCGGAGGATCTCGTCGGGACGCGCGCGGTATACGGTCGCGGCAAACGCCATCTCCTGAAGCATATCGGGCTGAACGAACATCACGTTGTCTGTTCCGAGGTAGAGCCTGCCCCCTAGGTCGAGGATGCGTGCGATAGGCGGGTGGACCGCCGACGTCGCGACCCCGAGCAGCCAGTTTGATCTCGGGCAGACGGCGACGGGGATATCCATGTCGACGATCCGGCGGAGTTGCGCATCCGTCGCGTGGGTGCAGTGGACGAGCAGGTCGGGCTCGAACGCGAGCGCGTCGTCGACGTCGTCGGGTTTCCTCTCCCCGGCGTGGAAGGCGACGAGTTTCCCCGCGGCCCGGGCGTTCCTGACGATCTCTTCGGCGTTTCCCACGTCGTGAACGCTGCTGATACCCGCCCCGTCGCTCACCTCTTCGCCGCCTTCACGGCCGAGGATGATCGGCCGGCAGTCAAGCCCGGCCGCTGCCTCGCGGAGCGCCGCGACCCCGTCGGCGCCACCTTCGCGGAAGTCGGCAAACCCGGTCGTCCCGGTCGCGAGCATCGCAATGATGCTCGCACGCATCCCACGGACGAGTTCGGCCTGCGAGGTCGCTGCGAGGATCCGGTGTTTCAGGCCGTTCGGGGGTTTGACGAGGTCGGCAAGGCTGCCCCGGGCGGGGAGATCCATCGCGACGGTGTCGCCGAGATGCGTGTGGGCGTTGAAGAAGGCTGGCACGATCCACCTCTCGGGCGTCCGGGGGGCGGGCTCTATCGAGGTGACGATCCCCCCCGAGACGGTGATGGTGACGTCTTCTTCCCGGAGGTCTTCGCCGAGGAGCGCACGGCCGATGACGACGTAGGGTTTGGCTTCCCGCATAGCTGATCCTCTGTTTTATATATTGCAAGGGAGAATATTCTGGTATGGCGAAGAAATCTGGCGGAAGACTGGTATCCTCTGCCGGCCTGGTCAATTACTACGACAGCGACGATCACCGGGCCATCCATATCAGCCCGGTAGCCGTTATCGTGATGACCATCGTGACCGGAGTGGCAGTCTTTGTTCTCAATGCCCTCTTCTAATCCTTTTTGTTCTCCTTCAAAGCAGTCCTGACGATATCTTCCGCGGGCGTGAAGTAGACGTTATCGTGCCCGTTCCAGGTCCGGCAGTTCCGGAATACCACCGCAGGCACGCCCTGGTGGCTCTCGCCCATGACGAAGTTCGCGAAGGCCGCGATCTCGTCGACGACCGCTTCTTCGGTGATCTCGAGGACGTGGCCGAAAAGGTCGGTGTCGCCCCGGTAGTCGTCGATGCCCGTCATGCCCGCCCAGCCGATGGCGATGCCGGTCTGGCCGCGCCGGAACGCCCGGCCGCAGGTGTCGGTGACGATAACCCGGACGTTCTTGCCGGTGATGCGGCGGATAGCGTCCCGGATCTCGCCGGCAGCCACCATGGGGTCGGGAGGGAGGATGATCAGCCGGCCGTCTTCGACGTTGCTGTGGTCGACGCCCGCCCGGACGCCGATATGACCGGACGGCAGTTCGCAGAGGATGAACGGGTGTTCGAGCAGGATGTCGGTGGACGAGTCCAGCACCGCCTGTACGAAGCGCGGGTCTTCCTTCGTCTTTTCCGCGATCCGCACGGCGTCCGCACCGGGGACGATGGCAGCGAGGTCACGGGTGAAGCCCTTCGCTTTCGAGTAGACGGACGAGGCGACGACGAGGATATCCCCGTCCTCGAACGCGACCTTCTCGCAGATCAGGGCGGGAAGGTCGTCTCCTTTCTGGAACAGAGGGAGATCCCGAACACCGATTACCTGGATATCCATTGAACTCACGGATCAGTGGTCGTCTCCGATTGCAGAAAAATGCTCGGGTTTCTTTTGCCAGAGGCTCCGCTGGATTATGGGGATTATTTCCGGTTCCGGGTGGGTGTGGGGGATGGGGAGGCACGGAGTTTGAGCACCGGCAGATGTGGGTTGTGACGGGCCATAGGGCTGGAGCAGGAGCACCAAAGGTGCGGGTTGCGCAGGATGGGATGATGGGGGTTCGAGAAGACCAAGGGCCTTCGCTGTGCGGTAAACTGGATGAGCGGATGCAAGGAAAAAGCCCGGTAGAGTGGACCGTGGTGGCTGCGCACCTTCGGTGCTCGTGCTCCCGCCCTTCGGCCAGTCACATATCGCCACTGGGGGAGGGCTGACGGGGAGTGCGACGGTTCGTAGAACCGGAGCTCGACCACCATCAGGTGGGGAGTGCGAGCGAAGCGAGCTTGAGCACCGATAGGTGCGGAGGGAGCATCCCCCCTCCCCTGTCTCCTCAAACCAGATGCCTCTCCTCAAAAGCCCCCCACCGCCCGCGCTTCGCGCTCCTCCCGCCCCCCCGGGGGCGGGCAATGCATGGCGATAGCCGGTGGGAAACCGCGCACGATTCTTCCCAGAATCTCCCCATGCAGTGGACAGTGAGGATATTGCCATTGGGGGAACGACGCTCCGGAGAACGACCGTCCGCAGGATGCGATGGCCCGCAGGGCCGGAGCTTGAGAAACCCGAAGGGTTTCGGACGGGAGTTTGAGAAGCCATCAGGCTTCGAGGAGCCGAGTTCGAGCACCGAAGGTGCGAAGAGGGGCTGACGGGGAGTGCGATGGTTCGGAGCGCGACTGCTGTCCTGGCGGGAGCGTGAGCACCGAAGGTGCGAAGAACCGGAGCTCGACCACCGTCAGGTGGGAGGGGGGGCATGCCCCCCTCCCCTGTCTCCAGCTCGCAAAGAGCTGCACTATTCGTCAGCCACCCCCCACCGCCCCCCCTCGTTCACCCGCAGGACAACCCCACGTCCTCCCTCAGCCGGAACTCCGGTTCGAACGAGCCGATCAGGTCGAGGTACTGCTCGACGGTGCGGGTGAAGAGGAAGTTCTCCCGCACTCTCTCGCGCGCCGCGTTGCCCATCCGGTCGCGGAGATCGCGGTCGCGGAGCAGCCGGACGATCCGGTCCGCCGCCTCGTCGACGGATGAGACCAGAAACCCGCTCTTCCCATCCTCAATCTGCTGGCGGATGCCGCCGACGTTCCCGCCGATCACCGCGGCGCCCTTCCACATCGCCTCCGATACCGTCAGCCCGAACCCTTCACGGATGGACTTCTGGAGAACGACCGCCGCACGCCGCTGGAGCGCGTTCACGAGCGCTCCGTCCTGGACGCTTTTGACGATGATCCGCTCGTTCCTGTGGGCAAGGAGTGACCGGTAGACCTCCGCGCCCTCCGGATCGTCGGTTGCGACGTTCCCGACGAGAACCAGGGTGCACTCCTCCTCCTTCCTGGCCTTCTGGAACGCCCGGATGACCCCTTCGGGATCCTTCCAGCGGTCGAACCGGGAGATCTGCACGACGAGAGGAAGATCGGTCGGGACGCCGTAATGCTCGAGGCGCTCGTCGACGGCGCTCTCCGAGAGTTCCTTGTTCACGATGGAGAAGGGATCGATCCCGGGCGTGAAGAAGACCTGCGGTTTTCCGAGATCCCGCCGGTACTCGCCGCAGGAGAGGACGACGGCGTCGTACTTCTCGATGAACGGGGCGAGGTAGTTCCAGACCTTTCGGTTCGGTGATGTGAGGTCGAGGTGGCAGCGCCACACCCAGGGGCTCTTCTTCCGGTAATGGGTGATCAGCGGGAGCGGCTGCGGGTCGTGGATGAAGACCACGTCGTGGTCGAGGTGATTTCGTATGGCGTTCTCGTGAATGACGCTCTCGTAGATCTCCTTCTTGCGGCCGGTCATGTTGATCGGCGCTCCCTGCAGCGCGTTATGAAACTTCTTCGTCACGCTGAAGAAGTCCGGGGGGCCGTGGACGACGCGCCACCCGGTCTGTATCCCGAGGCTGTTCATCAGGAGGGTCAGGGACGCGAGGATCTGCGAGACCCCGCCGCCGTAGTAGGTGGAGTTCATGTGCATGACGTGCATGTCACGGAGCGGCCGTGCTTTCTCTTTAATGCGGCGCACGGCCTCTTTGCCGATGTACCGCTCATAGTCGTCGATCGTGTGGATTGCGCTCATCCTGATCGCACCTCCCATTCTCGCGATCGTTCTTATGCGTAACGGCGGGGAAGCCCCGCCGCTCCCGGCGCCGTACCCTGCAGAACCGCCGGACGGACGCGGAGGGGAGGCGCGTTCCATACCTATATATGCTCCCGGCATAATGCTGACCGCCCGCCGCCGCCCGAACTGCGGGCCGTGCGGGCAGAAGGAGGCTGGACGTATGGAGCATGGGCCGGGTGCATATGGCCTGCCGGGCAGGCACGGGTCGTTCTGGATGGAGACTACCGCGGCGGAGACGCCGCATCCCCCGCTGCCGGGGAATCTGGAGACCGACGTGGCGGTCGTGGGCGGCGGCATCACCGGGATCACCACCGCCGTCCTGCTCAAACGGGCCGGTTACGCGGTCACCCTGCTCGAGGGGAACCGGATCTGTCAGGGGGTGACCGGGCACACGACGGCGAAGGTCACCTCGCTCCACCGGCTGATCTACAAGGATCTCATCGACCGGTTCGGGGGCAGGCCGGCGCAGCAGTACGCCGAAGCGAACCAGGCGGCGATCGAGACGATAGCGTCTTTCGTGCGGGAGTACGGCATCGCCTGCGACTTCGCGAGAAAACCGGCCTGCACCTACGCTGAGACGGAAGAGGCCCGGGAGAAGGTCGCGGACGAGGCGGACGCGGCACGGAGTCTCGGGCTCCCGGCCGCGTTCACGGAGGAGATTCCGTTGCCGGCCCGGAGTTACGGCGCGGTGGTCTTCGAGAACCAGGCGCAGTTCCACCCGGTGAAGTACCTCCTGCACCTGGCTTCGCTGATTCCCGGCGACGGGAGCCGGATCTACGAAAATACCCGGGCGCTCGAGGTGCAGGACGGCGGAGGGCGGTGCACGGTCAGGACGGCGTCGGGAACGGTCACGGCAGATACCGTGGTTCTCGCGACCCACTACCCCTTCTACGATGCTCCCGGGTTCTACTTCGCCCGGATGGAGCCGTCGCGCTCCTACGCGCTCGGCGTCCGGCTTGACGAGCCCTTCCCCGAGGGGATGTTCATCAACGCCGACGGCCCCGCCCACTCCTGGCGGTCGCAGCCTGCCGGCGACGGCGGCGAACTCGTCATCGTCGGCGGCATGGAGCACCGGACCGGCGAGGACGTGGACACGCGGAGGCACTACCGCGACCTCGAGGCCTACGCCCGGTCGGTCTACCCGCTCCGGTCCGTGGACTACCGGTGGTCGGCGCAGGACTACATCACCGTCGACGGCGTCCCCTACATCGGCCCGCTCGCCGACGGCCACGAGAACGTCTACATCGCGACCGGGTTTCGGAAGTGGGGGATGACCAACGGCACCGCGGCCGCAACGATCATCACGGAGATGATCCGGGGCGGCTCGAACCCCTGGGCAGAGGTCTATGCCCCCGACCGGTTCAAACCGGCGGCATCGGCCCGGCGGTTCCTCGTCCACAACATCGAGGTCGCCGAGAAGTACATCGGCGGCGCGATATCCCGGCCGGCCGGCGATCTCGCGGACGTCGCAACCGGCGAGGGGAGGATCCTGATGATCGAGGGCAAGAAGGCCGGCGTCTTCCGCGACCGGGAAGGAAGGGTTCACGCGGTCAACCCCACCTGCACGCACCTCGGGTGCGTCGCAGCGTGGAACAGCGCCGAAGAGACCTGGGACTGCCCCTGCCACGGCTCCCGGTTCGATGCCGACGGGAAGGTGATCCACGGGCCGGCGGTGAAGGATCTCAAGCCGAGGGGAGGTTGAGAGGATTAGAGGGAACTGAGATGTGACGGACGAGTTGTCCAGAACATGATCTTCTAGAGAGGGTGAGAGGAGAGACCTCACCCGCGCCGGTGGCACTCATATGTGACCTTCGGGTTTGCTTGGCACGGATTTCGTGGGAATATCCCCCTAGGGGAGGGGCTGACGGGGAGTGCGATGGGCGGAACGCCCGGAGCTCGACCACCGTCAGGTGGGGAGGGGGGCTCACCCCCCTCCCCTGTCCCCACCCCCCATGGGGATACTCCCACGGTCCACTGTACCGGGCTTTTTCCCCGTTTCGGCCACTATAAGACGTGCAACGGCGAGCCATTTCATGTACCTTCGTATGAAGCAGCGGTGTATGATTGGGATAAACTCACGTGAAGACTCGAAAGATGCGAAAACTATGACGGGAAGGAATGTGTGAGACTTGCAGAATTTCGATGACTATCGACACCAGATCTAAGCACCAAAAGAAGACCGGATGGATAATTATATATCCGCCCGCCCGTACAACTCCCATTAATCATGTACCTCGTCATCCGCTGTCCGGGCTGCAAAACCTTCAGCTACGTCGACCGTTATCAGCGCTGGAGGCTCTGCCCGATGTGCGGCGAGGCGATCAACGTCCAGCGGGCGCCGGTCTACCTGGACGTCGACGACTTTTTAGATGCAGAACAGGTCGTGGAGCAGCTCGAGTCGTACCTACACCAGACGGGGAAAAAAGATCTTACGGAACAGGACATCCGCCAGCTCAGGGCGCAGTATGCCCGGTGGGTGAAGAACCGGGCCTGACCGGTCACCAAAGACGCCCGCAGCCCGGGCAGAGCATGCTCACTCTTCTTCCGCAGTGCGGGCAGTAAAGACCCGTACGCTCGTTGTTCTCCAGCGGCCTCCCGCACCGTTTGCAGTGGATCGGGGCCTCGAACCCACACTCGTGCCTGACCATCAGTCCAGATATTCGTAGCCCTTCACAAAAAGGTTTCCTTTCCCGCGGTTCGCAAGATCGCCGGCAAACTGGATAAGCGTGCGTCCTTCGTGCTGTACCGTCCCGATCTTTTTGAAGGTGGGGAGCATCCCCCGCGCGGTGCCGTAGACGTAGCAGGAGCCGCCCTTCATGTTCGCGGCCGGACGGCTGCAGTCCCCGTCGACGACGAGCGTGCCGCCGCGCATCTCCGCCCCGGGCATATCCCCGGCATCGCCGTGCACGACCACCGTGCCGCCCGCGAGGCTCTCCGCGAGGAAATCTCCGGTGTGGCCGAAGACCTCCACGGTGCCCCCTTTCATGCCCTTCCGGCCGCCACGGTATCCTGAAGCGCAGTAATCGGCGGCATCGCCCCGACAGATGATGGTTCCTCCTGCCATCTCCCGGCCGAGCCAGCCGTCAGCGTTCCCGTGGATCTCGATCGTCCCGCCGCTCATGAAGTTGCCGCAGTGCATCCCGATGCCGCCGAGGACGGTGATCTTTCCTCCGTCCATGTACTCGCCGACTCTCTTCAACCGGAACGTCTCTCCCGAGAGGACGACCTCGACGCCCTCCGCCCGATCGGCCTCGCCCTCCACCGAGACCGAGAAGACCTCGTCGAGCCGGAGCTCCCGGTTCCCCCGCCAGACCAGGAGATCGGTGCCGGCAAGGAAGTTCTTCGGGACGATCGACTCCGCCTCGATCGGGATAAATCCCTTCGCCGCGGGCTTCATCGCGAGCGTGACCTTCATAGATCCGCCTCCGTCTCGATACACCGGTTCCGGGCCAGGTACTCCTCCTGGACCGGGTAGTTGCTCATCCGGACGGTGTAGTAGCGGTCGAACTTCTCGATGAAGTCCGGATCTTTCCCCATATCGTAGTTCTCCGGAACCTTTGGTTTGACCCAGAACGTGGCGTTGGTTCCGTGAACCAGGCAGTCGCCCCGCCGGGCAACGACCCTGCCCCGCTTGATCGTGTACTCCGTCCGGCTGAACCCGTCGATCACCTTCTGGTACTCGGCCGACGGATCGACCTCATCGATCTTAAGAGGATAGATGGCGACGTCCGCATCGGCGCCTGGAGCGAGATGCCCTTTCCCGAGATCCTGGATCCCGAGCGCCCTCGCCTGGCCGGCCCGGGTCATCACCGCGATCTCGTACCAGTCCAGTTCGCGCTCGATCGCCGGGAGAGGCACCCGTGCTTCGGTATCGGGATGGATCGTGGCGAACTCGGCGTCGCGGTACTTCTTGCTCATCAGAAGGCCGATGATCTCGGGGTATTTAACGAACGGCGCACCGTTCGGGTTGTCCGTCGTGAGCAGGCACTGCCAGGGGCTCTTCGTGAGGAGCGCGAGCTCAAGCCCGATCGCCCACATGATCGAGTTGACCAGGTTCTTGCGCCGGTAGATGACCGGGATGATCCCCGAACCCGTCTCGAGCTCCACATCGTGGTTGCTCCACTTCTCGTGGTGGAGGCGGTAGAGGTTGAACTCCATCGGCCCGTCGGCGGTCATCGTCGTCGTCCGCCCGAACATCACCTGCCCCATGTCCATGACGATCTGCGGGCGCATGTCGACGTACCGCGCAATCGGCTCGCTCTTCGAGCAAAAATCCTTCCACCCCGAACCGCCGTAGGCGTGGAACTGGACGTGGGTTGCATACAGCGTCTGCCGTTTCTCGTTCAGGTCCGGGATGAGGCCGAAAGTGCCGAGCGTGCAGGAGTAGTTCCCGGGCGTCCCGAGATTGTTGCAGTGGAGGTGGACGGAGTGCGGGAGGTGGAGGAGTTCGTTCGCCTCGACGACCGACCGGATGATCTCCGCGGGCGTCACCTCAAAGTAGGGCACCGGATCGCGGATGCAGGAGACGTTCTTGCCCCACTGCCAGGCCTCGGTGCCGCCGGGATTCGTGAGTTTGATGCCGAACCCCTTCACGGCCGAAAGTGTCCAGGCGATGATGGCGGCGACCCGTTTTATGTCACCGTCGTGGATCGCCTCCATGATCCCCCAGTTCCCGTCGAAGAGGGTGTTCGCCATCGTGTCCTGCAGCGGCGTGTAGGTGAACTCTTCGTGGGTGTGGCGGGCCTCGAGCGGCGCCATCGCGCCCTCGAGAAGGGTGGTGTAGCCCATCACGCTGTAGCGGTAGCTGTTGCCGTAGGTGGTCGGGACGCTGTAGCCGGACGTGGCGTGCAGCGGTCCGCGGCGGGGCGTCCTCCCCGCCCGCATATCCTCGGGGCTCATATACCGCCCGAAGTTCACCTTCGTTCCGCAGATATGGGTGTGCGAATCGACCCCTCCCGGCATCGTGAGCATGCCGCGGGCGTCGATCACCTCCGCCGCATCGCTCACCTCCTCGACGATCTTCCCGTCGCGGATGGCGATATCCATCACTTCGGCGTTGATCCCCCGGAGAGGGTCGATCACGCAGGCGTTCTTCACCAGGAGTTCGGTCATTGTTCCAGCACCTCCTGCATCCGGGCGTACATCCGGGCGAGGACCTCCTCGTCGGAGAGGTAATCGGTAGAGAGAACCTTCCTCGTCCGGATGGGCACCCCGTCCATCCGGTATGCCGTTCCTTCCGCGTCGATCCCGGTCACCGCGACCGGGATCTGGACGTTGCAGAACGCGGTGGTGGCGTTCGGGTAGGGGTCGAGCTGGACGACCGGGATATCGGCCAGGTGTTCGAGACACTTCCGCGGGAAGTGGGCGGCCGGGTCACTCCCGACGATCAGCGCCGCGTCGCACTCTTTCCGGGCCAGGATATCCACCGCCGTCGTCTCCCCCGGATTATAGAACGCGATCCCCCGCGAGAAGTCGATCCCGAACGGGTAGCCGGTCATCCAGGTGTTCACTTCGTTCGAACCGTAGACGTTGTAGTGGCCCCGCATCGCTGAGATGGTGAACTTCGTGTGCCGGCTCAGCTCCGAGACGAGTTCGATGGCGTTCCTGATGTTCTTGTACTTCCCCTGCGTCATCGTGAGCCCGAGCCCGAAGTAGACCGCCCCAAACTTCGCGTTCATGCAGAGGTTCGCCACCCGGACGAGCTGCTCGCGGGTGACGCCCGCAACCGTCCGCGGGATCGTATCCGCCTTCCCCTGAACGATCGCCCGGAGCGCCGAGAGAACCGCATAGTCCCCGCCGGGCCTGATCTGGACGAACTCGTCGGCGATGTTCGCGGTCTCGGTCTTCCTGACGTCGATGACGATCACCTTCCGGTCGCGGAAGGCGTTCTCGAGGAAGAACCCTTCCGCATACCGCGTGTATCGCGAGAGGTGGCGGGGATGGGCGTCGATTGGGTTCGATCCCCAGTAGATGACGAGATCCGCCCGGTTCTTCACCACCCCGAGCGTGCATCCCGGGTGCCCGACCTCCTGGATGGCGAGGATCGAGGGGCCGTGGCAGACCGAGGAGGTGTTGTCGATGACACCCCGGATGAGTTCGGCCATATGCACCCCCACGCACTGCGCCTCCCCGTGGGTGCCGCTCCACCCGTAGAGGAGCGGCCGTTCGGCCTCGAGAAGCACATCGGCGGCGTAGCGGACGGCCTCGTCGTAGGTGATATCCTTCCACCGATCCCCGTCGCGCAGGATCGGGTTCTTCATCCTCTTCTCGCCCATGAACTTCGTCGTCCCGAGCTCGCAGGCATTCGTCACGGCGACCACTCTGCCCTCCTCGACTTCCACCTCGATATCGTCGCAGAGGCATCCACAGAACGGACAGACCGCGTCCTTAACGATCATAAGCAAGGCCTCCCAGGTCTTCCATCAGCTCGTGGACCAGTTTCGGCTCTTCGTCGGTCGGTTCGATCTCCACCTTGTGGGACTTGAAGTCCGGCATCCCGGTGGAGCGGGTGCCGGCGGCAACGATGTGGTTTGCGTAGGGCCCGTAGGGGACGAAGACGGTGCCCATCTCCACTTCCGGCGACGCCGCCGCCCGCATGACGACCTCTCCGCACGCCCCGGTCACCCTGACGGTATCCCTGTCATCAAGCCCGAGTTCCATCATATCGAACTCGTGCATGAAGCAGGTCGAGGTCTCGGCCGCGTATTCGGCGGAGGTCTTGTTCTCGACGGTCACGCCCTGGTTCACCGTCCGCCCGGTGAGCATGAGAAACGTCATGCCTCCGCCTCCTCAAGGTGCACCCCTTCCACCATGCGGGCAACCCGGATCGCGCGGTTCGGGCAGTTCTCCTCGCAGGTCTTGCACCCCGTGCACTTCTCCTCGTGGAGGATTCGCACCCGGCCGCCCTCGATCCGCATGATCACCTCGTCGCTCGCGGACGTCCCGGTCCCCGCGAGCTGGGGATCGATCTGCCGGTTGACCGGGCAGGAGACGCAACAGTTCCCGCACCGCATGCAGAGGTTGTCGTCGACCTCCAGGTGGTACCACGAGGCGAACGTCGTCCTGTCGTGACCGGTGAGGTCGAGGATCCGGCCGCTTGAAAGGACGCCCTCGGGGCACGCCTCCACACAGAGACCGCACCGGATGCAGTGGCCGGGGTAGACCTCCGGCTCCCATTCGTCCTTCTTGCGGAGGACCGCGATCGCTCCGGGTGCGGGGCAGATCATCATGCAGGAGAAGCACCCCGTGCACTCCTTGCCGGTCAGGGCTGGATAATCCTTGAAGTAGGTGGGGGTCTCGAGCGGCGCGGTCTTTACCGAGAAGAACTTCCGGATCCATTCCGGCCGGAGGAACTCCCGCACGTAGTAGATGAACGATCGCACCCCTTCACCTCTCGTTGCATGCGACGCAGGGGTCGCTGCTGATGAACGTCGACGTCACGTCGGCGATCGACGTGGCACCCTTGATCATCGTGTGGGCGCAGGCCTCGATGTTCATGATTGACGGCGTCCTGATTGCTATATCAACCACCCTGCCGTATTCGTCGGTCTTTATGGTGTAGGTCAGCTCGCCCCGGGGAGCTTCGCCGGCATACGAGGTCTCCCCCGCTTTGCAGAGGCCGCCACCCCGGATGGGGCCTTCGGGAAGGGTTTCTATACACTTGCGGATCAGGTCGATGCTCTGGAAAACCTCCTGGAACCTGACCATGTTCCGGGCGAAGTTGTCGCCCTCTGTCCGGGTAATCTGGGTAAATCCGAGCGCCCGGTAGGTCGGGTGGCGGAGACGGAGGTCGGAGTCCTCGACACCGCTCGCTCGGGCGGTGGGCCCGACGGTGTGGGCGCGGATCGCCTCCTCATGGCTCATGAACCCGATCCCCTTGCTCCGAAGCGCAATCAGCGGGCCGGTCTCGAAGATCCGGACGTACCGCTTCATCTCCTCCTCTACCTTCACGAGGTCGGCGAGCATCGCTGCGGCGTCTTCCGGCAGGAGGTCGAACCGAACCCCTCCCGGGATCATGTAAGCGGTGTTAATCCTCGAACCCGTGATCCGCTCCAGGTTGTCGAGCACTATCTCCCGGGTATTCAGGAGATACATCGCGAGCGTCTCGTGCTCGATCGTGTAGCAGTAGGAGAAGTTCGCGATGAGATGACTTGCCATCCTGTCGAGTTCGTTGACGACGACCCGGAGGTAGGCCGCCCGCGGCGGAACCGCGATATCACTGATCTCTTCCATCGTCTCGATGAAGACCATGTTGTGGATGACCGAGCAGATGCCGCAGACCCGTTCGGCGAGGAACATCACCTCTTGCCAGGGCCGGCCGCGCATGATCCGCTCAATCCCCTTCTTCATGTAACCGAGTTCCATCTCGGTCTTGAGCACCCGCTCGCCCGCCGTCTCACACTTGAGGCGGACGGGCTCCTTCCAGCAGGGGTGCATCGGGCCAAGCGGGATGGATACGTCGACGCTCTTCTTCATAACTGTTTTTCCTCGTAATCCTTGTATATCAGCGGCGCGACCGAGAGTATGGCGTTTAAGATCTCCGTCGGGCGGGGCGGGCAGCCCGGCACCTGTGCGGCTATGGGTATGTACTTCTCGACGGGCGGGCTCGTCAAGGTACCCCTACGGGCATAGACGCACCCCGATATCGGGCAGTTCCCGATGGCAACGGCCACTTTCGGCTCCGGGATCTTGTCCCAGATGTCGCGGAGCTTGTCTACCCACTGTGGGGTGACCGAGCCGATCACCAGGAGGACGTCGGCCTCCCGGGGGTTGTTGTGGACGTAGATCCCGTACTGCTCGATGTCGTAGCGCGGCGCGAGGCAGGCGAGCACCTCGATGTCGCAGCCGTTGCACGACCCGACGTCGACATAAGCGACGTGGATCGACCTCGACCGGACGGCGTTCTTGATATCCTGGAGGATGCTCATGAGAGGACCGCCTCCCGGATCCGTTCTTTTCCTCTCGCGATCGCGTCATTGAAGGGCATATCCTGTGTCATCGCTGTTGTATCCGCATAGATTGTCTGCATTGTTTCTGTATCAACGAGGGGTATGAACCGGGTGAAGAGTTCGTACCCGAGTTCTTCCGCCAGAGGATCGCCGTCGTCCGCGTGCTGCAGTCCCATCTCCCACCGCGACCCGAGGTTCTCGAGCAGGGACATATCGAGCCGGCGGATCAGCACCATGCGCAGCTTTGCATTGCTCACCCCGAGATGCTGTGCAATCGCCCGGACGGTCTCGTCGTGCCGTGTGCTTGTCAGGATATTGTACTTCATCTGCCGGAGGTCTTTTTCATAAAGGAACTTCATGCAAGCACCCCCGCTGCGTTCGCCGCCGCGTAGGTGAGGAATCCGAGCACCATCACCCAGAGCAGCGCCGTCTCGTAGCGTTTCAGGGCGAGTTCGTCGTGCATCCAGGTGAGGGCCGCGACGACGGCAAGCAGGACGACTCCCGCCAGTGCCTGGCCGGCCAGGCTCCCGTCCTGCACAACCTGGACGAGGAATATCGCTATGTAAAAGGCCGCTCCTGCCGTGATCAGTAGCCGTAACGCGTTCATCCCATGATCACCCCGAGAATGATGATGTAGATGACGAGCGCGCCCGTCACCAGGCTCTGCACCGTCACGGTGTCGTAGGGCGAGAGCATGGGCGTGACGGCGCAGACGAACGAGAGCGATACCAGGACGATGAGCATCGCGAGCAGCGTCAGGGCAAGCGGCAGCGAGCCGATGAAGATGAGGACAAACGCGTAGAGGAGCACGTAGGTCTTGAGGGCGTACGCCACCTCGAGCGCGGCGCGCCAGACCCCGAAGTGCTCGGTCATGTTCCCGCTCACGATCTCCTTCGCCTCGATGATCGAGAAGGGGCCGTAGTGCATCTTGGAGAGGATCACGAGATACATCGCCACGGCCGCCGGGAACGCGATGATGAGGAGCGGGCCGTGAACCTCCTGGTAGGCCGCGATATCCGCGATCGAGAGCGAGTGGGTGAAGAAGTAGATCGCGACGACGGTGACGAGGAGCGGCAGCTCCGACGCTGCCGAGATAACCGACCGTATAGCCCCGAACTTCGTGTACGGCGAGCCCGTCGAGAGCCCCATCCCGTGCTCCACGATCTTATGAAGAAGGTAGACCGCAAAGAGGAGGAGGATGCTCCCTCCCGAGAGGAGGAGGAAGAGGGCTGCGCTCCAGATGCCGATCGCCACGACGACGATCCCGATGAAGAGCGCATGGCTGGCTGTCTTCGGTATCCAGGTCTCCTTGAAGGAGAACTTCAGGGTGTGCAGGATCTCCTGCCAGATCGGCGGCCCCGGCCGCCCCTGGATTCTCGCGATGACTTTCCGGTGTATGCCGTGGAAGAGCAGGCCGATGAAGGTGGCAAAGAGCAGGTATTCGATCATGTCAGTATCCTATGAACGGGATATCTTCTTCTCCGGGTTTTGCGTTCCACCACAGTGCGATGAAGATGACGAAGGCAGGGAACATGACGACCGCGACGAGTTCGGCAGCCCATACCGGGAGGTATCCGAGAGCGGCAAGCAGCCCGGTCGCTGCTGAGATGCCCGCCGCGGCAAGCCCGACAATCAGTGCAGTCTGTTTCTTCATAGTTCATCACATCGATAGGACGATCTCTATTACGCGCAGGAAGAGGAGGAGCGAACTGACGTGGACCATCAGGACGAACGGCGCTCCCTGCGCCCTCGTGATCTCCGCCTTTGCAATGTAAAACGGCGCCATGCCCTCTCCCATGACGCCGAGCACCAGGAACGCCTTCGCGAAGAGGGGGACCGCCACCGCGCCGGTGAAGAGTTCCCACATGCTCAGCGTGCCGGTGCTGGCGAGGACGATCGCTGCACCCCCAAAAAGCGGGACCGTGGCGAGCATCACGACAATGCCATACTGGAACGCAGCGTTCAGGACGTGCCGGTTCCGGTAGGCCGCAACGATGCCGATGTTCGTGATCCCCACCAGCGAAGCGAAGAGGGTGAAGTTGAAGACGTCTCCGGTCACCATCGCCCCGAGCGTGGCGAGCCCGCAGGCGATCGCCATGAACCGCTGGAACCGCAGGAGGTTCGCCTCGACCTCTTTCGTGTAGTAGGCGTCGCCGCCGAACGCGAAGTCCACCTGCCGCTCCGGGCGGCTTACGATGGCGAGCACCGTGAAGATGAGGGCGAAGACGAAAAGCGCCGCGGTGTAGGGGCTGAAGTAGGCGACGATGTCGCCGAACTCCAGCACGAAGAGTTCCGGCCCGCCGATGTTCGTCGTGGGGAGATCAAACATCCGGACCACCTCCGCGCATCGTCCCGACGAGGGACATCTTTGCCATCACCTTGATGAGGATCGCGCCTCCGGCGATCATCACCGCGAAGAACCAGTATCCAGGAAGGAACATGAAGATGAAGAACGCTCCTATCCAGAACGCCCACGCGTAGCCGCTCACGGTCTCGATCAGTTCAAACTGCTCGATGTGCCCCCGGCACATGAAGTAGAAAACCGCGCCGACCGCGGCGATCACGCCGCCGGTGAATCCCGAGAGGACGATGCCGTAGGCGACCAGAATCAGCGCGAGGATGCCCGGAGCACTGTCCATCACCTCGATCCGGAACGGCGGTTCCTGTGGTGCCCGGAGCCCTTCTTTCGCGATGTAAACCTCCGAGACGGCCATCAGTTCGGATATCCCGACAACGAGCCCCGGGAGGATGAGCGCCTCGGCGAGGTCGGTGGCGACGAGCGCGATCAGGACGAGGGCGAGGATCTCCGCGAGGTCGGTGAGGAGGATCCGGTGCAGGTCGTCCTTCTCCCGGACGAGGGCGGTAAACCCGATGATGATCGCGGCCGCGAAGACGACCAGGCCGACCGGGTAGGCAATCTCCATCAGTCATCCCTCCTGAAGAGGTAACTCGCGATCCCGAACGCCACGAAGAGGATGCTCGTCTCGACGACGGTATCCAGCCCCCGGGTATTGTAGAGGATCTCGTCGAGGATGCCGCCCGGGTGAGCGACGATCGTTGTCCCCATATGGTGGGTGGTGTCGGCGAGCCACTGGCTGAACGGTGTCAGGTAAGCGGTCACGTAACCGGCGTAGGGTGAGTTTTCCGGGTACTGCGCCTTCACGGGGGTCGTCCCGAAGGGCACGCCGCCCCGGTCGTAGGGGTCGAGGGTGCTCGCGGGGTCGAGGGTCTTTTCGTAGAGCTGGTCGTCCTGGTAGGCGATGAACGGCAGGGTGACGAGGCCGAGCACGACGACGACGATTGCAAGGAGCGCATACAGCGCGGTGAGGTTCTCGACCCGTGAGATTATCGCTGATATCCGGGTGATGATCGACTGGTTCGGCGTCATGGTGCGGCCTCCTTGCGTTCGATGGCCCGGACGAGGACAAAGGTCGAGATCGCCGTAACCCCGATGAACGTCAGCAGGGCGAGCATCTCGTCGTAAGCGAGCATGATCAGGAGGAGGCCGAACGCGGGGATCTCGAGGCTGATCAGCCTCCCGAGGTAGGTCATCGGGCGCGGGAACCCGGCGGCGATCACCCCGACGATGAGGATGATGCAACCGAGGACGAACTCAGGCGTCATGGGCATCCCTCCTGCAGATCAGCAGTATGATGATCGTGGTGACGGGGACAATCAGGCTGACGGCGATGAGGACGTCCAGGTAGCCGCGGGCGGCGATAAACGGCGCGATGCCGCCGAAGATGATCCCGACGGCGATCAGCTTGCCGAAACGGTCCCGCTGGAGGTGGGCACTCACCGCCCCGATGAGCGCCACGGCCGCGAAGAGGATCACGAGAATGTCATCCACGCCGCTCACCCCCCGCATACGTGCTCGCTATGGCGTTCGCCTCAAGCGTCGAGCCGACGAAGTAGGCCGCGGCCGCGACGAGGGCGAGCGGGTGGTCGAGCAGCAGGACGATTGCTCCCGCGACGGCGAAGTTCATGACGTTCACGTAGGGGAGCTTTCTCCCCGTGTTCTTCTCGACGGTGGCCCTGATCGCGGCAAAGACCGCAATCGCGGCCACGAGATAGAGCGCGATCACTGCCGAACCCTCCAGAGTCGTGCAAGAAGCCGGCTCGCGTGGGCGTGGGAGAGCCCCTGGATGGTGAGGATGGCGATCACCATCCCCGCGATGAAGTCCGTTGCGGCGAACCCGACCTGGGTGAAGCCGTAGACGACGAACGTGGCGAGAACCGCGCCGGTGGTTCCGGCGTAGCCGGGGTCGTGGCAGATGCGGTTGCCGATGAAGACAAGCGCGGCTGCGACGAGCCCGCCGGGGATTCCGGCGACGTAGACGCCGCAGGCGGCAAGGAGCGTCCCTGCCGAGGCGTCGGGGGAGCAGACGATGTTCCCCATCATGGTGCCGCCACTAAGAGCGCCGCCGCCGGCCTCGATATCCCGTGCGATGGCAGAAGCTCCGCTGACACCCCCCGCTTCCGGCAACCGGAAGAACACATCGACGGTTACGAAGAGTATCCAGCTGACGATCGCTGCCGCCAGAATATGGAGGAGTTGGCCCAGCATTTTATTTCAACTAAAGGAAAATACGGTCAATCTATTCAATAAAGGTTTTGTTGTTAACATTTCAGGCGTTATTTTACCGAAATGCGCCTCAGGCGCGCCTCCGGCATGACAGCCTCCGGTTAGTTTTGTATGTTATGTAATGTATATTGCGCAGCATATATTTTTCTGCGAATATGTGTGGGCTCTTTTTGCGTCTCAGATTGCGGATCATAGAAGATGCAGGGGTTTTTTTGGGATCGAGGGTTGGTGCGGGCGGTACCGCAGTTCCCGCACCCGGGGCGGCGGGCCCGCGCACCGGGCGGCGGGGAGCAATTATAATGTTCCGGGCACCGATACTATATGCAGGCGGGGGTTGCCGAGCCTGGTCAAAGGCGCTGGATTTAGGGTCCAGTCTCGAAGGAGTTCAAGGGTTCGAATCCCTTCCCCCGCATACTCACAATTCTGCATCCCCGAGATCGGGGATTACTGTACTACGCGACCCGGATGACGGTCTACGGGGCCGGCGGGGTGGTGGCGGTGCGGCTGCAAGGAAAACGCGATGGACAACGTTATCGCGTGAACTACCCCGCCCTAAAGGGCGGGGCTTCCTGCTTCATCCCCCCTCCCAACGGAAGTGAGTCCACAGGCCCTTCGGCGCGTTCCGCACCTGTCATACACCGACAAGATTCTGCTCTTGCACGGCAAACTTCTTGATATTGATCGCTGCGTTAATATCTCGATCGTGGACGGTACCGCAATCGGGGCACGTCCATTCCCGATCCGAGAGTTTCAGATCCCGGTTTATGTATCCGCAGCAGTTGCAAATTTTTGAAGATGGATCGAATTGCCCGATCTTCAGGAGAGTCTTCCCATATTTCCGGCATTTGTAGTCCAGCATTGTGAAGAAGGTGCTCCACGATACATCGTTGATGCTCCGTGCCAGTTTATGGTTCTTCTGCATTCCAGCAACGTTTAACGATTCTACTGCGATGGCTTGGTTCTCGCTCACAACTTGATAGGAAAGTTTGTGTAGGAAATCGTTGCGCTGATTTGCTACCTTCTCATGGCATCTTGCAAGGTTCAGGATCGCCTTCTGCCGGTTCTTCGATCCTTTTATCTTCCGGGACACCCGCCGCTGCAATACCTTCAGACGCTGGAGAGAGTCTTTCAGGTACCGGGGATTCTCAATCTTCTCGCCAGTCGAGAAGGTTGCAAAGTCTGGCAAGCCAACATCGATCCCGATCGTCGTTTCAGATGTGAATGGTACCGGAGTCGGTTCAACCCATTCGTCATCAACTAAAATGCTGATGAACCACTTTCCGGTCGATGTCACCGAAACCGTTGCATATTTCATCTTCCCGGCGAACACACGATGCAACTTCGTCTTAACGTCACCGATCTTCGGCAGTTTGACCCGGTTAGACTCAAACTCTACACGGTAGTGTTGTGGTACCTGAAACGACTGTACCGGATTTTTCTTCGACTTGAACTTCGGAAATCCCTTCTTCTCACGGAAGAACCGAGTGAAGGCATTATCAAGATTCCGGTTCGCGTACTGGAGCGACTGTGAGTTGACGTCGGCTAACCACGGATACTCCGTCTTGAGTGTGGGAAGTTGGCTGTTCAGATCGAAACATGATAACCGTTGTCCGTTCTGCTCATACGCTCGGATCTTTTGTTCCAATGAGTGGTTGTACACAAACCGACAAGCGTGGATATGTCTCATGAGCAGTTGGATCTGCGCTTGAGTTGGATACATCCGATACTTGTAGGCTTGCAACATTACAAACATTGATCACACTTACAGTGATAAATGTGTTCCTATAATCGTATGGCGAAGGGGCTCCGCTTTCATCCCCGGCCTAAAGACCGGGGTCTTCCCGCTCCGCCCCTTCAACCCCGCGAGATAAAGATTCTGGTTTCAAAAAGAGCTGAAGGAGATGGAAGCACGCCGGCAGTCGGGACGTCACGGGGAGCGTCGGGGCTGATCGCCGGCTACCAGCAGGGGAACCGAACTGTCCACCGGCTCACACGGAGTGGTGCAGGCCGTCTAAGAGGGGGCACAGGACCACCCCGGTGCAGGGAACACGGTACAACGAGCACCTCACGGCTTTCGGAACGAAACCATCCAGAACTTCCCATCCCAGAGGTCCCTGGTCGTAACATCGAACATACCGTCTGGGATGAGCCCGATGGGAGGATCATAGACCCCCGGTTCTGGTTCCGGCATAAGCGGGCCAAAGAAGGTCGATTGCTCTTTGAATTTCACCGATTCATCAGCGACATACAGGTTCGCACCGGGTTTTGCGACACGAATCATCTCATGGATAGCCGTTCTCTTGTCATTAAATACATTGATGCTGCCGATGTGAAATACCACGTCAAAGAGTTCGTCGTTAAACGGGAGCGCTTCTGCGTTTCCCTGGACCAGCCCCACATCGATTCCCCACTTCCCGATGTTTTTTCTGCACTTATTCAACTGCCCGTATGTGATGTCGTTTCCGAAAAAACGGCCCTCCACCCCATGTTCATACAGGTTTCGGATTTGCTGACCGGTTCCAACAGAGGTCTCCAGGACACGATCGCCGGACTCAACCTCCATGATCCCGGCAATCTCATCCAGCCACTGCTGGACATTCCAGACATTGAATGTGTAAATAAGGTCATAAACAAGACTAAAAAGGTCGTAATTTCTCTGCTGCGTCCTGTTCCACCCGAAGACATCGTCTTTGCGGAGGATCACCGGTATCCCGTTCCTGACCGCGAAGCGCTCGCTTGTTACCGTATCTATCATCGCATCGCCTTCAAAGGCAAGCGGATTTCCGGTAGCAGGGTTCTGCAGCAGGGTCAGCAGTTCATCCTGTCTGGTTTGTGCAACGCACATGATACATCCCTCAGGAGTGCCTTAAGAAAAAGCTGAGCCGAATTAGCCCGCCAATGCGCGGCCGGTTTGTTCAGGCGGTTCAAATGCATATAGTGGCGGAGTACGGCACATCACCATATAATGTGTTCGATCTGTCCGGGAAAGCACCAGCGGAGTCACGGCACTGCCCGACGAAGATCGGTGTCCGGAGACGGAGAAAACCGGGATCGGTTTCCAGCTGAACCACGAGTCTGCGAAACCCCCTCACGCCAGTTCGTGCTTCCGGAGGAACTCCCTGACTTGCCGCGACTCGATCCAGCCCTGGTCGAGTTTCACGATATAACTGTTGATCCGGTCGACCTGCTCCCGGATCCTCCCCGTAGTCGCCCCTTCGTCGAGCAGCTCGCTCATCCCGAGGATCACCTGGAGCGGCTGGCGGATATGGTCGCCGAGGATTGCGAACTGCTCGATGTTCCGTTCGATCTGCTCAAACGCATGCTGCCGGAGTTGTTCGTTCTGTTTCCGCTCGGTGATGTCCCTGCCGACCACGTGCACCCCGATCACCGACCGGTCGCGGACGATCGGGGACTCGTTCAGTTCGAGGTAGGCCACCGACCCGTCTTTGCGGCGGAACTCGACCTCGAGCCCCTCGACCGGCTCGCCCCGGTCAATCTTCGTTCGCCCCTCCTCCCAGGCGGGGAGCGACGAGGGGGCGACGAAGTTCCGGCACTTATTGCCGATGAGTTCTTCGGGCGTGTAGCCGAGGATTCGGTTCACCGCCGGGGAGATGTAGGCGATCCCGCCCTCGTTGTAGGAGGTGTAGATCATATCGAAACTCTGCTGCATGATCTCCCGGAACTGCGACTCGCTCCTTTCGAGGAACTCCCGCGCCTGGAACCGCTCCATCGTTCTTCCGAGCCGCCCGGCGACGGTATCGATCAGCGCCCGCTCTTCGGCGAGGAACGGGCCTTCGTCCTCCTCGCCCCTCTCGCGAAGATAGCAGACATCCACCACGCCGACCCTCTCGCCGTGGACAACAATCGGGGATACCTGCCGCCAGGGCGTCTCCCGGAACCCCTCCGTCCTATAATCGCACCCGAACGCCCTGATCCTCGCGACCGCGTCCTCCGGGTACTGCCACCCGGAAGGGAGCAACTGAACGACCTCGTGAAAGATCGCGTCAAGCGTGATCTCCGGCTGCTCGATGATGCGGGATACCGCATACAGCGCCGAGAGCTCGTTCACCCGGTTGTTCAGGTCGTGCGTCAGGCTTCGCAGGGCATCTTCCGTCTGCTTGCGCTCGGTGATATCCCTCGCGATCACCGCGATCCGGCTGACGCCGCCGCGTGCATCCCTCACGGGGTAGAGGACGGCGTCATACAGCCGCCCATCCCGGCAGTCCTCGAACCGTGCGGGCCTGCCCGTCCCGGCAACCTCGCGGAAGCGGGCCGCGCAGATCTCCGGCAGGTTCGGCGAGAAGAACTCCTGCACATTTATGCCGACGAGTTCCTCCCGACTCCGCGCAAACAGCCGGGTCGCCATTTCATTGGCGTCGATGATCCGGCCATCCATATCGACGAGAACGATAACCTCGTCGGGAGCGTCGAGGAGGGCACGCGCCGTCGCCTCGCTCTCGCGGAGAGCGCATTCGGTGCGCTTCCGGTCGGTGATGTCGTAGAGTTGCTCGACGATGAACGCCAATTCGCCCTTCTCATTGAAGATCGGGCTCGAGCGGCACTCCAGGTACCGCCCGAGTTCGGGCACGAACTTCTCCACGACCTCCCGCTTCCTGCTCGCGACCGCAAGCTCCGTCGCGCAGACCGGGCAGGGCGCCGTCCTCCCGATGAGGTTGTAGCACTTCTGCCCCGCCACCTCCTCCGGCGTCATCCCGAGCATCTCGTAGCCGGCGCGGTTGTAGCGCAGGATCGTCCTGTCCGGCAGCTGGACGCCGACGATATCGCCGAGGTTCTCAAAGAGCCCCTCGAGCAGGGTGTTCGCCTCCGCGAGGCGGCGGCGGGTCTGCTCCTCTCCGGTGACGTCCTGCCAGGAGACGGTAGCACCGGAAACGGCCCCGTCCATGATGATCGGCGAGGCGGATACGACGACGTGAAGATCCTCACCGCCGGGACTGTGGACGGTGTACCGGCAGGAGGTGAGCCTCTCTCCCCTGAGCGCCCGGTGCCCGGGGAGATCGCCGGGCGGAACCGGTTCGCCGCCGGGGTGGCTGAGCGAGACGTCGCGCCCTCCGAGGAGCGCCCGGGCTATCCGGTTCTCCTCGCCCGGGTCCGCCGCGACCACCCTGCCGTCGGCGTCGTAGACGATCCCCTGCCTGCCGACGGCGGCAAGAAGTGCATCGCGTTCCAACTCTGCACGGGCGGCACGGACGGCGAGTTCGTGGTTTTTGCTGAGCAGGGCCTCGATCCCCGCCGTCAGCCTCTCCCGCGACCGGCAGTCGAGGACGGGAGCAGCGTCCTGCAGTAGTTCCAGAAGATCCGCCGGGGATTGTTCTTGCAGCTTCTCCATATCTCACTCCAGAAACTGTTCCGGCACCCGGATGCGTGCCCGCCCGGCGGATCCCGATCGGTTGCAGGCCTCTTGGGCTTCGCCGGGCAGACGACGCTTCCCGGGGGGTTTGATGGGCACGGTGCGGATACGAACCGCCACCCGCCGGGACGAATGATACAGACATTAGTATAATTTTAATCTGATAAAATGGGTTGGTACCACAATCCTTCACCTGGGGTTGAGAGGGGGTGGGCACAACCGCGGCAGATGACCACAATATAGATAGCCGATACGCGTACCTCCGTGGTGCGGCTAGCGATCTCGTCGAGCCGCACCGGGTGCGAGAATGCACCGTCACAAAAACCGCTTCTTCCCGGAACCTGGAAGAAAGATGCTGCCGGCGGCACACAGCCAGTTCGCGATCATAGCGCCCGATATCGGGCTCATCTTCCTCTTCATCGCGCTGGTGTCGTGCTCCCCGTTCCTGGTCGCCCTCTGGTACGGCGAAGAGAGCATCCTTTTCCCCATGGCCTCGGCGCCGGCGGGGTTCGGCATCGTCGGAGTCTGGCTTGCCGGCATCCCGAAGGCGGAGGGAGAGGCACGCCTCTCCGTCGCCCTCTCGGCGGTCGCGCTGATCTGGCTAGCCGCCGCCCTGATCGGGGCGCTGCCGTATACATTCGGCCTCAACCTCCCCTATACCGACAGCGTCTTCGAAGCGATGTCGGGCTGGACGGGAACGGGGTTCTCCCTCCTCCCGTCGGTCGACGCTACGCCGAAGACGATCCTCTTCTGGCGGTCGCTGACCCAGTGGATGGGCGGACTCGGGATCGTCGCGTTCACCATCGCTCTCGCGGGCAGATCGGGCCTGACCCGGTTCCGGCTCTACCGCTCGGAAGGGCGGTCCGAGACGTTCATGCCGGGCGTCGTGACCACGGCCGTCGAGATGTGGCGGATATACCTGGTGCTCACCGCCCTCGGCATCGGGCTCGTCCTCCTCTCGGGCATACCCCTCTGGGACGCCGTGAACATCGTCATGACGGCGATATCGACCGGCGGATTCGCGGTGCATTCGGCCGGCATCCTCTACTACGACAGCCCGCTGCTCGAGATGCTCGTCGTCCCGGTCATGATCGCCGGGGCGCTGCCGTTCAAACTCTACTTCCTGCTCTACTACAAAAAGAGGTTCCAGTTCTTCTCCGACCGGCAGGCGATCCTTCTCTTCGCGCTCATCTTTGCCGGGTGCGCCGCCGTCACCCTCGACCTCGCGTTCATCTCGGCCCTCCCCCCCGTCGAAGCGCTCCGGGAGGGGATCTTCATGACCGTGAGCGGCATCACCTGCACCGGGTTCCAGAACGCCGACCCGCGGAGTTGGTACGGCTCGACGGTGATGATTCTCACCGCGCTGATGCTCGTCGGCGGGTCGGCCGGGAGCACCGCCGGCGGTATCAAACTCGGCCGGGTCATCCTCGGCCTCGAGATGCTCCGGTGGTGGTTTAAGAGGCTGCATACCGGCTGGCGGACGATCACCCCGCTCCGGCACGACGGGCGGCCGATCCTCGAACACCTCCCGGAGTACGAGGTCTCAAAGAGCATGCTTGTCGTCGTGCTCTTCGTCCTGACGGTCGCAATCGCCACCCTCCTCCTGCTCCACCTCGCCCCGCAGGACGGATTCGACTCCGCCGACATCATCTTCGAGGTCGTCTCCGCGGTCTCAAGCGTCGGGCTCAGCACCGGGTTCGTGAACCCCGGGATCTCACCTGCGGCAAAATGGCTCTTCATCATCGTCATGTGGGCGGGGAGGCTCGAGATCGTGCCGGTCCTCGCCCTGGTCTTCGGGGCGGCGCGGAGGCTGTAGATTGCGAGGTTTCATGCAGTCTGCCCTCTCAGGCGTTCGCAATAGCGGGGGGAGGAGATCGCTGAGACAAGAGAATAATTGGCGATGAGTTGCCCCTCTCAGGCGTTCGCAATAGCGGGGGGAGGAGATCGAGCAGTGTAACCAAAAAAAAGAATAGGGTATGCCGGCGGTTCAGTTCTTCTTAGCCTTGTCCTGAACCTTCTCCGCCTTCTTCTCCAGCTTCTTATCCTGGACCTTCTTGCCCTTTGCCATGACACACCTCCCTCCTGAGGTGAGATAGATCTGATGTTATCCGGGAGAGATATGGATTTTATAGCCTGAATGTCCTTTTAGAAAGGATCTGGACAAAATTTGGGGTTTTCCCCCGAAATCCGGGCTGCAGCGGGAGAGGGGGTCGCACCGGAGTGCCCTATGCTCCGCGCCCGGCAGCGGAGAGTATGTAGAGTGCGACGAGAGTGAGCGCCCCCACCACCTGGACGCCGATCACGAGGGGCACGACCGGGATCGCGCCGGCAATCGCGAAGCCTCCGGGTATCGGACCGATATCGGCCGGTGTCCCTGCAGGTGCCGAGCCGGGTTCGGCGAGCCAGTCGCAGAAGAGCATTGCCCCGACCGCAAGCATGGCGACCGCCATGAGTATGAAGATGAACAGCCCGAGTACCTCGGTTTTTCGTAGCGTTCTTCCTGCAACGCGCATCGATACCATCTTTGCACCTCTGCTCTCATGCATCTTCTTCACCCCGTATCCCCCGTCCGGCGGTTACGGTTCCGGACCTGGGCATACTCTTGATTGCCGTAACGGGAGACCCCGGTAGATCCGGGGTCTCTCCGTTTGCCGGCGTAGAATTGTTGAAGCGCCGGCACCTGGTCGCCGGGCACAATTCTACATGATTGAACATGATAATATTGTGGGACAGTCTATATATTTAATAGTTTGCTCCGCCCCGTCCAACGCATCCGGAGCGCTGGATTCCCGCGAATCGGAACATCTACCCGGGGTTTCGGCACCTGGTACTGCGGGGTGAATCGCCGGCGGGGAGGAGTGGCCCTCTCGCGGGGCAAATTTGCCGCAGGAGAGGGTGCTACGGGAAGGATGTAAAGTACACCAAGATATTTATCCGTTTCCCTCCAACGAATATGAGAATGGCCCGCATTTACCTCGGCAAGATCCTGCTTCGCTGGTGCGACGCATGCCATGCCCCCGTGCTCTCCGGGGTCTGCGCCTGCGGTGCCCCCACCCGTCCGGTCGCCGTCACGCCGCCGGGAGACGCCCGGCCCGCGTTCCCCGACGACATCGAGCGGATCAACCGCATATTCCATGAACATTTCGGGGCGCCGCTGATACCGGAGGGGCACATCGCGCTCTTAAACAAGGTTCCTGCCGACGACCGCATGGACGAGATCGTCCTCGGCGGGGCGGTCGTGGGCGCGATCCGCTACTTCCCGGACGAGCGCCGCTGGGAGCCCCTCCCGCGCCCGGCCGCCGCGAGTTACCTGAAGCCGACGAAGCGGTATGTCGTCGTCGACGACGGCGCGATCCCGTCCATCCGTGAGTCCGGGGCAAGCGTCCTCGCACCGGGCCTCGTCTCGATCGATCCTGCCGTCGCCGAAGGCGACGAGGTCTTCATCCTGACGAAGGCCGGCGAGTGCGTCGGTGTCGGCAGGGCAAAGGTCGACGCCGCGACCGCCGGGACGATGAAGCGGGGAGTCATCGTCAGGACGCGAAAAAACGTTCAGTCGGTCTGTGTTCCTGGAGAAGCGACGTGGGAAGATGCCGTCAGGGCAAACGAGCCGGTTCTCGCGGATTATGAGGCGAGAAGCATCCGGTTCATCCGCGAGGTCGCGGAGCAGAACCCGCAGAGGCCCACGGTCTCCTACTCCGGCGGCAAGGACAGCCTCGCGACCCTGCTCGTCGTCTTAAAAGCGCTCGGGCCGGTGCCGCTCCTCTTTGCGGACACGGGGTTCGAGTTCCCGGAGACCTGCGAGAACGTGGACGCGGTGGCCGAACGTTACGGGCTCGAAGTCTTCAGGATCTGCGACGAAGAGGCGTTCTGGAAGACATTCGAGGAGAACGGCCCGCCGGCCGTCGACAACCGCTGGTGCTGCACGGTCTGCAAACTCCACCCGGTCGGCCGCCTGATCGACGAGAACTGGGGAGAATGCCTCTCGTTCATCGGGCAGCGGAAGTACGAGTCGGTAAGGCGGATGCAGAGCCGGCGGGTCTGGAAGAACTCCCATGTCCCGCAGCAACTCTCGGCGGCCCCCATCCAGCAGTGGACGGCGATGCACGTCTGGCTCTACATCTTACGCGAGAAGGCGCCCTACAACCCCCTCTACGAGCGGGGGCTCGACCGCATCGGGTGTTTCATGTGCCCTTCGAGCGACCTTGCGACGTTTGCAATCATCGGGGAGTCGCACCCCGAACTCCTGGAGATGTGGAACGGGAACCTCGCCCGGTGGCAGGAGGAGCGGGGGCTTCCCGGCGACTGGATCGAGCGCGGGCTCTGGCGGAAACGGGGAGACGCAGATGAAGAAGAGGATAGTTATAATTGATTACGGCCTCGGCAACCTGCGAAGCGTTCTCCGGGGTCTCGAGCGGGCGGGAGCGGCACCGGCGGTCACGGCTGACCCGGAGGAAATAGCGTCCGCCGACGGCATCGTCCTCCCCGGCGTAGGGGCGTTCCGGGACGGGATGGAGATGCTCGGCGGCCTCGCAGGGACCGTTCTTTCCGCCGCGAACGAGACGCCGCTCCTCGGGATCTGCCTCGGGATGCAGATGCTCATGGACTCAAGCGAAGAGCACGGCATCCACCGGGGGCTCGGCCTCGTGCCGGGCGATGTGAAGCGGTTCGTCCCGGCCGGCGGGGAGAAGGTTCCCCACATGGGCTGGAACACCATCAATATCGATCCCGAAAACCCGCTCTTTGACGGGCTTCACGAGGAGGAGTACGTCTACTTCGTCCACTCCTACTACGCGGCTGCCGCACCGACGAACACCATCGCGAGCACCACCTACATCCATCCCTTCGCCTCGGCGGTCAACGCCGGGTTCACCTACGGCGTCCAGTTCCACCCGGAAAAGAGCAGTGCGGTGGGGCTGAAGATTCTTGAGAATTTTATCGAGCGGGTTTGCTAGGGGGTTTCCGCTTTTTTAACCCTGATGGGGTGGTGCGGTTGTTTGGTGAGCGGTGCAGCGGGGGTTGGCGTCGTACGTGACGGTAATTGAGTTTCGGTTCGGACAGATCACCGGCACTCACATCGGGGGCACTCATGTGTGCGCTTTGGGTGCGCCCCGGACACGGATTCCGAGGGGATATCGCCATTGGGGGTGGGGCTGACGGGGAGGGGGGAGCATCCCCCCTCCCCTGTCTCTACCTGTAAGCGTACAAACCCCACCCCACCCGGCCTCCGGCCTCCTCAGTCGCCCCAGAGGGGCAGGGGCAGTGCGTGCGATGTCCCCACCGTCCACTGCGCTGTGATATGTTCCTCAATTCAGCCGCTCTGCTTGCCACACCTCGCGGTGTCCGAACTCCCTTGAGTCAGTCTATACGATGCGAGCCTGCACACCATCAAACCCATAAAAAAAACAGAGGGAACCCCGCTCAGCTCCCATTATTGCTCTTCTGCAGTTCCTGCTCCCGCAGCACATTCCTCTGGATCTTGCCGGATATCGTCTTCGGGAGCGACTCCACGAACTCGATCGCTCTCGGGTACTTGTACGGGGCGGTGGTGTTCCGGACATGGGCCTGGAGTTCCTTGACCAGCGATTCGGAGGGCTGATATCCGGGCTTTAAGACGATGAACGCCTTGACGACCATCCCGCGGATGAGGTCAGGCGACCCGACGACCGCCGATTCCTGCACGGCCGGGTGCTCCATGAGGGCACTCTCGACCTCGAACGGCCCGATCCGGTAGCCGGACGACTTGATGACATCGTCGCTCCTTCCGATGAACCAGAAGTAGCCGTCCTCGTCCATACGTGCCTTGTCGCCGGTGTAGTAATACCCGTTCTGGAACGACTCCTGGTTCGCCTCGGGGTTGTCCAGGTACTCCACGAAGAGCCCGGCCGGTCGGGGGTCGAGTTTGACCGCGATCCGCCCTTCCTCACCGCGGCCGACCGGGTTGCCGTCGTCGTCGTGGAGCTCGATCTGCCAGCCCGGAGCGGGTCTCCCCATGGACCCGGGTTTATGCTGCATGCACGGGAACGTCGCGATGCAGCAAACGGTCTCCGTCTGGCCGTATCCCTCGTAGATGGTCTGCTCGGTGCCGTCCTCCCAGACGCGGATCACTTCGGGGTTGAGCGGTTCCCCGGCGCTGCAGCAGTGCCGCAGGTCACGGAAGTCGAACTTGTCAAGGTCGGCGAGGATCAGCATCCGGTAGACTGTTGGCGGTGCGCAGAACGTGGTCACCTCATACCTCTCCAGCAGCGGCAGGAGTTCGGTCGCGCCGAACTTCCCCCGGATATCGTAGACGAAAATACAGGATCCGGCGATCCACTGGCCGAATATCTTGCCCCAGGCGCACTTCGCCCACCCGGTGTCCGAAAACGTCAGGTGCAGGTCGTTCTCCGTGACGTCCTGCCAGAGCGAGGCGGTGATGATGTGCCCGAGCGGGTAACTCTGGTTGTGCAGCACCATCTTGGCCTCGCCGGTGGTGCCCGAGGTGAAGTAGATCAGCATCGGGTCGGTCGATCTCGTCTTCTTCGCGACCGGCATGCTGACCGTGTGGTGCGATACCGGTGCGGGGTACTCGAGCTCGTGCGGGTAGCTCGCCCAGCCCTCCCGCTCCCCGTCCGCGAGGAAGAGGGTGTCGAGCAGCGGGCAGGCGTCGGCGACCTCGTCGACCTTCTCGGCGTTCTCGGCGTTCGTGATGATCATCCGGAACTTGCCGGCCTGCACGCGGTATTTGATGTCTTTCGGGGTCAGCATCGTCGGGCAGGGGCAGAAGACCGCACCAAGTTTGATGAGCGCAACAACAAAGATCCACCATTCCGGGATCCGCGGGAGCATCAGCATGACCCGGTCGCCTTTCTTGATGCCGTACTTGAGGAGGATGTTCGCGGCACCGTTGGAGAGATACCGAAGATCACGGAAAGTGTACTTCCGCTCGTTTCCTTCCTGGTCAACCCAGATCATCGCCAGTTTGTTCCGGTCGGTCTCGGCCCACCGGTCGATGACGTCGTAGCCGAAGTTAAAATATTCAGGGACATCGATCCTGAAGTTGGCACAGGCGGCCTCGTAGTCGGTCATGTTCGGCTCCCGGACGTTTGCGGGCTGTACCCCCGCCGGAACCGCGGTCTGGACGCCTTTCGCGGACGCACCGTTGAGGTACTTCGTGCAGAGGTCGTTGAGCCATTCCGACCGGGACATGCCCTGGTATTCACGTATCCTGTCGATCGCTTTCACGAGGTCGTCATCCATCGTGATCGAGTATCGCACCATGCAGTATAGGTTTGTGGTGCAACATATCACCTTTTTGATTCTTGACGCACCGAAGACTGATCAGCTGCCCCTATTGTGGTGCGTCAGGGCGGAAGGCCTGCCGTGGGGCGCACCAATACTGCGCACCGCCATGTTCAAATAGGGAGGGGGATACACCCGGGCTGCATATGGCAGAGCAGACCATCCTTGTCACGGGCTCGACCGACGGTATCGGGAAGGCGGCCGCACACGCGTTCTCCCGCCAGGGCCACCGCGTGCTGCTCCACGGCAGAGACCCTGAGAAAGGCCAGAGCGTCCTCGCGGAACTGGAGGCCGCCACCGGCTCTGACCTGCTCGATCTCTTCATCACCGACCTTTCGGTGCAGGAACGGGTCAGAAATCTCGCGGAGGAGATTACCGGGACGTACGACCGGCTCGACGTTCTCGTCAACAACGCCGGGGTCTTTATGCCGGAGCGTGAGGTCGCTCCCGGTGGGATCGAGACGACGTTCGCCGTGAACTTTCTTTCACAGTTCCTGCTCACCCACGAACTCCTTCCGCTTCTCATGAGAAGCGCCCCGGCACGGATCGTCAACGTCGCGTCGATCGCTCACCGGAGCGTGGGGTCGATCGACTGGAGAAACCTCCCGGGATTCCCGAACTACGATCCCTACGATGTCTACGCTGTATCGAAAGTAGGCGTCATCGCCTTCACTGCTCAGCTCGCCCGGATGCTCGAGGGGACAGGGGTGACGGCGAACTCCCTCCACCCGGGGGTGATCAACACAAAACTCCTCCGGGCCTACACCCGCGGCGGGAACGAAGGCGGTTCGCCGGAACATGGGGCGGAGGTGGAGACGTACCTCGCAACCTCCCCCGACACCGGGACGATGAACGGCGGATACTTCGAGGAGACCCGGTGGACCCAACCGTCGTCTCTCGCCCTCGATCAAGCGGTTCAGGAGCGGTTCTGGGAGACGGGAAGCAGCCTTACCGGGGCGGTGCAGTGGGCCGACCCGAAAGCATATCCCCGATGAAGGAGAGCAGGCACCCGCCTGGAGGGAGAGTAACATGACAAAGCGCAGCATAAAGGGCGAAGAGAAAGAGGAAACAAAGGAGTACTGGTGCGAGATCTGCGGGGCGGCCTGCGACGAGATCACCGAAGAGAACTACCCTGACCTCGAGAAAGCCCGGACACTCTGCCCGGACTGTAAAAAATCCTACGACGAGTCCTGCAGGATCAGGTGACGGGAAGGGGAGATCACTTCCCGGCCTTCAATTCCTCCATTATCCCCCATAGCCGTGCCGATAGAACTCGCTATGCCGTGCTCCATTTCCTCACCCGCGACATCCCGCGAGAACGGCCGGGCGTCCCGTCAGGCCTCTGAGCCGGGGCAGAAGCCAGAACAGGTCGGCACCCGACCTCAGGCCACGCTGCCCAATGTTATATGCCAGATTTGCCGGAGAGGAGATGCGTTTCGGTCGGGCCCGGTGTACCGAGCCGCAACGATTCGACGGAGTGGAGATGATGTCACACGTTCTGCTTGAAAAACTCAAGGAGTCGCTGCGATCGGTTCTGCCGATCTTCGGCATCGTCTTACTGCTCCATCTAACCCTGGCTCCCATGCCCCCGGGGACGCTGATGCTCTTTGCAACAGGCGCCGTTATGCTCATTGTCGGCATGAGTGCCTTCACGCTTGGTGCTGATGTGGCCGTGATGCCGATGGGGGAGTTGATAGGTTCAAAACTGACCGAATCTCGCAACGTCCGGCTGATCATCCTCACCTGTTTCATGCTGGGGGCGGTCTTAACGGTCGCAGAGCCTGACCTGCAGGTACTGAGCCGGCAGATCGCCGCCGTGCCCGATCCCATTTTTGTGACCACGGTGGCCTTCGGTGTGGGTATCTTTCTGGTCCTCGCCGTGCTCCGGATCCTCTTCCAGGTCCGGCTATCGTATATGTTCGTCGTCCTGTACTCCCTGGTCCTTATCCTGGCCACGCTCACCGGGCTGGACTATCTGGCCGTAGCCTTTGATTCGAGCGGGGTTACTGTAGGCGCCATCACCGTGCCCTTTATCCTTGCAATGGGGGCCGGCATCTCAGCGGTCCGCGGGGAGAAGAGGTCTGAAGACAGCTTCGGGCTCACCGCCATCTGTTCAATTGGGCCGATTCTCGCGGTCCTGATAATGGGTTTGTTCTTTGACCCCGCCGGTACCGGCCACGCCTCTGAATCCGCCGCCACGGTGAGCGGCACGGCAGAACTCGCGAGCCTGTATGCCGGAGGGCTGTTCCAGTTCTTCGGGGAAGTCTCGCTGATTCTGCTACCCATCGTGGTAATCTTTGGGATATACCAGGTGGTGCGCCTGAAACTCCCCAGAACCCAGTTGATCCGGATCGGCGTGGGGATCGTCTACATCCTCTTCGGGCTGACGGTCTTTCTGACCGGAGTGAACATAGGTTTCGTACCTGCCGGAACATACCTGGGCCATGCCCTCTCGTCTCTGCCGTACAACTGGATCCTGGTCCCGCTCGGTGCCGTCATCGGCTTTTTCATCGTTGCTGCGGAACCCCCTGTGCAGATCCTCGTCAACCAGATCGATGAGATCACTCACGGCGCGATCTCACGCCGGATCATGATGCTGGGCCTCTCTGTAAGCGTAGGAGTCGCGCTGATGCTCGTCATGGTTCGCGTCCTGACTGGCATTGAGATCTGGCTGTTCCTGTTGCCGGGCTATGCTGTTGCCCTGGCACTGACATTATTTGCGCCCCAGATCTTCATTGCAATCGCGTTTGATTCCGGTGGCATTGCCGCAGGCACCATGGTGGTCGCATTCCTGCTTCCGTTTACCATGGGGGTTTCCGAAGCTCTGGGCGGCAACGTGTTGACCGAAGCCTTCGGGATCATTGCCGTGGTGGCCATGGTGCCGCTGATCACCGTGCAGGTGATGGGGTTGTTCTACAGGATGAAGGTGCGGCGGGCCAGAGCCACGGCGAAGAGGGCAACCTTTGATATAGAGGATGTAGAAATCATCGACCTGTGAGAAACGGGGACGGGAATGCTGGATGAGACCTCAGCGGGCGGGCCGTTGGTGGTGATGATCACCATCTTCGACCGTGAGCTGGATGAAACGATAATGAACCTCTTTAAGGGTGAGAGTGGGACATTCAATCTCCTGACCCGGGGAAGGGGCACGGCGGATTCAAGAATTATGAGTTATCTGGGGTTGGGCGAGACCGAGAAGACGATCCTCATCAGCACGATGCCCCCGGAATCGTCAAACAGTCTGCTTGCGAAGATACGCGACGAACTGAGACTGGAAAGGCCCGGTCGCGGCATCGCCTTTACAGTGCCCATGGGGAGCGTCTGCGGTGCAAGAACAGTGGATTACCTGCGGGGCTCGTCGCGGGGAGGGGAGGGCAGACGATCCATGGAACTGAGTATGCGTCACGATCTGGTCATAGCGGTTGCAAACCAGGGTTTCTCGGACGTTGTGATGGAGGCGGCGAAGAGCGCGAACGCTACGGGAGGGACCATCATCCCGGCACGCGGTATCGATTTCGAGAACATGGAGGAGTTCTTTGGGGCGCCCATCCTGCCCGAGAAGGATCTGATCCTGATTCTCACCGGGAGCGAGTCAAAGTGCGGCATCATGGAAGCGATCGCCACCCGGGCAGGGCCGCATACCGATGCCGGAGCCATCGTCTTCTCTCTGCCGGTAAACGGCGTGGCCGGGGTGCCCCCGGAGTAGCGGAGGCGGTCACAACCGGATGCGGTGGAGCAGATCGCCGTGCGAGACCGACATCTGCCGGCGCTTCATGTCGCGCCAGACGGCACGCTGGCGATACAGCCAGAAGTCCAGGTCGTCCGGATCGTCGGCGTGGAGCACCGTATGCGCCTCAAGGACCGCGCCCCTACCAGGGGATCTCGTCGAAGATGACGATGTCGTAGCGCCCCATGAGGCTCCATCGCTGAAGTTTCACTCGAAGTCGTATCTGAGTGTATGCATTTGCGGGAAGCGCCGTGACGGCCGGCCCTGACGGGCGGGGTTGCCGGCGCCGGATGCGATCGCCGGCAACCCCCACAAATTCCCGCCGGAATCACTTCCCGCCTTTCTTCAACTCCTCGATCATCTCCTCGACTTCTTCGTAGCCGTGCTGGTAGAACTCCTCTTCGCCGGGCTCAATCTCCCGGAGAAGTCGCAGGAACTCTCCTGCATGCTCTTTCTCCTCGTCCGCGATATCGCGCATCACCTTCTGGACCAGCGGATCGTCGGTCGATTCTGCGATCTGGTTGTAGAACTGGATCGCCTCATACTCGGCGGCGATCGAGAACCGGATTGTCCGGATGAGTTCTCCCCTGTCCAGTTTGCGTTCCATACGGTTCCCGGAGAACGGTTGGGCAAATTCGGGCATGTCAGATGACCTCCGGGGGGCTCATGGGAAGAGGCGTTATTTATAGATTGGGCAGGCTGGCGACCCTTTCACGCGACCTTCGCGATCCTCCCCTCCGGCTCCATCTCCACCGGCTCTGAAAGGGACTCCATGTACGCGACCAGTGCGTCGATGTCGAACGGTCCGTTGACGATATCCGTTCCGTTCTCAAAGACGGTATACCGGTCACCGCCGGTCGCGAGGAAATCGACCATCGCTGCCGTATACCTCGCGTTCGGGTCGAGCGCGGTGCCGTTCACTCTGACCTCGACGATCCTGTGGCCCACGGGCTTTCTCTCGTCGAAAGAGTACGTTAACCCCGATACGGCGAGGTTGTGAGGCGGCAGCGGGGCCTCCCACTGCCGTTCCAGCGCGTCCCGGACCTGTTCTCCCGTCAGGGCCATCGAGAACACGGTCGAAGAGAACGGCTGCACCGCATAAAGGTCGCCCCAGGTGACGTTCCCTTTCGCGATCTCCGCCCGGAGTGAGCCGGTGGTAATGAACGCGATATCGGCGTTCATCGCTGCCCGCTGGCCGTCGGCAACGAGGTTGCCGAGCGCGGATTCGCCGGCGTCGGTCTGTGACCGCGTGATCTCTGCAGACGTAGTCGTTATAACCCGGCCTGTCAGCGGTTCGACCGCCACTTCGCAGGCCTCAAGCAGTGACAGCGTCTCCGGGTCGGGTCTGATGCCGTTTTTGTACGCCGGGACGATCCGCGCCGACGCACGGGTGACATCGCCGGTGATGGGATCGATGACGATCTCGACGTCGGAAAACGCCCTGCTGTAACTGTACGCCTGTGTCACCAGCACCGGATTTCCGCCGGCGTTCTCCAGGTAGGCGTTGGTGAAGAGATGGGTGTGGCCGGAGAGGACGACGTCCACGTCTGCATCAAGGCCGGCGACGATCCCGGCGACCCTGCCGGTGACGTTCTCCCCCTCCCGAGTCGGGCCGTCGTAGGGCTCCTGCTCTCCGCCCTCGTGGAGGAGGACGACGATCGCATGCACGCCCTGCTGCTGGATCTCAGGGACGTAGCGGTTGATCGACTCGGTCTCGTCTTCGAAGAGGACTTCCTCGATGTTGATCGCCTTCTGGATCGAGGGCGTCTCGATGGTCGTGGCACCGATGAACGCGATCTTTGCGCCGCCGGCGTCGCGGATGGTGTAGGGGGCGGCGAGAAGGGTGCCGTTCGACTTCCAGACCACGTTCGAGGAGACATATTCCGCTGCCGCGCCCGGGTAGGGATCCGCCAGGTGGGTGATGGCCGTCTTGCCGTTCCCGCCGCGAACCATCCGCAACAGCTCGTCCATTCCCCGGTCGAACTCGTGGTTGCCGAAGGTCGCGATCATCTCCGGGCAGTCGCCCGCGAGGCTGTTGAAGAAGAGCACGGCGGGTTCGTCCAGCAGCAGCCCGGACTCGGGCGGCGACGCCCCGACGACGTCCCCGGGGAGCGCGATGAACGTGGCCGCCTCACCTGCATCATCCGTCGCGCATTTGAGGTACGACGCAAGCACCGGCGCGCTTCCGGCCGGCTCGCCGTTGAGGTTCTGCCCATTGGGCAGTTGTCCGTGGAAGTCGTTGACCGCGAGGATCTTGACGTGCACCGGTTCGGGGTCCGGGGAGAAGTATCCAGAGAGTGCGATGGGGGTGAGAACGACGATCAGGAATACAAGTAACCCGATGATCGCCTGCCGTCGAGGCGATCTGCTGCGTGTGGATGAACCGGGTAGCACGAAAAAAGGTCTTTCCGGACGGCATAAATACCAGCCGGAACAGGTCCTGGCGGGGACGAGGAAACAGGGCTGTTATGCCGCCGGATGGGATCACACCCGGCCCGGCGCGGCGGGTGCTGTCCCGCGGTCTGTGGTTCGGGAGAGCCGCTCAGCCGTCCCGGGGGAGGATCTCCTTGACGGTGATCGCGTAGGTGATCGTCTCTCCCGCAAGGGGGTGGTTCGCGTCGACGGTGATCCTCTTCTCGTCCACGTCGAGGACGGTCACCAGGCAGGATTTCCCCAGCACCCTGACCCTGATGAACTCCCCGACTACCGGTTCGTGGTCGAGTTTCAGCCTCGTGCGTTTTATCGTGACCACGAGCCGCTTGCGGTACTTCCCGTAGGCCTTCTCCGGGGGCAGCGCCACGGTCACCGTCTCGCCCGGCTCTTTCCCGATCAGCGCCTCCTCGAAGAGGGGATTGATCTGGTTCGCCCCGAGGGTGACCCGGGCCGGCTCGCCCGACCGGGTGTCCTCGAAGACCTCGCCGTCGGGACGGGTGCTGGTGAAGTGCAGGAGCAGGGTATCGCCGTCTCGTATGGGTGCCATAGGTGCCTGATCGGTTTGTCGGGCGGGGGTTTAATTCATTGTAATTGTAATGGATTCCCGGGGAATGTCCCGGACCCTGTTAAAACACCTTATTGGAGAAGTCTCGTCCTGGCAGAGGCATTTTAGGACGACCTTGGATACCGGGCAACCAGGTCTTGATGATGACCGGTTATCCAGCTGACCTTGCGAATCGAGATTTTTTCCACGCTGTGCTTGCAGGCGACTTCAACCTCTCTCGGTCAAGGCGCAAACTGTTAGGGAAGCGTTTTTTTTCTTTTTCCGAGATATTTACAGCGTTTTTTGCCGAAATAGTGTTAATTCTCCGGGATATTCATCCATGATTCACGAGACGTCCCTCATCTTTGAAAACGAAGGTATTTCCGCACCCGATACGTCAAGCCTCCCGAAAAATTGCTAACAATTCCGTTTTTTGAGATCTGAGTATGTGAAACGCTCAAGGGACGGAAAGAATGACGTATAATCGTGATCTGCGCTGTTATTCCAATCGAATGGCAAATCAACTGGCAGAAACGGAAAAGGGGAAAACAAAACTCTTTTGTGCGGTAAGTAAGATAGCGGAATGGGTCAAATCCTGGCCTTTTTGAGCAAACGGCCATTGGCAAGAAACTGCCTGATCACCCGGATGTGATTGTATGTTCTTGAAACAAAAAAATGCCTTATTAATTGTTGGTCTTCTCTTCATGGTGAGATCAGAAAAACGTGGAGGGATAGAGGTGATCCTATAATTATAAGTCCCCTCGGATAAAACTGGGGATCATGGCATTCCGGGAAATTGACGATGATCTCTGGGAGATTGTTCAGAAATACCTCCCCCCAACAAAGCCGCACATCGGTCGA
>NZ_VCYI01000011.1 GCF_030464365.1 Methanoculleus methanifontis | reverse complement strand
ACAGTCGCGGCTCGAAGCCTACGGCTTCTCACGCTCCCGTCCTGTGGACAGTCGCGGCTCGCACCTTCGGTGCTCACGCTCCCGTCCTGTGGACAGTCGCGGCTCGCACCTTCGGTGCTCACGCTCCGCTTGCGCTCGCACTTCGCGTGAGATGGTAAACCTCCACACACATCAGGATCAACAAAATAAGGTGAAAAAAAGCCCCTGGCCCCCTCCTCATCTCGAGCACCGGGTTATGCTACACCGGTAACAGCAATCGATACACTCTATACGGCGAAAGGCCGATACTATTCCGAGAATCCCATGAATACCCCCGCCCTCTCCGTCGTCCTCCCCGCGCTCAACGAGGAGGCCACCATCGGCAAGTGCATCACCAAGATCCGGACAGTCTTTGCCGATCTCGGGATCGACGGCGAGATCATCATCGCCGACTCCTCCGACGACCGGACGGCGGCGATCGCCCGGGACCTCGGGGCCAGGGTCGTCCGGCCGGAGAAACGGGGCTACGGCAACGCCTACCTCGCCGGGCTCGCCCGCGCCCGGGGGCGCTATATCGTCATCGGGGATGCAGACGACACCTACGACTTCCTCGAGATCCCCAAGCTCCTCGCCCTGCTCGATGCCGGTGCCGACATGGCCCTCGGCTCCCGGCTCCGGGGGGAGATCCGGCCCGGGGCGATGCCCGCCCTCCACCAGTATATCGGTAACCCCTTCCTCACCTGGCTCCTCAACCGGGTGTTCGGCATCCGGATATCGGATGCGCACACCGGGTTCCGGGCGTTCCGGCGGGAAGCGCTCGAACGGATGAACGTCAAGACCGGGGGGATGGAGTTTGCAAGCGAGATGATCATCGAGGCGGCGAAGGCCAATCTCCGGATCGACGAGGTCCCGATCACCTACTACCCACGGGTCGCGCCCTCGAACCTGCAGAGCTTCTCCGACGGCTGGCGGCACGTCCGGTTCATGCTCCTCTACCGGCCGATCCCGTTCATCACCGTTCCGGGACTGATCTTCACGGTCTTCGGCTTCTTTCTGATGATCATCTTCGCCTTCCGGGGAGAGGTCGAGACCTCGTTCATCCACTCCTTCATCCTGGCTGCCCTCTTCTTCATTGGCGGGCTCCAGGCGCTTGTTGCCGGGATCAACATCGCCGTCTACTCGGCCGTCCAGGGCTACGGCGAGGCGGGGCCGTTCCTCTCCCGGCTCATGAACTACCACAACCTCGAGCGGGAACTCCTCGCCGGGATCCTGCTGATGGCCGGCGGCGCCCTCGTCGGGCTCGGGATCCTCCGGGACTGGGCCGCCTCCGGGTTCGGCCCCCTCTTCCAGATTGCAAACGCCGTCTGGGCACTGGCACTCTTCCTCGCCGGAATGCAAGTCGTCTTCTCCGGGATCTTCACGAGCATGGTGCTCTTAAAACGCGGCGAAGAGCAGGATTGACCCCCGCCGGGCACGCCGCTCCGCCCGACGATCCCGTTTTTTAGGGCACATTTTTGATTTCCGGGCATTTTTCGGGGAGATCGATCCCGTTATATATGATTGGCGATACAGTGTGACCCGGAGGAACTGCAAATGGCCATTTTATCAACCAACCAGCAGGAGATAGCAGAAAGGATCGATGCAGGTACTGCCGCCGAAGTCTGGCGGGACTGGAAGTGGCAGGTCCGGCACGCGATCACTGAGATCTCCACGTTCGAGCGGCTGCTCGGCGTATCGTTCGGAGAGGACGAGCGGCGGGAGCTGGAAGAGACCGCAAGCAGGTTCCCCCTGAGGATAACGCCGTACTACCTCTCGCTCATCGATCCAAAGGATCTCTGGAACGACCCGATCTTCATGCAGTGCTTCCCGTCGCCGGCGGAGCTGCAGGTCGAGCCCGACGACATGGAAGACCCGCTCGCCGAAGACGCCGACCACCCGGCTCCCTGTATCACCCACCGCTACCCCGACCGGGTGCTCTTTTTAGTCAGCAACGTCTGCGCCATGTACTGCCGGCACTGCACCAGGAAGCGGAAGGTCGGGGACGTCGACTCCATCCCCTCAGAGGCCGAGGTCATCGAGAGCCTTGACTACATCCGGGAGAACCCCGGGATCCGGGACGTCCTCCTCTCCGGGGGCGACCCGTTCATGCTCCCCGACGACCGCCTCGACTGGATCCTGACCGAGCTCGACGACATCGAGCACGTCGAGGTGGTCAGGATCGGCACCCGGACTCCGGTCGTCCTTCCCTACCGGATCACGGAGGAACTCTGCGCGATGCTTGCCCGGCACCACCCGCTCTGGGTGAACACCCACTTCAACCACCCGGCGGAGATCACCGCGTCCTCGCAGAAGGCGCTCGCACGGCTTGCCGATGCCGGCATACCGCTCGGCAACCAGACCGTCCTCCTGGCGGGGGTGAACGACTGCTCCCGGATCATGAAGACCCTGGTGCACAAACTCGTCAGGAACCGGGTCCGGCCCTACTACCTCTACCAGTGCGACCTCTCCGAGGGGCTCGCTCACTTCCGCACCCCGGTCTCGAAGGGGATCGAGATCATCGAGAACCTCATCGGGCACACCAGCGGGTTTGCCGTCCCGACCTACGTCATCGACGCTCCCGGCGGCGGGGGGAAGATCCCGGTGATGCCCCAGTACCTCATCTCCTGGTCCACGAACCGGGTGGTGCTGCGCAACTTCGAGGGCGTGATCACCACCTACCGCGAGCCCGACTCCTACGAACCGGTCTGGTGCGACCGCAAGTGCGCGACCTGCAACCAGTACCTGAAGCTCGAGGGCGCGGACGAGTCCAAGGCGGTCGGGATCGCCAAACTCCTCTCCGAGGAGGATCCGACGACGGCGCTCGTCCCGGAGCACACCGAACGGTTCGAGCGGAGAAATGACAGCTGACACCGTTACGACGATCGGCAACACCCTCGTCCAGCACGGGCGGTTGAGCGACCGCATCTACGTGATGCACCTCTCTCCTGCCGATCTCCCAGAAGTCCTCGACGACCTCGATGCGCTCGCACAGCGAGAGCGTTACACAAAGATATTCGCAAAAGTGCCTGCCTCCGCTCTCTCCTCGTTTATCGCCCGCAGCTACGTCGTCGAGGCGCGGGTTCCGGGATTCTTCCGGGGCAGGGAGGACGGGTATTTCGTAGCGCAGTTCCTTGATGTGGGACGCCGGCGTGCGTCGGGCGATCTCGCTGCGGTCCTCGCGGCCGTCCGCGAGAAGGCTGGCGATGCCCGCCCTGCCGCCCTCCCATCGGGCTGGACGTGTGCCCCCGCGGCGGAGGACGACGCCGACGACCTTGCCGCGCTCTACGGCGAGGTCTTTGCGACGTATCCGTTTCCCATCGCCGTTCCCGGTTACCTGCGGGAGACGATGGCCGGGGACTACCGCTACTTCGTCGTCCGCACCGAAGACGGTCGGCTTGCTGCGGCCTCCTCGGCGGAGATCTACCCCGACGACGAGAACGTCGAGATGACCGATTTTGCCGTGCACCCGGACTTCCGGGGCCAGAACCTCTCGTCCCTCCTTCTTTTGCGGATGGAGGAGGAGATGCGGGCGGCCGGGCTGAAGACCGCCTTCACCATCGCCCGGGCGCTCTCCTACCCGATCAACGCCACGTTTGCCCGGGCGGGGTATGCGTGGGGGGGAACGCTCACGAACAACACCAACATCTGTGGCGGGTTCGAGAGCATGAACGTCTGGTATCGCTCGCTGGAAGAGTAAGTCCCCAGGCAGGGGTCATACCGCTCTCGGTATACGGGGGGAGGTGCTCAGCAGAGGGCGTGGGCCTTGCTCCCGTCACTCCCGCCCGTGCTCCTGGTGGGCGCGGGCGAGGTGCTGGGCCGCGAGAGCGCCGAGGAGGGAGAGTTCGCCGGCGAGCACCCCGGCGGCAACGATCTCCGCAAACGCCTTTGCGTGGGCTCCCGGCGGCTCGCCGCCACCGGCGACGCCGAGCATCGTGAGGCACTCGTGCTGGGTATCGATCCCCGTGCCGCCCCCGACCGTTCCCACGGGAAGCGACGGGAGGGTGACCGAGACGTAGACCCCGCCGTCCACCCGGTCGACGGTTGTGATCGCGGTGCTCCCCTCGACGACGTGGGCGGGGTCCTGCCCGCAGGCGATGAACGTAGCGGCGACGACGTTTGCCGCCTGGGCGTTGAACCCGAACGAGGCCGCCCGGGCCGAACCCACCAGGTTCTTGCGGTAATTGACCTCCGCGAGGGTCTCCGCGTCAGTCTTCAGGAGATCCATGATCGCCGCGTCGGTAAGCCGCACCCCCGCGGCCACGGTCTTCCCCCGGCCCCGGACCAGGTTGATCGCTGCCGGTTTCTTGTCGGTGCACATGTTCCCGGAGGTAGCGACGAGGCGGGCCCCGGTCTCCCGCTCGATGAGTTCGCCGACCTTCTGGCCCGCGATCGTCACCATGTTCATCCCCATGGCGTCCTTGGTGTCGAACTCGAGCCGAACGAAGACACTTGTCCCGGCAACGTAGGTGACGGCTTCACGGAACTCGCCGTGCTTCGTGGTGCTCTCTGCAACCTCCCGGATCTCCGCGGCGTGGCTCTCCACCCAGACCGCCACATCACGGGCGTGGCCGACGTCGCGGGCGGCAAAGACCGGTGCCCGGGTCATCCCGTCCCGCATGATCCGCACGTCCGCCCCCCCCGCCCGGGTGATGAGTGAGCAGCCGCGGTTCACCGAGGCGACGAGCGCCCCCTCGGTCGTCGCGAGGGGGAGGTAGTAGGATCCGTCGGCATACTCGCCCTTCACCCGGAGCGGGCCTGCAACGCCGAGCGGCACCTGGACGGTGCCGATCATGTTCTCGATGTTGCGCTTCACGACCCGGTCGATCACGATGGAAAACGACCCCACTTTCGGGAGGGCGGTGCCGGTCTCACCCTCGACGAACGCCCGGCGCACCCGGACGGCCTCCTCGGGGGGGAGCTCTTTCTCGAGAGCGTAGAGTTTGAGAGACCCGTCTTTCAGCCTCTTGATATACTCATCCATGAATAAGTATGAGAGTTCATATCTAAAGATGGCTGGTGGTCGATATGGGAGAAGAACAGTGGTGCCTTGCGGTGCCGAGACGAGAGGCTGAAGGGAGGCGGCGCCGGCTGCTTGAGGAGGGGTTCCTCGACCGCCGGTTCCATCCGCGACCGGAGGGTGACGCGATCCTATTCCCGGTGACGGAGGAGATCCCCGGCGCCGTCCGGTGCGAGTTCGAGACGGTGCCGGAACGCATCGAACTTCCCCGCCACGAGCTCGTGGGCGGGATCGCCATCATGCAGGAGAACGATCCCGCGGGAGCAGAGCGGTTGCTCGCCTCCCGGCCGTCGCTTGAGACCGTCCTCTTCCCCGAAACCGCGGTCGAGGGGGAGTACCGCACCCGCCGGTTCTCCGTCCTTGCGGGGGTTCCCACCACCCGCACCCGGGTGACGGAGTACGGCCACTCCTTCGACGTTGACCTCTCCCTCGCCTACTTCTCCGCCCGGCTCTCGACCGAGCGGCAGCGGGTTCTCGGGGCGATGGAGGAGGGGGAGCGGGTGCTCGATATGTTCGCCGGCGTCGGGCCGTTCGCGATCACCCTCGCCGGGAAGGCGGGTCTCGTCGTCGCCGCCGACCTCAACCCCACCGCGGTCCACCTCCTGATCGAGAACATCGCGCTCAACCGCGCCGGAAACGTCATCCCGGTGCTCGCCGACGCCGCACACCTCCCCCGGCTCGGCTTTCCCCCGTTCGACCGGGTCGTCATGAACCTCCCCCTCGCCGCGCCGGAGTTCCTCCCGGCGGCGGCCGCCCTCTGCCGGGACGGCGGGACGATCCACCTCTACGCGCTCCAGGAGCAGGAGGGGGAGTACCTCCCCCTGATCAGGGAGGTTACCGATGGCGAGGTCGCCGAGCGGCAGGTCAGGACCTACTCGCCGGGGAGGTGGCACGCGGTGTATGATATCGTGGTGGAGAAGTAAGGGGATCCCTTGGATTGCAGCTCTTGCATTTTCAGTAATCAAATATGCTTCTTCTTTTTTGGCTGGGCATATCTCCCACTGCTCACCGAGCATCACATTGTGGGGGGGTGAGACTGCGATGGGGGATGGTCCCCTCGCACCTGAGACACCTGAGTTCCCATTCCTTGGGCCTGCTGATCTCCTATGGCTAGATCTGACACGGCTTCCGTGGGGATATCGCCTTGCGGGGGGGAGGGGGCAGGGGAGGGGGGGGATGCTCCCCTCTCCCCGCCAGCCCCACCCCCAGGCGCGATATCTCCCACGGTCCAGTGTACCGGGTTTTTCCCTCAGTCAGGTTGCTCCCCTCTCTGGTGTATCGTGTAGTGGGGGTCACCAGTAACCATCCACCGAACTTCGCGCGAGGTTGTCGTAGGGGATAGCTCCTGGGTCTCACGCGATGTCGTGAAGATCGCGAAAGAGACTCCGGCAACCCTGCAGACTCCGCAGGTTAGAGCGATAGAAGTGGAGGTATAGGGATGGCGTCTCGCGCAAACGCGCAAGACACCGTCCGGGGCTGCTCTCCGGGCAGCCCGAAAAAGTGTTTACTCCACCGGCACGAACTTCGTGCCGTAGTGGATGGTGCCGCTCTCGCCGTCCGCCGCTATCCGGCGGAAGACACTTTTGACCCGCATCCCGATCGCAATATCCTCGATGGGACATGCGACCTGGGTGGTGAGCCTCGGCCCCTCGTCGAGCTCCACGACCGCGAGGGCATAGGGGGTGGTGTGCTCGAACTGGTCGCTTGCCGACCGGATCACCGTGTAGGTGACGATCGATCCTTCGCCGGTGAACTGGTGGTCGACGATGTTGCCGCTCCGCCGGCAGTCGGGGCAGAGTGACCGGGGCGGGAAGAAGTGCCGCCCGCAGGTCGTGCACTTCGTCCCGACGAGGTTGTAGCGCTGCGGGATCTTTCTCCAGAACCGTGAAACCGACATAGTTAGGCCCCCAGAATGTGCACGACGACCGTCGCGCCGGTGCCGCCGACGTTATGCGCCATACCGATCTCCGCGTCCACCTGCCGGCCGGCGGCCTCGCCGCGGAGCTGGCTGACGATCTCGTAGATCTGCTTGATCCCGGTCGCACCGACCGGGTGGCCGCAGGCCTTCAGGCCGCCGCTCGTGTTCACCGGGATCTCCCCGCCGAGAGCGGTCGCCCCGTCCGCGGTGAGTCTTCCCGCTTCACCCTTCTTGCAGAACCCGAGGTCCTCGATTGCGCAGATCTCCGCGATCGTGAAGCAGTCGTGAACCTCCACCATGTCGATATCCTTGTGGGTGAGCCCCGCCTGGGCGAACGCCCGCTTGCCTGCCGCCACGGTGGCGTCCAGGGTCGAGATGTCCCGCCGGTCGTGGAGCGAGATGGTGTCGCTCGCCTGGGCGCTTGCAAGCACCCGTACCGGGGAATCGGTGAACTCACGGGCACGCTCGAGCGGCACCACCACGACCGCCGCCGCACCGTCGGTGATCGGCGAGCAGTCGAAGAGCCGCAGCGGGTCGGCCACGAGCGACGAATTTAAGACCGTCTCGACCGTGATTCGGTTTCGGAACTGTGCGATCGGGTTCTTTGCGCCGTTCTCGTGGTTCTTCACCGCGACCTGTGCGAGTTGCTCCCGGGTGAGGGGGTAGCGGTGCATGTAGTCGTTTGCAATCATGGCGTAGAGGCCGGGGAAGGTCGCTCCGGCGAACCCTTCCCACTCGCGGTCCGCGGCGCTCGCGAGCATGTCCACACTCGCCCCGGTTCCGACGTCGGTCATCTTCTCGACGCCCGCCGCGACGACGATATCCTCCATGCCGCTCGCGACCGAGGTCACCGCCTGCCGGAAGGCAAGCCCGCCGGAAGCGCAGGCCGCCTCCACACGGGTCGAGGGGGTGTTGTTCGTCGCCAGCCCGGCGTAATCCGCGATCAGGGCGCCGATGTGCTCCTGCTCGACGAACCGGCCGGCACTCATGTTCCCGACGTAGAGAGCGTCGATCTTCTCGCCGGTGACGCCGGCATCTTCGAGCGCCAGCGCCCCGGCCTTGACGAAGAGGTCGCGGAACGAGATTCCCCAGTGCTCCCCGAACTCCGTGCAGCCGACTCCGATTACTGCTACGTCTCTCATTTCTGCATCACGATCTTTCCCTTGTGTTTGGCATACAGTGCATAGTCGAGGTAGGTCGGGTTCGTGAGGAGGTTCTCCACGCTCGGCGCCGCCGTCCGGTCGAATCCTGCGGACTCGATGGCGTCGGTCACCGTGATGTCGAAGGCGTCGCTCCCGGCTCCCGACCCGAACGAGGTGACGAAGATGCGGTCGCCTGGTTTCGCTGCATCGAGCGTAGCCGCAAGCCCGATCATCGACGCCCCCGAGTAGGTGTTCCCGAGCCTCGGGACGACGAGGCCGGGCTGGATCTGCTCAGCCGTGAACCCGAGCGTCTTTGCTACCCGCTGCGGGAACTTCGCGTTGGGCTGGTGGAAGATGGCGTAGTCGTAGTCCTTCGGGTTCGTCCCCGCCTGCTCAAACATCAGCCGCGCTGCACCCTGAACGTGCTTGAAGTAGCCGGGATCGCCGGTGAACCGCCCGCCGTGGCGGGGGTAGTTCTGCCCTTCGCGCCGCCAGAAGTCGGGCGTGTCGGTGGTGAACGAACAGGTGTGGTTGATCTCGGCGATGACGTCCTCGCTGCCGATGACGAACGCCGCACCGCCGGCCGCGGCCGTGTACTCGAGCGCGTCGCCGGGAGCGCCCTGCGCCACGTCCGCACCGATGGCGATCCCGAACGGGATCATCCCGCTCTTGACCATGCCCATGCAGGTCTGGATGCCTGCCGTCCCCGCCTTGCACGCGAACTCGTAGTCGGCGGCGGTCATGTTCGGGGTCGCCCCGATCGCCTCGCCGACCGTGCAGGCCGTGGGCTTGACCGCGTAGGGGTGCGACTCGCTCCCCACGTAGATGGCACCGATAGCTTCGGTGTCGACGGTTCTCCGCCGGAGGGCGGCGCGTGCCGCCTCGACGGCGATCGTTGCGGTATCCTCATCGAGATCGGGGACGGACTTCTCAAAGACCCCGAGCCCTCTCATGACGTCGTTTGCATTGCCGCCCCAGACCCGCGCGATTTCCGGGACTTTTATCCGGTATCGCGGGATGTAGACGCCGTATGAATAGATGCCTACCATAGTTTTCCTCGTAGTGAACCGATGATCGTCTCGACGTCCATCCGTGTGCAGAGCACGCTGATCCGGTCGCGTTCCGCGAGACCCGGGATCAACGGATGCACCTCTTCCGGGCCGATGCCCTGCAGCACCACGCAACGCGGTTTAAAGGGCGTGACCCGGATCGCCACCATGGGGGACTTTCCGGTCGAGACCTCGGTGAAGATGAGGGCACGTTCCGTGCTCCAGCCGTAGATGCGGTTGAACTCGCTTGATGAGAGATGGAGGATCGCATTGAGGCTGTTGATCACCGTGTACCCATAGATGGTCTGATCCGTCGGCCCGCAGAGCGTGACGGCACCGATGGCCTCCGCAAACTCGGAGAGGGCCACAGGAGACGCGTACTCGTGGATGTCGTAGATGACGTCTTCGTCGAATTCGCTGTACAGGATTTTCGCAAATTTGTTGATGAACCGGCCGCCGTTGTCCTCGTCAATCGAGAGGATCGTATCGACGATCTTTCCAACGATGGCAGTTCCCGGACTCTTTCGCCGTCCGCTTTCGTAGTCGCTGATAACTGAGGGAGAGACCTCCAATCGTTCGGCAAGCAATCCCTGGGGGATGTTGAAACTCTGCCGCCACTTCTTGAGGGCCTGACCCGGTGAGTCCGAGAGTGTGATCTCTCCTGCCATTTTCTCGGCAAGTTGATGCCGCACTCCGGATTTCATGCAGGTACTGTCAGCACCCGCGACTTAAATAATTAGCGTATCCCACTTCGACATTTCACGAAGATCCGGGGTCGGGGTCGTTGCGCAACTCGTATATAGTATGCATCTCAATTCTGATATGATGGTTGAAGCGGAAGACCTGCAGTCATTGAAGACGATCGCCCTGCTCGGCGGGTGCCGGGGCCCGATATGGCTCTCGTCTCAGTCGCTCGGTAGCGTTCTGGGTATCAGCCCCCAGACCACGTCGCGGAGGTTGATCGCGCTTGAGCGCCAGCAGTTCATCGTCCGAACGATGAAGCCCGACGGCCAGTATGTCGCCGTCACCCGGGAGGGCGAGCAGGCGCTAAAGCAGGAGTACGCGGATTACGTCCGGATCTTCAACCCGGATCAGAGGCGGTACACCCTGACCGGAACCGTGATCAGCGGGCTCGGGGAAGGCCGCTACTACATGAGCATCCCCCATTACAAGGAGCAGTTCGGCGGTTGTCTCGGCTTTGAGCCCTTTCCCGGAACCCTGAACATCCGGCTCGATGCGCCGAGCATCGAGGTTCGCAAGCAGATCGATCACGTCGGCTGGATCGATATTCCCGGATTCACTGCCGACGACCGGACGTTCGGCGCCGCCAGGGTGATCCCCTGCCGGATAAGGGGGCACAGGTGCGCGATAGTCGTCCCCTCCCGTACCCATTACCCGGAGGATACCATCGAGGTCATCGCCGGGTGCGAACTCCGCAAAGCCCTGAACCTGAACGATAACGATACGATCGAGGTGGAGATAACCCATGATTGATGCAGCCATAAAGGCCCTTGCCAGGGGCGAATTCGTCCTGTTATACGACTTTGACAACCGCGAGCGCGAGACCGATTTCGCGATCCGCTCGGATGCCGTCACACCCGCCCACATCCGGCAGATGCGCAAAGACGGCGGTGGGCTGATCTGCACGGCGGTACACCCCGAGGCAGCGAAGAGGCTCGGGCTGCCGTTTGCACATGAAGTCCTGCGTGCTTGCAGTCTCGTCGAGAGGGACGGGGAAGTCCCGTACGACCCGAAGAACCACTCCTCGTTCTCCCTCTGGGTGAACCACCGCGAGACCTATACCGGGGTCACCGACCGTGACCGGGCATTGACGGTCACCGCCATCGCGGACGAGGTGGAAAAATCGCTCAACGGTGGCGGACATGATTTTGCGGCGCATTTCCGGACCCCGGGGCACATGGCACTCCTCCGGGCCGCCGACCGGCTGCTCGACGAGCGGCGGGGGCAGACCGAACTCTCGATCGCGCTTGCGACCATGGCCAACGTCACCCCGGCGGTCACGATCTGCGAGATGCTGGACGACGAGACGGGGTTCGCCCTCACGAAGGAGGGTGCGATGGAGTATGCGAGAAAGCACGGGCTCGTCTTCATCGAGGGGAAAGACGTTCTGGACCGGTGGGAATCGGAAAGACCGCAGGAATAATATCCACCTCTTTTTTGACCCGGCAGCGCCCGCCTCCCGAAAAGTATTCCCGCTGACCTTTTAACACACCGCCTGCAACGTGCCCGGGCTCTCCGGTTGTGGCGCAAAACGGCACGACGTGTGTGTTTTCAAAAACAATATATACGATTGTACGACATCATAATCGGATGAAAAGAGATGCTGTGGCATACTTGAATACGAGAAAGAAGGGGGATTTCGCAGCACAAAAGAAGGAAATCGAGGATTTTTGCAAGTATCGGTTCCAGATTGTTGAAATCTTCCACGATCACCGGGCAAATGCAACCCCTCCGGAGAAACGGAAGGGATTTACGGAGATGCTGGAGTATTGCGGCGCCAATAATTGTCCCGATATCATCATCTACGATCTTGCAGGCCTCGCGAGGGACCCGGATGCCGGGCTTGCCGCACTCAAAACCTTAAACGAGCACTACGCCGTCTACTGCGTGAATAACGATTTCTTCGGGTTCCGGGATGAGCCGGAGCAGAGGAGAGCGGCCATCGGCAACTTCGTCGAGTACATGGAGCAGTACCGCGAGAGTGCCCGGAAAACCACTCCGGCCGTCTCGAAGAAGGCGAAGAAGGACAACGGGCGCCCCATCGGGAGGCCGAGAGCGCTCAATGAAGGGCAGGTCGAGGCTCTCCTCACGGTACGGCAGGCCGGGACGAGTATTAGCCAGATCTGTCGGATGTTCGACGTCAGCAGGAGCACGGTCAGCAAGATCCTCGCAGACTACCCAGAACTGAAGGGAGAGTGGAAGGGCGCCCGACAGGGGCCGGGGGAGTGATCCCTCCCGAAATTCCTTCTTTTTGGCTACTCTTGATCGCTATATCTCTCCGTTATCCACGACTCGATCCGGGTGAGAGCGAGGATCGCTATCATCCCCAGCATCGCGCCTATCATGAAGACGACCCGGGTGTTTACGCGGTAAGGGGATATACTGTAATGAACATTCTCACCCAGAACTCTGCATTTCCGGGTCATAGATTATGTTCGCATCCCGTGTCATAACGCGGAGATGTCATCTTCACCGGCCAATCATGCAGAATCATTCCGCAGGATGAACATTCACCGCTGGATCGCATGCAATCGACTTCAGGGATGAATCCAAAAGAGCCATAAAAACGTAGATGGAACTCCTTATTTAGATGGAGTCTCCTCACGCAGTTCTTGAACGATATTATGGATATTCTACTTTTCTACCCTACCAGGAAGAGATCATCAACAATATTCTTGAGAAGAGGGATGTTCTTGCCGTCATTGCAACCGGAGGGGGTAAATCGCTCTGTTATCAGATCCCTCCTCTCGTAACCGGAGGGCTGGCGGTCGTGATCTCACCCCTGATCTCTCTGATGAAGGATCAGGTCGACTCGCTGGTGACGCAGGGCATTCCTGCAGCAACCCTGAACAGTTCACTCCCCTACGATGCGATGGCCAGAACCCTCGCAGACCTTGAAGCAGGGCGGCTCCGCCTGCTCTACGTGTCGCCGGAGAAGGTAGTGCAGACACGGTTCCTGACCACCCTGCGCGAGTTGAACGTGACGCTCCTGGCAGTCGATGAGGCTCACTGTATCTCCGAGTGGGGCCATGACTTCAGGCCGGATTACCGCCAGTTGCGCATCTTGAAAGAGATGTTTCCGAGCGTCCCAATGATTGCCCTGACGGCAACTGCGGTTCCGGAGGTCCAGCGGGACATCCAGAAGCAGCTCAACCTCATAAACCCGGCCGTATATGTCGGAAGTTTCAACCGGAAAAATCTGCAGTACATTGTTGCCGGCAAAAAGGGTGCGTATCCTCAACTCCTCGATTACCTGAGGGACAACCCGAACCGGTCGGGGATCATCTACTTCTCAAGCAAGAAGCGCACGGAAGAGGTCGCACAGAAGTTACAGGAAGATGGTATCCGCGCTCAGCCTTACCATGCGGATCTGCCGGGTAATTTCCGTAGTAGGGTGCAGGAACTGTTTATCAGAGACGAGATCGACGTGGTCTGCGCGACCAATGCTTTCGGGATGGGTATCGACAAGCCCGACGTGCGGTTTGTTATCCACTACGATATGCCGAGGAACCTGGAAGCGTATGCGCAGGAGACCGGGCGTGCAGGCCGGGATGGTGAAGAGAGCGACTGCATCCTGTTCTATAGTCGTGGTGACCGGAAACGATGCCTGTATTCTATCGAGAAAGATTGCTTGAACCACCCGGAGCCGGGGTATTACCCGCGGGCCGTGCGCAAGCTCGACGATATGGTTGCGTTCTGTGAGACCACTCAATGCCGCAGGCAACATCTGCTCAGGTCTTTTGGCGAGATCTTCACCGGGGTGCCGTGCCAGGCCTGCGATGTCTGCATGCTGCCGGATGAGTTCATCGACGGTCGGGAGATTGCCGCGAAGATTGTGGACTGCATCTCTCAATTGCCGGGAAGTTTCGGCATAACGCACGTTGCGGGTGTTCTTGCCGGCTCCCGGAGCAAAAACGTACTGGCGAGAGGTCATCAGAACCTGTCAGTATACAACTCGGGGAGTGAGTACTCAGGCGAGGAATGGCGCTCGTTCATACGTCAACTCGTAGCGAACGGCTACCTGGATCAGAGTTCCGATCAGTACCCGGTCGTCACCCTGAACGAGCGCAGTCAGGCTATCCTGTCTGGAGATGAGTGTGTCCGGTTCAGCAGGCCGGGGAGTTCGAAAACCCGCAACAGGGGGAAGACAGACCGGGGTGAGAGACCCTTTGATTCCTCCCTTTTTGAGGAATTACGAAGCGTCCGGAAGAGGCTTGCAGAGGATCTGGATATCCCTCCCTACATGGTGTTCCACGATAGAGCCCTGAAGGAGATCGCCCGCCGGTACCCTGAGACCCTTGAAGAGTTTGCGGCCATTCCTGGTGTAGGCGATGCGAAACTGCAGCAGTTCGGTGAGATCATCATCTTTACAGTCCGTGGTTACCGGAGCCGGCAGCATCCGGACGATGAGTCCGGTGCAAGCCAGACCCCTGACGCTGGAGGTTCAACGGTATTTCCCGGTAATGATCCCCATGAACCGGCAGCGTCAGGTGCGGTTCTGCCGCCGACGCATTCAGGTGTCCCGGATCAGGCCCCTGCCCCACCCGACGACATCCCCGACGATGCGCTCCTTGAAGAGGCCTATGCTCTGCAGGGGTATATCCGGGATCTGCGTGAAGAACTGCGTCAGGCGGAAAAGCTGCACAAGGAATTGCTCGCGAGAGCGCGCGAGTCGGGTATCCAGGAGAATGAGACGTATGCTATAACAACGCAGGTCAGCAGGAGGCGCCGGGTTGTCACCGAGCGATTCTACGAGCGGTATCCGGAGGTTTTTGTCAAGATAGCGAAGGTTACCATCAGTGCCGCTGAGGCTGCTGTCGGTGCGGAAGCGCTGGACGAGTGCATCCAATACGATGAGTCGGAGAGGGTCAGGGTTATCTGTAAAACCTGAGAGAGGTCTCAGTGCTTCACTAATTTTGACACCTGACTTCGTGTGAGTTGACGGTAGGGGCGTGAACGAAGTCTCGCGCGAGGAGCGACGGATGGGACATCCGGAGCTTGAGAAACCCGAAGGGTTTTGAAAAACGCGAAGTTCGCGAATCGGTATCGCCCGCCGAAAAAAGAGTTTCGGAGGTAGAGCCTCTACAGCTGCACCTGGGAGAGAGCGTCGTAGACGATCTTTTTATAGAGATCCGGCTGCGTCCCGTACTCCTCCTGGGCCTTCTTTGAGTCGTCGGTGGTGCCGAACGCTTCGAGCCTGTCGAGGGTCTCGCGGGCGGTGTCGAGCACCCAGAGGTCGCGGGTCTCGCGGTCCACGACCGCGATCGACTCCACGCGGACCGAGACCAGGCAGTTCCCGTCCTGGGTCGTGTAGAGGTTCGGTTTCCCGACGACGGCGACGAACGCGGGCGGCTCTATCCGGGCAAGCTGCTGCATCGCCTCGGGCTGGTAGGAGCCCGCCATGATGAAGAAGGTCCCCGTCGGGTCGGCCACCCTCCCGCGGTAGAAGATGTTCTGGTCGCCCCGCCGCTCCTTCTCCGTGAGCGTCCCGACGATGAAGATCCGGTTGCTCCGGATCCCGCTCGGGAGGATGACGTAGGTCGGGCTCTTCTCATCGTCACCGTCCTTGAACTGGTAGCGGGTCTCGCGAAGCTCGGATGCGAAGACCCTGCGTGCCGGTTCGCGCTCGAACGTTCCCTGCGGTTTCATGCCGGCTCACCCCCGGCACGGTTCAGCAGACTGGCCAGTTCTTCGGGACTGAACACGATCGGGGTGCAGGAGTTGACGAGCATCCTGCCGCCGAACTCGCTCCCGCTACAGGTATAGTAGCGTCCGAGCACCGTGTTCCTAACGCGGTAGAAGATCTCGTCCATGCCGAGCGGGTTCGTCTCGGCAATTTCAATCGCCTCTTCAAGGGCGATCCCCGTGAGGGCCTCGACGATCTCGCGCTGCATCAGGACGTTCCGGGCACGTATGCCGTCGTCCAGCACCGCTTTTAAGCGGAGGTCATAGCGGAACTCAGGCTGGATCTCGTGTACCGGGCAGTAGTTCTGCCGGGAGAGCGTCCGGTTGCAGCCCTCGACCGGGCAGCGCTTGATCAGGCCCGAGCCGGGAGCGACGTGGACAAGAGCCCCCTGGATCTCGGTCTCGGTTCGCCCGACCTCGATATCGCCCTCGTCGGCGATGTACATCGCGGTGTTCAGGGCGAGGGAGAGCCTGCCGTTGTACTCGTCTACGGTGGCGTAGAAGATGTTGTAGACGGCATCGAGTTCCAGTTTATCCTTCCCAAGCGGTTCCTTTGGAGCCGCCTGGCCGGTTCCGGAGGAACCTGCTCCCTCTTCCTTCCAGATGACGAACTTGATGGTGCCGGTCTCGTCGCCGAGGAGCCCCGTCTGGAGCATCCGGTCGTGCGAGGCATCCCATTCCTGGATGAACTTGGCCCGCACGCTCCCGACACCGGGCTTCAGCTCGGCGATCGGTGTTATCGAGGGGAGGAGCGGAGCATCTTTCTCCATCTGCGAGATGGTGGTGCCCGAGTGGATCTTCAGGTTCGGCGCACCCTTGTACTCGTCGACGACCGCGGACTCGAGCCGGTACCACTGGCCGTACTCCATCGCGGGGGGGTTCCCCCGGGCCCAGGTGACAAAACGCATGGCGCCGCTCGAATCGGCGATGATCCCCGTCTGCGCGATCGAGGGTGAGAGGGGCGGGGTCAGGGCAACGATCTTTCCCTCGATCGTCACCCAGTCGTTGGGGACGATCTCGTTTATCGGGCGGAGCTCGGTGGAGGTGTTCCCGACGCCGGTGACGTTGTGCTCGCGGGCGAGATCGGCCGTCACGGTTCGTTCGGCCTCGTTGACATTGACGCCGAACTCCTCGACGAGACGGTGGAGGCGTGATTCGATCTTCTGCCGATCGGGCTGTGCGCCTTTTGTTTCAAGTTTCCGGGAGATTCTCTCTGTTACCTCTGATAGGTTCATACTTACATCTCCAGTCTGTACTTCATCTCATCAGGATATTAAGAACACGGCCCGCGGTGTGAAAGTAAGTTCGGAGCCTGCTCAGGATGCCCTGCGATGCGGCCTTTTTTGGAAAGGGTGCGGGAAAGGCTACCATTCCAATATCCGGGAGATTTCCGTTCCCGCCGCCGGGCGGGAAGACGGGGGTTACGGGCGCGGTGGGGTCAGCCGCGTCTGTGGGTGAATCGCAGAAGATCGGACTGGACACTTGAATGTATATATAGGGGCAAGGACAACATCAGCTGTATGGCATTGACTGCGGAAAGTACAATCGCGGAACTCCTCCGAGAGAAGCCCGAATCGGCACAGGTACTCTTCCGGTTCGGAATGGGTTGCCTTGGCTGCGCCATCGCAAACAACGAGACGATCCGGGAAGCCGCCCAGGCGCACGGCATCCCTCTCGAAGAGATGCTCTCCGCTCTCGGCGTCGCCGAGGCGTAACCCTCAATTATAATCGTTCCCGGAGACGCTTGAGCTCAGTGAGAGCGGCCTCCGGGTTTCTTTTCATGTAATCTGCAATCACCGGGACGTGCAGGAGCGTACAGCCGGCGCACCCCCAGATCCTGCCGCCGTTCGAACTATCGACCCATTCGCCGAGTTCTTCGTCTGCACAGGGGTAGCAGGGGCAGTAGCAGTAATCGCACCGCTGTCCCGGAAAGTGGCAGGGGTAGTAGGGACAGTCCTCCTTCTGCCACTCCACCCAGTGGTCTCCGCCGTAGCGGCTATAGATGAAGAACGACGGCTCGCTCCGCCGGACCTTGCCCTGCTGCCGCGCGAGGGCCTCCGGGAGACCGCGGAGAACCGCCGCGTGAACCCTGCTGCCGACCTCGGTCAGGGTCCCGGCGTAAGAATGTACACGAGGAGCGTCACGATCGCACGCGACGACGACCGCGTCCGTCGTGGTCCCTGGAAAATCGTAGCCGAGGTCATGGAGCGCCTGGGCCTTTGCCCCTGTTGCGGTGACGATCGTCTCAAGGAGCGCCGAATCAACCATCCCCTCCCGGCTGTAGACGATGATGTTGATGGTGTGCGGGGTGGTGGGGGACGCTGTCGGGTTGGTCACCCCGGCGGTGATGAAGACCGTGACGAAGTCGTACTGGAGCACGCAGAGATGGTGCATCCCTACAGCGGTCATAAGGCCGAAGTAGTCCCGGAAGATGCCGTGCCGGGCGGCAAGAAGGTCGAGATGGCGTAGCGGTTCGGCCTCGAAGTCGCGGGGCACCGTGTGGTTTAAGACCGTTGTGACGTCGGCGATACCGCCGTTGACGCCGGTGCTCGCCGCCCTGAACCTCCCGCGGAGAAAAAGAGTCTCGTCCCTGACGAAATATCTCATACGACGGAATAACGGGTTCGGTCTTTCAGTTCCTGCTGTTTGCCGGCGTTCCAGCCTGCAACGTCCTGGAGGTAGCCGGTGACCCTGCTGATCTGCATAACATCGTGGCTCCCGCACTCCGGGCAGACGGCCTTGCCGCAGAGCGGACAGTACTCGATGCTCTCGACGATTTCGTGGTGGCAGTCGCAGTGGTCGAGCGGGCACATGATCTCAAGCGACGTCTCGCCGCAGTGAGGGCAGGGGTTTTCGTCCACGACGAAGTGGCAGGTGTGGCACTTGTACCGCCGCTCTCCCGCGGGGATTTCATCGAGGCTCTGGTACTTTTCCGCCAGTTTAAGTTGTTCAGGGCTCCAGTTCATGATACCCATATCTGCGGGAGAATATATAACTCTTCAGATGCGGGACAACCCGCATCCGCCTCAGATCACTCATAGGGGTCGTCATCTCCCCTGAAGGGGATCGGAACGGAGAATTCATCACCGGCGGATGCGGGAGAAGCGTTCGGCTTCGGCGCCCGGGTCCTCCGCCTCGTAGATGCTCCTTCCTACAATGACCCCGTCGACCAGCCGGGCCACCGTATCGATATCGCCGCCCTGCGCCCCCACGCCCGGTGAGTAGATCGCCTTGCTGCCGACGATCTCCCGGAGCCGGGTGATCCGTTCGGGGCGGGTGGCCGGAGCGATGATGCCGTCGGCCCGGGAGGAGACGGCGAGTTCCGCCAGGCGTTCGGCCACACCGCCGTGGAAGAACTCGGTCGCCCCGGGGTGGCTCATCTCGGTGACGATGTAGGCCGCTCCGCTGTGCTTGTGCGCCACCTCGACACAGGTTCTCGCGGCATCGGCTCCCACGAACCCGTGGGCGATCACGGCGTCGAACCCGGCCGAGAAGACCGCTTCGCAGATGAGGCGGTTGGTGTTGGGGATGTCCGCGACCTTGAAGTCGGCGATGAGCGGGAGGGCGAGATCGGCGAGGTCGCTGGCGATGGTGAGCCCTGTTGCGAGGACAAGGGGGTAACCGACCTTGATCGCGTCGATGAAGGGCGCACAGGCCTCCGCGATGCTCACCGCCTGTTTCCGGTCGAGCACGTCGAGGGAGAGGATGAGTTCGGTCATCGTTCCAGCCTCTCGAGGGTTGCGGCCACCAGGAGCGGCAGGTTGATGGTCGCATCGCCATAGACCGTTGCGGCGGTGGCCTCGCCGGTGAGTTTGCCCCACGATCGGGCCTCGTCGAGCGTCGCCCCCGAGAGCCCGCCGAGGTCGGGCCGGTCACCGGTGAGCTGCACCGCGTAGTCGAATCCGGTCTCGGTCATCAGTTTGCTCTGCAGGATGTAATTCTTTGGAACCCCGCCGCCGACGAGGATGGTGCCGGCCCGCTCGGCCTCAAAGCACCGGTCAAGGAGCCCGGGCATGTCGGCAAACGCGCTGACCGTGACCCTGTGCGTCTGGGAGAAGAGCCAGTACTGCAGCCCGATCATCGAGTCCTGGATGGCCGGGCAGTAGACCGGCACCCCGGCCTTTGCCGCCGCGGAGAGGATCCCGGTATCAAGCCTGCTCCCTATCCGGCCGAGGAGATCGGAGATCGAGACCGTCGAGCCTTCGGGGAGGGAGGAGTAGGCGTCCTGCAGGAACTCCTCGAACCGGATGAACGCCTCGTTCGGGAGGAAGATGTCGTAGATCCGGTTGACCCCCTCCTCGCAGAGTTCGGCGTCGGAGACGTCGGAGGCTCCATGGTAGTGGTGGCACCCGATCGCCTCGATGACGTCGTGGGTGAGATTCGCCCCCGTCGAGACGAGCACGTCGATGTGGCCTCTCTCTATGAGGTCGGTGACGATGCCCCCCATCCCGCCGGGCACCATGGCGCCCGAGAGCCCGAAGAACTTCAGCGCTTTCTCGTCGCGGAGCATCCGTTCGTAGATGTTGACCGCCTGCCACAACGATCCCCCGTTGTAGGCTCCGGCTTTCCCGAGTTCGTCGACGAGTTCGCCGACCGTCATCCCGGGGTGCACCCGTGCCTGCTGAACCGCTTCCCCGTACTTGAAGGTCATGATACTGTTACACCAGCTTCTGTACGAGGTATTGGCATTCATGCACGATAATGGATCGTCTTTTCCCGCGGTCGTCGGCCGAACGGGATGTCCTGGTAAAAATGCCATGATGTTGCGGGAGCCCGGTAGTTGGGCCCCCGCTGCCAGACAGGGGATGACTGGTTATTCGACACGGGATGATCCCACTCGTCCCGCCGTGTCGGGGTCCGGTATACCCGGACCATCTCTCTCGAGAGCGGACTTTCGGGCCGGAAACGGAAAGGCGCCCGGAAGGCTACCTTCGTCTTCGCTCCGTGCATACTCGGCCGCGATGTCGTACAGCCTGCCGCAGAACCCCGTCTGCCAGGGATGGCACCGTCGCGGGCGGGGAGGCCGGGGCAGGCATACTTTCGCCGCAGATAGTCGGCACGGGATCACCAGGGAGTAAGTTAACGCACAAATGTTATAAATCTTTTTTTGTAAAGTTTATTTGATTGACGTGCCGGAGGGCGGATCGCACTCCCAACCGGATTGAAGCACGTTCTCTTCCCACACCGGGACGCCGCGCACCAGCGGCCGTGCGAGGTGCCGGCGGGCGGTGGGGGGCACCTCGTACCACCTGGACTCGAGGTGCCGCTCGATCCGCTCGACCTCGGGCTCGCGGCTGCGCTCGCTGCAAACCCTGCACTTGTAGCCTTTACCGGTTCCGGCGCTTGTCATCCTCTTTCCACATGCCGGGCAGACCGGCGGGCGGATCCGGATCGCGTCGGCGAGGCGGGCAACCCCGAGTTTCTCAAGATTCAGGCTCCCTCCCTTGTAACTCCCGGCCGCGGCCACCACGTCGCCCGGGACGAGCGCCCTCACGGCGTCCCGGAACCCCTTGGTCGGTTCGTAGGCCATGCAGCGAACCTCAGCCCCGCAGTCGGTGAGGAGAAACGAGACGTGGCCGCCGGGTCCGGTGACCGCGATCTCCGCGACCGTGCCCCGCACCAGGTACGACCGCCCCTCCCGGAGCGTTGCGATCGATCCCGGTATCAGGTGAGCGTCGGTCCCCTGGTTGGTGGTGTAGACCTGTTCGCAGGCCGGCTCCTCCGAGCGGACATACGATCGCGCCTCCCGGACCCATGCCGGGCTCTCCCCCCGGATGCCGAAGAGGACGGGGTCGGGGGTGTGGGGCACCCCGACCACTACGGCGTTCTCCCGGTCGACCGTGTCCCAGGTGTGGGGGTAGGTCTCCTCCTCGGCGCGAAAGAGGCTCGCCGCATCCACCTGCCGGTGTGTCCCCCACGCCGGGCGCTTCCGGTAGGCGAGCAGTTCGTAGGTCAGGTCGAGAAGGTCGCTTGAAATCGCCGCCGTTGCGCCGATGAGCCCGCGCCGGTTCTTGTAACCCCGGTACAGGGCTCCGGCCGCCTCGAGCACCGTGACGGCCTCGTCCACGGTGCAGTAGTCCCGGAGCGCCGCGTAGTAGAAGTCCGGCGGCGGGCGGACGCTCGCCACCACCACACCGGGGTTGGTCTTTGGGTCGTCAAACTCCGCGAGTTCCTCGACGCAAACGGTGGCGAGCGTGAAGCCCGTCTCCGGATCGCCGTCGGCCTCGATGGCGATCGCCGCGTTCCCCCGGGTTTTATGGATGACGTTTGGGTTCAGCCTGACCAGGCGGGCGCCGACGATGCGCAGCCCCTCCTCCGCGAGCCGCCGTGCCAGGACCGCTCCTATATATGTGGTGCACATCCCGCCAGGCGAGTCCGTATCGTCGATCCCGATCCACATAACCCTCTAGTTTATATCTTCTCCGGGTATATCGATTCTTACGGGTTATGTCGCAGGATCGCCTCCCCCAGATGATCATCAGCATCATGCTCCTTAGCGACTTCGATGTCTCGGAGCGGTGCAACATCCGTCCGCGGAGTTTCGACCTTATCGCGAAGAAAGGCGGCAACCTCGTCATCATCAAAGTCGCCTCTCATATCGACAGCGTGAGCGCCGACATCGCCTGGGATCTCAACCTGATCGCCAGGCACCTGGAGGCCACCCCCCTCATCGTCGGGGAGCGGGCACGCGATACGGATCTCGAGCGCGGTGTCGTCTACATCCGTTACGGGCTCTTTGCCCTCAGCCCCGAGACACTCTACGACTACTTCGTGGAAGGGCTCTCGCCGATGGTCTACGCCTCCCCCGGCGGCCTCTACGTGAAGATAAAAGGCGACCTCCTGCGGGAGGTGCGGGAGCGCTCCCGGATGTCACTTGGAGACCTTGCGTCACACCTTGGGGTCTCTCGCCGGACGATCAGCAAGTACGAGGGCGGGATGGGCACCACGCTCGATGTCGCCATCAGGCTCGAGGAGTTCTTCAACGCCCCGCTCGTCGAGACGATCGATCTCATCGGTTACTGCACTCCCGAGCCCGAGAAGCCTGCCGAATCCACGTCCGGTGACGTTCTGGTCGACCTCGAACGCATGGGGATGGAGATCCACGCGATGCGGCAGGCCCCGTTCCAGGCGCTGGCACTCTTTGATAAGCACACAATCCTGACGGCGTACGGCACGTCCCAGAAGGTCGTGAAGCGCGCTTCGCTCATCGGCAACATATCGCAGATCACGAAGACGTTTGCGATGTGCGTTGTCACCGATTACAAAAAGCAGAAAAAGATCGGCAAAACGCTTCTTATCGGAGAAGAGCATCTCCACTCCCTCGAAGATGGCTCGGAACTCATAGATATGATAAACGAGTGAAAAACTATATATAGAACCACAAACCTACCTTTCTATCGCTTAACAACGGTGATACCTATGTCAAGTCTTGGAGGACAACCAATCCTGATTCTAAAAGAGGGTAGCCAGCGTACCCGCGGTCGTGACGCACAGTCGGGCAATATCGCAGCCGCAAAAGCCGTGGCAAGCGCTGTAAGGACAACGCTTGGACCCAAAGGCATGGACAAGATGCTCGTCGACACCATCGGCGACGTCGTCATCACAAACGACGGTGTGACCATCTTGAAAGAGATGGATATCGAGCACCCCGCCGCGAAGATGATGGTCGAGATCGCTAAGACCCAGGACGACGAGGTCGGCGACGGTACCACGACCGCCGTGGTGATCGCGGGCGAACTCCTGAAGCGTGCCGAGGATCTCCTCGAGCAGGACGTGCACCCCACGGTCATCGCCCACGGCTACCGCATGGCCGCCGAGAAGGCGCAGGACATCCTCGATGAGATCGCCGTCGACGTCAAGCCCGACGATATGGTGATGCTCAGGAAGATTGCCGACACCGCCATGACCGGCAAGGGCGCTGAGGCTGCAAAGGAGAAACTCACCGAGCTCGTCGTCAAGGCGATCACGATGGTCGCCGATGCCGACGGCAACGTCGACACCGAGTTCGTGAAGGTCGAGAAGAAGGTCGGCGGGTCCACCGATGACTCAGAGATCATCGAGGGCATGATCATCGACAAGGAGCGCGTGCACCCGGCAATGCCCCGTGCCGTCAAGGACGCGAAGATCCTGCTCCTGAACGCCGCCGTCGAGTTCAAGAAGACCGAGGTCGACGCCGAGATCAGCATCACGAGCCCCGACCAGCTCCAGATGTTCCTCGATGAAGAGGAACGGATGATCAAGGGCATCGTCGACAAGATCGTTTCCAGCGGTGCAAACGTCCTCTTCTGCCAGAAGGGCATCGATGACATCGCCCAGCACTACCTTGCGAAGGCCGGCATCTTTGCCATCCGCCGTGTCAAGAAGAGCGACATGGAGAAACTCGCCCGCGCTACCGGTGCGCCAGTCGTCAGTTCCATCGACGCCATCGCCCCTGAGGAACTCGGTAAGGCAGGCACCGTCGAGGAGAGGAAGGTCTCCGGCGAAGAGATGACCTTCGTCACCGAGTGCGAGAACCCCAAGGCCGTCTCGATCGTCATCCGCGGCGGCACCGAACACGTCGTCGACGAACTCGACCGCGCCATCGAGGACGCGCTCCGGGTCGTCAGTGTTGCCGTCGAGGACAAGAAGTTCGTCGCCGGCGGCGGTGCGCCCGAGATCGAGCTCTCCCTCCGGCTCCGCGAGTACGCGGCAACCGTCGGCGGCCGCGCCCAGCTCGCCATTGAGGCGTTCGCAAACGCGCTCGAGATCATCCCGAGGACGCTTGCCGAGAACGCGGGTCTCGACCCGATCGACATGCTCGTTGCGCTGCGCGCCTCCCACGAGAAGGGCGGGGCGAACGCGAAGTACATGGGCCTTGACGTCTTCAACGCCGTCTCCGGCGACATGCTCGAAACCGGCGTCGTCGAGCCCCTACGGGTGAAGACCCAGGCAATCGCAAGCGCCGCCGAGGCCGCAGTCATGATCCTCCGGATCGACGACGTCATTGCTGCATCCAAGTCCGGTGGCCCCTCTCCTGAGGAGATGGCTGCCATGGGCGGCGGCATGGGCGGCATGGGCGGCATGGGTGGCATGGGCATGCCCCCGATGTAAGATCACCGTACCGTCCCACGATACGTCCGGGGCCGCGATCCGGCCCCAGCATTCTCTTTTTCTGTTTCCCACCGGTTTAGGTTGCAACTCGCACCTCCCGGTGCTTGAGATCTGTTCCTCTGGAGGTCTATCGGCTTTCAATCCATGCACCGCGGACTGCAGCGCGACACTCCTTCCCCGCCGGAATTTCACGGCAAAATGATCAGTTCTGATTCTCTCTTCCGCGTCAAAATCGTTCAGACTATATAGTTGCAGATATACCCCTCTTTGAGGAATAGAAACCTGCCCCCCGGAGGTATCGCATGAGGAGCGGAGTGTATACGTAAATGACGGCGAAGAGTCCCGTGCGGCCGTCGCTTCCGCTCATGCTCTATCTTTTGCTTGCAATTCTACTCGCGACGTTCCCTGTTGTCTGCCTCCTCTCGTTCGTTGATTCAGCGGCGGTCAGACAGGAACTGGAGGCGAATGCCGAAGCGTCCCGGAACCAGACCGAGTCCGGCATCGTCCTCGCGGTGAACCTGGTGGACGCGGGGTTGAAACTCTTCGACAGGACATTGAGCCGGGAGATGGAGGAAGGGTTCGCCCTGTTTATCGCCGAGTACGAGCGAGCGGGAAGGGATCCGGGAGAGATGGATCTCTTGCGGGTCAAGGAGGAACTCGGGGGCAGGATGGACCTCTATATCATCGATGAAGACGGCGTCATCGTCTATACCACCCACCCTCCCGATCTTGGCCTTGACTTCAGGCAGATGCCGGACTTTTACGGTCGGATCACGGACATCCGGCTCGGCGGCGCGTTTGCTGCCGACAGGGTCGTCTCCGGGATCCCGTCCGGGGAACTCCGGAAGTACGCCTACATGCCCTCCCCGGATCACCGCTACCTCTTCGAACTCGGCCTTGCGGATTCTGAGTTCCGGGAGTACCGCACGGCGCTGAAGTACCGGGAAGCCGTCAGGGAACTTGTGGACGAAAACCCGGACGTTGCCGAGATCCGGATCTTCGACTGCCTGGGGGAGATGTTCGTCGGCGAGGCGCATCCCGATGACGGCCGGCGGCTGGAGATCGTCCGCAAGGCTTACCGGGAGAAGGGCATGATCGAGGTGGAGAACGCCACTGCCGTCGAACTGACGCGCTACGTCTTCGTCGATATGGCGGACCTCGGTTACGCATCGGACATGAGCCTGGTCGTCGAACTGACCTATACCGTGAGGAGGGCGGAGGCGGAACTCGCCGGGATGCTCGGCCGGCACGCGACCGTCCTGCTCATTGCGTTCTTCTGCATCGGCTGTTTTTCTGCCCTCGCTGCGCACCACCTGACGCGGCCGATCCGTGTCCTCGTCGAGGACGTCGATGCCATCGCCCGCGGCGATCTGGAGCGCCCCATACGGGTGAGCGGGGATGCGGAGTTCGTACACCTTGCAAAGAGCGTCTCGGCTATGGTTGGATCCTTAAAGGAGACTATCCAGAAGATCCGGAAGTCGGAGGAGGAGATCGTCCGGCACAGCCATGTTCTCGAAGAACAGGTTCGGGAACGGACGGCCGCCCTTGAGGAGTCCAGCCGGATGGCGACCCTCTACCTGGACATCATGGGGCACGACATCAACAACGCGAACAATGTCGCAAACCTCTATGCCGACCTTCTCCACGCCGAACTCAAGGGAGAGCCCGAGGCCGAACTGCTCGGGAAGGCGAGAAAAGGGCTGACGAAGAGCATTGAGATCGTCAAGAACGTCAACACCATCCAGCGGGTTCAGGGAGGTGCGCCCTCGCTCTGCCCTATTGACCTTGACACCGTTATCAGGGCCGAGATCGAGCGTTCTTCCGCCCCGGTAACCCACGCAGGCACCACGGCCACCGTCCTCGCGGACGACCTCCTCTCCGAGGTTTTTGCGAACCTCATCGGCAACGCGGCGAAGCACGGTGGCCCGGCGGTTGAGATCGCCGTCCGGGTCGAAGACAGCGGGGAGGAGATACTGGTCTCGGTCGAGGATACCGGTCCGGGCATCCCGGACGCGGTAAAGGTCCGGCTCTTCGAACGGCTGGTTCGGGGAACCCACGGCACGGCGGGGACGGGGCTTGGTCTCTACATCTCCCGGATGCTCCTCGAACGCTACGGCGGGAAGATATGGGCGGACGACCGGGTGGAGGGCCGCCCGGAGTGCGGCACCGCCATCCGGTTTACGCTCCGCAAGGCCGGAGAGGAGGGTGACCCGTGACGGCGGCCGGAGGGAGGAAATCGCTTCGATTCAGCACGCACCTGGTGCTCGTCATGATCCTGATCACGCTCCCGGTGATCGGGCTGATCTCGGTCATGGACTACCGTCAGGTCGAGGAAGCCCTGATCGCCGAGGAGGTTCGGTTCCGGGAACAGACGGAGAGGAGCGTCATCCAATCGATACACATTGTGGATGCGGGCCTGAACCTCTTCGACTGCACGCTCGACCACCGGATGCAGGAGGCGTTCATCCCGGTGCTGGCCGAGTACGAGCGGGCGGGAGGGGATCCCGGGGAGATGGATCTCGCCCGCATCAAAGAGCAACTCGGGGAGGAGATGGATGTCTATGTCATCAATGCATCGGGCGTCATCGAGTACACGACCTATATCCCGGATCTTGGCCTTGATTTCCGCGAGATCCCGCCGTTCTATAACCAAATCACGGAGATCCGGCTCGATGACGCTTTCGTGGCCGATCGGATCGTGGCGGAGCCGGCGAGCGGGCGGTTGCGGAAGTACGCCTACATGCCCGCTCCGGATCATCGCTACCTCTTCGAACTCGGGTTCATCTGCAGTTCCGTCGAAGCCGACCGGTTTGATCTGGAATACCGGGCTCTTAAAGACAACCTGATGCAGTTGAACCCCGCTCTGGAAGATATCCGGGTCTTCGACTGTTACGGGAGACCTGTCAACACGACCGAGTCGGAGAGCCCGGCAGATCCCGCCGCCATCGATTTCGTTGCCCGGGCGGTATATGAGGAGAAACGGGACCGGACAATAACGGATCCGACCGCTGGACGGATCGTCCGGTACATCCTTGTCGACCTCTCCACGTCGGACTGCCCCTCGGATACGAGCCGGGTCGTCGAACTGACCTACAATACCGCCCTTCTCGACGCCCGGCTCACACAGATGCTTTTCACTCACGCTCTCTTCGCGCTCTTCGCAAGTCTCGCTGCCTGCTGCATCGCGGTTCCGGTCGCGCGGCAGATCACCCGCCCGGTACGGGAGCTCGTCGACGATGTCAACACCATAGCCCGGGGGGATCTCGATCACTCTATCCGGGTATCCGCGGGAGCGGAGTTCACCCGTCTCGAGGAGAGCATCGGTGCCATGGTCGACGCTCTTAAGGAGAACATCCGGCGCCTCCGCGCTTCGGAGGAGACGGCACGGGGTTACAGCACCCGGCTTGAAGACCTGGTCCGGGAACGGACCGCCGACCTCGAGGAGTCGAACCGGGCGGCAACCCTTTTTCTGGACATCATGGTCCACGACATCAACAACGCAAACACCGTCGCTATCGGGTATACCCGGTTCCTCGTCGATGCGCTCGAAGGGGAACGGCGGGAGATGGCCGAGAAGATGCTCTCCCGGCTCGAACAGAGTTCCGCGATCATCGGGTGCGTCGCCACCCTCCGGGAAGCCCTGGAGAGCGGGAACGCGTTGACGCGGGTGGATCTCGACCGGGTGATCCGCACGGAGATGGCGAACCATCCCGCGATCCGGATCCGGTATGAGGGGTGCCCGGTTGCAGTCCTCGCCGACGACCTGCTCTCCGAAGTCTTTGCGAACCTCATCGGCAACGCGGCGAAGTTCGGCGGGCCCGCGGTCGAGATCGCCGTCCGGGTCGAAGAGCGCGGGAAGGAGATACTGGTCTCGGTCGAGGATACCGGGCCGGGTATCCCCGATGCGGTGAAGAGCGAACTCTTCCGCCGTTTCCAGAAGGGGAGCGGATCGCTTGCCGGCCTGGGTCTCGGCCTCTATATCTGCCGGATGCTTATTACGCGCTACGGCGGGAGGATATGGGCGGACGACCGGGTGGAGGGCCGCCCGGAGGAAGGGACGGCCGTCCGGTTTACTCTCTGGAAGGCGCAGAAAGAGTAGCGTTCGTTCGCAGCCTGCCCCCCTCTCCTGACCATTCTGCTCCGCCCGAAGGTTCTACCCCGATCGCGAAAGGTTTAGTGGAGGGGATGTCTACTGGTTACCGCTCCGATGCACCCTCTGCACGGCTGAGACCTATGAAGAGCGATCGCATACCCAACCCGAGAGACTGGCCGTTTGTATCTCTCCTTATCGTAGCTATCCTTCTCATCGTCATCACCACCATCGGCCTCCTCGCGGTCCACGACTACATCCTGGCGGAAGAGAGGATGACCTCGGATCTCGGGACACTGCAGGACGTCACCGAAAAGAGCGTCAGAGAATCGATCGTGGATGTGGATACCGGCCTCAAGCTCTTTGACGATTCCCTCAACCTGCGGTTGCAGAGGGGGTTTTTGCTCTTTCTTGAGGAGTATGAGCGGGCGGGAGGGGATCCGTCGCAGATGAACCTCCCGGCGCTCAAAGACGAGCTCGGGGGAGATATGGATCTGTATATCATCAACTCATCGGGGGTTATCGAGTACACCACCTATCCTCCCGATCGAGGCCTCGATTTCAGGAACGTCCCGGGTTTTTATGACGAGCTCACCCGGATGCGTCTTGGAGACGAGTTCTCCCCCGACCGCGTGGTGTACGAGCCCGCAACCGGGCAGGTCCGGAAGTATGCGTATATGCCCACGCCGGATCACCGCTACCTTCTCGAACTCGGGCTCGCGCCGGATGCGTTCATGGAGGAGCGGAACCGTCTGCGCTCGCAGGAGAGCACGCAGGAGTTCGTTGCCATGAACCCGTATCTCGATTCGATCCGCGTATACGATATCTTCGGCAACCCCGTCGAGGCGGGCGGCGATCCCGCCGATGCCCGAACACGGGCTCTCATCACCGGGACGATCATCCCCGGCAGAACTGATTACGCGGTGCAGGATGAGCACGGAAGGCGGATCCAGTATCTCTTCATCGACCTGAAAGACCCGGATTACCCGTCCGACCCGAGCGTCGTCGTCGAACTGACCTATGATACGGGACTCATACAGAGCCAGCTCGACCAGTTGCTCTACTCCCGCGCCGTCGTTGCAATCCTTGCAATCGTTCTCTCGAGCGCGGTCATCTTCCTTGTAGCGCGCCGCCTCACGCGCCCCCTCGAGGAGATCATCGATGACGTCGACGTTATCGCGCAGGGAAACCTCGACCACACCGTCCGGCTCTCGGCAACACGCGAGGTGATGAAACTCGAGCGGAGCATCAACACGATGGTCGCGAACCTCAAAGATGCCATAAGCCGCCTCCGGGATTCGGAGGAGACGATCCGTGAGTACAGCGGGCGCCTGGAAGAGCAGGTCGAGGCGCGCACGGTGGAACTGCAGGAGTCGACCGAGCGGGCGAACCTTTACCTGGACATCATGACGCACGATATCAAAAATACCATCAGCACCGCCACACTCTATACCGACCTCCTCACGGAAGAACTCGAGGGCGAGCAGCGGAATTATACTGAAAAGGTGCAGAAAAGCCTCAAAAAGAGTGTCGAGATCATCAGAAACGTCAACACCATCAGGCAGATCCGGGAAGAGGCTGCCGTCCTCGGCCCGGTTGCTCTCGATCCCGTTATCCGGGCGGAGATCGAGCACTTTCCCGATGTGCGGATCACCTACGCGGGGACAACCGCCCGGGTGCTCGCCGACGATCTCCTCTCCGAGGTCTTCACGAACCTCATCGGCAACGCGGTGAAGTTCGGCGGGCCCGCGGTCGAGATCGCCATCCGGGTCGAGGAGCACGGCGGAGACGTGTTGGTCTCGGTCGAGGACACCGGGCCGGGTATCCCCGACGAGAAGAAACCATACCTCTTCACCCGTTTCGGCGCCGGGGAAGGCGAAAAGAGCGGTCTGGGGCTCGGCCTCTATATCTGCCGGATGCTTATTACGCGCTACGGCGGGAGGATATGGGCGGACGACCGGGTGGAAGGGCGGCCGGAAGAGGGGGCGGCCGTCCGGTTCACCCTCCGCAAAGCCGCCTGACCTTACTCGACGATCTCCTGCACCCGCCCGACCTGCCCGTCGCGGAGCCGGACCTTGATCCCGTGGGGATGAAACGATGAGTTCGTCAGGATCTCGGCGACGACGCCCCGGGTGCGCTTCCCCGTCCGCTGGTCGCGTTTGAGCACGATATCCACCGTCATCCCGGGTTTGATGGCGGCCCTGTTCCGTCCGTTCATGACAAAAATTGAGGGGCGATCACTCTTCCCCATCGCCTTCTTCCGCTTTGTCCCCGTTCTGCCCGGGGACGGCGGTCTTCATCTGCGGGAAGAGGAGGACCTCCTTGATCGAGTCCTTGCCGGTGAGGAGCATCACCAGCCGGTCGATCCCGATCCCGACGCCGCCCGTCGGAGGCATCCCGTAGCCGAGCGCGTTGATGAAGTCGTAGTCGATCATCTGCGCCTCGAGGTCGCCCTTCCGGCGTTTCGCGTCCTGCTGTTCGAGCCGGGCTTTCTGGTCGAGGGGGTCGTTTAACTCCGAGAAGCCGTTCGCCATCTCCATCCCGGCGATGAAGAGCTCGAACCGCTCCGTCAGCCCTTCTTTTGAGCGGTGCTTCTTTGCGAGCGGCGAGTTCTCGATCGGGAAGTCGTAGATGAATGTCGGCTGGATGAGGTGCTTCTCGCCGAAGTGCTCGAAGAAGAGCACCAGGTACTCGCCCCGGGTCGCGGCGCTCTCGCAGCCCTCGACGCAGTGCTCGAGGCCGAAGGCGTGGAGTTCTTCGAGGCTCATGGCCGGGAAGTCAATCCCGGCGTACTCCCGCACCGCCTCCTCCATCGTGAGGCGGCGCCAGGGCCGGGAGAAGTCGAGATCGTGCCCGGCAAACGAGCAGGTGGTCGTCCCGAGCACCCGCTCCGCGAGATGCCCGAGGATCTCCTCGGTGAGGTTCATCATGTCGTTGTAGTCGTGGTAGGCTTCGTAGACCTCCACCATCGTGAACTCAGGGTTGTGGTTGGTGTCGATATCTTCGTTCCTGAAGTTCTTCGCGATCTCGAAGACCTTATCGAACCCGCCGACGACCAGACGCTTGAGGTAGAGTTCCGGCGCGATCCGGAGGTAGAGTTTCTGGTCGAGGGCGTTGTGGTGGGTGGTGAACGGCCGGGCGTTCGCACCGCCGTAGATCGGCTGCAGGGTGGGCGTCTCGAACTCCAGGTAGTCGCGCTCGAAGAGGAACTGCCGCAGGAGGGAGATGATCCTGCTCCGCGCCCGGAAGGTCTCGCGGCTCTCCTCGTTCATGATCAGGTCGAGGTAACGCTGCCGGTAGCGAGTCTCGACGTTCTTGAGCCCGTGGAACTTCTCGGGGAGCGGGCAGACCGATTTCGTGAGGAGCTCGAACCGGTCGACCCAGATCGTGATCTCGCCCATCTTCGTCCGGAAGACGTGGCCGACGACGCCGATGATGTCGCCGGCGTCGACGTACTGCTTGAAGAGGTCGAACTGCTCCTCCCCGAGGTCGTTCTTGCGCAGATACAGCTGGATCCTGCCGGTCGAGTCCCCGACGTCCGCGAAGATCGTCTTGCCGTGCTGGCGGACGACGTAGACCCGCCCCGCGGTGCTGACCTCCTCCTCGCTCTTATCGTGCTCGATCGTGGAGAACCGCTCCTTGATCTCCTCGACGGTATCCCTGCGGTCGAAGGTGTAGGGGTAGACCGTCACCCCGCGCTCGCGCAGTTCCTGTAACTTATCGATCTTTGCCGTGTCAAAACAGGTGTGATCCATATCGCTCATTGTGTAAATCGCTCCATTCTTCCTGCAGCCCGGAACCCGGCCGGAAATCCGGGTCAGGCGCCGCTCCGGCGAGACCGGGCGGTGAAGTCGCCGGGAAATTCTATATAGTGTTCATCTCTGGGGGTATTAAATTGGCGACGCTCCGTGAGGAGCGGAGCCCGAGCACCGCAGGTGCGAGTGGTCGACTGGCCGAAGGGTGCGACTGCCGGAACGGCAGGAGCTTGAGAAGACGCGGAAGCGTCTTCGAGCAGGAGCCGAAGCACCGTAAGGCGCGAGTGGCGACGAACGACGGGCGGGGGTGGAGTGCGATGCTCCGCAGGAGCGGAGCAAGAGCACCAGAGGTGCGACTACGAGCGGCCGGAGTTTGAGCACCATCTGGTGGGAGGAGCGTAGTGCGACTGGCCGCAGGGCCAGATCCGTGCAGGAGAGACAGCGCGCCCAGGAGCAGCAGCGCAAGGGAGAGAATGGCGATCTGCTTCACGTAATTGCTCCCGCCGGTTGCAGGTACGGCTTGCGCCTGCCTTCCCGCTTTTTGGTTCATTTTGCTTCCCTCCTATGGTGGTTTCATGATCGTTCCGACAACCTGCATTTTCCCGGATCGCCCTCCCCTACGCTTTCACATCACCCTGTTCCATGAGAGAGGGGAGAGGGGCGCCGGTTCTGCTTCGGTCACTCCCATTCAGTCACATCCCCGTATGAGGGATAGAGGTAGAAGATCGTCTTATCGTCATAGGCCATCATCACCCTCTCGTTGTGATGATCGACGACCACAAACAGGCCCATGTATGGATTTACCGCCTGGTGATAGTCCTCCTCTTCAGGGAAGGGGTCCGATGTCCATGGGTGTCCCCTCCAGATCGTGGCGCTGCAGCGCCCTCTGCCGGTCTGCCTCTCCCGTTCGTCCACTTCGATGAAGAACGATAGTGACAGTTCGTCGCTCCGGAACTCCACATCGATGTGCTCCCGGTTCGGGTCCTCCTCCTCAAAGCCCGTCCGGATCGAAGTGATCTTCCAGCCCCCCTCAAGCAGAATCCCGGCCCGCGGGTCGGCAAGGACGATCTCGATCACCTCTGTCGCGTTGACATCGAACGTTCTCACCGGGATCTCGGAAGTATTGATCGGGATTAAGATGTTCCCCCGCTCGTAGTGAAGGATCGGGGTCGACGCGGCAGTTTTCGTGGTGTTCGTCTCCGGAAAGTCGATGCAACCGGCCCCGAACGCCAGAAGCAGCAGCACAAGGGAGAGAATGAAGACCTGCTTCATCCTGACACCTCCACCCTTTCATACCACTCTCTCCCGTATGAGGGGTAGAGGTAGAAGATCGTCGTATCGTTGTAGACCATCGTCACCCGATCGTTGTGGTGATCGAAGACATAGGTGTGGTAGAATGTCCGGTTCTGGTGGTAGTCTTCAGGATAGGGGCCTGCAAACGGCCCCCCAAGCCAGCGTGGGACGTTGCAGCGTCCCCAGCCGGTCTGCCCCTCCTGTTCGTCCACTTCAATGAAGAACGACGGTGACGGCTCGTCGCTTCGGAACTCTACGTCGACATGCGTCCTCAAGTCGTAATCAAAGCCTGTCCGGACCGAGGCGATCTTCCACCCGCCCTCAAGCAGAGCCCCGGCCCGCTGGTCGGCAAGAACGATCTCGATCACCTCCGTGACGTTGACATCAAACCTTCTCACCGGGATCTCGGAAGTGTTGATCGGGATCGAGACATCCCCCTGCTCGTAGTGGAGGACCGGGGCGGGGGTGACGTTCTCCGTTGCATTCATCTCCGGGGAGCCGATGCATCCGGCCCCGAACGCCAGGAGCAGCAGCGCAAGGGAGAGAATGAAGATTCGCTTCATCCTGACGCCTCCACGCTTTCATACCACTCTCTCCCGTATGAGGGGTAGAGATAGATGATTGTCGCGCCCCTCTGTCCATTCCGGAACATTACAATGCCCCCAGATGGCGCGTGTCGCCTGTTTTCCCTACGGTTTCGTACCACTGTGTCCCGTACGATGGGTAGAGGTAGATGATCGTCGTTCCATTATAGACCATTGCCACCCTGTCGTTGTGGTGATCGTAAACATACCACCAGTTTGTGCCATCTCTCACCGCCTCGTCTTTGTGGTAGTCCTCGGGACGTGGACCTGCAAACGGCCCCCCGCGCCAGCGTGGGACGTTGCAGAAACCTCTTCCCGTGTGCCCCTCCTGTTCGTCCACTTCAATGAAGAACGACGGTGACTGTTCATCGCCCCGGAACTCAACGTCGACATACGTCCTGGCCGGGTCGACCGAGTAGACCCCCTCAAAGTTCGTCCTGATTGAAGCGATCTTCCACCCGTTTTCAAGCAGGGCCCCGGCTCGCTGGTCGGCGAGGAGGATCTCGATCACCTCTGTTGCGTTGGCGTCGAAACCCCTCACCGGAATCTCGGAGACGTTGATGGGGATCGAGACATCCCCTCGCTCGTAGTGGAGGACCGGGGGAGAGGTAACGTTTTCCGTTGTGTTCGTCTCCGGGGAGTCGGTACACCCGGCCCCGAACGCCAGGAGCAGCAGCACAAGGGAAAGGAGAGGTATGGCTTGCGTCTGCCGGTAACATAGCCCGAAGCAGGGGGGGCGCCTTCCTGTATTTCTGTCCATCTTGTTTTCCTCCTACGGTAGTTTTATCCGCAGTTCTTCTGATCGCGTTTTCCTACGCTTTTATGCCGTTCTGCCCGTATGAGATGGTTGGGGTGCGCCGGTTTCGCTTCGATCAGGATCCCATACATTCGCATCCCCGTATGACGGGTAGAGGTAGAAGATCGTCGTTTCGTTGTAGACCATCACTATCCGCTCGTTCTGACAATCAACGACAGAGAACCGGTCCGTGAGCGGTGGTCTCGACTGGTAGTAGTCTTCAGGCCGGGGCCCTTTGGAATCGGGCCAGGGGCGTCCCCCCCAGACCATGGGGCTACAGCGCCCCCTCGTGGCACGTTCCTCCCGTTCGTCCACTTCGATGAAGAACGACAGCGAAAGTTCATCGTTCCTGAACTCTGCGTCGATGTGCTCCCGGTTCGGGTCCTCCTCTTCAAAGCCCGTCCGGATCGAGGTGATGTTCCACCCGCCCTCAAGCAGAATCCCGGCCCGCTGGTCGGCGAGGACGATCTCGATCACCTCTGTTGCGTTGACATCGAACGTTCTCACCGGGATCTCGGAGACGTTGATGGGGATCGAGGTGTTTCCCTGCTCGTAGTGGAGGACCGGTGCGGGGGTGGCGTTTTCCGGTGTGCTGGTACACCCGGCCCCGAGCGCCAGGAGCAGCAGCACAACAAGGAGAACGGGTTTCTGTCTCATCCGGCTCTCTCCACGGGTATGGAGTCGTGCCCGTGAGGGGTTCTGGCCGGTCTCCGCCCGCCGGTAGTACCCGAACCGGACGGGGACGGCTGCCGGAGGCTGTACGTCATGATTGAGACTCGGCGTTCCTCTATAAACGATTTCTGTGTCACGCGTCTACACGTTGAGACTGCCGGGTAGAATCCTTACCTGAAATCTACCGTAACAGGCTGGGAATTGAGACCGCGCCGGCATGGTAGTGTGTCACAGTTCCGGTTCGTTCCCCGGCTTGTATGACGGCTCTCCGGCCTGGTGGTGCCGTGCTCGATCACATCCCTGCCGCTCACGTACAGGACGCGAGCGATCTTGCGCCCCGGAGCGAGGAACTCCGGAGCATAAGTTCCTCCAGTGCAGCGGTGTGATCGGGGAGAACGGCCGGCCCATAGACCCCGTAGTAAACGATGAAATAATCGTCGTGTTCCGGGGATAGCGGCTTTTCAACGACGCCGAAGTAGCCGGACGATGTTTCGCTCTCGTATTTCGTCACGGTGATGGGGCTAACGATCGGTGCGTCCGGCGATCTACCCGTTTCTCCCGGGAGGATCAACCCGGCGGAGGCAACGTTCCCGGACGACCGAAGGTAACTGCAGAGGTTCCCTTCCGCCCGCGCGAGATCTGCGTCATCATCGAAGTACCAGTTGACGACCAGATACCGGTCGCCCGACCCGGTGTCGAGATACACAGCGTGGCTGCAGTACGGGGAGAGATCCGGAAACGGGGGTGGGCATCCTTCTTCGATATCGCCTGACAAGACGATATCCCCCTCGATTGTTCTGTTCACGACGACCGACCCGTTTTCCGCATACCCATACCCGGGCCGGGGGATATACCATTTTTGCAGGGCCCCGGGGGGAGGATGCCCGGGACCGATCGTGAGAAGATCGAGGAGCAAAAGGGCGCCGAAAGCACCGACGGCTATTAGGAGGAGAACGAGTGCGACCCTGCTGGTTCTATCATTTTGAAGGAACCTCATGCAGATCATCCGTCCGTCGTTCGGGGCGCCAACCGGGGATGGGGGGGTCCCGCGCATATCGGGATACCGGTTCCGGTATCCACGCTGGAGAGCTCAACGTTCTTCTATATCCCTTTTCTGTGACAATCATCTACACGTTGAGCCCGTGCCGTATTTTTTTCCCGAAAGACCGGCCTCTATATGCACGAAAACAGTGCCGCGCCGTCTGGTGAGATCCGTAGCCGAACGACCGCCACCCCCTCCCCCCTCCTCGCAGGCCGGTCTGTCGCGGGCAAGAAAAAGTCCGGCCCCAAATCAAAATGCATAAGAAGGTTATACGAGTTATCCTCAATAGTGTGGGCATGGTAGAGGATGCGGGGAGAGAGGCGGCGATAGAGAACCTTGCCGCCGTCATCGGCGAATGCCGGAAATGCCCCCTCTGGAAGGATACCCACCACGCGGTGCCGGGAGAAGGGAACCCCCGGGCCGATCTCATGTTCATCGGCGAAGCGCCGGGAAAACAGGAAGACCTTACCGGGAAACCGTTTGTCGGCCGGGCGGGAAAACTCCTCGAAGGCCTCCTTTCCGGGATCGATCTGACCCGTGACGACGTCTTTATCGCAAACATCGTCAAGCATCGGCCGCCCGGGAACCGCGACCCGCGCGAGGAGGAGATCCGGGCCTGCACCCCGTATCTTGAGGAGCAGATCCGGATCATCAGGCCGAAGGTGATCGTGATGCTGGGCCGGCACTCGAGCAGGTATATCCTCTCGTTCCTGCCGGTCGAGTTCAACCGGATCACGGAGATCCAGGGTACTGTCTACCCCGGCCTCCTCTTCGACCACCCGGTCCGCCTCATCCCCACCCTCCACCCTGCCGCCGCGCTCTACAACCCACGATACCGGGAGGCCCTGGAAGAGGATTTCGGGATAATCGGGCGTGAACTCGCGGCGGCCGGGGATTTCACGACACAGGATTGAAGAAAATTATGGCAAAAGAGCGATCATGCGGGGCGGTTGTCGTCCGGCGGGATGCGGATCTCCAGTATCTCATCCTGCAGTATGGGGCCGGTCACTGGGATCTGGTGAAGGGACACGGCATACGCGGCGAGAGCGAGGAAGAGACGGTGCTTCGCGAACTTGAGGAGGAGACCGGGATCACCCGCGCGGAGTTCGTTCCCGGGTTCCGCGAGGAGGTTCACTACTTCTTCCAGCGTCAGGCACATACGGTCTACAAGGAGGTCGTCTACTACCTGATCGAGACGCCGGAGGAGGAGGTGACGATCTCGGACGAGCATATCGACTACCGGTGGCTCTCCTACAACGAGGCGCTGCAGACGATCACCTTCGGGAACTCAAGACGGGTCGTCGAGGGGGCGCACGAGCACCTGAAGGTGCGCCGGAACCCGGAGAGCGCGTGAGCCCGCCTATCGCTACGTTTTTCGTGCCTCCGGGAGTTCGCTCACCTCTTTCCCGAGGAAGTAACTCACGACCGTCCTGATCGTGACGACCGACCCGAGGATGATCAGGTCCTGGAACGTCGGTTCGAGGATGGTCTTGATAACGTCTGCGGCAACGAAGAACTCCAGACCGATCAGGATGCGCGTCGTGAAGACCCATCGGATGTCGCGGTAACTCAGCTTTCGGATGCGCATCTCGCGCGCCAGGAGTTCGGCGATCGCGATCGTCGCCCCGTAGACGATGAAGAGCGCTCCGAACACCCCAAGAACCATCCCGGTGATCCCAACAAATGTCTCGAGCACTATATGCCCCCCGCCGGGCGTATCGGCGACGGTGGACTTATATGTTCCCTCGGAAGGCTTCGCGGGCTCTCAGGCGGTCTCCGGGTCCAGGGGCACGACGAAGCGGAACCCGTTGTAGCGTTCGACTGTCACCGGAACACCGTAGACCGCTTCGATGATCTCCGGCGTCACCACGTCAGGCCCCCCTGCAGCGTGGATGACGCCGTCTTTTAAGAGAATGAACCGGTCGGCGTAGCGGAGCGCCATGTTCAGGTCGTGCATCGTCATCACCGCGGCAACGTCGTGTTCCGTCGTCACGCGCCGGACGATCCCGAGGATCTCGAGCTGGTTTCTGAGATCGAGGCTGCTCGTCGGCTCGTCGAGGAGCAGCACCCGGGGCTCCTGCACGAGGGCTCTCGCGATACTCACTTTCTGCAGTTCTCCGCCGCTCATCTCGTCGATGTAGCGCAACGCCAGGTCTTCGAGGTGGAGCATCCGGATCGCCGCCTCGACGATCCGGATATCCTTATCCGTCATGTCCCACCCGATATGCGGCCGGCGGCCGAGGAGGACGGCGTCGAAGACGGTCACCCGGCCTGCCTCGCATCGTTGCGGAACGTAGCCGACCTTCCGGGCGATCTCCATCCTGTCTGCCGTGAGGAGATCGGCCCCCTCGATGAGGACGGATCCGGACTTCGGCCGCAGGATCGCGTTCATGCACTTCAAAAGCGTCGTCTTCCCGACACCGTTCGGGCCCAGGATCGCGAGAACCTGGTGGGGCGAGAGTTCGAACGTGATATCCCGGATGACCGAAGCGCTCCGGTAATTGAACGCCACGCCGTCGACGTCGAGGATCATCGCCGGTACCCCCGTAACAGCAGGTAGATGAAGACCGGTGCGCCCAGGAATGCCGTGAGAACGGCGACCGGGAGAATGTAGGGGGCCACGATGACCCGGGCGACCGTGTCCGAGGCGAGGAGGAGGATCCCGCCCATCACGCAGGAGCCCGGGATCAGGAAGCGCTGGTCGTCGCCGATGAGCCTTCTCACCATGTGCGGGCAGACAAGCCCCACAAAGCCGATGACCCCCAGGAACGAGACGATCACGGCGGAGACGAGTGCCGCGACGACCATCCCGATATCCCGGATCGCCTCGACGCTGACGCCGAGGCCTTTCGCGGTCTCGTCGCCGGCGTCGATCGCGTTGTAGTTCCAGCGGTTCGCGATGAAGTAGAGCGAGGCCGCTACCGTCACGAAGGCCATGATCCCGAGTTCTTGCCAGCTGGCCCGGCCGACGTCGCCGAACGTCCAGAAGACGACGGCGGCGAGCTGCGTGTCGTCGGCGAAGTACTGGAGAAACATCGTCCCCGCCGTGAAGAGCGAGGAGAGGGCGACGCCGGCGAGCACCATCACCTCGGGGGAAGCCCCGCGTATCCGGGATATGAGCAGGATCACGGCCGTCGCAAGGAGACAGAAGATGAACGCCACCAGCGTCGTTACGTAGGGATTGTTGAGGACGACGGCGTCGGCGATCGTCGACTGCATCTGGCCGGTGCCGAGGACGATCACCGAGACGGCCGCCCCGAACGCGCCGGCGTTCGAGATGCCGAGCGTGAACGGCGAGCCGAGCGGGTTTCGGAGGATCGACTGCATGGCGACCCCGGCCACCGAGAGCCCGATCCCGGCGACGATCGCGGCGAGCGCCTGCGGGAGACGGATGTTCCAGACGATCCGGTCGGTGCTGGTGGGGTTGAGGACGGTGCCGGGGTTGAGCAGCAGGTGTATCCGGTCGACGATACCGTTCACGATGGAGAGGAAGACCTCGTACGGGGGGATGCTTACCGCACCGACCGATATGGATACGATCAGGAGGAGGAAGAGGATGACCACGCCCCCGAGTATCCAGAGGTGCTTTTGCCGCACGTAGCCCATGTAGTCGGTGGGGATTGCCCCGTCTTCGAAGTGCATCTCGTTATCTCCTATCAGAGTCCGGCATCAGAGCGGGTTCTCCTGAAAGCCGAGGTTCCGGTACTCGTTGTTGTGCTCGTCAAAGACCGGCTTTCCGACGAAGAAGGTGTAGATCTCGTTCGCTTTCTCCTCCGGATCGATGTCGGCGAACCGGTCGGGGTAGAGGGTCTTGCCGATGAAGTAGGCGTCGGCAAGGATGGTCTCGTAGTTCACACTGTAGAAGTTGTACGGGAGGACACCGTAAACGCGGCCTTCCTTCGCGGCGGAGAGCCCCTGGAGCGCGGGGTCGGTCTTCAGTTCCCCGATTGCGCCGTCGTTCTCGAGCTGGGTCGTCCCGAGGTCGACGAAGATATACTCAGGATCCCAGTCGACGAGCGCCTCTTTCGCGACGTCGGCGTGGGCCGTGCCGAGTCCGGTCGCGACGTTCTTTGCATTGACCCAGGCAAAGGGGGGGTAAGCGGGCTCTGTGGATATGATACCGTGAGCGCCCGCCGAGGAGACGCCGCCGATGTAGACCATCTTCTGTTCGGCATCAGGGATGTCGGCGGTCCGGGCTTCGAGGTCGGCGATCGTCGCCTCGATGTAGGCGATCACCTCTTCGGCCCGGTCCTTTTTTCTGAGGACCTCGCCCATCGTGCGGAGCCCGGCATACATCTCGGCCTTCTCGGCGTCGTTTCTGAGCGAGCCGTAGGGGAACGCCACGACAGGGATCCCGGTCCTTGCCTCGAGTTTGTCGGCCTCGGGGCCGCTGGTGCTGTACGCCGTTCCGGTGGAGCCGGTCTTGAAGATGACTGCGGGGCCGATCCCGAGGATCTTCTCGGGGTCGTCCTTGCCGCGGAACTCGCCGATCAGGGGGAGGTCCTTGAACTGTGCCCCGTAAGCGAGGGCGTACGGACGGCCTTCCATGGGTTGATTCTTCTTCTCCTGGTCGTCGACGCCTACGGCGAGTTCCTGGCTCTGCAGGTAGACGAGGTAGCGGAGGCACCCGGAACCCGAGCAGACGACGCTCTCCGGGGGCGACGGGACGGCAACCGTCCGGCCGAACCCGTCGGTGATCGTGTCGGTCTCGCCGGTGCCGCCCTGGACGGTCCCGGTGCCGGTGCACCCGGCACCGAGCATGGCAAGAACGAGGGCTGCAAACACCGCGGCCGTGAGGGCCCTTCTGTATCGGAACGGGGGCATACTAATACCAGTAATAGTAACACTGTTTATTATAGTTATCGAAATACCCTCTATCGAGTGTGACTCAATTCGGATTCGTAATACCTGCAGCGGTGATCGGCCGAATCGAGGCAGCTCTCCCGGGTTTGGCAGACTCCTCCTGTTCGCATGCCCGGAGCGTGATCCCATGCCTGGGTTCCGGTCGGGAAGGGAGAAGGAGTGGGTTCCTACCTGCTGCATGCACGATTCTCTCCCACCCCCGTCGCCCTGCCCCCTGGTTACAGCGGAATCTCTGCGAATCCAAGGTTCCTGTACTGACTGTTCAGGTCGGAAAAGACCGGTTTCCCGATGAAGAAGGTGTAGATCTCGTCCGCTTTCTCTTCGGGGTCGATGTCGGCGAACCGGTCGGGGTAGAGGGTCTTGCCGATGAAGTAGGCGTCGGCGAGAACTGTCTCATAGTTCGTACTGTAGAAGTTGTACGGGAGGACACCGTAAACGCGGCCTTCCTTCGCGGCGGAGAGGCCCTGGAGTGCGGGATCGGACTTCAGTTCCCCGATCGCCCCGTCGCTCTCCATCTGGATCGTGCCAACGTCGATGAAGATGTACCCGGGGTTCCAGTCGACGAGCGCCTCTTTCGCGACGTCGGCGTGGGCCGTGCCGAGTCCGGTCGCGGCGTTCTTTGCGTTGACCCAGGCAAAGGGGGGGTAAGCGGGCTCTGTGGATATGATACCGTGAGCGCCCGCCGAGGAGACGCCGCCGATGTAGACTGTCTTCTGTTCGCTCTCGGGGATGTCGGCGGTCCGGGCTTCAAGGTCGGCGATCGTCGCCTCGATGTAGGCGATCACCTCTTCAGCACGCTCCTGTTTCCCGAGAACCTCGCCCATCGTGCGGAGCCCGGTATACATCTCGGCCTGCTCGGCGTCGTTCCTGAGCGATCCGTAAGGGAAGGCCACGACCGGGATCCCGGTCTTCTCCTGAAGTTTGTCGGCCTCGGCGGCACTGGTGCCGTATGCCGTTCCGGTGGAGCCGGTCTTGAAGATGACCGCGGGGCCGATTCCGAGGATCTTCTCCGGGTCGTCCTTGCCGCGGAACTCGCCGATCAGGGGGAGGTCTTTGAACTGCGCCCCGTAAGCAAGGGCGTAAGGGCGGCCTTCAATCTCCCGTCCATCTTTCTCGATGTCGTCGACGCCGACGGCGAGGTCCTGGTTCTGGAGGTAGACGAGGTAGCGCAGGCACCCTGAGCCCGAACAGACGACGCTCTCGGGCGGCGAGGGGACGGCGACCGCCCGGCCGAACCCATCGGTGACCGTGTCGGTCTCGGTGGCGCCGCCCTGGACGGTTCCGGTGCCGGTGCATCCGGTGGCAAGCATGGCAAAAACGAGGGCCGCAAGCACTGCGGTCGTGAGCAATCCGGTGTATCGTGTGATGTGCATACGATCGGGGATTATCGTAGCACCTATTATTATGTCTTTCTAAATTCAGTTTATTGGGTGGGAACAATTTTGCAATTGATCAGAATAGTTGGTCGCGGATCCCGGTGAGTTTGCGGCACCGGATCCGGTTGGCAGTCACCCTCGTGCCAAAGTGCCTCTTCTGCCGTATTCTCCGGTGAAACCCCGTCTCGCTCTCCCGGGACGGATACTTATTATGGAAGACCCGACCTACCCATGCAATGGGATGCCGGTCATGCATCCCGACAGGATCGGCGTATCGTGAGGAATGCACATGCCGGAGAGGATGTTAACTGAATCTGAGGGGTACCGCCTGCTCGAATCGTGCGGGATACCGGTGCCCCCTCACCACCTCGCCACCAGCGCCTCCGATGCACGGGCGGCCGCCGGGCGGATCGGCTACCCCGTCGTCATGAAGGTCATCTCCCCCGAAATCATCCATAAAAGCGACGTCGGCGGGGTCATCACCGAAATCGAGACTCCTGGAGAGGCAGAAGAGGCGTTCCGGACAATAATACAGAACGCCGCTGCCCGTGCCCCGGAAGCGACGGTCACCGGCATCATCGTCGAAAAACAGATGTCCGCGGGGCTCGAGGTGCTGATCGGTGGAAAGACCGATCCGTCGTTTGGGAAGGTGATCACGTTCGGTCTCGGGGGGAAACTCGTGGAGCTCCTGGAGGACGTCTCCATCCGGGTGCTGCCCGTGACCGAGGACGAGATCCGCGCCATGATCCGCGAGATAGAGGGTTACCGGCTCATCCAGGGATACCGGGGAGAGGCCCCGAAGGACGAGGAGACGCTCGTCCGCGTCATCGCCGCGATGGCGCAAACCTTCATCGAAGACCCCCGGATCCGGGAGTTCGACCTGAACCCGGTGATCGTCTACGAGAAGGGAGTAAGCGTCGTCGATGCGCGGATCATCGTCGGGGATACCACCGGAGGCACGGCCGCCCGGCTCAGCGTCCGGGCGCCTCCGGACATCTTCTATCCGGAATCCATCGCCGTGATCGGCGCTTCTGCAAGCCCGAACAAGGTGGGTTACTCGGTGCTCCGGAACCTGCTCTCGTTCTCCGGCAGCCTCTACCCGGTCAACCCGTCCCGAACGGAACTCTTCGGGAGAAAGACCTACTCATCCGTTCTGGACATCCCGGGCCCGGTCGACTGGGCGATCGTCGCCGTGCCCGCCCGCATCGTCCCGGAGGTGATGGAGGAGTGCGGGGAGAAAGGTGTCCGTCTCGCGGTCATCGTCACCGCCGGGTTCCGCGAGATCGGCGGGGAAGGCACAGCGCTCGAAGAGAAGGTCACGGCGATCGCCCGAAGACACGGGATCCGGATCATCGGCCCGAACTGTCTCGGGATCATGATGCCTCACATGGGGATCAACGCCACGTTCGATCCCGTCTCGCCGAGAGCGGGAGATGTCGCCTTCATCTCCCAGAGCGGTGCGATCATCACTACCGTCGTCGACTGGAGCCTCCCTGAAGAGTTCGGGTTCTCGACCGTCATCAGCGTCGGCAACCAGGCGGATCTCGGGTTCGAGCACTTTCTCCGGTTCGCCGAGCAGGACACCATGACCCGGTCGGTCACCCTCTACATCGAGGAGATCCAGGACGGGCGCGAATTTATGGAGATCGTCGGCGAAGTCGCCAGAAGAAAGCCGGTGGTGGCGGTGAAGTCCGGTTCGTCCCGGAAGGGCAAGGCCGCGGCGTCGTCCCACACCGGATCGCTTGCCGGGAGTTACGACGTCTACGTCGCGGCCCTCCGTGCGGCGGGGGTGATTCCGGCCCGGAGCCTGCGGGACGCGTTCAACCTCGCGGAACTCCTGGCCTCCGAGGGCTACCCGCAGCGGAACCGTGCGATCGCCGTCACCAGTGCGGGAGGATTCGCTGTCCTCGCCTCCGACTACGCCGAGGCCTACGGGGTCAATATGGTCGACCTCCCCGACGACGTGCTCCGCGAACTCAACGCATTTCTCCCGCCGTTCTGGAACCACGCAAACCCCATGGACATCCTCGGGGACGCCGACGCTACCCGGTTCGCCGCCCTCTTCGACGTGCTGATACGCCACCAGGACTTCTGGGACATCGCGTTCGTGATCGCCGTGCCGACCACGGTCGTCGATCCGGCGCACGTCGCAAACGAGATTGTCCGGTTGTCCCGGAACACAGAGAAGATGGTGGTGGGCTGCATGCTCGGCGGCGACAGCATCAGGAGCGGACTGCGCATTCTCCGGGGGTCCCGGATCCCGAACTTCGAGGAGCTTGAGGATGCGTTCAAAGCGGTGGGCAGCATCCTCGAGGTCAGGGCCGTCCGGCAGGAGTGAGAGTTTTTCACTCCCGCACACCGGCTGGACAGCGGCCTTCATCTCTTCGTATCTCCCGGAAACCTTTTATATAAATGTCCCGTATCCCGGCTCATCGGAACGGGTTCCACCACCCGGGAGATGGATACGGATGCTGTTTGAGAAGATTAAGTCCGATCTCCTCGCTCACAACTCATACATCATCGGGGCGGGCGGGGAGGCGACGGTCATCGATCCAAGGCGCGACTGCCAGGTCTACACGAACATCGCCGAACGCGAGAGTATGAAAATCACGAGGATCTTTGAGACGCACAAAAACGAGGATTATGTCATCGGTTCCCGGGATCTCGCCCGCCCGACCGGGGCGGAGATCCTGCACGGTGCCCGGGAGGAGTTCGGGTTCGGCACCGGCGTCCGTGAAGGGGAGACGTTCTCGGTCGGTCCGCTCGAACTCGAAGTCCTGGAGACGCCCGGCCATACCATAGAGAGCATATCGCTCCTGCTCCGCGACCGGTCGGTCTCCGACGATCCCCTGATGGTCTTTACCGGTGACGCACTCTTTGCCGGGGATGTGGGGAGAACCGATCTCGCCGGCGAGGATATGCGGCGGGAGGCCTCAGAGATGCTGTATGAGAGCCTGCACCAGAAGATCCTCCCGCTCCCCGACAGCACGATCGTCTGCCCCGCCCACGGCGCGGGATCCGTCTGCGGAGGGAACATCAGCGACCGGGAGTACACGACCATCGGTTTTGAGAAGGTGACGAACGGGCTGCTCTCCCTCTCGAAGGATGAGTTCGTCGAGCGCAAGGTAAGTGAGCGACTCTACGAACCGCCGTACTTTACGATGATGCGCAAGCTCAACCGGGAAGGACCGCCCCTGATCTACAACCTGCCGCACCTTCGGGCGTATTCGCCAAGGGAGATTCGCTCGCTCATGGATCAGAGGGTGCAGATCGTCGACATCCGGTCGCCGACGAGTTTTGCCGGCGGTCACATCCCCGGAGTCCTCAGCATCTGGCGGAACGGCCTGCCCCTCTACATGGGCTACTACTTAAACTACGAGGACCCGATCGTCCTCGTGGACGACTTCAACCTGGACCTGGATCACGCGGTGCGCCACTTCGTCCGGCTCGGCTACGACAACATCGCCGGATACCTTGCCGGCGGGTTTGCGGCCTGGTTCAAGCAGGGCGAGATCATCGAGCGCTCCGGCACCTGGTCCCCACCCGACCTCGCCGAGAACCTGGACGACCCTGCGGTCTGGGTGCTCGACGTCAGGAACATCAATCACCGCGAAGAGGACGGCTACATCCAGGGGTCGCACCACATCTATGTCGGGCACCTCGAGGAGCATATCGAGGAGATCCCGGAGGATAAGCGGATCGTCGTCCACTGTGACGCCGGGTACAAGGGGAGCCTTGCGGCGAGCATCCTGGAAAAACATGGGTTCAGAAACGTCGTAAACCTGCTCGGCGGCACGATCGGGTGGAACGCGGCAAATTATCCGCTGGTCAAGGAAGAGGAGAGAACTGTTTCCGCCTCTCCGACACCGTAGGGGGCGTGATGGCGGTGCAGGTTGTTTCAACCTGCATACGCCCCTCTTCTCCCGGAGCCGGGTGGCAAGATAGCCCCTTTGCGTGTAGTATTCAGACGGTGAACGTCCCCCGTCCCACCCGGGTGATGATGGGCATCGCCGCCGGTTCGTTGCGGTTCATCACTGGGTCCCGCCCGCTCCCGTCTCCTCTCGCCCGATACAGACCCTGACCGGCACCTTCCCCTCGAGCGAGGCCGCGACCGGCGAGCGCCGGTAGCCGTGGTCCACGAGTTCCTCGATCAACTCCTGCGGCGCATCGGCATCCACCCGGACGGTCAGGCGGATCTCCGCCAGTCCCGGTCGAAGATCGCCGATTTCAAGGAATCCGCCGAGATCGAGGTCGCCCGCAACATCGATCTCGATCGAATCGACCTCGATCCCGTCTTCCGCCGCGCTGTAGGCGATACCGATCGCGATGCAGGCAGCAAGTCCCGTCAGCACCAGCTCCGTCGGGCTTGGGCCCTGGTTCTTCCCGCCGAGGACGGTCGGTTCGTCGGCCGGGACGACGAAGTTGCGGACGATCGTGGTGGAGTGGGCGCCGCCGTTCCAGCTCGTGATGCAGGAGAGGGTTCTTCGCCCGATCCTCGGCTCTTTCTGCATCGCCTCCTTGAGGACATTCACCTGCTCGATATTGACTCCGTTTCGCCCGTTCATGGTCTCTCCCCTACATCAGACGATCGGTTCCGACGGCCGTCCCGTCGATCGCACGAGGTGCACCATCTCGTCGGGATCGGTCGTCGGGATGTCGCAGGCGTAGTTGGTGCAGACATATGCCGTGGCCTTCTCCTCCATCATCACGATATCCCGGGTAAACCCGGCCACCTCCACGATCTCCGGTTCCTCTTCGTCGGAAGGACGGAAGATGACGACGGCATCGGGTGCGTAGTTCGACCGGATAGCGCCGATCATCGCTCTCGTATCCTCCGATTCCGGAACGCCGGATATGATCACCTCGAAGTTCGGCCCCAGCATGAACTCCAGGCCGGTGAGGAAGTAGGAGCAGGCGGTCGGAGACTGGCTGACGGTTCCGGCAAAGACACGCCGTATACGCTCTGCCGTCTCCTCGAGTTCGAGGTTCGCCGTCATCCGGCCGAGGACGAAGAGGGCGTACATGGCCACGCTGTTGCCGGAAGGAATCGCCCCGTCATAGACCGGTTTCTGTCTGACGGGGACGTCCGCGTCGTCCGGCACGAAGAAAAACCCTCCCTGGTTGCAGTCCCGGTAGTGCGCGATGAGATCCCGGGAGAGGTCGACGGCGGTCTTGAGGTGGTCGGGGACAAACGACGCTTCGTAGACCTCGATGAGCGCCCAGATCATGAACGCGTAGTCGTCGAGGGTTGCCGCAAGGCCGGCCTCGCCGCCCCGGTAGCGGTGGAGGAGCCGTCCGTCCTGCCGGCGAAGTTTGGTGAGGACGAACGCAGTCGCCCTCTCCGCCGCCGCCAGGTAGTCCGGTTCGTCGAAGGCGCGGGCCGCTTTTGCGAGGGCGGCGATCATGAGGGCGTTCCAGTCGGTGAGGATCTTGTCGTCCTTGCCCGGGCGGACGCGCCGCTCACGGGCCGCAAGAAGTTTCTGGCGTCCCTCTTCCACGAACCACGCCAGATCGTCTTCCGGTGTTGCGAACTCGTGCGCCCAGGATGCGAGGGGGCGGCGCAGGCGGAGGATGTTCTTGCCCGTCCTCTCCCCGCCGGGCTGCTCCCGGTAGTTCCCGGGTTCCGTGACGTTGAATATCCGGGAAAACCGCTCGCCGTCCTCTTCCCCGAGAACGCCGAGGATCTCGTCCTTCGTCCAGAGGTAGAACTTCCCCTCCTCTCCTTCGCTGTCGGCGTCCTCCGCCGAGTAGAAGCCTCCGCCCGGGTCGGTCATGTCGCGCAGGACGTAGGCGATCGTCTCCCGGGCGGTTCTCGCGAACTCCTCTCTCCCCGTTGCAAGGTAGGCCTCCGTGTATGCCATGACGAGGAGCGCCTGGTCGTAGAGCATCTTCTCGAAGTGCGGGACGAACCACTCCGCGTCCGTCGAGTAGCGGTGGAACCCGTGGCCGACCTGGTCGAAGATCCCGCCCCGCCGCATGGCATGCAGCGTCTTCCCGACCATCGTGTATGCCGGTTCCTTCCCGGTCCGGTTCCCGTACCGGAGCAGGAATATGAGGTTGTGCGGGGCGGGGAACTTGGGCGCATCCCCGAACCCTCCGTTCTCCCCGTCGAAGACCCGGAAGAAGGTGTTATAGGCCTCGTCGAGAACCTTCTCGCCGAGTTCGCCCTCTTCGGGAGGGGTTTTCGCCGCGCCCTGCAGTGCCTGGATCACCTGGTCGCCAGCGTTCTCGAGTTCCTGCCGCTGGGTCTGCCAGACCTTGCTGATCCTGGGGATGAGATCCAGCAGGCCGGTCATCCCGTAGCGGCTCTCTTTCGGGATGTAACTCGCTGCAAAAAAGGGTTTTTTATCGGCGGTCATGATGATGGTGAGCGGCCAGCCCCCGGCCCCGGTCAGTGCGTGGGCAGCCGCCATGTAGACCTGGTCGACGTCCGGACGCTCCTCACGATCCACCTTGATGCAGACGAAGACATTGTTTAGGAGTTTCGCGACCTGCAGGTCGGCAAACGACTCCTCCTCCATGACGTGGCACCAATGGCAGGCCGAGTAGCCGATGGAGAGGAATATCGGTTTTCCCTCCTCCCGCGCCCGGGAAAACGCTTCCTCACCCCAGGGGTACCAGTCGACAGGGTTACGGGCGTGCTGGAGCAGGTAGGGGCTCTGTTCGCTCGCCAGCCGGTTCGGTGGTGATTCCTTTTGCACTGGCGCTTCCGGGTCGTATCCGCGTGCCGGGTTCATATCCCTGACGTGCGGATGCAGGCTAATAAAGGTGACTCCTACCGGTGGGGGAGCGGCCCGGGAGTGCGAATGCCTATCTTCCGCTATCGGCGTGAAGGGCTCCCGGCGGTTAAAAAAAAGGAAGTGCGCCCCTCACTCCGCGATGGGGATCTGTTTTGTCTCCTCCGCGGCCGGTTGCAGGTAGGGGACATCCACCGCCAGCAGGCCGTTTCGGAATGTCGCCTTCGCTTCACTGGTGTCGACCGGACAGCCGATCGCATAGGTGCCGACGTAGCGGACGTCACCCCGGGTCGCATCGATGGAAAAACTGGTCTCCTGCATCTTGAACGTGATGTCCTTCTTATCGACCCCGGGTAGCTCGATCTCGATGTGCAGGTTCTCTTCGTTCTCATCCGAGTAAGCACAGACATAGGGTGCAACTCTCAATGCTGCCATCTCATAACCTCCTCGACGGCAACAGAGGTGCGGGGGTGCTATTTAACGTTTGCCTCCTGTCGTGACCCGGCCCGGGGGCGGCACCAACCTGCCGTCCCGGGGTGCGTGCGGCCATACTCCGGAACGGAGGTTTTATCTTGTGCTCCTCAAGTATCATGCATGAGCGAGCGGTTCATCTTCACCCGGCACCGTACCCGCTGCTACCACTGCGGCGAGGATGCCGACCAGATCATAAAAGCGGTCTCCGCGCAGGCGCAGGTGAGCTGCTCTGCCTGCGGGGCGACCCGGATATTCATCCCGCGGTTCGAGAACAGCAGGGTGCCCGGGGCCTGCACGCCGATCGGACGCTACGATCTCTGGACCCTCGAGGCCGAAGGGCGATGCAAAAATTGTGGGGTTACAGGGCCGCACGACCTCGCGATTGGATCCAACCACTTCACGACCCGGTGCCGCAACTGCGGTTATGCGCACTTTTACCGGTTCAACCTGGAGTATGTGGCGCGCGAGGAGGTCAGCGCTCCTCCCGCACCATAGCGATCGCCTCTTTCGGGCACTCGTTCGCGCAGATGCCGCATCCCTTGCAGTAGTCGAGATCGATATTCAGTTCCTCGTCGATGACTCCGTCGGGGCAGTACTGGGCGCAGAGGCCGCAGGCGTTGCACGTCTCCTTGTCCACCACGGGCCGGAACGTCCGCCACGTCCCGGTCTTTCCCGACGCAGCCTCCTTCGGCCTGCTGAGCGCAAGTCTCTCTCTCATATCTTCAGCTCCTCATACGCCGCCCTGGCGACCTTCACGTTCCGCTCGTCAGAGAACATCTCCCGGATCGCCTGCTCCACCGAGGGGAGGGTGACGATGCCCATCTTCGCGAGCGCCCCGAGCACCGGGGTGTTCAGGATCGGGCTTCCCGAAACCACCAGGTTCTGTGCGAGCGCGATCCCGGTCAGGTCGACGTGACGGCAGGTTCCGTTGCACCCGGCAACCGGATGGGCGCTGTTTAAGAGAACCGTGCCGTCGGCCTTGAGGCCGTCCAGAACGTTCACCACGTCCATGATGCTCGTGTCAAGCACGATCACGAGATCCGGTTCGTGGATCTGGCTGTACACCTTGATCGGTTCGTCGTCAATCCTGACGAACGAGACGACCGGAGCCCCGCGCCGCTCCGCCCCGTAAAACGGGCAGGCGGTCGCGTGCTTTCCGTCCCTGAACGCCGCGAGGGCGAGGAGCTTCGCGGCAGTGACACCGCCCTGCCCACCCCGGGAATGGATCCGTATCTCATACATGATCGCTCACCCCGAACCAGGTCTCGGTGCCGGGACGACGGTTCTTGACGAAGTCCGCGATATCGTTGTAGGTGACCTCCTGACCGCCGAGGCCGGCGATCACGCTGTAGGGCTCGATCCCGGTCTTCGACTTGAGGGAATGCGCCACCACGCCGCCGAAGCCGAAGGAGTAGTCGCGGTCGATGACCACCACGTCCCGGCCGGCAAGATCGAGGTCCGGGAAGGGACGGAACCAGCGCAGGCGCATGGAGCCGGCCTTGATCCCTTCGTCGCGGAGCCGGTCGATCGCCACCTCCGCCTCCTTGCCGAGGGTTCCGATCGCGACGACAACAACATCGGCGTCCTCGCACCGGTAGTCCTCCGTGGGGCCGTAAGAGCGGCCGAAACGTTCGGCAAACTCGCGCTCGACCTCCGTAATCACGCCCCGGGAGTCGCGCATCGAACGCTCGATGTCCCACCGGAACCGGAAGTAGTCGGCCGGCCCGGTCATGGGCCCGTAGCCAAGGGGGTTTTCCGTGTCGATGGCGTGCGGGAGGTGGAAGGGCGGCAGGAAGTCGCCGATCTCCACCGTATCGAGCGACTGCGTGATGTGGCTCAATGCGAACCCGTCCAGGTTGACCATCACCGGGAGGAGAACCCTCTCGTCCTCGGCGATCTTGAACGCCATCAGGGTGGCGTCGTAGGCCTCCTGGACGGTGCCCACGAAGACCTGCAGCCAACCCGTGTCGCGCTGGGAGAAGGCGTCGGTATGCTCCGCCCAGGTGTTCCACCCGGGCCCGAGGGCGCGGTTGACGTTCGCCATGACGATGGGGAGACGCGCGCCCGCGGCCCAGTGAACCATCTCGTGCATGTAGAGGAGGCCGTGGGAACTCGTCGCCGTGAACGTCCGGACGCCGCCGGCGCTCGCCCCGATGCAGGCCGCCATCGCCGAGTGCTCGCTCTCCACCGGGATATAGCGGCTTTCAAGGTTGCCGCCGGTGACGTATTCGGCGATCTGCTCGACGATCTCGGTCTGGGGGGTGATCGGGTATGCGGCGATGACGCCCGGTTTTGCGGCCTTCACCGCGTCGGCCACCGCTCTGTTGCCGGTCGCTATCGTCAGCATACGCCTGCCTCCTCACGGGAGAGCCGCTGGATGTTCTGCTGCACCTGCTGGCGCATCAGGTCGAGGGTCTCGGGACTCAGGTTCTTGAACCGGCCCTGGCCCCTGATATAGTCCTCGAGCGGCGCGGGCCGCTTCATCGCCGCCTTCGACGGGCCGCTGATCGAGAGTTTCCCGAACTCGCGCTCGTAGAGAATCCACGTCCCCGTCTTCACGGCGAGTTTCCCCATCTCGACCGTCTTCTCCGTGGGGTAACGCCACCCCGGCGGGCACGGTGCGAGGATGTGGATGAACTTGGGCCCCTCGATCGAGAGCGCCTTCTTGACCTTCTTGTAGAGGTCGAGGGGGTAGGCGCTACAGGCGGTCGCCATGTAGGGCGGGTTGTGCGCCTCGATGATCCGGTCGAGGTCTTTCTTGGTCGTGGGCTTGCCGCCGGGGGTCGTGGTGGTGCGCGCCCCGAGCGGTGTTGCACCCGACCGCTGCATGCCTGTGTTGCCGTATGCCTCGTTGTCGTAGCAGATGTACAGGAAATTGGTGCCGCGCTCGAAGGCACCGGAGAGCGCCTGAATTCCGATGTCGACCGTTCCGCCGTCGCCCGCATAGACGATGACGTTGGTCTCCTTTCCTGCGGCCGCAAACGCCTCGCTCATGCCGGAGGCGCAGGCCGCGGATGCGGCGAACGCCACGTTGTAGACGGGCACGTTCATCGCCGTGCCGGGATAAATCCCCTGGATGACGCTGGTGCAGCAGGCGGGTATGACCAGGACGGAGTCAGATCCGGCGGCTTTGAGCACGTAACGCAGACATAGGGAAGAGCTGCACCCCGCGCAGGCGGATGTGCACTTATAGAGATACTCCTCCTTTGGAATCGCTGACAAATTGGTTACACTCCTCGCGTTTATATTTGTCATCAATTGTAATGAGGGTTTTGCGATCCGGTCCCCGGGCACCTGATGGATTTTCCGGGGAATGGCCGGCCTTCATGATGAATGCGGCGAAAAAAGGGCCGGAGAGGGCATCCGGCCAAACCGGGTTCCTGCGTGCTCCCGTACGTACCCCTGTTCAGTCCCCGGCGTTCTGTCCCGGGGCGCGCCTCCTGCGTGCCAGTTCCGGGCGAAAAAGCCGCCGTACGAGGCCGGCACAGCATTTCAGGCAGAACGGCGTGAAGAACCAGGCTCCCATTTCCATGAGGGGGAAGAGACCTTTGCGGCGTATCCGGTAACGGTAACTCTCGAGGTTCATCTTCATATAGACTGGCGCGATCTCCTCGAACCATCGTGTCCTGGTGAGCCTGCCCTCGGCGACCGGTCGCGAGATCTCGGAAAGGAAGTTCAGGATCTCCTCACCCATCGCCCCCTCTGCGGGATAGGGTATGAAATCGTTGCCGATGATGAGCGGCACCGCCTCATACGACCCGACGACACCGTTCTTCTGCAGATCGACCGAGAGCATGATCGCCTCCCGCGAGATGTTGTGGGGCCAGCGCGGCTCGAACTGGAACATGCCGAGCGAGTAGGCAATGAGCCCTCCGTGGTAGCGTTCGATCGCCTGCATGGTATGGGAGTGGTGTCCAAGGATCAGGGTGGCTCCTGCATCGATGAGCCGGTGGGCGAGGTCGATCTGCTCAGGAGATGGGTAGTAGGCCATCTCCGTCCCCCAGTGCAACGAGACGGCGATATGGTCACACCGACCCTTGAGGGATGCGATATCTTTGAGGACATCCTCCTCGACCAGCCGGTTGACCGAGACTTCGCGTGAGATTGCGAGTTTGCCGATCGTGTAACCCGCGAACCCGATTGAGACACCGTTCTTCTCGAGGATGACCGGCTCCTGGCGTTCTTCGGTTACCGAGCCGCCGATGGCGACGATGCCCCGTCGCTCGAGTGCGTTCAGGGTGTTCTTGAAACCTTCGACCCCGAGGTCGCCTGAGTGGTTGTTTGCGACACTCATGACGTCGAACCCGGCCTCTTTCAGATACCGGGCCGCATCCGGGCATGTGAAGATCACGTGGTGTTTCTCTGCCGGTTCGCCCGTATCCGAGAGGGTGGTCTCCAGGTTCCCGAAGAGGATGTCTTTATCCTGGAGGAGATGGGCGACCTGCCCAAACGGGTACTGGTGGTTCGCCGTCCGAACCCATATGTCTCCTACTGCCGTTAATCTGAGTTTTTGCATGGTTCTCACACCGAAATGCCCCACTGGCCCAGCGGGAGTTCCTGTATCAGGAACTGGTATTTGCCGCGCCGGGTGCGGGGGATCTCATCGACGAAGCGGATGGTCACGTCCACGTCGCCGTCGAATTTTCTGTCGAGTTCCCGGAGGATGCGTTCCGTGTCGCGGTCGCCGTATCCGGGTTTTTTTACGATCCGTAGCAGAGTCTCTCCTTCCTTCTCCTGGTGAAACTGGAACTGTGCGACGTTGTCGAAGATGTCGGAGTGCATGTTTACCGCGGTCATCGATATGAACCGGCGGTTCTTCGTCACGATGAATTCCTGGAGCCTCCCCTCGACCCGTTCGAGCATCGGGTAGGCACGGCCGCAGGTGCAGGAGTCTCGCCCGCGAACCGCGACGTCCATGGTGCGGTAGCGGATGAGGGGGCAGACGAAGTTGGTGAGGTTGGTCGTGACCACCTCGCCCATCGCCCCCGGCCCCTGGACGGGCTGTCCATCTCGCCCGATCAGTTCGACGATCCCGTATTCGGGGAAGATGTGGTAATGGCTGCTCTCCTCGCACTCGCCGGCAAGCACCGTCTGTTCGGAGTTGCCGTACCAGGAGAAGACGCGGCAGCCGAAGGCCTCGGTGAGGAGGTCGCGCTGCCAGGGGTAGAGGTTCTCCGACCCGCAGAGGACGGCCTTGACGGTCGGGAACGGCTCGATCCCGTGCTCCCGCATGTACCTTGCCAGGATCGTCGCCACCGAGGGATACGCCTGGATGAAGCGGGGTTTGAACCTCTTGATCCGGTCGATGTAGGCGGGCAGCGTCTCCTCGGTCATGTGATGGGAAGACATCAGCAGCCACCGGCCGCAGAGGGTCTTCTTCCAGTAGACACCTTCTTTTGCCGACTCGACGATGTAGCCCCGGAGGACGACGCAACGGTCGGTGAACCGGTAGCCGACGCGGTCCCACTGGGTCTTCATGAACGCCCATTCCCGGGCGCGGGAGACCCCTTTCTCGTAGTAGAACCCGACCGGGATACCGGTGGAGCCGCCGGTGGTGACGTACTCGAAGGCGGACTCCGGGTAGTTTTGGGCTTTTAAGTCGGGGAGGTTGGTCTGGAGGTCTTCCCGGGTCAGGAACGGGAGGAGCACCAGGTCGTCGGGAGTCTGGATGTCCTCCGGGACGAGGCTCTGCTCCTGAAAGACCCGGCGGTAGTAAGGGACATTCTCGTAAGCGTGGTCGAGCAGGCACAAGAGCGCCCGGGCCTGGTGGGCCGCGAGTTCTTCCCGGTTCCACCTCTGGGACTCCTGGAGAAGGGCGTAGGTCTTTTGGTACGCAGAGTATGCGGGGAGGATGCAAAGCGCCCTCGCCGTCACAGAATTCTCGAGCCGGAGAGGCTTCAATCCCCGATGATTCATCCGCACACCCATCGAGGTGCTCATATCGATACTCTGCATTAAACGTTTTGCTCCCGGTACGGCTGAATGGCATCAGCGGCGCGATGAAGACGACCGGCTTCCCTGGAGACCGGGTGCGTTCAGAAGAAGTTCTCGGAGTATGGTATCGAAGTCAGATCCCGGCCGGATGTGCGGGAAAAATGTTTCAGGAACTCAGGAAAGAGGCTATTCTCCGGTATGAGCACCCAGATGTCGCCGTATGCATCCGAACCGTTGCCCTCCCACGAACGGAACGAAACGTCGTCCATGGCAAGGAGGCGGAGTGCGACCATGCCCCTACCTCACGTGCTCCGGTATATAATGATTCCTGCCTGCGAGTCCGGGCTCGCTGCCCGGGCTGGGTGGCTGCGCCCGGCCCCGCGGCGACCGGTTGCGCGATCCGCCGGAACCAAAGAAAGGTATATGAATCCGGGAGGTGATTAGAGGTCGCGGGGCCTCAGACTGCATGACAACACCGGAGTGACGGAAGGAATGGCAGCGATCAGAGTCGAGGACAGAGATACATGGGATACCTTCATCGAAGAGAGCCCTTCGGGCCTCCTCTTTCATAAGTGGGACTACCTGCACCTGACGGCAAACCATACGAAGAGCACGCTTCTTCCATACGCGATCTATAATGGCGACGAGCCGCTCTGCGTGTTTCCGCTCTTCTGGAAGCGGATACACGGTATCAACGCCGTTTTTTCACCCCCGCCTCTCACGGTGATTCCCCACCTCGGGTGCGTGACGAGCGGGAAGTTCGGGTCGCTCAAGCGGAGCAAGAAAGAATCCCTTCTCAGGCTGATCGCAGAAGAGATCCGCGGGGAACTCCTGGAGATTTCGCCGAACTACCTCTCGGTAGCCTTCGTCCCGGGATTCGAAGATATACGACACTACCTCTGGGACCGGTGCGATGCACGGGTCCGGTATACCTACACCATCGATCTTACGCAGCCGATCGAGGAGATCTGGAACAACCTCAACGCCAAGCTCCGCACCACACTGAGGAAGGAGTCGAAGGCGGGTCTTCGGCTGGAGAGATCCGGCGATGTCTCCACGCTTTATGCGTTCATCTCTGATCGTTACCGTGACCCGTCGCTCGACATACCGGCGATCAAGCGCGACTACCTCGAGGATCTCGTGCGTGCCTACCCGGAGATCGGGATCTACATCCTCTACGATGCAGAGGACGAGGTCGCGGCCGTGGTGGCCGCCCAGGAGTACAAGCGGTTCCTGTTCTGGTTGGGGACCCCGAGGATCGAGAACCCTCATGCAGGGAACGAGTATCTCCAGTGGCTCCTGATTGAGCGTGCACACGCCGAAGGCTACCGGACGTTCGAGAATATGGGTGCGAACAACCCCGGTCCGGCCCTCTTCAAGTCGAAGTTCAACCCCGATCTTACGATGTACTTTGAGGTCGAGAAGAAGGATGCCCTCGGCACGTTATCCGAGTGGGCATACCGTTCTTTTGTGAAACGGTTGATGATGGCGACCGGCAGGATTTAGGGTTCGGGTTCGCGGTACCGTGCAGCATAGTATCCCGATACTCCCGGTTCAGGATCCCTGATGTCCGGAAACACCGGGATGGGTATCGTGTTTGTGCGCCCGGTCGCGCTGTATGCCCCGGCATGGGCCCGCGATCCGTTAGTTTTATATGGCCGATTGCAGGAGTTAAAGACCTGCCGGAGATCTCCGGCAGAGCGGAGGAAAAACGGCTTGCCGGTCGAGATCATCGCTGACAGAGATATCTGGGATACCTTCATCGACGAGAGCCCTTCAGGTCTCCTCTTTCATAAGTGGGACTTCTTAACGATCACAGAGCGGCATACCGGGTATACGTTTCTCCCTTACGGCATCTACCGGGGCGAAGAACTGCTCGCAATCTGCCCCCTCTTCTGCAGGCGGATGAACGGCGTCACCGTTGTGCTCTCGCCGCCGCCCATGCAGGCGGTCATACCGTATCTCGGGGTGGTCATGGGCAGGAATTATGCAGCGGCGAAGCAGAGCAAAAAGGAGTCGATGCTGCAGGCGGTGGCCGACGGGCTCAAGGAAGCCCTCCGCGATATTGCGCCGAACTATCTCTCGATGACGTTCGTCCCGGGCTTTCACGACATCCGCCGGTTCATCTGGGACGGCTACCGGACCGGGATCAACTACTCGTATACGATCGACCTCGCACCGTCGATCGAGACCCTCTGGGGGAACGTGAACGCGAAGCTGCGCACGAGCCTCCGGCGGTTCGAGAAGGAGGGGTACCACCTGGAGGAGGGCGACGGTCTCACCCTGTTCTACGAGACGGTGCGCCGGCGGTTCAGCCGCCCGGATATGAACATCCCGATGATCAACCGCGACTACTTCGAGGATATCTTCCGGGCGTATCCGGATCACGCCCATGTCTACCATCTCTACGACCGGGCCGGCGACCTCAAAGGGGTCGGCACGACCCTGGAATACAGGCGTTATATCCTCTGGGTCGGCGGGCCGAAGATCGACGGCACGTCGGCGAACGAGTATCTCCAGTGGTGCCTTATCCGGAACGCGAAAGAGAAGGGTTTCTTGGAGTTCGAGAATACCGGGGCGAACAACCCGAACCTGAACGTGCATAAGGCGAAGTACAACCCGGATCTTGCTATCTTCTTTGAGGTGAGCAGAAAAGACGGCGTGGGCAGGGTTGCGGAGTGGGCGTACAGCAACATCGTCAACAGGCCGCTGATCAAGAAGAGGTTTGTCCCCTACATAAGGTGATCGGGAGGGGTCTGCCGGGGTCCGGCATCTCCCGGATCCGCTTAAATCGGTGCAGCCCCGCGCTCCCCGGTGTTGCCGGGAAAGATATAAATATAACTCCTGAGGTATCCTGTGTCAGCCCCGGTCAGGCATGACCGTTCGGCTGGAAGTCAGACTCTATGGTGCTCGAACTTGTTAAAGACAGGGGCGTGTGGGATTCATTTGTCGATGCAAGTCCGTACGGGCTGCTTTTCCACGGGTGGGACTACATGACGGTCACAGCCCGGCATACGGGGTACCAGCTCCTCCCGTACGGCATCTACAAGGGGGAAGAACTCGTCTGCCTCGCCCCGCTCTTCTTCAGGAGCGTGCACGGGGTCAAGACGCTCTTCTCGCCCCCGCCCATGCAGGCGGTCATCCCCTACCTGGGCCTTATCCCGGCGAAGGATTTTACCGCGTTGAAACTGGGCAAACAGGAGGCGATCATGGATCTCGTTGCGACGGATCTCTCTGCAGAGATCGACGCGATATCGCCGCATTACTTCTCTCTGACCTTCGTCCCCGGCCTCACCGATGTCAGGCAGTTCATCTGGAGGGGGTATACGCCGAAGGTCCACTACACCTACGTGATCGATCTTACGCGGCCGCTCGAGACGATCTGGGGGGATTTCCACTACAAACTCCGGAATAAGATCAGAAAAGCCGAGAAGGCCGGGATGGATCTCGTGCGGAGCACCGATATCTCGGATCTTTATACGGCGCTTGCCGGGCGGTTCAGCCAGCCGGATATGAACATCCCGATGATCAGCAGGCGTTACTTTGAGGACCTCTTCCGGGCGTACCCGGATCATCTCGCGGCATACTACCTCTACGACCGGGAAGGTGCGCTCACGGGGGCCGTTGCCACCCAGGAGTACAAGCGGTTCCTGCTCTGGATGGGCACGCCGCGGTTCGAGAGTGTTCACGCAGGGAACGAGTATCTCCAGTGGCTCCTGGTTCGGCGTGCACGGGCTGAAGGCTACTCGTACCTGGAGAACATCGGGGCGAACACGCCCGACCTGAACTTCTTCAAGTCCAAGTTCTGTTCGGTTCTCGGCATGTATATGGAGGTCTGCCGGAAGGATATGGTCGGGACTCTGGCGGAATGGGCGTACACCTCTGTCTTTAACAATCCCCGGCTGAAGCGCAGGGTCGTCCCCTACATCGACTGAACGCTCAGAGATCGCCGATCGAGATGGGGAGTTTCTGGATGAGGTACCGGAACTTGCCGCCTTCGGTACGGGGGATCTCATCAACGAAGCGGACGTGGACGTTCACCCCGTCACCGAGCTGGCACCGGAGTTCAGCGGTCAGTTGCCGGGTGTCCTTCTCGGTGTAGGCCGGTTTTCTGACGACCTTCATGATGAGTTCGCCCACCTCCTCCTGGTACATCTGGAACTGCCGTATATTCTCGAACGCCTCGGATTCGTAGTTGATGGGCGTGACGGAGATCAGGTGTCCGCTCCGGGTTACGATGAACTCCTGGAGCCTCCCCTCCACCTTCTCGAGCAGGGGGTACTGTCTCCCGCAGGAGCACCGCTTCTCCGTGGTGACCGCGACGTCCATGGTGCGGTAGCGGACGAGGGGGCAGACGAAGTTGATGAGGCTCGTCGCGACCACTTCGCCCATCGCCCCCGGCCCCTGGACGGGTCGGCCGTCCCTTCCGATCAGTTCGACGATCCCGTATTCGGGAAAGATGTGGTAGTGGGCGCTCTCCTCGCACTCGCCGGCAAGCACCGTCTGTTCGGAGTTGCCGTACCAGGAGAAGACGCGGCAGCCGAAGGTCTCGGTGAGGAGGTCGCGCTGCCAGGGATAGAGGTTCTCCGACCCGCAGAGGACGGCCTTGACGGTCGGGAACGGTTCGATCCTGTGCTCCCGCATATATCGTGCCAGGATCACGGCAGTGGAGGGGTAGGCGTGGATGAACCGCGGCTTAAACCAGCGGATCCGGTCGATGTAGTCCGGCAGGGTCTCCTCGGTCATCTGGTGGGAGGACATGATCAGCCACCGGCCGAAGAGCGCACGCCTCCAGTAGGTGCCACTGGGTACCGTGTCCACGACGTGCCCCCGGAGTATGACGCAACGGTCGCCGAACCGGTAACCGACGCGGTCCCACTGGGTCTTCATGAACGCCCACTCCCGGGCGCGGGAGGCCCCTTTCTCGTAGTAGAACCCCATGGGGGTGCCGGTGGAGCCGGACGTGCGCACGTACTCGAAGGCGGACTCCGGGTAGTTTTGAGCTTTTAAGTCGGAGAGGTTGGCCTGGACGATCTCCTTGGTCAGGAACGGGAGGAGTTCGAGGTCCGCCGGGCCCTGGATGTCCTCCGGGATGAGGTCGCGTTCTTGAAAAACCTGGCGATAGTAGGGGACATTCTCATAGGCGTGGTCGAGCAGGCGCGAGAGTGCCTGCGCCTGGTAGGCCGCGAGTTTTTCGCGGCTCCACCACTGGGATTGCTGGAGGAGCGCATACATCTGCTGGTAGGTGCGGTAAGACGGCACCAGGCTGAGTGCCTTTACGGTGAGCGGGTTTGCGCGTGACGCCCATCGGTGAAGACCTGCCTTCGTATGCATACCTCCCTGGTCAGGCGAGAAGGTCGGGGGAAGCATGTTCGACAATCCCCCCTTCTCGTTCGCTGAAGTGTATCGGCAGGTCCTGAACGAAGTAACGATACTTGCCGCGGGCGGTGAGCGGTATGTTGTCGACGTATCTGATGGTGATCAGAACGTCGTCACCGCAACTCCTGCTCACTTCCCGGTAGAGGTACTCCGCGTCCTGCTTGCTGAAGGCCGGTTTTCTCACGACATTCAGTATGACTTCCCCAACTTTCTCCTGGTAGAACTGAAACTGTTTAACGTTATCGAACGCATCGGTGTCAATGTTCATGGCAATTCCGGAGAGGAGTTCGCCTTTACCTGTCACGATGAAGTCCTGAACCCTCCCCTCGACTCGTTCGAGTATCGGGTAACTCCGGCCGCAGGTACAGGGGCCCCTGCCCGCTGTGGCAAGGTCCATGGTGCGATAGCGGATGAGGGGGCAGACGAAGTTGGTGAGGTTGGTCGCGACCACCTCGCCCATCGCCCCCGGCCCCTGGACGGGCTGTCCATCTCGCCCGATCAGTTCGACGATCCCGTATTCGGGGAAGATGTGGTAATGGCAGCTCTCCTCGCACTCGCCGGCAAGCACTGTCTGTTCGGAGTTGCCGTACCAGGAGAAGACGCGGCAGCCGAAGGCCTCGGTGAGGAGGTCGCGCTGCCAGGGGTAGAGGTTCTCCGACCCGCAGAGGACGGCTTTGACGGTCGGGAACGGTTCGATCCCGTGCTCCCGCATGTACCGTGCCAGGATCACGGCCGTGGAGGGGTATCCCTGGATGAAGCGGGGTTTGAACCTCTTGATCCGGTCGATGTAGGCGGGCAGCGTCTCCTCGGCCATGTGATGGGAAGACATCAGCAGCCACCGGCCGCAGAGGGTCTTCTTCCAGTAGACACCTTCTTTTGCCGATCCAACGATGTAGCCCCGGAGGACGGCGCAACGGTCGGTGAACCGGTAGCCGACGCGGTCCCACTGGGTCTTCATGAACGCCCATTCCCGGGCGCGGGAGACCCCTCTCTCGTAGTAGAACCCGACCGGGATACCGGTGGAGCCGCCGGTGGTGACGTACTCGAAGGCGGACTCCGGGTAGTTTTGGGCTTTTAAGTCGGGGAGGTTGGTCTGGAGGTCTGCCCGGGTCAGGAACGGGAGGAGCACCAGGTCTTCGGGAGTCTGGATGTCCTCGGGGACGAGGCTCTGCTCCTGAAAGACCCGGCGGTAGTAAGGGACATTCTCGTAGGCGTGGTCGAGCAGACGCGAGAGCGCCTTGGCCTGGTGGGCCGCGAGTTCTTCCCGGCTCCACCCCTGGGACTCCTGGAGAAGGGCGTAGGTCTTTCGATAGGTGTTATAAGCCGGGAGGAGCCCGAGAGCTTTTGCAGTGAACGATTCCCTGCCGCAGATCCTCTCTCCCAGACGAACCATGATCTTCGTTCCCTTCTTTACGCGCTCTTCTTCCATATCCACCGAAAACGGACGGTCACGCCGCCTCTTCGTCCCACTGCTTTTCAGTCTCCACTGTCGCTTTCCGGCTGTTCTTCGGGTGATCCGCCCGGATGAATGCTCGCCGGTGCATCGCGATACTATACCCCCGAACAACGTATATAAAAATTGGCATGCTGTCATCTCTCCCATTCGGGATCAGGGTTCTATGGACGAATGGATAGCCTCCTGGGGAAATACGGCAGGAGTCCGGATCCGAGTCATCTCAACAGATTGCCTGATTTTCTGGATTTCCTGTCAAAGAATACCTTTTCGCAAACATAGCCCGATAACCTGGCCGATTGGATAAGTTATAAATATGCGGAGCCCTATCAGGGGTATGTCTTGCTAAGATAAGGCGACAGTCACCGGGGATGCGCGCCTTCGGCATGAAGGTGCATGCCCGGAACAGGGGGGATAATGATTCTGGATAGGGCCGTACCTGATAGCAGTAGCAGCGCAGAGACCTTTACGGGTCCCTCAACGGAAAATGATATTCTAAATGAGATCCGGGCACTGGCCGGCGGGCTGCGCAAACGGAATGGAGACGCTCCGCACGACCTCGATTTTACGGTTCCCATCGGATGGGAGGAGCGGATAGGCCATCTCGACGATCAGCCCATCAGGCGGCTGATCATCTTCCTCCGTTCCACGGGGTGCGAGTGGGTCGAGAAGACGGGGGGGTGCACCATGTGCGGGTTTTACTGTGCAACGTCCCGGGGCAGGGAGATATCGGCGGACGAGTACGTTGCGCAGTTCGAGTACGTGATGGATACCGTCGATCTCGAGGATTACCCGATCGTCTCGATCTACAACGACGGCAACATCTTTAACGAACGCGAGATGCCGGTTGCCGCCATCGAGAAGATCTGCTCGTACATCGACGGCTACAAAAACATCAAAAAGGTGGTCGTCGAGTCGAGGATCGATTATTCCCCCGATGAGCACGTGGCAAAGATGAAGAAAGCCTTGAACGGGCGGCAGCTCGAGGTGGCGTTCGGGTTCGAGTCTGCAAACGCCCAGGTGATGAACCTCTGCATCAACAAGGGGTTCTCGGCGAACAACTTCGATCTCTTCCATTCGAGGATGCGGGGGATGGGCGTGCTGACGAAACCGCTCCTCCTGGTAAAACCGCCGTTCCTTACCGAAGGAGAAGCAATAAATGATATTCTGCAGACCATCTCCTACTGCGTCTCGCGCGGGATCGATTACGTCGACCTCGAGGTGACGACGGTCGAGAAGAACACCGTCGTACACGAACTCTGGAAGAACGATCTCTACCGCCCGCCGTGGCTCTGGACGCTCATTGAACTCCTGCAGCAGTGCCGGGAGCGGTTCGGGAACCGTGCCCATGTCTACGTCAGCCCCTGGAACTACTCGGTCGAGTCGCTCGACTGGGCCCGGAACTGCGGGACGTGCGATGCCGAGATTACGGAAGCGATCCAGCGTTACAACTCCTATTTCGACACGGCGGAGTTCGACAGCCTGGACTGCTCGTGCCGCGAGGAGTGGAAGGAGGGCGTTTCGGTGGAGGAATCCCGCACCGTCCCGGAGAGGATCCGCGAGCAGCTGGCGTATGTCCGAAACGCCCGGATTTCGTCCCCGTAAACGCTGAGCCGGTATCAGGCGGGGGGCCCGGGCTCTCCCCGGGTGTTTTTTTTCTGTTGGTGCGATGTTTCGGAGCGAGAGCAGCACGTGGTGATATCGCTAATAGGGGAGGCGGCTCGCGGGGAGGGGCCTGCTTCTTCTCCGCCCCCTGCTCATAGATTGCTGCCTGTAGCCCCCACCCCGCCCGGCCTTCGGCCTCCTCCCCCGCCCCGGGGGCGGGGGCAGTGCGTGGCGATAGCCGGTGGAATAGGGCTCTCGGTGTTCCGAGAAATGACAGTTACTCCACCTGAGGCCTGAGAATCAAAGATAGCCAGATTCTCAGTTTCAGTCAAGTCTTTTTGTGGTGTTGGTATATCCTGTGCCACCACACTTCTGGCACGTTGTTATGCCAAGAGAATCCTTTCCAGTTCCTTTACAGACTCTGCATTTCTCTGGCGGACTGAAGACTTCGATTTGCCCCTCCCCTTGGCACACTGGACAATGGTAAAATCCTGTTAATCCCTTTCCACTACCCCTGCAAAACCCACACTTAACTTTGGTTTTTTTTAGGTTTTATTGACAAACTCTGTTTTTCACCAGCGATTTTCTTCTGATTATTTTTATAATCCTTTATCTGGCTATCTACGGTACCGTGAATGCCATTATGGCAGTTACTGCACAGAAGAGTCAGATTTCGAGTAATTGTGATCTCTGGATCCCCATTAATATGATGAATGGCAAATTGGTGGGGATCCGTATAAGGCAGACTGCACACGTCACATTTTGCTTTATACTTACGGACGATTTCTTTGCCTTGTGCATCGTCAGGGCTTATCCTTTCTTTCTTTTTCCTTTCTCCAGAGTCGACACGTTTTTTCTCCCCTAAGAAAAGTCGCTTTACGTATGATTCGCGTTTTGTCTCATTTATCACCATGATGAGAAATCATTATTCCATACCAAATACTTGTCGATGCTTATTTCGCGGAATTGTTTGGGAATAGAATACGCAGCAAAATGAATGTGGGAAATTAACCTTTAGCCTTGAAAAGCCTTTTTTAAATTGAATCCTTGAAATAAAGGTGAGCTCCAGCAATACCCCTACCATAACGGGCAGTGTGAATAACCCACCTTAACAGTATACGAGTTCGTCCAAAAAGATCTCCGAACCTCCGGCATACCCTAACCGGAGCCCTTACTTCCCAGTTATCTACCATTTGAGCCACATTCTGAACAAGAAGGGTGAAACGGCTTTCCATTGGATATCGCCACTCGGGGGAGAGTCCGGGAGGGGGTGTCCCCCTCCCGGCAATAGCGTTTGGGACAACTTCTACCTTTGCGCATATCTCTGCTATTTTAGTAACTGAAGTCGCCCGAACAGTATTCGGCGACTACAGATCCTCATGGTTCAAAGCTTTTTACATGCGTTATCGGAAATTTGAGTATATGATTTTATATCGCTTTTATGCCCCTTTCAAATATCTTCCCTCAGGGAAGAGGCTTTTTGGGACGGCTTCGCTATCAAGGCCGTAAAGGGGCCCGTCCTTAGACATCGCAAAAATTGGTTGAACTGCTTCACAACCCCACCCGCCCGGGATCGATCTCCTGCGCTGTCCCGGTATCGATCGACTCCCATGCCGCAAACGTTGCAAGCGTCGTTGCGACGCTTGCGGCGAATTCCGGCTCCTCGCCCTTCACGAACGCCAGGAGTTCCTCGGCAAACCCTTTCTCCTGGGCGAGCCACCGTCTCTCCCGCGATGCCTTCCCCTCCCGCCGGAGTTCGAGGTCGCGGAAGTCGGTGATCCTCCCGACAGCGTTGCCGGCGAAGACCTCGACGGTCTCTTTGGGGTAGGAGCGGTCGCCGAGCGTCGTGTAGGTGACGGTGCCGAGCGACCCGTCGTCGAAGGTTAGGGTCGCCTGGAAGTTGTCGTACTTCTGGAGCGTCCCGGTCGGCTCGATCGCCCGGGCAACGACCTGGACCGGCCGTGCCCCGGTGATGTACTGCATGAAGTCGATGAAGTGGCAGCACTCCGAGATCAGCATGCCGCCGCCCTGCTCGTCGTCGTGCACCCAGTGTTCGGGCGGGATCTGCCCGGCGTTGACCCGGTAGTGCAGGACGGCGGGAGTTGCCCGGTTTGCGAAGAAATTCTTCATCTTCACCGCAAGCGGGGAATAGCGGCGGTTGAACCCGACCATCAGCCGCTGCCCGGACTCGTTTCTGGCCTCGACGATCCGCCGGAGGCCGTCGATATCGGTCGCAAGCGGTTTTTCCACGAAGACGTCTTTTCCGGCACGCAGCGCGTTGATCGCCATCGGTGCGTGGAGATCGTTTCTGGTCGCGATCATCACTGCGTCGATATCGGGGTCGTCGAGGATCCTCTGGTGGTCGGTGGTGCAGTAGGCGAACCCGTACTTCTTCGCGACCGTCTGCGCCGAGAGTCCCGTCGCGGTCGCGAGCCCCCCGAGGTTCACTGGAAGGGCGGAGAGGTGCGGGTAGAGGGCGCTCTGGGCGTGAACCCCGGCGCCGATACACCCGAGCGTCCGGGCCGCGGCCGGAGCCTTCCGTGTCCGTGCGCCGGGCCCCGGGAAGCGGACGACGGTGCCGGAGGCACCCGCACCGTTCGGGCTGTACTGCAAGAGAACCCCGATGAACCGTTCTTTTCCGGTGTTGATGAGGTCGTAAGCCCCCGGTGCGTCGTCGAGCGGGAACGTATGGGTGATCAGGCGGTCGAGGTCGATCTTCTTCTGGCGCACCAGTTCAAGGAACGCCTCCATGTTCCTCTTCTCCGTCCACCGAACGTAGATCGGGTAGTCGATCCCCCGCTCCTCGTAGTTCCTGTCGTAGCGGCCGGGGCCGTATGACCGGGAGACGACGACCTCCGCCTCTTTTGCGTAGAAGACATCCCGGGGCACGTTCATGCCGACGTTCCCGACGACCACGACCCTCCCCTTATCCCGGACCAGGCGGCCGGCGGCCTCGATTGGGGCGCTTGACCGGGTGGCGGCGGTGATGACGACCGCGTCCGCCCCGAACGGCGATAACGCCCGCGCCCTCTCGAAGAGGCCGTCGTAGTTCGAGACGACGTCCGCACCGAGGCATTCTGCGAGTAAAAGTTTCTCCCGGTCGATATCGATCCCGATCACCCGGCACCCTGCGGCTTTGAGGATCTGGACGGTGAGAAGCCCGATCAAACCGAGCCCGATCACCGCGACGTTCTCGCCCACGGTGACATTCGCGTTTCTCGCGCCGTGCATCGCGATCGCTCCTACGGTCGTGAACGCCGCCTCCTTAAACTCGACACCGTCGGGGATCCTGACGCAGAGGTTCTTTGGAACCGAGACGTACTCGGCATGCACCGCATACCCGGCTCCGGCGCAGGCGACGCGGTCGCCGACCTCGAACTCGTCGGACGCGGTCGTCACCACCGTGCCGGCAGAGCTGTAGCCGAGTGGTTCGGGTTTCGCCAGGCGGCTCATCGCCTGCTGGTAGGCCGAGAGAGGGCCGTCCGTCCCCACTTTCTGGATGACTTTTTTCACATCGTCGGGGCGTGCCTTCGCCTTGCCGACGAGCGACTGCTGTGCGAGGTTGATCAGCGACGACTCCGTGCCGGCGCTGATGAGGGAGTAGGCGTTCTCGACGACCACCCCCCTCGTTACGGCGGGAACGGGAACGTTCTCCACCTGGATGGACCCTGACTGCAGGTCGAGCAATACCTGTTTCATATGTGGTTCTCCCAGACTCTCGACTGACTGAGGCAGTCGAGCACCTCCGAGGTCATGAAGAGATCGGGGAAGTTATTCGACGGTTCCACGGTTGAAGTTCGGATCCCGAGCAGTCGGCAGAGCGCCTCGAACGACCGCGTCTCCGGGGTTTCTCCGTACCGGCGGCGGGCGATCTCGCGATACATGCCGTAGCCGAACCGGAACGCCCGGTGCCGCAACGGGTAGTTCCCGAGCGACGCCGCCCTCGCCGCCGTGGCGACGGACGGGACGAGACCTGCCCAGGAGCCGGGCTCCCACCGGGGGGTGAGCCCCTGCACATCCCGCTCGAGCTGCTCAAGACAGCGGTCGGCGTGTTCGCGGTAACGCTCGTCCGTCCGCGACGCATAGACGAACGAGGCCAGGGCGAACGCGTACGCCCCAGAGAGGTAGTAGGCGAAGGATAGCCCGCTCCTCGACCAGTCAAACCGCCCGCCGGGGCGCTGGGCGTCCGCAAGCCACCGCACGCCTTTCGCGATGCTTCCGTCGACCCGCTCGTCGCACAGGGCATCGTTTGCCTTTGCGAGGTAGTAGATCGTCACCCCCTGGTAGTGCACGCAGGGGAGATTGAAGACGTAGGGATAAGTCCCCTTATCGACCGCGTAGGGGTAGACGCCGTCGCGCCGCTGGTGGCGGACGACGTTCTCCGCCGCCCGCAACGCGGCTGCACGGGCTTCCTCATCGTCGTAGCGCTCCGCATACCGGGCGAGGAACGCCCCGCAGGAGGCGTCGACGTTCAGGTGGTCGGCGGTGTAGCCCCGGGACTTCAGGAAACATCCCCGGCTCCTCTCGGCGGCGAGGACATAGTCCCGGGCCTTTGAAAGCGCCTCCTCGTGCGGATACCGCTCCGCCGCTTCCAGGAGCGCGTCGCCGATAAACGCCGTGATCAGGGCCGAAGGCTCGTTGTAGTTCACGTGAACCTCGTTGTAGGATCCGTCCTGGTTCTGGCACCCGACAGTGTAGTCGAGGATCGGGCCCACGAGCGGGTCGCCGCCTGACCGGAGCATCGCTTTTGCGACCTCGGCGTGCACGCGGTTCCGGATGACCGGAAAGACCGGGTCGCGGATGTACGCGGTCTCGCCGTCGACGACGGCGAGCTCCCTGACCTCCCCGGCAACGCGGGAGAGAAGCGATCTTATGCGCCCGTCCATGTCATCCTCTCAATGTAGTGTTTCAGTTTCAGGGCAACCGATCGCCGGTCGTAGTGCTCCGCGACGTACTCCCGGCCACGGCGCCCCATCTCCTCTATCTTCTCTGGATCGTCGAGAAGCGCGGAAAGCGTCGTGGCGATCGCCTCCGGTGTGTTCTCGGCGATGACCCCTGCACCCGACTTCTTCGCGAGATGGGCGATCTCACCGTTCCCGCAGCCGACGAAGGGTATCCCGCACGCCATGTACTCGTAGGCCTTGGTGGGGGCGGCGTATTCGAGGTTCGCGAGCCTCTTTAAGGGCGCCACCCCCACGAGTGATTCCGAGAGCAGCCGCGGGATCTCCTCGCGGGGAAGGGTGCCCGTGAAGACGACGGAGTCGGTCAGGCTCTCCGCCTTCACCAGCCTCTCAAGACTCTTCCTGGTGTCGCCGTCGCCGACGATGACGAACTTCAGGTTGTAGGTGCCGTTCATCGACTTGACGGCGAGAGCCACCTTGTCGAGATCCTGGGCGTGCCCGACGTTTCCGGCGTAGATGATCTGCCGCTTCTTCCCGTGGTTCGCGGGACGGAAGAAGTCGGTGTTGACGCCGTTCGGCATCAGTTCCATGGGAGCGGTAACCCGATAGCGCGCCGAGATCCTCCGCCCGAGCTCTTCCGTCGTGACCCCGACGAGGTCGGCCCGGTCAAGACACATCTGCTCGAATATCCGGCTCACTTTCTCGTAGAGGCTTCCTTCCCTGAGGAAACCAAGGCCTATCGATGCATCGATCCAGAGGTCGCGGATATCGAGGATCCACTTCACCCGTGACGTCCGTTTCAGGACGTACCCCGGGATCCCGGTGAAGAGCGGTGGCGCCGACGTCATGATTGCGTCGAACCGGTTCCGGGTGAAGAGCAGCCAGAGTGCGGCATGCACCGGGAAGGAGAGGTAGTAGGCCATCCTGCTGACAAACCCCGGATCGCCGGTGCCCGGTTGCCAGGTCCAGAGGCGGACAATCCGGATCCCATCGACCTCCTGCACGTCCGAGCGCTTCCAGGTACGGGAGAACGAGCCGGTAGGGAACGTGGGGTGCGGCGCAAGCACAGTCACGCCGATCCCCAGTTTTGCAAGGTGTGCGGCGGTGTCATGGATTCTTGATGCGTTACCTGATTTTTCCGGCGGAAAGTGCTGTGATACGATGCATACCTGTTTCATGCAACTCCTCGTAGTATCTGAATGGGGTCGTGGGGGACCGGCTGGCGGTCCCTGCTTTGCGAAACCGTGTACGGGAGGACTAAAGGAAGCCCTCCCGCCCGTTCGGAGAGAGCAGGGATACGGAGGGCGGCGATGAGGACGCAATCGGCCGCGAGGCGCCTGCAGAATACAGCCCTGCCGGAGCCGCGATCTCTCCCGGAACCGTCTGCTGCACCGATGAACCGTCACCCAGCACACGGACGGTAAAGCCCTGGTCGGTCCACTTCTCGTGATCGAGGATGTTCCGGGCATCTATGACGAACTTCGTCCTCACCTGGAGTTCTGCTGGGTCAAGTTCCCGGAAACAATCGTGATCGGTGAGGATGACGATACAGTCGCTACCGGCGGTTGCTTTTGGGAGATCCATGAGGGGGTGCGCGAACTCTGTTACATACGGGTCGTGACACCGGATAGCGTATCCCTCGTTCTCGGCGAGCTGGATGAACTTGAACGCCGGGCTCTCCCGGGTATCGCCGACGTTGCCCTTGTAGGCGGCGCCGAGGATGCTGATCACCGGATCCTGAACGCCGGCGAGAAGGCCACGTGCGATACGCAGCACATAGTTCGGCATGGAGTCGTTGATCTCCCGCGCAGTGGAGACCATCCTGCACCGGGTTGAGTTCTCGGTCAGGAACCAGGGGTCGACGGCGATGCAGTGCCCTCCGACACCCGGACCGGGGTTGAGGACGGTGACCCGGGGGTGCTTGTTTGCGAGAGTGATCGCCTCCCAGACGTTGATCCCGCACTCTTCCGCGAGCTGGGCGAACTCGTTTGCGAGCGCGATATTCACGTCGCGGCAGGTGTTCTCCATCAACTTGACGAACTCCGCCGTCCTCGTGTCGGTCTGGTATATCTGCCCGCGGACGAAGGTTCGGTAGATCGCGGTGGCCTGGTCGGTGGAGTCCCGGTCGTAGCCGCCGATGATGCGGTTGTTGCCCGTCATCTCCTGCAGGGTTCGCCCTGGTATCGCCCGCTCGGGGCAGTGGGCGTAGAGGAAGTCTCCGGCGGCAACACCGCTCTTTTCGAGTCTCGGGATGATGACCCGTTCGCTGGTTCCTGGAGGGACGGTCGATTCGAGGACGACCAGGTTCCCTCCGCGAAGATGGGGGGCGATCATGTCGGCTGCGCTCTTGACGTAGGAGAGGTTGGAGACTTTTGTTGCCGGATCCAGGGGTGTCGGCACGGCAATCAGGAAGACGTCGGCGGTCTCCGGCTCGGTTCTGGCGAGGAACCGGCTTTTGGCCTCGCTGTACAGGGCGTCGAGCCCTGGCTCCCCGAACGGCAGGCTCCCGCGATTGAGGCAATCCACAACGCTCTGCTTCACGTCAACGCCCACAACATCCGCTCCACGAGCCGCAAACAACAGTGCAGTCGGTAATCCTATGTATCCTAATCCCAGTACGCAGATCTTCATTTGCATTCTCCTCGGGCAATCATTGGGGCCGTGCGGCGGCACAGACCATGACAATCATTTTCCCGGCAATTCCATCGCCGTAGGGGTTCTTCCACCCGGATTTCCAGGTTTCTGCGGAACGAACCGCTTCGAGTATTTTTCTTGAGTCAGCACCGACCAGGATGTTCGATCCGACGTCCAGCGTCTCGGGCCGCTCCGTGTCGTAGCGCATCGTTGCACAGGGAACGCCGAGAACACAGGCCTCTTCCTGGACGCCGCCGGAATCGGTCAGCACGAGTTTCGCCTGCGACTCCAGCTGCAGGAACTCCAGGAACCCGAAGGGTTTGGTGAGGTTTAACCCGTCGACACCGAAGCCCAGTTCCTTGATCCGTTTCTCGGTTCGCGGGTGGACGGGGAAGACGACCGGGAGGGAGAACTCCTTCTGCACCACTTCGAGCCCTTTTAAGATCTCTTTGAGCCGTTTCCGGTTGTCCACGTTCTCCTGCCGGTGGGCGGTGACAAGGAAGTATTCACGGGGCTCGAGATCGAGTTCTTTCAATACGTCGCCCTTTTTCTTCGCTATGCCGAGATTCTGGTATACCGCATCGACGACGGTGTTGCCGGTCACACAGATCTTCCGCTCAGCGATCCCCTCGCGGATGAGGTTCTCTCTCGCGCTCTCCGTCGGGGCGAAGAGGTAGTCTGAGATATGGTCGGTGAGCACCCGGTTGATCTCTTCGGGCATCCAGCGGTTGAAACTCCGGAGTCCCGCTTCGATATGCCCCACCCTCATATGCAACTTCGATGCTGCCAGAGCCGCGGCCATGACGGTGTTCGTATCTCCCTGCACCAGAACGACGTCGGGCGACTCTTTCTGGAGAACGTCCTCGACGCCGGTCATGATCTTTGCCGTCTGGCCGGCATGAGTTCCGGAACCTACGTCGAGGCTGTAATCCGGCTCGGGGAGTTCGAGTTCCTCAAAAAAAAGCCGATCCATCTCATAGGAGTAGTGCTGCCCGGTATGCAGGATGAAGTAGTCAATACCCCTGCGTTCGCACTCCCTGATGACGGGGGACATCTTGACGATCTCCGGCCGCGTGCCGAGTATCACTCCAATCATTCTTCACGTCTCCTCTGCATCGTATCGTTCACCCCGCTCACTCCCGCATCCTTGCAATGAGGGTAAGCGTCAGGCCCAGCATGAGTGCGACCGTCCCCGGGATCAGGAAGAGCGATGCAAGCATACCGTGTTCTATCGGGACGAGGCCGGTTTCACTGAATCCCTGGAGGAACTGGAGGAAAAAGAAAATCCCGGTGAACATCGCGGCAATCCCGGGCAGGCCGATGTGGAGGAGTGGTTTTCTCTCCACGGCAAGCCAGAATATCGATCCGAGCACCTCCATACCATGAGAAAGGGGGTTCTTTGTGGATGTATCGAAATCACCGTATTTGCAGTTGATCGGCGTCTCCCCGATACGCAAACGTCTCTCCTGGGCGATCTGGAGCATCTCCGATTCAGTCGAGAAATCATCCATCCGAAGCGAGCCGAGCATCGATTCCATGGTCTTCCTGTTCAGCGCCCGAAAGCCGCACTGCGAGTCGGTTATTGAACTCGCGTTGCTGGAGGCGATATCGAGCACCGCCCGGCCGAACCGCCTGTAAAACGGCATCTGGTCGAAGGTTCGAAACCCGATGACGAGATCGGCGGCATCGGCGCGGATCTGTTTGACCAGGAGAGGTATCTCCCCCGGGTCGTGCTGGCCGTCCCCGTCCATGAGAACCAGGCAGTCGTAGTCGTGGTCGACTGCATACCGTACAGCGTTCTTGATCCCCTGCCCTTTCCCCTTCTGAGTTCCGTGCGAGATGACGGTCGCCCCTGCATCTCGGGCAACCTTCGCGGTGCTGTCCGTGCACCCGTCGTCTATCACCAGGACTTCGTCGACGTGCTGCCGGGCCCGCAGAACGACGGAACCGATCGCAACCTCCTCATCGAGACAGGGGATCGCCGCAAGCGTTCGCATCCCGCTTGATCTTCGGGACACAACAGCGGCGGCCTCGGCGGTTTCGTTCATTACCCGCCGGTTTCCCGGAGCCACCGGTGTCCTCAGTGGGTTGATCTGTTCCTGAACCTCACAGCGGAGGGTCGGGACGTCTATCGCGCTCTCCTGCCCGACGCTCCGGGGGACATGCCGTTCAATCCATCTGTCTCTCTCTGCATCCAGGTACTGCGGCAACGGCACAGTTGTTTCTTCAGCGAACCACCCCTCCAGGTGAGCGGGTGGCCTCGCCCGAACCGGATCCTTGTCGTACATCCACTTTCCCCTCTTGACGTACTGAAACGGGACTGTTGTGGCATATATTAATAGGTTATTATTAAAGTAATCTATTTAACTTTTTATAAAATAAGCTACATTGGGTTTACCTCGGCGCCCCTAAACCCGTATCTCGCTAGTTAAACGTTCCGGCACAAGAGCGCATGGTTGCCAGGTTTTGCCGGGGGCGGCCGGGAACGCCACACACCGTGATTTCTGGTACGTGCAGTAATATCGGATACTCTTTTTCGGAAGAATTAAGTGGAGCAGTTCCGGATGATGGGCGGAACGACTCTTTTTCCCTGCCGCACCGCTTCCGGAAGATCCATTGTCCGCGGCCTGATCCTTTCAAAACAGCAATAATTAGGGAGGTCGGTTTCCCGATCCCCTCTCCTTTATGGTGCTCCATTGGGAAGTATTATATTCCGGGTGTGTCGGGCTGCCGGCGATCCGGTGCAAGGTGTGCGGAGATCTCCGCCATGAGGACATGGTAACGATAGCGGTCGGCCAGGTGGCGGCTGCTCTTTCCGTCAATCGGGAGCGGCGTAAAGGGAACCCCGTAATCGATGTTCCAGAGGATCAACCCCTCGGGGGGAGCCGCAGCGACTCTCGGATCCGTCGGCCTGGTAAGAAGCCGTGTGATCTCCCCGGTTTCAGCCTCGCCTCTTCCCACCCCCTCAAGCATTGTCGCCATGCACCTGACCATGTTCCAGAGGAAACTCTCGCCCGTTACCTCGAATACCGCGAACCGCCCGTCCGCAAAGACCCGTGATGCAAGGATCCTCCGCTCGGGGTTCCGGTCGCCGACACGGGCGAACACCGAAAAGTCGTGCCGCCCAAGAAACTCCTGCGCCGCTTCGTCCATGGCGGCGACATCACCGGGGGCAGAGAAGTAGTAGCGGTACGTCCTCGATACGGCGCTGTAGCGGGGGTGGAACCCTTCCGGGGCCTCGGCCCACCCTGTACACCAGATGTCCGCCGGAAGCACCCGGTTCAGCGCTTCGATCGCCCGATCCGGCTTATCGGTCAAGAACGAACAGACCTGGGCCCGGGCGTGTACCCCGCGGTCGGTGCGGCCGGCGGTGGCGAAGTTCGCCTCCCGCCAGCCGTCGAAGAGTCCGAGATTCCTGCAGGCCTCGATGAACTCGCCCTCCACGGTGCGGAGGTCGGGCTGCATCTGCGAACCGAAGAACCGGTCGCCGAAGTACGCGAAGCGGAACGCCAGGTTCATCGGTGTACCGTCCGCCGGATTCTACGGAGGGCGCCCTTGAGGGATTGGCGGGTGTAGGTGTGGAGCGGGGTCATCCTCCCGCCCGCCATCGTCCGCCCTCCCCGGATCGCGGAGAGGATGGAGGCCACATCCGGTTCGGCCGTGACGTAGGTGACCCCGAATCCGACGTAACGGGCGTTATGGGCGTCACTCCCGGCAACGCCGGGTTTTCTGAACCTTTTCGCTATGACTGCGGCTTTCCGGTTCGCCGACCCGGTGATGTAACGGCTGTTGAAGACCTCCACCGCGTCCACCGCGCTGATACCGGCTGCGAGCCTTCTCCCGACGCCGTGGCGCCAGCGGTGGTATGGGTGTGGGAGGATCAGGAGAGCGCCCCGGGCACGTGCGACGGCGACGGTCTCGAAGAAGTCGAGACCCGCCGGGAGGGGTTCCGTGACGCCGAGCGCGAGGAGATGGCCATGCTTTGTCGAGACCTCGATACCCGGGATCACGGTCACGGGGGTGTCGCACTCGAGGGCGTAGAGGGCACCCTCCACCGTATCGTGGTCGGTGATCGCGATGGCGTCGAGGCCGACCGCCTCCGCTCGCCGGAGAATTTCCTCCACACTGCTCTCTCCGTCCTTGGAGAACCTGGTGTGGACATGCAGATCGCACCGCAGCATGAGATCAGATTATTTGTCATCCTCTGAATAATAAGTGAAGTGTATGCACATTCTCCTCCCGACCGGATCGGCAACGGTCGGCATCGTGAAGTCGGCGGCCCGGCGCTTCTCCGATCGTTACGAGATCGATGTGGTGGTCACCGGCGAAATTGCATCGTTTCTTGCCCCCGGAGAACTCCGGAGACTGCTTGCCGGCGGCAACTACGACATGGCGATCGTCTCCGGGATGTGCACCGCGTCGTTTGCCGACGTCGAGCGCGAGACCGGCGTCCCGGTCTACCGCGGCCCGCGCCATGCGGCCGATCTCGTGCCGGTTCTCTCGGTGCTGGAGGCCGCACCCCTCTCAAAGACCGTCCCCGCAGACGAGTTCCTCGCAGAGACCCGCCGTGAGGAGGCCTGCCGGCAGGTGGCGATCCGGGAAGGGGAGGCGGAGGCGGAGTTCATCGTCCGCGGCGTGAAGGTCGGCGGGGGTTCGAGGATGAAGGTGCTCGCGGAGATTATGGATGCGCAGAAGCGCGACGATCTCCTCGCCGACGTCCGGCGGTTCTTTACCGACGGAGCCGATATCGTCGACCTGGGGTTCGGGTTCGACGCGACCCCCGGCGATGTCGCGCGGTGCTTCTCGCTCCTCGCTGATGTCGAAGGGCCGCTCGCCGTCGATACGCAGGACCCCGATCTCATCGCGGCGGCACTCTTCCGCGCCGACCTTGTGCTCTCCCTGCACGAGGGGAATATCCCCGCCGTCGGCCGGGCGGTCGCGGAGGCTGGAGCGGCGGCGGTCGTGGTGCCGCGTGAGCGGACGCTTGAAGAGAACCTTGCGGCAGCACGGGAAGCCGGAATCCGCTGCCTGATCGCCGATCCCCTCCTCCAGCCCGCGGGTTCCGGGCTGACGGACTCACTTGCCGGGTTCTCCGACGCTTCCCGTCCGCTCTTCTTCGGGGCGGGCAACGTCGTAGAACTGCTGGACGCCGACTCTCCCGGGGCGAACGCCCTGCTCGCGGGGATGGCGCACGAGGTCGGGGCAGCCGTCGTCTTCACGAGCGAGCACAGCGACAAGACGCGAGGGTCGGTTGCGGAGATGCGGCGAGCAACCGAGATGATGACCCTTACGGCCGGCCGGCCGTATCCCAAAGACCTGGGGCTCGATCTCCTGATCCTGAAGGAAAAGCGGCGGCGCCGCGAACCGCCGCTGGAGTACAAGAACGTCGAGGATGCGCTCCCCGTGCCGGACGAGATTGTCTACGATCCCCTGGGATGCATCCGCATCGGTGTCGAGGGGGACTGCATCGTCGCGGTTCATAAGGATCGCGCCGTGCGGGGGAACTGCTGGGAAGACGTCTTCTACACGCTTTTTTCAAATGGAAGCCTCTCCCGTCTCGATCATGCCGCCTACCTCGGAAAAGAACTCTTCAAGGCGGAACTCGCCATCCGGATGAAGAGGAGTTTCGAACAGGACGGGCCGTTCTGAACGGCTTGTTCCCGTAGATCCTCCTGCGAGGGAGGCGGGGATGGTTGTGGATGGTGTTCCCTTAAATTTATAACAATACTTATATAATTGTGTAGTTATTTTCCTGCCCGTGGCAGTGGTGAGCAGTGCCGAACCGTTCTGGTTCTATTCCGGGATGATCCCGGCGGTTCTCCCTGCCAGGACTTTTAAACGTGGTGAGACTGCATGAGAACGAATTTAACCATACTCGGGATCGTAGCCGCCCTGGCCATCGGGCTTGTCGCCCTGCCGGCTCTCGCGGCGACCGCCGACGTCGATGTACGCGGCGGGGAGTACATCCCCGCCTCGCTCACGGTCGAGGGCAATACAACGGTAACCTGGACGAATTATGATGAGGTGAGCCATACCGTCACCAGCACGGGCGGTACCTTCGACTCCGGGCCAATAGAACAGAATGAGACGTTCAACTACACGTTTGGCGATACGGGAACCTACCCGTACGGCTGTACGCTCAACGCCTCGACGCAGCGGACACCCATGCAGGGTGTCGTCATCGTCGTCCCGGAGGGGATGATGATCGAGGGAGACGAGAACGTAACTTCCGGGGAGGAACCGGTGAGGGCGACGCTGGCTGGCCTGGTCGCCGGTGATGAGAACCTGACTTCCTTTGCGGATGCTGTCGAGGATGCGGGACTCACGCGAACGGTGCTTAACGCCGGCGGTCCGTACACGGTCTTTGCTCCGGACGATGGCGCCTTCGAGGCACTTGATAATGCGACCCTTGCCGCGGTCCTAAACGACACGGAGGTGCTCGATTCCCTGCTCATGCATCACGTGGTGAGGGGGAACTACACCGCAGAAGACCTGATGGGAGAGGTGAACGCCACCAACGAGACGGTTCTTGAAACGCTCGCCGGGGACAGCCTCAACCTCAGCATGGTCGACGACAGTTTCATGGTAGAAAACGCTACCATCGTTGCCTCGGATCTTGTGGCCGAGAACGGTATCGTCCACACCATCGACACGGTTCTTGTGCCGCCGGATCTCCTGCCGCCCGAGAACGTGACCGCTGAAGGGAACGTGACCGCTGCGGAGAACGTGACCCCGGAGGCTCCTGTGGAGGAGCAACGGGTCATCCCTTAACCGATCCCATTTTTCTCGAGACCCCCTCCGCAGGCCCGGGATGCATGCCCAACGCGAGGGCTTATGTTTCCTCCTCCCCTACCATTCAGTAGAATGGTCATATGCGGGATCAGCAGGGATCTGCTTTCGATGCTCTTCGAACTTGGGCGAGAACACCACCCGAACGAATTCGTCGCCGTGCTGCGGGAACGGGACGGCGTTATCCGGGACCTCGACCTGGTTCCCGGCACCATCGTTGGGGAAGAGAGCGCCTCGTTCTTCATCGACATGCTCCCGCTGGACACCCACCAGTCCGGCAGCGCTCACAGCCACCCGAACGGCGTCCTCTCCCCGTCGGCGGCGGATCTCAGGTTCTTTCCCACGGTGGGGCGGTACCACATCATCGTGGGCTACCCCTACGGGAAGCGGGACTGGCGGTGCTACCGGGCGGACGGCAGCGTGACCCACCTTGAGGTGGTCGAATGATCCACGTGGTCGCAACGGGGACGTTCGATATCCTCCACCCCGGTCACCTCTACTACCTTGAGGAGTCGCGGAACCTCGGCGACGAACTCTCCGTGATCGTGGCGCGCGACGCGAACGTGAAGCATAAGCCGAGACCGATCCTCCCGGAAGACCAGCGGCTCCGGATGATCCGGGCGCTAAAGCCGGTCGACCACGCGCTCCTCGGCGACCTCCACGATATGTTCAGGCCGATATCGGAAATCCGGCCCGATATCATTACGCTTGGGTTTAACCAGCACTTCAACGAGGAGCATCTCCGGCAGAAACTCCGGGAACGCGGGCTCGACGCGGACGTCGTCCGGATACCCGGGTATCCCGGCTCGCTTGCCAGTTCATCGAAGATCATCGAGCGTATCCTGAATACCCGGCCCCCCCGGATTCCACCGGCCCTGCCGGTGAGGAGTGACTCCGATCCTGAAAAGTGCGGGGAATACCCGCAGGTGACGGCGGTTCATGCGGCAGATCGAGATGTGGGGCGATGACGACGATACGACGAGCTGGCTGAAGGTCACGGTTCCGTTCCTGCTCTGCGGTATCTTTCTCGTCGTCGTATGGTTCTTCCTCCCGGCGGAGCAGTGGCTCCTGCTCTTCGGGATGATGGTCGCCTACATCGTCCCGCCGCTCGGCCGGGAGACGATCATCCCGGTCTGCATCCTCTGTGGGGTTCCATGGTGGCTGGCCGCGTTCGCTCTGGCGTTCCTGGACTTTGTCGGCGGACTTTTTATGGCATGGAACTTCCCGCTGGTCTTACGCATCCCCTACATCGGCTCCTGGATTAGCCGCTTTGTGGAAGCGGGCAGGACGTTCCTCGACCGGCGCCCGTGGCTTGAGCGGCTCTACTTTGTCGGCCTCGTCGCCTTTTTGGCTCTCCCCTTCGACGGATCGGGGAGCATCGTCGGTTCCGTCATCGGGAGGATGCTCGGGATGACAAAGACGGAGGTCATCTCCTGCATCGCCATCGGCGGCTTCATCGGCAGTTTTGCCATCGCCCTCGGCATCGATTACGTCGTGAACCTCATCCCGGCGGGAGCCGGGTTCTGGGTGTCGCTTGCCGTCTTCCTTTTGATCGGCACCGCACTTCTCGTGACGTATCGGAATTATTCGCAAAGGGCTGAAACGGACGCCTGATACTGGTGTTTTTGCGGGCCGGTAACCGGCATGGCGCGAACGAAAAGTTATTATATCTGGCCCGGGGATTAATCATCCTGGCCACCCGGAGGGGGTCGTGTGCCGCTGCCCCCCCGGAACGGCCAGGGGCGGCTTTGTCCAGTCGCCCGGGACGGTCTGGGAATGGATTCGAATACAATGAACCGCCCGGAGGCCGGCGAGATCTCCGGTCCGACGCCCGGTCTCACCGCTGCGATGCTGCAGCAGGTGATCGAGACCTCGCTCTCCGGGATCTGCATCGTCGACCGGCAGGGGTGTATCGCTTTTGCCAACGCTTCGCTGCTTGATATGTGGGGGTACAACCTCTCAGAGATGGTCGGAAAACCGGTGACCCGTCTCTGGCTCTCCCCCGAAGAGGGGCGGGACTGCATCGCCCGCGCTCTCTCCACCGGGCGGTGGACCGGGACGATTGCCGCCCGGCGGGAGGACGCCTCCTCGTTTTCCTCCCGTATAGCGCTCAGCACCGTCCGCGATCCCGGAACCGCCGAGGTCTGGCTCCTCCTCTCCTGCATCGAGGCCGGCGTGAAGCGCGGGGTCAGGGATGCGCCCGGTCACCGCCGCAGCCTGGAGCGGGCCGTCGCGGCGATGCCCGCCCGGTTCATAGACACAGCGGCGATCGATCCGGCGATCGACGACTCGCTCGAGGAACTCGGGCGCGTGTGCGGGGCGTGCAGGGTCTATCTCGCTCTCTTCAATGACCTGCGGACACTTCTCGGGACGACGCACGAATGGTGCCGGGCGGGGCAGGCTCCGCTGCGGGGCGAGTCGCGCAACCTCTTCAAGGGCAAGCCGCCCCGATGGGCCGTGCAGGTTCTCAAAGGCGAGACCGTGATCGTGAACGGGGTGTCCGAAGACGGGCGGCCCGACAGGAGAGAGCGCGAGTTCCTGGAGCGGCACGGCGCTACGGCGGCCCTGATGATCCCTCTCCGGCTGAGTGGAGCGGTCGTCGGCTTCATCGGGTTCGACCTGGATGCCGACAACGCCCATTTTGCGGACGAGGATGTGGCGCTTCTTTCTGCGGCCGTCCATATCATCGCGGGCGCGCTCGACCGAAAGCAGTCCGAGTACGTCTTCCGGGAGTCGGAAGGCCTCTACCAGATCGTCCTCGACGCCATCACCGACACCGTTACCGTCGTCGATACCCATCTCACCCTCCTTCTCGCGAACGATGCCTTCATCGCCTGGTGCGAAGACCTCGGGCTCGAAACGAACGTCGTCGGAAAGGATATCTTCGCCGTCGTGCCGTTCTTCCCTCCTGCGACGCGGCAGCTCTACGAGCGGGTCGTTCGAACCGGCCGGCCGCTGACGTCGGAACGGTCTCTCAAGTCGGGTGACCGAACCATGATTCTGCGGGAGATGCGGATCCCGATCTTCGAGCACGGCGAGGTCGCGAGGATCGTCACCGTCGCGAGAGACGTCACCGCCCAGAAGGAGGTCGAAGACCTGAAATCGAAAGCCTACGCTCAGATCGAGCGGAACATGGAGCAGTTCGCCCTGCTGGCCGACCATATACGGAACCCGCTCCAGGCGATCATGGGACATGCCGAACTGCTCGACGATCCCGGGACGACGGAGAGGATCCGCCAGCAGGTGCAGCGGATCAACGGTATCATCGACCAGCTTGACGAGCGGTGGGGCGAGTCGAGGAGACTCTCCATGTTCTGGCGGAGGTACTCCTGATACTCATTCACCCCGTATCCGTGAGCGCTCCCCATACCCTGTTCCGCTCGAGGATGATCCAGTAGCGGCGCAGTTCGGCTTCCGCCGCCCGGTAATCCGGGTAATGCTCGCCGACGAGACGCCAGAATCGTTTCGAGTGATTCGGTTCGCGGAGGTGGGCGGCCTCGTGGACGACGACGTATTCACGCAGCGTCTCCGGGAGGGCTACGACGCGGAGGTTGACGTTTATATTGCCGAGCGTCGAGCAGCTCCCCCATCGCGTCTTCTGCATCTTCACTGCGATTCGCCCCTGCCACCGGCCGACAAGGTCCGGGCAGGCCTTCAGCCGGCCGAGAACTTCCTCTTTCAGCGTCCGGGAGAGCCCTCGCCGGAGAGCGGGGATTGATGGGCAGGCGACGGTTTCGCGGGCTTCATCGAGCATGAACCGCGCGCCCGGAACCACGCGGCAGAACCGCCCGTGCAGGAGGAGCAGGTCCTCCCGCCCGCACCCTTCGGTGGCCAGCCGGTCGAGTTCCCGGCGCCGCTTCTCTATCCAGGCCGCGTTGCGCTGCAGGAACCCCTCGACGTCGAACGAAGGGGGGGCGACCACGCGCAGGGTTCCGTCCGGCCGCACCTGGAGGCGGGCGGACCGCACCTCCTTCAAAACGATGGTCGTGCCGTCAGGGACGCTCTCCCTCTCTCCCCGATCCATAATACCAGTACTGGGGCGCCGGCGGGAAAAAACGTGATCCGGCACGTACCTATACCTGATGACGACAAAGAGTTACGTAGGGTTCCCACCCCGGGATGCGGGCGGGCGCGGAGGATGGCAGCATGCACGAGAAAGAGTTGAAGATCGGCGATATCGCGCACCTCACCGGACTTTCGGAGCAGGATGTCCGGGCACTCATCCAGACCTACGACAACCTTTTCGCCTACCGGACGATCGGGCGGGTCAGGCTCTTCCCGCAGAAGGCGGTGAAGATCGTCCAGGAACTCGCGGAGCTCTCCGGGAGAGGGCTCTCGCCCGATGAGATCGCCGAAGAGGTCAAATCCGGCAGGAAGTCGGCCGCGCCGGAAGAACCGGCAGAAGAGTTCGACCTGGCCGCCGTTCCGCTTCCGCCCGAGGTGGTGATCGAGCTCGGGGTGATGCGGGATACATTGGCCCGGCAAGAGCGCCGGATCGTCCGTATGGCAGAGGAACTCGAGCGGGAGCGCGAACTGAGGGTCGAGGAGGCCGCCCGGCTCCAGAGGACCGTCGACGACCTGCAGGAGCGCCTCTCCGCGCAGCAGGAGCAGCTCGCCCTCGTCGCAGAATGGGTGGACTACTTCGACCGGCGGATGGACGAGGTCACCCGGCCGGTGCTTGAACGGTTCCGGAGGACGGTCGTGAAGAAGAGCAGTTCCGGCCAGTGATGCCCTGGTGAGCCGCCGAACGTCCGGCCGCCATCCCTTCGCCACCTCGTATGACATATGTATCAGTATATAATATTCAGGTGAATAAAAATAGCAAAATTTAAATAAAATCCCCGCCTCCGGCACGCAGGGTGATAGAATTTCCCAGCAGAAGATGGCCACGTTACTGACCGTCGCCATTCAGATACTGGTTGTCGGCGGGTTAATAGCCTGTATCGTTGTTGGAACACAGGATCGGTCATCTCCCACAGTCCCGCCGATCACTGAGGGCCGGCACCTGAGCGATCGGCCTGCGAGCGCCTCGCCGGCCGCGTATTCCATCGTCAGCCACCAGGCGGCAGGTGGGCCACCGGGTGCCGGAGAAGCGTTCATCCTCTTTTCCGTGGGGGGCCGTTCCCCTACCCCATCACAATCTGCATGGCCGTCGGGTACTGGTTCATGACGGCGTAGACGAGGGGTTTTGCGATCCAGAGCCTCCCGCCCTGCATCCTCCTGAGGGAACTGATCTCCCCGAGGCCCTGGAGGGCCTGCACCGCGGCCTCGTCCGCGAGGAAGAAACTGCCCGGAACCGTCGAGTCGAAGTAGAAGAGGATCGGAAGCCGGAGCCGTCTCTGCAACTCGCCCGGGAGTGCCCGCTCCAGGCGGTGGAGGACGTCGCGGTCGAAGTCGTAGCGGTCTCCCCCCTTCGTGACGGACGACGGGTGTTCCTCCCGCAACAGCCGGGAGAGACGTTTGCGTTCTGAGACGATGCCGTCGTTGATCCTGCCGATCTCAAGCCGCATCCATCGTAAAAGGGTCGACTCGTCGCTTGCTGATGGTCGATCGGGCATGTATGCACCTATCGCGATCCTTCTCTGGGTCGGTCAGAGACCTTCTCTTTGCTATGCGATATATACCTGGCCCCGAAAACCGCGTCTCCGGAGGCGGATGTCCTGGTCGTGATCCGACGTTTTCGGTCGGATATGGCCCTTTTCCCTTCTCATACCCCTCTGTTCGCCCGGGAAAAAATATATGTCCTCGCCCTCCCTTCAGCGTCTTCTGCGTGAACATGCATGAAATTAGATTCAGTGCACGGAAAGCATACTCGACGGTATGATCGCTCCCCGGGGATGCCGTTCTTTGTCCTGCTCGTCGCCGGCGTAGCAGTTCTTCTTGCAGCGCCCCCGGCAGCCGCCACCGGAATACCCGGGGATGAGTACGACCCCGGAATCGCTGCGATGCTCGCGGAGATCGACGAATCTGAACTTCGGGACACGACCTACGCCCTGCAGAACTTCTCGACCCGGGCATACGGCACCGACGGGAACCGGGAGGCGGGCGCATATCTCGCCGCGAGGTTTGCCGCCATCCCCGGGCTCGAGGTGGAGTCGCGAGGCGGCGAACTCAACAATATCGTCGCCACGCTCCCGGGAAGTGGTGACGGCTCCGAAGAAGTCGTGGTGGTGGGGGCGCACTATGACAGCACGTCGACAGACCTTACCCGCGCGCCCGGGGCCACTGATAACGGCTGCGGCGCCGCGATCGTCCTGGAACTCGCCCGGGTGATGAGCGGGCACTCGTTTAACCGGACGGTCGAGTTCGCGTTCTGGAACGCCGAAGAGGTCGGATGTCTCGGCAGCATCGACTACGCCACCAATGCGGCGGCTCCGATCGTGTTTTACCTCAACTACGACTCGGCCTGCTACGATCCTCTTAACCGCTCCGTGCTCGACATTGTCTCCGACGAGCGGTCTGCGGATATCGCGGCACTCATGGCGGACTATAACGCCCTCTACGGCACGAACTTCGCCCTGACCGAGAACATCCATTCCTGCGCCTCGGACCACATATCCTTCCGTGAACGGGGCTACCCGGCCGTGACGACACACTGCGAGGAGCACGGCCCGGCCCATACCCCGGACGACACCATCGACCATGTCTCGTTTGGGTATGCACAGAGGAATGCCCGGCTTGGTCTTGCGGTGCTCGCGGAGATGGCCGGGGTCCGGGGAGAGGATGCCGGTCCCGCCGTACCGAAGACCCCGATGGTGGTGTGGGAGATCCCCAGTTGGCCTGACTGGGTGGGTTGACGATCGGAATGGAGCCGTTATTCGTCGCGCAGGCGCTGTGAGGTGATCATGCTGTCCCTTTCACCTCTTACCAGGTCCTTTCCACCTTCGATCCGGGGATGTATCCTTCCCTTATCCAGGAGCATGATGTCCTCGGCGAACCGGATGCGGAGAGGAGAACACTCATTTTTATACGGTCGAAGCCAACGTTAAAGAAATATGAAAGATTCTGAGATCCTGATGAACCCCAATGAGCTGGTACGTTTTCTCAAGAAGGATCCGGCGAACTTTACGAAAGAGGATATCATACAGTTTTGCGAGTCGAACGGGATTGAGATGGTCAACTTCCGTTACGCCGCAGAGGACGGTAAACTCAAGACCCTCAACTTCGTCATCTCTTCAAAGGAACACCTCGATACCGTCCTCTCGGATGGCGAGCGCGTCGACGGCAGCAACCTTTTCTCGTTCATCGAGGCGGGGAGCAGCGACCTCTACGTCATTCCCCGTTACCGCACGGCGTTCGTGAGTCCTTTCGCCGAGGTGCCGACGCTCGAGTTCCTCTGCTCGTTCTATGACAGCGACGGGAATCCACTCGAGAGCGCGCCCGAGTACGTGCTCCGAAAGGCGAACGAGGAGTTCACCCGCCGGACCGGGTACACCTTCAAGACGCTCGGCGAGCTCGAGTACTACGTCATCAGCCCGCGGGACGATCTCTACCCCGGCCGCGATCAGAAGGGCTACCACTCGGCCGAACCCTTCGTCAAGTTCGCGGATCTGCGGGACGAGGCGATGCGGCTGATTGCCCGCGCCGGAGGCAGGATCAAGTACGGCCACTCTGAGGTCGGATGTTTCTATAACGACGATACCTACTATGAGCAGCACGAGATCGAGTTCCTGCCGATGCCGGTGGAGCAGGCAGTCGAGCAGTTGATCGTCGCGAAGTGGGTCTTGCGGATGCTCGGCAACCAGTACGGCGTCGAGATCAGCTTCGCCCCGAAGATCACCGCCGGCAAGGCCGGGAGCGGGATGCATTTCCACATGCTCGTCGAGAAGGATGGCAAGAACCTGCTGGTCGAGGAAGGCAGGCTGAGCCCGCTCGCCCGGAAGATGATAGCCGGTATCCTCGACGCCTCTGACGCCCTGACGGCCTTTGGGAACACCATCCCGACCTCCTACCTCCGTCTCGTTCCACACCAGGAAGCGCCGACGACAGTCTGCTGGGGCGACCGCAACCGCTCGGTCGTGGTCCGGGTGCCTCTCGGCTGGATCGGCGCCAACGGCATGACCTGTGACGCCAACCCCGGTGAAAACGGCCTTACACCGAACCGTCTGTCGAAGCAGACATTCGAGTATCGGGTCGCCGACGGCTCGGCCGATCCCTACCTGATCGTCGCCGGCCTCGTCGTGGCGGCGCTCCGCGGGATCGAGATGCCCGGCGCGCTCGAGATGGCCGAGAAACTCTACGTCAGCGGGAACATATTCCGCCCTGAGTTCAGGGAGCGGCTCGCGGAGTTCCGGCAGCTTCCCGCCTCCTGCGTCGAGTCTGCCGAAGCGCTCGAGGTGAAGCGGGCGATATTTGAGGAGGCCGGAATCTTCCCGGCGGGGATGATCGACAGCCGGATCACCAACCTGAAGGCTTTCGACGACCAGGGGCTGAGCGAGAGGCTTTATGGTAACAACGACGCGATCCGGGAACTGGTTGAAGAGTTCCTCCACGTTGCGTGAGAGTACGCAAATATTTTTTTGATGGCCGGCATTAACCGGGCCGCCACTCTCTCGTGGAAGCTGCGGCACGGGGCAAACTTATTATCTGGAGGGGCACCAGAGGAGGTGGCTCCCGGACGTGAGGCGGGTTCCCTGGTGGGGCATTCAAAACCCGCGAGGGCCCGGCGCTCATCCGGGTGATGAGGGACGCGTATGAGAAGCGAAGCAGAAGAGAGAAAGGCGGAAGAAGCGGCACCGGTCACGTTCACCTGCTATCGTGTCACCCCCGGGGAGGAAGAAGGCACCCCCGAGGAGGGTATGAACACCTACAGTGTCGTGGTGCTGCTGCCCGACGGGGATGTCAAACACCAGGTCGTCTGGGCGTCGGCACCTGAGGATATCGGCGACGCGATCCGGGTTCCCCCGGGGTCAAGGGTGATCATGACCGAGATGAAGAGCACCCTCGTATGGGACAGCGAGGAGGTGGGGGCCGGTCAGGCCCCCTGATCTTTTGTTAGGCGGTTCCGGCTGTTAAAACGGTTTTCCTGGGTTTCGGGGAGGGGGCGATGCGTTCTCTTCGGTGATCTCGGAGAGGTAAACCCCCGGCCCGACCCACCAGGTGTCGTCGACGACGTAACCGATCTTGAGTTCGTCGCGTTTCTCCTGGGCGGGGTTCGGCCAGATGAAGGCGATGAATCCTCCTCCTGGTTCTGCGGTATCCCTGAGCGCCCGGATGTTCTCCATCCCGTACGGGTCCTGCCGCCCGTTCAGGCATGTGCCGATCGAGTTCTGCAGGTGGGGATGGGCAAGGAGCGTCCCGTTGGAGTCGTACGCATACACGTAGAGGGCTCCCTGCGAGAACCTGCCCGCCCCGTTGTTGAATCCAACAAGTGCCGCGTCCTCTCCGGCGGTTTCTGCGTGAGTGGCGCCCTCCCGGACGAAACCCGCAAGGTCTGTATGGGCAATGATCTGTTCTACGGCCCCTGATCCGGTATTATCGCTGTATCCGGTAGCGGTCACCCGAAGAAAGGTTATAATGGTGGGGTAAACCCTGTTAATATCCTCCTGTGTGCTGGAATACAAATAAAAGACGCCGGCACCTTCCTCGCCGTGAAAACGGTAAGGGCCCGACATCCGAGAGGTATATGTAGGATCGTATCCTCCGACCGTGAGGTGATTGGATGGCGAACGTTACCCAGCAAATGGAGAAGGCCACGGAGTACAGTGCGACCAACCTGATGGCCGATGCCGGAGCCGATGCGGAGCGGTGGAACCGGACGCCGGACGAAACGACGCTCAGAAAGACAATTGAGGCGATCGGGGCCCGGAATGTCAGGGTAATCCTTGTGGACTCGGCAGAGGATGCCCTCAGGACCGTCGTCGACCTGATCCCCAAAGGAGCCGAGGTCATGAACGGCTACTCGACGACCCTGGTCGAGATGGGGTTCGACCGGGTGCTCAAAGAAAATCCGAAGGGATGGCGGGACTACCACGCGGTCATCACCGGCGAGGATGACACCGAGAAGCGGCACGCGCTCCGCCGCAAGAGCGTTGCCGCGGACTACTTCCTCTCCGGGGTGCAGGCGATCGCCGAATCGGGCGAGATCGTCGGGTGCGACAAGACCGGGAGCCGGATGGGGGCGTGGCCTCACGCGGCGGCCCACCTCATCCTCGTCTCCGGGACGAACAAGGTCGTGCCGACCATCGATGATGCCCTCCGGCGGTGCCGGGAGTACTGCCTGCCCCTCGAGAACCAGCGTGCGCAGCATGTCTACGGCATCGGGAGTTATATCGGCAAACATGTGATCCTCGACCACGAAGACGTTGACGGAAGGGTCACCCTGGTCATGATCCGCCAGCCGCTCGGGTACTGAATCCGGCTGCCCCGCGCGGCGGCACCGGGCCTGCCTGCTGAAGGAAAAGAGCGGCGTCTTCACGGCGGGTTCATGCCGGGTTCACTTTTTTTTGCGAGGTGCGGGTCAGCCGTATTCCTCCCTCTCCTGAGTTCTACCGTCTCTCTGTCCGGCCGTGCAGGAGCGGCTGTGGTGGTGTTCCCCCTTTTTTCTCCTCCGGAGGGTTTAGTATATCTGACCTCCCGTGTCATCTTTATACATGGAGATCGCAGAAATCCTCAACGTCAGTGTTCCACTCTCCGACATCACACTCGAAAGCGTTGTTCTCGCCGTGCTTGTCGCGATCATCGGATTGATTGTGGTGAAGGTGCTGACATCTGTCTTCACAAAGATGCTCTCCCGGGCATCAAAACTGCCCGTCCTGGTCATTGAGTTCCTGGTTCGGTTCTTCTCGATCCTGCTCTACGTGATCCTGGCCCTCATCGTCCTCGCAACGCTCGGGTTCGATATATCCTCCATGGTGCTCGGGCTCTCGGCGGTGATCGGGCTCGTCCTCGGTTTCGGGCTCCAGGACACCGTCACCAACCTCGCCGCCGGGGTCTGGCTGGCGGCGTTCCGCCCCATCGATAAGGATGAGTTCGTCGAGGTCAACGGCATATCCGGGACGGTCACCTCGGTCGGCATCATGGCGACCGAGTTGCTGACGTTCGACAATACCTACATCACCATCCCGAACTCCCTGGTCTGGGGGAGCCCGGTGATCAACTCCACCCGCATGGATACCCGTCGTGCCGAGGTTAAGGTCCGGGTCGCCTATGACAGCGATCTCGATACGGCGGTCCGGGTCGCCACCGACCTGATGGCGGCCCACGAACGGGTGCTCCCATCGCCGGAACCTACGGTTCTCGTCACCGAACTCGGAGACTCTTCGGTGAACCTCGCTCTCCGGGCATGGGCGAAGACGTCCGATATGTGGGATGTGCAGTGGGATCTGACCCGTGACATCGTCGGGGCGTTCAAGAAGGCCGGCATCGAGATTGCTTTCCCGCAGGTGGATGTCCACCTGGACCGGGCCCAGTAGATCTCTTTCTTTTGCAGGTGTACGTCGGGGGTCTTTCCGGTCGGGGGCTCTCCTTCTGCCCGGCAGAGGGCCTGGCGTCCCCTGCTCCCCGGAAACACTCACCGACGTGCTCCCGGTACGGGACAATCTGTCACCCGGATATCCGGGTTGTATTGCAGGATGCCGAACCGGGGCTGAACATGTTCCTGGGAACTCCCGGTGCGAGAGGATGAGGAGTCATGTAAGTGACGCCGTTCAAGCGGTAAACAGACACCTCCCGTCCGCCGGGTCAATATATGTTGTTAAATTCACGCCGGGTGTTGCTTAAATTAACTTGTTATATCAGAGGATTATTTATAACCCTACTTTGTAAAGTGATAGGTTGAGGTGAAATTGTGGCAATAACCGCGATAATGAACATAATCGGCGGACTGGTGTTGTGTGCCGGAATTATAGGAGCCCTGCCCGTCCTCGGGGGCGTCCTTGAGAAGGCAGGCAAGTTCCTGGGCGGTTTCCAGGTCATCATAGGGATCATCATGATGGTCCTTGGACTGCTGGGGATCTTCTCGCTGCAGGGTATCGTTGCCTTCCTTGTCGGGGTCATCCTCCTGACCGGTGCGTTCCACGTAATCCCGGGTCTCGGTAAGTATCTCGAGAAGTTCGGCACGTGGCTGGGCGGCTTCCAGGCGATCATCGGTGTCATCGCGATCATCATCGGTATCCTGGGGCTTCTCTGAGGATTCACCTGGAATGAAGGCGGCAGAGCGTGAACTCTCGCGGCTGAAAAGCCCGGGATGAACGAGAGGCTGCCCTTCTTTTTTTAAGATCTTAACGTTTTCTGCATCTTCACTATGAACCAGGAGGATTTCCCGGTTTCAACGAGGTGGAGGCGGTACGTCCTCCTGGATACCCGTCGCCCGTCTCCGGTCCTCTCTCACCGGGTACGTCCGAAGTCGATGAAGCCTTTGTACGGGTCTGCCGCCATCAGGCGGACGCGCACCCTCTGGCCGACCCGCAGACCCTGCTCGCCCAGCACGACCCTTCCCTCGGCCGGCAGGTCGATCAGTCGGACGTAGGTCCCCTTCTCGGAGGCGCCGGTGACGAACGCATCGAACGTCTCGCCGATCCTCTCCCGGAGGAGGACGGCCGCCGCGGCCTTCCGAACGTAGCGTTCGACCTTCTGCGATGCCTTCTCCCGGTCGGTGAGCCGTGCGGCGAGTTCTTCGAGTTCGGCAGACGTGTAGGGCGGCTCGCGCTCGCCGCGGATGACGGATTTCACCAGCCGCTGGATGATGAGGTCGACGTAGCGCCGGTTCGGGGCGGTGCCGTGGGTGTAGTCGGTGACGGCGAGGGCGAAGTGGCCGATCGGCTCGTCGCCCGGCCGGAACGCCACGTATTCGCCCGCTCCCATCAGTTTCACCACGGTGAGCGAGAGGTCGGGGAAGCGGTCGGGGTCGGCAGCCTTCTGCCGGATAAGGAACCGGGTGAGCGCTTCGGCGTCCGGTTCGGCGGGCAGGGTTTCGCCGCGCTCCGCAGCCTCGGCAACGATCCCCTCCCAGTTCTTCGGGGTGCGGACGACCCGGTGGATCATGGGAAGACCGGCGGCGGCGAGGAACGCCGTCAGGGTTCCGTTCGCCGCGACCATGAACTCCTCGATCAGGCACCGGGCGCGGTTCTGCTCCTGGACGACGAGGCCCAGGACCCGGTTCTCCTCGACGAGCGGTTCGGCCTCGATCGTCTCGAGGGCGAGCGCTCCCTGTTCTGTCCGGCGCTTCCTCATCCGCACCGCGGCCTTGTCCTGGAGGAGGACCTGCTCCACGAGGCCCGGCGTCTCCGCGACCGTCCGGGGTGCGGCCTCACTCCCCTCCAGCCAGGCGCCGACCTCCTCGTAGACGAGTTTCGCCCGGTTCGCGACGATCGCCCGGTAGACGTCGCCGGGCACCGTGCTCCCGTCCGGAAGAACAGTGTACTCGATGACGACCGCCATCCGGTCACGGTCGGGCAGGAGCGAGGTGATGCCCGCCGAGAGGCGGTCGGGGAGCATCGGGAAGGTCGTAACGCCGGTGTAGACCGAGGTTCCGTTGTGGGCGGCGTGCTGGTCGGTCTCAGAGTCTTTCGGGACGTAGACGTCGACGTCGGCGATAGCGACCCGGACATGGATCGCGCCGTCCGGCCCTTCTTCGCAGACCTCGATCTGGTCGAGATCTTCTGAGTCGTGGTTGTCGATCGATGACCAGAGGAGTGAGCGGAGGTCGCGGGGGTCGTCGAGGGTCTCCGGGAAGACCTTTGCATCCAGCCCCTCGACCTCACGGAGGACGGGCGGCGGGAATCCGGGGGTAAAACCGTACTGCTGCATCGCCGCCCACGCGATGCCCTTCAGGTTGACGGGCTGCTGGTTCTGCATCTCTGTGAGAGATTCGTTTGCGGGTATAAAACCACTTGGGAATCTCCGGCGGTTATCAGTCGTTCACCCGCCCGTGTTGCATCTCTATTGTTGGAGGGGTAAAGGGGGTATCGTCGTATCACCGGATCTCGATCCGCTCCCCTGTCGCCATGTAGTGCACCTTCTCCGCGATCTTGCACGCGTGATCCCCGCACCGTTCAAGGTAGCGGGCGATCATGACGTAGTTCGTGCATCGCGTGATGTTCTTCGGGTCCTCCATCATGTAGGTGAGGCACCCGCGGAATATGGAGTACCTGAGGGTGTCGACGACTTCCTCCCTCTCCTGGATATTGGCTATCACGGCAAGGTCCTCGCGTTCGAACGCGACCAGCACATCTGCGATCATCCCGTCGACGACTTCTCCCATGTGGGGGAGGCTGACGAGGTTTCCCACATGCGGCGCCCCGGCGAGATCGGGTACAACGATGGTGATGTCTTTCCCGTAACGGCCGATGCGGTAGAGGTTCGTGATCACCTTCATCGAGGTTGCGATTGTCCGGAGGTCTTTTGCCATCGGCTGGTTGAGGGCGATGAGTCTCAGGCATTTCTGCTCGATCCTGTCGTCGTAATCCGTGAGTTTCTGCTTCTCTTCGTCGATCGTCTCGGCGAGCGTCACGTCCTGGGCCTTTAACGCTACCATCGATTGCCGGAGCATACCCTGTGCGAGGTGGCCCATCGCGAGGACATCCCCTTTCAGGGACGCAATTTCTGCATGAAATTTCGTTACCATTGGCTCTCCCTACCCAAACCGTCCGGTGATGTAGTTCTCCGTCAGTTCTTCACCGGGATCTTCGAAGATCTTCGTGGTTTTGTCGAACTCCACCAGTCTCCCCAGGTACATGAACCCGGTGTAGTCGCTGGCCCGCGCCGCCTGCTGCATGTTGTGCGTGACGATGACGACGGTGTAGTCCCGGGCAAGCCGGATGATGAGGTCCTCGATCTTCGCCGTGGCGATGGGGTCGAGGGCGGAGCAGGGCTCGTCCATCAGGATCACCTCCGGCCCGACCGCGAGGGTTCGTGCGATGCAGAGCCTCTGCTGCTGCCCGCCCGAGAGGGAGAGCGCGGGCTCATAGAGCCGGTCCTTCACCTCGTCCCAGAGCGCGGCGCCCTTCAGGCTCTCCTCGACGATACGGTCGAGTTTCCTCTTATCGCCCACCCCGTGAATGCGAGGGCCGTAAGCGACGTTCTCATAGATGTTCTTTGGGAAGGGGTTCGGTTTCTGAAAGACCATGCCGATCTTCTCGCGGACTGCATACGCGTCGGCATGGCCGTCGTAGATGTCCTCCCCGTTGAAGAGGACGTTCCCAGTGATCCTCGACGAATCGATGAGGTCGTTCATCCGGTTGCAGCACCGGAGCAGGGTCGACTTCCCGCATCCCGAAGGCCCGATCAACGCCGTAACCCGGTTTTTCGGGATCTTAACCGAGATGTCGATGAGGGCGTGTTTTTTCCCGTACCAGAGGTTAAGATCTCTTGTCTCGATAACTGTGAATTCATCCATTTTACATCACCTTTGCCCGGTTGTATCGTCGCCGGATGAGGATTGCGGCGAGATAGATCACGAGAACCAGCAACAGGAGCACGAGAGCCGTCCCGTAACTCTGCACGGACGCCCCCGGGACGCTCGTGGTGAGGACGAAGAGGTGGTAAGGAAGCGCCATCACCGGTTCCGAGAGTGACGACGGGAGGTACCTGCTGCTGAAGATCGCCGCGGTGAACATGATGGGTGCCGTTTCGCCTGCGGCACGCCCGATGGAGAGGATCGCTCCGGTGAGGATCCCGGGGAGCGCCGGGGGAAGAACCACCCGCGAGATCGTCTGCCACTTCGTCGCCCCGAGAGCGTAACTTCCTTCCCGGAGGGAGCCGGGGATCGACCGGAGCGACTCTTCGGTCGTCCGTATGATCGTGGGAAGAATCATCAGGCCAAGGGTGATCTGCCCGGCGATCAGCGATATCCCGAAGTTCAGGAAGATGACCAGGAAGGCGAAACCGAACAGCCCGAAGACGATGGACGGCGTCCCGTTCAGCAGGTCCACCGCGGCACGGATGCTCCGCGTCAGCGGGGTCTCGGCCGTGTACTCGATGAGGTAGATGGCCGTCGCAATCCCGAGCGGAAGGGCGATGGCGAGCCCTCCTCCCACGAGGTAGAACGTCCCGACGATCGCGGGGAAGATCCCTCCTGCTCTCCCGAGGTCTCTTGGTGACCCGGTCAGGAACTCCCAGGATATTGCCCCGGCCCCGTTGACGACGATCCCGAAGAGGATCATCCCGAGGGCCGCGAGCACGATCACGACCGAGAGGGATATCAGGAAGAACGCGCATCGCTGCGACGTTCTCGGGGAGACAACCCCTCCGAACGGCGCCGATACGGCGTGGGCAATCCGTGAGGCCGCTGCTACGAGCGCCCGGTGCGCCGTGGGCCGTGCCGTCCCCTGCGGCCCCTGTATCCGGCTGATGACGATCCTTGACGCGCTGTTGATCGCGAGCGTGATGAAGAGCAGGACCACCGCAACGCCGAAGAGCGCGTGGTAATGCGTGCTTCCGAATGCGACTTCGCCCATCTCGATGCCCAGCGTCCCGGTCAGCGTCCGCACGGGAGAGAAGACGTCGGTTATCGGGTCCGGGATGACGGCGGCGTTCCCCGTGACCATGAGCACCGCCATCGTCTCGCCGATGGCCCGCCCCATCCCCAGGATGATCGCCGCGCTGATGCCGGGGAGAGCACCAGGGACGACGACGTTTCTGACCGTCTGCCACCGGGTCGCTCCAAGCGCGAGGCTGCCTTCCCTGAACTCCCGGGGAACCGAACTGATGGCGTCCTCGGCGACGCTCGTGATCGTCGGTATGGCCATGACCGCGAGGAGGATCGAGCCTGCAAGCCAGCTCGACCCCGACGGTTGATCGAAGGCGATGCGTATCCAGTCGGTCAGGAGGATCAGGCCGAAGAACCCGTAGACGACGGAGGGTATGCCGGCCAGCAGTTCGATAGCGGGTTTTATAGCCGCTTTCGTTCTGGCGGCGGCGATCTCCGCGATGAAGACGGCGCTCCCGATGCTGAGCGGGATGGCGATGGCCATCGCGAGCGCCGTCACCAGGATCGTGCCGACGATAAGCGGAAGTACGCCATAGGCCGGATTCTGCCCGGCCGGATTCCAGTCCTGGCCGGCGAGGAAGTTCCAGAGACCTGTCTCGAGAACGATCTGGTAGCCGTCGCGGATCAGGAAGACGATGATGAAAAAGACGGTGACGATCGCGAAGAGCGCGACAAAGAAGAGCAATTTGCCGACGATCCGGTCGACGAGCTGCCTCTTTGCCCCGGCAGAGGTGGGATCGGTCCCGACCCCGGGCCGTCCGAAGCCCTGGAACGGAACCGGTGCAGCCTGTTCTTTCTTCATGGTCGCTCCGGTCGATCAAAAGGGAGGCGGGGTCACCCCTGCACCGGTATGTAATCGAGGCTCGCCACGATCTGCTGCCCCTCCCCGCTCATGACGAAGTCGAGGTACTGCCGCGCGAGACCGTCCGGTTCTCCGTTCGTCAGCATGAAGAGCGGCCGGCTGATCGGGTACTGTTTGCTCGTGATCTTCTCGAGCGTGGGCTCGACGGCGGTTCCGTTGACGTCCAGCGCAAGCGCCTTCACGCCTTCGGTGTAACCGAGGCCGACGTAGCCGATCGCGCCGGGGGTCTGCGAGATCTTCTGCTGGATTCCGCCGTTCGAGTTGAACTCCTCCTGTGTCTTGACGAAGTCCTCGTTCTTCAGCACGTACTCTGAGAAGAACTCCCGCGTCCCCGAGGCGCTGTCCCTCCCGACGACGACGATCTGCGCATCAGGCCCGCCCACCTGGTTCCAGTTCGTGTAAGTGCCGTTGTAGATGCCCCGCACCTCGTCAAGCGCGAGGCGGTCGACGGCATTTCCCGGGTTGACGATGAGGAGGATCGCGTCATCGGCGATGTGGTGCTTGACGAGGTCCGGGTAACCTGCGGTCTCTTCGGGTTTGAGATCCCGTGAGGACGTGCCGATGTCCGCGGTGCCCTCGCCGGCGGCCTTGACCCCGACGCTCGAGCCTCCTCCGCTCACCATAATCCCGGTGGAGGCGTGGCTCTCTTCGAACGCTTCCCTTGCTTTCTCGGCGATGGGCAGCACCGTCGTCGAGCCCGTTACCGTGATCTGCTGGGATCCCGGAGTATCGGAAGACTGGCCGCCGAGACATCCGGCCGCCATCAGAAATGCCACGAGGATGCCGGCGACGGCAACCGCGGTCGTACCAGACAGACTCTTTCCTGTCATGGTATGAACGAGAATATGATTGGGTATATTGGTTCCCGACGTAGGACATAGAGAGATCCATAATCACAATAGATGTATTGTTTTTCCGGGGACGCACCTGCCGTGCGGCTGCGATGGAGGGGTCATGACTGCTGACTGCTCGTCTTCTCCCACCAGATCGCCGCGGTCGGCCGCACCGTCGTCTCGACGTACTTCCCGGACTCGTCTTTCCGGAGCGCCCGGGCGAAGTAATCCCTGACGGGGGCGAGTTCCTCCATCCCGGGGTTGTGCATCGCCACCCAGGTCTGGACGGCCTCTTCGGGAGAGTCGTAGACCGCGTCCCAGACGGCACGGTAGATCGTGACGTTCGGGTAGATCCCGGCGTCGTGGAGGATGTTGACGAGGTAGATGTAGTCCGGGTAACCCTTCCGCACGGTCGCCTCTTCTCCGAATACCGCCCTATAGAGCGCCATCTCGTCGGGGTTCCGCCATTCGCCCGCGTGCCAGAAGAGATAGGCCGCCCGGCGAGCCGCGACGTCGAGTTTTTCGAGGGCGGCGGCGAGGTCGTAGAACCCGAGCGAGAACGCCGCGATGACGACGTCGTGCGGTTCTATGTCCCTGCCGATCACCGCATCCTCCCACCGCATCGTGACCGTGGAGTAGTTCGCGAGCCCCTCCGCCGCCATCCGCTCCCGGAGGACGGAGAGCATGCCCTCCGAGGGGTCGAGGGCGGTGACGTGACCGGCGGTTCGGGCAATCGGCACGGCCAGCCTCCCCGTCCCGGCACCCATGTCGAGCACGGTCTCGCCCGACCGCAGATCCAGGATCGCGAGTTCGTGCTCGGTCGCCTTCTTCTCGTCCCGGGTGACCCGCCGGTAGGCAGCAGCGCGTTTGTCCCAGTGGGCGGCGGGATCGCGGTCTTTTTCGGCACGTTCGGGCGAACCCACGTGGAGCGCCTTCCAGAGCTCGTTCCAGTCGATGATCCGGTGCATGATTGTTCCTCTCGCCCGGAATATTATAAGCGCTCGCTCGCAGCAGTGGGGATGCGACTATGGTGGCGGCCCTTCTCCGGCATCCCAGAGATCCCGTCCGCGATCGGTGACGTCCCCCGGGAGATCTACGAGTTTGATGGGGTATGGGGCGAAGAACGACTGGTTCATCAGGTAGGGCTCCCCGAACCGGATCACCCACGACCGGAGCAGGCCGCGGGGTTCGGCCAGCGTGGCATGGCCGTTTTTATAGCGGTCAATCAGCCTGATGCAGTAGGCTCTCTCCTCGTCTGAAACGCGGCCACTGAAGTATCCCAGGGCATGCTGGAGGACGTTGACGTTGCCGGTATACCGGGGAGCCCGTGCGAGCGCCGCGCAGAGCATCCGGTGATACTGCTCATACAGTGCTCCCGGTTCAACCTCCGCCCGGGATGCGACGAGCCGTCCCATCTCCCGCAACATCTTCTGGCTCAAGGCGAGCAGGAGGAGTTTGTTTTCCGCGTGGAACTGCACGAGGGCTTCCCGATTTTGGGTTTCCTCGACACCCCGGAACGCCGCCAGGGTAAAGGCCGCGGAGAGGAAGTGGTCGCGGATCCGCTGATTGTTCAGGCGCAGTTCGTCTTCTACGGGGAGTTCCGGGTACCGCTTCAGCACTTCGCGGGCGAAGAAGCCCGCGGACTTTGCTATCGCCGCGGACTTCTCCGTCGACGGGTACACCCGCACGTTCCGGGTTCCGGAGGTGGGGGAGCCGCCTTTGAGGATAAACCCGTCGACAGGGGGGAGCGCATCGAGAAACCCGGCTGAAAAAGCGGACATCTCGGCGGTGACGTCCCGCCCGGTGGCCGGCTGCATGAGGTGATCAAAACCGCCTGTCCGCACGATCCTGACGGTTGAGCGGGGGATCCCGAGCCCGATCTCGACCTCCGGGCAGACCGGAATGCAGTCGGCATACTCCCGCAGGCGTGCCACCGTGGGGGAGGGTATCTTTGAGCCGTCGTAGCGGCACGGGTCGAACTCGATGCAGCGGCTGACGACGAGGCGGGGGCGCGGGTATTCCCGGGTCATGGGTCATCACGATACGGCGGGGTGCATATGAATCCTTCTGGTGGTGGGTGCGGGTATACCTGCTGGACCGTATCCGGAACCCTTATTCACCCGCCCAAAAGAGATACGATCATGAAGGTGCTTGGCATCAGCGGGAGCCCGAGAGCGCGGGGAAACACCGCCCGTCTCCTCGCGGAGGTTCTCCGCGGGGTCTCCGATGCGGGCGGCGAGGTGAGCGCCGTCAGTCTCTCCGAGTATGTTATTGCGGGCTGCGTCGGTTGCGAGCGGTGCAGGCGCGACCTGACCTGCACCCGCTTCAACGACGGCATGACCCTATTGTACCCCCGTATCGTGGAAGCGGATGCACTCGTTCTCGGCTCGCCCGTCTACCACTACAACGTCACCAGCCAGATGAAGGCGTTCATCGACCGGCTCTATGCCTTCTACGACTTCACCGATGAGCGCCCCCGGGGCTACTCCAGCCGTCTTGCGGGCCGGGAGCGCAAGGCCGTGGTCTTCGCGGTGGGTGAGCAGGCCGACCCTGCCGACCTCGGCGTTGCACTTGAAGCGCTCTCCCTGCCGCTCCGGCCGCTCGGCTATGAGGTGGTTGCCGAGCTCCCGGTCTTGAGCTGCTTTGAGCCGGGGATCGTCGGGAAGAAGAAGGAGGTTCTGGAGCAGGCATACCGGTGCGGCCGGGACCTTGCGGCGGCGCTCTCCGGGGCCTGAGGCGAACTGTTCGGCCTTTTTTTCGGCAGGCTCATTCAATGGCCTGCTGGACGATATCCACGAATACGCCGGCCGGGTCTTTGAGGATGAAGTGCTTCTGGCCCCACTCCTCCTCGGTGTAAGGGAGTACAATTGCCAAACCCTCGATCTTCTGCGCCTTCTCGTACTCCTCCTGTGCATCCTCTACGTCATAGGTGACGATGATGCCCTTTCCGTCGTACGCGGCGTGGAGAAACGGGGGCTGGTTCGGGAGGTTCGGTCTCATGAACCCGAGCTCGATGCCGTTTTCATGCTTTAACTGGATATACCAGTCTGCCTCAAAGACGATGTCGAAACCGAAGTGGTCGACGTAAAAGTCCCTGCACTCTTCGAGGTTCGGCGTGATGACGACGGGGTACTGTACGGATACATCGATTGTCTGCATATCGCATCTCCTTCTGTCGGCACGACCCCTTCGAAGAAAAGGTTTGCTGTGGGCCGCTTCCGGCGATCCGCCTGCCGGGAAAAAAAGGACGACCCCCCTGCCCCCTCAGTTCTTGAAACTGTGAATCGGTGCGGGGATCCGCCCGCCGCGGTTGATGAAGTCGGCGCAGCCGAACCGGTTTATCCTCTGGACCGGCGCATGGCCTAACAGTCCGCCGAACTCCACGTTGTCGCCGACATCCTTACCGATCACCGGGATCAGCCGAACAGCGGTCGTCTTGTTGTTGATCATCCCGATTGCGGCCTCGTCCGCGATGATGCCGGATATCGTCGTGGCAGGGGTATCGCCCGGGATCGCGATCATATCGAGGCCGACCGAGCATACGCAGGTCATCGCCTCGAGTTTCTCGATGGTGAGGGCACCGCGGTTCACCGCATCGATCATCCCCTGGTCCTCGCTGACCGGGATGAACGCGCCCGAGAGTCCGCCGACAAAGGAGCTCGCCATGATCCCTCCCTTCTTCACCTGATCGTTTAGGAGGGCAAGCGCGGCCGTCGTCCCCGGAGCGCCGACCGACTCGAGCCCCATCTCCTCCAGGATCCCGGCGACGCTGTCCCCGACGAAGGGTGTGGGGGCGAGAGAGAGGTCCACGATCCCGAACGGGATCCCGAGCCTTTCTGAGGCCTCCTGGGCGACGAGCTGCCCGGCGCGGGTGACCTTGAAGGCCGTTCGCTTGACCGTCTCGCAGAGAACCTCGAAATTTTCGCCCCGGATATCCTCGAGTGCGTGCTTGATGACTCCCGGGCCGCTCACGCCCACGTTGATGACCGCATCGGCCTCGGAGACGCCGTGGAACGCCCCGGCCATAAACGGGTTGTCGTCGGGGGCGTTACAGAAGACGACGAGTTTCGTGCAGCCGATGGAGTTGTTCTCCTTCGTCGCCTCGGCCGTCTCCCGCACAATCTCCCCCATCAGTTTCACGGCGTCCATGTTAATCCCGGTCTTCGTCGAGCCGATGTTGACCGAGCTGCAGATCCTTCCGGTCGCGGCGAGAGCCGCCGGGATCGAGCGGATGAGGGCTTCGTCGGTCGGGGTCATGCCCTTCGAGACGATGGCCGAGTACCCCCCGAGGAAATTGACCCCCGTGTCCCGCGCGGCCCGATCCAGCGTCTCTGCGACCGTCACGAAGTCTTCGGGGGATCTGCAGGCCCGGCCGGCGACCAGCGCGATGGGGGTCACGGATATTCTCTTGTTCACGATCGGGATCCCGTACTCGAGCTCGATCTCCCTCCCGGTCGAAACGAGGTCTCTCGCCAGCCGGGTGATCTTGTCGTAGATGTTCCGGTTCAGGGTATCGAGATCGGCGTCGCAGCAGTCGAAGAGGCTGATGCCGAGCGTGATCGTTCTCACGTCGAGCTTCTCCTGCTCGATCATCTTGTTGGTCTCGTTCACCTCGAGAATATTGATCATGGAACCCCTCAGATGCGGTGCATCTTCGTGAAGATGTCTTCCCGCTGGCACCGGATATTGACGCCGATTGCATCGCCGAGTTCGTCGAGATCGGTCACCATCCCGGCATACGGTTTTGACGATCCGCCGGTATCGACGATCATCATCATGGTGAAGTATCCCTGCACGATCGTCTGCGAGATGTCCTCGACGTTGACCTGGTTCTCGGCAAGATACGTGCAGACCTTCGCGATAATGCCGACGGCATCCTTCCCGACGACGGTAATGATTGTCTTGTTCATGCTCTCTCTCGTCCCTGTATGGTGTTGGCTCTCCCCAGGCATTAATCCGATGAGGACAGCACCGGGAAGGAGGTGAAAACGTCCTTCTTAAAGAAGAGGAGGGTTCAGGAGAGAGGCTGCTACTGTGTGTTTTCGTCCGGCTGGATCACGCCGAACGTGTTCCCCTCGGTATCCCTGCAGTATGCCAGCCAGCCGACGCCGGGGACCGCCATCCTCGGAAGGGCGATGCTCCCTCCGGCGTTGAGCACCGCGTCGAGGGACTGGTCCAGGTCGTCGACGCCGATCGTGCAGACGTATGCATTCACGGGCTGCCCTTCGGCGGGCGCCGGACCCCGGCGGAGCATGAGGCCGCCGTTGATGCCGGGCTCGGTCTCGGGTCCGGTCGTCAGCATCCAGTACCGGTCTTCGTCTCTCAGCTCGACGCCGGGCGGACGCCACTCTTCTATCTCCCAGCCGAAGGCGTCCTGGTAAAATTTCACCGCCCGCTCAGGGTCCCCGGCATGGATCTCGAAATGCACTATCCGGTTCATGTGATTCATCCTCCTTCTGCCGCAGAACAGCAGGGTTTACGTACGACCCCTGACTTACCCGGGGCGGAGATATATCTTTACGGTGGATTGATCTCTGCAGTGCAGCTTACTCTGTCTCGACCGGATGTATCTCGGGCCGTATGCATATGCTCCCCCGCGGGGGAGAGGTGCGCACCGGTGGTTCAAGATCTGGTGGAGCCGGCGGGTGGGCATGCGGATGAGGGTTACCTCCGGTCGTGTGCTTCTTTTGTTCGGAGATCCTTACCGGCCTTCGCCTCGATCAGAGTCTGAACAGGGCGGCGAGCTTTGTATTGACCTCCACCTTGAGGCCGTCATCAAGTTCCCCTAGTTCACCGACCATCAGGTCTTTCAAGACCGTTGCAATCTTGTCCAGCCGGATCACCGAGTCGACTTTGAGACCGCTCTTCAAAAAGTCTGCATGTGAAGAGGTTATTATAACTCCGGCGGAACTCGTTGCGTGAATTTTTGATGAGACGAAGGCGAGGACAACATCGCGGTCGCCCTCATGGAGGACGAGCGCCGGGCGCAGTTTTGTCGCTGTTAAATCGGTGAAAGGAAACGGTATCAGAACGATCTATCCCTTCATCGATACACGACCCTGACATCGCTGACGGCATAGAGATCGGGCTCCTCGTCCAGGAAGGTGGAGAGCGACCGCTCGGAGAGTTTCATCATTGCGAGACTCTCCCTCTCATTGAGGAGATCGTCGATCTTTTCGGTGAGCACTCTGATGCTCTCTTTAATCTCCCTGACGTCCGTTTCGATGTCAGTCATGATGCATCCTGTGTGAGAATTATGCGGATGGTCGGTTGGACATGCCATCAATCTTTGTGTTTGGGATCGGGTTCCCGGCATGGTATGGCGGAGGTATCGGGTTCAGGCATCGGTCTACGTCAACGTACGTTGCCTTAGAGATGGTTTATCAACGCTACGTCAAGGTTGGCATAGCCTCGCGACCTAACGGTGTCGTTGAAGAACACTGAGGAATAACATCCAAGAGTCAGGAACTCATGAAGAAATACAGCAAACAGGACCAGACAACGATGGCGGCCTGGGCCGCGGACTGCGCCGATCGGGTGCTCCCGCTCTTTGAGAGGGCATACCCGGAGGACGACCGGCCGCGGAGAGCTGTCGAGACGGCCCGAACGTGGGTCAGGACAGGCGTCTTCAGGATGGCTGAGATCCGCGGGGCATCCCTCGCCGCTCATGCCGCCGCCCGCGACGCGAAGGGAAACGACGCGGCCTGCTTTGCTGCCCGCGCCACGGGCCAGGCGGTGGCGACCGCTCACGTCCCCCAGCACGCCTACGGGGGTGCGTACTATGCCCTGAAAGCCATCGCGGCGGCGGACCCGGCGAACGCCGTGGCGAATGTCGCCCGGGAGCGGGCGTGGCAGGCGGAGCGGCTTCCCGTGGGGCTGCGGGAGGAGATCATGGAGAGGATTGTTGTTGTGGAGCGCGGCGGCGTGGTTTCCGTTAAACTGAGGAAGGTCGAGGGGTTTTGAGGGTTTCGTGTCCCTGCCGGTTCTGATCGGGGCGTTCAACCTCTTGCATTATTCTCTTCACCCCACCTCCCGCAGATCCCTCCGCACCCGCCGCCGCAGGTACCACTCCGCTACCGTGCCCAACGCATGGTAGACTGGATTGACCGGCACGTCCACGTAGTAGCGCCGCCCCTTCTCGAGCCACCCCTTCCCGGCCCAGTAGGCGTAGTCTGCGGCCCCCAGTTCGCCGAACTCGTCGCAGGGCGCTCTCCCGATGTGGAATGCCATCACGTCGAAGAGTCCCGGCCTCGTACGGGTCCCCCTCCGGAGCGCGGCAAGAAAGGCCGTCGCCGCCGCCTGCAGTTTCTCTTCGTTCTCCCGCAGCCGGTAGGCGGGGAGCGGCCCCATCTTCGCGTGGGAGACGATCCCCGCCCGGGCGACGACCTCGAAGCCCCAGATGCGGGCCACCGCGTTGAGGTAGTCCAGCACGTCCTTATCCCCCATCACCCCGACGGTCGTGAGGAGGAGCGCTTTCTGCCAGAAGAACCGCGGCCGGTGGAAGATGTAGGAGTGGCGATCGATGAACGTCTTCATCAGCCCCGAGACCTGGAACCCGTATACCGGGGTCGCGAAGATCACCCCGTCCGCGTCGTGCATCTTCTCTTCGAGGAGGGCCGAATCGTCCTTGATGGGGCAGAACTCCTCCCCCCGGTCGAAACAGGTGTAGCACCCGCGGCACTGCTCCAGGCCGACGTCCCCGAGCATGACGTACTCCCAGTCAACCGTTGCCTCCTCCTCGAGGATCTCACGGATCCGTTCGGCTGCACGGTAGGTATTCGCCTTCCGGGCGCTGCCCATGATGACCAGGACCTTTATGGGCCGATCTTCCATGGAAGAGTAAAGGCAACCCCCATACATAGACCTTCTTTCGTCGTGCCGGCAGGTGCGTGCGGCTGCATGGGAATCAGGAATAAAGGCCGCAGGCCGGTCGCTCTCCCCTCACCAGAGGCCGAGGTACCAGGTTGCTATGCTGAAGTAGACCAGCACGCCCGTGATGTCGGCGATCGACGTCACGAGCGGAGCGCTTGCAGTCGCCGGATCCAGGTTCAGCCGGGTGAGGATAAACGGCAAAGAGAGCCCTATCAGCGATCCGATGAGAATGACGGCGACCATTGAGAGAGCAACGACGATCCCGATCTCCTGCCCTCCCCGCCAGAACCCTACGAGCGAGACGGCAACCCCGAGTGTCAGGCCGATAGAGGCCGCTACGGCGATCTCCTTGGTCATGAGCGCCAGCCAGTCCTTGACATGCACATCACCCATCGCCATCGATCGAATGACCAGCGTGGCAGACTGCGATCCCGCATTTCCTCCGCTGTCGATCAAGAGCGGAAGAAATATGACGAGGGCGAAGGCTGAGGCGATCGTCTCCTCAAAGAATGCGATCCCGCTCCCGGAGATGACGTTGACCAGTATCAGCAACATCAGCCAGGGGAATCGCTTCCGGTACAGGAGGCCGATGCTCGCTTCCCGGAAGTTCATCCCGAGATCCCGCACTGAGCCGAGTTTGTGGAAGTCTTCTGTCCCTTCCTCCTCAATGACGTCCATCGCATCGTCGAACGTAACCGATCCGATGAGCCGGTTCTCGGCATCGACGACCGCAATTGCAGGCAGGTCGTGCTCGAGGATCAACCCGGCGACTCGTGTGCGAGGGTCCGTCGTCCTGACAAAGATGCCCGGGGCGGTCGAGAGATCTTGTATCTCCTGTTCGGGGTTGGCCTTGAGGAGAGATCCGAGGCGGAGATGGCCGCGGTAGATCCTGCCGGATCCGATCACATAGATCATCTCCATCTCGTCCGGCCTGAGATCGGTGGCGTGAAGGCCGGCGAGAACCTCCCCGACGGTCTCTCCTTCCCTGACGGCGAGATGCCGGGGGGTCATGTATCGGCCCGCACTCCCCTCCGGGTAGCCCAGGAGGAGATTTAACTGGGCGACTGCGCCGGGGCTCATACTGCCGAGGATTCGTCGTGCAACCTTTGCAGGGAGTTCCTCAAAGAGGCGGGCGCGGTCGTCCGGATCGAGTTCCTCGACAATCCGGAGTGACTCCGGATCCTCCATCAGGGCGATCAGCCGTGCCTGCTGTTCGGCGTCCAGGCTCTCGAAGAGGTCGAGCGCCCGGTCCTTCTCGAGCAGCCGGAAGATGAGGACGAAGTCGGCGTCGTCAATCCTGAGGAAGAGCCAGGCGAGGTCTGTGCGGTTAAGCCCACGCAGATAGTTCCGGAGGTCTCTCCACCGCTGTTGCCGCAACAACCCTTCGATGATATTCAGTTTCTCCATCCTCGAGCACCTCCACAGGAGCCTGCAACAGGAAGGCGAGTTGTCCTGCAACAGCACTGCCGGGTGAGACTGCACTTCTCCCGTTCGAACAGCCGGCAGGACACGGGGTATACCGGTGTGTTTATCTTGCGGGGGTGAAGGGGGCGGAGCGGGAAGACCCCCCCTTCAGGGCAGGGATGAAAGCGGAGCCGCCCTTCCTGAAATACGTTTCGAGACGATAGTTTTTTCTTCTCATTTCTGCTAATAGGGAATATCTGTGTTGCGAGAACCAGGCAACCGGAATGCACAATTTGCTGTAGGGCAGGGACTGCCCAAACAGAATAATCAACGCCTGTGGAGATCGTGTAAGCCCTTTTCGAGGCAAGTTCGATGAAGCAGGAAGCCGCGCCCTTCTGGGCGGGGTAGTTCACTAAATTGGTGTGTACGGGCCCGGCGGGTTGAGCCCGAACTCTGCATGATCCGGGCTCTATAATCATCTCCGATCCTGGCGAAGAACGAATGGGCTCGTTGGGATTCGAACCCGGGGCCTCCGCAGTGTGAAGACTATTTTCTGATTACGTATATACCCCATATCCGTCCCGGCGCATCTGATGACGATGTCCGGTTTACCCGTGCCTGTGGAGCCGTACCCCCGCCATGAGGGGCTCCCGCTATGCTGTCTGTCCGGGCAAATGGGGTATAATGGTTAGATTAATGGAAACATCGCGCCAAGGAATGCATTAAGGGGCGATCCGGTATGCGGGAAGAGGTGCAGGAGTCGGCGGGGTTCGATCGGGCGCCGGAGTCCGTCATCTTGCGTGTCGCCTTTCTCTCTCTTGCCGTCAACGCCGGGCTGGTCGTCGCAAAACTGGCACTCTCGATCTATTCGGGGAGCCTTGCCCTCCGTGCGGACGGCATCCACTCGTTCGTGGACGTGGTCGCCTCGCTTGCCCTGATCGTGGGGGTGTATCTCTCCTCCCGCAAGCGCCGGGATTTCCCCTACGGACTCTACAAAGTTGAGAACGTCGTTGCGGTAGCCATTGCTCTCCTCATCTTCTTCACCGCCTTCGAGATTGCGGCGGAGGCGGTGACAGGCGACGCCGCCGCCCGGGCCTACAGCGGGTGGGTGCTCCTCGCCGTCGCCGCCTTCATCCCGGTGCCCTACATCCTCGGCACCTACGAGGTGAACGTGGGGCGGAAGTACAACTCCCCCAGCCTGATCGCGGACGGCAGGCAGCACCGGGTGGACGTCCTCTCCTCCTCGGTTGTCTTCTTTGCGCTACTCGGGCAGTTCTTCGGCTTACCCCTGGACCGGGTTGCAGCTGTCATCGTCGCCGTCTTCATCGTCCGGGCGGGTTGGGGGATCCTGAAAGACAGCATGAAAACCCTCCTGGATGCCTCGGTCGATTACGATACGCTCAACGAGATCCATACCATCATCCTCTCTGATCCGAAGGTGAGCGGCATCAAGAGCATCACGGGCCGCAACTCCGGCCGCTACATCTTTGTGGAGGCAATGGTCGAGATGGCGGAGTCGGATTTTGAGAAGGCGCACCGGGAGATCGAGCGGATCGAGGAGAAGATACGGCGTCAGGTGCCGAATGTTGAGCGGGTCCTCATCCACTATGAGCCCAAAAAGAAGACGCACCTGCGGTATGTGGTGCCACTGCAGGACCGGGAGGGGTCGGTCAGCGCTCACTTCGGCGAAGCGCCGTATTTTGCAATCCTTGACTATGACGTTGAGAAGAATCGCCTCGAACGGCAGGATATCGTTGACAACCCCTTCAAGGATGTGGAGAAGCGGAAGGGCGGACAGGTGGCGGAGATGCTGCTCGCGCAAAAGATCGATGTGGTCTTCGTGCATCACTCGCTCTCTGGGAGGGCGGCCGGCTACGCGCTTGAGGCGGCGGGGGTCGAGATGAGGGCGACCTCCGCGGCAACGCTTGCGGAAGTGATCGACGATCTGGTCGGGCGTCGTGGGGAGGAGACCGGCGCTTCGCCCCGGTGATCTCTCGTTTATAGACCCGGGCGAGGTGCCTCGAACCGGCCGGAGGTATCAGGTCATGAGGGAGAATTAAAATCCTGGCCTTTCTATTGCATCCCGATATTTCGGTCCGGTTGCGTCTCAGGGTGTTCTGCTGTGCCTCACGCTTACGGCTACGACGATGGCCCCGATGATGAGAGCAACCGCTCCCGCCGCCGCCCAGGTTGGGGATGGGCCGACGACCTCCTCGCAGTTTGCGATGCATAATATCGGGCGCATCCGAAGAATTCCCGTGCCCTGCAGAAGCCATAGCAGGCCGAGGATGGCTACAAAAACGCCGAGAAGCGTTCCAACAACTCCTTTCGCATTCATGCTCGATCAAACGCCGTTCTTTGATGCAGGTAAAATAACTTCCGCTTTGCAGGGTCGTGACGCCGCCCGACATTCATTCCCGGCTATGAACATGACCGGGATAACACCGGGCGATTGCACCTTTTGCCAAACAACCTTCATCTCCCCCGAAATCCCATCTAAGTACCAATAAAGGACCCCTCTGTCCATCGGGTCACGGGAGAGCGGTATGCACCACCACGAAAACATCGTCCTCATCGGCATGCCCGGTGCCGGGAAGAGCACCGTGGGCGTCATCCTTGCGAAAACGCTTGGCATGCAGTTCGTCGATACGGATATCCTGATCCAGGAACGGGCCGGGAGGATGCTGCAGGAGATCCTTGATAAGGACGGGCCGGATGCGTTCAAGCGGATCGAGGAGGAGACGATCCTCTCCCTTCAGCCCCGCAATGCCGTGATCGCGACGGGCGGCAGCGTGGTCTGCAGCCCCGATGCGATGGCGCACCTGGAGTCGGGAGGTGTGGTCGTGTACCTGGAGATCCCGTATGCGGAGATGGAAAAGAGGCTCAAGAACATCACGACCCGGGGGATCGTCCTCCTTCCGGGCCAGAGCCTCCGCGAGATGTACGACGAACGGGTCCCGCTCTACGAGAAGTACGCCGATCTCACCGTCGCGTGCTCGGGCGAGGATCTCGAGTCCGTGGTCGGGCGCGTGATCGAAGCGTTGTGAGGGGTCCGGGGGTTACGATCCCGTTTCTGCGACCAGGAACCGTCCTTCCTCCTCTTCGGCGAACCTCACCGTGACTATCTCCCCTTCGTGCACGCCGAAGTCCGAGTAGGGTTCGTTCAGGAGCGTTCCCCGCAACGACGCGCCGTCGTCTGACTGGCCTTCCAGGCGGACCCACACGCCTTCGGGGATCGTTTGGTGGTCTTTTGCGTACAGGATCACCGATACGTCGTCGAAGCACCCCGGAGCCCTGAACCTGTCGAGGTCAACCCTCTTTCTTACTGCCTGGAGTGCTTCCGGTTCGTAGTAGATGAGCCATCGCTGTTCTTCGAGCAGCGAGAGACGGTTCGCTTCTTTATCCGACAGGAGCGTATACGCCTCGACTTCATCGGAGGAGAGTATCAGCCCCTCGCCGTGATTCTCGAAGTTCACCACGATTTCCGGCGGCTTTCCGGCCCCGGTCCGGCACAGGGAGTGGATGCGGAAAGTGATCCCCTCCTCGTGATCGACGTAGAAGAAGCCGATGCACCTGTCCGCGTCCGGCCGCATCAGTCCTTTCGCGGAGAGGACGCGGGAGATGGCGGGGCCGATCTCTGCAACCGCCCACCTGTAGATGATCTCCCGGTCCGGGTAGGGTGTCGTCCTGTTGTTCATGGTACGTGTACAGGATTTTCGTGTGCAGCGTGAAAGGGGTTTTGAAATGTTTATGGGAAGTTCTTGATTTGTGGGGGGAGTCAATTGGATTTTTAAGAGGTTCTGGGAGGGCGGGATGCTGTTCTGATCAGCATTGAGGTTCTCGCGTATCCCTCATGATCTCAAGCGCACCGTTGCTGGGATGCTCTGGGACGGCATCCCCGCCATCAGATCGGCGAGGAGACCCCGGCCCTCTATGGCATCACGGTGGGGTGTGTGGAAGGGGATGTAGCCAGGGTGTCTGCCCGACTACTTCAATTTCACCCAATATTTGTTGGGGTAGATTGCGACAGTTTCGCCACTGTTCTGGTAATACGGTCCACCTGGGTGCTTGGCCTGCCAGTCTAGGTTAAGCCAGTACCGTGTTTGTCCACCTTCGTTTGTGGTTCTGTATGCGATGCTCTCGCATTTGTATCTCTGGCAGATGTAATCTGCAACGTTTTGAAGGTCACTCTTGCTTGAAGAGACATAGACCTCCGCGTAGGCATGTCCTCCTCCACCAGTATTGGATGCTATGATAATCCGGGAGGTGCCTCCTATTGCCTGTATCGATGACGCCGTGAGGATCGCGAAATCGTCACAGTCTCCTTTTAACCCGAGATTGACTGTCCTGCTTGCGGGTGAGTAGTAGTTGGAACCTTTGGGGTCGTTCACGTAAGTCCATCGTTTGTAGAGTTTTTCCCACATGTCACATATCTGCGCGATATTGTACTTTCCACTATGTTCTCTCTCGATCAAACTCAGAGCATAATCTCTGGTAGTGGGATCGGTATAATCCATCGCCTCAGCGACTTTTGAAGATTGAGTACTCCAGAACGATGTAACCGGAGTGGAGGTGGCTTTCGGGGTAGCTGTCCCTGCGCCGACGATGGATGAGGAAGGGGTTGCATCAGCATCTCCGGAGGTCGCAAGAGTGAACCCATGGTACAGTGTAAGAGCAACGACGAGGATCAGTATCAGATTCCCCAGCGTTTTTAAGAATCCTGCCCCGCTCGATGATGAGGTATCCTGATATTCGTGCCTTTCGAAGGGCAAGAAATCACCGTTATATTCGATATATTCCTCACCCCTGATGCTCACGTGGTGAGCATTTCTAAAAGTGTATTCGTTCCCGTTTATTGTGATGTCTTCGCTGGGAACATAAAATTCACCATCGATCTCTCTCGTATCGAAAGGAAAAAAGCCCCTGTCGAAGGATAAAAACTCACCATCATGTTCGATATATTCCTGACCGTCGGCGATCACGTGGTGGACACAATCGAGGATGCGTGCTCTCCCCTTGATGGTAATCGGCTCGTTATAGACGTAGAACTCGTTTTCGATGTGCACATCGTCCGTGTCTTCATCGGGAGCGAGATCCTCTAAAGCGTCAAGATATGCATCATATTCATGTCTTATTTCTGGATTGGAGAGTGCCTCGTATGCCTGTTGGATCTTTTGAAAATTTTCACGGGCCCGTGGGTGCGAGGAGACATCGGGGTGGTACGTTTTTGCAAGACTTCGATACGCTTTGTTGATTTCAGAGAGACTTGCGCTGCGATCCAATCCCAATGTTTCGTAGTAGCGATACTTATCCTTCATTCAACCATCTTCTAACTGCCCGATTGCTAAATTGAGAATTGGATCGTACTCATATAACTATTTACATTTGTGCGCGGGGTGGAAGCGCAAAAAGGGTTAATTGAGAGTCAGAGAATACGTTACAGATCTTCCTGATTTCGCACCAAACAAATCTGTATTGTCAATAACAAAATAATACTGCTGATTATCTGGTTGGGTAAATGCGATGTTTACCTCCTTCCTATCTGACCAATACTTGCCATTGATCTTTGTCGTATACCTGCCGCTATCAAGCGCGCGATCATATATGTTGTAATTCTTGGCATCCAGTATCAGCAGATCGACAGGAGCATTTCCTTCATAATGAATCTTGAATTTAGTCCCCTTTTCTCCGTATAATTCGTATGCCTGCATCCAGTTCCAGGGTAACGTATCTGAATCAGAATATGTCTTTTCAGCATCTGAAATATATGCGGCTGCACCTCCTACCGCTAACCTCGCCATTGCTGCCTTAGGAAGACTCTTAATAGCACCCACACAACCCGAAAAACTACAGGCCACGATTACAAGCACTATCAGCAGGATGATTAATTTCTTCTTCATTGGATTGAGAATCAGACTGCACCCATATAACTATTTATATTTGCGCACGACCCCTACACGCCCCTTATCCACATCCGTTGCTAAAACAGGGCCATGTGCTATGAAAGAAAAATGCGGAAGATATATTATCTTCTGACTGATTTGGGATTATGGAAGAGTATGATTGGTTTGGACACTGGATGTGGATCACTGCCATCCTATCGCTGGTTTTGTGGATGCTGTTGTTATGGGGAGCGACCGCTACAGGTAGCGCTCTACTATCTCTGTTGTCGACAATAGTGCTAATAATCTGCTTTTGGTCGTGGGGTTACTCGATGCTGACCGGTTTCTTCTTGTTCTTCATCGAGAATCGGAGAGTAAAAAATCTAGTGGGTAGCGTCCTGATTACCATCCTGCTCATCTATTTCGCGGTGGGTATGGGTTACTGACTGCGCGACCCTACACCCCTTTTTGGATGAGGTTGTCCCGAAACGCTGTTACCGGGAGGGGGACACCCCCTTCGAAGCCTGATGGCTTCTCAAGCTCCCTCCGGTCGCACTTTGAAGCCTGATGGCTTCTCAAGCTCCCTCCGGTCGCACTCCCCGAATGGCGGTGCCCTATGGAATGCCGTTTCACCCTCCTGGCTCAGGATGTGGCTCAGATGGCGGATACCTGAGAATTAAGGGCTCTGATTAGGGTATACCGAAGGTTCGGAGATCTTTTTGGGATGACCTCGATGCCACCTCTTTAAAGCCCCCTACACCGAGTGTTTGGCATACCCGAAATTAGGGTCATAAATGGCCGAACATGGTCATAAGAGAAAAGAAAACGGAGATGGGAGAAAATGACAAAAGACACAAAATCTGAGTAAAACCGCGTTACGCGGTACATTACCCTGAGTCCGAAAGCGAATGATTTTCTGAAAAACAACGTTACGAATGTCCCCTGACTCGCCGAACGCCGGACAAAAGATGCGGAAAGGGAGGTTCGGGTCACGATTGTGATCGTTTCCCCAAAAACGAGTGGGCTCGTCGTGATTCGAACACGAGATCTTCGCCGTGTGAAGGCGACGTCATAACCCGGCCCGTTTCCGATTCTGCCCCCGGAAAAGGCTTTGATGATTTTTCCGGAACCTCGCGGAAGGATGAAACGGACCGGCCCCCGGAAGGTATCACCACCTTTAACGAGTTCTACGAAACCCACAGAGACAGATCTCTCCTCTTTTGCATGGAGGAGAGCGGGAGCAGCGTCGCATAGAGAACGACTTCTCCGCTAGCAGTATCCCTCTCTACCTCTCCTTTGGTTCCCTTCCTTTTCTACTGCTGGAGGATCGGCAGGACACAGTTAAATACCGTTTAACGCATATTCAACTTTTCACATCGACATATTTCGCAATACGCTCAATTCTATCAATCGTTGAAGGGTGATAGCCAAAGAAAAGATCTATTAGTCGCTCCGATAGACTTCTCTTTTCCTCCGGCTCAAATTCATGGATCTTTATGAGCGAATTCATCGTATTTTCGACTATTTCCGATGGTTTCTCGTAATTGAGTTTATATTTTAGATTTCTTGCGGCATAATAGTCACTTTCATATTCATCAGTTTCTAACGGTTTCCCAAATATCCTTAAAGATGCGGACATGATAAAGAGCAATATTAAGGCTATACCATTTTCAATCAGCAGGATTGATCCTGCTGGTAGGCCAGAAAGGGCAAGGCCGCAATGAATAAGCAGGTATGAACTCAAAACAATTCCCGTTGTATATGCAAGAGCAATCCCTGAGTTCTGCTGTATTCTTTTATGCCCTTCTTCATGTAAAAGGATAAACTGCAATTCTGGCTTACTTAACTGGCAATATTGCCCTTCATATTTTTTGCTATAGAATATCGTATTCGAGAGAAATATGCCTGATTTAAAATTAGGGACGAAATACGCTGATTTAATCTCGCGCTTTGTATCAATTAACTCTTTCTTTTGCAATTCTTCAAACACTTCGATAATTGCATTCCTGTTATCGACTCTGAATAAATCATACAAACTCCACATTATCAGTAGGGAACCAATAAAATACAAGAAAACGTGAATTTGATTCGAAAAATGAGTTTGACCCAACAAAGTCTCAAGGATAAATAGTTCTATGATAATCAGGGTCCCCAGAAAAATAGGCTTTAGGAACGAACGTCTTTTACTGATTGTTTCTAAGTACTCCATATATAGTATATATGTCCCACTTAAAATTTACTGTAGTGAGAACCGCGATTGCCAGATATGAACAATCCCTTGTATATATAAGCATGAGAACAGGGTCGGTTTTTGATATGGCTGGACGCCTGATCGCCGACGATGAAAAGAAATCGGCAATCTTTTTCTTTGTCTATCTAATATGCCATAACAGGGAGTAGCATGGTCACGTATTGGCTGGACTTATTCACGGGTACAACATGGGAGAAGTTTCGGAAGGCTGGTGCTCAGGTAACCGGGTTTCGTGAGAGGCGCAGAAGGACTGTTGAACAGATCGCCCCGGGTGACATCCTTCTCTGTTACGTGACCGGCGTTATGCGATGGGTAGGTGCTCTAGAGGTCATTGGGCCAAGCACAAGTACAGAGCGAATCTGGAGTATGGATGATACCGGTCCCTTAGATTTTCCTGCCCGGCTCAATGTCAAACCCTGCATCATGCTCGATCCGGAATACGGTGTTCCAATGGAGGATCTAGAGGGATCTGTCACGTTTTATCGGGATGCTTCCGACAAAGGAGGGTATCGGGGATTCCTGCGACAAAGCCCAGTAACGTTCAGCGACCCTGATGGTCCATACCTCTATGCGCTCCTCAAGGATGGTAAGGCGAATCCAACCTATCGTAAGGTTGATCCGAAAAAGCTGGAACGAGTACCTACTTATAAAGTAAAGAAAGGGAAGGGGGCGAAAATCGTCACTGTTCCGGAGAGTGAAGGTGAAGATAAGCCAGTAACCCCCGGCCCCGGGCATCAGGACGATGAAGGTAAGCAGCCTTCCTATCTGCATACCGAAATTCAGTATCATCTCTTGAAGCTGGGTTCAGATATGGGACTGGGCGTATGGGTTGCCAGCAATGATCGTTCAAGGGAGTTCAACGGCACTGTCTTGGGCACTATCCCACGTATGGTTACATCGCTCCCAACTCAGTTTAATGCGGCAACACAGAGGACGATTGAGCTGATCGACATATTGTGGCTACAAGGCAACTCCATTGTTGCAGCCTTTGAAATAGAATCAACCACATCTGTCTATTCGGGACTGCTCCGGATGAGCGATCTGCTCGCTCTCCAGCCGAACCTCGATATTAAACTGTACATTGTTGCTCCTGATGACCGGTCTGAGCGGGTGAAGAAAGAAATTCTCCGTCCAACCTTTGAGCTTCGTGCAAAGCCCCTCTCAACAATCTGTGGATACCTGCCGTTTTCTACGTTAATGGAGAAAGTTAAAGGCATACAGGGTCTCGGACTTGCAGGCGCTCTCAGCCCTGATTTCTTGGAGAATATGGCAGAATATTTTGATGCCGAGGATGGCACTTGATTTCACGGACCTGATATGGGTTTTACTTATGTAGGTATCTGGAACCCATTCACAAGATATGGCTACTGTTTTAGGGATACTCGATTATTCCTTTTCGACAGCATCTTTTCCAAATTGATATCTATAAATCACATCATACGATAATGTGTGTAATAAATTGTTTTCCTTGTCCTATCTCACCGGGGGATGTACAGGGCGAACAATTTCCCACATATTCTATGGAGAGGATGAGTGAAAGATGGCTGCCTGGGGACGGAAGACAGAAAGTGTTGAGCAGACCTCGCCGGATATCATTGCCAAACAGATTGATCGACTGAAGGACCTCTTCCCCGAAGTTGTATCAGAGGGGAAGGTAGACTTCGAGATGCTGAAAACGATGCTCGGTGAGATCGTGGACGATCACGCCGAACGCTACTCTTTCACATGGGCGGGGAAACGCGACGCCATCCGCCTTCTTCAAGTCCCAAGCCGTGCCACGCTCAAACCATGCCCTGAAGAGTCGGTAGACTGGGAGACGACAGGAAATGTCTTCATTGAAGGTGAAAACCTGGAGGTTTTGAAGCTCCTCTATAAGTCATATGCCGGGCGGGTGAAGATGATCTACATTGATCCGCCATACAACACAGGAAAAGAGTTCATCTATACTGATAATTTTACAGACCCTCTTGAATCCTATCTGAAGTTCACCAATCAGACCGACAGCGAAGGAAATCTTCTGACAAGCAACCCGGAGACCAGCGGAAGGTATCACTCTGCATGGCTGTCAATGATGTATCCGAGATTGTTCGTAGCTAGACAACTTCTACGAGTAGATGGATTCATTGTTGTAAGTATCGATGATACTGAGTTCTATAATTTACGGCGAATGTTAAACGAAATAATGGGCGAAGAGAATTGGATAGCTACCCTTGTGTGGGATCGAAATAGGAAAAATGACGCAAAATTCTTTTCAGTCGGACACGAATACATGCTTGTCTATGCGAAAGATAAACAGTTCCTTCGGCTCTGTTGAATTCCTTCCAGACAACGACAATCACGACTGTTTGTACTGCCTTCGTTAGGTTATGGAGGATCACTTTGATCTTGATCTCTTTGACCTGGTACCAGTATTTTCGTGCCTTTAGTTCC
>NZ_VCYI01000010.1 GCF_030464365.1 Methanoculleus methanifontis | reverse complement strand
ATAGCCATTCGTCGACACTAACTCTGCTCCTTGTTGTTGGTTTCGTCATTAACACAAGGAGCAACGGTTTTATAGATCTTTCCCCTCAGATGGAGCCGACCCTCGACTAGAGGGTTTCAACAGAGCCCCTATATCCACATCACCAGCGGCGATATGAGTTGCCATAACTGCCCGGCTATTCGTCGGGCTACCCCCCGCAAAGAATGGTTTCTAGAATGACAGAGGTTTGGGAAGACCATAATTTCCAGGTATAGAGACGGAAAGGCGTGCTCTCCTCGGCAAAGAGATTCTGGGTAACAGTTTCAAAAATGAGTGGATTCTACCCCGGCGCCGGGGCGCTCTCATAGATGAGGGTGATGTAGCGGTAGGTAAAGATGATGAACGCCGGCATGAGGAGAAGGAGGATGATTACGCCGATGATTGGTACTAGGATGAGGGCGAACTCCACGACCGCGACCACGACGGTCAGTACCACGAGGGCGACAAAGACGTTCAGCCACCCGATCTCCCCGATGTGGGCAAGAAGGGTGCCGACCCTGAAGGCCTCGCCCATCCTCCCTGTCCGTGAGAACCGGACCATCGCAAAGGTCGCAAGGATGCCGACGACGATGGCGGCGAGGGTGAAGATGACGAGGAGAGCCAGGGCTACGATGATTCCAACCTCAGGGCTGAGAAGCGGTTCGGAGCCTGCCGGCACCGGGATGGCGTAGAGCACAAGAGGGATGAGCGTGAGGATCATGATCGGGATCGTGTAGACGATCGTGATGACGATCAGTTTGATGCCGTCGACAAAAAGCCTGATCCAGCCTTCAAACTCGGGGGCGGGCTTCGTGCCGCTCATGACCCGTACACTGTAACCGTAGATGAGTGGGAATATCACCACGCTGACGAGCAGGAGGAGCCATCGGACTCACCTGCCCCAGAGAGCCTCTTTTGTGTAGTCGAAGGAGTCGCTGAGTAACCGGATGTAGTCCATGGATATCACTGTATGTTATCGTAGGAATCTTTCGCTCCCGGAGATAAACACGCTGTTTTGCTCGCGGGAGAGAGTGTTTGGATTGGACCTACTTGACAGGGGGAGCGGTTCCTAGGAATTTGGAAGATGCCTTGTGAGAGGCTGGCGGTCGCTCCGCAAGAAGAGGCGGCAAAAAAAGGGCCATTATGGTCTTACGCAGGCGCAGGAACGTCCTCGTAGACCTGGGCAAGGTAGCGGGCGTAGAAGACCGCAAACGCAGCGTTGAGGAAGATACCGATGATCCATCCCAGGAACGGGATGTTGACGAGAAGGCCGACCACGAAGCCGTAGATCGCTGCGATGACGATGAGGATGATGACCGCGATGATCCAGGTCCCCCAACCGAGTTTGCCGATGTGTCCGAGGATCACGCTGAAGTTGAACGCCTCACCGAGGCTGTCCGTGTAAGCGAACCGCAGGATGGCAAACAGGGCGATGAACGTCATGACAAGCGCAACGAGCCCTGCAAGAAGGAAACCTCCTATAAGGCTCAACGCTGCGGCGCTTGCCGCCGCCGGGTCGCCACCGGCCGCCGCATTTGCGAGGAGACTGATTGCACTGAGCCCACCGAGCACCAGGAACACGATGATCGCTGGGATCATGTAGATCAGCACGATGATGTTCCACTTCCACCCATCGACGAAGAGCCTGCCCCAGTTGTCAATTTCGGGGGCTGGGGTCTTTCCGGAGAGCACCCGCGCCACATAGCCGCTGAGGGGCGGGATTAGGGAGAGCGTGAGCGCCTGCACGAGTGACAAGACGGCCAGGATGACCCATTGCATCCACTTTCCTATCGGGGCGTCTTTGGTATACTCAAGCGCCCCAGAGATTACAGTACCGTAGTCCACAGATGATGTATCACCTTGAGATAACTGGGAGAACGTAATATAATAGTATTGGTATAATAACGGAGTAGAATATCGATATTTTTGAAAATAATGAAATTATTTTCGTTAAAAACAAACAATACTGGAAAAATCGTTTCGATGAGGATTGCTGGGCGTGGAAGTATATAAATACAAAATATCGACGATAGGATCCACCTACATCTGAAGGCGGTCAGGCCCGAAGAGATGTGTGAATTTCTACCTGGTGTGGGGCGCTCTCCTCTACGAGAGCGCCCTCAGCTGGGGGGGCACCCCATCGCGGCATCGCAGTGCTCAAACTCCCCTCTAGACCGGTTGCTCCCCACGATACCGGTAGGAAGCCACGTGGGCGATTAAACTACAGATCTTGCTCAATTCTCTGCGAGTGCGCAAGAATGCTCTGAACCATGCGGATCTTCAACCCCGGGATGATTTTGATATGTGTCCGGCATGATCACTTACCTCCCCCGAATTATCTCATAAAGTGGTTATTTTGGCAAATGCGTCTAAGAAAAACCTAAATGGTTTAGCCGATCTCGGATAGATTCGAGGATAAATCCAAAAATTATATATGCACATGAGTTATTTAGGTTTATATCGAGGAAAAATTATGTCGACGCTTTATTTATGGTTTGGAAAAGAGTTGATCTGCCATGCAGACGAGGGCCAACTGTTTCACAGCGGAGATGAGACTACAATGATGAAAGAAGGTCGTTCTTATGGCTAATGAAAAGCAGAGCAATCATGTTGTAATTTCTCTCGATCCTGCTGTTTATGCCGAGCTAAATTTGTACAGAGCTCTGGATGCCAAAAAAGCCGAGTCCGGTGTAACCTGGGACCAGTTTTTCGGCAACGTCATAAAAGCAAGAGAAAGAAACGACAATTTAATCAACTGGGCTTACGCGCTGGGGATATTCTGCCTGGTCACGCTGGTGCTCACCGTTCCGTTCTTTGTTATAAACCCTGCCCCAACTACATTCCTGCTGCAATTTCCCCCAATGATAATAGTAGGGTTTCTTGTCGCGCTGTTTACGGCTTACGTCCTCACTCCTTTCTCACTCCGTCGCCTGAAACCCTACGAGGAAGACCCCCAGATAGTTCAATACGTGGAGGATCTAGCCGAAAAATCTGGAGTAAACCCCGTTAAACTCCTAGTTGAGGAAACACCCGAGGTCAATGCCATGGCTTATACCAGTCCATGGGGAGGGAGGATATGTCTAACAAGAGGGCTCATTGAGGGCTATCATAAGGGTGAGTTTTCTGCTGACGAACTGCAAGCTATTATCGGCCATGAGATAGGACACATCAAAAATGGCGATTGTCTAAAATGGGCCTTTGTTCTCTCCTGGATGAGTATCTTCCATACTGCTGGAACAGTATGCATGGCATTAGGATCAGTCTTTGCGGCAGGAGGGACCGTCGCGGGACTGGTCAGGCGGGATGTAGGAAATTTTTTAGCACTCATGGGGCTTCTCATGGTTGCTCTTGGTGCGATCCAACGGTTGCTTGGGAAAGTTGCATCGATCTTGGCGTACCGCCTGAGCCAGCGACAAGAATATGCTGCAGACCTCGCTGGAGCTAAACTGGTCAGCCCAGAAGCACATATCTCTGCACTCAGCAAAATTGAACGCTTCAATAACGCGTTGGATACAGGAAATCTTGCACAACTGCCTTTCGCAGAGCAATGGCAAGCACAGCCGAAGAACATCTCATGGATCGACGGGCTCTTCTCAACTCATCCCGCAACAGAAAAGAGGATCGAAGAACTCGAAAAGTTACATCACCTACTCCAGGAAAATGATGAGCAGAGGATCTACCAGTAACTCCCCTTCACTTCCTGCGCCAAAGGCCACACAGACTTGCGAAGGTACGGCCGCGAAAGTAATATTGTCCCCTGGGGAGGCCTATGCATATATTGGCATCGCACTCGGGATTTTAGGGCTCCTGATCGTTCCGATAGTCTTCAGTGCCGCCGGGATTATCTTTGGGTACCTCGCAATGAAGAACGGGGAGGGGCCTTTTGGGAAGGTCGCCATGATTATCTCGACCGCCAGCCTTGCTGTGGGCATCATAGCGGTCGTTGCGATACTCACCTACGTGGGTATCATTTAGGTCTCTTTGGGCATGCAGCAGGGGAACTAGTTTCTGCAAATGACGACAGATTTGAACTAATTTTTACCAATTTTTTAGGGAACTGGTGCGCGGGAACCAATACATAGGAATGGAACGGTTTCGAAGATATCAGCATTTTTTCGGGTTTGAGACATCCATATTAACTCCCGCACTGGAGAACATGCCTAATACATCGATTCCCAATAAACAACATAATAACTAGTATGACGATGATCTTGTACCATGCCCTTAGTGTCTGTCCGTGAACCGGTTCTCTTGCCTGATGAGGACTTGGACTATTTGGAACACTTGACTCGTTCTCGCACGACGCGGAAGGATCTTCATGAGCGTGCGACGATCGTCCTCCTGAGTCATCACGGCAGATCTGACTCTGCTATTGCCCGTGAACTGGGTATACCTCGTCAGAAAGTCATCCGAACCACCAATCGCGTCCTCGCCATCGGTGTCCGGGAGGGCTTACAGGATCTTCCTGGGAGGGGACGGCCGAAAACGATCTCTCCCGAAGCACGGACGTGGATCGTGGACTTGTTCTGTCGGAAACCCGTGGGTTTGGGTATCCCCACGAGGTCTGGACCCAGCGGCTCCTGCAACAGTATGTTCGGGAACACGCCATAGAAGAAGGGTTTCCCGAAGTCGCTCGGATTTCGCAGGGGACAATCTCAAAACTTGCCAATGCCAGTGCCATAAAGCCGCATAAAATCCGGTCTTATGTGCAGAAACGGGATCCCGCATTTCACAAGAAGGCAATTGTTGTTCTCCACACCTACGAGGAAGCAAATATTTTCAAGGTTCTGGAAAAAGAAGGCACCGAGCCGGATACCTTTATCCTCTCATTTGATGAAAAAAGCGGCATTCAGGTGCGCGATACACACTACCCGGATCTCATGCCGGTGCCTGGACAGTTTCTCTGTATTCACCGGGATTACGAATACGTTCGGCATGGGACCGTCTGTCTGCAGGCAGCTCTGGATCTAGTAACCGGATTTGTCCATTACCGGATTACCGAACGTAATCGAAGCGAAGAATTCATCGAGTTCCTGAAAATGCTCGATGCCCGGTATCCGGACACGATGAAACTAAAAATCATTCTGGACGATCTCAAGGTGCATTCGTCGGGGGAAACGGTCAACTACCCCCTCCTAACGGAGGGGGCTTGCCACCGGGGCCCCTTGCGGGGCACAGGGTTGCACTTTAATCTGTGCGAAGGGTGACGGTTCAAAAGTCGTCCTTATTCGCACCGGCCGGTTGACGCGGCCACTACCGATTATCCGTAGCACCACGGAATCACCGGCTACCTTTCGTGCATGGTTCAGAGCACCATTGACATCAGCGTTGATCAGGGTTCCCAGAGCACTCTGGTATAACCCCCGCTTGACCCGCCGCTTCCTTCCATAGGGTGGTTTGCGGATCGGGTCGAGGTTGAGCGCATCGACCTGCGAGGTGTATGCCTCGGAGTGCGAGTCATCGAACCGGATCCCGTACTGCTCGCACGTGCTCTTCAGTTTCCGCCGGAACTTGTGATACGGAATCTGCACGAAGTTCTGGTTCCCGCGCTTGCCGTGGTTGATCTTGTCCTTGATCCCATCCCAGCGAGGGAGTACAACCGTCCCGATCCGGTGCTGGAGAGCATAGTCCACGATCCAGGTCACACACCGGTTCATCGCCTCCTCGATCTGGCAGTCCCGCCGCTTCAGCAACCGTGCCTGCCGCTTCGTGATGCCGGTTATCCCCTGTTTGTCCTTGATGCTCTGCAACCGTGCGTTCTCTTTGTTGTACCACCGGTTAATTGATTTGATACGCTTACCGTCGAGAATGACGGCAGCCCCGGTGGCGGTGTCAACCATCGTCGCAAAGTTGTTGAGCCCGAGGTCGATGGCAAGGTACTGGTCGGGGTCAAGGGGGTGAGGTTGGGTAGGAACACGGTAACAAAACTCAATCTTGTAGGCCATTCCGTTGTTGACCGGCAGGATCGTGACTTCCCGGATCTGGTGCGGTTTGATGCACGGCGGGATCGGGAACGTCAGCTCCTTGCCCGTCAGCCCGTGCTGTTTCCGGAACTTGTGGGACATCCCGAGCGTGACAAACCGGCCCCGGATCGCCAGGTGTGCCCGGGGGAACGCCAGCTTGAACCGCCCATCTTTGGGGAGGTACTTCGGGGAACCGGGGCGGTATTCGAGCTGCCCGTTGCGGTACAGGGCCAGCAACTCGAAATAACTCTTATACGCCTCTTCGACCGACTTCAGCGTCTGCTGAGCAGCGTCACTGTGCAGCAACCCGTAGTTTTCGTTCTCTTTTGACTGCACATAGGTGCTGTACTCTTTGAAGGGGGAGTCTTTCTTTCGCGTGTAGGGGAGGTAGGATCCAACCAACACCTCAACCCCGGAGGTGAGATCCGGACGAATCCCCTGCAGGATCGCACGGTTCTCGCGGTGCGTTGCAGAGTGCTGCCGGACGTTGTACAGCCCCACGTTGTACAGGCTCTTGGCATGGTATGCGAGCGTGTCGATAATCTGGAACGTCTTCTTGGGAAGACGTAGATAGTTGCTGACGACCCGCAGTGCCATGGGGATATTCTCTGTTTCTCACCTGGTATTAAGAATAGCCATGCAGCGCGAAAGTGTACGGGGCTGACCCGGGCAATTCCTCCCCCCGCTTGCGCAGGGGGTCTCCTTGCCCATTCGAGATGAAGTACCTCAAAACGGTTCCGAACCGATTTGAATTCATTTTTACGCCGAACCATGCATCCTGGCTCAATATTATTGAAACATTTTTCAGCAAAACCACGCGGACGGTGTTACGGGGCATTCGCGCAAAATCAAAGGAGGAGATTACCAATCGGATTGCACAGTATATCGATACGTTGAATCAGGCGCCGGTGGTGTTCAAGTGGTCATATACAATGGATGCGAATCCATCGGGAGTGGAAATGGTATAGTCATGGCAATTTGGAATCGCTAGTGATGGAATGACAGTTAGAATCTACCATATACCAAGTGAAATCTCTTTGGGGAAGGCATCACGATGCTTTCTCGTGAGATATATCCAATAGAGCGTCCGAAACACCCCTGCTTGGGAGGAGCACCCCCTCTCGCCCCTGCGCCCGCGATGCGATAGTCCAACAGAGGACCGTGTTCACGATCTGGTAACCCTGCAGTGTTGCATAACTCTGATTCTTTGACCCAAACAGAAAAGGTGCCGGACGTCCCTTCCGCCCCTTCATGCCAAGAAACGAACGTTGGGGGCGCCCGTACCCTGATACTCGCGACTGGTGTCTATAGAATGAATGCCTGGTCAAGCGCGGCGAGTTTTACCTTTCTTTGGACTTCATTGACCGGTGGGATGACCATCTCTCCCAGATGAACGCTGGCAAGCGTGGTCGGCCGTTTCAGTATCCTGAGTCATTCATTGTGTGGATGGCCAGCATTCACACCTAGATGCCCTACCGTCAGATGGAGGGATTTGTTCGGAGACTCGCGGCATTCATTCCTGGCCTCAAAGCAGCCGATTATACCACGCTCTTCCGCCGGATCCAGCGTCTCGATCTCTCGTTGCCGGTTGTTCCCGAGCTCCTCGCTGAGGATATCATCGTCGCCGCTGATAGCACCGGGATCAAGGTCACAAACCGGGGGGAGTGGATGCGCGAGAAGTGGCGGGTCAGCCGTGGTTGGATCAAGATGCACGCCATGATCGACGTCGAGACCAACCAGGCTCTCAGACTGGAGATCACCGATGAATCAGTGCAGGACGACCAGATGTTCATCCCACTCCTCGACCAAACCCAGCAGCACGGGAGCGAGGAACATCCGGTGTACCGGGTGCTCGCCGATGGGGCCTACGACCGGAACGAACTCTTCAACACCCTCGAACAGCGGAGGATCGCCTCCGGCATCAAGACCCGGGTCGACGCCGCGACGCATTCGACCGAGTCGCCCTATCGGGCTGAATGTGTTCGAGACCGAAACCAATGGGGCGGATATCCGATGTGGTCGCTGGTAGTCACGTATGGAATGCGGTGGAAGGTCGAAGGGTTCTTCTCCGGCTTCAAACGGATCTTCGGCGAAGGAGTACAGGCGACATCTCAGGAGGGGATGTTTCGTGAGATCCGGATGAAGGTGAACTGCTATAATAGAATGCTGGCTCTGGCAGGAGGACAATCATCATAGGGATTATGCAACACAGCAGTAACCCTGAACTGGCCTCTGAGGTCGCCCCGAAAGTATCCAAAATTTGAAAACTTACCCAGATCGAAGCGCCTGATCTACAGTACCAACAGTGGGAGTTGCCATAGATACCTCTTCTGCCATTGATGCGCCGTCGGGTGAATACGAAACCACGTAAGACGGGAGAGATGACAGGTTCTCAAGCAAAGGCGCATCCCAACGAAATCAGAGATCGGCAGACTTTGCCATATGGGCCTGATAGAGATCGATGCTTTTCATGACCACTGCAGAACTGAGCCCACCTGCCAGTAAACCTGTTATAAACCGCACGGGATTGGAACTCTCCCATAACCCGACTCCCTGCCCGACGCCGTCGATCATTATGGGGAGCAGTGCGACGATAAACACGATCAGGAGCATTCTGGCTTCATTCTGTCTGGTTTGGAACTTCAATCGACTGGACAGAAGTATACCTATCGGAATTCCAAAGAAGATCCCAGAGCATCGTATACAAACGGGGAACTGGTTGCCATTTATTTCAAAAGACCGATCGCTGCGCTGGTGGCACCACCTGTCCCCAAAGTGGTAGATGAAGTTCCATGGAACAGGGAAGGAGCGAATGGCAGGTTCGTTGTCAACGATCCCTGGAGAGCCGGTAAGATCGGGAATCGAATTAACGGGAAACAATAGGGGAGCACCTGTCATCAGCAGTACGAAAACCAGAGTAACAGAACAGAGAGACAATCTTAGAAGGGGTGTTTTGGGGGAGGCCATAGCCACTATGATGTCGGTTGCAGGGTATAACCCATATATCCGCCGACCAGGGCAAGGATGGAACCAATAATCATCAGGAACATCATCCCCCATACTCCAAAGATAAGCCCAATGATTCCGAATATCAGGGCTAGCATGCTTCCCTTGCGGACAGAGTCCATGTCGCTCCTGCTGATGAAGAAGGAACCAATGAGTACAGGTATACTGGATATCAATCCGAGAGACGAAACGAGCATAACCGTAGTGCCGGCTCCACTAGCCCCACATGCTGCAAACGTTGCGCCGCATATAGAGCCCAGAAACGCAGACATTACGCCAGAGACTAGCATCAATATCCCCCCGATGAGGGAGATTATAAACGCACCAGTAGCATCACCAGTCATCCTAAATTTCTAAGGTATTTATGATATATATGTGTGTCGAAACATTCATGTAATTTAAAATATATTTGGAAATTTTTCTGGCCCTTAAAGATCCTTATTCGTCAAAATGACGCTCTACATCGAAATCTCGAAATATTTGTTAACACCTCGAGTTAATCCTCATAAATATGTGACAGAGGCAGTTCAGAGAACGGGAGTGTTGTCACAGCGAGGAACTCAACGGAGTCCCGATAATCAAAGATCCATATGATTCGGGGCGTCCTTACACACATTTAAACCGTCCGGGCTACACCGGACGCCCTCATGGAATTGGCTTCCTCTGGACATCGTTTCCCGGTGAGGGACCGGGGGTTCCCCCGAAGCACTTTTTGTGATGGGTCCCCTTACACCGATGCAGTGCAATAAGGAACAACAGCATACCTCTGGTGAGCATTGGCGGAAGACAGTTGAATCGTCTCGGCCTGGAAATATTAATTATAATGCCCCGATGGTTGGCTGTGTGTATCCTGGTAAATCCGGGTGTAGATGCCTTAAGATCCCAGAACATCTGGGCTAAAAAAGGTGATCGATCGGCCGGCGGCTAAGAAAGTAAGGGAATAAGCTGAGTGGTCTGGCCCTCGGAACGGCCAACCCTCGCCTGCACGGCTGCACCTGCAAATTCCCATGATCCCAGCGTCCAGCAGATTCTGAGTCACGTGAGTTTTACCCCATAACATTGGATGTCCGGGATGTTTCTTTACCCTCAATCTCTATAACTTTGGCACGATCGCCGCCCATCATCCCCTTTGACAGTTCAACCTTCCCATCTATCTCTTTGATTGTGATATGGCCGTTTGCCTGCACGATCTCTCCATCCTCATACAGGTCTCCAGACTTGGTCGGACTATAGGGTGCAGGGATTTCAAGCACTACATAGAAATTGCGGTCAATAAGCTCAGCATCAACGCGGTGCCCATCAACGACGGCAGATCTCCCGTGACTTGAGTTGATAGCCGGGATAATATATAGCGTCGTATTGATGTCGCTCAACTTATCCGCATTCAGACCTGAGATACCAAACGGATCTTCCATCTTGCCGGTCTCTATCGTGTAGTTGCCGAATTTGTCTGTTATATACTTATAGGTGTAATTACCGCCTCCGGTTAGTCTGACCTTTGATTCAGGATCGTATGTAGTTATGTCAATCTTGTAGAGTTTTCCGCCATCGCTTGGAAGATCGATTCTTACCTTTTCAGATTCTAGTCCGTAGGCGTAGTAGCCACTCCAGAAGAGACCTTTCCCCGCCGTTTTCGAAACCTCTCCAGTAAGGGAGAAATTTTCACTATAAACAAATTTCTCTTCACCAAACAAATTTATGCCACCGTTCTTGGAATCAGTGCAGCCGGTAACGGTGATGAACGCTACGGTAAGCAAAGCTAGAGATACAACCCATACCTTTTTTCTAAACATTAGATCACCCCATTTTGGGATCAAAAGCTGTTAGGTTATAGTCAATATATGTGTTTTTATACTTGGTTTTAGCACTGTTGGGGAAATCCACCGCAAATTTTGACGGATAACCGGTTTGAGGCAGATCCGGATAATGATATCCGGCTATGACCTGTAAGAGAGCAGCTATAGTACGGGGACAGCGATTGTGCGCGGCTGGTCCGGGGTCTGATCTCAAGATGGGCAGCAGTTTGCCGGACTCAAATTCTAAGATACTGCTGCCGCTCGAACGCGCTTCATGTCTTCTCCTCGAACTCAACTCATGAAGAACGTCGAGATGAAGTCGTCCTGAAAGTATCCAGTGACTAAGAAGATCCACATGATTCAGAGTGCGCTTACATGTGTATGACAATTTGGCACTCATTACCTCATAGTAACTTTTCCTTCGGTTAGAGGGGGGGTGAAATTTGTGTATAAAATATGAAGCCTGTGTCAAAAACGTTTAATGATTTGGTAACATTTAACAGATCTCATTGGAAAAAAAATTATTTAGTCCAGTGCCGACACATTAACATGCCTATTGGATTCTGGGAGCGATTTGCCGGCTTGGTCACCAATCCGACACAAGCAATCCGTGAAATGGATGAAGAGCCATTTGGAAACGTTCGTAACTACTATTTCGGTCTTCTGGGTCTCATTCTTCTCCCGATCATTCTACTGCTCATTGGCGCAGTGCTCGTTATGAGCGCTGTTGATGGTGCTTCAGGAGCGGTTAATACGACCGTCGGTGCACTTGTCGTTGTCGTTGTGCTCGTTGTCGTCATTGCCGTTGTGATCGCCTTTATGTCAGTATGCCTCCACATTGCGGCCTTAATCTGCGGAGGTAACGGGTCATTCACGCAGACAGTAAAGGCTTACCTGAATTCACTCACGCCGGTCCCTGTGCTTTATGTTGGAGCGCTCGTTGCACTGGTGCTTGCTTTAGTATTACCCCCGCTTGGGATTCTTGTATTCTACCTGTTGGCTTTGATCGTGAGCGCATGGGTTACCGCACTGCTGATCGTTAGTGTACAGGAATTCCATCACCTGACAACATTCAGATCTGTTGCTGCATACTTTGTAATGCAGGTGGTCGTTCTGGTGGTATTCTTCGTTATTGCGATTCTTCTCGTGCTCGTTGCAGGTGCAATGCTGGGACCATACATCCCAGATCCGTCAATGTATCAGGGCCTCTATTAATCCTTTTTTTCACACGACCGATTTAGTCGAGCAGAACGTTTAACGATAAGATGCTCGTTAAATCAACCACTATCGAGATAACCCCAATCTCGCCGGTATGGGAACTGGCGCATCGGATCCTGGTTAATCGGCATCTTACTTTTTCATGAGGTCGTCCAACATTCTCATCCCCGTGTCACCCCGGCGCCGGAACACTCTCATAGGCCGCGGCAAGGTAGCGGGCGCGGAAGATGCCGAACGCCACCCCGATGAAGAGGTTGATGATCCAGCCGGCGACGGGCACCGAGATGATGAGCCCGGTCACGACCGTATACACGAGGCTGATGAGGGCAAGGATGATGACCACGACGATCCAGGACCCCCATCCGATCCGCCCGATGTGTCTCGCGATTGCCCCGAGGTTGAACGCCTGGAAGAAACTCCCCGTGTGGGCGAACCGGACGATGGCAACGAGGGAGATGAACGATATGATGACCCAGACGATGGCCGCGATCACGATCCCGGTGACGGCAGCGGTGACGGCCGACGCCCATACATCGGGGTTGTCGAGCCCCCGTGCCGCTATGGCGGAGATAGCCGCAATCCCCCCGAAGACGGCCAGGACCAGGATCACCGGGATCAGGTAGATGAGGGTGATGATGTTCAACTTCCACCCGTCGAGAAAGAGCCTGCCCCACTCGTTCACGTCAGGGGCGGGCCGCCTTCCGGCGAGCACCCTGACGATGTAGCCGTTCGCGAGCGGGATTAAAAAGAGCGTGAATGTCTGGATGAGCGAGAGGATGACGAGGACGAGCCACCGTCCCCATTCGCCCCAGAGGGCCTCTTTCATGTAGCCAGCCGACCCCGAGATGAGATTGCCGTAGTCCATATGACGTACCACCTTCGAGCGTGGGGAGAGGAGGCGGGGGATATAACTGTTTGGACGCGATCTCACCGTGCTGTCATGAGATAGCACGCCGGAAAAGACCGTCGCGTTCTTGAGCCGGCTTGCCGTGTCGGCGGCCTTCCGGCTCAAAATCCGCATGCCGTGGACCGTGGTGGCTATCGCCATAGGGGGTGAGGCTTGATGGGGAGGGGGGTCTCCCCTCCCCTGTCTCGCGCGAAGATCCGCATGTCTCAGGCCCCACTCCGCCCGCGCTTCGCGCTCCTCCCCCGCCCGGGGGGCGGGGGCAGTCATGGCGATACCCGGTAAAAAGCCGTACCCAGGAGTGCGGTCATCTTGAACAAACAGGTGAGGGTTCAACAAACCCGACAAAAAAAGAGATCTCCGGCCGGCCCTTCAGTGCCGGAAGTGCCGCACCCCGGTGAAGACCATCGCGATGTTGAGCCGGTTCGCCGCCTCGATGACCTCCGCATCGCGGATGGAGCCGCCCGGCTGGACGAGCGCCGTCGCGCCCGCAGCCGCCGCGACTTCCATCGTGTCGGGGAACGGAAGGAAAGCGTCCGATGCGACCGCCGACCCGGCGAGGGGTTTGCGGGACTTCTTGACCGCGATCTCCGCCGACTCGACCCGGTTCATTTGCCCGGCGCCGATTCCGATGACGGCGTCCTCGTCGGCGAAGATGATGGCGTTGCTCTTCGTGTGCCGGCAGACCTTCCAGGCGAGCTCCATCGCCCGCATCTCGTGAGCGTCGGGCTCCCGCTCGCTCACGACCTGCCAGTCCTCGCGGAACGGCTCCGTCCTCTGGACCAGGACGCCGCCGTCGATGCTCCGGACTTCGTCCTGCACCACCGGCTCGGGCAGCCGGAGCACCCGCATGTTCTCCTTCGCCTTCATGATCTCAAGCGCCTCCGGCGTAAACGACGGGGCGACCACGACCTCGACGAACGTCCCCGTCAGTTCCCGGGCGACGTCCGCTCCCACCTCGCGGTTCATCGCGACGATCGAGCCGTAAGCCGAGACCGGGTCGACCTCCCGGGCGGCGATGTAGGTCGGAAGGGGGTTCTCGCCGGTCGCAACGCCGCAGGGGTTGTTGTGCTTGACGATGACCACGGCGCATTCCTCGAACTCCCGGAGCAGGCCGACCGCGGCGTGGACGTCGAGGTAGTTGTTGTAGGACATCTCCTTCCCCTGGAGCGGCTCTTCTCCCGCGATGCCGGTATCGCCGTAGACCGCCGCTGCCTGGTGCGGGTTCTCGCCGTAGCGGAGCGTCCTGCCGTTCCTGAACTGGACGGTGAAGACGTCGGGGAACGGCCGGTCGATGCCGGTGAGGTGGTTCGTGATCGCACCGTCGTAGGCCGCCGTCCGGGCGAACGCCTTCGCGGCGAGGTTCAACCGCTCTTCGGGGGAGAACCCGCCCCGCCGGACGGCGTCCGCAACCTTCCCGTAGTCGCCGGGGTCCACCACGACCGCGACGTACTTATGGTTCTTCGCCGCCGCCCGCACCATCGCCGGACCGCCGATATCGATGTATTCTATGATCTCCTCAAGGGAGAGACCCTTACCGCTCATCGCCTCGAAGGGGTAGAGGTTCACCACCACGAGGTCGATCGGGTCGATGCCATGCTCCTGCATCACGGCGTCGTCGACGCCGCGGCGGCCGAGGATCCCCCCGTGGATCTTCGGGTGGAGGGTCTTGACCCGCCCGTGCATCATCTCAGGAGAGCCCGTGTAGACGGAGACGTCGGTGAACGGAATTCCCGCCCGCGCGAGTTCCGCCCCGGTGCCACCGGAACTCAGGAGCCCGTAATCGTGCTCGATAAGCACCTTTGCGAGATCGACAATGCCTGCCTTGTCCCAGACAGACAGCAGTGCCCACTTCATGGATACACATAAGTGGGGTAGAGAGATATATCTGGCGCTGCCTGCAGAACCGGCCGTGTTTTCCCCGGCGGGGAGACGGCAGACCCGCTCATGGGGTACGTCGGCATGACGGGCGTGGAGGACGCCGCACCTCGCGCGGATTTGGATACCGAGGGGAGAATACCGGTGAACGAGGGCCAAATCGGGAATCCGGCACACTACCGGAGGCAGATTTCTGCAGTTTAGGTTACTTTTATATAGAACCACATTACAATAAATAAACGAACAACTCCATTACATCGTTTTAAAGCAGGTTAGGCGTATGAAGGAGGATACATCCGAACCAATCGAGAAGCAACAGAATCTCGCAAACGAGGCGGATGCAGCATCTCCGGCGCTTGAAGAGCTGCAGAATGCATATGACGACCTTAACAGCCGTTATCTGCGCCTTGTGGCGGATTTCGACAACTACCGCAAAAGAATGGCCCGGGAACTCGACGCCCGCACAACATTCGCCATCGAGAATTTCGCGGTGGAGTTGCTCGAAGTCATGGACAACTTCGAGCGGGCGGAGAAAGCCGAGGGTGCAGACCTCCCGGAAGGGATGGAACAGATCAAGAAACTCTTCATGACCATCCTCGAGCGGCACGGCATCACACCCATCGAATGCAGGAACCTTCCCTTCGATCCCGAACGGCACGAGGCGATCGCCTACGTCCCTTCGGATGCCGGGGAGGGCACCGTGATCGACGAGGCCGTCCGCGGATACTGTATGCAGGACAAGGTCATCAGATGCGCAAAAGTCGTAGTATCTAAAGGAATGGAGGAATAACAGAATGGTTTCAGAGAAAGTTCTGGGTATCGATCTTGGAACAACCAACTCGTGCATGGCAATCATGGAAGGCGGCCGGGCGACAGTCATCGCCAACGCCGAGGGCGGCAGAACCACCCCATCGGTCGTAGCGTTCACCAAGGAAGACGAGCGGCTGGTCGGCAACGTCGCGAAACGGCAAGCGATCACAAACCCAAACCGCACCATCCAGTCGATCAAGCGCAGGATGGGCACGAGCGAGAAGGTCACCATCGGGGACAAGACCTACACCCCGCAGGAGATCTCCGCGATGATCCTCCAGAAGCTGAAACTGGACGCGGAGGAGTATCTCGGCGAGAAGATCACGAAAGCCGTCATCACGGTGCCCGCATACTTCAACGACGCCCAGAGACAGGCAACGAAGGACGCAGGGACGATCGCGGGCCTCGAGGTGCTCCGGATCATCAACGAACCGACCGCGAGCGCGCTCGCCTACGGCATCGACAGGGAAGGCGACGCTACGGTGCTCGTCTACGATCTCGGCGGCGGGACGTTCGATGTCTCGATCCTCCAGCTCGGGGACGGCGTCTTCGAGGTCAAGGCAACCGCAGGCAACAACCGCCTCGGCGGCGACGACTTCGACAAGAGAGTCGTCGACTACCTGATCGAGGAGTTCAAGAAGAAGGAGGGCGTCAACCTCCAGAACGACCCGGTCGCCATGCAGCGGCTGCGCGATGCGGCCGAGAACGCGAAGATCGAGCTCTCCACCGTCCAGAAGACCAACATCAACCTCCCCTACATCACCACGACGGAGAGTGGGCCCAAGTTCCTGGACATCGATCTCTCCCGCGCGAAGTTCGAGCAGCTCATCGGCGACCTCGTCGAATCGACCCTTGGGCCGGTGAAGCAGGCGCTCTCCGACGCCAAACTGGGCGCCGACGACATCGATCACATCCTCCTCGTCGGTGGTTCGACCCGTGTCCCGCTCGTCCAGGAGACCATAAAGAAGGTTCTCAAGAAGGAGCCCGACAAAGGCATCAACCCCGACGAGTGCGTCTCCCTCGGCGCCGCCATCCAGGCGGGCGTCCTGACCGGCGAGACGAAGGACGTGCTGCTCCTCGACGTGACGCCGCTCTCGCTCGGCATCGAGACGCTCGGCGGCATCGCGACGAAGCTCATTGAGCGCAACACCACCATCCCGACGAGGAAGAGCCAGATCTTCTCGACCGCCGCCGACGGCCAGACCTCGGTGGAGATCCATGTGATGCAGGGGGAGCGGGCGCTCGCGAAGGACAACTTCACCCTGGGCCGATTCCAGCTCACCGGCATCCCGCCGGCGCCGCGTGGCATCCCGCAGATCGAGGTCACGTTCGATATCGACGCGAACGGTATCGTTCATGTCTCGGCGAAAGATCTCGGCACAGGGAACGAGCAGTCGATCACCATCAAACCGCAGGACTCCCGCCCGTCCGAAGCCGAGATCCAGCGGATGATGGACGAGGCGAAGAAGTTCGAGGCGGAGGACCAGAAGAATCGCGAGGAGATCGAACTCAGGAACACCGCCGACACCGCGATCTTCACCGCCGAGCGGGCGATGAAGGACGCAGGCGAGTCGATCGAGGCCGCGGACAAAGAGAAGATCGAGAGCGCGATCGCCGACCTCAAGAAGGCACTCGAGGGCGACGACCTCGAGGCGATCAAGCAGAAGATGGATGCCCTGACCGAAGCGGTATATGCCCTCACGACGAAGATATACCAGCAGGCACAGGCGGCCGCCCAGCAGGAGAAGGCGGAAGGGACCGCAACGAAGGACGATAACGTCGTCGATGCCGACTACGAAGTCAAGAAAGAGTGAGGTAGATGGGTCCGGACAGCTACTATGATATCCTCGGTGTCTCGAAGAGCGCCGACGATAAGGAGATCAAGAAAGCCTACCGGAACCTGGCCCGAAAATACCACCCCGACGTCTGCAAGGAACCGGGGGCCGAGGAGAAGTTCAAGAAGATCAACGAGGCCTACAGCGTCCTCTCGGATGCGCAGAAACGCGCTCAGTACGACCATATGGGACACGAGGCGTACAGCAGCGCGTCGAAGGGCTCGTACGCCGGCGGCGGTGGATACTCCGGCGGGTTCAACGCCGACTTCTCCGGGTTCGGGGATATCTTCGAGACCTTCTTCGGCGGCGGGGGCAGGCAGCGTGCCGGCCCGCGCCCCGGCGCCGACCTCCTGATGAAGATGCGCATCACGCTCGAGGAGGCGGCGCTCGGGACCGAAAAGGAGGTCGGCGTCGACCACGTCGAGCCCTGTCCTGAGTGCGACGGCTCGGGAAGCGAGACGAAGAAGACCATCACCTGCCCGACCTGCGGCGGCAGCGGCCAGATGCGGCAGATGAGCCAGTCCATCTTCGGGAACTTCGTCCGGATGACGCCCTGCACCGCCTGCGGCGGCCGGGGGAGGGTTCCCGAGACCCGGTGCAAGGCCTGCGGCGGAACCGGGCACCGGCGTGCCCGGCAGACGGTAAAAGTCAGGATCCCGCCGGGCGTGGATACGGGGATGCGCCTCCGGATGGAAGGCTACGGCGACGCCGGAGATTACGGTGCGCCGAGCGGGGATCTCTACATCGAGATCAGCGTCGCGCCGCACCGGTCGTTCACCCGGCGGGGCGACGACCTGGAGACGAAGGTCGATGTCACCCCAGCCCAGGCGGTGCTGGGCTCCGAGGTCGAGGTGAAGACGATCGACGGGCGCACGGTCGTCCTGGACATCCCGGCAGGCGTGCAGCACGGCACCGGGCTGAAGATCCCGGGCGAGGGCGTGCGGTGGCAGACGAGGCCCGGCGACATGCTGGTGCGGGTGCACATCGTCGTGCCCGAGCGCCTGTCGGACGAGGAGCGCGAACTCTACGAGCGCCTGCTCGAGATCGAGGGGCACAAACCCTCCGCGAAGAAGGGCAAGGGCTTCTTTCAAGACGTCGTCGACAAGATGAAAGAATCGGTGAAGTGAGGGGGATTTCCTCTCGCTTTATCAGCTATCTTCTTTTTAGATCCCACTTTAGGCATACTTCTTGATCCGAGAGGGCAATGGGTCGCATTTGCTGGGAAAACAGCTGGATGTGTGATGAATGACCACGGAAACAGCAGATGCGAGCACAAAGCCCGGTACAGTGGACCGTGGGAGTATCGCCATTGGGGGAGTGCGACTGGCTGAAGGGCAGGAGCACGAGCACCGTTAGGTGCGAGGGGCTGACGGGGAGTGCGATGTTCCGAAGCGCGACGGTTCGTTAGAACCGGAGCGTGAGCACCGAAGGTGCGAAGGAACGGAGTTCGAACACCGTCAGGTGGGAAGGGGGGAGTATTCCCCCCTCGAAACTCTTCGAGTTTCTCATGCTCACTCCGTTCGCACTCCCCATTGTCCCCACCCCCCTCCGTGGCGATATCCACAGGAAATCCGTGTCCGGGGTGTATAAACAACACCAGAACCCATGCACTGTGGAACCCTTTGCACTGGCGTCAGACCACAATAGCAACAAGCGATAATTATCCAAACCAATCTATCGGATACCAGTTTTAAGACACTCCATCCCCCCGTTTTATCGCCCTCCCGGCCCAATACCATAAGAATGAAGCTGCTCTTCGAACTCTCCGGCGAGCACCCCGACCTCCCGGCCATGGAACTGGAGTGCGTGGGCACCGTCCTCGACCGGCGGGCCCAGGTCGCGGTCGCTGAGTGCCCGGAACCAGAGGACGCCGGGCGCCTCGCCCTGACGCACGTGGTGATGGAGTACCTCGGGGAGTGCGAGCCCACGCGGGCGGCGTTTACGGACCTCCTCCGCGACCTTGCCATCACGACTGAGAAGCCGTTCGTCGGCCGGGGGAAGATGATCCAGGGGAGCAGGATGGATATCGAGCGGCTCGACCTGGAACGGCTGATCGGGAGCCTGATCGCCGGCCCGGTCTCGCTCCGCGATCCGGTCGAGGAGTACCGCGCCGTCGTCTCGGAAGACCGCTGCTACTTCGGCCGCGTCATCCAGAAGATCGACCGGGGGGCCTTCGAGGCGCGGAACCCTATGCGCCGGCCGTTCTTCCACCCCGGCGTGATGATGCCCCGGATGGCCCGGGCGCTCGTCAACATCTCCCTGGTCCGCCCCGGCGAGATGGTCTTCGACCCCTTCTGCGGCACCGGCGGGATCCTCCTCGAAGCCCGGGAGATTGGCATCCGGACCCTCGGGAGCGATTTCGACCCCGCGATGGTCGACGGCTACCGGCAGAACCTCCCGGGCTCAGGCGTGCTGGTCGCCGACGCCACGGCGGTCCCGATCTGCGACGGCGCGCTCGACGCGGTCGTGACCGACCTCCCCTACGGCCAGTCGGTCCGGATCCGGGCGGACAGCATGGACCGGCTCTACGACGGATCGCTTGCTGAGATCCGGCGCATCCTCCGGCCGGGGAGGCGCACGGTCGTCGTCACGCACCGCGACATCACGCCGATCGCCGCCCGCCACTTCACCGTCCTGCAGGAGCACGAGCAGCGGGTGCACAAGAGCCTGACCCGCCGGATCCTGGTGCTCGGGTGACAACTTAATGCGAAGTCAGCAGTACCCGGGCACCGGCATTCGCGGCTTCGCGTTCTTCGCGTGAGACCGTATTGTTGCCTATTCCGGTTAGCTCGCGCGAAGCCGCGAAGGACGCGAAGTGCGACTGTCGGAACGACAAGAGCATGAGCACCGAGAGGTGCGAAGAAAGATCGGTGGTTTGACCTCGCGGGAACTCCCTCAAGATCGTTAGCGGGGTACTGATGCCGGCCCCGGTTTTATGAGGTCGCCCGCCGAATTTTATACGTGGAAGTAAATTTTAAACGCTACGGCCTCTACCTCGTCCGGTGGCAGCTCTCGACGCCCATCCTCGCCGTCGTGCTCTACTGGCTCGCGGGCCTCGGGGCGCTCGCCGCCACCGTCGTCGCAAACCTCATCGGCGGCCTCATCTTCTTCTGGGTCGACCGGTTCATCTTCACCTCCGAGGCGCTCGCCGCCCAGTGGGAGGTCAAAGAGGAGGTCAGGTGCGTGGACTGCGGGAAGGTCGCCCGGGGCTACCGCCTCGTCCGGGCGCAGAACTACGATAAATCGAACGACCCTGCGCCGGAGTTCCGGTGCGAGGAATGCTCGAAGAAGAAGTCGGAAGAACTCAAGAAGCGCGGTGTGAAGCACTGAGGAGAGGGAGCCCTGGAACCCCAGGCTCCTCCTGCTCATTTTTGCTGCACTGGCTAAGGACTTAACTGAACTTGCGAAGAGCAAAGCGTTCACCTGCGATTAACAGAAAGGCCTGGACCGTGGGAATATCGCCATTAGGGGAGGGGTTGCAGGGGAGGGGGGTCTCCCCCCTCCCCTGTCCCCACCCCCCGGACGCGATAACCACAGAAAATCCGTGCACGGGTATGTACAATGGCTAGAACCGCAAAAATTCAAACACTAAAGTATGGGATACACCGCCTCTAGAAGCAGACCTTCCCGCACAACCCGTGCATAAAAGACCCCTTCTCAAACAAACCCCACCCCGACCCCCACCACCGCCAGCGTCACGCACACCCCCACCTGAACCGCCACGTTATCGTCGAGCGGGAAGCAGGCCTCGATGACGCCCGCAACGGCCGCCACGACCACGGCCGCCCACCAGGGGATCAGAAAGGAGAGGGCAAGCGCGGCCGCCGCCGCCCCGACAACCGTCCCCTCGAGCGATTTCTTGCCCCGGAGCGTGTGCCGCCCGAACCGCAGCCCGACAAGGGTCGAGATGCTGTCGAGCACCCCGACCGTGACGAGGCCGACCGCGGTATACCCGCGGCCGAAGACCGCGAGACAGAAGAGCGCCCCGGCGGCGTAAGCGATGCTCCCCTTGAGCGGCACCTTCCCGGTGCGCTCCGATTCGTCCATCACCCGCGAGAGGACCGGGACGTCGTAGCCACGGGTGAAGGCGTCGCAGACGAGGAACTGGGCGACGAGCGCGGCGCTCACGAAGATGAACGCCCACCGGTCGTCCAGGCGGAGAATTATCGCGGCGCTGAGGACCCCCATGAGCAGGTGAACCGTCTGGCGGAACGTCTCGCCCATCACACCCGGATAGCGGCCGTGGTAGATAAACCATCGTGATGGTTCCGGCCGGACGCCGCCGGGCAGTCACCTTAAAGTAGTCTCCTTCCATCCAACACCCCCTGAGGGAGAAGAATATGGCAGAGGTAAGGAAGTATGTCAACCCGCCCGCCGCCGAAGTGATATGCGAGTTCCGGTTCCCCGAGGAGACCCCCTGGGACCTGACCTTCCCCGGCATCCTGTACAGCCGTCTCAAGGACATGTATCCGAAACGCGACCAGCGCTACGTCCGCGAGGTGGTGATGCTCCTCGGCCCGGAGGGGCTCCGCGAAGAACTCCTGGTCGGTGAACGGTCGATCTTTCTCGCCGAGGACGAAGGCTGCGCCGTCCAGATCGGGCCACGCCTCCTCTCGGTGAGCTGCCAGAAACCCTACGTCCACTGGGAGGCCTTCTCGGATCGGATCCACAGGGCGTTCGACCGGTTCCGGGAGGTCATCGGCACCGACGCCATCGGCACCATGAACCTGCGGTACGTCAACTTCATCGAGATCCCGGAAGGCGAGGTGACGCTCTCGGACTACTTTGCCTTCTACCCCACCCTCCCGCCGGAACTCCCGCGGGTGCCGGCAGGGTTCATCACCGGGTGCGAGTTCTCGTTCCACGACAACCGCGACAACTGCCGGGTGGAACTCACCGACGCCGTCCCCGAATCGACGGAGCACAACGCGTATCTCTTGAACATCGACTACTACCTGACGGAGGGCCAGAACATCCCCCCGGACGGGGTTGCCGACTGGCTCGAGATCGCCCACACCCACGTGCGCGACATCTTCGAGGCCTGTATCAAGGACACGCTCCGCGATCTCTTCACCATCAGGGAGGAAGCGCCGGTGGCGGCACGGTGATATCCCGGACCCTCACATCAGCATCCCGATGGTCTCGGTCACGGCGTCCGGGTTCGCATATCGCCTCTCCGGCAACCGTTCGAGTGCCCGCAGGATATCGTCCGATACACCGGCTTCGCGGACGTAATCGACCAGATCCTCCCGGATCGCCGGGTACGGGGCGTCGCGGAGGTACTCGTGGATGCGGGATGCGGTCATGCCGGTAGGTAACGCCGTCTCAATCACCTCCTTTCGGGCTCCCATGGAGCGGGATCTATTTGACCGTACTCCCCGGGCGGGATAAGACTATAAGTGGAGACCGCCCCAGAAGGGCGAGTTATCGGGAGAAGATGCATGATTCAGACACGGGGCAGCGGCATACTCCTGCATATCACGTCCCTGCCGTCGCCCTACGGCATCGGGGACTTCGGCCCGGCGGCATACCGGTTCGTCGATGCGCTTGAGCGAGCCCGGCAGCACTACTGGCAGATCCTGCCGCTCAACCCAACAGAGACGGCCTACGCCCACTCCCCCTACTCGAGCCCGTCGGCATTTGCCATGAACACCCTCCTCATCAGCCCCGAGATGCTCGTCCGGGAAGGATTCCTCAGGAAGAGCGAACTGGAGCCGGCGCCCGGCTTCCCGGAGGGGCGGGCGGCATACGAAGCGGCCGCATGGTACCGCGAACGGCTGTTCGCGGCTGCATACGAGCGGTTCCGGCACTCCGGGCCGGATCGCAGGTTCGAAGCGTTCTGCGACGGGGCAGGATGGTGGCTCGACGCCCACGCGCTCTTTGTCGCGTTAAAAGACCATTTCCGCGGGCAGGCATGGAACCGGTGGCCGGAGGAGATCCAGGCTCGGGAGCCGGGAGCCCTCAAAGAGATGCGTGAACTGCTTGACGACCGGATACTGAAGGAGAAGTTCCTCCAGTACATCGCCGCCCGGCAGTGGTCGGCCCTCCGGCGCTACTGCACCGAACGGGCCATCCAGGTCATCGGCGACATCCCGATCTACGTCGCCTACGACAGCGTCGACGTCTGGGCGAACCCCGGGATCTTCAAACTGGACGAAGACCTCCGCCCGACCGTGGTGGCGGGGGTGCCGCCCGATATGTTCAGCAAGACCGGGCAGCTCTGGGGGAACCCGGTCTACGACTGGGCTGCACTCCGGGAACAGGGGTACGACTGGTGGGCGGGCCGGATCGCCCGATCGGCCGAACTCTACGACCTCTTCCGGATCGACCACTTCCGGGCGTTCGCCGACTACTACGAGGTTCCGGCGGGCGATGCGACGGCCGAGCGCGGCACCTGGGTCGACGGGCCGGGAACCGACTTTTTTGAGGCGCTCGCTCGAAAGCATCCCTGTTTCGCCATTGTCGCCGAAGACCTGGGGGCGAACACCCCCGCCGTCCAGGCCCTCCTCGACCGGTTCGACTTCCCGGGGATGAAGATCCTCCTCTTCGCGTTCGGCGAGGGGGTCGCAAGAACCCCGCACATCCCGCACAACTACGTCCATAACCTCATCTGCTACACGGGGACGCACGACAACAACACCGCACGGGGGTGGTTTGAGGAGGAGGCGTCAGAGGAGGATAAGGAGCGGTTCTTCACCTATACCGGGCGGAAAGTGGGGGCGGACGAGGTTCACCGGGAACTCGTCCGGCTCGGGATGACCTCGGTCGCCCAGGCGTGCATCGTCCCGATGCAGGACCTTCTCGGCCTCGGTGCCGCGGCACGGATGAACTACCCCTCGACCACCACGGGGAACTGGGTGTGGCGGATGACGCCGGAGGAGTTCGCCGGTGCGCCGTTCGAGTGGCTCAGGGGGCTCACGGAACTCACCGGGCGGGGGTGATTTGGTGGTCTTGGGATCTTTACGCTGGACGATCTTCTAGATGACCTCGTCTCGAATCGCTCCAGAGCACGGATTTCCATCGGATATCGCGTTTGGGGAGTGCGACTGGCCGGAGGGTGCGACGTTCTAACAGAACGGAGCTGGAGCACCGAAGGTGCGGGGCAGGAGCATGAGCACCGTTAGGTGCGAGGGGTTTCAGGGGAAGGGGGATGCTCCCCCCTCGCACCTATCGGTGCTCAAGCTCGCTCTCGCTCGCACTCCCCGTCAGCCCCTCCCCCAATGGCGATAGCCACCACGGTCCACTGCACCCGTATTGCGGGGAAAACTGGATCGTGTCTGTCCTTATCCTCTTCTAGTTGGTGCCAGACCCTATAGCAACAACAACTCTCTCAGGAGGTCTTCTCCGAGCCACACACTCAGGGCAAGAGTGCCCCCCGGCATCATCTGCCCCGGGCTCAGCCCATCCACTCAGTACCTGGCCGTCAGCATCTCGAGTTCTTCCCTGACCGCCCGGCGGACCATCTCTTCGATATTGGTATAGTCGCGCTTGGCCTTCTCCTGTTTTTTAAGCATCTCTTCCATCTTCATGATCCCGACTGAGAGGTTCTTCCCGTACTGCAGGGCGACCTCCAGCGCCTCCTCATCAACCCGGACAACCCTGGACATGAGGAGAAGGTTCTGCGGCTCCGGATTTATGTGTTACAGTTTTGTTACATGCAGGGCGCGGGATGTAACAGAATCGTAACAGTTCTGGAAACGCTGTAACATTTGTGTTACATGGGCCGGAAAGGCGGAATAGGGGCAGGAAATCCGCCCACGGATCTATATACCTGTCCCTCACAGATCTCCCCGGATCCGGTTATCGGCCGCGTCAGGTCTCACGCCCTCCCGCCCCCGGCCGACGGTGCCGGGGCGATGAATGTCCCGGCGACGACGTTCTGCGGGTTCCCGGCGAAGAACGCCCTGAGGTTCTCGACGCTCGTGGCGATGATCCGCTCGACCGCCTCCTGCGTGTTAAAGGCGTTGTGCGGTGTCAGGATCACCTTATCCGAGTGCAAGAGGCCGAAACTCTCCAGCGCATCCCGCAGTTCGTCCACCGACGCTTCGCCGGTCCCCTGAAACTCCTCCCCGATCCAGACCTGCTCCCCCTCGAAGGTATCGAGCGCGACCCCCCCGAGACGGCCTTCGCCGAGGGCGTCGGCAACCGCCGTCGTGTCCACCACCCCGCCGCGGGAGGTGTTGATAAGGAGCGCGGTATTTTTGACCAACCGCAGCCGCTCGTCATTGATCAGGTGGTGGGTGCCCTTCATGTAGGGGACGTGCAGGCTGATGACATCCGCTTCCCGCAGGAGTTCATTGATCTCCATATAGCGGACACCATAGTCTTCTGTGAGGGCCGGGTTCGGCTTCACGTCGTAGGCGATCACCGTCATCCCCATCGCATGGGCGATGCGGGCAAGGTGCGACCCGATGCGCCCGGTCCCGATCAGGCCAAGGGTCTTGCCGGCGAGATCCATCCCCGTGAGCCCGGCCCGGGAGAAGTCGCCCCGGTCAACCCGCGCAAACGTCGGCCTGAACTTCCTGGCAAGGGCCAGGATGAGCCCGAACGCGAACTCCGCCACAGTGGATTCCCCGTAGTGCGGCACGTTGCAGACAGCAACGTTGTGCTCCCGGCAGGCGTCGACGTCGATGTGGTCGAACCCGGTTGACATGGCGGCGACGATCTTGAGGTTCGGCAGCCGGTCAAGGACCTCCCGGGTGACATGCGACAGAACGAAGACCCCGACGCCTTCGGCATCGTGGGCGAGCGATACGTTCTCGACCGTGAGCGGTTCGGTGTAAAGAGTGACGTCGTAGCCGCGTTCATCGGCGAACGCTTCCCGGACCACATCCTGCTCGTGCTCATCGAGGCCGAAGAAGGCGATCTTGACCATAGACGTCTCCCCCCTCACTCCCGGGACGCCATGTAGGAAGCGATGTCGACCATCCGCTTTGCGTACCCGAACTCGTTGTCGTACCAGACCAGAACCCGGGCCATCCGCCCGCCGATGACGCTCGTGGACCGCCCCTCGACGACCCCGGAGTGCGGGTCGCCGACGATATCGATCGACACGAGCGGATCCTCGGTATACGCGAGGATTCCCTTCATCTTCCCTTCGGCCGCCTCCTTCATCGCGGCGTTCACCGCGTCCGCCGTTGTGTCCCGGCTCAGTTCCGTGACGATCTCGATGACGGAGCCGTCGGGGATGGGGGCGCGGATTGCTATCGCATCCATCTTCCCGGCGAGCTCGGGGAGGACCCGGGTGGTGGCGACGGCGGCGCCGGTCGTCGTCGGGATCAGCGAGACGGCCGCGGCACGTCCCCGGCGCGGTTTCTTCGCAGCCCTATCGACCAGCGCCTGGCTGGCGGTGTAGGCATGGATCGCCGTCGCCATCAGCCGTTCGACGCCGAAGGTGTCGTTCAAGACCTTCGCGGCCGGCGCAAGCGCGTTGGTCGTGCAGGACGCGTTCGAGACGATGACGTGCTTTGCGGGGTCGTAATCGCCCTCGTTGACGCCGAGCACGACCGTCTGGTCCGCATCGGGCGAGGGCGCGCTGATGACGACCCGTGAAGCCCCGGCGTCCAGGTGCTTCGCGGAAGCCGCCCGCTCCGTGAACCGTCCCGTGCACTCGAGCACCATCTCCACGCCGAGATCCCCCCACGGGAGGCTGGCGGGGTCGCGCTCGTGCAGAGCCCGCACCTCGTTCGATCCAAGCCGGAGACGATCCTTGCCGGACTCGACCGGGAAGGGCGCCCGGCCGTAGACCGAGTCGTACTTCATCAGGTAGGCGAGATCGTCAAGCGGGTTTGGATCGTTGATCGCGACAATCTCGATCTTCTCCGGCGGAACGGTGAGGTAACTGCGGAGGATCTGCCGTCCGATCCGCCCGAACCCGTTGATGGCAACCATCTTCATACACATTCTCCCCCCATCTGGCTGGGGGTCTCCTGTGCAGGGCGGTATATATGATCTTCCTTCGCCGGCTACCCCGGCCCCGCCTGCCGGGCCACGCCCCGGGCGGCCGCCGCAACCTCCTCCGGGTCGCCGAGGTAGTAGTGCTTCACGGCCTTCAGGTCTTCGTCCAGTTCGTAGACTAAAGGATAGCCGGTGGGTATGTTCAAGCCCGCGATCTCGTCGTCCGGAACGTTGTCCAGGTGCTTGACCAGGGCGCGGAGGCTGTTGCCGTGGGCGGCGACCAGGACGGGTTTGCCCCGCCGGAGATCTTCGGTGATATGGCTCTCCCAGTAGGGGAGCACCCGCTCGAGCGTGTCGTGCAGCGACTCGGTCGCAGGGAGCGTCGCCGGGTCGATATCCGCGTAGCGGGGGTCGAACCGCGGGTGCCGGCGATCGTCCCACGCGAGCGGCGGCGGCCGCACGTCGTATGCCCGGCGCCAGAGGTGCACCTGATCCGCACCGTACTTCTCCGCGGTCTCCTGCTTGTTCAAACCCTGCAGGGCGCCGTAACCCTTCTCGTTCAGCCGCCACGACCGGTGCACGGGAACGTACATGAGATCGAGGTCGTCCATGACGATCCAGAGCGTCCGGATCGCCCGCTTCAGGACAGAGGTGTAGGCGACGCTGAACGCATACCCACCGTCCCTGAGGAGTTCCGCCGCCTTATGGGCCTCGTGTATACCCTGTGGCGAGAGGTCGACGTCGGTCCAGCCCGTGAACCGGTTCTCCCTGTTCCAGGTGCTCTCGCCGTGCCGTAGCAGGATCAACGTTGCCATAGCATCCTTCTCCCGCATCCGGTATGGGACTCCCCGCCGGATAAAGCCCTTGCATATACCGGAACGTGCCCGACGAGCGGTGCCGGAACGCCCGGATACGGAGGGACAGCCCGTCCCTCGCCTTCCGGCGGCATAAAATAACAGAACCCATATAATCCATATAATCACCGGGTTTAGCAAACCGGCCATGGATAAGTTCGATTTTTTTCGTAGCCTACCATTCATTTATCACTCATTCCCGCCCATATGCAATTGTATGACACCGAACAGAAGAAGGAACAGGAACTTCATCCTCGCGGCGGCATCGCTGCTCGTTATCGTAGTGGCGTGCATCGCCACCGCGGGGTGCACAGGAGGCACATCGACGCCCGGAACGGCCGTCGGGCTTGCCGGAACTTCCTGGTCATTAGATTCATACCTCGACGAGAACGGCACGCTCGTCGGGGTTCTGCCGGGAACGGAGGTCACCGCCCGGTTCGACGACGACGGCAAGGTCACCGGCTCGGCCGGATGCAACGGCTACGGCGGCGACTACCAACTCGACGGAGCGACCCTCTCCATCTCCTCGATTGCCCAGACGCTGAAACTCTGCACTGAGCCCGAAGGCATCATGGAGCAGGAAGCATGGTTCATCGATCTCCTCGGCTCGGCGGCGGAATGCCGGATCGAAGACGACCGGCTCGTCATCACCGACGCAGAAGGCACCGACGTGCTCGTCTTCGTGGAAGGTTCATCCACACCTGCGGCGCTCGCCGGAACCTCCTGGACGTTCGCGAGCCTCGCCGGCGATGACGGCACCCTGACGGCGGTTCTTGACGGCACGACCGTAACGGCGATCTTCAGCGTCGACGGGAACGTCACCGGCAACGCCGGGTGCAACCACTACAGCGCACCCTACACTGTGGACGGTGAGAGCCTCACCATCGAGCCGGCCATACGGACCGAGATGTACTGCAACGAGCCTGAAGGGCTCATGGACCAGGAAGACCGCTACCTTGCACTGCTCACCGAGGTCGCCTCCTACCGGGTGGAGGACGGCTTGCTGACCCTCATGGACAGCGAAGGTGCCACCCTCCTGGTATTTGAGGAGGTCGTCCGGACGCCCGACCTCCCGTTCGCCGGGACGGACTGGATGCTTGAGTCCTACAGCACCGGGGGAGATGCGGTCTCCTCGTTGATTGCCGAAACCACGATCACCGCGAAGTTCGCGGCCGACGGGAACGTCACCGGCAACGCCGGGTGCAACCACTTCGGCGGCCAGTACAGCCTCGACGGCGCAGACCTCACGGTATCCTCGCTCTTCAGCACCCTGATGTACTGCGAGACGCCGGGAGTCATGGAACAGGAAGCGACGTTCATGAGCCACCTCGCGAACGCCTCCTCCTACCGGGTCGAGGGCGACCGCCTGATCCTCACGGACGCTGAGGGCACCGACGTCCTCTTCTTCGTGCAGGCACCGGAGGTCCCGGCGGCACCGCTCACCGGGACGGAATGGACGCTTGACTCCTTCAGCAACCCCGACAGTGAGTCCGTCTCCTCGGTGATCGTCGGAACCACGATCACGGCGGTCTTCTCGCCCGATGGAAACGTCACCGGCAACGCCGGGTGCAACTCCTACGGGGCCGGCTACCAGATCGACGGCGCTGAACTCATCATTGAGCCACCGGTCAGCACGAAGATGTACTGCGGTGAGCCGGAAGGCATCATGGACCAGGAGAACCGGTACCTCAACCTCCTCGAGTCGGTTGCAGGCTACCAGATCGACGGAAACCGTCTCGATCTCCTCGATGAAGCAGGAGCGAGCCTGCTCTCTTACAGCGCGGACCAGTCCTGATCCGTACCCCGTCTCCGGGACAGGGGCCGAACACCCCCTGCCCGTTTTTACCCATTTCATCCAATTGGAGCAATAGTCACTCTCTTTTAAGCGCTCTCCGGGTGGAAACTCCGGATAGGTGCAGGACGCATCCGATCCCGGGGAAGAGGGGAAACGAGAGAATTTTGATGGAAATGAGTTACTATTTCTTCTTTCGCTCCCTATGCCTACCCGAAAGAGATGGGAAGAGAGGGACAGAACATACTCGCAAAGACGGCATTCCTGATCATCCTGGCGGCGTGCATCGTCTCGGTCGCCTGGACTGGCGGTGCGGACACGTCCCCTGACGAGAGCAGCCGGGTCACCGAACCGCTGGCGGGGACGGCATGGAACCTGGTCGAGTTCCGCGCCGACAACGGCTCCATCGCCGCGCCCCTGTCCGGAGCGGAGCCGCTCCTCATCTTCGGCGAGAGCGGCACGGTCTCGGGGTCGGCCGGGTGCAACCTCTACACCGCCTCCTACCGGATCAACGGCTCCACCATTTCAGTGGAACCGGTCATCGCCACCGCGGCCTACCCCGCAAACGAGCAGGAACTCGCCCAGCAGGAGAAACGCTACTGCGAACTCCTCGTGGCGGCCGCCTCCTACCGGGTCGAGGACGGGCGGCTGACGATCACCGGGCCGTCCGGGCGGGAGCTGCTCGCTTTTGCGCGAGCAGAGCAGCCCGAGAACCTGCCGCTGCTCGAAACCGAGTGGCACCTCGCCCATTACACCAACGGCAACGGCAGCACCGTCGCGTCGCCGGTGCCCGGCACCGATATCACCCTGGTCTTCGACGGCGACGGCACGGTCTCGGGGTCGGCCGGGTGCAACGCCTACTCGGCCCCCTACCGGGTCAACGAGACGGGGCTTGCCGTGGAGCGGGTCATCGCGACGAAAGCCTCCTGCACCGAGCCCGCCGGCATCATGGAGCAGGAGCAGGCCTACCTCGACCTCCTCCGGTCGGCGGCGGGCTACCGGATCGTCGGGGACACCCTCGCGGTCATCGACGGCAACGGCAGGGCGATTCTGTTCTTTGAAGCGGAGGCTTGAGGGGCTCTGCCGGGATATTATTATGGGGCGTGGACGCTAGCAAACGAGGTTAAGAAGCACTCCAGCATGTTGCGCAATCCAGAGAAACCCGACCATCCACTGTTTTGTTTTTTGGCGGCAGCCAGCACGGATTTCGTGGGAACTGCGCACTTCGAAACCCTTTGGGTTTCTCATGCTCGCTAAGCTCGCACTTCGAAACCCTTTGGGTTTCTCATGCTCGCTAAGCTCGCACTTCGCACCTTCGGTGCTCATGCTCCCGGCCCTTCGGCCCATCGCATTCCACAGGAACGTCAATCTTCGGTCTTCCCAGCGATGTCCCGTGGGGACATCCCCTATCGCCATGCACTGCACCCCCTCCGGGGGCGGAACGACGCTCCGCTAGGAGCGGAGTTGAAGCACCGGAGGTGCGGGGGAGGAGCGCGAAGCGCGGGCGGTGGGGGGGTTACAGATATAGCCTTATGAGAGAGACAGGGGAGGGGCACGCCCCCTCCCCGTCAGCCCCACCCCCATGGCGATACTCCCACGGTCCACTGCATGGGGATTTTTCCTCGCTCCGGTCACTGTGCGTGCGTAAAATAAAATCCGGGAGTGTTCAGACTCTTGTACCCGAGATGCCCAATCATCGCGGACTCTCCGATCGGAACATCGCACTTTCGGTGCTCAAACTCACTGCGCCGGAATGGCTAAGTAAACGATCTCATCGGATCCAGGCAAACCCTGCCGCACCCAAAAACCAGAATAGACTACAACAAAGCAAAAAGAGTTACGCCGGAGACGACCGCCCTTCTTTCTATCCTTCTGCCGGAAGCGAGCAGTGCACCTGGGCAAAAACCCACGCATGGCCCGTCCCCCGGAGCACCGCCGTCATCCGCCCGTTCCGGGTCCGCGGGACACCGCCCGAGACAAAACGGCAGGTCATATCGGCCATCACCCAGGCGACCGTCCCCTCAGCGCCGATACGGACGTCGGAGAGGTCGAGCGCGACCGTCTCCGCCCGCGCAAAGCCGCGCTCGAGGTGCCGGCGGTAGGCTTCCCTCCCGATTACCTTCTCGCCGGCACCCGTGCCGAAAGCCCGGAACTCAGGATCGGCGAGCGCTACCAGGCTCTCAACATCCTTTCTGCCCATAGCCTCCGTCATCCGCCGGAGCACCGCCATGATCTGCTCCCGTGTCTGCTCGCTGACTCGCATGAGGAGTGGTCATGCCAAAAAAGGATATGCGTTTCGAGCAGGTGCGGCGGTTCAGGCCGAAGAGACGCCGGGCGCGTCTCCATCCCCAGACGCTCTCCCGATCGAATGGAGGTACGCGCAGAACTCCGGCGACCGTACGGCCTCGATGAGGGCAGCGATGCCTTCGTCCGCGGCAAGCTCCTCCCGTATCACCAGGTCGCACGACTCGCAGCCGATCGAGGTGAACCGGAGCCCCGCCTCCCGCGCTTCCAGGGCAGAACAGACCCGGGCGTCCGCGGGAACGCCCGACGGGGAGACGTCGATCCCCTCCCGGTCAAGCCACGAATCGAGGAGGAACTGCGCCGCCGCGCTCTTCGGGCGGTTGGCGACCCGGAGCGACGCAAGGCTCCCGGGGTCGAGAGGATCGGCCGACGCAATCCCGAACTCCGTCCGGGCCACCGGCACCCGGAGGAGGTCGACGTCCGGCAGGTAGCGGAGCACCTGGTCGTCCCATGCCGACGCGGTCTCGGGGAGAGCGACCGTTGCCGCGTGGCAGGTCTTCGCCTGCAGGGCCAGCACCGCTCCCACCGTCGAGGCGTTGCAGCAGTGGAGATGGTAGCCGGCCTCCGCGAGAAGGTTTCCGAGTTCCCCGAGGACGGGATCGCGCCTCCCGACGCAGACAAGCGTCCGGGTGATGGAAGCGGGCGGGACGGTGAGCCGGACGCGCACCTCCTCGCCCTCCTCGATCCCCTCCCGCCCGGCCGGGATATAGAGGTAGCCGTTCGCCCGGACGACCGCCATCTGGATGCCGCTACCCCGGGGATGGGGTGTCGCCCAGCAGGTGCCGTCGACCCGCCCGACCGAGACCGGAACGAACTCGTCGAACCCGAGATCGGACGCCAGCCTCCGCGCCAGCCGGACATCCAGTTCTCCGCACGGGACCGGCGAGAGCCCCCACCACGAGAGGAGGCTCCCGGCAACCTCACGGAGAACAGTCTGGGCGGCGACGGGATACCCTGGCATCCCGAGAACCGGCTTGCCGCCGACGTTCGCGAGCAGCACCGTTTTGCCCGGCCTGACCGCGATGCCGTGAAAGACGATCCCCCCGAGGTCCTCGACGACGTCCCGGGAGAAGTCACGGGTGCCGGCCGACGAACCCGCCGAGAGGATGACGATATCGTTCTCGGCGATCGCCGTCTCGACCGCCTCCCGGATCAGGCCGGTGTCGTCGGGAACAATCCCGTAACGGCGGCAGGTCGCCCCGTTCCCGGTAAGGTACGCCTCCGCCATGAGGGTGTTCGTCTCGATCGTCTGGCCGGGCCCGGGCGCCGTACCGAGCGGCACGAGGTCGCTCCCCGTCGGGACGATGCCGACCCGGACCGACCGCACGCTCACCCGGTCTATCCCGTAGGTCGCGAGCGCACCGATATCGAACGGCCGGATGCGGTGGCCTTTCGGGAGGACGAGTTCCCCCGCCCGGACATCCTCGCCGGCACGACGGATATGTTGCCCGGGTGCGGCGGACTTGCGGATCCGGGGGATGCCGTCCTCGTCCCAGGTGTCCTCGATCATGACGACGGCGTCGAACGGTTGCGGGAGCACTTCACCGGTGTTGACGCGGGCATACCCGGCAAGGGGCAGCGGCCGCTGGTCCTGCGCTCCACGGGTCTCGCCGCTCTTCACCGCGTAGCCGTCGAACTTCGCGATATCGGCAACGGGAACGGAATACCTCGCGTACAGGGGCTCGGCCGTCACCCTGCCGACAGCCTCGCGCAGCGGCACGCTCTCGGCGCGACCCGGCGAGGGGAACTCCCGCCGCAGGATCGCGAGCGCCTCGGGAAGCGGGGTAAGGTTCAGGTACCTGTGTGGCATATTCATGACTCCTGAATTATCGTCTCTGCTGCGGCCGGGAACTAACGGTGCAGCCAAAGAGCGACGCTTCGCCGGCCACTAGGATCGCATCGACGCTCTCCGGCACATTCCGGAGGGAAAAGACCGCCTCCTCCCCGGGGGAGGAGAGAACGTACCGGTCTCCTCCCGAACACTTCAACCGGCGGTTGCCGGGGCTCGCGCCGGTGATCCCGATGAGTGCATCGGCGATGCAGGGGTCGGGGCCGGGCGCGACCGAGATCTGCGGGTGGCGCAGATCGCGCTCGAAGATGCGGGTCGCCGCCTCCGCGACCCGTACCGCGACCGCAACGCCGGTGCAGAGTTCCCCGTGATAGTTCACGGCCTCGCGGACGAGGCCGGCCCGGTACTCGCCGGGACTCATCTTCTGGATCTTTTGCGTCCGGTCGTGACCGGTCGCGGAGAAGACACAGTCCCATCCCGCCTGGTAGGGCTTGATATCGATCACCGATGTTTCGTCGATCAGGTCGACGTTCGCGAGAGCAAGGAACCGGCCATCCCGCACACCGCGCAGCCGCACCACCGAGACGGAGAGGGGGTTCGGCCGCACCGGAGAGCGGAGGGAGAAGACACCTTTCTCCGGCAGATCGGCCGAGACCTTCCGGGCGACCGCCGTGAGGATGTCCCGGCCGGCCTCGTGCATCCAGCAGACGAGGATCAGGTGTGAGTTCTCCTCGATGCTGGAGAGTCCCCCGGCGTATCGGGGAAAGATCTCGATCTCAGCGTCGACGCCCTGGACCGGCATATCGCTACGGGAGCGGACACTCGAATGCACGAGTCCAATAGGGAAAAGTTCCATGCGGTGCCTTCTATGGTGATAGGATTTATGCCTCCCCCGCAAGGGGGAGGGGTTCTCCTCAGTACGCTACCTTCTCATAGTAGGACTGTGACCGGCAGTCCGCGCAGGCCCCGTCAACGAGCATATGGTTGGGCACCATCTCGCCGCAGATGGAACAGATCGCGGATTTCCACGGCCACTTCTGGGGCACTTTCACCCGCACCCGCTCCTGGGAGAGGAGGCCGCGTCCTGCATCGATCAGTTCGTCGATCAGATCGATACCCCGGGTTCGCGGATCAAAGAGCGGGTCCTTGGTGTACCAGAGAGCGAACGTCGGATAGCGCTCGATCTTATCGCCGTCGACGAAGACCCGGATCCCGTTCACGTACGGGGCGTCGGCCGGCCCGTTCATGGTGATGGCGAACTTCCCGATCGGGATCACCCGGAGGCGGTTGTTGCCGATTGTGCAGTGGGCGACCACCTGCAGGGCGTCGGGCAGGCACTTCTTGCTCTCGCAGACGCCATAGATCTTCTCGCCCCGGGGGACATCCAGAAGTTCCATGGCGTAGTCCACCATGAAGACCCCGACCAGAAGTCCGGGGGCTGCGAAGGTGTGAAAATCGATGCATCGTTTGAAGTCCTCAATCAACTCAGGAGAGGAGCCTCTTGACTCGAGCCGGGCCTCGATATCTTCCCATGTGTGATTCAGTCTCGGTTGCACGGAAAGGTATTTGGTCAAGGTTGGTTGTAAACATTTTGGATCAGTAAATCACATTTAATTTACTTAAAACAGGTTGTTGCGCCATATCACCGAGGAAGTGGCACCTAATCGAATAATCAGAAATATAGTGGGCGATAGCCCTGGTGCCGGGGATTGGTTCGGAGACATATCAACCAAGTGATGTTAAAAGTCAGCCAATGTTAAAAGGGTAAGTTTAAATTTATATACTACTTAGTAAAGTAAAGACAATGTTAACATGTCCGTTCTACCCGGACATGCCTGGCAAAACCGACGTTGAATGCAACTATCGGGAGAATTCACATGGCTGACACTAATGGTAAATTACGTTACGTCCCCACGACCTGCCCATACTGTGGCGTAGGGTGCGGACTTAACCTTGTGGTGAATGACGGTAAGCTCGTGGGGGTCGAGCCCCTCAAGAGGACGCCGATCAACGAAGGTAAGCTCTGCCCCAAGGGAGCTACCTGCTGGGAGTTCGTGCACAGCCCCGACCGGCTGACGAAACCCCTCATCAAGAAGAACGGCGAGTTCATCGAGGCTACCTGGGACGAGGCATATGACCTGATCGCCTCGAAGTTCAAGGAGACCTACGAGAAGTTCGGGCCGAAATCCCTCGGGTTCCAGGTCTCGTGCCGGACCCCGAACGAGGAGTGCTACATCATGCAGAAACTCGCTCGGGTGGCCTTTAAGACCAACAACATCGACAACTGTGCCCGTATCTGCCACGGGCCGTCCGTCGCGGGGCTCTCGCTCTCGTTCGGCTCCGGTGCCGCGACGAACCCCTTCGAGGACGTCATGAACTCCGACGTCATCTTCATGATCGGTGCGAACACGATCGAGGCGCACCCGCTTGCGGGCCGCCGGCTCGTCCAGGCCAAGAAGGCGGGCAAGAAGATCGTCGTCTGCGACCCGCGCTACACGCCCACGGCGCGCCTGGCCGATGAGTGGGTCCGCTACAACCCCTCGACCAACATCGCCCTGATCAACTCGATCATGTACTGGATCATCCAGGAGAACCTCCATGACAAGGAGTTCATCGAGAAGAGGACGACGGGATTCGAAGACCTGAAGAAGACCGTGGAGAACTACGCGGATGTCGAGTCGATCACCGGCGTGCCGACCGAGCGGGTCAAGGAAATCGCCCGGATCTATGCCAACGCGAATAACGCGGTGATCATCTACTGCCTCGGCATCACGGAGCTCTCCACCGGAACGGACAACGTCCGCTCGCTCGGAAACCTCGCGATGCTCACGGGCAACGTGGGCAGGCCGGGAACCGGCGTCAACCCGCTCCGCGGCCAGAACAACGTCCAGGGCGCTTGCGACATGGGTGCGTACCCGAACGTCTTCTCCGGCTACCAGAAGTGCGAGGACGACGCCACCAGGAAGCGCATGGAAGAACTCTGGGGCGTCACCGGGCTTGAAAGCGAGTACGGCGTGACGCTGACGGAGCAGATCACCCAGTGCGGCGACCCGATCAAGGCGATGTACATCTTCGCGCTGAACCCGGTCGTCTCCTACCCCGACTCGAACCACGTCATGCGGTCGCTTGAGAAGCTCGACTTCCTGGTCGTGCAGGATCTCTTCATGACCGAGACAGCGAAATACGCCGACGTCATCCTGCCCGGCGCATCCTTCGCCGAGAAGGACGGGACGTTCACCAGCGGCGAACGGCGCATCAACCGGGTAAGGAAGGCCGTGGAGCCCCCGGGCGATGCAAAGGAAGATTGGCAGATCTTCGTCGATCTCGCCCACACGCTCGGGCTCCAGGGTTTTGACTTCAACTCGCCTGAGGATATCTGGAACGACGTGCGGCGGGTCACCCCGTCGATGAACGGCATCTCCTACGCAAGGATGGAGAAGCCGGAGTCCGTGCACTGGCCCTGCCCCGCTGAGGATCACCCCGGAACGCCGATCCTGCACCGCGAGAAGTTCGCGTCCGCCGACGGCCTCGGCCACTTCTTCGGCATCGAGCACCGGCCGCCCGCGGAGGTTGCCGACGCCGAGTATCCGTTCACCCTGATGACCGGACGTCTGCTCTTCCACTACCACACCCGAACCCAGACCGGCCGGGCAGGACTCCTCCACCACGAGGTGCCTGAAGGCTTCGTGCAGATCAACAACGAGGACGCGGCACGGATGAATATTCAGAACGGCGAGAAGATCAAACTCACCAGCAGGCGCGGCGAGGTCGAGACCCTCGCGAAAGTGACCGACCAGGTTGCACCCGGCGTTCTGATGATGACGATGCACTTTGCGGATGCAGCCGCGAACATGCTGACGAACACCGCTCTCGATCCGCTCTCCAAGATGCCGGAGTTGAAGCACAGTGCTGTGAAGGTCGAGAAGATCACGGGGGTGCAGTGAGATGGTAGCCAAAGGAGATATGGTATACGCCTGGACGACGAGCGCCGATCTCGCCAACGTCGCGGAGTGCGGCGGTGCGGTGACCGGACTGCTCAAGTTCGCCCTGGAAAACGACATCGTCGACGCCGTGCTGGCGGTCAAGAAGGGTGTGGATCTCTACGACGCAGTTCCCACGATCATCACCGACCCGGCCGAGATCGCAGAGACAGCAGGCTCACTCCACTGCGGGACGCTCCTGCTCTCAAAACTGATCAAAAAGTACCTGGGCGGCGCGAATGACATGCGTCTCGGGGTGACGGTGAAGGGGTGCGACGCGATGGGTATCTACGAACTCGCGAAGCGCAACCAGGTCAACCTGGACAACCTCCTCATGATCGGCGTCAACTGCGGCGGCTCGGTGAGTCCGGTGACCGCCCGGAAGATGATCCGCGAGAAGTTCGAGGTCGACCCCAATTCGGTTGTCAAGGAAGAGATCGACAAGGGCCAGTTCATCATCGTGACTGAGGACGGCCAGCACAAGGGCATCTCGATGGACGAACTCGAGGACGACGGCTACGGCCGCCGCAGCAACTGCCGGCGGTGCAAGATGAAGATCCCGCGCCAGGCTGACCTCGCCTGTGGGAACTGGGGCGTCATCGGCGATAAGGCCGGCAAGGCCACCTTCGTTGAGGTCTGCTCCGCGAAGGGTGCGGACCTCCTGAGCAGGGCCGCAAAAGCCGGAGCGATCGCCACCGAGGCCGCGAACCCGAAGGGGATCGAGATCCGCGGCAAGGTCGAGAACGCGATGCTGAAACTCGGCGACAAGTGGCGGGCGCGTTACTTCGAGGGGCTCGGCGAGGGCAAGGAGCGCCTCCAGAAGATGATGGAGGACTCGTCCCGGTGCATCAAGTGCTACGCCTGCATCGAGAACTGCCCAATCTGCTACTGCGAAGAGTGCAGCACGAAGAAGTCCTACCTGGTTCCGCCGGGCGAACTTCCGCCGCCCTTCATGTTCCACCTGATCCGGTTCGCTCACGTGTCGGATTCATGCATCAACTGCGGCCAGTGCGAGGAGAACTGCCCGATGGAGATCGCGAACTCGCTCTACATGCACGCCCTGCAGACGGACATGGAGAAGATGTTCGGCCACACCCCGGGTGTGGACATGGAACTCCCGGTACTCGCGCTCGTCGAGGAGACGGCGGAACGGGAGCGGCTCGCCGCAACCGGCAGCGACCAGATCTTCGACGTGTTCAAGTAAACAACGCGTGCCCCGAAAGGCAGGAGTCCGAGCACCATCAGGTGCAAATGCGGCGCTCCGTCTGAACCGGGCTCCGGAACGGCAGGGTGACGGGTTAAACATCCGTCGCCCAACCAACTCCCGGATCACAGAGGGTTCCGAACGGGTGTGTGACCCTCAATAACATCTTGAGTTCCATAAAAAACCTGAATGCACCCATGCCGGGGCGCAAAAAGGTGTGTCTGGCAATACCCGGTGGCGGGGAGGATTCCCCCTGTCATCTCTTCACGCCGCCGGACAGCCGTTAAACCTCTTTTACACCATTTTTCGAGGTGTTTCAACGAAACAGTTCCGGGAGACGCGGAGATCGGAAGGCTGAACTGCTCCAGTACCCCATTGAGATGATCGATATGAGGTTCGTATGCCCGCTTATTGTCGTTCGTGACGTGAAGGTCTCCAGGGCGTTCTACGAAGAGGTGCTGGATCAACAGGTTCTCCACGATCACGGCGAGAACGTGATCTTCGAGGGAGGGTTCGCGATACACCTGATGTCGCACTTCCAGGACCTCATCGGCGTCGCCGAGAACGATATCGCTCCGCGGTCGAACAACGCCGAACTCTACTTCGAAGAGGACGACCTGGACGGCTTCCTGACAAGGCTCAAAGGGATGGACTCCGTGAACTACGTCCACGAACCGATCGAGCAGGCCTGGGGACAGCGGGCCGTCAGGTTCTACGATCCCGACATGCACATCATCGAGGTCGGCGAACCCATGGAGAGCGTGGTAACGAGGTTCCTTGAGAGCGGGCTCTCGGTCGAAGAGACCGCACGGCGCACCTCGATGCCCGAGAAGTTCGTCCGGCAGTGCGCGTGAGCCGGCACGGTATCGTAATCTCACGTGCATGAAGACTGAAGTGAGCATTATGTTCAGGAAAATACCCTGTATCCCAATCAGCGGCAAAAGCACCGCACGCGATGCCGCCGAAGAGACCCCGGCGGCGATCTTCGTCAACGGCCGGCACCTGACGACCGTCATCTTGAGCCCCGGCGAGTTTGAGGACTTCATCACCGGCTACCTCTACACCGAGGAGATCATCGGGAGCGCGGACGAGATCGAGTCGGTCAGGATCGAAGAGAACCGGATCAGTGTCATCACGAAGAACATCTTCAGGCGGGTCAGCGTGAAGAAGACCATCCTCTCCGGGTGCGGGGGAGCCGTCTCCTACATCGACACCCAGAAACTGCCCGCAATCAACTCCGATCTCGTAGTTACCGTGCCAGAGATCGAGGCCGCCGTCGCCGCCCTCACCACCCACAAACCGCTCGACGCGGTTGCTCTTGCTTCAGGAGGCCGCGTCGTCGCCCGCGCAGAAGACCTCGACCGGCACAACGCCCTCGATAGGGTGATCGGCCGGGGGCTGCGGGAATCTCTCGACTTCTCGCGGACGGTTGCCGTCGGCACCGGAACGGTCACCTCCGAGATGGTCAGGAAGTGCCTGATCGCCGGCATCCCGGTGCTCGTCTCCACCGGGGCCCCGACCGCGCTTGCCGTGGAGGTTGCGGAGGAGACCGGGCTCTGTATCGTCGGGTTCGCGGGCACGCCGGAGATGGCGGTGTATACGCACGCGGAGAGGGTTATAGAACTGGGCGCATAGGGCCCGGGTGAGCGGGCGGTCCCGGGGGGAGGGATGAGTCCGTGGGGTTCAGGAGTGGCCCTGTATATTTGATCGTGGCAGGAGAGAATGCCCAGCCGTATCTAGGCCCGGGAGTTTCCTGCCACCGGTAAGATAGTGCGTTCAGATTTAATTTTCCCAAATTTGCCCATGTAGTGAACCGTGGGGGTATCGCCATTGGGGGAGGGGCTGACGGGGAGGGGGCGTGCCCCCTCCCCTGTCTCTACCTTGTACGCGGACATCTGTAACCCCCACCACCCGCGCTTCACGCTCCTCCCGCCCCCAAGGGGGCGGGCAGTGCATGGCGATAGGCGATGCCCCTACGGGACATCGCTGGAGAAGACCGGATGTTCTGGATTTACGATATCCTAGTAGGCACGGGGTTTGAGCACCGGAGGTGCGCACCCCTCACTTCCCTCGAAATCCGTGCTAAGTGCAACCGAAGAGCAGATTCCAAGAGTAGACTGGAGATGTGGAAACCCTGAGCCTGGAAGAGCCAAACGCCGAATGGGGTTAGAGGATTGAGGGAGACGGCTCTACCGCCCCCGGCCGATCTCGTCGACGGCCGCGATGAGGAGATCGATCTCCTGCTCGGTCGTGAAAGCAGCCATGCTCGCCCGCACCGTCCCGTCCGGGAGGTTCAGGTGCTCCATCAGCGGCTGGCAGCAGTGGTGCCCCGACCGCACCAGGATGTCCGCATCCTCGTCGAGCATCTGCGCCGCCTCCTGCGGATGGACGCCGTCGATGGTGAACGAGACGACCCCAATCCGGGCGCCGGGCTTCCGGCCGGCATAGACCGTGACCCCGTCTATCCCGGAGAGCCCCTCGATCAGCCGGGCGGTCAGGCGCTCCTCGTGCCGGTGGATCTTCTCCATCCCGATCGCCGAGAGGTAGTCCACAGCAACGCCGAGCCCGATGCCGCCGCCGACGTTCGGCGTCCCGGCCTCGTAGCGCTGGTAGCCCTCCGCCGGGACGTAGCCTTCGGCGGTCACGCTCGCGACCATGCCGCCGCCGAGCATCGGGGGCTCGATGAGGAGATCCCGCATCCAGAGGACGCCGGTGCCGGTCGGGCCGAACATCTTGTGCCCCGCAAAGCAGAGGATGTCGCAGCCGAGGTCCGCGACGTTCACCGGCATGTGCGGGAGCGACTGCGCCCCGTCCACCAGGAGGAGGGCGCCGTGATCCCGGCAGAGCGCCGCGATCTCTTTAACCGGCGTCGTCACGCCGAGGACGTTCGAGGCGTGGGTGACAGCGACGAGCCGGACGCCGCCCCCGGCCAGGGTCTCCTCGAGCGCGGCAAGGTCGAGCGCGTAGTCGGCGTCGATCCCGACCACGTCGACCGCGACCCCCTGTTTTGCAAGCGCCCTCCAGGGCAGGAGGTTTGAGTGGTGCTCGAGGATGGTGGTCGCCACGCGGTCACCCGGCTTCCAGGAAAGCCCCTGCGCAACCATGTTGATCGCGTCGGTGGCGTTCTTCGTAAAGACCGTCACCCCGGCTTCGCCGCCGATGAACCGTGCCACCTTCTCGTGGGCGTGCCAGTAACGTTGCGTCGCGATCCGGGTCAGCCGGTGAACGCCCCGGCCGACGTTCGCCCGGTAACGGTGCTCGAACTCGACGAGCGCCTCCACCACCGGCTCCGGCGAGAAGGTCGTCGCTGCGTTGTCGAGATAAACGATATCGCCGAGGATCGGGAAGTCCTTACGGATCCCGTCCGGGACGGACTCGGTCTCTGCCGGCGGTGCCGGGTCACTGATACCTGTACTCTTCATGGTTGCCACCTTCTCCGCCTTCCTGACCGGGGCTTCCCGGAGGGTGAAGTCGTCATTGACGGCGATGCCCCGATCCCTGCAGACCTCGCGCATCTTCGGGGGCAGTGCCCGCCACCGCCAGAGCCCCCACCGGTGGTAGGCGTCCGGCAGCCCGTTCTTCTCCGCCCAACGGATAAGGAATTCGTCCCAGCGATCCGTCAGTTCCGGGTGCATCTCCCGGAGCCCTTCGTACTCGCTCTCGAGCACCGCCGGGCAGAGATAGCAGCCCACCCGCTCGAGCCCCATCTCGTAGAGCGGGTTCATGGGAGCCTCACGCCACCAGAGGTAGAGGAAGACCTCGAGCGCCCGCCAGTTCCGGATCGGCGAGATGTTCAACTGCAGGGGATTTGCCGGGTTCTGGCTCGTCTCATCGAGGTCGGCACGGTTCCGGGACTCATACCACCGGTTCCCCTGGATCGTGACGCAGGGGCCGAGCCCGGCGAGATAGATCTTCAACGGCTGCAGTTTCAGGAGCTTGCAGCACCAGCGGTGATCCTTCCCCGGCGGCCCCGCCTTCTCGACGGCCTGGAAGAAGTCGCCGCCTTTTTTGATGATCTCGACGCCCTGCGACGCTGCGAACTCCACCGTCTCGGGGAGCTCGAGCCCGGTATCGATGAAGAACGCCTTCTCCACCCCCGCTTTCCGCGCGAGGTGGAAGACGGCGGTGCTGTCCTTGCCGCCGGAGAATGAGACGTTTACGCACGGCCGGTCGTTCATGTGTTTTTTGATGGTGCGGACAGCGTTGCGTTCAAGGTTCTTCAAGTGGTAGCGGTTCTTCTCAATCACCGTATCCCAGTCGGGGTCGGGCCGGGTGCGGGGCTCGACGGGGACGAGTTCCTTCACCCGGATCTGCCCGTCCCTGACGATGCCCGTGCCGAACCGATTCTTGTAGGAAATGATGACCGTCCCGTCGGGGACGGGGGCCGCGAGCGGGAACTGTTTCCCGCCGATACGCCCTTTATGAGCATTCACCGCGGGCTCGGCCTCCAGGTCGACGATGCCGCGGGTCACGTGCGGCAGGATGTGCGGAAGCGCCTCGGGAGCGATATCGAGGCTGAACTTCCGCGTGATCGGGTCGAACGTGAGCCAGCCGAGCCGGTCGCCGTGGACGATCACGAGGTCCGCCCGGTCGACGCCGCCGGTCTTGTTCAGGAGCACGACACGGGGCAGCGGAACGTCGCCGAACTGTTCGGTCAGAAGGCGCCGGATGAGGGCCATGTCCGCCGTGAGGGCGGGCCGGACGTCGTGTGGCTGCAGGAGCGGTATCTCCCTGACTCTCGCTCCGCAGGCACAGGTGCGCCCGATGAGGGGGACGTTGCACTGGTCACACCAGTAGAGAACTTTTTTTACTGCCGGTTCGCGCTTCACTTTAAGAATGGTTGACGGCTGCAGACATTAAGTGAACCGACCGGGGCGGCCTCGCCCTCACGACCGCCTCAGCATCAGGCCGAGACCAACGCCGAGGACGACCAGCATGACCGCCGCAACCGCGAAGAAGACGGTCTCTGCATACCGCTGCACCTGGACGCCGGGGTAATCCGGACACGGCTCGGCGACGTCGATCGGGACGCGGGCCTCGGCACCGGAGACCGGATCGGTCACGATGAGCAGGAGCCTCCCCAACGGGAGCTCCGAGGATGCTATCACCCCCCGGTAATGCCGGGTACTGCTGTCCGATACCACACGTTCGTCCTCCGGGAGCGTATACCCGGCGACGAGCGAGCTGGAAGCGGTGTCGTAGACCCGCACATCAACGCTCTCCGGCGGACGGTAGAAACTCACATCGCGGCTCCAGGCGGCAGAGACGGCGAGTTCTTCGTCCCCGGAAAGGGTATCGTTCGATACGGCGACAACAAGAACGGGGAACGGCGGGGGCGTCGCGCCTGAGACGGCGCAGGGTGCTATGAGGAGGGGAGACAAAGCCGCCAGAAGGAGAAGGCGAACCCCGGGCGCACGGCCCGGCGTTCCACACGGTTTCATACCGGAGTACCCGCCGGGCATTAAATAACCTTTCTTCTCTCCAGCACAGGTTGCCCGGGGTCACCAATGCTCGTAGCGCACCAGTTCCGATACCCCCTTGCGCTGCTTTTCCTGCGGCCGGTCGGCGGGGTAGCCGAGCGGGGTGAACGCAACAGGCTCGGCGTCACCGGGAATGCCCAGCACCTCGCGCGCCGCGCCGGTATCGAAGGCGCCGACCCAGTGGGTTCCGAGACCAAGGCTCGCGGCCGCGAGCGTCAGGTGGTCGATGGCGATTGCCACGTCCACATCGCTGTAGTTCTTCCCGTCGGAGCGTTTCCAGGCCTCCGAAGGCACCGTGCAGGCGCAGATGAGGAGGGGCGCCTCCCAGAAGAATGATCTCGCGTAGATGCGCCTGAGTTCCTCCTCCTTCCCGGCGGTGCGGATGACGATGAACCGGAAAGGCTGCCGGTTCGCCGCCGTCGGCGCCAGGCGGACGGCATCAAGCACCGCACTGAGTTTTTCGTCCTCGACAGGGCTCTTCTTGAACGACTGGACGCTGTAACGGCTCCGCGCGAGGTCGACGAAACTTTCGAAGGTCTTCATGGCAAGTTCCGGAGTGGTCATGCGGCCCGCATCGTATCGCCCTCTATATATGGTTGTTCTCAGGAGCAGCGACCGGCGCAAGATATTTATTCGTATAACTGCGAACAACAAGTGATGCCATCCTGTTGCGTAAACAATCTCGGTGGAAAAGTCCTTCTCCTGGACGCAACGCCTGATGAGGTGAACGACTACGTCCGAAAGCACTGCAGGGAGTGTTATGAGATACCGCCGAACTTCGTGTTCAGAGATGTCCGGGTGCTCCTGAGGTCTCCGATGCTTATCGGGCTCCAGGTCAAGAAGGGAAGGATCCTGCTTCCGTTCACGAAACGCTGTGCAGGTCCCGGAACCATGCTCTACGAGGTCGCGGCAAAGGAGGACGACCTCGATCTCATCCGCAACAATCTTCCGAAGGTCTCCGGGTAAGGGCAACGCCGACCTGCAGTCCGGAGGAGTCCTGGACGGGCTGCACCGCGGTAGTTGACAGGGACAGCGGATGCGCCAGCTACGGGGTTCTGGTTTTACATCAACTCCAATTTACCATACCCACACAGCCAGACCGATCGCTATATAGTCCCTGACTGAAAAACGCTATAATGATCATTGTGGGCATTAAGGAATGGGTAATCCCTCAGGATAAGGTTTTTTTTGATCTTTTCGACAGGATGGCCCAGACGGTCGTCTCCGCAGCTGATCTGCTCGTCGAACTCGTCGAGAACTTCGATAACGTGAAAGAGCAGTGTCACCGGATGAAGCAGATCGAGCATCAGGGAGACGAGATCTCGCACGAGATCTACGAGCAGCTGAACCGGACGTTCATCACACCGCTCGAGCCGGAAGAGATCTCCCGCCTTGCATCGGCGCTCGACGACATCCTCGACTACATCGACGGCACCACGCAACAGATGTACAACTACGGCATCCCCGAGACCGACGACTCGATGATCGAACTTGCCAAACTGATCCAGCTGAGTGTTATCGAGATCGAGAAGGCCGTGACCGGAATCCGGACAATCAAGAACCCGGAGCTGATCGAGGAACGGTGTATCGAGGTGAACCGCCTGGAGAACGTCGCGGACAACGTCCTCGGCCACGCCATCATGGATCTCTTCAAAACGGAGGATGCCATCACCATCATCAAACTCAAGGACATCTACGAGAGCCTTGAGATGGCGACCGATAAGTGCGAAGACGTCGCGAATGTCTTGAGTGACATAGCCATCAGGCACTCCTGACCGCTATGGACCCGATCATCGTTCTCGGCATCCTTCTTGCCTTACTCTTTAATTTTGCAAACGGCTTGAACGATGCCGCAAACTCGATCGCTACCATCGTCGCGACAAAGGCCTTAACGCCCCTGCAGGCGGTGCTTCTTGCCGGCGTCTTCAACCTCCTCGGCCCCCTCCTCTTCACCACGGCGATTGCGGCAACCATCGGCAGGGGGATCGTCGATCCCGGATCCCTCACGCCGATACTGATCCTCATGGGCATGGCCGGCGCAGTGCTCTGGGTTCTCGTGACCTCGTTCTTCGGGATCCCGGTCTCGAGCAGCCACGCCCTGATCGGGGGGCTGCTCGGTTCCGGGATTGCGGCCGCGGGAACGGGGGCGATCCTCTGGCCGTCGCTTGTGGTCATTGAGCAGACCGTCATCTACGGGTTCATAGGCGCGATCCTCGGTGCGGTCATCACGGGCGTTATTGCACATCGGAGAGGCGACTTCAAGCCGTGGAACCTCCTCCTCGGCGGGCTCATCGGGGTGACGGTGGCAATTCCGCTCGCCATCGCAACCGGGTTTCTGAAGATCAGCGGCATCCTCGCGGTCGTGATCTTCATCGTCATCTCCCCCACGCTTGGATTCCTCTCCGCGTTCGCCCTCGGCACCCTCGTCACCTGGATCTTCCGCAACCATCCTCCCCGGCGCTTATCCCGTATGTTCAAGAACCTCCAGATCTTCTCGGGCTCGCTGCAGGCCATCGGCCACGGCAGCAACGACGCCCAGAACGCGATGGGCATCATCACCGCGATGCTCCTTGCCGGCGGCCTGATCGCCGAGTTCTCCGTCCCGCTCTGGGTCATCCTCACATCTTCCCTCGCCATATCGCTCGGAACGCTCCTCGGCGGGTGGCGCGTCATCGACAAGATGGCCAACCGCATAACGAGAATCCGGCCCTACCAGGGGTTTGCTGCGTCGACCGCCGCCGGAAGCGTCCTCTCGCTGATGACCGCGTTCGGCGTCCCGGTCTCGACGACCCACGCGGCGACCGGCGCGATCATGGGCGTCGGCACAACCCGCGGCTATTCGGCGGTCAAGTGGGGTGTTGTCCGGGAGATCCTGGTCGCGTGGGTCCTGACGATCCCGGCAGCAGCGATCGTGGCCGGCGGGTGTTACCTCGCCGCGCGGGCCCTGATCGGCGGGGGATTTTGAATAAACCGGTTCTCTGCCCGGTCGCCCGTGCTCCCTTTTATCGCGTGACGAAGTCTGACAGGTTCACATAATCCTGTAAATCCAACAGTGCATAATCCCGTCTACGGATTTTTCAGGGGCTGGGCGACTTGTAACCGGCAGTGCTTCCGTTTCAGTTCTAGCGAATCTCACGATTCGAATCCGGTGACGTCTCAAACACGAATACGAATCATGAGAGATCCCGTACACTGGACCGTGGGGATATCGCCACGCGGGGTGGGGCTGACGGGGAGGGGGTGCAGCCCCCCTCCCCTGTCTCTGCCCCGTAAGGCTCTACCTGTGACCCCCACCGCCCGCGCTTCGCGCTCCTCACTCGCACCTGACGGTGCTCAAACTCCTTCCCCAAAGGGGAAATCGTTCCGCCCCCCAGGGGGGCGGGCAGTGCGTGGCGATAGGCGGTGTCTCCACGGGACATCGCTGGAGAAGGCAAAGGGTTTTACCTGAAAAATCCGTAAATGGGATTTACGGGGTTGCGGGGAACAACTGTTCAGAGCGCAACGGATCGACCATGCAATCAGTTGCGCCACCTTCGCCACCATCCAGCCTATTTCTCCCCGCCTTTCTCCCCCAACTCCCGGTAATACCGGCAGAGGTCCGCGACGACACAGACCTCGTGCTTCGGGTTCTTTGCCGTGCAGACGGCGCGCCCGTGGCGGATCAGGAGGTAGTTGATGTCACGCCAGGCCTCCTCGGGGAAGAGGGCCACAAGATCGCGCTCAATGATCTCGGGGTTCGTGCTCTCGGTGAACCCGAGCCTCTTCGAGACCCGGCGGACGTGGGTGTCGACCGCGATACCGACGTTGATCTCGAACGCGTGGGAGAGGACGATGTTTGCCGTCTTTCTCCCGACACCAGGCAGCGTTTGAAGCTCCTCCATCGTCCGCGGAACCTCGCCGCCGAACTCGGCGACAAGTTTCCTTGCCGTCCCGACAACATGGCGCGCCTTCGCGCGATAGAACCCGATCGTCCTGATGAGCGGCTCCACCTCCGCGGGCTCCGCGCGGGCGAGCGCCTCCGGCGTCGGGTAGCGGGAGAAGAGATCGTCGCGGATGGCGTTGACGGCGCGGTCGGTCGTCTGCGCCGAGAGAATCGTGAGAATCAGCGTCTCAAACGGGTTATGGAAGTCGAGAAAATGGCGCCTGCCGTCGACGACGGGATACTGGAGAAGAAGACGCCGGTAGATCGCGCAGGCGGCCGTGCGGTTCATAATAGATGGGGCAGGGCAGATTCGAACTGCCGTCAAAGCGTCCCAAACGCTCTAGGATGGACCAGGCTACCCTACTGCCCCTGTACCTTCATACATTGGGAATCCAGACAAAAATAGTTGCCGATGAAGGAGAGGTTCAGGAGAGCAGGGGGCTCACACCCTCCTCGCAGACGACGGTGCCGACGAACGTGCCCTCCACAATCGCGCGGTAGAGGTTCTCCGGGTCGCGGCCGTCGAGCACCAGGAGCGGGATGCCCGACCGCTCGATCACCTTCCCGGCCACGATATCGAGCACCGTGTTCGCGCCCGCATCCATCCTGCTCCCCGTGATGATATCGAGAAGTTCACGCGGCGTGAGACGCTCGTGCCTCACCGCACCGGCATCCTTCTTCGGGTCGGCGCTGTAGATCCCGTTCACCGACGTCGCGTTGATGAGGAGATCGGCGCCGACGCTCTCGGCGAGGACCGCAGAGACCGCATCGGTCGTCTGCGCGGGCGTGATGCCGCCCATGACGACGACCTTGCCGGCCTGAGCGAACTCCAGCGCCTCCGTGTAGTTCTCCGCGACGCGCGGATAGGCCGCATCCCCGAGCCCGGCGATGAGAAGACGCGCGTTCAGCCGGGTCACCATGATGCCGAGCTCGTCCGCCGCCGCCTCCCCGGCGCCGAGACCGCGGGCGACCCCGATGTACCGGCGCGCCTCCCCGCCGCCGCCGACGACGATAAAAATCCGGCACGTTTCGGCCATTTTTTTCAGAACAGATACATATCGATTGATATTGTTCGATTCAAGCGAAGGAACCAGAACCGAGCCACCCAGAGAAATTACGATCTTCTTCATCCCACCCTATTATTATCCCCAATATCACTCATATACCTGTTGTGAAGAGGCTGCACTGCCCCGTATGCGGTTCTACGGATGTCTGGGCGGTTACCGGCGGGTATACGGGCTGTATCTACCGCTGCAAGCGTTGCGGCTACTCCGGAGCGCTGGTTGTCGAGTACGATGACAAAGAAGACGAGGAGCGGGGTGACCGGTAGCACGGCCGCAATAACTATCATGGTTCCCCTCACGCGGTGATTGTATGCACGAGGCGAGACTCTACCAGAAACTGGAGGACAACACCGTCCGCTGCTCGCTCTGCGCTCACCGGTGCACCATCAAGGAGGGGAGACAGGGAATCTGCGGCGTCCGCATCAACCGGGGCGGCACGCTCTACGCCGCCACCTTCGGCAAGGTCATCGCCGAAGCGGTCGACCCCATCGAGAAGAAGCCGCTCTACCACTTCCTGCCCGGAACCCTCTCCTACTCCCTCGGCACCATCGGGTGCAACTTCCACTGCGAACACTGCCAGAACTGGCACATCTCCCAGCAGACGCTGGAAATGGAAGCGCTCAGGGATATCAGCCCGGAGCAGGGCGTGGAACGGGCGATCCGGTCGGGCTGTGCGAGCATCGCCTGGACGTACAACGAACCCGCCATCTGGCACGAGTACCCGCTCGCGATGGGGACGCTAGCGCGAGAAAAAGATCTCGGGACGGTCTACGTCACGAACGGCTACATCACCGAAGAGGGGCTGCGCGAGCTCGCGGGAACGCTCAACGCCTTCCGCGTCGACATAAAAGCGTTCTCCGATGCCTTCTACCGGAAGGTCTGCGGCGGGCGGCTGCAGCCGGTCCTCGACGCGACCGCGCTTGCAAAAGAACTCGGGATGCACGTCGAGACGGTCACGCTGGTCATCCCGGGGCAGAACGACTCGATGGAAGAGATGGAGACGCTTATCCGGTGGGTGCTCAAGAACCTCGGCCCCGATACCCCGATGCACTTCACCCGGTTCCACCCTGACTATAAGATGCTCGACGCGAGGCCGACCGAGATCAGGGCTCTTGAGAAGATCTACGAGCGTGCAAAAGAACTCGGGATTCACTACCCATATCTCGGCAACGTCGGAGGACACCCCTACGAGAACACCTACTGCCCCGCCTGCGGCAGCCCCGTCATCGAGCGGTCGGGCTACGCCGTCAGGATACAGGGGCTTGAAGGACACACCTGCACCGAATGCGGCGGGCGCATCGAGTATGTCTCGGAGATCCGGTGAACGGCAGAGGTTCCTGACCGACCGGATGCTCGGGACGCTCACCCGCTACCTCCGGTTCATGGGCTACGACACCATGAGCGCAAACAGCCTCTCCCCCGGCAGTGCCCGGGAAGACACCCTCCTCCTCGAGATCGCCGTCCGGGACGACCGACTCCTTTTGACCCGCGACCGCGAACTCGCACGGCGGGGCGGTGACCAGGCGATCTACATCGCGTCCGAAGAGATCATGGCCCAGATACGGCAGATCACCGACCTCGGGCTGATCGAGCCCGAGATCCGGATGAGCCGCTGTTCGCTCTGCAACACGCGCCTTCGGCCGGCCACCCAGCGGGAGATCCGGGAGGCACGCTACGCTCCCCGGTCGACCCGGGGAAAAGAGTTCTCGTGGTGCCCCATGTGCCGCAAACTCTACTGGATGGGGTCGCACGGCCACCGCCTCGAGCGGCGCCTGAAAGAATCCTTCTCTTCCTGACCGGGTGCGTTGGAACCCGGAAAAACCTCATTTCGGACGTTTTTCGAGAATCCAGGAAAGATATATCAACTCAGAGGCGATATGAAGCGCACAGGCGGCAGGCCGGCCAGTCCGATACGGATCCTGAAGTATCGGAAGGGGCCATAAGCCCCGGTGGTCGGCGGAAACGATATGCCCGATATGAGGAATACCATGGAAAATCTAAAGATCGCATTTTTCTGCTGGGAGTCGTTGTATGCAGAGCGGGTCGGCGGGCTCGCGAACGCAGCGACAAATCTAGCCGAGACGCTGGCACAAAACCACGAGGTGCATTTTTTCACCCGGGGAGAAGGGAGGGACGCCGAGATCAACGGAGTGTGGTACCACTACTGCCGGCCGTCGGGAGAGAACATCGTCCGGTACTGCTCCGATATGAGCAGGAAGATGCTCGACCGGTTCCACGAGTTCGACGCACCGTCGTTCGATCTCCTCCATTTTCACGACTGGCACGTGGTCGACGCACTCCAGCGGCTCCGGGACAGGGAGACCGTCTTCACCTACCACTCGACGGAATTCGGTCGGAACGGAAATAATCTCAGCACCGGGTGGCCTTTCACGGAGATTACCAGGATCGAACACTGCGGCGCATCGATTGCAAAGCATATCACCGCGGTCTCCTCGACCCTCCGGCAGGAAGCCATGAGCCTCTACGAGATCCCGGACTGGAAGATCGACGTTGTCCATAACGGCATCGTTCCGGACCACTACCAGGCAGACGTCGATCCCGAAGCGGTGAAACGACGCTACGGCTTCGACCCGGAATCCCCGTTGATCCTCTTCGTCGGGCGGCTTGCGTGGCAGAAAGGGCCCGACATGCTGGTGGACGCAGCGCCCGCCCTCCTCCGGGAGCACGCCGACGGTCAATTCGCGTTCATCGGCGATGGGCAGATGCGCCGGGGGCTCGAGAACCGGGCCCGAACGCTTCCCGTCCGGTTCCTCGGGCGGCTCTCCGACGCAGACTACGTGCCGCTCCTCAACGCGAGCGACATCGTCGCCATCCCGAGCAGGAACGAGCCGTTCGGGCTTGTGCTCCTCGAAGCGTGGAGCGCCGGCCGGTGCGTCGTCGCCTCCGACGTCGGCGGGCTCTCGGAGAACATCGAGCACGGAACCGACGGGGTCAAGGTGCTCCCGCACCCGGACTCGATCGCCCGGGGGCTCTCCCGGGTGGCCGACTCACCCGAAAAAGCGCTCGCCATGGGCCGGGAGGGGCTCGACAAAGTGAAGAAAGAGTTCCCGTGGAGCCGTGTCGGCGAGCGGATGGGAGGCGTCTACAAGAAACTCGCAAAGCACGACACGATCCCCTGCTGACGTCACGGCGGCATTGCAGCCGCAAGGTGCTCCATCAGGCGGAACGGGTCGGACGCGACGATAGGAGTCCCGGCATAGAGTTCCATCCCCCCGATATCCGATGTCCGGGAATGGAGGTCGCCGCGGTCGACCACCCACGCGACGTAATACCCCTCCTCTCTGAGCGGGGGCATGTAGACCGCCGCGTTGTAACTCTGCACCCCGATGTTGCGGTAACACTCGAGCACCTTTGCGAGAGCCGGAGCGATATCGTGCGGCGACTCCGTGATGATCGCGACCTCGTGCTCCTTTTTCGGGGTGAGGTGCGCCATGACACGGGCGCCTCTGTAGACGAGCCCGAGGCCGACGGCAATATGGACGGTGAAGAGGTCGTCGTAGTACTCGCTCCCGTAGCGGCACCGGTACTCATCGCGAACCTCCTCAAGCCGTGCCGGTGCGGCATAGGGTTGGTGGGTGAGCAGCACCTGGGCATGGTTGTGCACGACGCTCGCCCCCGCACGCCAGAGGAAGTTCCAGATGATAAAAGGATAGATCGCCCGGGGATTCGTGCGGTTTGCATCCTGGCACCAGCGGATAGCCACGCTGATCATATCGGCGACCTGCGGTTCGCTGGTGACGTAAGGGTCGCTCTCCTTTGCGATGATGACACCATGGAGGTAATCGTACTTGGCGATGTTGCTTGCCGTGACCCAGTAATCGCCATCGATCCTCCCGAACGTGTCGGCCGGCGTCTCATCGAGGGGGTTTGCGAACGGGCCCTCCGCTGAGAGCGCCCGGAGATCCCGTGTCTCCTCGGCACGGGGCGTCAGCACCGGACGGCGAGACCGAACGGAGTTGAAGAGCGTACTTGCGCCGGTCTGGTTATTGGTCACCCTCACGATCTGCTGCGTCTCGATATCCCCGTATTTCTCCCGCACCCACTCGCGCATCGCGTCGGGGAATGCCAGGTGTCCGGGTTCGACGTACCAGGAGTAGATCCGGCCTACGAGTTCCTCCATACCCGGCGCAAGTTCCTGCACGATACCCGGCAATCGGGTGATATCCAGCCTGACCATAGGGTCCCCGTATACCGGCCTTCCACCGATAAAGATTCGCATCGGACGGAGCGGGATGCAGGACAGCCCGGATGGGATAAACCGTTCTCGATTACAACCCCGGTGCATCACAAAATGCGAAATAGAAGATTTATTGGTAACAGATAACGAATATAATTTGAATCACCAGAGATCCGGCTAAAGACACTTCCGATAACGTATTCTATCGGCAGCAGGAAATGGCATTCTTTGATAAATTCCGGACAAGCATCGACGGATTACGGCAGGCGAAGGATTATCCCGGTCTGGTTGCGGTTCTGAACAGTGAAGATCCTGGCAACCGTGCCGATGCAGCGCGGGCCCTCGCCGCCCTCGGGGTTCCTGCCATCCCCGAGATTCTCAAGACGCTCGAGAATGCTCGTCCCGCGTCACGAGACCGGATAACCAGATCTCTCGTTTCAATCGGCACTCCTTCTATCCCGCTGGTTCTCGCCCTGATCCTCCGGGCCGGCCCCGACCTGCAGGCAGCCATCGCCCACGCAATCGTGGAGACGGACGACGCGATGTTTGAAGCGCTGCTGCCCGCGCTGCGCCACGAACAGCCGGCAATCCGGCGTGCTACGGTGATCGCCCTTCAGGGGATGGGCAGGAAAGCAATCCCGCATCTCACAAGAGCGCTCCGTGATGGCAACCACTCGGTGCGGAGAGAGGCTGCAAACGTGCTCGCCTCGATGCAATGGTCGCCCGACGGCGTCCAGGAGAAGGTGCAGTTTTACTACCTCCGGGATGACTGGAAGGAGCTTGCCAAACTCCAGGGAGCAGCCGTCCCGACTCTCCTGAGAGCCCTGGCGAGCGAGGACCCCCGGATACGGAGCGAGTCGGCGCGAACCCTCGGGAAGATCCGCGACTCCCGGGTTGTCCCGCCGCTCATCAAAGCAGTGAAAGACCCCCAACTGGACGTCCGTATACGTGCCATCGAGGCACTCGGGGAGGTTGGTGACGACCGGGCAAAACCCCCGCTGATCAATGCCCTCAACAACCCCCACCATCTGGTGCGGATGGAAGCGGCATGGGCCCTCGGTAAGCTGGGTTGGGTGCCGCAGAGCGACCTGCAGAGAGCGGAGTACCTGATTGCAAGCGAGCAGTGGAATGAACTTGTCAGGATGGGAAAACCGGCCATCCTGCCGCTCATCAGGGCGCTGGGAGTCGAGTACTCGGGTGTCCGCACCGGCGCGAGCGAAGCATTGCGGCAACTGGGGCAGCCTGCACTCAGCGCACTGAAGACGGAAGCCTCGTTGAAAGACCCCGCACGGAAACAACGGGCCCTGACTGCCCTCAAGTACATCCGGAAGTGCCAGGAAGAAGTGTTGCAAACCCAGCCCGCACAGGAAGACTCCTCCAGATACGAGCAGGAGCTCAAAGAGGGGCTTGCAATCCAGAAGAGGTTCGAGAAGCAGTTCGGGCGCCCGAGCTACGCTCCGGGCAAGCGGGTCAAAAAAACTTCGCCGCCGGCACAGGACAAGAAACCGAAGGAGCCCGAACAGCCCATAGAGCAGACGCCGAAAGAGCCTGAACCGGCCGTAAGCCTCAGTGACCTCATTCAGGAGAGCAGGCAGGCGGAGGCTGCGTGGGCACAGGCCAAGGCGCGCTGGAAGGCCGATATGTCAGCTGCTCCCGGCGGTGCAATCCCACTGGACCAGCTCATCCCGATTGAGTTCGAGCAGGAGATCGTCGAGACCGGTGAGGCCGAACAGAAGGAGTCGTTCACCTACCAGCCCGAGAAGGAAGATCGGGAACCGCAAGAACTGGAGATCCCGCAGATATCAGAGGATACGGTCAAACTTCCGGAATCGCCGGAACCGCTCCCCGAGAAGACGCCGCTCGAACAGTACCTTGAAGCGCTCAGGAGCAGCGACGCCAGCGTCCGGGCTGCGGCGGTCGCCGCGCTCCACGGCATGGGAAAGGAGGCGATCAGATACCTCGTCGAAGCGTTAAGCGACTCACACTACGGTGTCCGCATCGCCGCCGCGGAAGCGCTCGGCGAGATCGGGGACCCGGATGCCGTCGAGGCGCTGGTCCAGGCACTCGGTGACGCAAGAGAAGATGTGCGAATCGCCGTCGCCTCGGCGCTCGGCCGTATTGGTGACCGCCGCGCAGTTGGGCCGCTCATTCACCTCTTCCGCGACCGGTACCACGGGGTCCGGGTCGCTGCGGCGGATGCCGTCGCGGAGTTCGGCCGTGGCGTGCTCAGGGAACTCGAAGAGGCGCTGAACAACCCCTTACCAGTCGTGCGGGTGACGGCGGCGAAAGCGATTGGCCTCATCGGCGCAACCGAGTCTATCCCGCTCCTCATCACGCACCTCGGGGATGCAGCACCGGATGTCCGCTGGAGCGTTGCCCGGGCCCTGGGCGACTTCGGTGCCATGGCAATCGAACCGCTCTCTCATGTGCTGAGAACAGGCAGTAAGGAGATGCGTCTTGCAGCAATTGATGCCCTCTGGGAGACACCGGACGAGCGTGCAGGCGACGTCCTGCGCTACGCTCTCGATGACGATGAGGAGGAAGTGAGGGCAAAAGCTGCGGCCGCCCTCAGAAAACGGCAGGTGATAGATGTATGGCGGAGGACGCTCGGCAGCCAGGTCGAGGAAGAGGAGCGCACCCGGAAGAAGAAAAAGAGGAAAGTGCGGCTGGAAGATACGGAAATATTCGAGCAGTCAGGCAAACAGGATATCGGCACCCTGATCAGCGCACTCAAGGACAAGGAGTGGAACACGCAACTCGGTGCCGCTACACGCCTTATCATGATGGGGCGCCCCGCCGTGGACGGCCTCATCCATGCGCTCAGGGGTGAGGACCCCGATATCCAGGCCGCTGCGGCCAGTATCCTCGGTGATATGCGTGAGACCGCGGTCACGCCGCTCATGGATGCCCTGAACGACGACGACCGGTTCGTCAGGCTCGTTGCTGCCCGAAACCTGGGCCGGATCGGGAACAAGCGGGCAGTCGAAGCCCTGATAGGCTCCCTGCACCAGGAACCCGACACCGAGGTCCGGGCGACTGTGGCGGAGGCGCTCGGGTACATGGGGATCAAACAGGCGATAAAACCGCTGACACTGGCGTTGCAGGACAGGGACGAGGAAGTCAAGATTGCCGCCGCGCGGTCGCTCGGCTACATCGGGGATCTCTCTGCCCTAGAACCGTTGGTCCTGGCGCTCCACGATGTAGACGACCGAGTCAGGTACGCCGCGCTCGAGGCCCTGAAAGATCCCGGCGATACGATACGCCGCCACCTGGTCGGCGCGCTCCGCTCGGGGGACGAGACGTTCCGGGCGGGGGTCGCCGAAGCGCTGGAAGCAGGCGGCTGGAAGCCGGAAACCCGTGCGGAACGTACGCTCTACCTCATGGCGCAGGGGAGGTGGGCCGAGGTGGAACGGGTCGGTGCCGAAGCGATCCCGGTTCTTGCGGAAACTCTCTCCGATCCGTTGATCGAGGTGCGGGCGAACGCTGTCCGGGCCATCAACCGGATCGGGGGAGAGGACGCCGTCGCCCCGCTTGTCCGGGCGCTTAAGGACGATGCGCTCGTGGTCAGAAAACGGGCCGAATGGGCCCTGATACACATGGGCGGGGCGATTATCCCGGCTCTCGACCTGGCGCACAGGGAGGAAGCGCAGCCGGAGGCGCGGGAAGGGCTGCAGCGGATCATCGGGGATATCCGCGTGAAAGAAGCGGGGAAGACCTAGGGTATCCGCCCGGTTTCCTTCCAGTAGTCATACTCGTGATGCCAGCGATCCTTGTTTGCCGTGACCAGCGCCCGCATCCGGTCACACATCGCGGCGTGGAGTTCCTCCTGCTCGGGATAGGTCTCCTTCTTCTCGATGGCTCTTGCGAGCTTCTTCCCGAGCTCGTAGGCCCTCCCCTCCGCAGGCACGATCGTCTCCGGGTCGCCGGCGAGCACCACGCCGATGCCGCCCACGGTGTTTGCGCCCAGGGTCTGGAGAACCCGGTTCAGGTACGCCACGACCTCGTCCGCCCCGGAGCCGCCTGCCGTGGAGACAGCGCACCCGTACTTCCCGAGAAACATCTGGCAGTGGATGGCGTCCGCCATCCGGTCGAACATGGTCTTTACCTGGGCGGTGACCGAGTCGATGTAGTTGGGCGACCCGAGGACAATCCCGTCACAGTCCAGCATCTTCTGGTAGAGTTCAGCAAAATCGTCGTTCTTGACGCACTCCCCCCGCTCGCAGCAGACCAGGCACCCGTTGCAGTACTCGATCCGGAGCTTCGTGACGTCCACGAGTTCTACGTCGGCCCCGGCGCTTTCCGCCCCGTCGAGGACGGCCTGAACGAGCCGGAGCGTCTGGCTCCTTGAGCCCCGGGGGCTCCCATTAATCCCAAGTATCTTCATCTCATCTCCTCTGTAAACCCGTATCCCGGATAACGCTTGCCCACGGCCTTACGGGATGTCGTGCGTGACGTCGATCCCGGCATGGTACTGCCGGTCACAGTCGCCGGGGAGCGGGTCGGTGGTGAATATCTTCGTCTCGCCCGCCTGGAACCGGGAAGCGAAAACGGTCTCGGTCGCCCGGATCATATTGCTCTCGTCGTCGATGAGCATGAACCGGACGACGACGTTTCTCGCGGACCCGTCACCGTCGTTGGTCACCCTCCCCGTCACGGTCCAGTAGCAGGACCCGTCGGTGCGCATACGCTTCTCGGGCGTGGTGACGCTGGCCGAGAACGACGGTTTCGGCCCGGCGGGCGAGTAGGTGGTCTGAACCTCCGGTGTCGCCTCCGGAGTCGGGTCCTCCGGCTCCGGCTCCGGGTCAGCGGAGTTCATGCAGCCCGCCGTAACGGCAGCGCTGAAGAGGCAGCCGAGGAGGATAAGGGTTGCAAGGCTCCTTCCCGGACGGGAGTCTTTCTTCATGATGGTTCATCGACCGGCGGATATATAACGAATGCGAAAACGCATCCGGAACGGGGAACGATTTATCTGCTCTCCGGACAAGGGCCGGCAGAAACCAGGAGGGTGACCGATGTTCAGGGAGACTGAAGAGACCGCCGGGAGGGTGTTGGTCTGCAACGCCGTGACCGGGGAGGTGGAAGAGGTTGAGAGGGTTGTCAAACCCGACGAGGAGTGGCGACGCCAGCTGACCCCGGAAGAGTTCTCCGTTGCGCGGAAGGCGGGCACGGAGCCGGCCTTCACCGGGAGGTACCACGACTGCAAGGAGGACGGACTCTACGTCTGCGTCTGCTGTGGTAACCATCTCTTCTCCTCGAAGACGAAGTTTGAGTCGGGGACGGGCTGGCCGAGTTTCTACAAGCCCGTGTCAGACCGGAACATCAGGACGGAACTTGATACCCGGTTCTTCATGAACCGGACGGAGGTGCTCTGCCGGCGGTGTGACGCCCACCTGGGCCACGTCTTCGACGACGGGCCGCCGCCGACCAACCAGCGCTACTGCATGAACTCTGCCGCTCTTAAATTCAAGCGAGGAGTGCAGACACGCATTGATTAATTGACCATTGTGCGGGTGCGCGCACAATCATGAAATGGTAATCTCGAGGTGAAGATCAATAGTGGAGAAAAACGGCTCTGTCGAAATCCATTCTCTGCTCCTCATCTCTACCCTGATGAGGTTGATGCAACCTCTGTTTGTCCCCGGAACGGCCTTATTTTCGGGCATGTCACCATACCGTGGACCTGGTGGCCTGCGCACCTTTGGTGCTCGTGCTCCTGCCCTTCTGCCAGTCGCATATCGCCATTGGGGGAACGACTGTCCGCAGGACGCGACAGTTCGCTAGAACTGGAACGTGAGCACCGAAGGTGCGAGACAGGAGTTCGAGAAACCCGAAGGGTTTCGCTGTGTGAGCGAAAGCGAAAACGAGAAGACCGAAGGTCTTCGCTGTGGGGCTGACGGGGAGTGCGACGGTTCGTAGAACCAGAGCTTGACCACCGTCAGGTGGGAAGTGCGAGCGAAGCGAGCTTGAGAAACTCGAAGAGTTTCGAGGGGGGAGCATCCCCCCTCCCCTGTCTCTACCTTGTACGCGGACATCTGTAACCCCCACTCCACCCGGCCTCCTCCCCCATAGCGATATGCGATGTATGAAGCATCCTGAGCAGGAGCAACGAAGGCATGATAAGGGATAACCGTGCCCAGGGATGCTTCTGAATTGCGACCATCTGGACAAACAGATGGGGTTTCAACAAAGCCGGAAAAACCGCTTTCGAGAGCGAACAAAAAAGAACATTTTCTATCCAACACACTTTAAATAAAGTCGCAGCGACTCTCATTTATGAGAAAGATTGTCGTAATGCTAGCGTTGCTAGTAGGGTTTCTGTTGATCAGTGGATGTACTCAAAGCGGAGATATTGTCGATACCTCTGCAACAGCCCAGCCGACGGCGTCGCATACCACTGCAGCCCCGCAACAATCGTCTTCGAATGCATCAGCATCATCAAGCACGCCAAAGTATCAACCAGGTGATATTATCGACAGCGATCCGACATACAGTGATCCAAACTGGCTAGTTATCTCATATGACCCAGAAACGGATGAGTATGAAACGGCTGTTATTTTTAAGTACGAAGACGGAACATGGGGATATCTACTAGATGAAGATACCGACCAGGACGCGAGAGACTTTATCGAAGGGTTTTATCCTGCGCGTATTGCTCATGTCGAACTTTCTGATGTGAAAATTGAGCATCCGGTTGAGAGCAAATCAAAATAAGGATACCGGCCTCCGACAAAAGGAAGAGGCAACCATATTTTTATCACCACCCATCCAGGTTCGGGTTCGCGATCTGGATCGCCTTCACGTCACCCGGCATCGCTCCGGTTCGTGCGCCGGGAGGATCTCAGCCGGCGCGAATGATTATCCGGGAGCGGCGCCGACCCACTGATCAGTGACTGCCCATCCATGCGCCTGGGACGAGGACTACCGGAGGCGAGGAAACCTCTGGGGCGGAGCCCCGGCGCCGCTCCCGGACCTCCCCGAAAGCGCAGCCGTTCTTGAGGTCGGCTGCGGAAACGGCAAGACCCTCCAAGCCCTCGCCAGGCGTTCACCGCATGTGACCGCGGTCGACATCTCTCCCGAGGCCGTCGCCCTCGCCCGGCGCCGCCCGGCGACGGCGGAGATCGGGCTTGCCGTCGCCGACGCCCGGCACCTGCCGTTTCGAGATGAAGCGTTCGACGCGGTCTTCCTGGTCCACGTCACCGGCCACCTCCCGGAGTTGGGCAGGAAGGCCGTAGCCGCCGAAGCCGTCCGGGTGCTCAGGCCCGGCGGAACGCTCTTCTTCCGGAGTTTCTCCGTCGAAGATATGCGCGCCGGGAAGGGAACGGAGACGGAGCCGTGGACGTTCCGGCGGGGCGACGGGATCATCACCCACTACTTCACCGAGACCGAGACGGCGGAACTCTTCGCGCCGCTCGCGGCGGTCTCGGTCCGGACGCACCGCTGGCGGATGCGGGTCAGGGGGGAGGACCTCCCCCGGGCCGAGGTGGAGGGGGTGTTTCGGATGCGACGGGCTGAAGGGCCGGAGTTTGAGAAAACTGAAGGTCTTTGAGGAGCAGAGTTCGAACACCGTTAGGTGCGAGGGGTAAGCGGGTCTGTGCGCCCGGGGTGGCTGAATTCTACCCGGCATTTGCACCAATCGTGTCTGCGAATCTTCAGTATAGGTCATAGCGAAATTAGATACGACTTTTCCAAGCGGTCCCCGCAAAGTGGACCGTGGGGATATCGCCATTTGGGGGAGTGCGACTGGCTGAAGGGCAGGAGCACGAGCACCGTTAGGTGCGAGGGGCTGACGGGGAGTGCGATGGTTCGTAGAACCGGAGCTCGACCACCGTCAGGTGGGAAGTGCGAGCGAAGCGAGCTTGAGAAACTCGAAGAGTTTCGAGGGGGAAGCATCCCCCCTCCCCTGTCTCTACCCCCTAAGGCTCTACCTGTGACCCCCACCACCCGCGCTTCGCGCTCCTCACTCGCACCTGACGGTGCTCAAACTCCTTCCCCAAAGGGGAAGTCGTTCCGTCCCAAGGGGGCGGGCAGTGCGTGGCGATATGCGACTGGCCGAAGGGTGCGACGTCCCTCCGGAATGCGACGGGCTGAAGGGTGCGACTGCCGGAACGGCAGGAGCATGAGAAAACGCGAAGCGTTTTCGGGGCCGGAGCATGAGCACCGATCGGTGCGAACGGAGCTGGAGCACCGGTAGGAACGACGTTCCATGGGAATGCGGCGGGCCGGAAGGCCGGAGTTCGAGCACCGGAGGTGCGAGGTGCGGGGGCAGGAGCAGAAGAAGGCCGAAGGTCTTGGACTGGCGGCTGGCCGAAGGGCCGGAACTTGAGGAAAACCGAAAAATTTCGATTCAGGATCTAGCACCCGCGGTGCGCAGGCCACCACGGTCCACTGCACGGGGACAGGCGGGAATAAGCAGATACAGTACTCCCATAACATTACGTTCCCGCGCACAAACACCGCAACACCCGTGGGGCGGCGGCACCGGCGGCACCGGCGGAGGCGCACCACGGTCGGCCAGGCCCCCTCCCCTCCGGGGGCCGGAACCGGAGACAAACATATCTTTTTTACCCCACCGAACCGATCTATAAGTACCTGATTACGGAGGAAGCGAGAATCGCGCCGGTTGAAACGGCTACTCCCGGGCTCTTCCGTGCAGCATGGTCAACCTTTTTTGATAACAGGACAAAATAACAGGAGAGGAAAAGAGGTCATGTGTATTGCAATGCCCGCTGAGGTGCTCGAGATTAAAGAGGGCAACATCGGCGTTGTCGACTTCGGCGACCTGCAACAGGAGGTCAGGCTTGACCTCGTCGACGTGAAAGTCGGGGAGTTCGTGCTCGTCCACGTCGGGTTCGCCATCCAGCGCCTCAGCAGAGAGGAGGGGCTTGAGACCCGCGAGGTCTTCAGGCAGGTTTACGCCGCGATGGAGGAGTAATGCACGAGTACAGCATCGCCTACGATATCTACACGACCGCCCGCCGGGCTGCGATCGAGAACGACGCAAAAGAGGTGAAGTGCATCAGTGTGGACGTCGGCAAGATGGCGATGGTGAATCCCGAACAGGTGGAGTTCCTCTTCAACGTCATCATCGAGGACGACCCGCTCTTTTCGGGAACAGAACTCTCGTGCCGGGACGTCGAGGCGCGCACCCGCTGCTCCTGCGGTTACGAGGGGAACGAGCGTTTCGTCTGCCCCCAGTGCGGGAAACTCCCGGAAATAGTTGCAGGAATGGAGATCGTAGTCACTAACATCGAGATAGAAGTGGACGAAGAATGAAAGTCAACCTCATGCACGGCGCCGGCGGCGAGGTGATGGGCGAACTCCTGCGCGTCATCACCAACCTCAAGCACAACAACGCCGGCGGGATCGGGCTCGAATCGCTGGACGACGGCGCAGTCATCCCACTGAACGGGCAGAACATCGTTTTCACGACCGACAACCATGTAGTCTCGCCGATCTTCTTCCCCGGCGGGGATATCGGGCGCATCGCCGTCTGTGGAACCATCAACGACCTCGCGATGATGGGCGGGCGGCCGATCGCGCTCTCGTGCGGCATGGTCATCCCCGAAGGCTTCGAGGTCGCCGACCTCGAGCGGATCGTCGCGTCGATGGACGCAGCACTCGGGGAGTGCGGGGCAAACCTCGTCACGGGCGACACCAAGGTGCTCGAGCGGAGCGCGCTTGATGCCCTCGTCATCAACACCGCCGGGATCGGCGTCGCCGAGCGGGTGGTACAGGACAACGGCCTGGAGGTCGGCGATAAAATCCTCGTCAGCGGCACCATCGGCGACCACGGCATCGCCATCATGGCCCACCGCGAAGGGTTCGACTTCGGCGGCCAGATCAAATCCGACGTCGCCCCCCTCTGGCCGCTCGTCGAGAAGGCGCTCGCGGCCGGGGATATCCACGCCATGAAAGACCCGACGCGTGGCGGGTTTGCAAACGCCATCAACGAGATGGCAGGCAAGAGCGGTGTCGCCGTCGTCATCGAGGAGGAAGCCCTCCCCTTCCGGGCGAGTGTCCGGAGCGCCGCCGGCATGCTCGGCCTCGACCCCCTCGAGGTGGCGAACGAGGGCAAAGTGATCATGGGCGTCGCCCCCGAGGAGGCAGAGGCCGTCCTCGCGGCGCTCCGGAGTCATCCCTACGGGCGTGACGCCGCGATCGTCGGCGAGGTCGTCGAAGGCTCGCACGTGGTCATGCGCACCGCCATCGGCGGGGAACGGTTCATCGAACCGCCGGTCGGCGACCCGGTGCCGCGTGTCTGCTAACAGACAACGACACTTTTTTGCATCACCCAGGTTGAGACCCGCGCCTGTCATATACGATAAACGCCGTGAGCAGTCTTATGGAGAGGCATGAACCGATGACGGAGGAGGCGGAGATCGAGGTGCGGTTGGTGAACGTCTGGGACGTGGAGACAATCGCCGACCTCTACCGGGCTGGCGGCTGGTGGAACGAGCGATGGGATCCTGCCGACCTCGCCGCCCTCATCGCGGGAAGTTTCGCCTTCGCCGTCGCCGTCGACCGGACGACCGGCAGATCCGTCGGCATGGGCAGGGTGATCTCGGACGGGGTCTCGGACGGCTACGTCCAGGATCTGGTCGTCCTGCCGCGCTACCGGGGCCGGGGCGTCGGAACGATGATCTTATCTGCGCTGCTCGATTACTGTACGTCTGCAGGTGTCGCCTGGGTCGGCCTCGTCGCCGAACCCGGGACCGAGCCGTTTTACACCGCGCTCGGGTTTCGGAAGATGGAAGGGCACACACCCATGCGGTGGTACCCGGATAGGAGGTGAAACATGCTGAAACTTGCCGACTTCAAGCCCGTGAGTCTGGACGATCGCGACCTTTTCTCCAGGCATTACCGGCAGTTCCCCCAGGTACACAGCGACAACACGTTCGCGAACATGGTCTGCTGGAACCATTATGCGGACTACCGTTACGTGGAGGTCGAAGACTCGATCGTCCTCTCGAGCACCATCGACGGCTTGACGGCGTTCCGCATGCCGATCGGCCCGAGGAACCCGGATCTCCTCGAGGACGTCATCGATCTCGCGCTCCGGGAGGGGGGTGAGATACCATTGCGGGTCCTCGACCCAGCAAACGAGGAGTGGCTCCGGGAGGCCTACCCGGACCTCCCACTGCACGAGAACCGAGACTTCTTCGACTACATCTACCGGACCGAAGACCTCGCCGAACTCGCCGGAAAGGACTACGCCACTATCCGCCGCCAGGTCAACCGGTTCGGCCGGGACTACGCGTATACGATCGAGAAGATCACGGAGGAGAACATCGATGAGGTCTGGGAGTTCCTGGTCGTCTGGTGTGAGTGGCGGGACTGCGACTCCGAACCCATCCTCACCCATGAAAAAGACGCCATCCTCTTTGCCGTGAACAACTTCTTCGATATCGGGCTCGAAGGATGGATCGTCAGGCTCAGCGGCACCATCGGGGCGATATCGGTTGTCGGACAGGTCAACGCCTCGATGGCGGTCGTCCACTTCGAAAAAGCGCTCCCCGAAACCTATCGCAACATCTACAAGGTGATCACAACCGAGACGGCGGCCGGGCTCCGGGACCGCTACCGCTTCGTCAACCGGGAATGCGATATGGGCGTCGCCGGGCTCCGCGAGTCGAAGACGCGCTACCATCCCGCGTACATGGTCGAGGTCCACTCCGCAACACGGCGCGACCTGGAGACGTGCTGCCGATGAACGCCGATCTCGTACTCCGAAACGTGATGCTCCCGACGGGCCGCCGCGCCGATATCGCCGTCGTCGGCGGCATCGTCCGGCACATCGGCGCGGCGGTGCGTGCCGTCGAGACGATCGATTGCACCGGGTATACCTGCCTTCCGGGTGCGGTCGACATGCACGTCCACATGCGGGGCGGGGTGCAGGCCGAAAAGGAAGACTGGCGGACGGGAACGACGAGCGCGGTCGCCGGGGGGGTGACGGTCGTCGTCGACCAGCCGAACACCGTCCCGCCCATCATCACGCCCGAACTCCTCCGGGCGCGCATCCGCGAGGCGGAGGAGCAAGCGGTATGCGGGTTTGCGGTGAACGCGGGCGTCGTGCCGGAGGCCGATCTTGGCGGGATGTGGGAGTCCGGCGCGATGGCGTTTGGGGAGACCTTCGCCGCTCCATCGAGCTACGGTGATGGACTCGATGCGGAGACGCTCAGAGAGTTGTTTGCCCGCATCCACGCCCTCGGCGGGGTCGTGACCGTCCACGCCGAAGAGGTCTCCGGCCGGGCACCGGCGACGCTCGCCGACCACGACCGCGCCAGATCCGGTGAGGGAGAGGCCCGCGCCGTGCAGAAAGTCACCGGCCTCGCCCCGGCAGGGCTGCGGCTCCACTTCTGCCACCTCAGCACCGCCGCCTCGGTCAGGGCAGCACGCGGCACAGTGGAGGCGACACCGCACCACCTCTTCCTCTCGCGCAAGAACTTCGATCCGGACGACACCAGAGCCCGGGTGAATCCACCCCTCCGCGACGAGAAGACCCGGCACGAACTATGGTCGTGCTGGGACAGGATAGACGTCGTCGCCTCCGATCACGCCCCGCACACGGTTCAAGAAAAAGAGGCGCCCTTCGAGACCGCGCCCTCCGGCATCCCCGGGGTCGAGACGATGGTGCCGCTCCTGATGGCGGCGGTGCAAAATGGGCGGATCACCCTCGCCTCGGTGATCGAGAAGACGTCGTGGGCACCCGCCGCCATCCTCGGCATCCCGCGGGCAGGGTTTGAACCGGGCGACCGGGCGGACTTTGCCCTCTACCCGGACGAGATCACCCGTATCGACGCCTCACACCTCCACGCAAAGTGCGGCTGGTCGCCGTTCGAGGGGCTCGAAGCGGTCTTCCCGGAGGAGGTTATCGTCGGGGGAACGCGAGCCTACGTTCACGGCGATCTCCGGGAAACTTGCGCAGCGTGGTATCCCGGGCAAGGATATTTATCCCGGGAAAATAAATAATACAGGGCCGATAAAGCGCACCTTATAGGTCCCCGGGTGATCATCTGGCGAGACGCCCGGAAATGATCCGCGGGACAACCCAGGTGCGCGACAGGCACGCCCGGCATATGGGTTCGATCGGGTGAGGACCGGCACAAGCCGCCTGTGAACACCGATCGTTAGTGTCGGGCGACATCCCTTCAAGAGGACTATTCTCATGGACACCTACACCGATGCCGTCGCCGAAACCTCGCACGGGGTGACTGTCACGCTCGACGTCACGGCGGGTGCAAAGCGCTCCTCGTTTCCAGCGGGCTACAACGAGTGGCGAAAGAGCATCAAATGCCAGATCGCAGCTCCCGCTGTCGGCGGGAAAGCAAACCGCGCTATCACCGACCTTCTCGCGGAGACGTTCCATGTCCCCCGCGCCGATGTGACCATCATCGCCGGAAACACTTCTTCCTCAAAAACCGTAGCAATCGCCGGCATATCAAAATCTCATGCCCTCACATGCCTGAACGCCGCCGCTGCCTGATCCGGCGCGGACGGAAGATGCAGGACACAAGGCAGAACGACACCCGGCGTGAAAGGGCGCTACAGTACAGTTTATCAAAATGTAGGCGCCTGAGAGCATATTTTTAGGCCTATCCGTTTAAAAACATTGCGCTCAGGCCGCCATCTGATTTAAGTAATTTCACCCTAGATATATGATTAACCCGTACGTCCGCGCAGAACCAGACCCGTGTGGGGTGCGGCAATCAGACTTACACATACCAAAGGGGGCAAAACTCCATGTACTCACCGGATACCACAAAGTATCTCATTCATCTTATCCTGCAGATCGAGGGAGTGGTCGACAAGCCCGACGTAGTGGGCGCCATCTTCGGCCAGACCGAGGGGCTGCTCGGCGAAGACCTCGACCTGCGTGATCTACAGAGAACCGGCCGCGTCGGCCGGATCGATGTTCAGATCACCACGAAACGCGGAGAGACAAAAGGCGGGATACTCATCTCGTCTTCACTCGACCGGGCGGAGACCGCGCTCCTCGCCTCGTCACTCGAGACGATCGACCGGGTCGGCCCGTGCACGGCGCACGTCATGGTCGACCGCATCGAGGACATCCGGGTGACCAAGCGGCGCAAGATCGTCGAGCGCGCAAAAGAACTCCTCCTCGAGGACTTCGACGAGGGATCCATCAACAGCGACGAACTGCTCGACGAGGTCAGGGAAGCCATCAGGATCGAGAAACTCGAGTATCTCGGCGAAGAGAAGGTGCACGCGGGCCCGAATGTCATGGACTCCGACGCCATCATCATCGTTGAAGGAAGGGCCGACATCGTCAACCTGTTGCGCTACGGGATCAAGAACGCTGTTGCGGTCGAAGGAACTCACGTCCCGCGTATCATCATCGACCTCTGCTCGCAGAAGACCGCAACGACCCTCCTCGACGGCGACCGGGGCGGGGAGCTGATCCTCCGCGAGCTCCTTCAGGTCGCCGAGATCGACTTCGTGGCCTACAGTCCGCGAGGAAAGAGTGTCGAGGAGATGAGCCGCAAAGAGATCGTGAAGGCGCTCCGGAACAAAGTGCCTGCGGTGGGGATCATCGACCACTCTCCCACCGAGAAGATCGAGCGGCTGCCCACATACACGCCTCCCGCCGAGGTACAGGTTCCTGCCGGTGCGGGTGATGGTGAACAGCCGCCGCGCCGGGAATGGCGCTCGAAGTCCCCCTCGACCCTCGGGGAACACATGGCCGACGTCCGGGACAAGAAGATTGCGCGGTTCCTCTCACCGGATTACACCGTCCTCCTGGAATCCAACGCAACCGACGTCGAGGGCGCACTCCAGAACCTGAACGGCGACGTCGAGGGGGTTGTCGTCGATCGTGTCATCGACCAGAAACTCCTCGATCAGCTTGGGGGGAAGGATCTCGAGTTCGTGGCTGCCCGGGACTTTAAGGGAATCATAAAGCGTCCGCTCTCCATAAGACTGATAAAGATAGGGTGACGGTTATCCCGGGTGCAAATTTATATATATTCATATCCACCATTTTTATCTCTGGGAGAGAATATGCACAAGGAAGAGTTGATAGCCTTACATGGGATTCTTACTGAGATTAAAGACTTTTTTGAGTTGCAGAACCAGGAACTGAAATTTTCTCAATATTACGCGTTGAAAATAGACCCATCTCAGGTGCATAAGAGCAAGATGGAACATAAGTACGCAATATTCGTGCTCGGCACGGAACTTGCAAACGCCATGAAGGACGTGGAGTTCTCGTCATCCGGCCGGATCTCCGCCCGGATGAAAGAGCTTGCGGAGAAGACCTTAAAAGAGATAGAGTATCTCCAGTAAGAGCGCAAGCGGGTGCAAAACCCCTCTGCTCCCCTCCTCTCCTCAGGCACGCATCTCGCGCTCGCGCTCGATGAGGTATCGAGCGAGCAACTTCGGGATGGGCGCCGCCATGCAGTGCCAGTTCGGCGTCCCATTCACCTCAAGGACCGTATAACCGTCCCGGTCACAAAGGAGATCGACCCCGCAGTAATCGGTCCCGATCGCCGCCGCAGCAGCCTCGGCGACGGCGCGCATCCCCTCGTCGATCGGAACCGGCATCCCGGTTCCGCCCTGATGGATGTTGTGCATCAGGGTATCGGAGACCCGGGCTATTGCACCAACGGCCTCGCCGCCGAGGACGAAGACGCGGAAATCCCGGTCGTTCTTCACGTATTCCTGCAGGTACCATGGGCCCGGCCCGAGTTCCCCGGGCTCCGTCACGAGCCGGATACCGTTTCCGTCATACCCGTAGAGCGGTTTATAGACAACGTTTCCGTGCCGCAGGAGAAATTCCCGCGCCTGCTCCTCCGACTGCATGTAAGCCGTATCCGGCGTTTTCACTCCATTTGCGAGGAGGAGTGCCGTCGTCATCACCTTGGATGCGCAGGCAACGATGCTCTCGGGTGTGTTAATCACCCGGTTATGGAGCGAGAGTACGTTCAAGGTCTCGAACTGGTGCCCGTCCTGCCGGATACCGCAGACCCATATGAGTTCGTTCTCAAGCCCGGAATCAAGGGGATCGACTGCACCGATATCGAGAACCCTATATCGGGCATCGGCTCTCTCCAGTTCCCGCATAACAGCGCCGGTTGAGTTGTCGTCCGGCGTATCGGTCGGTTTAGGTACGATATGGATCATGCGCCTCACATCCCGCTCCCGGAACGGCAGTTCACGGTCAGGGGTTTTCAGTACCATTTTGTACCTTGCCGGATATAACCGGTAGGTACCATGCAGAAGAACCGGGTCTGTATCATCGGGTGCGGAAACCCATTCATGGGAAACGACGGGGCGGGGATCTCGGTGATGCACCTCTTTGACGGGAGATTTCCCGGGGTGGATGCAATCGACGGCGGCACCGGCGGGTTTGGTCTGATCCCGCTGATGGAAGGCTACGAGAAGGTGGTGATCATCGATGCGATGGTGGGTATCGGCGACCGCATCGGAGAAGTCCTTACGTTTGAGGTCCCGCCATCGTGGGACCTTCCGGCATACACGCTCCACGACATCGGGATCGGTGAGGTGGTGACGATTGCCCGGGAACTCGGATACGCCGGCGAGATCGTGACCGTCGGGATTGAAGTGGGCGACATCCAGGAGTTCAGCAAAGATATCGACCCGGAAGTTGAAGAGGGGATCCGGGTTGCCGAGCAGGAGATCCTTACCATTCTCCGGGAGTGGACCGGGGGTTAGGGGTAAGATCTTAGATAGCCGTTATCACACCGTCCGAATTATTGCGCACCGGGTAACCATATGGAGCGTTATAAATAACAAGGTTTATCTCATACCACTTAACTAAAGTTGTCTGAATGCAACTGCCACGCGGTCGGTTCCATCGTCTAATCAAGTCCACGACACCCCGTGCCCTGGTAGATGAGATTACCTCAGAACAGTTCACCGGGATCTGCACGATTGTCCCTGGCAGCGAGAGTGCCACTCTGGTGCTGAACGAGGGTCGGGTTGTGCTTGCCGAATATGGGGGCATAAAAGGGCAGCACGCACTGGACGCGGCGTTGGAGGGCGAAGAGAACGAGGTGGCAGCAGAACTGAACCTTCTGACGCCCGAGCAGGTACAGCTTGCTCTGGAGTTCAATCGCCCGTTCGCGATCGGAGAGCCCGAAAAACCGGGCAGGCTTTCGGCAGGAAGAGGTGCTCCGGGAGGAGCAACGCCGTCCACAGCACCGAAGGGTGCCGGTGCGGCCTCTTCATCCAGGCGTCATCCAGAATCGACCGCAGAGATGCATCATATTCCCATGCCGGGAGTGAAGCCCGCGGAGAAGGCGGCCGAGGCGTCTCAATCAGGAGGTGACGAGCTCGATACACTCGTCCAGAACATGGAAGAGATGGACGTCGAGCAACTGGTCAGCAGTTTCAAGGTAAACTGCAAAGACATGCTCAAGAAGATTCACCTCGACCACCTCATCCAGGACAAAGAGACCTAACCTTCAGGAGCTGGTAACAGAATGGATTCAACAGGCACGATCCAGTTTTTCCTCATCCTCCTCACACTTATAACGGTAGCCGGTTTTGCCGGTATTGCGTACTACCTTGCGGAGATCTCCCGGGTCATCAAAAGACTGGATTCTCCACAGGCCTCAGTAACGCCTGAGGCTTCCTCGGGCCCGGATCTCGCCGTGCCTGTGTCCACGCCTCCTCCCAGGCCAATCGATCCCGGGAACACGGGAAGCCTTGAGGAAACGCTCGGTGCAATCAGCGAAAAATACAGCCTTGCATCCCTGACGGTGGCGGCCGCAGACGGCCTTCTGATCGGCTCGACAAAGCCCGGCAGCGAGGACGAGGCCGCACGGTACAGCCACCTCTACTCGCAGGGAAGGCTGCACGACGAGGAAGGAGTGGAACTCCTTGGTGTCCCCTACCGTGGGGAGACGGTGGTCGGCATCGCCCACTCTTCGGAGCATCTCTCTGACGAACAGATGAACGCACTCGAACAGGATATCCGGGAAACCCTGCAACACTGGGTGTAAGACCGCAAGGATCAAAACAGCGAGTGATTACATGGTAAAAGTATACACAATTGCGTCCGGTAAGGGCGGTACCGGTAAAACAACGGTCACAGCAAACCTGGGCCCGATGCTCGCCCAATTCGGAAAGAAGACATGCATTCTGGATGCCGACGTCGGAATGGCGAATCTCGGACTCATTCTCGGGCTTGAAAACCTGCCGGTGACCCTGCACGAGGTGCTGGCAGGCAAAGCACGCATCCGGGACGCCATCTACGACGGGCCGTTCGGCGTGAAAGTCGTCCCGTGCGGCCTCTCTTTGCAGGGCTTCCAGCAATCGAACCCCGACCGGCTCAAGGACATCATGACCGACCTTGTGAGCGAGTTCGATGTCCTGATCCTGGACGCTCCTGCAGGGATCAGCAGGGACGGCGTCATCCCGCTGACAATTGCCGACGGGGTGATTCTCGTCGTAAACCCCGAGATCTCCTCGATTGTCGACGGCTTAAAGACAAAGATCCTGACCGAGACCGTCGGCGGCCACATCGAAGGAGCGATCATCAACCGGGTCACGGCCACCGGGAACGATTTCAACACCGCACAGATGGAGAAACTCCTCGGGGTCCGGGTGCTCGGGGTCATACCGGAAGACCCGAACATCCGGCGCGCATCTGCAGGGAAGTCGCCGATCGTGGTGAAGTACCCGGCGTCCAGTGCATCCCGTGCCTTCAAGCGCCTTTCCGCCGACGTGGCCGGGATCGAATACACTGAGGAAGAGACGCAGCCTTCCCGGGAAGGCTTTGTCAACCGGCTCGCCCGTGCCCTCTTCCGGGCAAAAGCGTGATCGTTGGGGCCCGCAGGACCTATCACACGCATTAACGCCTTTTTTCATCCGATCTTCGCACAGCAACGGGGAGTGAGCCGCGCAACCGCAAGGGAGCATTCACTAATATCGGTTCCGACTGCGCGAGGCGTCGGGAAAAGACCTTTCGTAGCGGCCACCACCGCCAGCACGGCAGTACAGCTATTTTCTGAACGAACTACAAATCACCCTGTACAGCCAGAAAATAGAATGAAACTGCACAAAATCCGAAATATTCTTTTACCTGATGAACTCTCTAAGCGGACAAAATATATACTTTTAATAGCAGGAAGTGTTAATCACCTTCTGAGGCTCGCAATGGAGATACATGTGGATACGGATGCGTGCGTCGGGTGCGGTCTCTGCGTCAAGGACTGCCCAATGCACGTGTACGAACTCCAGAACAACGTGAGTGTCGCGGTCAGGCCGAACAATTGCATGGGATGCCTTTCCTGCCACGAGATCTGCCCGGCCCAGGCACTCGAGCACCGGGGCATCTACGCTGCCCGGAGACACTACATCGACATCAAAGTCTGTGAAATGCTTCGGAAGGTGGTCTGATGAGCGCTGGATACATCGATGAGATGCACGAGGCCTTTCACTCCGATCTCGTCTATCGTTCCGAGGATATTCCCCTCGAATGTTCGCCCAGGCCAAAGGAGATGGAACAGACGCTCCACGGCGTGATGAAACTCAACGGCCTTGTAATCAGGTCGCTTGAGGAGATCGCAGGCCGCGGGGCAAACGCAGTCACCTACCGTGCCGGCAAGAAGTTCGGTCACGAGGTTGCCAAGTACTTCCAGAAACGTGAGGACGTGGAAGGGGCGCTCCACGAACTCTCCGACCTGCTTCGGGGCCAGTACTCGTTTGAGGTCTGGAAACCTGAGGACAAGGAGACGTTCATCATCGAGGAGAACGGCGAGACGTTCATCTACCTCGTCTTCCACGACTGCATCGTCCGCCAGACGCTCCGACGCAACGGTCTTGAGCAGGGCGGCCCGCTCTGTCAGACGCTCTTCGGCTACGTTGTCGGCGCGATCGAGGAGATCACCGGCAGGAAAGCCAAACTGGAGATCGTTCACACCGGCCCGAACGCCTGCCTGAAGAAACTGATCCTAAAATGAGGCAAGGACGATGAAGATCGCTATTGAAGAACTGGCAGGGTGTTCGGGATGCACGATCGCAGTGCTAGATCTCCATGAAATGCTCCTTGACGTCATCGCGGAAGCGGACATCGTCTACTCCCCCGTGATCATGGACGTCAAGGAACCTCCCGAGGATATCGATATCGCATTCGTGACCGGAGCCGTCCGAAATGAAGAGAACCGCGAACGCCTCGAAAAGATCCGGAAACGGTCAAAGACGCTTGTCGCACTAGGAACCTGCGCCTGCTACGGGGGAGTATCGGGTCTCTCGATGCTGAGCTCGAACGAAGACCTCTTCTCCTGCGTCTACCGGGAGGTTGAAACGACGAAGCCCGACGGGGTTATCCCAACAGACGTGCCGCCGTTCCTCTACCGGGCGTTCGCGGTGGGCGACCTCGTGAAGATCGATTACTACATCGTGGGCTGCCCGCCAAAAGAGGCGTTCTTGAAACAGATCATCCCGGCAATGGTCGCGGGAGACACCCTCGAACTCTCGCGCAAGTCCGTCTGTTCGGAATGCGACAGAATCATGGGGCCGGTCGAGAACTGGACGCTCAAGCGCCGGCACGAGGGTGTTCCCGACCGCGAGCACTGCCTGCTCGGGCAGGGCTACCTCTGTCTCGGGAGCGTCACCTTCGGGAGATGCGGGGCGTCGTGCCCCAAAAACAACATCCCGTGCCACGGGTGCAACGGCCCCTCGCTTGACATCCTTCGCGAACCCTGTCGGGACATCTACGGCATGATGGCGCGGAGAATTTCGGATCTCACCGGTAAGCCGCAGAAAGAAGTGGAGAAGGAACTCTACGACGTCGCACACACGATGTACGCCTTCACCATCGGGAGCCTGATCATGGAGGACAAGGAGAACTCAAAGATCCGGGATCTGGTAAAGGAGAGGAGCAGATGAAAGAGATCACAATCAGCCCGGTGACCCGGATCGAGGGTCATGCAGGCGTCAGGATCTACCTCAACGACCAGGGGCAGGTCGACTCGGCCCACTTCCAGGTCGTGGAACTGAGGGGGTTCGAGAAGTTCCTTATCGGCGCTTCGATTGAGGAAGCACCCCGTATAACGCCTCGCATCTGCGGGATATGCCCTTCGGCGCACCACCTGGCCGCAGCGAAGGCGACCGACCAGATCTTCGGCGTCGAACCGCCTGCAACCGGGAAGAAACTCCGGGAGCTCTTGAGCATCGGGCAGTTCATCCACTCTCACGCCCTCCACTTCTTCATGCTCGCGGCTCCGGACTTCATCCTGGGCCACGATGCACCGGTGGAGAGCAGGAACGTCATCGGGCTTGCCCGCCACTCGCCGGATCTCGCGAAAAAGGCGATCGCGGTCAGGAAGTTCGGTCAGCGCCTGACGGAAGCGGTCGGCGGCAAACCCATCCACCCGTCAAACGCGCTGCCCGGCGGGATGTCGACGCCGCTCACGGAAGGGAAGAAAGCAGAACTCACCACTATGGCAAATGAGGTGCTCGGGATCGCGCGTGAAGGGTGGGATCTCGCCCGCGGCCTCCTCGACGGCGTCGATACGGATTTCGGGGCCGTAACCACCGGGTTCCTAGGCATGGCCAACAACGGGGTCTACTCGACCTATGAGGGGCCTGCGATGATGCTCGGCCCGGACGGAGGCCAGATCGGTTCGTTCTCGGGCCAAGACTACACGAACTTCATCGAGGAGTACTCGGAGGACTGGTCGTACCTGAAGTTCGCCCGGTTCAAAGGCGGCGATTACTACCGGGTCGGGCCGCTCGCCCGGCTCAACATCGTGCAGAAGATGGGCACAGAGCACGCGGACGCTGCTCTCGCGGAGTACCGCGAGCGGTTCGGCACCGTCACCCAGGCCACGCTCGCATACAATCTGGCACGTTACATCGAGTTCCTCGCCTCGTGCGAGCAGGCCGTCCAGTTGCTCTCCGACCCGGGCATCACCGGCTCAGACATCCGGACGCCTGTGGGAGCAGTCGTGAACCGCCGGGGTATCGGGCTCATCGAGGCACCCCGGGGAACCCTGATCCACGATTATACCGTCGATGAAAACGGCGTCATCGAGCGGTGCAACCTGATCGTGGCAACCTGCCAGAACAACTACGGGATGGACCGCGGCGTGGAGGATATGGCACGCCGTGTGGTGGAGAACGGAGCGTTGACCGACGGGGCAGCAAACCGCATTGAGATGATCATCAGGGCGTACGACCCCTGTATCTCGTGCGCAACGCACGCAATCGGGAGGATGCCCCTCAAGATCGAGTGCATTCGAAGAACATAGGAGAGAGAGAAAACATGTTAAGACAGATCCTGGGAGAATTCCTGAAACTTGACGGAGTTACCGCCGCAGTCGTGGCGGGACGGGACGGCTTTGTGATCGAGAGCGTCGTTGCCGGGGACGTGGACGTCGAGGCCCTGGGCGCCATGGCATCGACAGGCATGGGTACGTCTGAAGCCATGAGCGACGAACTCGGAAAGGGCGAGATGAACCAGATGCTCATCGAACTGGAGAACGGCCCTATCTTGCTCTCCCCGCTCTCGGAGGACGAGCTGATCGCCATTGTGGCGAACGCGAACGTTAATGTCGGGAGAATCCGCTACGAACTGAAGAAGAACAGGGATCGGATAACTGCTGCTCTGTGAGACGATGCTACCCGACGGCATCTCACTTGGACGACTGCAGGGGCCTCTCTCGGCCCTTGCTTCAATCAGCCCTCAGTTCACCGGAGCGGTGCGCGTCAGCGAGACCGGAGGAACCGGTTTTGTCCTGGTTCAGAGCGGGAAGCCCTATGCAGCCGCGTTCGAGAACAGCAGCAACGGTTTGCTGCTCAGTGGGGACGAAGCGTACAGATACCTGCTTGACCGGCCGTCGCTTGAATCCGAACTCATCGCCTACACCGTTGAGGAGACCGAGGCTGCCCGGGAGGCTTCCCGTGAAGCCGGATGCCTGATCAGCGAGGAGGGTGCAAAACCTTCTTCCCGGATAGGATCCGCGGAGACAGCCGGCCTCGACCAGATCGCACGGCAGCCGGGCGTCGTTGCAGTCTCGGTCTTCCACGAGGGATTTGCCCTTCAGTCGCTCGGATCCGGGGACTTCGAGCAGGTGGCCGCGGTCGCCGAAGACCTGCTCCGTGCCGGCACCCGCATCACCGGCGACATGGAGATGGGCGATCTCTCCCAGATAATCCTCGAGACACCGGCAGGGAAGCTCATCATCGCACCCTACGGCGACCTCTCCCTCTGCATCCTCGCAAAGCCGGATGCCAACCTCGGCCTGATCCGGCTCTCGATACGGGGAATGCGGGACAACCCCGAGTAAGAGAAAGGCGGTTCCGGCACCTCCACTCTCTCCCGGTGAACTCCATCAACAGTATACACGAGCCTATTTTCGGGAAATCCCGCGCACGTCCCATCCTGCTCTGCTGCAGGGTCTCCCGGAGCGTGCATGAATGCACCGGATCCACCCGCACCAAACAGTTGATATCTCCGCCCACCGGAGTAGTCCTATGCATCTCTCCATCAGATCGAGGAGAACGACGAGTCAACCCTGCCGGCAGCCCCGCAAGGAGGAGCGCCGGCGCCATAGGGTGATCGCCCTATGAAGTATTACCCGGTTCATGCCGGATACCCGCCGTACGCCGAGGTAAACCCGGCAATTGAAGCGGCTTTTGCCGAGCACGGGAGAGGCGGCGTCCAGATGCCGCCGAAGGTCTACGTGACATTCGTCGAGGACGGGGACTTCCGGACGATGCCGGCATACCTCCCGTCCCGGGGGATTGCCGGGGTGAAGATCGTTAACGTCCACCCGCATAACCGCACGAGAGGCCTTCCCACCGTCATGGCGCTCACCATCATCATCGATATAAAAACCGGTATTCCGACGGCGATCATCAACGCCACCGAACTCACTGCGCTGCGCACCGGATCGGCGGGCGCCATTGCGGCGAAGTATCTCGCGCCCCGCCATCCCGTCACCCTCGGGATCGTGGGGGCCGGGCGGCAGGCGGAGGCGCAGGTCGAGGCGACGGCCGCTTCGCTCGCGATCGAGGAGATCCTGGTCTGGAGCAGGACTGAGAAGAGTGCGGAGGCTTTTGCAGCGCGTTACTCCGACTACAATGCCCGGAGCGTCCCAATCGAGCGCGCCTGTGACTGCGACGTGCTGACCACGACGACGCCGTCGACGAAACCGGTCGTGATGGCGGACTGGATCCACGAAGGGACGCACATCAACGCGATCGGCGCGGACGCCCCCGGCAAACAGGAACTGGATCCCGCGATCCTCAATAAAGCCGAGGTCTTCGTCGACGACCCCGGCCAGGCGACCCACTCGGGCGAGGTCAACGTCCCGATCAGCACCGGGAACTACGACCCCGCCCGAATCGCGGGAATCCTCGGCGAGGTCGTCGTCGGGAAGAAAGGACGGTCGTCCCCGGACGCCATTACGATCTTCGACTCCACCGGGCTTGCCATCCAGGACCTCGCCATCGCCGCCCTCGTCCTGCGGGACGATGCGGAGTACGAACTGCCGTTCCCGTGACGCTTGCACGAGGCCGGGTGATGGGGTGTCCATGCTGTATGAATGAAGATGACCCCTTGCCGGGCTTGCCCCCGCCTTATAGGGGGAGAAATCCGCCCGGTCCTCCCCGCCACGCTGGAAGGGGGCAGTCATGGCGATAGGCGATGGGGAAAACATGCTTGGGGGCGCATACATCACATTTCCAGTATCTCCCCGGTGCAGTGGACCGTGAGGGTATCGCCACTGGGGTGGGGCTGACGGGGAGGGGGGACACGCCCCCCTCCCCTGTCTCTATCGCATATGGTTTCTCCCGGTATCACCCACCACTTCGGTATATCTGTAACCCCCACCCCGCCCGGCCTTCGGCCTCCTCCCCCGCCCCCAAGGGGGCGGGGGCAGTCATGGCGATACCCGGTGGGCAGCCGTGCATGGTTCTTCTCCAGGTACTCCCCGTACACTGGGCTGTGAGGGTATCGCCATCGGGAGAGGGGCCGACGGGGAGTGCGATGTTCCAGAGCGCGACTGCCAGGACGGCAGGAGCATCCCCCCTGTCTCTATCGCGTAAGGCTCTATCAATAGCCCCCACCCACACCAGATTCAGCGAAGTTACAATCTCCAATACTTCGCGCAAAAGATAGGGTACACATAAAAAGCCGCCGGGGGGGAGTGCGAGCGAAGCGAGCTTGAGCACCGTTAGGTGCGAGCGAGCAGTCACTCCTCCCCATCTCGTATAAGGCAGGCGAGTTACTCGTCCTTCTGGGGCTCTGCGAAGGCTTTCCAGACCTGCTCGCGGTAGACCGGGCCGCTGTTGTAGGTGCAGAACGGGATCAGACGACCATCGGGGGTCGCGTAGTGGATACAGCACCGCTGCACCCGGGAGAGATCGTAGTTGTACTTGTCCATGAAATGCATCGTGCCAATGAAGAGAGCGTTCCAGTGGAACTCGCGCAGGGCCTCGAAGTTCTGCATCACGAGAGCCTTTGCAATCAGTTTCATGAACTCCCCGGTGTTCTTCTGCTCCGCCTTCCTTGTGGAGCCGTAGAGATCCTTGACCCCCTCGACGAGGGTCACGTACTTGTTGATCGATCCGCCTTTCGCGAGTTTCGCCGTCATCTTCTCGACCGACTCGAAGAAGGCGTCGACGTCCACCATCCTGTTGACCGGAACCATCCCTTCATCGGTTACGAAGACGTAGGTCGCTGCGCCGCAGTGCTGGTGCGTGGTGAACGAGATCTGGGGTTTACCGGTGTAGGCCTCGACGAGCTCCGAGATCGGGACGACGCAGGGCACCGGGTAGAAGTAGTCTTTCTTGATTACGCCGTCCGTCTGCTCCTCGATCCGTTCCGCAAGTTCCGGGATGGTGATCCGCTCTTTCCTGACGTCATCCTCGCTTGCGGCCCCGGTAAACGACACCGGCTGGAAGTTGACGCCGCGGATGATCCCGATGTGCTCTGCGGCGTACTTGATGATGGCGCCCACTTCGTGGTCGTTCCTGCCATTGATGACCGTAGGCACCAGCACCACCCCCAGGCCAATCTTTTCGCAGTTCTCTATTGCTCGCCGGTCACTCGCGAGTTTCGAGTTCGTCTCGCGCGTGACGCCGTCGAAGTGCAGATAAACGGTGGAAAGCCCGGCCTCTTTGAGCTGCTTCGCGTAGTCGGGATCCTGTGCGAGCCGGATACCGTTCGTCGCGACCTGCACCTGGGACATCCCGAGTTCTTTTGCCTTCCGGATGATCTCGGGCAGATCGTCGCGCATCGTCGGCTCGCCTCCCGAGAACTGGACGGCAGGCGCCGGGACTGGCTTTTCCTCGCGCAGCATGCGCAGCATCCCGACGACCTGGTCGAAGGTCGGTTCGTAGATATAGCCGCAGGCCCGGGCGTTCGCAAAGCAGAAGTCGCAGTTGAGGTTGCACCGGTTCGTCAGATCGATGTTCGCGAGCAGCGTCGTCGACCGGTGGTTCTCGCAGACACCGCAGTCGTTCGGGCATCCTGCCAGGGAACCGGTCTTCTGCGGGTTCGAGACCCCGTTTCCGATGCGTTCGTAAGCTTCAAATCTCCGGTACATCTCCACATCGGACCAGTAGAGGCCCCGGTACGCACCATGTTCCGGGCAGGTCCGGACCAGCCAGACCTTCCCCCCCTCCTCAACGACATCCGCGTCGAGCACGCGACCACATGTTGGGCAGAGGCTCTTTGTCTTTTTAATTAGCATTCTCTCACCGTGCCCACCTACTCATTCTATCTCATATTTCGACACTTTAATCTTTATATTTACTGATTATACTGAGTATTGACAGTTATCAATTCAGACATCGGTTACTGGATTTTTTCCGGGCTCGCGGCACTCTGGATCATGCTTCCGGCATACGTGCCGAACTCAGCAGCCGCACTCTTCGGCGGCGGGAGACCTATCGATCTCGGGCGGACGTTCTCCGACGGGAGGAGGATCTTCGGCGACGGAAAGACATACCGGGGATTCTTCGGGGGCATCCTCTCGGGGGTGCTGGTAGGTCTCATCGAGATCTGGGCAGTTACTGCGTTCAGCCTGGGTGCTCTCCCCCAGCAGACGTTCCTCTCCGTCACCCTCCTTGCAACCGGCGCGCTCCTCGGCGATCTCGCCAAGAGTTTCCTGAAGCGGAGGCTCGGGAAAGGACGGGGCGAATCCTGGTTCCTGGCCGACCAGTATGACCTGGTCGTCGGTTCCTTCCTGCTGCTCCTCATCTTCGACCCCCTGTGGTTGTCCTGGAACATCACTATACCCATTGCAGTCTGGATCATCGTCATGACGCCTCTCCTGCACCGGGTGGTGAATATTATCGGTTATTACATCGGAGTTAAAGAGGTACCATGGTAAACCCAATCGCGACACTGTTGCTTGAGTGTGGGGCTATCGAGTTTGGGGAGTTCGTCCTCGCCTCGGGAGCCCAGAGTTCTTACTACATCGACATAAAAGCTGCGACAACGAACCCCGCCATCCTCAGGGAGATCGGGAAAGCCATTGCCGAAAGGGAAGATTTCGAGATGGTTGCCGGCGTAGCGGTCGGTGCCGTACCGATCGCCGTCGCCGTCTCGCTCGCGAGCGGCCGGCCGTATGCCATCATCAGGAAGGAGGAGAAGGGTCACGGAAAATCCGGGACGATCATCGGCGATGTTACCGGGAAAAACGTGCTGCTGGTCGAGGATGTGACCACATCAGGGGGGAGCGCCCTCTACGGTCTTGAAGCGCTTCGTGCCGCGGGCGCGCACGTCGACCGGGTAGTGACCGTCGTCGACCGGGAAGCGGGCGCTCTCGAAGCGCTTGCAGAAAAAGGCGCGTCTCTCCTTGCACTTGTGCGGGTCAGCGAACTGCTGGACGGATAAACATTTTTTAAGAGCGGGTAAATATGATGGATATGAAAGTACTCGTTGTAGGCGGTGGTGGCAGGGAGCATGCGATCACCAGGGCGCTTTCCTGCAACAGTGACACGAAGATTTTTTCTGTCATGGCACGCAAGAACCCGGGGATTGCCCGGGTCGCGGAGCGGGTGCTCCTCGAAAAAGAGACCAATATCGAGAAAATACTACCATTCGCCACCAATTGCGGAGTTGATGCTGCGGTCATCGGGCCGGAGGCCCCCCTTGAGGCGGGCATCGTCGACCGCCTCGAGGCGGCGGGGATACCGTCCCTCGGGCCGACGCGTGCCGCGGCCCGGATCGAGACGGACAAGGCGTTCTGCCGCCGGCTGATGGAGCGGCACGGTATCGCGGGGTGCCCGGAGTACCGCGTCTGCCATGACCCGGAGGAGGCGCGGCGGTTCATCGAGTCCTACGACGGCGACCTCGCGGTCAAGCCGATCGGGCTCACCGGCGGGAAAGGCGTGCGGATCATGGGCGAACACGTCGATGTGGCGGGGGCGGTCGAGTACGCCCGGGAGATCGGAGGGAACGTCGTCCTGGAAGAGCGGCTGGTAGGGGAGGAGTTTACCCTCCAGGCGTTCGTCGACGGCGAGCACCTGGTGCCCATGCCGCTCGTGCAGGATCACAAGCGTGCATACGAAGGAGACGTGGGACCGAACACCGGCGGTATGGGCTCTTACTCCCTGGAGGATCACATGCTCCCCTTCGTCTCCCACCGGGACTACGATACAGCCCTCCGGATCATGGAAGAGACGGTCGCGGCCATGCGGGCCGAGGGAACGCCCTATCGGGGGGTTCTCTACGGCCAGTTCATGAACACCCGCGAAGGCCCGAAAGTCATCGAGTTCAACGCCCGCTTTGGTGACCCCGAGGCCATGAACGTCCTCTCGCTCCTGGAATCGGACTTTGCCGGGATTATCGGCCACATCATCGAGGGCGACCTTGCGGCGTCGCACGTCCGGTTCGCGAACAAGGCTACGGTCTGTAAGTATCTCGTCCCCGAGGGCTATCCGGAGGCGCCGAGGGCTAACGAGCCGCTGACCCTCGGCGACTACGGCGACGCCCTGCTGTATTACGCAAGCGTCGAGGAGCAGAACGGGACGCTTCATACCCTGACGTCGCGGACGCTCGCGTTCGTCGGGAGGGGCGAGACGCTCGAAGAGGCCGAAGCGATAGCCGAACAGGCGGCGTCTTCTGTCTCAGGAAGCGTCTTTCACCGCAGGGACATCGGCACACCCGAGATCCTCGAAAAAAGGTGCCGGCACATGAGGGAGATTGCATGAAGAAAGATTTTCTCTCGCTCCTCGATATTGACGAGCACGAACTCGAGAGCATTGTCGCCGACGCGGTGCGCCTGAAGCGGCTGAAGTCTGCAGGAACCGCGCATGAACTCCTGAGGGGCAAGAGCCTCGGGATGATCTTCGAGAAGGCGTCCACCCGCACCCGGGTCTCGTTCGAGGTGGGGATATCCGATCTCGGCGGCCACGCACTCTTCCTGAACCCCCAGGATATGCAGCTCGGACGGGGCGAGGAGATCCGGGACACGGCACGGGTGCTTGCCCGCTATGTGGATGCGGTGATGATCCGTGCCTACAGCCATGCCACCATCGAGGAATTCGCTCGCTACGCGAACGTTCCGGTTGTCAACGGCCTTTCCGACCGCCTGCACCCCTGCCAGGTGTTGGCCGACATCATGACCCTCAGCGAGCGGTTCGGCGATCTCCACGGCCTGAAGCTCGCGTGGGTCGGGGACGGCAACAACGTCTGCAACTCGTGGATCCTCTCCTCCGCCCTGACCGGGATGGAGGTTGCGGTTGCGAGCCCCCCGCGCTACCAGCCGGAGGACGAGATCGTCGACCGGGCACGGGCAATGGGAGGGAAGGTCACCATCGTCGCAGACCCAAAAGAAGCGGTCAGGGACGCGGACGTCCTCTACACCGACATCTGGGTCTCGATGGGCGACGAACAGGAGCGTGCCGAGCGGCTGCAGGCGCTCAAAGGCTACACGATAGACTCCCGCCTCCTTGCGCAGGCATCCCCCGACGCGCTCGTGATGCACTGCCTCCCCGCCCACCGGGGCGAGGAGATCACCGACGAGGTGATGGAAGGGCCGCAGAGCATCGTCTGGGACCAGGCCGAGAACCGGCTCCACGCGCAGAAGGCGCTGCTCGTGCGCCTGATCGGCGGTGGGATGACATCGGTCGAGTAAAACATCTTCGCGGCCGATCCACCCGGGGTTCGACGGGTGAGATCGCTTATGGGCTCGTTCCGGCCGGGGGGTCATGGTGTCCTCTGGTGGAGGGAGCCCGTGCAGAGATTTTTTTAGGGCTCTGTTCTTATTGAAATACCGCCTATCCCGATGCACGGCTTTCGTGGGGATATCGCCGTTGGGGGAGTGCGACTGGCCGAAGGGCAGGAGCACGAGAAGAACGAAGTTCTTCGAGGGGCTGACGGGGAGTGCGATGTTCCGAAGCGCGACGGTTCGTTAGAACCGGAGCGTGAGCACCGAAGGTGCGAAGGAACGGAGTTCGAACACCGTCAGGTGGGAAGGGGGGAGTATTCCCCCCTCAAAACTCTTCGAGTTTCTCATGCTCGCTGCGCTCGCACTCCCCTTTGTCCCCACCCCCCTCCGTGGCGATACTCCCACGGTCCAGTGTACGGGTGAGGCGAAGAAAACCAGGTTTCAGTTTATTCCCATAGAGGAGTTGTCCTCAAACCACTGCCCGGCCTTCACTGTGCACCCCAGGACCACGCCTCACGGCGTCAACCCCCGGCGCACAAACAAAAGAAGATGCAGTTATTCCGCGACGAACTCTTTGAGCTGCTCAAAAAGGTACTTCTGCACCTCTTCGACGACCTCTCGTTTGCCGCGGAACGCAATCAGTTCCCGTGCGTCTCCGTCCATGTTCGCGAACGCCATTTTCTGCTGCCTGCGCACCACTTCGACGTCATACTTCTCGACGACGTCGTAGATCATCTTCCGCGGCACACCGGGGGGAACAAGCATATCGTAGAGTTCTTCTTCAGCCATGGTTACCAGATCCTACTTTCCTATTTTGATCCGGCGGGACATAATACATGGCCCTCCCCGCACGCCGCCGAGCGGTGCTTTCGGTTTCCCGAGCGAGTTCATGCACCGGCCCATCAGTGCCGCTCCCCGGGCAAGGCCGTCGTCCACGAAGACCAGGTGGTCGTTCGGGGTGTCGTAGAGGTTCCGTTCCGTGATGCCCTCGATGATGTACTCGGGCTTCCTCCCCGATATCGCCGCACGCCCGGTGAACCCGATCGACGAGTTCGGTGGCACCATCCCTCTCTCGACGGCGACGTCGATGAGCCGGAGCGCCATCCTCGCGCAGACCCGGTCGACGACCTCGGTCAGCATCGCCACGCCGTGTTTCTCGTGGATATCGCGCCCGATTGCCTCAAGATCCGGCATCCCGCTGCCGTTGACGCCCGAGTCGCATCCAATGAGAGCGACACCCGATTTGTCGGCCATGTCCGCGCAGACCGGAACCCGCCCGAACCTCGTCCGGTCGGTGGGAACAATCCGGATATCGATGTGCTCGTGGCAACGGTCGACATACTCCTCGACAACAGAACGTTTTCTGCCCCCGAACGCACCCTTGATGCTGTGGTCGCCGAAGAGGTCGAGCGCGGTACCCGTCTGGTCACTCACGAGCCGGGTGCCCCGGACGATCGCATCCGGTATGGCGCCCGCGAGCCCGCAAAAGTTCCCCGTCGTCTGGGCAAACGGGTTTGGGTCATCGCGGGCGACGTCGCTCGTAATCCGACCGTCGAGCGTCGTCCCGAAGTCGATGGATATGCAGGGGTTCCGGAAGTCGACCGCCGTCCACTTTGCACCCTCCTTGATCCCCGCCATCGCAAGCTCGCCTTCCATCTCGTTCGCCACCATCTCGACGCCCGTACAACCGACCGGCGGCACAACACCAGCCACCGCACCGACGAAGACCACTTTATCGGCAAACGAGAACTGCCGGAGTTTCGGCGGGAGGTTGTCGATCGACATCGGCGGCGTCATCTTCCGCGGGGGAACGCCTGCTTCGAGGCAGCCGTTCGCAAGAGCAATGACAAAGTCCCCGACCTGGTCGGGAGAGTCCATCGCCGCCACGACGCCGGTGCTCCGTACGACGAAATCCAGATCGTCCTTGATGCTCAGGTGAGCCTCGTTGTGACACTGGATCAGGGTGTCGCGCACCAGTTCCGTAACCGACTCCCGGGTCAGTTCCGTGCCGTCCAGGGTCGCCCCGAAGATCGTCTCGCCCGGTTTCGGTGCCCGGACATCGCGGCTCATGGTCACGGTCTTGTTGATGACATACGACCTGCCGGTTTCGAGATTCGTGCCGGTCAGAATGCACTTTGTCGTGGTATTGCCCATCTCAACAGAAGCCACGATAAAATAGGGCTTTACCCGGTACTCGGGAACACCCACGCCCGGCCCGTGGGAGATCGACGGCGGCGGCGGGCTTTCGACGATGTGGGGTGCAGGTTTGAAAAAGCGCTCCAAAAAGCGGGCACACATAGTAGTCGTTTCCCCGTCTCCCACTTTATACCTTTCCATGATTCCATATACCTCCGGTGACCTGAAGAGGGAGGAAACTCCCGGGGAAATGCTTCTTCCGGCTCCCGGAGTTGTATTTCGGCTTCTCCAGCAAGATTTGTTAATTCAGGCAATGGTCGGCGTCCTGGTTCAAATCCGAGAATCTGTGGAGACTTTGTTATCTGCTGTGCCGGGAGAAGAGCGTGAGAAGGCGTTGCGCCTCGCGTCGTGAGCGGAATGAATGCAACTGCATTAATCGCGATTGGCAACGATCAAACAACTGTAATGAAGAGAAAGTCCAGTATAACAGACCGTGGGAGATTTCGCACCGGCACGAGCATGTCCTGCCGCCATCGCGGATCATCGTCCAACGGCCTGCATTGCCGGTTCCGGCAGAGTGCTTATATATCGACAGCGCGGATAACCACATTACCGGACAGGCTGCGGCACTCCGTCGTGCCCGTTCCGCTTCCAGGGAGAGGTGAACCGTATGGTTGCGCTTTCAGATGATATTAAGGAGATATTTACGAAAACCAAAGTCATGCCGATGGCCACAGCATCCAAGAGCGGTGTTCCGAACGTGGCGCCGATGGCATCGATCCAGCTCGTCGGCGACGACACCGTCTGGATCATGGACAACTACATGGTAAAGACGCTTGAGAATCTCAAAGAGAATCCCATCACGGCGCTTTACTTCTACGACCAGGAGACCAAGCGCTGTTTCCAGGTGAAGGGCGCGACAGAGATCAAGACGTCCGGCCCCGATTACGAGAAGTTCCGCGACCAGGTGAGGACGAAGGGCCACCAGTACCCGGCGAAATCGCTCATCGTCATCAAGATCACCGACGTCTTCGAGTGCACGCCGGGAAAAGAAGCCGGGAAGAAGGTGCGTTAAGCACCCCTTCAACACTTCTTGAGGTTTTTCAGCAGGCGCGCCTGCAAGCCGAAGTAATTCGAGAACCCGACGGCGTGGTTCTGGTCGAGCGTCTTCGAGTCGAAGGACACCAGATCGTCGGAGTAGAGCGCGGAATCCGAGCTCCGGCCGAGCACCTTCACGCTGCCCTTGTAGAGGCCGACGTCCACGGTGCCGTTCGCCCGCTCCTGCGTCTTGTCGATGAACGCGTTGAGCGCGTAGAAGAGCGGTTCGTGCACGAGCCCCATGTAGGCAAGTTCGGACCACCTGTCGTCGACGATATGCTTGAACGCGAGTTCCGAACGGGTCAGGACGAGGCGTTCGAGGTCGCTGTGTGCGGCGAGGAGAACGGTCGCAGCCGGGTGCTCATAGATCTCGCGCGCTTTCAGGCCGAGGATCCGATCCTCGACCATGTCATTGCGGCCGACACCATTCCTTCCGGCGATCTTGTTCAACTCCCTGATCAGGGCAAGGCCGGGCAGTTCTTTCCCGTTGAGAGCGACCGGGATTCCCTGCACGAACTCGATACTGACCTCTTCCATCGCGTCGGGAGCATCCTTCGGCGACACCGTCCAGGCGTAGATATCATCAGGCGGGTGGAAGGCAGGATCTTCAAGTTTGCCGCCCTCGATGCTCCGGCTCCAGCAGTTCTCGTCGATGCTGTAAGGCTTTTCCTTCGCCACCGTCACCGGGATATCATGATCCTGCGCGTAGCAGATCTCCCACTCGCGGGTCAGGTTCATCTCCCGCATCGGCGCAACGATATCATACCCGGCAGACCTGAAGATAAAGTCAAACCGGAGCTGGTCGTTTCCTTTGCCGGTGCACCCATGCGCGATCTTCGAGGCGCCTTCCTGCTCTGCAACCTTCACGATCTCCTCGGCGATCAGCGGGCGGGCAAGCGCCGTGCCCATCGGGTAACCCTCGTATGACCCGTTCGCTCTTATTGAGGGGAAGATGCAGTCCGCTACAAACATCTCCTTCACATCGATGGTGTAGTGGTTGTCTGCAAGCATCCGGCCCTTCTCGGTTGCCCGCGCGATCTCCTCCTCGGGCTGACCAACGTCGACGGCAACGGTGACGATCTCATCGAACCCGTAGTGCTCGCGCAGGAGGGGGATACAGATGGAGGTGTCGAGACCTCCTGAAAATGCTAGGACGACTTTTCGCTTTTCCATGATACTGATCTCCGCGTTCCTGGTTCCCTGCCTGACGGCAGACCGGAGTGATCTACATTGATATGACCTTTCACACAATAAAAGAAATGGTATGGCTGGCCCGGCAGAAATTCCATCCATTACCTGTTTTTATGCCAGCGGGTTGGGCACAAAGAGCCCGGAGGCGCTGCCGGGGTGATTGTGCAACCCCGGGGCTTACCTGCGCGGCCGGGGTCATCGGGGAGCTGATGGCTGGGATGCCAGAATTCGGACTAGCGAGCGCTATAGAACGAATTAACGGCAAAGAGCGAATAAAATTCGAGATAGCCACCATGACTGCGGCCCATCAGCGAAAAGGATGAAGAATGCAAGAAAAACGAAAATTGAACTTATTTCTGCTCGATTTGAGGAACCCGAAATTATAAAGCAGATAACATAGAAATCGTGAAGCTGGAGGGGTCCGTCATTTTTGAGGAGATACCCATAGAGTACACAAGATCATTACAACCAATAATCAGCGTCAGGGACCTGACCAAGGTATTTGGGCAGGACCCGGAAAAAGCACTGGAACTCCATAGAAGAGGCCGCTCGAAACAGGAGATCTACGAGGAGACCGGCTCGACGCTGGCCCTCGATGACGTTTCGTTCGACGTCATACCGGGCGAGACGTTCGTCTTGATGGGGCTGTCCGGAAGCGGGAAATCAACGCTCCTGCGCTGCATCAACCGAATCATCGACCCTACCGAGGGCGAAATACTGCTTGACGGTGAGGACATCGTCGGCATGGGCCAGGAAGAACTCCGAACGACCCGGCGGCGCAAGCTCGGGATGATCTTCCAGGGTTTTGCTCTCCTCCCGCACAAGACAGTTCTCGACAACGTCGCCTTCGGCCTTGAGATCCAGGGCGTTCCGGCGGAAGAACGGCACGCAAAAGCCGAGGAAGTGCTCCAGATGGTGGGGCTCGGGGGCTACGGGGGGAGCATGCCCGGGGAGCTCTCCGGCGGCATGAAGCAGCGTGTCGGGCTCGCCCGCGCGCTCACCAGCGACCCGGATATACTCCTGATGGACGAGGCGTTCAGTGCTCTCGACCCCCTTATCCGCAGGGACATGCAGGACGAACTGCTGGACCTCCAGCAGCGGCTCGGCAAGACGATCATCTTCGTCACCCACGACCTCGACGAGGCCCTGAAACTCGGCGACCGGATCGCCCTGATGAAGGACGGCGCAATTGTGCAGATCGGCACGCCGGAGGAGATCCTGACGAACCCCGAGAACGCCTACGTCGAGAAGTTCGTCGCCGACGTCGACCTCACGAGGGTTCTCACGGCAAGCGAGGTGATGCGCCGCCCCGAGCCGGTCGCCCAGTGCACCGCGGGCCCGAGGGTTGCCCTGCACCTCATGGAGGAGCACGACATCCCGGGGATATTCGTGATCACGCGTCAGCGCATACTCCAGGGCCGGGTGACGCTCGACGCCGCCGCCGAGGCGGTCAAGAAGGGCAAACAGCTCGCTGACATCCTCATCACCGACGTTCCCGCCGTGGCTCCCGATGCATCGCTTTCCGACATCATCTCGCTGATCGTTGAGAGCCCCTATCCTGTGGCGGTGGTAGACGATACCGGCAGGCTCAGGGGTGTCATATCGCGCGGCGCCATACTTGGTGCTCTGGCACGAAAGGGAGAGGATATCAATGCAACTGCCTAAACTCCCCGTGGGAGATGCCGTCGAAGTGCTCGTTTACTGGATCGAGCAGTACTTCGGCTGGCTGCTCGATGCCATCAGCGGAGGGCTCGGGTTCCTCATCGGCGGTTTTCAGAGCATCCTGATCGCCATACCGGCACCGATCCTGATCGTCCTGGTAAGCGTGCTGGTCTGGTTCGTCACCCGGCGCGACATCAAATTGGCAGGGCTTACCGCACTCGGCCTGCTGCTGATCTGGGATCTCCAGCTCTGGAGCCTGGCCATGCTCACCCTGGCGCTCGTCCTCGTCTCGACGATCGTCGCGCTCGCGATATCGATCCCGCTCGGTATCGCGGCCGCAGGAAGCGACACGCTCAATGCAGCGCTCCGGCCGATCCTCGACTTCATGCAGACGATGCCCTCGTTCGTCTACCTCATCCCCGCCGTGATCTTCTTCGGCATCGGGAACGTGCCGGGCACCATCGCAACGGTCGTCTTCGCGATACCGCCGGCATTGCGCCTCACCAACCTCGGGATCCGGCAGGTGCCGACCGAGCTGATCGAGGTCGCGGACGCCTTCGGTTCCACGCCCCGGCAGAAACTCTTCAAAGTGCAGCTCCCGGTTGCGCTTCCCACCATCATGGCCGGGGTGAACCAGTGCATCATGCTCGCCCTCTCCATGGTCGTCATCGCATCGATGATCGGTGCCAGAGGGCTCGGCTACCAGGTGCTCGTGGGCATCCAGCGGGTGGATATCGGCGGGGGGTTCGAGGCGGGGCTTGCCATCGTGATCATCGCGATAATCCTCGACAGGATCACCCAGAACCTCGTGCCGCAGCACAATGAGAGGTCGTGACCGGGAAAGGCCCGATCAGACCCATGTTTTTTCGCGTACTCCCCGGACACCAGACGACGGTGGAACAAAGGTACCACCTGTATGTCGGGTATGATTTCCCGGTCGGAGACCCCTTAAAACCCAGTTTCCGGAGAGTCTCGTTTGCCGGTCGGAACCCGTAAAGTCTAAATATGGTTAGGTCCATAAGTTGAACCGGTCAAAAACTGGCCGTTTTGCCCTGGGGTGCAAACACGCCAGGAGTGGCGTCTACCGCCACCTCTGCTCTATGTCCGGCTCATCGGCGAACCGCCGTCCCGGACTGTTCGTAAGAACCCGGAACCCCACACTGCCGGGTTCGGAATGTAATCTGCCTGCCTTCTGGCGGGACAAAAATCTACAAGGTGAATTATGGTTCGAAAAATTGGAAGCCTGCTCGCACTAACGGGCTTAATTCTGACGCTCTGCCTCTTCTCCGCCGGCTGTACCGGTACGGAACCAGCTGAGGCAAAGGAGGTCAGTATTGGGTACGTCACCTGGGACTGCGCCATCGCGAGCAGCAATGTAATGAAACAGGTCTTTGAAGAAGCGGGATACGATGTCGAAATGGTCGCAGTCGACGCAGGACCGCTCTTCCAGGCGCTCGCCAGCGGGGACGTCGACTTCACGACGACCGGATGGCTCCCGCACACCCACGAGCACTACTGGGAAGAGTACGGTGATCAGATCGACTACGTCAACGAAAACATCCCCGCAGCGGCACGGATCGGGCTTGTCGTCCCGGAGTACGTGACCATCGACTCGATCGAGGAGATGAACGACGTCTCTGACCAGTTCGACGGCAGGATCGTCGGCATCGAGCCCGGTGCGGGCATCATGACCCGGACCGAGCAGGCCATCGATGATTACGATCTCAACTACGAGCTGGTTTCAAGCAGCAGCGCCGGCATGGCGGCTGAGCTCTCCTCCGCCATCAGCAGCGAGGAGTGGGTCGTGGTGACCGGATGGTCGCCGCACTGGAAGTTCGGCCGCTTCGACCTCAAGTTCCTTGACGACCCACAGGGCGTCTACGGCGGAGCCGAGGATATCGTGACCCTTGCGCGCCAGGATCTCGCGACCGACGACCCGGAGGCCCACGCCATCCTTGAGCGGTTCGAGTGGACCGGCGATGATATCGCCTCGGTCATGACCGATATCGCGGACGGCATGCCTGAAGAGGAAGCCGCGCAGAAGTGGGTCGATGCCAACCGCGACACGGTTGACGTCTGGCTCGGGAACGCATAACCCCCACTTTTTTTATCCCCAGAACATCGAACAGGATTGATCTGCAGTCAGTCAAGTGACCACGCCTTCCAAGTATATCCCATCCTCTTCCAGGAGAACAATCGCAGGTTGTTTTACAAGGGAACGGGAAGGGAAACGCGGGAGCAGAAACGAGAACCTGAGACCGAACTGTATCGGTGGATGAGGCCTACCACCAGTATCCGGCAACGTCCCTGCTCTCGACACGGTCAGAAAAACGGGTTCAACAGAGTCGTGAACACTAAGTAGAACCGAACCCCAATGTAAATGGGGGAAAAACAAGCCTTTCTGCCCGGGGATGCAAAACGCCAGGAGTGGCGCGCAGTTATCTTCAGTTGTGTCCAACTACTTACCATTCAGGACACTCTTTGAGAGCCCACAACCCCGCATCCAGGCTCTGAATGTTAACCCGTCGTCTCCTGACAAAAACTGAGAAGTGATGAAAGATAATGGCTCAAATAACCAGGAAATTATTTAGACTGACAGGTATAGGCATCGTCCTGATGTTCTGCCTCCTCTCAGCCGGTTGCACCGACACACAGGCAACCGAATCCGCAAAGGGTGAGGTCAGCATCGGCTATGTTACCTGGGATTCGGAGATCGCCAGCGCCAACGTGCTCAAACAGGTCTTTGAGAAGGCCGGATACGACGTAGAGATCGTTGCTGTCGATGCAGGACTGCTCTACCAGGCGATTGCGAAAGACGATCTCGACTGTACGGTCTCAGCCTGGCTCCCGGCCACACAGGCGAACTACTGGGAGCAGTTTGGCGATGATGTCGACCACGTCCGTAAGAACCTTGAGGGCGCAAAGATCGGTCTTGTGGTTCCGAGTTACGTGACCATCGACTCGATCGAGGAACTTAACGGCGTCAGGGACAAATTCGACGGTACAATCATCGGTATCGAACCGGGTTCCGGGGTCGTGCAGAACACCGAAGAGGCGATAACCGAGTACGGACTTGAGTATGAGCTCCTTGCCAGCAGCAGCGCAGGCATGGCCGCAGAACTCAGGTCGGCCATCCAGAACGAGGAGTGGATCGCCGTGACCGGCTGGAACCCGCACTGGAAGTTCGCCCGCTGGGACCTCAAGTACCTTGATGACCCGAAAGGCGTCTATGGTGGCGAGGAATATATCGGAACGCTTGCCCGGCAAGGGCTTGCAGAGGAGAAGCCTGGCGTTTACGGCATCCTTGAGCGATTCCACTGGACTCCAGCCGATATGGAGTCGGTGATGCTCACCATCGAGAACGGTGAATCCGATGAGGACGCTGCAAAGGCCTGGGTGGATGCTCATCCGGACCAGGTCGCCGAATGGATCGGCGAAAACTAATACTCTTTTTTACCGACATTCCGGTAAACCTGTAGCAGAGGGTTGCAGACCCGTTTGGGGCGAACCCACTCTGGACTATGCTAACCGGGTATCCTCACCTGAGAAACGCACCCGGAAAAAAGAATGTGGGAAGACCCTGTTACGCCAGCCCGTGGTAGTGCCCGAGCGGCTCGATGGTGATCTCCTCGCGCTTGATGGCGTCGATCGCCATCGCCGCCGCCCGCGCCGCCTGGAGGGTGGTGATGTAGGGTATGCCGTAATCGACGGCGGCCCGCATGATCTGGATGTGATCCTGCCGGGACGCCTTGTCCGCCGGGGTGTTGATGATCAGCCGGATGTTGCCGGAACGCATCGCGTCGATGACGTTCGGGGAACCTTCCTGGACCTTCCGCACAAGGTTCGCCTCGACGCCGTTCTGGGTGAGGAAGTCGACCGTCCCGCTCGTCCCGTAGAGCGAGAGGCCGAGTCCCCGGAGTTTCCGGGCGACCGGCAGGAGTTCCTCTTTCTGCTCGTCCGTCACCGAGATGAAGACGTTGCCGCTCGTCGGCAGGGTGTTCTCTGCAGCAGTGCATGCCTTGTAGTAGGCACGGCCGAAGTCGTAATCGATGCCCATCACCTCGCCGGTGCTCTTCATCTCCGGGCCGAGGACAGTGTCGACGCCGGGGAGTTTGTTGAAGGGCAGGAGCACCTCTTTGACCGCAACGTGCTCGATCTCCCGTTCGGCAACATCCATATCGGCGAGTTTGCGCCCCACCATCACCTTCGCCGCGATCTTCGCGAGCGCGATGCCCGTCGCCTTCGCGACGAACGGCACCGTCCGGCTCGCACGCGGGTTCGCCTCCAGGACATAGACCACGTCGTTTCTAACGGCATACTGGATGTTGATCAGCCCGAAGACCCCGAGGCCGAGAGCGATCTTCTTCGTGTAGTCGCGCACCCGCGCGATCACCGAGGGCGAGAGGGACTGCGCCGGTATGACGCAGGCCGAGTCGCCGGAGTGGACGCCGGCCCACTCGATGTGCTCCATGATGCCGCCGATCAGGACGTCCGTCCCGTCAGAGACCGCATCGACGTCGACCTCGACGGCATTCTGGAGGAAGGAATCGATCAGCACCGGGTGCTTCCGGCTCACCCGGACGGCCTCCTTGATATAACTCTCGAGTTCGGCCTCGTCGTGGACGAGTTCCATCGCCCGGCCGCCGAGGACGTAGGACGGCCTGACCAGCACCGGGTAGCCGATCTCCCCGGCCATCTTCCGTGCCTCCTCCTCGGAGTAGGCGGAACTGTTCGCCGGGCTCGGGATATCGAGCCTGGTCAGGAGCCGGCTGAACCGGTCGCGGTCCTCCGCCGCATCCATGGCATCGGGCGACGTGCCGAGGATCTTCGTCGCCAGACCGAGACGTTTGATCTCCGCTTCCAGCGGCACGGCCAGGTTCACCGAGTTCTGGCCGCCGAACTGGACCATGACGCCGTAGTAGTCGTCCTTCTTGAGGATGTTCACGACGTCCTCGAGCTGCATCGGCTCAAAGAAGAGCCGATCGGAGGTGTCGGCATCGGTCGAGACCGTCTCGGGGTTGTTGTTGACGATATGGACCTCGATCCCCTCTTCTTCGCGAAGCGCCATCACCGCGTGGACGGTGCAGTAGTCGAACTCGATCCCCTGGCCGATCCGGATCGGCCCGGAACCGAGGATCAGCACCTTCTTCGCGCCGTCCCGGACGAGCTCGCACCCCTCCTCCCAGGTGGAGTAGAAGTAGGGCGTCGTCGCCGGGAACTCGGCGGCGCAGGTGTCCACCATCTTGTAGGTCGGCGTTCCGGAGAGCGCCTCGATCTTGGCGGCGGTCTTCTTCGTCAGCGCCAGGAGGTCTTCGTCCGAGAAACCGTAGCGCCGGGCGATTCTGACGTCCTCCGGTTCGAAATCGGTCTCGAGTTTCCGTTCAAGGTCGACGATGTTCTTGATCTTCTCTAAAAAGAACGGCGTGATTGCCGTGAGTTCGCCAACCTCCTCGATCGTGAAGCCCTCGCGGAAGGCGTCGAAGAGGCACCCGAACCGCTCGTCCGTCGGGGACGTCAGGATCATCCGGATCTCGCTTGGGTTCGTGTGCCGCTGCATATCGTTATCGAGCGACCGGAGCGCCTTCTTGAACGCCTCCTCGACCGTCCGCCCGATTGCCATGACCTCGCCGGTGCTCTTCATCGCCGTGGTAAGCGTCCGGTCGGCCGACCCGAACTTGTCGAACGGCCACCGGGGCACCTTCACCACTACGTAGTCGATCGCGGGCTCGAAGGATGCCGGGGTGACGCCGGTCACGGTGTTCATGATCTCGTCGAGCCGAAGCCCGATCGCGATCTTTGCCGCAACCCGGGCGATCGGGTAGCCGGTCGCCTTGGAAGCGAGCGCGGACGATCGGGAGACACGAGGGTTCACCTCGATGATCCGGTAGTCGCCGTTGCGGTAGGCGAACTGGATGTTGCAGCCGCCCTGGACGTCGAGCGCCCGGATGATCTTTATCGCGGCGGTCCGGAGCGTCTGGAACTCATCGTCCCGCAACGTGAGAATGGGCGCGACGACGACGCTCTCACCGGTGTGGATGCCCATCGGGTCGACGTTCTCCATCCCGCAGACGATGATGCAGGTATCGGACGCGTCCCGCATCACCTCGAACTCGATCTCCTTCCACCCGGCGACGCTCTCCTCCACAAGCACCTGATGGATCCGGGAGCGAGCGAGCCCGAGCTCGCATATCCGCCGCATCTCCTCGGGCGTGTGCGCCACGCCGCCGCCGGAACCACCCAGGGTGTATGCCGGCCGGATGATCGCCGGGAGACCGACCTCGCGGATCGCCTCGTCGATCTGGTTCATGTGCTCGATGATCATGCTCCGGGGAACGGGTTCGTCGATGGCGTTCATCAGGTCGCGGAACTGTTCCCGGTCTTCGCCCCGGTAGATCGCCTCAAGCGGCGTCCCGAGGATCTCGACACCGTCGAGCGCACCCATCTCCGCGAGTTCCGCGGTCATGTTGAGGCCGGTCTGGCCGCCCATGCCGCTCAGGATCCCGTCGGGCTTTTCCTTTGCGATGATCTTCGCGATGAGTTCGGCCTTCAGCGGCTCGATGTAGATGACGTCCGCGGTATCGGGGTCGGTCTGGATCGTCGCGGGGTTCGAGTTGACGAGGACGACCTCGACGCCCTCCTCCCGGAGCGCGCGACAGGCCTGCGACCCCGAGAAATCGAACTCGGCCGCCTGCCCGATCTGGATGGGGCCGGAACCGATGATGAGAACTTTCTTAATATGAGATTTCTTCGGCATTATGGGATCTCCCTGTATATACGGTCAAAGAAGTGCATCTCCGTGTCCCGGGGGCCGCCGTGCGCCTCCGGGTGGAACTGGACGCAGGTGATGCCAAGATCACGGTTCTCGAACCCCTCAACCGTGCCGTCGTTCACGTTCCGGTACGAGACCGTGCATCCCTCGGGCAGGGTCTCTTCGTCCATCGCGAACCCGTGGTTCTGCGTCGTGATGTAGATGCTCCCGTCCTTGTAGCGGACCGGCTGGTTTGTTCCCCGGTGACCGAACTTCATCTTGTAGGTCTCGGCACCGAGCGCGAGCGCGGCCACCTGGATGCCCATGCAGATCCCGATGACCGGAACCTCGCCGGCCAGATCCCGGACGCACCGGATGGCGTGCGTAGCCCGCCTCGGGTCGCCGGGGCCGTTGCTGACGAAGAGTGCGTCGGGCTCTGCGGCCATCACCTCGTCCGGCGCGGCGGTGTGCGGAAATACGTGGATGTCGGCACCCCGGTGGCCAAGGCTCTCAAGGATGTGCCGCTTCACACCGAGATCGATGACGGCGATCCGCTTTCCGGGACCTGCGATCCGGTAGGGCTCGGGAGAGGAGACGCTCCCGATGAGGTCGACGTCACTGATCGGGGGAGCTGCCCGGGCGCGCCTGACCGCCTCTTCTCCGTCATCACTCCCGACGATGAGCGATGTCCTGAGCGTGCCGACCGTCCGGGTCTTTATCGTCAGGCTGCGGGTATCGACGCCCGATATCCCGAGAAGGCCGTTCTCTTCAAAATATTCTGCAACCGAGGGGAGCGCGGCGGGTACCGCGGCGATCTCACGCGCGACGCAGCCCCGCGCATGAACCATCGGACTCTCGAAATTCTGCTGATCTACACCATAGTTCCCGATGAGGGGATACGTAAACATCAAAATCTGTCCGGCATAACTGGGGTCAGTCAATGCCTCCATGTACCCGGTCATCTGCGTCGTGAAGACGAGTTCGCCGGAACATGTCCCCTCAACGCCAAAACCATCCCCTACAACAAATGTTCCGTCTTCAAGACCCAGAACCGCCTTCATGAATTACCATATCATGTGGATCAGATTCCTTAATATAATTGTGGCATGGAGATAATAGCGATTCGAGGGCTCAAAACGAATAGATTACGCCTTCGCATTTGGGGAATATTCACCCATATTCACATACTCTATTGTTCTGAACATGGAAGAGGTTTGCGCCTTCACCTGACGGCTGGGGATCCCCGTCATGGTGGTGTTCGAGCAAAAGAGAGGGCAGGGTTATGCCGTCGCCCGCGGGGCGATCTTCTGCAGTAAGGCATTCCACGCCTCCGGCTCCTCCTCGCGGACGCGGGCAAGCGCCGCCTGCAGCCGGGGATTGTCCCGGGCGATCCCGGCGTCTTTCGCGAGCAGGTCACCCAGGCGCTCGGCCGCGGCCTCTTCTGTCAGGGGCATCCCGCACGCGGCGCAGAAGCGAGCCTCTGCACACAGGGCCGCGCCACAGTGCGAGCAGGCCGGCGGCACCGGGGCGGGTCCGGATTACATATCGGTCACATGCACCCCGAGGAGACTGCACGTAAAAAGGGTTATGTGTAGAATGACAGCGAGACGTGACCGTATTTATCGTTAGTCTCACCCTCAGCTACTAGGACACCATCCGCCTTCAGGGTGGCCTTCAACGTTCCAGAACCGTAATCGTCCTTACTCACGCTGACGAATGCGCGCTCATCCTCGCCAAGGACGATCTCGCTGTAACCGTTGACGGGATATGTCTTTGTAGTCGTCACCGAGCCGATCGAGGCATAGACCCGTACGTCCCCGCTATACCAGATCTCCAGGATGTATTTCACGTCGCCAGTGAGTTTCTCTGGAGAGGGGCGCTCAAACTTCATAGTGCTCTCGTCCTGGTATTCTAGGAACCCATAGGCGTTCCCGTTAGCGTCCCGGACGAGGACACTTGAGACAGGCCCCATCGACACGAACACCATCTTATCGAACTCCCGGGCGTCGCATCCGCTCCCCATCTCTTGGAATGACTTATCTGCCTTTATATACAAGTCGTCATCGGCGAATGTGACCGTCCGCATCTGATACCGGTTCTGGCTCACCTTTGTGATCAGCCGGATATCGCTCGCGTCGGCATTTCTCAGGATCTCGCCCGCGGTGTACTTCGGGATGTATATTGTCGGTTGTGCGGTCGGTCGTGCAGTCGGTTGCGTGCGGGTCTCTGTCGCGGTTTCTACCGGCGTCGAGGGCGGCGCGGTTTCGATCGCTGTAGTGGTCGGAGTCGCGGCAGTTCCTGTTTCATCGGACGTGGTCCCGGTGCAGCCGCAAACGAGGAGTAGAGCGACCAGGAGGACCGCGAGAACAAAGGGGGGCTTCATATGGCCCACATCGGCGGTAGGTGTGAAAAGCGTTTCGAATTGATTTCCGAGTCTGTGCGATGAGTATAGCGATTATGCCGCGATCTCCTGCCGCGGCCAAGCTCATGCCCTGTGCAAACGGAGTGGTTGATGGGGCGGCGAACAGCTCCTTATGTGCGTCCCGATATTGTCTGCCGCTTTCCCAGCTTATCTTCAACCGAAGGTGTAAGGAGGCGTGGCGAGAGGAGAACATCGGAATGTGGCGCGATGTGGAGAAGCGTTTACGGCCCGGAGCAACGCCGTATAAAAAAAGAGTTAGAAAAATTGGACATACCCGGCATCCATGGGCCGGGTCGCCCGCGCTCACAACACCCCGGCGAGGCGTAGCATATCGTCTCGTTCCGGTAAGTATCGCTCAATCAGCCCAGCATCAATCATACAAACTGTCGCGTTTGGAGACGGTTTCCCGAGTTCGGAGGTAAGGCTAATTCCACGCTGAGCAATGTTGTCGACAATCAGTGCTGCCTGAAACATACGCCCGTTCATCAGAAGATCCTCTGAGTTGTCCATATTGTGGCGGGCCTCGCCTAGGTGTTGTTTTGCCCTCTCCACATGCTTGGCGGATTCGACAAACTTTTCGTGCGCGTACATGATACCAGCTGGATCGCCGGAGTACACAACAAATTTCCCATCAACAAACTCGGAATCAATATTAGTAATATTCCCTAATCCGATATCCTGAGCATTAACCGCTGCATGGAGTTCTCTAACGGCGGCATCCGTCGCCGTCTCGGCGGGAGTACTCACACATCCGGCTGTCACCACAATGAGTAGGATTGCCCCGATCGTCACAAGAGCGCGCGCCGGGGTCCAGAAAGAAGATTCCGCACCAGTCATGAGAGGGGATAAGGGATTGGGGTATATATAGAGCAAGGATCTATTCGACAGGGATCGTTTCCGGCAACCCGATCACTCCTCCTCCGCGCCAGCCTGCTTCAGGAGGTGCCGGATCACCGCGTCATACGAAGGCATCCCGAGCCGGTGCTTCAGCATCCACAGACGGACGAAGGTGCTGTGCTCAACTTTGATCGTCCGGGGTGGCCGCTTTGGGCTGCCGGAGGGGTTCATCAGCCGCACCCGGGAGAAAGAGAGGGGAGGGACATCACTCCTCCTCGTCGTCGATAGTCTCGCTATGCACTTGGACAACCTCTCCCCGCTTGCTCACCGCCGCGCCGCCAGCTACAGGTCGTACGAGACCCATCCGCAAGAGCAAACATCCCCTATCGCACCGGAGCCGGCACGCTCCGTTGGTCGTGCCAAAGGATCCGCAAAGCGTGCCTTCGGATCGACATTCTGGCGTGAGGTGATCGAGAGAAAGGGAGCCAGAGTACGTCGAAAAGCGTAAGCGTTTAGGCGTATCCATCAATGTTGGCATTTGGTCGCTCCCGGATGTCACTGCAGGCATACATCCCTGGCATGCCTGCTCTCCTGCTTGCTTTCTCGCCGCTGTTTTCGTCTACAACCCACAGCCCCATATCGACCATGGTCCTGCCGATCCCCTTGAGCGCAGGATTTGTCTTCTCGAAGAGCTCGATCGTCTCACGAGTCACGAGCCGGGGGTGCTCCCGGTTGGCAGGGGCGACACTTATGCCTCCAGCGGGAAGACTGGTGATCACCCTGCTCACCTCTGAATTAAGGGCGGGTGGGATCTGGCGGGAGAGGACTGATGTTGGCGCATTGCAACCCCTCTCGCGATCTTCTCTCTCATGTTCAAGCACCCGCCTCAGTGCAGCACTGAACGAGATCCCTTCACGCTTAGTGAAGGTGTGAAGTTCCTTTGGAATCGTCACCGATGTCTGAACGTGGTGGGTGCCGTCTGCGTAGATCACTACTGATGGCAGTTCTGTTCACCCCATCTCATTTATACAAGGGTATATAGAATAAAAGGCCATATAACGCAAGGATGATTGAGGGCATTAAAGAATTATCTCGGACAAAACATAACACGTGTCATAGTATGAAATGTGAAATCGCAATACGTGATGTAATCTTCTTTTCTCCAAACGAAGAACACATCTTCCTATCAGAGAAGAAGTTCTATTGGTACCGCCCCGAGATGAAGGAGGAATTGCCAACGTCAAGATCTATTTCTGATTTTTGGATAGTAGAGAAGCGGGGCGGATCGAACTTCCGGGCGACGATAGGCAACGAGGTTCTGATCGGACCGAGCGAGATCCGATATTATCTTCGCGTCAAATATCAGAGGAAGGGGCAACAACAACCACTCATGCCAAAATATCCTATCAAAGGGTATCGCATCCCAGGTGATGACGATAGACATCTTGGAAGCACGGATCTTTTTCCCACGGTACATCTCTGGCATCTCCCGTTCCCCTTCGAGACAGGGACGCACTCAGAGGTATGTCACAGGCTCGATCCTGAACAGTTCGATAGGAAAACCGGCAAACCGTATATTTACACCGTCCACGAACCTACCTGCCAATATTGTCACAACTGGCTGCTCCCGGGCAATCCTCATCGCCGGCCAGCGGTCCGCACGGTTGACGCGTACTACAGCATTGCGCCCGGACAAAAATACTGCTCTCAGGAGTGCAGATATAAAGCCCAGCTAGAACGTCAGAGATACCGATACAACTACAGTAGAGGGAATTTTAAGAAAATTGCGCCTGATGGATGGATCAACGTCAGACACCACCTCGATATGAGCGGCTCTTCCATACCTCATATCTCCATTGATGATCTTCAATTAATCCTAGATCACTACAAAGCGCAAACCAAGACATTTTCCAGAATTCATACCCCCACCGACGAACCACCTGGGCGCGATAATTGCGGGCAGGGGGTTGAGGAAATGATTTCTCCCAACCAGTCCATCGACGACCTACCCCGGTGCGATAATTGCGGTGGTATCATCCAGCGTAAGCGAATGAAGAGATCAGAGGGAAAAGGACAATACTGCTCAGATAGATGCAGGAAGGCATATAAAAGGAAAGTTGAGAAAGAATCCGCCCGGGGTGCCTGAACAATTAGTTCTTATCTGCCTCTCCTATCAACGCCTTAATCCGCGCATCCCCTAACTTCTGCAACGCCTCGAGATCGTCCGCGACACTGGCCTGCATCGTGTTCATCATCGCAATCTATCATCAAAAACAGTCAGAGGCTCATACCCTTCTCGGCTTCCTGGTAAGATCGATAGAAGTCACGATAGAGAGGAATCGTATCCTTCTTCTTATTTGTTAGAGCCTTTTGAAAGCCGTATTTCAGATAAAATCCCTCAGACTTCGGTTTTGCATCAACCGTGATCATGCGGCACCCCACATACTGCGAGAGCCGCATGGCGATGGCCACCGTCTTCAACAACATTGCTCGTCCGATACCCCGGCCCTCAAACTCCTGGTGCGTTGCCAGTCGTGCGATCTTCAGCGCCGGATAGTGCGGGTATGGATACCATTCTTCGCCGTCGTCGTCACTGACACTTTTCCTGATGATGCAGTCGTTGGTGAGCGTGAAAAACCCGACGACTTGCCCTTCATGCAGCACGATTCGCGTGACCGACAGCCGGGCAGCCTGGTTTTCGAGCGCATCTTCGATCAGGAACTCAGTCAGATCAGGTTCTCCGCATCGGAATGCTGAAATGTCAATGTCCTCATTGAGAAGAGAAAAAGATAGATTACTAAGGGGTATCTTCATATTCAAAGTCGCATCTCGCGGGCAAGGATGGCGGCTTCGCGGATCAACTCGCGGCCGTCATCGGTGTCTGTGGGGTGGTCCAAATAGCGCTGGAACCGCCGGGCGTCTTCCCCCTCCAGGACAAGCCCAAGTTCTATCGGTTTTGCCATCTTCTTTCCCTCCTGATACGATATAATATCCCGGCGTACATAAAATAAGTTTCTCTTGCCCTCAGGGTTAAATCTCCCCGCTGCTCTTCATCGCCCGGATCCTTGCATCCACCAGCCGCTGCAGCGCCTCCGGGGTAGCGCCCACATCAGCCTGCATCGCGTTCATCATTGTGATCTGCCGCTGGATGCCAGCAAGCTCTCCCCGGAGCGCCTGGTTCTCCCGCTCCAGCCGCGTCAGATCCTCCTTGTTGTACGGCGGGCCCTCATCAACCCGAAATATTGAAGTCGGCAGGGCGTGAGATGACACACAATGAGCGAGAGCGCGGCAGAGAAGATCCAGACCATCGAGACGCCCGAGGGGACGTTCACGCTCAGGCTTGTCCAGGACGACCTGGGAGACATCTACCCGGGCATGATCCGGTATACCGTCGATGTTCTCCGCGGGACCAAGTCGGTCTACGCCTACGCGATCAACACCTATGAGAGTGCGCGCCAGGGAACCCTCTTCGATACCCGGAAGGCGGCGGAGATCGTCTTCACCCGGCTCGCGCACGACGTGGCGTCCCGCCCCCATCTCTACACCCGGCCGCGCGTCTTCACCCGCCCGCTTCCGGGCACCGGCACGGCCGACGTCGTCATTCTGCAGGGGAGCCCGCGCCGGTTCGGCAACTCCGCAAAAATCGCGTCGTGGTGCGACGATGAGGCTGCCCGTGCCGGCCTCACGTCCCGGGTCTTCCACCTGCAGGAGATGGAGATCCGCCCGTGCATCGGCTGCTACGTCTGCTACGACCAGGGCTACTGCCCGGTCGAGGACGACATGCCCCCGATCATCCGGGCGCTCGAGGCCGCTTCCGTGGTCGTCGTATGCACCCCGGTCTACACCGGTACCGTCCCGGCGGCTCTCAAGGCGGCGATCGACCGCTGCCAGTGGCTTCATGCGCGGGAGAAGGTTCTGGGGAAGGAAGTGCACGCCCGGGGCCTGCTCGTCGCCGTCGCGGGACGGCGGGGGGCCGAGCCGTTTGTCTGCGTAACGAGGGTGGTGGAGATGTTCATGGAGAACCTGGGCATCCGTCCCGCCGCGCCGGTGCTGATCGGCGATCTCGACCGGGCGAGAGACGTTGAAACGATCGGCGGGGTTGAAGACGATGTCCGGGCGGCGCTCTCCGCGCTGCTTGCTCCCCGAGACGAAGAATAATATAGCATCCGTCCCCCACCGATGATGCATGGCAGAAGTGACTGTTGAGATTGTCGGGTTTGCGGAATCTGAGTGCGGCCCGTTTCCCTGCGACGAGACGCGATCCTGCGGCCTTGAGACCTGCTACCCATCCAATAGCCTGATGGACGCCATCAGCGCCCTGCGCGACGAGCTTCTCGCCGGGTACGGTGATAATGTCGAGGTGAAGACGACACTGATCGACGAGGAGGTGCCCGACCGCATCAAGGAGATCATCGAGGAGCGCCACCCTCCTATCCCGATCATCCTGGTCAACGACAGGGTGACGTCGATCGGGAGGATCTCGCTCGATCTGATAAAAGAAGAGATTGATTATGCGCTTGAAGAGTCTTAGAGTATCTTCTTCAACTCTCCGGTCGCGAGATCGAAGTACAGGCCGTGAATCTGTACCCGTCCTTCTTTTTCCGCAGTCCTGACCGGCGGGTAGGTGCGGAGGTGCTCGATCTGCAGGGCGACGTTCTCGAGCTCGATGAGACGCAGCCGGTTCTTCTCTTCTTCGGGGTTCTTCGGCGCCGGGATCTTTGCATCGACGCGGTGTTTCGCCTCCATCGCGTTGTTCAGCCAGAGCGGGACGTATGCATCCTTGCTCTCGTGATCGAGCGCCTTTATGGCGCCGCAGTCCGAGTGCCCGCAGATGACGATGTCCCCGACCTTGAGATGGTTGACCGCATATTCGAGTACGGTCGCAAAATTCCAGTCATGGACCGGGACGATGTTGCCGATGTTGCGCTGCACGAAGATCTGCCCGGCCTTCGCACCGGTGATGCGCTCGGGATTCACCCGTGAGTCGGAGCACCCTATCCAGAGGACCACGGGGCTCTGGCCTGATGCAAGCGGGCCGTAATGATCGGGATCTTTTCCGAAGTCTTCTTCCAGGAAGTGCTTGTTACCCTCAAGAAATCTGTCAATCATCATTATCCTCCTTAAGTGATATGGGCGACCGTTCTCGACGGTCGCGCCTGAAAAGTGAATTATTTCTCGGGTTTAAAAAAGTATATCGTTGAAGTTTTGGGGAAACAGTGCAGTCTCGAAACCGGACAAACGGGCGGCGCTCAACCCCCGGATCGGGTGCAAAACGCCTGAACTGCCCTGGAGGCCGATGCCCGGATCGGGGTGCGGAGTGTTGAGTGCGCTATGAGGTCAAGGTAGACCTGGTTAACAAAACCCGTTTGGTTAAAAGACTGTTCCCCGCCGGGGGCTACGATCCCGGCGGAGAGTATGCGCTCCCCCTCCCGGAGAAGAGGTCATCTCTGGACGGCGCCGAGGTTCGCCTGCTCCACGGTCTGCGCGTAACGGGCGAGCACACCGGTAAGCCGGCGTTCCGGCAGTTTCCAGGTCTTCCGCCGCTCCTCGAGGGTCGCTTTCTCTACAACGAGGTCGAGGCTCTTTGCATAGAGGTCGATCGCGATCTCGTCGCCGTCTTCCACAAGAGCGATCGGCCCGCCGACCGCGGCCTCGGGGGCGATGTGCCCGATGCACGGCCCCCGGGTGCCGCCCGAGAAGCGGCCGTCGGTGACCAGGGCGACCCGGGCGTAGCCGAGGCCCATAAGCGCCGAGGTCGGCGAGAGCATCTCGGGCATCCCGGGTCCTCCGCGCGGCCCTTCGTAGCGGATCACGACGACGTCGCCCTCCGCGATCTCGCGGTGGAGGATCGCTTCCATCGCGGCATCTTCACCGTCGAAGACCCGTGCCGGTCCCTGGTGCCGCCACATCGCCTCCGGGACGGCGGCGCACTTGACGACGGCGCCGTCGGGGGCGAGCGATCCCCGCACGATCTTCAGGCCGCCGGCAGGGCTGACCGGCGCGTCGGCCGTCCTGATCACGTCCGGGTCGGCGACCCGCGCTTCTTTCGCGATCTCGAGGATCGAACGGCCCGAGACCGTCGGGCCGTCGTCGAGGTACCGCTCGAGCATCGAGAGGACCGCGGGGATGCCTCCTGCCCGATAGAGAGCGAGCATCGAGTGCGGCCCCCCGGGCTGCATGTGGCAGATATGCGGGGTCTCCTCGGCGACGGTGTTGAAGGTCTCGAGGTCGAGGGGAACGCCTGCCTCCCGGGCGACGGCCATCAGGTGGAGAACGGTGTTCGACGACCCGCCGAGCGCCATGTCCACCCGGACAGCGTTCGAGAGGCTTTCTGGGGTGACGACGTCCCGCGGGCGGACGCCTTCCCGGACGAGCCCGACGACCTGTTCCCCGCTCTCACGGGCTATTCGGAGTTTTGCGGCGTCGACCGCAGGGATGGCCGCGCATCCCGGGAGGGAGAGGCCCAGCGCCTCGGTCACGCACGCCATGGTGTTCGCGGTGTAGAGCCCCTGGCAGCTGCCGCACCCGGGCATCGCCGCGCACTCAAGTTCCCCGAGTTCCTCCTCGCTCATCGTGCCGGCGGCGACACGGCCCACGCCCTCGAAGACGTCAATAAGGGAGAGTTCGCGGCCCGCCGCGTAGCCGGGGAGCATGGGGCCGCCGGTGACGACGATCGTCGGGACGTTGCACCGCATCGCCGCCATCAGCATGCCGGGGACGATCTTGTCGCAGGTACAGACGCAGACCAGACCGTCGAACCGGTGCGCCTCGACCATCAGTTCGACGGCGTCGGCGATGTTCTCCCGCGAGGGGAGGGAATACCGCATCCCTTCGTGGCCCATCGCGATCCCATCGCAGATGCCGATCGTCCCGAACTCGAACGGCACGCCGCCCGCGGCCGCGACGCCCTCCTGCACCTTCTGCGAGATCGACCGGAGGTGGAGGTGCCCGGGAACGATGTTGTTGTAGGCGTTCGCTATCCCGATGAAGGGCTGATCCATCTCACGGTCCGTGACACCGAGCGACCTGAGCAGCGCCCGGTTCGGAGCACGCTGGTAGCCTTTCTTTACCTTCTCACTCCGCATGGTAATCCTCGTAGGAGAATAAACGCGTGGGGAGAAAAGAGTATTCCGGGTAGCGGGGTGTGGTGCGGCCGGGCTGAAAGGGTTTTTGCATGGGGAAGGTAGGGTTGTGCCAGCTCTTTACGTCACATGGCAATGGGAGACGGTCTCACGCGAAGACGCGAAGTCGCGAAGTCTGCGCATTGCTACGCACCCATCCCCTCCCTTCGCGTTCTTCGCGTCTTCGCGTGAGGAAACACAGCGCTGACGACCGTGCTCCTTCACCCCTCAAACCCCTCATACAACTCCACCACCCCCCCTATCACGATCACCGCCGGCGGCCGGACGCCCGCGGCCCGGGCGTTCTCGGTGATATCGGCAAGCGTCCCGACCGTCACGCGCTGGTCGGGCCGGAGCCCCCGCTCGATGATCGCGATCGGGGTCGCGGGGTCTTTGCCGTTCGCGGTGAGGGCCGCCGCGATGGCGGGGAGGTTCTTTACGCCCATCAGGACGACGAGGGTTCCCTTCAGCCGCGCGAGAACCTCCCAGTCGAGGGCGGACTCGGGTTTCGTGGGGTCTTCGTGGCCGGTGATGAAGGTCGCCTGCGACGCATACCGCCGGTGGGTGACCGGGATCCCGACCATCTCCGGGACGGCGATGGCGCTCGTCACCCCCGGAACCACCTCGACGGCGATGCCGTGCTCCCTGAGCGTTTCGACCTCCTCCCCGCCGCGGCCGAAGAGGAAGGGGTCGCCGCCTTTCAGGCGGACGACCGTTTTGCCTGCCCTGACCCGCTCGACCATCAGCACCTCGATCTCGTCCTGTTCGAGGGTATGGCTGCCGCCGTACTTCCCGCAGTCAACGAGCTCGGCGTTCCGCGGGAGGGTTGCAAGGATCTCCTCGCCCGGGAGCTGGTCGTAGAGGATCACGTCCGCTCCGTCGATCACCTCGCGGGCCTTCATCGTCAGGAGGCCGAGCCCGCCCGGGCCGGACCCCACAAGATACGCTTTTCCTGTCATGGTTTTATCCCCAGTGCCGCATAGGCCTCCCGGATCAGTCCGGCCGCCTGCACACGCAGCGCCCGCCCCCACTCCCGGGCCTCGTCGAGGGCCGCGACGTGCCGCTCGATCCGCTCCCACCGGGAACCGTCGAGCGCGAGCACCTCGGCGATCAGGTTCCCGTCCCGGCAGTAAATCCCCTGCGGGGTGAAGCACCCGCCGCCGACCTCCTCCATGACGGCACGCTCGATCTCGACGTCGAGGCGGGTCGGCGCGTGGTCGAGCGGCGCAAAGGCGCCGGCGACGGCCGGGTCGTCACGACAGACGACCGCGATGGTCCCCTGGTTCGGGGACGGGACGAACCGATCGGTGGGGAGAGGCTCTCCCGGCAGCGTGAGCCCGAGGCGCTCAAGGCCCGCCTCCGCGAGCACGATGGCGTCGTACTGCCCCTCACGGAGTTTCCGGATGCGGGTGTCGACGTTCCCGCGGAGCTGCTTCACCTCAAGCGCCGGGGCGTCTCGGAGGAGCTGGGCGCGGCGCCGGGTGCTCGACGACCCGATGACAGAGACCGCATCGAGGGGGCACTCGTGTACCAGAAAATCGGCGGGCGAGTCCCGCTCGAGGATCGCGCAGCAGGTGAGCCCCGCCGGGCGGGCTGCGGGGATGTCTTTCATGCTGTGCACCGCGGCGTCGATCTCGCCGCGGAGGATGGCGTCGTCGAGCGCCCGGACGAAGACCCCCTGCCCCCCGATGGCGTGGAGCGGGACGCCGGTCGCGGTGTCGCCCTCGGTCGTGACCGTGACGACCTCCGCCTCGATACCCCGGTCGGCAAGCATGCCGGCCACCTTGTTTGTCTGTGCAAGCGCGAGAGCGCTTCCCCGTGTGCCTATGCGAAGAGACATGATCCGTATGCGTCCGCTATCTGTTTGATGTCCTGTTCCGTGTGTGCGGCCGAGAGGAAGTTCGTCTCGAACTGTGACGGCGGGAGGAAGACCCCTGCCTCGAGCATCGCCTTCCAGAACCGCGAGAACGCCTCCGTGTCGCACTCTTTGACCTCGCGGTAGTCCCGCGGCGGCTCGCTGCGGAAGAAGTGCTTGAAGAGCGAACCCAATCTGACGAACGAGCCTCTGCCCGCATCCGCGGCGGCCTCCCCGATCGCCCGCGTGGCCTCGTCGAGCCGCCGGTAGACCTCCGGGTGCTCGTGGAGGTGGCGGAGGGTCGCGTACCCCGCCGCAAGGCTTGCCGGGTTGCCGCTGAACGTGCCCGCCTGGTAGACGGGGCCGGCGGGGGCGACCAGTTCCATGATGTCGCGCCGTCCCCCGAACGCCCCGATGGGGAGGCCGCCGCCAATGATCTTGCCGAACGTGGCGAGGTCCGGCTCTACATCGTAGAGCACCTCCGCGCCGCCGATCCCGGCCCGGTAGCCGGTGATCACCTCGTCGAGGATGAGGAGGACGTCGTGTGCGGCGGTGATCTCCCGGACGTCGGCGAGGTAGCCGTCATCGGGGAGGACCGGGCCGACGTTCCCCATGACCGGCTCGAGGATGAACGCGGCGACGTCGTCGTTTCCGGCGAGAAGGGCTTCCAGCGCCTCGGGGTCGTTGTAGGGGGCCTGCCGGGTGTGCGCCACCAGATCCGCAGGGACGCCCGCGGAGTCGGGCACCCCGAGGGTCGTCGCCCCCGACCCGGCCTTGACGAGAACCGCGTCGTGGGCGCCGTGAAACCCGCCCTCGATCTTGATGATATCCTGCTTGCCCGTGTAGCCGCGGGCGAGACGGATCGCGGCCATCGTCGCTTCGGAGCCCGACGAGACGAACCGCACCATATCGACCGCGGGATGGTCGCCGGTGATGATGCCCGCAAGGTCGAGTTCGAGCGGCGTCGGCGTGCCGTAGAGCCACCCCTTCTCGAGCTGGCGCTCGATCGCCTCCCGGACTTCCGGGTGCGCGTGGCCGAGGATGAGGGGGCCGTAGCCGAGGCAGCAGTCGACATGGTCGGCACCGTCGACAGTCGAAAGATGCGAGCCCGCGGCGCGCTCCACGTAGAACGGGTAGGGCTTGATCGCCCGCACCGGGCTGCTGACGCCGCCCGGCATCAGGGTTTTTGCGCGGCTAAAGAGGTCACTGCTCTTCATCAAGCCACCCCGCCGCGTCTTCTGCAAAGTAGGTGATGATCAGGTCGGCCCCGGCCCGCTTGATGGCAGTGAGGGTCTCGATGGCGACGGCACGCTCGTCCAGCCACCCGCGTTCTGCGGCGGCCTTGATCATCGCGTACTCCCCGCTGACCTGGTAGGCCGCGACCGGCAGCCCGAACTCCGCGACGGCCGCAAGGATGTCGAGGTAGGCACCGGCCGGTTTGACCATCAGGATATCCGCCCCTTCGGCCACATCGAGCTCCGACTCCATCACTGCCTCGCGGGCGTTGCCGGGGCTGATCTGGTAAGTCGTCCGGTCGCCGAAACTGAATCCCGAGTCCGCCGCGTCGCGGAACGGCCCGTAGAGAGCGCTCGCAAACTTCGAGGAGTAGGACATGATCGGGACGTCCTGGTATCCGGCGGCGTCGAGAGCCTGCCGGATCGCCCGAACCATCCCGTCGAGCATGCACGACGGCGCGACGGTATCGGCGCCGTTCCGTGCGTGGGAGACGGCTATCTGCGCCATCAGTTCGAGGGAGGGGTCGTTTAGGAGGTCGGGGCCGTCGGCGGTCTCCCCGACGATCCCGCAGTGGCCGTGGTCGGTGTACTCGCAGGCGCAGACGTCGGTCACGACCACCATCTCTGGCAGCCGCTCCTTGATGTTCCGGACGGCCCGCTGGACGACACCGTCCGCCGCATAGGCCCCGGTCGCGTCGCCGTCTTTTGCGGCCGGAACCCCGAAGAGGAGCACCGCCCGGATGCCGGCGTGCCGGAGGCGCTCACAATAGTCGGTGACACCGTCCACCGGGTGGCGGAACTGCCCCGGCATCGAGGCGATTGGGATCGGCGTGCTGATCGATTCATCCACGAAGACCGGCGCGATGAGGTCGGTCTTTCGCAGTTCGGTTTCGCGGAGGAGCGGCTGGATTATCCGCCGCCGCATCCGTCTCATTCTTCGTTCTGGAAACATGGTTCTCCCCGGGTAATTGCCCGCATCAGGGCTTCTGCCGTTGTCATATCGCCGCACTCCGCGCTCGCGCGGATGGCCGTCGTCACGTCCGAGAGGAGCTTTTTCGTGAGCGCACGGGTCAGGTCGTCGACGACCTCCGTCATGCGGTCGTCCGCCTCTCCCAGGCGTGCAAGTGCCCGGTCGCGTTCACGTGCCCGGATCGACTCCGCCCAGGTGTAGAGGAGGGCAAGCGTCTCGTCGGCCGCCGTCCGGCGGAGGAGCCGGGTGAAGTGGTCGACTTCCTCGTCGATGATCCCCTGTGCACGGCCCGCTTCGCTCCTCCGCGACTCCATGGCTGCGTCGTTGACGTTTCTGAGGTCGTCGATGGTGAAGAGGTGCACACCTTCGATCGACCGCACCCCCTCCTCGACATCGCGGGGCTGGGCGATGTCAATGATGACCAGATGGCGGGGATGGGTATCAAGCGGCCAGAGCCGCTCTTCCATCACTGTCTGGATGTCCTCCGTCCGGATGACCGGATGCGGTGCGGCAGTGCAGGAGATGACGACGTCGGAGAGCGCGATGTAGCGGTAGAGGTCCTTGAAGTTGACCGCACGTCCCCCGATCTTATCGGCAAGCATCACCGCGCGCTCGTAGGTCCTGTTGGCGACGTAGATGGCCGTAAGACCCCTGGCAGCGAGCGCCTGCGCCACCAAAACACCCATATCCCCGCTCCCGACGACCAGAATGTGCCGGTCGCACAGGGTGCCGAGAAGGTTCTCCGCGAGCGTCACGGCCGCGGAGCCGACGGAGACCGCTCCCCGGTTGATCTCTGTCTGCCGCCGAACCCGCACCCCCACGTGCACCGCCTTCTTGACGCAGAGCCCGATGGCGCTGCAGCAGGTCCCGGCCTCCTCCGTGGCGGCGAGCGCCTGCTTGAGCTGCCCGAGGATCTGGTCTTCCCCGACGATCAGCGAGTCGATGCCTGCGGCCAGTTCCAGGAGGTGGCGGGGCACGGCCTCGCCCTCGATGACCGTAAAACTGTGCCGGCCCTTCTCCTGCAGGAACCCTTCAAGACTCCGTGCGTCGCCCTGGACAAGAATCTCGACGCGGTTGCAGGTCTGGAGCAGGAGCGCACCCCGGAACCGTTCCCGTGCCTCGCGGAGGAACGCCGCCTCGTCGGAGAACCGGAACGCCTCGAGCGTGGCGATGTCTGCGGTGTGATGGCTGATCCCCGCGAGCGCGAGGGGGATGGCGAACGGTTCAGGCATGCAGGTACCTCTCGATCGCCAGTGCGCGTGCCCGGCCGTAGTCGGTGGCGAGTGCTGCCCGGATCTCGTCGTCCGAAAGGATGCTCCAGAGAATGCGGGACCGCTCTGCCTGCACCGGTTCGGTCTCCCGGAGCATGGAACGGACCTCCTCCTGGAGTTCGATCATCTTATCGAGGTCTGCGTACTCGGCTTCGAGCCTCGTGCGGAGGTAGCGCGATACGGCAGGGCTCTTTCCGCGGGTGCTGATCGCGACGAGAAAGCGGCTGCCCCGGACGACCGAAGGGATGATGACGTCGCCGGGTACGCCTGCGGCATTGTTGAAGAGGACGCCGGCCTCGGCGCACAGCCTCCCTATACGGTCGTTGAGGCCCGGGTCGGGCGTCGCGGCTACCGCGAGGAACGCACCTTGCAGGAAGCCCTGGAACGTCTCGTCCGAAAGAACCGAAAGATCGGCCTCCTGCCGCCGGATCGCGAGAGCGTCGAGTTCCGGCGAGAACGAACGGCTGATCACCGTCACCTCCGCCTCATGCTCAAAGAACGCAGCCTTTCGGGCACCGACACCGCCTCCGCCGAATATGAGCACCCTCCTGCCGGTCAGGTCAAGCATGAGAGGGATCATTCCTTTTATACTGTGGTGAACGGACTAGATTAAGGTGTTGAAAGACCCGTTTCCCGGGAATTGGCAGCCACGGGTCTTTGAACCCGAACGTTGAGACCGATTCGCCCAAAGAAGGTTTAAATGGTAGAAACATCCAGTTCTCCGGGACAACTATGGCTGAAGAGACGTATGCATTCAGCAGGCTGGAAGGTGCGTTCCATCGCACGAAAGGCCTGCTCTGGCCGTTCAAGTGGGGGGTCTGGCTCCGCCTGGCCCTGATCGCACTCTTTGTGGGAGGGGGCGTCAGTCTCCCGAACACCTCCGGGTACAACTTCAACGAAGGCGACCTCCCGTCCGGCGTCGAGGGGGCCCTCCCCGGGATCGCAACGATCTTCGTGGTGCTCATCCTCGTCGTGCTTGCGATCGCGCTCATCTGGTGGATCATCGGCACGGTGATGCAGTTCGTCTTCGTCGATATGCTCCGGACCGGAGATATCCATATCAGGCGCTTCTTTGGAGAACGGGTTGGCAAAGGGGTGCGGCTCTTCCTCTTCGAGGCAGCCCTCACGCTGATCCTGATCCTCGCCATGATGGCGCTCATCCTCATGCTCGTCGGGTTCGAGGGGTCGGGTGGTGCCGGTGTTGCATTCATCCTCCTGTTCATTCCATTCATCCTGGTCGCAGCCCTCCTCTTCGGGATCGTCTTCCTCCTGACCCACGACTTCGTCGTCCCGATCATGATCCATGAAGATTGCGGGGTCATCGAGGGATGGCGGCGGCTTTTTGGGATGATCTCAGAAAACCTCTGGCAGACCGTCGCCTACATCATCACGAGATTCGTGCTCGGCCTCATCGCCGGAATCGTGCAGGCGGTCCTGGTCATCCTCGCGATGCTGATCATCGCAATACCGTTCGTGCTCATCGGGATCGTCCTCCTCGCCGCAATCCAGGCGAACATCGTGCTGCTCCTCGCGCTCCTCATCCCCTACCTCATCATCGTCATCCCGGTCGCGCTCCTGATCGCGGTGCCGTTCGTCACGTTCTTCCGGTATTACGGGCTGCTGGTCCTCGAAGGGCTCGCGCCGGGATACCATCTCCTCCCCGAATAACCTTTTTTTGAACGGGGGCCGGCAGGCTGGATAGTCGCCGGGCACAGGTGACAGACCGGATGCGAGAGGTTATCCGCGATGATGCCCGATACGGTGGTGGCCCCCTCGCAAGGAGGCACCACTCCGCGTCATCGTGACGGAAAGACTCTTCCTCTCGTAAACCATGAACCCCGATCAAGCAATGGTCGTTGAACCGCTGGTAATCCTTGCCCTGGCGCTGGCGCCGGGGGTGTTCTGGGCGTGGTACTTCTACCGCAGGGATAAATACGAGCCCGAACCGGCGGCTCTGATCGTGAAGATCTTCCTCCTCGGCGTCCTCATCACGTTTCCCGTCGCCTTCGTCGAGGGGTTCTTCGGCCTCTTCATCGTATCTCCGCTGATCATGGGCGCCGTCATCGCGCCCATCGTCGAGGAGTACGGCAAGTTTGCGGTCGTGCGCCGGTTCGCCTACCACAACACCGAGTTCAATGAGCCGATGGACGGCATCGTCTACGCCGCCGCCGCCGCCCTCGGACTCGCAACGCTCGAGAACGTCCTCTATGTCTTTACGGCATACCTGACATCGCCGTCGCTTGCCCTCGGCACGATCGTTGTCCGTGCGATCTTCTCGGTCCCGGGGCACGCGCTCTTCGCCGGTGTCTGGGGCTACGCCCTCGGCAGGGCCAAATTCGCGGCTCCCGAAGAGCGTTCGGGAATCGTCCTGCGGGGGCTCGCTCTCGGGATGGTGCTGCATGGCATCTTCAACTTCCTGCTCATCTCCGCTGAGATCGTCACCTACGCCCTGGCCGTATTCGTCCTGGTCCTGATACCAGGGCTCTGGCTGCTGGCAAACCGAAACATCAAGCAGGCGCTCGAACGCGGTCACCGATAGTGCGCGATCGGCCTCCCGCGGGGCCGGCCGACCTCGCGATCCTGCAGGGGCGGCAGCGCCCGATCCAGGCCGCGCTTCGATAGGCTTATTAGCCAGAAAAACCCACGTTGTAAGGCACACAGTGCGAAAGCACAGGCGTGCGCCGATAGTGTAGTGGTTATCACTAGGCGTTGCCAACGCCTAAACCCGGGTTCGAGTCCCGGTCGGCGCATAGAGACACCACATCGGTGCGCTGTTTTTTCGGAGTTTCATACGATAATCCCTTTTTCGCCATCTCCCGATCTCCAGTAGCCTGTACCGTCATATCTGGTCTTCTCCCTGAGAAGTTCCCGGGCCTTGGGCGTGAGACAATACCTCATTGTCCTTCCTTCTCGGTGAGGTTCGACGATCCCATCGGCTATGAGGCGCCTCATATACCAGAAAGCCGAGGGGGCTGAGATGCCGATAGCTACGGCAAGATCCTGCTGCGAGGGGTGATGATCCTCCAGGAGCAGGGAGAGAATCTGTCGTGTCGTACCGTTTTGCAGGTGAAGATAAAGACTCCGACTGACCACGCTGGAGCCTTCGCTGGTTTTGAAATAGCCCACCTGACCGCCTCGACGGACCTCGACGATCATGCCCACCGATTCGAGGCGCCAGAGATGGTATTGAGCCGCCCCCCTCGCGACCCCGGAGGCACGGGTCAGCGCCCCAAGTGAGATGCCCGGGCTTTGGCCGATACACTCATACAACCTTTTCCTGGAGTCATGGTCAAGGGCGTTCCTCCGGAAGATGCGCCGGTAGCCGAAAAAAGGCACCACAGTAAAAGAGTAAAAGAATTTAGCAGGGAAGAGAAGCATTGGGGAGATGAAGAGCAGCAGCTCGACGAGCATCATGCGGGGTGATAACTCCCAGAATGATATTTCGGTGAAATCATTGCCGCCTTCCGGCGGAGGTTCACCCAGCGGCGAAAATGTGTAACCTCCTGGGGCCGCCGCAGGACATATCAGGAAGGAAAATCCTGTGATGATAAGTGCGACAAAGATCCAGTGCTTCATTTCTTCGATACCTCTGCGCCCTTAAGATCTGCCCGACAGATCTGTCAATACCATTCAAAGGTGTAGTCCTCGGTTCCGTGAACACTCTCGCCATGGACGAGGAACGTCCACGTTCCGGGTTCTAACCCTCCGCTATTGCGAATGATCATACCTATCCGACCGTCATTTTTCCCGTCATCGGCATCGTGAAATATTGCAACAACAGTTGTGGGAGAACTGACTGTGAGAGAGAGGGAGTTTGCGGAATTTCCCCAGTTCAAATCAAGGGGCAGATCTGTTTCACCATTTGAGACAGATTTTGTATATCGATCGGTCCCCCCCTGTGTTATTGTGGCATAATTTCGTAATACAGACATCCATTGATGTTCTTCAGGTAGAGGGGCAATTTCATAGCCACAGTCGTTTACCTCGGACTCCAGTGCATATGCAGGCAGAGTGAGCAACGCCGCCATGAGCAGTACTGGGATCAGGATCCTACACGCATTCATAAGCAATATCTAGGAGAACTTCGAAAAACCCCACCTCATCCAAAGTACTTTATAGCCACGGATCGACGTTTTTCTCATGAGCACGTTTACCAATTTTGCGATTCGGCACGAATATGCCAGCCTTGCCGCTCTGGGCGATCGGCTGGGGGAGGTCAGCGGTCTGATCGACTGGGACGCCTTTCGTCCTCTCCTTGCTGACCTCTACACCAATGCCGAGGGACGAGGCGGTCGTCCGAACTACGACGTTGTTCTGATGATCCGGCTGCTGGTGCTTCAGCAGTGGTATGGCCTCTCGGATCCCGAACTGGAACGTCAGGCGACCGACCGGATCTCGTTCCGCCACTTCCTGGGATACCCCGAGACCATTCCGGATCGGTCGACGGTCTGGCTGTTCCGGGAACGCCTGGCGCAAACCGGGAAGGATACCGCGATCTGGGAGGAGTTCCAGCGGCAACTCGAGGTACAAGGGCTCACCATCAAGCGCGGCGTCATGCAGGACGCCTCGTTCATCACCGCCGATCCCGGACACGCCTCTGCCGACACCCCCCGGGGAGACCAGGCAGAGACGCGGCGTAGCCGTGACGGCACCTGGGCAAAGAAGGGCTCGAAGTCCCAGTTCGGCTACAAACTCCATATCCTCATGGACAAGGACTACCAGCTCATCCGCCGGATCGAGACCACCACGGCGTCGCTCCATGACAGCAGGATCGATCTCTCCTGCACAGGCGAAACGGTCTATCGTGATAAAGGCTACTTCGGGGTGAAACCGAAGGCGTCCATGGACAAGACCATGCACCGGGCGACTCGCGGTCATCCGTTGTCGATCAAGGAGAACCGGCGGAACAAGGCCATCAGCAGGACCCGATCACTGGTGGAACGGCCGTTCGCCTGGATGAAACGGGTGTTCGAGGCAGGGCATCTCATGGTCACGACCGTTGCCAGGGTCCGCGTCAAGAACACCTTCTCCTGCATAGATTTTAATCTCCGCCAACTTCTTACCCTCCAAGCGCAAGCTGCCGAGCGGTAGCTCTCGAGAAAATCCAAAAAAAAACCCCAAAGGAAAGAGTTCAGGAAGGAAGCGGCGCAGCAGTGAAGGAATGAAAGAGCAAATCCTTGATGAAAGAGAGGATTAATCGCAATTCTCCTAGGACTTTAAGAGTAGACACCTTAAATCTTCTGTGTAAATCATCTAATTGTCCTCTAACGATTAGATGAATATCACACAAGATATTTAGTGATATGAGATTACTACTGAAGCAGATGCCTGATTCGGTGTATTACAAGGGTTTAGAAGCGGATCACAACGCCCCGGAGCGTCTATCCTACTCAGGAGATAGTGAGGTGATCCTATAATTATAAGTCCCCCCAGATAAAACCGGGAATCATGGTATTCCGGGAAATCGACGATGATCTCTGGGAGATTGTTCAGAACTACCTTCCCCCAACAAAGCCGCACATTGGCCGACCCCGCTGTGATCCCCGCGGGCTGATCAACGGCATCCTGTACGTTCTGACCACCGGATGCTCCTGGCTCGATGTCCCGGCGAACTACGGTACTAAATCAACGGTTCACCGGTATCACCTCGAGCTCTGTGAGAAGGGCGTGTATCAGGCGATCTTCCTCGACCTGCTCCGATCCGGGTACGAGATCAAGAAGATCGATCTCTCGCATTGTGCGACAGATACCAAGGATATCCCGGCAAAAAAAGGGGATCCATCGGCTATGATGGCTATAAAAAGGTAAACGGGAACAAACTGAGTGCTCTGGTCGATCGGAACGGCCTCCCGCTTGCCTGCACGGTTGCACCAGCAAATGTCCACGATTCCCGGCTCTACGAACCAACTCTCGAAACATTTGAGATTCCTGAGGTGCAGGTTCGTCCCCGGATCATCTCCGCAGATGCAGCCTACGATGCTCGGGAAATCCGACAATACAACCGGAAACGAGGGATCAAGAGCAATATCCCGGTCAATCGAAGATCCCGGAAACAGCCGAAGCGAGGAAGACCGTTCGGGTTTGATCCGGAACTCTACAAGAAACGCAGTGCGGTAGAGCGGTTCTTCAGCTGGATTGAAGCATTTAAGAAGATCGTTCCACGATACGAGCGGTATGAGCACTCATTCATGGGACTGATTCACCTGGCATGCAGCATCATGATTGCGAGAGTATTGGGATGACCTCAGTAATTATCAGTGTTCTACCAACCAAGGGTACCACTTACACTTCAGGAGCGTAAGTAAATTCGATGCAACTGTTGAATTAGTTGTGTTATCTCAAAAGTCTGGGTGAATTCACTCTTGGAACAAAAGGTTACCCCTTAAAAGCGTGATTATGTAGGAAAAATCATCCTCAGGCATCATACAAAAAGGAGGAATAAAATGGCTAACTTAAAGAAAGTTGGGTTTGGCATCACACTCGTCTGGTTGTTGCTGGTGGGTGTGACCATCGTGCCCGTGAGCGCTCAACCGGCAACAAAAGATTTAATGCTCCCAGATGATCAAAATCCCTTCTTGTTAAGGATCCCTGTCACATGGAAGGCTGATACAGTTTTGTCGAGGGATTCTTCAAATGAGGTGCTTTGTAGGCATTACTCGACCTCTAAGACAGATAATGGAGATTACTTTCCAATCGACAAAATTGGTGTCCGTGCGAAAGTCTGGAAAAATGGCCTTTTAAAGTATGAGGAAAATCTGATCAATCGTAACTCGGGCATAGCAGAATTAAACTATAACTCTGGCAGTGAATCGGCAAGCGGGACCTGGACTGCAGAAACAAATCACATCTTCGAAGCTCCAGAGTATAACCAGTATCAGTATCCACAGACTGATGATACATTGAGTATCTAGCACTCAACCACTTTTTTCATGGAGGATCGGTATGGGTAAAAAGGTGAAGAGCGATCGGATAATCGTTTATTTGGCTATCACTGTAATAATATTTACTTTAAGTTCATGGGTTGGCATTTCGGTATTGATAATCGAAAAGGAACCTGTACCTGCATGGGCCGAGACTTTTAACTCGTCTAATAGATCAGAGAGTGTCACGGTGTACGATCCAGATCGCGTTGATGAGAATTTTTGCATTGGACTGTACACAGCGCCCATTCATGAGCAGAAATATTTTCTCCAGAAATCAAAAAATGGTAGCGTAACGAAAGTTCTGTAAAATTGAATTGGCCCTGGATCCAACCTAGATTTGGACAAAGGAGAAACAGGGCCATGGATCCCTTAGCGTTAATCGAAGATTATCTTTCCGATCAGGAGAACGG
>NZ_VCYI01000001.1 GCF_030464365.1 Methanoculleus methanifontis | reverse complement strand
AACTTGGGAGGAATTAGCGGTTACTGAACAAATTTCCGCATTGCCAATGCCAACGTCAGAACCAACCCGCGTCACGGCACGGTCGTGTTGGTTCCCCATCAACAGGAAAACAATGTTTATTTTACAAATATTTAACACATGTTTCCTGTATCGGATCCGAGAACGAGTCTCGAACCTTCATATCCGTTTTTGAATACAGGGAATGCTGACCCGAACAAGGCCAAAGGATTTCACCCGTGCAAGGATTAATGTTTGTGCTTCAACACATATAAACATTCTCCCCCGCCCTGGAATCCGTCCCGGAGATCCCGAGAGGATCTCCAGCCCGATCGAGGAACTGCCCGGAAATTTGCGTTCCGGGTTCCCGGATGCTTCACCTGTGCAGGAACTTATGTTTGCGAGTCATCACATATAACCATTTGTTCCCACCCAGATTCCAGGCCGGAAATCAAACACATATTCCCGACCCGATCGTCCCGATACGCCCGCATCGCGGGCACACAGGGACATCCTGCGAGAATATATATTGGATCTCCCGACATATAAACATTGTCAACCCGTATCAGACCCGACTCGATTGTCGGGCCCTCACAGCGGTTGAGGGGACACGAGATCAGACCGCCCTTGAAGGGCTGCACGAACCGACGTCCTGACAACACAGCCTTACTATGTTACCATCAATGCCATATAAACATTATCCTGCTTCGTCGGATCCAAGCACCCGGCTTCGACCCCCATAACCGTTGAGATATTCGGACATTCTGCACATTCGTGCAGAATTCGCACGGATTTTGCTCTCAACCTGGCTACTACATGTTAACGGCGGAGGTATTTATACATTTACCCCACACCCGTTCAAAAAAGTGGAATCGCGTCGCGAAATCACCCGGATTAACCACTCAGAAGACTTCACCGGAGGCCCGGAGCGCAGGAACATCCCATGCGCGCACCACCACCGATCCTGTATCCGGCAGAATTGTCGCGAAAAAAGGGATAAACGGCCTCATCCAGCCGTTTACAGATCCTGGCCGGCCTCTCCGGCTTCGTTGTCGGGGATATGCTCGCCGACATAGATCTCACCGAAGAACTCGTCCTGCCAGAGCGCGAGTTTGCCCTCGAGCATCAAGAACAAGAGCGGGATGTAGACCTCACGGCGGCTCCTCCCGATAGCGCCGGAGAGATCGTCAAGCGTCAGAATATCGCCTTTCTGGGCGGCGCGCTGAAACTCCTGCATGACGACATCGACCGCACCCCGGTATCCCTCATCGTGCGCCACCGCCACCACGTCTCCGGCGCTGAGATCGAGCTCCGGCTCTCTCGCCACAGGAACCCGTTTGCGCTGCCTGCGGCGTTGCTCCTTCTCCGCAGTCTTCAACTGCTTGATGAGTTCATAGAGCGTGACCGGCGGGCGTTTCCGCAGCTTCTTCCGTCCCAGGCGACGCTGGATCTCCCGCTCCAGGCGATCCATCGGCTCCAGATCCCCGGCAGACTCGAAGTCGAACCCGAGATCCTCAAACGATTCATCCTCATCGTCGGCAAACGACTCCTCGTCCTCTTCTTCGCCCCAGCCGTCAAGGTAATCCGACTTCAGGCGTAGCAGGCACGCGGCATAAAAAAGCGTCCTCCCCGAGATCCGCAGGTCGAGTTCCTTCCTCCGGTCGAGTTCGGCGAGGAACCGGTCGGTCACGTCCACGATATCGATGTTCCAGGGATCGACCTCCCCCCGCTCGGCCATGCCGGCCAGGATCTCGACAGGCTCCTCATCCATTGTTCTGCACACCGGTCACGTAGGTGCTCTTGTCGGCGCGGATCGTCACGCCCACGATGCGGTCGGCGCGCTCGATCATCGGTTTTCTAAGCGACACGATGATCGACTGCGCATTCCCCGAGAGGTCGCTCATCATGGCGGCAATGCGGCCGACGTTGTTCCCATCGAGGAACATATCCACCTCATCGAGCGCGTAGAACGGCGCGGGCATGAACTGCTGGATAGAGAAGATGAACGCGAGCGTGGTCAGCGACTTCTCGCCTCCTGAAAGCGAAGAGAGGAGGTGAACCTTCTTGTCGCGCGGCTGCACCGCAAACGTCATGCCGCCGGCGAAGGGATCCTCCTCGTTATCGAGGATGAGCCTCCCGCTCCCGTCGGTCAGGCGCGCGAAGATATCGCGGAAGTTCGTGTCGATCGCAGTAAATGCGGTCATGAAAGCATCATACTTCATCTTCTCGTACTTCTCGATCCGCTCGAGAAGCATCATCCGCTCCCGCGAAAGCACCTCTTTCTTCCCCGTCCGCTCCTCCACACGGGCAGCGACCCGGTCGCACTCCTCGATCGCGAGCATGTTCACCGCACCGATCTTCTTCAACGCCCGCTCGGCCTCCGCAATCCCGGCGTCGATGGCAGCGAGATCGAGATCGGTCTCCACGTCGCCGGCCTGCTCCCGGAGCACCGCAAGTTCCGCCAGGAGCGACTGTTCCCGCTCGTTGAGCGCATCGATCTGCATCCGGATCCGCTCCATCGCGCCCGAGAGTTCGAGAGCGCGCTGGTCGAGCACCCGGATCTCCGTAAGGATCCGGTCGCGTTTCTCATGCAGACCGGCAAGTTCGTCGGAGAACTCCTTCTGGCGCGCCTCGAGCTGCACGATCAGACGGTGCTGCTCCCCAATCTGCTCCTCCGTGGCCGTGATCTCACCGTCGATCTCCCGGTTCTTCGCCTCCAGGCGGCCCCGTTCCGCAGAAAGTTCCTCGATGCGGTTCGCGAAGTGCTGGCGTTCGCGTTTCGCGTCGGTGATGTCGGCGTCCTTGTTCCGGAGCCGCCGCTCGATATCCTCGACCGCCTTACGGATGCCCTCGTACCGCTCGGTGAGCACCGGAACCTCGGTGTTGTCGAGTTTCTTCTTGAGATCGTCGATCTCCGCCGAGACCTGCGCGATCTCGCCGGTTATCCGTTCGAGATCATCCTCGAGTCGCGCAAGTTCCTCGCCGCCGTTCTTCGCGGCATCAAGCATCTCGCGCAGACTCTCTTCGAGCGTCTGCTTCTCGCCGGAAAGCACCTCGATGCGCTTCTGGTACTCGTCCACCAGCATGCGGTAGCGCGCAACCTGCTCTTCGATCGAACTCCGCTCAGCCCGCTTCGTCTCCGCGGCCACGGCAAACCGGCCGATGGACGCCTCGATCTCGCCTGCCTCCGCCTCGAGTTCGGCAAGCTTCGCGCGGACCTGCGCGATCTCGTCGTCGACCGCCACCCCGAACCCGCGAACCTTCTTCTTTCCCTGGGACCCGCCGGTCATGGCACCGCTCCTCTCGACGAAATCACCCTCCAGGGTGACCATCCTGTACCGGCCCATCAACCGCCGCGCCCGCTCGATGGTATCCACCACCACCGTCGCGCCGAAGACCACCCGGAACGCGCGGTCGAACGCCGGGTCAAACTCCAGGAGATCGACCGCGTAGCCGACGATGCCCGGATCGGCCTCGAGCGGCGAGAGGATCGGGGGGCGGAGTTTGTTGAGCGGCAGGAACGTGACTCGTCCAAGCCGGTTCTCTTTCAAGTAGCGGATTGCATCGGACGCAACCGCATCGGTATCGACGACGACCCACCTGAGCCGGCCCATCGCCGCCACATCGAGCGCGGTCGCATACTCCGGCGGCGCCCGGCCGAGCTGCGCAACGGCGCCGTGAACGCCGTCCATCCCGAGCACGAAGTCCATCGCCTTCCCGCCGGCATCGCCGTGCGCCTGCTGCTGCGCCTCCAGGCGCATCAGGCTCTGCTCGTTCTCCCGGATCTCCTTCTTAAGCCGATCGAGCGCCGACCGCCGCGCAAAGAGCGTACTCTCCGCCTCGGAGAGATTTCGTTCGACCTGGCGTTTCTGCGCCTCGCAGTCGGCCATGCAGGAAGAGTACTCCGCGACCTGCTCCTGCTTGTTCGTGAGTTCCTCCTCGATCTGGACGATACGGGCGTCCAGGCGTTCCCGCTCCGACGTCCGCATCCGGCTCTTCTCGATGAAGAGGTCCTGTTCACGGAGGATCTTCGACCGGAGTTCCTTCTTGCTCTCGAGATCCTGCATCTTTGCGAAGAGCTGGTCTTTTACCCCTTCGACCTCCTTGCTCTCGCTCGCGATACGCTCCTCGACCTTCTTCATCTCGTCCTGCTGCGTCGCGAGTTCCATAGCAAGGTTTGCCCGGTCGATCGAGAGGTTGCGGATCTGCGCGGCGCATTCCTCGACTTTCGCCTCGGCGCGTTTCCCGTCAAGGTAGATCCGCTGGACAGCCTCGGCATTCTCGTCCCGGTTGACCTTCAGTCGCTCGATGTTCTTCTCGCCGAGCTTGATCGCGCTTCGCGCCTCTTCGAGTCGTCCGACGAGTTCGAGATACTCGGGACCGCTTTTGCGGTTTATCTCCTCGTCGACAGCCTGCTGGCGTCCGCGCGCCTCCTCGATCTCGCGTTTGACGGCCTCCACCTCGCCTTCGGTGCGTGCGACCGCCGCTTGCTGGTCGTGCATGAGACCGTGAAGGGTGCCGAGCTCCTGCTCTTTCTGCCGGACGAGCGCCGACCCCCGGCACTGCCCGAGGTGCTCGAGTTTCTCCTGCCACTGCCGGTACTCCATCGCCTGCTCGCGCTCGTGCTGGAGCGCGTCCAGCCGCGCTACGAGCTCGTTTAAGAGGAGTTCCTCGCGCTCGAGCCGTTCCCGCACCACCTCAAGCTCCGAGAATGCCTGCCCACGCTTGTGATCGAACTCGGCGACACCCGCTATCTCGTCGATGATTTTGCGCCGTTCACCATCGGTCATCTCCATGATGCGGGTGATATCACCCTGCATCACGACGTTGTAGCCTTCCGGCTTGATCCCGATCTTCGCGAGGAACTCGATGACGTCGGCCTGCTTGCAGAGACGGTTGTTGAGATAGTTGTAACTGTAGTATCCCGTCGCCGTCCGCTTGATCCGGCGGCGGATCGTCGTGCCGTCCGAGAACGTGACCGTCACCTCGGCGGTGTTCTTCCCGGAATTGACGTTGATGAGATCCGTCAGCTTCTCGGCCCGCAGCCCCCGCGCACCCGAAAGGGCCAGGACGAAGAGGATACTGTCGATGATATTGCTCTTTCCGGAGCCGTTCGGACCCGAGACGACGGTAAATCCTTCAAAAAAAGGAATTTTCGTCTTTCTGGCGAAAGACTTGAAGTTGTCGATCTCAAGCTGCGTGATATACAAGGACGGGACTCCCTTAACCTACCGATCAAAGGTCGACCGTGTCGTCCTCTTCAGCCTGGATGACATCATCCACCGGCCGTTTCTTCTGTTCGACGAAGAGCTTGCGTTCAGACGGCTTGCCGCCTTTCCCCCGCCCCTTCGTCGGTACGCCCCTCGAACCGGTGCTGGCGACGATGTACTCGGAGGACCTCCTCGGCTCCGGTTTCAGCGTCCCGTCATTCTGCATGATGAGTTCGAGATCCCGATCATCCTCCGGAGCGGGCGCAGGCGGTTGTTCCTCCACCGGGCGCGCAGGGGTCTTTCGCTCCGCGGCACGCACGGGGCGTGGTTCTGCCGCAGGACGGGGTTCCGCCTCGGCGCGCGGTTCCGCCTGGAGCGAAACGGGGCCCTTCTTCGCTTCTACCGGCACCGGCGGCTTCCGGCACTCGTCCGCATCCCGGGCGAGTTTCATCACGATCGACTTGATGTCCAGGATCTCTTCCGTCAGACCTTTCACCACGGCTTCGAGCTCCCGCACCTTCCGCTCAAGGTCGCGCAGGCGCTCGTCCCCCGCCTCTGGCGCCCGGGACTGCCCGCGATCTTCTGCCAGGCCCCTCATCATGTCCTCGAACTCCCGCACTTTCTGCTCAAGGTCGCGCAGGCGCTCGTCCCCCGCCTCCGATACCGGCGGCTGCTCTCGCTCTCTCATGGTCTCCATCTCCTTCTCGCGCTCCGCAAGTTCCCGCTCAAGAAATCGTATTCTTGCATCTTTCTGCGCCATTATCTCCCTCAAACTAATCCTTGATAATAATTACGTAATAATATTACTATAGATTCCCCAAATGAAGAAGTATTACATTTAATTCAGGATGCCGCCGGGGAAATCCCGGCACCCGTCACGCCTGAACCCCGCAACCATCACCCGCCCGGGCGCATACCCGCGCCTCCATAGGCCGTACAACGACTTCCAGGCAGCCTTGAGAAGCCCCCTATAAAGAAAGCATATTACCTCAACGGAGCAACCCTTTTTCTGCATGTCTAGTCTGGCAAACTTCGATCCTGAAGTCGCAGGCCTCATCGAGAAAGAGCGCCTGCGTCAGATCAACGGGTTGGAATTGATCGCCTCCGAAAATGTCGTCAGTAAGGCGGTTCTCGAGGCGATGGGTTCTATCATGACCAATAAATATGCCGAGGGATACCCCGGCAAGCGTTATTACGGCGGTTGCGAGTTCCATGATGTCGTGGAGAATCTGGCGCGCGACCGGCTCTGCGACCTCTTCGGGGCCGAGCACGCGAACGTCCAGCCCCATTCGGGGAGCCAGGCGAACCAGGCGGTCTACTTCGCCTACCTCGGCTACAAGGACAGGATCATGAGCCAGAGCCTCACCCAGGGCGGCCACCTCTCTCACGGCTCACCGGTCAATATCACCGGGCGCTGGTACTCCATCTTCCATTACGGTGTCGATTCCGAGAGCGAGACGCTCGACTACGCGGCAATCGAGGACCTGGCACGGACGGTGAAACCCCAGATGATCGTCTGCGGCGCGAGCGCCTACCCGCGCGAGATCGATTTCAAGGCCTTCCAGGAGATCGCCGATACCGTCGGCGCGAAGTGCATGGCCGATATCGCCCACATCGCCGGACTCTGCGCGACCGGACACCACAACTCCCCGGTCGGGGTCGTCGACATCGTGACGACGACGACGCACAAGACCCTGCGCGGCCCCCGCGGCGGCGCCATCATGTGCAGCAACGAAGACGCCCAGGCGATCGACAAGTCCATCTTCCCGGGAATGCAGGGCGGCCCGCTGATGCACACAATCGCGGCGAAGGCGGTCTGTTTCAAGGAAGCCCTGACCCCCGCGTATAAGGACTACTGCGGGCAGGTCGTCAAGAACGCAAAGACGATGGCCGACGTCCTCGCAAGCGAAGGGCTCGATCTCGTCTCCGGCGGCACCGACAATCACCTCATCCTGCTCGACCTGACCGGGGTCTCTACGAACGGCGAGCACCTCACGGGTCTTGCGGCCGAGGTCGCGCTCGGCGAAGCCGGCATCACCGTGAACAAGAACACCATCCCCCGCGAACAGCTCAGCCCCTTCGTGACGAGCGGTCTCAGGATCGGTACGCCTGCCGTCACCTCCCGCGGTATGAAAGAGGAGGAGATGAAGCAGATCGCTCACTGGATCGCCCGGGTCGTCAAAGACATCGCGCAGGACAAGACCTCTAAGAAGGCGATCACCGAAGTGAGAGAAGAAGTTATAGCCCTCGCGAGCAAGTATCCCCTCTACCCTGAAGTAGCATGATACTCGACGGCAAAGCAGTCTCGGAGAAGAGGCTCGAGATTCTCAAGGAGAAGATAGACGAGTCCGGGCTCTACCCGCGCCTCGCGACCGTCATCGTGGGCGAAGACCCTGCGTCGCAGATGTACGTCCGCATGAAGCACCGGGCGTGCGAGCGCGTCGGGATCGGATCGGTCGGGATCGAACTCCCGGCGGACGTCACGACAGAGCGGGTGCTCGAGGCGGTCACGCGCCTCAACAACGATCCCGATATCAACGGTATCCTGGTCCAGCTCCCGCTCCCGGCCGGGGTCGATACCACCCGCGTCATTGAAGCGGTCGCGCCCGAAAAGGACGTGGACGGGTTCCACCCCTGCAACCTCGGCAGGCTGTTTTCCGGAACCCCGCTCTTTGCACCCTGCACTCCGCAGGGGATCATGACGATCCTCGACGAATACAAGATCCCGATCCGCGGCAAGCGGGCGGTTGTCGTCGGCCGGAGTATCGACGTCGGCCGGCCCATGGCCGCCCTGCTCCTGAACGTCGATGCGACCGTCACCATATGTCACTCGAAGACCGAGGATCTCGAAGCGGAGATGAGAAACGCCGATATCCTGGTCAGCGCGATCGGAAAAGCGAAGTTTGTCGGATCAACGATGGTGAAAGAAGGCGCGACGGTGATCGATGTCGGGATCAACCAGGACGAGCAGGGCAAACTCTGCGGCGATGTCGATTTCGAGGCGGTGAAAGACCGGGCGGGAGCGATAACCCCGGTGCCCGGAGGCGTCGGCCCCATGACCATCGCGACGCTGATGGAAAATACGTTCATGGCGGCCAAGTTGAGGACATGCGACAATACCACTGTATGGTAAACCGTCTCCGGATCGGCGCCGGCGCCCCTGTTCGCCTGATGGGCGTCATCAACTGTAGCCCCGAGTCGTTCTATCGGGGCTCCTATATCCCGGCCGGAGAGGTACACGACCGCGCACTCGCCATGGTGGCGGCGGGCGCCGATATGATCGATCTCGGGGCGCAGAGCACGGCCCCGGGCTCTTCTCCCATCACCGTCGCCGAGGAGGCGGCACGGGTGGACGCGGCTCTCTCGGAACTCGATGGAACCGGGATCACCCTCTCGGTGGACACCCGGCACCCGGAGGTGCTCGATGTCTGTCTCCGCCACGATGTTCATGCGGTGAACGATATCTCCGGGCTCACCGACGAGCGCTACGCGCGAGCGGTCGCCGACTCCGGGCTGCCGGTCTTCGCGATGGCGAGTTGCCGCGAACCCGGCGATGCCGCCGGGATTGCCGCCACAAAGAAAGCCCTCGAAGCGGTTGTTACGAGGTGCGCGCGCTTCGGGGTCGAGGAATACGTCCTCGATCCCGCTGTCGGACGCTGGACCCCCGGCCGAACGAGCGAGCACGACTGGGAACTCTGCCGGAACTTCTCCTCGTTCCTGGAGTTCGGCCGCCCGGTGCTTGCCGCGATATCGAGGAAGACGTTTATCGGCGACCTGCTCGGCCGCCAGCCCGAGGACCGGCTCGCGGGAACCCTCGCGCTCACGACGATGCTCGTCGACGCGGGAGCGGCCGTCGTGCGGAGCCACGACGTCGCGGAGACCGCCGACCTCCTGTGGGTTCATGCAACAATGAGGCAGACATGACAACACCTTCATTCTCGGTATATGGTCTTGCGACCCCCCTGCTCCGCCCCGGCGACGACGTCGCGGAGCACCTTCTCTCGTCCGTCGAACGCTCGGCCGTCCGGGGGTTCGAGACGGGCGACGTCGTGGTCGTCGCGGAGTCCGCTCTCGCCACCGCCGAAAACCGGGTCGTGCAGCTCGCCGATGTCGAACCGTCGGCAAAAGCCCTCCGGTTCGCCGAAGAGTTCGATATGGATCCCCGCCACGCCGAGGTGGTGCTCCGCGAGAGCGACCGGATCGTCGGCGGTATTCCCGGGTTCCTGCTCTGCTTGAAGAACGGGACGCTCCTGCCGAACGCCGGGATCGACGCTTCGAACGCCCCGGAGGGGTCGCTCGTCCTCCTTCCTCTCGATCCGGACGCATCCGCGGCGCGGATACGTGCCACGATCGCGGAGCGGTCGGGTGCCGACGTCGGGGTCATCGTCATCGATTCCCGGACGCACGCGATGCGTCTCGGGTGCTCCGGGGTCGCGATCGGGTGCTCGGGCATCCCTTCGGTGGTCGATGAGCGCGGGAAAAAAGATCTCTTCGGCCGCGAACTCGAGGTCACAAAAAGGGCGGTGGCGGACTGTATCGCGTCCGCCGCCGAACTCGTGATGGGAGAGGCGGGGGAGTGCGTCCCCGCGGCCGTGGTGCGGGGCGTCGGGCTTGTCGTCGGCGATTACACCGGGGTCGCCACGATCGACGCTTCAGAGTGCCTCTTCATGGGGGTGGCGCTGCACACCGACCCGTCCCTTCTCGTCAAGGACAATCGAGAATCCTGAGTTCTCCAGGTACTCTCTGCTTTTTCTCCCTTTTCCGTGAATGAGGATCTCGACCAGGTCCTCTTTCTCGTCGATATCGGTCGACATCCGAAACGAATCGATCACCTCGACGGAGAAGCCGCACTCCTCTGCGATCCGCATGTGGTCGAGGAAACTCGCGCCGTAGTAGTCGGCGCGGAAGCACTGCGGCTTTTTGAGGAAGATGATGTTCGTCCCGCCGCCCCGGCCCGGCACGATGGCCATGTCCTTCTCGGTGCGGATCAGCCGCTGGATGCCCCCGGCGGTCACCAGGGGGATATCAGCCATGATGATGAGCGCCGGGCAGTGGAACTGCTTGAGCGCCCAGTTGATGGCCTCGTTGAGCGGCTCCGTCCGGACGGCGATGAGGGCGTTCTCGTGTTTGAAGGAGTGAGTGCAGAGGAGGGTGGCGCTGCACCCGGACTTCTGCACGGCGGCGATCACGTCTTCAAGCATCGCCCGGGCGAACGCTTCCCGTTCCTCCTGGTTGAGGATACAGGAGAGGCGCGTCTTGGGGTTTACTGGCTTAAAGGGGATGAGCGCGTGGAAGTACATTGAGAAACGGTTGTCGGGGCAGTATCAAAAAGGCATCGTTTCCCGTGCGGTGGGATAAGGCCGGCCCGGGTTAAATCGAAAGCTCCGTCTCTCACCTATGTGGTGTTCACGCTTCGGTTCTCGCACTTCGAAACCCTTCGGGTTTCTCATGCTCCTGCCATTCTGCCAGTCGCACTTCGAACCTGGCGGTGCTCATGCTCCTGCCATTCTGCCAGTCGCACTTCGAACCTGGCGGTGCTCATGCTCCTGCCATTCTGCCAGTCGCACTTCGAAACCCTTCGGGTTTCTCATGCTCGCTACGCTCGCACTTCGCACCTCCGGCTATCTTGACGATCTGCTCACGCGAAGACGCGAAGTCCAATATAGTTGCCTGAAACTCCCTTCGCGTTCTTCGCGCGAGGCCATGTCACCCTCACGACCGAAAGTTCATGTGAGACGATGCCGACATGTACCCATGCACCGCCGCGTGATCACCTTCTCAAAGAACGCGTTTCTCCCCTTAACAACGGTCTGCGCAAACCGCTGCGGCTACTGCTGTTTCCGCACTCCCGTGCGGGAAGGGTGCGTCATGCCGCCCGACGAGGCGATCCGGACGCTGGAAGCGAGCGCGGCCCTCGGGTGCACGGAAGCGCTCTTCACCTTCGGGGAACGGCCCGGCGCGGTGCCGGGCTTTGGCGAGATGCTCGGTCGGCTCGGCTACGCGGATATCCTCGACTACGTCTACGACCTCTCCCTCGCGGCCATCGACCGCGGTCTTTTGCCGCACACCAACGCCGGCATCCTCACCTACGAGGAACTCGACCGGCTCCGTAAGGTGAACGCGAGCATGGGGCTGATGCTCGAGACGACCGCGGACGTTCCAGCGCACAGGAACTCGCCGGGGAAGGACCCGGAGGTCAGGATCGAGATGATCGAGAACGCCGGAAAACTCTCGATACCGTTCACGACCGGCATTCTGCTCGGGATCGGTGAGACGGCGGACGACCGCGAGGAGTCGCTCCGGGTCATCGCCGACCTCCACCGGCGCTTTGGCCACATCCAGGAGGTGATCGTCCAGAACTTCTGCCCGAAACCCGGGACTGCGATGGAAGGCGCACCGGTTCCCGGCACCGACGAGATCTGTGCGACGATTCGCCTCGCCCGGGAGATCCTCCCCTCAGACGTGGCGGTGCAGATACCCCCGAACCTTGCGGACGCATCGCACCTGATCGGGTGCGGCGTCAACGATCTCGGCGGGGTCTCTCCGCTCACCATCGATTACGTCAACCCCGAGCACCCCTGGCCGCAGATCGACGAACTCCGGCGGATCGCCGGGGACGCCGAACTCCGCGAACGGCTCTGTATCTACCCGCAGCACATCGAGAAGGGCTGGTACCCCTCCCTGCTCGAACCCCTGATCCGGCGGCTCGCGGAGAGGATTGCCATATCGGGCCGGGGCGGGGGTGCATAACCTCATGACGAATCCCGGACAACACATATCAGGAGATCGGGCCATGAAACAGGTTGACCTCCTCTACACGGGGAAGGCTAAATCCGTCTATCGCACCGACGACCCGGAAGTATACATCATGAAGTTCCGGGACGACATCACGGCGTTCGACGGCGAGAAGAAAGACACCCTGGAAGGAAAAGGGAGATACAACGCGGAAGTTTCGACTTTCATCTTCAGGTACCTGGAAGAGCACGGGATCCGGACGCACTACCTCTCGAGCATCGAGCCTGGCGTCATCACCGTGCGGAACCTTACGATGATCCCGCTCGAGGTGATCGTGAGAAACGTCGCAGCCGGGTCGATCGTGCGCAACTACCCGTTCCGGGAAGGAGAGCCGCTCGACCCGCCGTTGATCATCATCGACTACAAGAGCGACGCACATCACGACCCGATGTTAAACGACGACCTGATCTTCGCTCTCGGTCTTGCCACGCCCGAGGAACTCGACCAGATCAAGGCCCTGGCGCTCGCGATAAACGAGCTCCTCAGCGAGTACCTCGACCTGCGCGGCATCACCCTGATCGATTTCAAGATGGAGTTCGGCCGGTACAACGGTGAGATTGTCCTCGGCGACGAGATCAGCATGGACTCGATGCGGCTCTGGGACAAAGAGACCGGAACATCCCTCGACAAGGACGTCTACCGGTTCGGCAAGGGGGACGTCATGGAGACTTACGCTGGCGTCGCGAAACGAATCCTCTCCCCGCCCTGGGGCGAGCCCGCATGAGGTATACCGTAGTCATCACCATTGAACTCAAAGAAGGGATGCTCGACCCCGAGGCGCGTGCCATCCGGCACGCCCTCGCGAACCTGATGTTTCCGACCGAGGACCTGACCACGGCGCGGCTGGTGCGGATCAAGCTCGATGCACCGGATGCTGTGGCGGCACGGGAGGAGGCGGCACGGATGTGTGAGCTGCTCCTCGCGAACCCGATCATCCACGACTACACGATTGAGGTCGAGTGAGGCATGCGGTTTGCCGTGGTGCAGTTCGGCGGGCTGGTTCTCGCCTTGAGAGCAATCCAAACGGCTCGACGGAGAAGATCGCCGGTGTCCTCTCCGCGACCCGGAAGGTGCCCAGGTCGGATGACGATGTCACAATCTTTAACTCAATGATAACCAATATCGAAGAGTACAGGCGCCGGTAGGTTAGACAATTGGAGTTTTACTATGAGTGAAGAAGGGATCGAAGAGGCACGGGCCAGAGTAAAGGCATACGCGAAAGAGAAAGGGTTCATCTTAAACGTCGACGAGAAGCAGCTCGAAGCCGTCCTCCGCGGGCTCGCCCGGAACAAGGAGCGGTTCGGGGAGGCATACTGCCCCTGCAGGCTCCGGAGCGGCGACCCTGAGAAGGACCGGATCATCATCTGCCCCTGCATCTACCACGAGAAAGAGATCGAGGAGCAGGGAACCTGCCACTGCCGACTGTTCTTCAAGAAGGGCGAATAACTTTTTTCCCGTCCCGGCAGCCGTACTGCGCAAATCCGGCCTGGTGGTGCTCGAGTTCCGAACCTCCAGGAACGGAATTATCCAACGCTCGTGTTCCCGCCCTTCAAATCTACTGATTCTTTGCAGTTACAGAAGTTGTCCCAAAACGCTATTACCGGGAGGGGGGACACCCACTCGAAGACCTTCGGTCTTCTCAAGCTTCCTCCGGTCGTACCTCCCGGGACCCTCCCCCGGTGTGGGTATCCACTGGAAAGCCGTTTCACCCTTTTTGCTCAGAATGCGGCCCGGTGGGCGAGGTTGTCCCAAAACATCACTACCGGGAGGGGGGACACCCCTCCCGGACCCTCCCCCGAATGGCGATACTCTATGAAAAGCCGTTTCACCATCTTTGCCCTGGATCTGGTTCGGGTGGTAGAAACTTTGGATGTAAGCGCTCCGAACAGGGCGTACCGCAGGTTCAGAGATCTTTTTGGGACGACCTCACACATAGCACGGCTTCCGTGGTGGCTATCGCTACGCGGGGGTGGGGCTGACGGGGAGGGGGCTCGCCCCCTCCCCTGTCTCCATTGCTCAAGGAAGCATGTCCCGTCGCTTACCTCCTCAGTCCCCGGCTGTACCTGAGGACGTTGTAGACCGCATAGAACCCGACGGCCACCGCAAAGACGTAGCCCAGCGTGGCGAGAATCGAGACGTATCCGGGAACGGGGATATCGGCAACCCGGAGCACCAGCGACGAGCCCACGACGATCGCGGCGACCACCAGCCCGACGATGACCTTGTCGCTCGTCCGGTCGATGACGCCGACGATCTCGTTGAGGTCGCGGTTCTCCAGTTCGATCGTGACCGTCCCTTCCGAGAGGGTCTTTAAGGTCTCGTTCACGTTCCCGGGGATGGCAAGCAGGCCCTCCGCCGCGTCCACGATCGATCGCACCGCGCCCGTCACGTTCTCCGGGGATAACCGCTGCTGTGCCGCGATCTCCAGCAGGTACGGCCGGATCCTCTGGTCGAAGTTGAACGTCGGGTCCAGCCGGATGCCGACGTCCATAACCATGACGATCACCTTCATCATCAGCATCAGCGTCGACGGCACCCTGATGTGGTAGCGCCGAAGGGTGTCGGTCAGGCCCCGGATCGCGATCGCGAAGTTCACCCGCTCGAGTTTCATCTCCCGGTAATCCAGCATGACAAGGTAGAGGTCGTCTTTTACGGCGTCGAGGTTCGCCGGGCTGATACGCACGTCGAGTTTCCCGAGCGCGGCGATCACACCCGCGACGTCTTCGCGGGTCATCGCGAGGAGGAGGTCGACGAAGACCCGCCGTCTCTCCGGGCGGAGGACGCCGACGATGCCGTAGTCGAGGAAGACGATCTCCCCGAGTTCGGTCACCAGGAGGTTTCCCGGGTGCGGATCGCCGTGAAAGAACCCGTCGACGAAGATCTGCTGGACGTAGGCGGCGAACCCGGTGTCGGCGATCTCTTCGGGGAAGAGACCGAGACCCCGGATGGCTTCCACGTCGTCGATCCGCACCCCTTCGACGTAGTCCATCGCGAGCAGACGGGGACCGGAGATCTTCCAGTAGATCCGGGGGATCTTCACGCACTCCAGTCCCTCCAGGTTCCGCCGGAGCCGTTCCGCGTTCGCCCCGTCCTGGGAAAAGTCCAGTTCACGCCGGATCTGGGCCGAGAACTCGTCCAGCATGCCCTGCAGGTTGTATACCCGCATATCGGGGAAGATGGACTCTGCTCGCACCACGAGCGAGCGCAAGATGACGAGATCGGTCTCGATAAGGTCGGCGATCCCCGGACGCTGCACCTTGAGGGCGATGACGCGGCCGTCTTTCGTCACCGCACGGTGCACCTGCGAGAGGGAAGCCGCCGCGACCGGTTCCTCCTCGATGATGCCGAAACAGTCCTCGAGGTTCGGGCAGTACTCCATGATCACCGGCCGAATATCCTCGTACGGAACCGGGGCAACCTGGTCCTGCAGCCTCTGTAGTTCCTCGATCAGTTCGGGCGGCAGGAGTTCCCGCCGGGTGCTCATGATCTGGCCGAACTTGATGTAGGTCGGCCCCAGCTCCTCGATGGCAAGCCGGATCCGCTCGTAGACCGATTGTTTCGTTGCGGGAGGTTTTTTGAAGGCCCGCAACCGTTCCGCCCCGGGGATAACTTCCTCGACGAGGATCCCGAAACCATACTTGACCAGCACATCCGCTATCTGGCGGTAGCGCCGGAGCCGGGTGACCATCGGGGATGAATCCGCACTCCCGGTACTTAAGGAATGGGGCGGGTCATCCCCGGGAGGGGCGCCGACCCCGGGCAAGAGTCTTCCAGGGGTAGGGGACGAGGAGGAAGAGCGGCACGGCGAGGATGATCGCGAGCGGGATCGTCGCGAACCCGATTGTCAGCGTGGTCATATCGGCGATCCAGCCGGTGACCGAGACCCCCATCCCGCCGACACCGACCGCAAGCCCGAGCATCAGGCCGGAGACGAGCCCGACGTTGCCCGGGGCGATCTCGTGGGCCATGGCGACGGTGACGGCGAAGGTCGACCAGAGGATGAACCCGAAGACCATCAGCGCGACGAGCGAGAGGATGCCGCCGGTGGTGAGGAATATGACGAACGGCGGAATGGCGGTAACGAGCCCGATGATCGTGAACTCTTTGCGGCCGTAGCGGTCGGAGAGCACGCCGCCGACCACCTGCCCCAAGACCCCGGCGATGAGCGTGGCCGAGACCAGGATGTTCGCGGTCACGAGGTCGAACCCCCGCATGGTGAGGATGGTGGGGAGGAAGGCGACCGAGCCGAAGATCGCCCATGCCCGGAGGCCCGAGGCCGCGATCAGGAGGCCGATCGCCCGGTAGGAGGGTTTGGCGGCCGGGGCGATGGGTTCCGGGACGGCGGAGCGGTCGGGAGCGGGCAGGATGCGCCGGAGCACCACCGCCATCACGAGGCCGGGGACGGCGAGGATGGCGAGGCCCGGAAGGCCCATGAGGCCGACGGCGACGCCCGCACAGATCGGGCCGACGGCGTAGCCCAGGTTGCCGCCGATGACGAAGTAGGAGGTGATCCGGCCCCGGTTTGCGTCACTGGTCAGGCGGCTGACAGTGCCGAGCGCGCTCGGGTGGAAGAAGGCGTGCCCGAGCGCTGCGACGGCGACGGACGCGAGTACAAGGTAATAGTTGTCGAGCAGCCCGACGATGGAGATGAAGATCGCGCTTATGGCGACGCTCGTGCCGACGTGGACGGCAAACCCACGGGTATCGAAGACCCAGCCGACGAGCGGCTGCACGAACGACGACGTGAGGTTGTAGACCGTGACGATCAGCCCGGCGAGGAAGAACGAGTAACCCTGGTCCGCGATGAGGAGCGGGAGGATTGCAGGGAGAACGGGTGAATAGAGGTCGGTCACCAGGTGGGCGGCGGAGAGCCCCCAGACCGGCTTTGTATCAACAGTCACGATTGTCAGATCCTCTTTAGGCGTATGACCTCAACCGTGATATCGACTCGGTCTTTGCGGTGGTGCGCAAACGTGCGCCGCATGGGAAACGCGCACCGGATAACCTCTTCGATCGTCGCCCGCCCTTCCGTGTAGGCGGCGACGAACGGGGTCGAGCCCTCGTTGAAGATGCCGTAGACGACTTCCCCGAGTTCGAGCGCCCGGTCGATGAACGGCCGGTCGGCATGCGCTTTCTGCGCCCCGAACGGCGGGTTCATCACGACAGTGTCGCAGGCGAGGGCTGCCCGGTCGAGATCGGGGTCGCGGACGTCGGCAACCAGGAACTCGACGGTGACGCCGAACGTCTCCGCGTTCCGCCGGGCGACGGCTATCGCGGCCGGGTCGATATCAAGCCCGGTCACGCGGGAGGCACCGAGGAGGGCGGCGCCGCAGGCGAGGATTCCCGTCCCGCACCCGAGGTCGCAGACCGCCCGTCCCTCGATCGCGCCCTGCATGGCAGCGTGGTGAAGGAGACGGGCCGCCACCGGCGCCGGGGTCTGGTACTGTTCGAGCCGGGCCGTCGGCCGCTCGAATCCCTCCAGGCGTTCGAGCCGCATCTCAAGTTGCCGCAGGTTCATGGCGCGAGGTACTCGTCGATGGTATAGTCGTCCCAGTCCCGCGCCCCGCAGAGGATCTCGAACTCCGGCGGGGTCAGCACCGGGACGGGGAACCGGATCTGGTCGTCGTAGGCGAGCCGGGGGCAGGCAGTGTTCACGTAGGCCCCAAACCCGAGGTCGAGCATCTCGGCGGGCGAGACCTCCCGCATCGCGACCAGGAACGCCCGGTCGGAGAGGGCGGCGAGCCTTCGCGCGAGGTTCATCCGCTGCTGCCCGCTCTTGGTACTGACGATGATCCCGTAGTTTGCGGCGTCCCGTGCCTTCTCCATCACCGCGGCGCGGCGGCGAACCAGGCGGTCGGCGTCCACCTCCTGCGTTTCGCCGGTGTAGGGGTCGACCGCCACCACGCGGGCCCGGGTCGCGAGCCGGATCCCGATGGGGTGGAAGACCCCCGTTCCCACAAAGAGGATCTCGTCCGCTCCCGTGGCCCGTGCGGCAGCGAAGTTGCACCCGAGCACCTGCCCGGGGATCGGCGTCCGACCGTCGCCAGGGGCGACGACCGCCTCAATACCGTGCTCGGCCAGATAGGCCGCCATCACGCCGAGCAGGTGAACGTGCTGCACGGTGGTGACGAGGCCGATGCGCCGGCCGGTAAGGAGAGGAAGGGCTTTCTCCAGCACGTTAATATCGAAGTCGAACCGGACCGGTTCGTAGAGCACGTTCGACCGTTCTTCAACCGGAGCGTGACCGAAGTGCACCAGGACGTCCGCATACCGGAGGGCGTCGAGCGCGAGGTCGCAGGCCCCGTAGCAGGGGTCGCCGCTGACGATCACCTCGAACCCCTCGCGGCGGAGAGCGGCGGCCGTTCCCGGGGCTTGCCGGGCGAGCCCGGCGGGGAACTGGAGGGCGACCGACCGTGCCCCGCGCTCGCGGAGTCTTCCGATAAGGTCAGAGACAGGTATCAACGACACGCACCTGCGTCTCGGAGACCTCGATCTTCACCAGGGTCTTGAGCGGTCGGCCGATATCCTCGTCACCGCGAGAGATGACGACACAGATGTCAGCGATCTCGGCTCCCGTCTGCTCGATCGCGTCTACGAGGGCGCGGAGCGTCCCGCCGGTGCTGCAGACGTCGTCGATGATCACGACCCGGTCGCCTGCGGCGACGCCGTTCAGGTAGAGCTCGCCCTTCGAGTAGCCCGTCGCCTGGTGCACCGCGACCTCGCCGGGGAGGCCGTAGGGGCGTTTCCGGACGACCACGAGAGGAATATCGGTCATCATCGAGAAGGCGACGCCGATATGGATGCCCATCGCCTCGCAGACGACGATCTTGTCGACATCTTTGAGGTCGAGGTTCCGCACCATGGCGCACCCGATCTCGCGAAGGAGCGCGGGCTCGAGGAGCGGCACCCCGTCGGTGATCGGGTTGATGAAGTAGTTGTACTCTCCCCGTTTCATGATCGGAGAGGTTTCCAGTGAATGAATCAGGCGTTCAAGCATCAATATCACCCATATCTACGAGGAACCGCTCGACCACGTCGCGGGTGACGTGGGGCATACAGACGATCCGCATATGCCCGTTCCGGGTCGTCGAGACCCGCCAGCCGGGAGGCGCACGGTCGCAGGAGAACGTCGCCACGTTGACGTCCGGGGTCACGGCTCTTTGGTAACCGAGCGTCTCCATCCCTTCGATCAGCCTCCGGCTGTTCTCCATGCACCCGGCGACCACCGCCCGCATGCCGTCCATCCCCAGGTACTCGAGGACGGCGACGGCCGCGGCCACCGACGCTCCCGGCCGGGTGCCGGCGAGGGTGCACTCCCGCTTCACCGTCAGGTAGGGGGTGTCGACGTTGAGGCACGCGAACCATTCCGGGTTCCGCGTGAGGAGGCAGCCCGCCGGGATGGTGCTCATCCCCATCTTGTGGGGGTCGACGGAGATGGAGGAGACGCCGGGGAGGCTGAAATCGAACGGGACGGGCCGGTCGAGGAACGGGACGACCATCCCGCCGAACGCGGCGTCGACGTGGAGGAAGACGTCGCGGTCGAGGGCGATCTCCGAGAGCCGGCTGATCGGATCGACCATGCCGTACTCCGTCGTCCCGACGACCCCGACGATCGCGATCGTGTTTTTGTCCACAAGACCGTCGACCGCTCCGGTGTCCATCCGGAACTCAGCGTCGAGCGGCACCGTCCGCATCTCGAGCCCCAGGATGTCGCAGGCCTTCATGAACGAAAAATGGCTCGACGCCGGGACCACCACGTTCGGGGACTTCGCCGACTTGAGCCGTTTTGCAATCCGCAGCACCTGGATGTTCGATTCCGTTCCACCGCTCGTTGCGTATCCCCCGGCGTCCGCATGGTGCATCAGGGTGCCGAGCCGCTCGACGAGGAGATCCTCGAGCGCGGCCGTCCCGGGGAAGAGCCCGGGGTCGCCGAGGTTGGTCTCGAGGAAGATCGCGTGCGCCCGCGCCGCGACCGGGTGGGGCGGGGTGCACATCGAACTTAAGATATTCCGGTAGCCGAGATCCTCCCGTCGCTTTGACGAGAGGAAGGAGAAAAGGTCTTCCTCAGGGCAACCCACTTCACGCATTTCTTCTCGCCGCATCAAGAAGGATCTGCTGCTCTTTCCGCGCTACGGCCTCACGAATGCGGGGGACCGCATCGATGTTCGCCGAAACGCTGGAGATGCCGTGCTCGACGAGCCACGTGACCATGTCGGGGTCGGAGCCGGCCTGGCCGCAGATGGAGCACTCGACGCCGCTCTCCCGGCAGACGCTGATTGCGTAGTCGATCAGCCGGAGCACGGCGGGGTGTTTGGGCTGGTACATCTCGGCGACGTGCTCGTTGTTCCGGTCGATGGCGAGCGTGTACTGGATGAGGTCGTTCGTCCCGAAGGAGGCGAACCGGATCCCGGCCCGGATGAAGTCCTCGACCAGGATGGCGCTGCTCGGGACCTCGATCATGACGCCGAGGGTCGCGGTCTCCACGTCGACGCCCCACTCCTTCATCATCGCCCGGGCTTTGATGAACTCGCCGGGGTGGTTGACCATGGGGAACATCACGCCGAGGTTGTCGTAACCCGCCGCCCAGAGCCGCTTGAACGCTTCCACCTGCAGGCGGAACTGGTCGGGGCTCCGGAGATCCCGGCGGATGCCGCGCCAGCCGAGCATCGGGTTGTGCTCGATCGGCTCGTCTTCGCCGCCTTCCATGTTGCGGAACTCGTCGGTCGGGGCATCGAGCGTCCTGACCCAGACGGGTTTCCCCGGGAAGGCGTCGAGCACCGTCTTGATGCCGCCGTAGAGTTCGGCGATGAACGTCTCTTCCTCACCGTTCTCGATGTACCAGCCGGGGGTCTTTGAGAGACCGAGGATGAGGTGCTCGATCCGCAGAAGGCCGACGCCGTCGGCGCCAGTGGCGGCGGCACGCTGTGCGGCTTCGGGCAGGGAGACGTTCACCTTGACGAGGGTGCCGGTGATGACCGGAGCGGCCGCTGCCGCCGCCGGTGCGGCTGTCGGTGCCGCCGGTGCCGGGGCCTCGACGGCTCCCTCGTAGATGATGCCCTTCTCGCCGTCGACGGTGACGATCTGGCCGTCTTTGAGCAACTTCGTCGCTTTCTTGGTTCCGACGACCGCAGGCGTCCCGAGCTCGCGGCTCACGATGGCCGCGTGACAGGTCATGCCGCCTTCGTCGGTGACGATGGCGCTCACCCGGCGCATCGCCGGCACCATGTCGGGGTTGGTCATCTTGGTGACCAGGATGTCACCGTCCTTGACGTCGCTTGTGTCCTTGACGTCACGTACGATGACGACCCGGCCGCTCGCGACGCCGGGGGAAGCCCCCTGGCCTTCGAGCAGCACCACGCCGAGCGTGCCTTTCTGCTGCCCTGCGGCCCCGCCGTGCGGGATCTCCGGGCGCTTGATCGTGGTGATCGGCCGGGACTGGAGGATGAAGACGTCGTCACCGACGACCGCCCACTCGACGTCCTGCGGGACGCCGTAGTGGTCTTCGGCAATCTTGCCGAGCGTGGCGAGGCGCGCCACCTCCGCGTCGGAGAGGACCGGCGCAGTTCGCTGTTTCGCGGAGAGTTTGACGGTCTTCGTCCCGTGCTTGCCCTCGGGAATGATCATGATCTCCTTCTCGGCGATCAGGCGGTCGACGACCCGCTCGGAACGCAGGTCGAAAACGTAGTTGTCAGGGGAGACGCTCCCCGAGACGACGGCTTCCCCGAGACCCCAGGACCCCTCGACGATCGTCAGGGGTTCGCCGGTGACGGGGTGGGAGGTGAACATGACGCCGGACTTCTCCGAGCCGATGAGTTCCTGCACGACGACGGCGATATTCACGCTCCGGTCGTCGAACCCCTGCTTCGCCCGGTAGTAGATGGCGCGCGCGCCATACAGCGAGGCCCAGCACTGCTGGACCGCGTCAAGGAGGTTGCTCTCCCCGAGAATGTTGAGGAACGTCTCCTGCTGACCGGCAAAACTGGCATCGGGCAGGTCTTCGGCGGTTGCGCTCGAACGGACGGCGACGACCGTCCCGTCGGCCCCCATCCGCTCGTACGCGTCGACGATCTCCTGCCGGATCTGATCGGGCATCTCGGCGGCAAGGACGATGTCCTGTACATCTCTCGCGACCGATTCAAGCGCTCCGTTGTCATCTACGTCCAAACGCTCCAGCCTGCGGAAGAGTTCTTCTTCGATCCCGGCTTCTACAAGAAACCTTCGGAACGCCTGGGCGGTCACCACAAACGCCTTCGGCACGGGCAGGCCGATGGCCGTCATCTCGCCCAATGAGGCCCCCTTTCCACCTACAGAATTAATATCTTCCTTTTTTATTTCTTCGAGCCATAGAACGTTGGGCATTTCCTTCATGCTCGCACCACACATATACTTCTCACCATTACATAAAAGATTTCGGAGGAAAAAGCATCAATACATATGATGTTGAACTAGTATGGGTTGAACCGTGAAATATAGAGTGCTGGTCAGCGACCCGCTGGCAGAGGAAGGGATTGACATCCTGAAAGAATTCTGCGATGTGGATGTCAACACCGGGCTGACCGAGAATCAGCTCGTGGATATTATCGGAGACTACGATGCCCTGCTGGTGCGCTCGGGAACCGAGGTCACAGCGCAGGTCATCGACGCGGGAGACAAGCTCAAGTTCATCGGCCGTGCCGGCGCCGGGGTCGACAATATCGATACGGAAGCGGCGACACGCAGGGGCATCATCGTTGCGAACGCCCCGGAAGGCAACACCCTGGCGGCCACGGAGCACACGATGGCGATGATGCTCTCGCTCGCGCGCAATATCCCCCAGGCGACGGCGTCCCTGAAGAAGGGCGAGTGGAAACGCTCGAAGTTCATGGGCGTCGAATTGAACGATAAGGTTCTCGGCGTCATGGGGTTCGGGCGTATCGGGCGCGAGGTGGCGAAGCGTGCACAGGCAATGCAGATGAAGTGCATCGCCTACGATCCGTTCATCACGAAGGAGCGGGCCGCAAGCCTCGGCGTGGAGATGGTGCCGCTCGACGAGCTCTTCAGGCGGGCGGACGTGATCACTGTCCACACGCCGCTGATCAAGGAGACGCGCCACGTCATCAACACTGAGTCGATTGCGACGATGAAGGACGGTGTCCGGCTGATCAACTGCGCCCGCGGCGGAATTATCGACGAAGAGGCGCTCGCGGAAGCGGTTGCGAGCGGCAAGGTCGCCGGTGCGGCGCTGGACGTCTTCGAGAGCGAGCCGCCGGCGGGCTCGCCGCTGCTCGATACGGATAAGGTGATCGTCACCCCGCACCTCGGCGCGAGCACGGTCGAGGCGCAGAAGAACGTTGCGGTCTCGGTTGCGAACCAGTGCATCAGCGTGCTTGAAGGCGGATCGGCGAAGTATGTGGTGAACGCGCCGATGATCCCGGCGGAGCAGCAGGCAGTGGTCGAGCCCTACGCGATGCTTGCGCAGAAGATGGGCAGGCTCCTTATCCAGCTCACTGAAGGGCGGCTCGAGTCGCTCGAGATTACCTACGGCGGCGAGGCTGCTGAGCTCCCGAACACGAAGTTCGTCACCCGGGTTATCCTGAAGGGCATGCTCGACCCGATCCTGCAGGCGCCGGTCAACATGGTGAACGCGGAGTTCGTGGCAAAGGAGCGCGGTATCCGGATGAGCGAGACGACGACGGAAGAAGCGCAGGGGTTCAAGAATATCATCAGCATCGCCGCGAAGACCGACAGGATGACCGAGTCGGTGAGCGGGAGTGTCTCGGGCCCGGACCACGCGCGGATCGTGAGTATCGGCGGATACATGACCGACCTGACCCCGACGGGCCACGTGGTCATCTCCCGCCACACCGATAAGCCGGGCGTCATCGGCAAGGCCGCGACGATCCTCGGCCGGGCGAACGTGAACATCGCGGGGATGCAGGTCGGCCGCCACAAGCCCGGCGAGGAGGCCCTGATGGTCCTCACGGTCGATTCTGTGGTGCCGGCCGACGCGATGGACGAGATCAAGAAGATCGACGGCATCCACACGGCAAAGCACGCCGAGATCTGATCTGTCCGATCACCACCCCATTTTTCCCGGGTGCCGACCCCCGATGCGGCGGATCCGGGACAGGACGGTTTTTTGCGCGTGACAATAATTTTATACCCGGAGCACCAACCTTATTGATCGTCGGGCAGACACGGGCTCGTGGTCTAGCTGGTTATGACGTCGCCTTGACATGGCGGAGGTCCTGAGTTCGAATCTCAGCGAGCCCATCACTGTTTTTTGAAATGAGTGGTTTTCTGGAATTATTGTTGTTGAACCATATTGCTTGAAAGGGGCGATCAATTCGACAGAGTTGTGCTGCCGATACGTTAGTCCTCGTGCCATCTCCCAGACGTGGTCTCCAGTCCCCTGCCTTTCCGCACGATTCGTCTCTGAAGACCACACGCGCATTTTCAGAACTTTTCCACACAATCGGTGTCGCCTCCAGCGTCCAGGGCATTTGTGCGGGCGGGGCGGTTAAACGTCGCACGTTTGGCGGGGAACTGCCATGGAGTGCAACCGGGAGAGCAGGCCGCACCTGACGCGGTTTTAAGCCTCTCGCGGGTTTTCAGTTGGTTTCAATCCACGCACCCGCGAAGGGTGCGACGCAAGGGATATTGGACTATCCACGCATCGGAGTTATTTCAATCCACGCACCCGCGAAGGGTGCGACGCGACACCAAGGGTTGCCACCGTCCGGCGACGTGGATTTCAATCCACGCACCCGCGAAGGGTGCGACTACCGGAGATTTGGAGGTTGTCGAAGGATGCTTGGAATTTCAATCCACGCACCCGCGAAGGGTGCGACGGTCTGAGACCGGCACGAACCTCACGATCTCGGCATTTCAATCCACGCACCCGCGAAGGGTGCGACGGTGCAGCGGGCGACCCAGTGGGTGATCGTGCAGACATTTCAATCCACGCACCCGCGAAGGGTGCGACGATTCGAAAGGAGAGGAAAATCCCCGCAAAGCGGGATTTCAATCCACGCACCCGCGAAGGGTGCGACTCGATTCCCGCCGACGGCTTTTTCGAGGAGACCGCATATTTCAATCCACGCACCCGCGAAGGGTGCGACCTTAAATGCAAGATCCCTGGAGGCAAGTATGGAAAATTTCAATCCACGCACCCGCGAAGGGTGCGACGGGAACTACGAGGACGCCTACGCCACATTCGTCAAATTTCAATCCACGCACCCGCGAAGGGTGCGACTCCTCATTGATGCACTCGGAGTTGGGTACCCCTATTTCAATCCACGCACCCGCGAAGGGTGCGACGACGAGGCTGGGGTGGAACTCTCGCAGACAATCACCATTTCAATCCACGCACCCGCGAAGGGTGCGACTATGTCTGGGATGCCAAGGCGCAGCAGAAAGGAATTTCAATCCACGCACCCGCGAAGGGTGCGACCCGAGAGCGCCGGGTTGTCATCCAGCTCAAAGTGATTTCAATCCACGCACCCGCGAAGGGTGCGACTGTAGGATACTGTTATCAGACCGCGACCGGATTTGATTTCAATCCACGCACCCGCGAAGGGTGCGACGCCCGGCTCAAGGAGGCACAGCTCCTCGTCGAGGCATTTCAATCCACGCACCCGCGAAGGGTGCGACATTTCAGGCTGGATGTATCATGTGGGAGTATATTCAATTTCAATCCACGCACCCGCGAAGGGTGCGACTAGTGTGTTAGATGATTATAGATTATTAGGGTTTGATTTCAATCCACGCACCCGCGAAGGGTGCGACCCCCCGAGCGGAATATGAGCGGATCATCGCGGAGGAATTTCAATCCACGCACCCGCGAAGGGTGCGACCGGACCTATATGAGGGTGCGCGGCGCGGGGGGTATTTCAATCCACGCACCCGCGAAGGGTGCGACATTGCATCCATTAAACTGTGACACAATTTCTGGTTATTTCAATCCACGCACCCGCGAAGGGTGCGACGGGGCACGATGCTCACGGAGTTCGGGCTCGGCACCGATTTCAATCCACGCACCCGCGAAGGGTGCGACCGACGACGCGATCACTGTCCGCAGGCTCTACGAATTTCAATCCACGCACCCGCGAAGGGTGCGACACGAATCGCGGGGTTCTCGTAGAGATACTTCCGCCCATTTCAATCCACGCACCCGCGAAGGGTGCGACGCGCGGGTTTCCGGGCGGATTGTGGCAGAGTTCTGATTTCAATCCACGCACCCGCGAAGGGTGCGACACGAGCAGCCCCGAGACGAGGGCCGCGACGATGGCATTTCAATCCACGCACCCGCGAAGGGTGCGACGAGTTTCTTGAGGCTTCTCCGCGCCGCAATGAGATTTCAATCCACGCACCCGCGAAGGGTGCGACAATCACCTGATGGTCTTGTCTCCGACGCCCCGCACATTTCAATCCACGCACCCGCGAAGGGTGCGACTGTGTCACCTCAGGAACGAGATCCCCGGTCCCTTGCCATTTCAATCCACGCACCCGCGAAGGGTGCGACGTTGTCAATCGTGACTTCCGGGCTGACGAACGCATTTCAATCCACGCACCCGCGAAGGGTGCGACAGCAGCGGAGAGCGGATCTCCCCCGCTCGCAGCCTCATTTCAATCCACGCACCCGCGAAGGGTGCGACACGCGGCACGACGGGATATGGGCGGTGCGACGCTGCAATTTCAATCCACGCACCCGCGAAGGGTGCGACCGGGGGTTTTTGAGGTCGAACGCATAATCGATGCCATTTCAATCCACGCACCCGCGAAGGGTGCGACTGTGGGGCGAGAGCAAGCCCGGCGAGGCGGAGGGATTTCAATCCACGCACCCGCGAAGGGTGCGACTGGCGGAGCGCATCGCCGTAGGTCCGCGTCGCCCCGAATTTCAATCCACGCACCCGCGAAGGGTGCGACGCCGGAGTACGTGGAGATTGGGGCGGCGCGCAATGTATTTCAATCCACGCACCCGCGAAGGGTGCGACATCCTGGAGCAGCGAATACCCGCACAACTCCTGATTTCAATCCACGCACCCGCGAAGGGTGCGACGCGCGTCTGTGCGTTATCCAGGAGGGCCGGGAGGTGATTTCAATCCACGCACCCGCGAAGGGTGCGACAAGTCGCTGGTGTCCATCTGAGTCTTCTGCATGACATTTCAATCCACGCACCCGCGAAGGGTGCGACACCGGAGGGAGTCATACGGGCACCTCGCCGAAGGAATTTCAATCCACGCACCCGCGAAGGGTGCGACGATCCGTTCCTGCGCTTTGCACTCGACGCCGAACGGATTTCAATCCACGCACCCGCGAAGGGTGCGACGATCGAGATCCACGATACCAGTAAGGAGTATCAGGGATTTCAATCCACGCACCCGCGAAGGGTGCGACGTTCGGATCTTGACGTGACCGGTGCTCGGGTTGGTATTTCAATCCACGCACCCGCGAAGGGTGCGACCCGGTGCTCAACCAGGTGCGGATCACCGAGCCGATTTCAATCCACGCACCCGCGAAGGGTGCGACGACGCTCGAAGAGGTGGAGAAGGCGCTCGAAGAGAATTTCAATCCACGCACCCGCGAAGGGTGCGACCTGAACCGGGGCAATTTTTCCCACTGCCCTGTGAGATTTCAATCCACGCACCCGCGAAGGGTGCGACCACTCATCGCACATCACCCCCACGACGACTGCCTTATTTCAATCCACGCACCCGCGAAGGGTGCGACGGCGGAACCGAGCCGAAACTGGCCGCCGTAGACATTTCAATCCACGCACCCGCGAAGGGTGCGACGTGTGCCGCGGTCTCCAGGCTGCCCGTGAGGAGGAATTTCAATCCACGCACCCGCGAAGGGTGCGACTCGATGGCAGACTTGCCCTTCGGTTTTACGAGGATATTTCAATCCACGCACCCGCGAAGGGTGCGACTCGGCACGCCCGGGTGATGGAACGTGACCTGGAGATTTCAATCCACGCACCCGCGAAGGGTGCGACTCGGCACGCCCGGGTGATGGAACGTGACCTGGAGATTTCAATCCACGCACCCGCGAAGGGTGCGACAAGTGGGCCTCAAACCCTCCATAAAATGGAGATCCTATTTCAATCCACGCACCCGCGAAGGGTGCGACGCGCCGTCGGATAGTCGTAGTCGAGGGAGAGGGTATTTCAATCCACGCACCCGCGAAGGGTGCGACAGCAGGCATCACGTAGTATCGCCCCCCGAACCAGGGTATTTCAATCCACGCACCCGCGAAGGGTGCGACGTTCGTGCTTGCCGATGTGCCGATGGACCCGACGCCCATTTCAATCCACGCACCCGCGAAGGGTGCGACGAGTTTATGAGTTTTATGAGTTTGTTTCCCAGTTATTTCAATCCACGCACCCGCGAAGGGTGCGACTTTAGCCACCCATGATATGCCCCCAGGGACCCCAATTTCAATCCACGCACCCGCGAAGGGTGCGACTGTCCGGGGCGCCGGCGCACATCTGGGATAATCTGATTTCAATCCACGCACCCGCGAAGGGTGCGACCTCGGTGACGTGATGCGGTTGGTCGCCGTCCTCATTTCAATCCACGCACCCGCGAAGGGTGCGACGCGGTTGGTCGCCGTCCTCGAACGCGGCGACGTAATTTCAATCCACGCACCCGCGAAGGGTGCGACAGCGCAGGAAGCGATCGCACTCCCTGCCTGGTGATTTCAATCCACGCACCCGCGAAGGGTGCGACCCCCCTCATGTCGTCGATCGTGCAGGCCCGCGCCAGATTTCAATCCACGCACCCGCGAAGGGTGCGACCCGGATACTTGCTGACTCCCCCGGCGGCTGAGGGGATTTCAATCCACGCACCCGCGAAGGGTGCGACTATGTTGCCGGCGCCAACGATGAGCGGGCCGAAGAATTTCAATCCACGCACCCGCGAAGGGTGCGACTCTTTGCGGCAGTGAGCACGGTCCCGGACCCGCAATTTCAATCCACGCACCCGCGAAGGGTGCGACTCGATGGCAGACTTGCCCTTCGGTTTTACGAGGATATTTCAATCCACGCACCCGCGAAGGGTGCGACTCGCCCAGGCAATGACCCCGAAGATGAACGGGATCGGATTTCAATCCACGCACCCGCGAAGGGTGCGACCTTCTTCCGCCGCGCGACGGACCTCACCCTGCATATTTCAATCCACGCACCCGCGAAGGGTGCGACGATATGGTTAATCGATATCCATGCAACCCCAAGCAATTTCAATCCACGCACCCGCGAAGGGTGCGACACTGCTCCCGGCACCACTCCCGGTACGCCTCGGCATTTCAATCCACGCACCCGCGAAGGGTGCGACCATCCGGGGGTGCCCGCGGAGCTGCTCCGCGGATTTATTTCAATCCACGCACCCGCGAAGGGTGCGACCACGCCGTCAGGAGCGCCGCCAGCACGTCCGACCGATTTCAATCCACGCACCCGCGAAGGGTGCGACGCGGCGGGACGCTGACCCATGAACCCTCTGCCGCCGATTTCAATCCACGCACCCGCGAAGGGTGCGACGCAAGGACAACGGCGACATCGAGCGCAAGTTCTGATTTCAATCCACGCACCCGCGAAGGGTGCGACGGCGTATATCCCGCTACGGACGGACTGGATGCCATTTCAATCCACGCACCCGCGAAGGGTGCGACCCGGCAGATCTGGTACTACGAAGATGGGCAGAAATTTCAATCCACGCACCCGCGAAGGGTGCGACTATATACTGTCTGTCGTTTGTCATGGTTACCTCAGATTTCAATCCACGCACCCGCGAAGGGTGCGACCGACCGCCAGGGCCTCCAGCGGACCGCCTCCGGTCATTTCAATCCACGCACCCGCGAAGGGTGCGACACCGACCCGGTGCTCGCCGGCGACGAGACGCACGAATTTCAATCCACGCACCCGCGAAGGGTGCGACTGAGCAGGTCTTCGGCGACCTCACCGACGACATATTTCAATCCACGCACCCGCGAAGGGTGCGACGAAGCGGGCGGAGGCCGCGGGGGGTGACGCGGACGCATTTCAATCCACGCACCCGCGAAGGGTGCGACCCGCTCATCAGCGGGCCGTCTCCGACCTACAGAAAGAATTTCAATCCACGCACCCGCGAAGGGTGCGACGGTTTCAGGATACTCCTCCTGCGCACCGACCTCCGATTTCAATCCACGCACCCGCGAAGGGTGCGACTGCAAGACAACCCGGATCATCCTCACATCCCTTCAGGAGAGACAGGACAATCCGAATTACAGCGGTATTCAATCGGCAGACAGATAAATGTTCTTTTCAACCAATTCAGCGGACCGATAAAAATACGCTGCCGAATATATTAACTTAAAAATAGTTCTCGTAAAGCAGTTTCCTCTTCAGGGGGACACCCAACACGTCAACCAGAGCAGCCACACCGCAAGAAAGAAATAACAGTTGAGAAATTTCTCCGCGAACCCCCCGGGAATCACTGTCCACTTGAGGTTCGCAGAGTCATGTCACTAATAAACCCTCCGGATCGTATCCTCCCTTTGCACCGAAGTGCTCCACCCGGTTTTTCCAGTTCTTCCCCAGGTAATAGAAGCGGAGGCTATCTCTCTCGTCATCGATCATTCCACATAAGGAGTGTTTAAGCTTCGCAAACTGGGCAGGATCGACGAGACATTCAAATACGGAGTTCTGAACCCGCTGCCCGTAATTCACACACTCCTTCGCCACCCTGCGAAGCCGTTTCTTTCCATCGGGAGTCTCGGTATTGACATCATACGTGACCAGAACCATCATCCAGAACACCTCAATTCATGAAGAACGGTGGATAACCGTCGATGTCTCCCCGCAGAAAACGAGCCATCAGCATCGCCTGCACATACGGAAGCAGCCCAATAGGTATCTTCTCGTTCAGGTACGGATGCATAATCGTGTCCTGCTTACGCTTCTGCCATGCTCCAATGACCGATTTTCGCCCCCCATCCGTCAGAATAACCCCACCATTCTCCTTCTTCAGAAAGTCGCCGCCGCTGATCTGCTTCATGTTCACAAGATTCAGTGCAAGGCGGTCGGCCATAAACGGCCGCAGTTCCTCCATCATATCAAGCGCCAGACTCGGCCGTCCAGGTCGGTCGGTATGGAAGAACCCGACGTAGGGGTCAAGCCCCACCGTCTCCAGAGCAGATTCAACATCGTGAGCAAGGAGCGTATACAGAAAAGAGAGCAACGCATTCATATTGTCCAGCGGCGGCCTCCGGTTCCGTTCAAACAGGTAAAAATCATCCTTCTGTTTGAGGATCAACTCGTCAAGAGTGATGAAATAGAACTTAGCACAGTTCCCTTCAACCCCCCGGAGCGTATCGGCAGAACCGCAACCCTCAACCTTCAAGAGGTTCTCGATCAGCAAAGCATCCACCGCTCGAACCTTATCGGAATCGATAACAGCGCCGTGGTCACGGATGCCCCGCCCGAGGACTGTCCGGCAGTTCACGATCTTGCCGATGATGAAAGACTTCGCGATATCCAGCGACGCATCGCAATTATCCGCTTTCCGGAACTGGATCCGCCGCAACAGAACGTTGCCGCGCACCCGACCGTTGACTCTTCCCAGAAACTTCCCGGACGGCGTTAAAAATGACAGGGCGACATTGTTATCGGAACAGAGCCGCATCAGGTGAGGGCTCGCCCCCATGTAACCGAAACAGACGATCCCCTCGAGGTTGTGGATCGGAATACGGAATTTCTCCTTGTTATCGACTCTGACAACGACATTCTCCCTCTCGCGGGTCAGGTAGGACTCCGGCGTCGTCACGTACAGCGTATTCAGCAATTTCCTCATCCACAGAGCCTCCTGGCAAACGGGGTCAATCTCTTGGGGTGCACATGCCGCTCAATTCCCTCAGGACTCAGACATCCTCTACACAAGCCTCTTTGACGTGTTTCTGTAGATATTTACGAACAGAACGAGGCTTTTTCGTCAGTTTTGGCATGCAGACATTTTGGAGAGAACAGAGGTTGCACTTCCGCGAGACCTCGGCCGCGGGTGTGACGCCTCTGGCGAAGAGAACGTGCATCTCTTCTGATAACGTGTAAACCCGCTCTCGCAATTCATCAGAGAGTAGCAGCGGCACTCTCCGCCGGATCTCGTTATAATAGAAGTCACCCCGGCCGATACGGGTATCAAGCATCTCTTCAAGGCAGAGCGCCTGGGCGCACAACTGAACCTCATCGCGCTCATCAATCTTGGGTCTCCCCCGCTTGTACTCCACCGGCCTCATCGCCCAGAGACCTTCACGACCCGGAAGAGAGACGCCATCCTCCGAGCGGATGCACTCGACCACGTCGGCCACACCATAGAGGCCAAGGCCGTATGAGACGAGCGGAACCGCCCGCGAGACGATGACATCGCCGCGGCTCTCAGTGAAGAACGGGTCGTCCACCCGCTGGTGGATCAGGCGGCCTTCCGCCGTCCTGAGGTTCTCCTCCCACTGGCGCTCGACGTGGATGAGCGCCCACTGCCGTGGGCAAAAGCAGAAGTGCTGGATGCCCGACAACGCCAACAGTTCTTCGTCGGTATACCTCTTCCTCATAACTTTTCGATTACCTCAACGCCGGCGGGCACGTTTTTGTCGATAGTGACCCGGTAATCCCCGAAGGAACGCGGAGGCAGATCACCGGAGGTGCGGTCCACTTTGATCTTATCGAACAGGAGATGGGACTGGCAGCACCCCAGCGCCGTGTCGTGCTTGAAGACGATAAGTTTCCGGGCGGACAACTTTCCTCTTGAGGCCGAATGGTCGTGCTCGAACATATTGACAAGGCCTTCCCAGAAGAGTTCCAGGTCTTCCTCGGAGAACCTCGTCGTCTTCTGGGCGAGGTGAGCGGAGATATAGCCCTCGGTGCGGTAGAGCGCGTACGGGACAACCTGCTTCTTCCCCATCGTCTGGCCTTTCTCACTATCCCTCTCGTTCGCGACCGCCTGGCGGGTAATCGTAATCTCCTGCTGGAAGATCGGATCGATGCTCCGGCCGAAGTTGAGTTGCACAGGTCCCCTGACCTGCCCGCAGTTCACTTCCGTGGTCATCACGGCACCGAACGTCCGGATATCAAAGAAGTTATCGCACATGAACCTTGTCAGCCGGTCATCCTTTGGTTTTTTTGCACTGGGCTCGATGCCAAGATAGTCGTACGCCTTCTTGTGCTGTTCGTTCAGAACCACACCGGATTGGACGTAGATCCCATAACCGGGGACGCTACTCTTCACCAGATCAACGTAATCCCGGATCTTTCTCTTGAGACAGACATCAGTCACGATACCATGCCCGGTCTGCGGATCGACCCGCGGCATGTTTCCCATATCCGGATCACCGTTTGGATTCCCGTTCTCGACATCAAACAACAGTACAAACTCATATCGGTTTTCGATGGGTTCACTCATAATCATTCACCTTCGCTTGCAATTTCCTCTTTCTTTTTGAAAAACGCCTTCCTCTGGTGGTAATAACCAAGCATGAACATACCCTGTTCCTCCAGGGTCAGATACGCAGGGAACTCGTTCACTCCCTGCAGCGTTTCTTCAATACCCTGGGATATCTTGAATCCCCAGTCCGACTTGGCTATGTGGTGCTGTGCGAGTTTCAGCAGAACAGGGAAGACCACCGCCGGCGTCGTCGACGCGCTGCTGAAGTACTTGCTGTTGATCGTGCTCTTCATCTCTCGGTTCGTATCGGCCTGCGCCTTCTCAAGCACCGCAAACAGCCTTCCAAGGCGATACGGCACGTTCTGGTTCTCTTCGTTTAGACTCACGCTAATCATATCCTCCTGTAAATTCGTCAAGCCGGCTCTCGCAAGCCGGAGCAGGTAGGCCTTGATAAAGCCCGCCCTGACAGAGTTAATCGACCGCTCAACCTTCGCTCTACTGAGAATCGCACTGTACATCTGAACCGGATAGGGCGTACCGTTCAGGATCGACCTCATAAGGAGACCGCCGATGAGTGGCGAGGCCGCTGTATTATCGGAGCTTTGTGCAACGGTCTCCTTGAGCAGGCGATATAGCGACACGTATTGCGGATCGTAATCACCTCTGACGATCTCCATGTCCAGGTGGTGCCGTGCCGCTCTCACGACGAAACTGCCAAAGGTGTCAACGTGCCAGAACCGCACCGCGAGTCTCGCATTGTTTGGAGCCAGACCGAGCATGTAGAAATTCGTCTCAGGGTCCGCCCCGACATCCTCGATATGGATCTTCCGGCCCGTCCGAACTTTGTCGAGAACATCCCCCATCAGCTCGATCTTCCGCCAGTTCTGCACCCTTGCCGGATCAGAGGGATCTTCATCTGTATTTCCCTCTGTACCCTCATGAGGATCGAAAAAGAAGTTTACAACCTCCTCGCAGGCGGTACCATTCGTTTCTGCCCAGAATACAACCGTTGTATCGGCAATCCGCATTCGATAGTCCTGACGGGCAAGGAGGTAGTTCAGGGTGGTGGTGTACTTGAACACCGACGACTCGCTAACCGGAGCATTAAAACTCTGCTTTTTTCCGTACGAGCAGAATGAATCGTCATTAAAACCGACAAGTGAAGCCCCCGACATTTGAGCGCCAGAAACGCCCTTAAGGTGCTGATGTATGCGGGCTATCGCACCCAGTTCTCCGGTCACAAGGCACTGAGCAGTAAAGGTATTACCGTCTCTATTATTGGAGTGGTACTGCTCCCAGGCCTTCCTCACCGAAGGTTTCGTGTGCAAGAAGACCCCATCGCATTCGAAGATGCAGCTCCCCCCGCTGAGAAGAACATCCATATGTTCTACGATCTTCGGATGCCAGGTAAAGGCCTCGGGGTTCCAGGTATCCAGAAAGGCAAAAAGAGCCCGGATGCCGGGATCGTCAAGTGAATCGAATATCTCATGCTGACGGGCCTTAAAGGCTTCAAAATAGTCCCTTGAGCGCTGATGAACCACAACGACCTCTTTATCGCTCTCAGCCAGAACCCTGTACTCAGGAGACGGGGCCTCACTGGAAGGTTTCAGGAACTTCTTTTCAAATTCGTTTCGCTTGAATTTCTCAACACCAAAGACATATTTTGCGTTGTCACACAGGACGTAAGGCGCTATGCCTGCTGCACGGGTAGCCTGTAGCGGCACATCCATAACCCGTGGTCGTGGTTTTTTGTCGTCACTCCTGAGATCGACGATATACGACAACTCCCCTTCGGGACTGAGAACCAGCGCAAACGACACCTTTCCACTGCTGTAACCCGGCCGGGAGATCGTTACGTCCTCATCCTCCGCCAGAATGTCATAATAACGACAGAGGGACTGGATGATCATGAGACGCCCCCGAAAGCGAGGCAGCGCTGCACATCGATGATGCCGTCCACCATGACCGCACGGTAAAATATGGCCTTCATATCATCGGCAAAATCGATGTCGTAGAGCATGAACCCAAGATCTTTCTCTCCGGTGTAGCAGGACTTCGGCATCTCTCCTTCAACGAGTTCAAACCGGACCGGGAACTCGCGGCAGCCGAAGTAAGGCTGGTAGAAGCACTGTCCCTTTCGCATCCTGCGGAGCATGATGTTGTAATGTTTCTCGACAGTCTCGTCGGGCCCCGCCTCGTCGGTCAGTTCGAAATGCGCTTCAATCCCGTAACAGACATCACGCAACAGCAGAGATGCCCGCTGAACAGCTCCCTGGGATTGATCTTGGAATAGAGCAACATCCTTCCCGCGAAGCGCGCTCTTCACCTTCGCCGCCGGGATCTTACCCCCCCTCTCGTTTCGGCGGATATTGTCGAACTTTATCGGGTTTAAGACATGGATCTTGTCGATTTTCCAGCAGATGGCAGGTTTCCAATGGATTGCTTCGAGGATGCCCCGTGCAGCCGACGGCGTCATCACATCGTAACTCACCCGCTCCGTCTTCATCTCCGGTCGGGTGAAGCAGGCGTAATCACCCCAGACCTTCAGTCGTACTCCATAGCCAATAGCCGTCACCTCCCTAAACAATCAGTAGTGATCCCTCCCCACCAATACCTTTTCTATTTATAAGTCCGGTTTCCTCGGAGTATTTGCTCATATCGTTCAGCACATAGAATCTATCGCCGAAAAGAGCGATTTCATCTGCGCGCTCCAGCTCCCGGAACTCATTGGGATAGATGTTGATCGTGTACCCCTGCAGGCGTCGTGCATACCGCCACGGTGATTCACTGGATCGGAGTTTGTCCACGAGTGATATCCCTTCTTCATCATAGGGAACAACAAGATCCTTCGTTCCCTGCTCGATGATGCTGAACTTCCAGCCGACATCCTCGAACGGAAATGCAAACTCACGAGCCCTCTTCTCGAATGACTGCAGTATCCCCTCCCGGTCGAGACCTTCGTCACCCTTATACGAATAGAGTCTCTGGAAGTAGGCCTCGACGGCCGGAAGGGAGAGCGGGTCGTCATGCGCGTCCATGACCATCCTGCCGACCTCCGCAGTCAGACGCTGCCAGCTGGTGGCCTGACCATACCTCTCGGTCGACCGGAAGACATAGACCTCGCCCCGGTCCGCCTTCCCCTCGCGGTTGCACCGACCGGCTGCCTGAGCGATAGAGTCAACGCCGGTAATCGCCCGGTAGACAACAGGGAAATCAATATTCACACCGGCCTCGATCAGCTGGGTCGAGACGACACGGCACTCTGCACCCGCTCTGAGCAGACCCTTAATTTCCTCCAGTTGCTTCCTTCTGTGAGCAGGGCACATTCTGGCGCTCAGGTGGTAGCACCTGCCGTGTTCCGAGAGTGCGGCATGCAGGTGCTGTGCATGTGCCCGGGTGTTGACGATGCACAGAACCTGGCGATGCTTTTGCAGTCCGGCAGTGAGTTCTCCGTCGCTCAACGATCCAAGGTCGTTCACGCGCACCCGCCGAAACGCCTCGTAGAGTTCTGCAGGCGACCGCATGATCTCGACGGGCCTGATAGATTCGTCCAGAAGATTGCTGAGTTTCGGCTGGGTTGCCGTGCAGATGACGACTGTGGAACCGTAGTTCCGGACGAGTTCAGAGAGGGCCTGGAGGCAGGGGCGCAGGAAGTCCGTCGGCAACATCTGGGTCTCGTCGAGGATGATCACGCTCCGGGCAAGGTTGTGGATCTTGCGGCATCTCGACCGTTTGTTCGAAAAGAGCGACTCAAAGAACTGGACGTTCGTCGTCACGGTGATCGGCATATCCCAGTTCTCGGCCGAGAGTTCAAGGAGACGCTTCACGGAGGCAGTGTCGTCATCGGATACGGCCTTCGGGTCGAAGTTGCTGTGGTGCTCCAGCACGTTCCGGCTCCCGAAGATCTTCCTGAACGTAGCGGCGTTCTGTTCGATGATGCTCGTATAGGGGATTACATAGAAGATCCTCTGTAGATCGTGCTGTTTCAAGTGGTCAACCGCAAACGCCATGGATGAGAGCGTCTTCCCCCCGCCGGTCGGAACGGTCAGGGTAAACATCTGTGGAGGGAGGGCTGCCTTCTCTCTGCACTGCTGGTATATCTCCCTCCTCTGCCTGTTGATCGGAGTCTCGTCGGCGCCCGAGAGGAGTGCGGCCATATGCTCATCGAACCTCCGGGAGAGGGTCTCGAACGATTCGTATCGCCCCCGGACAGAGGCCGAGCCGGGGTCTGCAAAACCTTCGGTATCGAGGGAATCCCCATCGACAAGGCACGAGTAGAGCATGCGCGTGAAGAAACCTATTGAGAATCCCGTCTTTCTCTGAACCGGCTGCAACCTCAGGCGGAAACTCGCGAGATCAAGGATTGAGATCTCATCCTGGTATGTCGAGTAATCCGGCAGAAGCTTCTTTTCCAGGCGCTCCTCAAGCCCGCTTTCACTGCTGCCGTAATTCAAGAGGCCGCCGTGGTGTCCGGTGATGATATACTCCAGAACGCGGCTCAACTGCCAGTGATACAACCCCCTTGCCTCCCGTGCACCGGCAGTCGAGTGGTCGACCCGCATGTTTGCTCCTTCGAGGCGGCGCTGGAACTCAGGCGAGTACTTCCCGATATCGTGCAGCAAGCCACCAGCATAGCCAAGGTCACCGGCACCGAAACAGCCTGCGAACTCCGAAGCAATGTCAGCCACGTTCTGCAGGTGGACTCTCAGCAACTGCCAGTCACGCTTATCGGGATCGTCTGTAGAGTGAGCATAATACATCGAACCAGTCACCGATCTAACAGTTCGATGAAGGGATAATAAATGCAGACGTTTCGTCTTCGGCGCCTTCCTGCCGGGATTCCCGGAAAAAAAGCCACACCAGGAACCAACCCTCAGTTAGAGAGCGCAGCTGCCGGGCGTTGAAGGGGCATAGTCGCACCTGCTATTAAACGAGAGACAGGATCCTCTCCGACAAGGGTGGGACTGCTACCCCTCTTCACCCCCCGGGATGTATATCACAGTTCACAGAGCCGGGCCTTCCTTCTTCGTAAAACTCTGGATCGAGCACTGCACCGTCCAATCTCTTCCACCATATCCTGGCCGGCCATCTCATCTGTTATGAGTGTGCACACGATGTCGCGGGAAAATCTCTGAAATCCTCTCGAAAAGGCTATTTGACGAGTATTTCCACTAGGGCCTTGCGTGCAGCATCCATTTCGGCTCGCTTTTTGGTGAACCCGATACCTTGCGCAATCTCTTCCCCGTTAAGACAGACTGTTGATTTCCAAACCTTTTTATGGCCGGGGCCTTCATCAGAAGGGCTGTATTTCAATATCCCTAACGAGTACCATTCAACATACTCTTTAAGTCTGCCTTTGCAGTTGCCTTTCAAGATTGAAGGTCTTGAGCTCTTCGACAAAATGTACCAAGAATAACCTTCCGCGCCTTTTCTATCCCTGCAGCATAATAAATTGCTCCAATAAACGCTTCAAATGCATTGGCAGTCATCTGCATCGTCGGCTTCCGGCATACAGGCATGCCTGCTCAAGAAGTTCTATCGGGAGCCGGGGATATCGATCTGCCCCCCTTCTAACGAGAGATCTCTGGAAAAACAATTACACCCCGGACCGCAAGCCTTCAGGCAGCCCTACCCCTAGCACCCCCGGGCCCTCAGTGCGCCCCTACCGCTTTCGGCCCTCCGGGGCACCCTCCGCCAAAAAGAAGAGGCGCCGGGTCAGTCATCCCCTGTTGCAGGAACGCAACTGACCCAGAGCCTGCCGTTCGGCGTACCCTCGCCGCCGGAAATGCGAAGGGCGAGCGAGAGCGGCGCCGTCTCATTCACCGGCAGGACTTCGGGGAGTGTCACCTCTTCCATCGGCCCGAAACCTACAGGGACGCCGTTGCTGCCGAGTTTAGCCAGGTACGTGACCGAGGCGTCAAGCCCCATATCGTCCTGGCTGACGATGACACGGATCGGCACGTTGCCGGTGTTCCTCACCGTCGGGTTCCGTGCCGTCCCGAACTCAGCGTCACCCTCGACCCAGGCATCGACACCCAGTTCAATCGTGCCGTAATCCACTGCGGCAAAGTCGATCTCGAACGACGCCGTCGGCAGGTAGGTGAAGATGCTCCCGAGCGGCTGATCGACCGGATCCGCCTCTTCAGAAAGAACCTGCACCGAGACCTGGTAATCTCCGGGCGCCTGGTTGAAGGAGAGGTCGACTTCACCCGCATAGATCGCTGCACCGCCCTCTTCCAGGGCGCGCACAGCCTCATTGAGGTCTGTATCGCGAGCGTAGGAGACCAGGCCGGCCACGGAGGCCTTCTCGAGCGCATCCACCGTGGCGTTCTGCCGGGTCAGGTTGACCCGCGAGAGGGGCGAACCGTCGGGCAGCGTCACGTCGGCAACGATCGGATACGACACCGTGCTCCCCCCGGCGACGACCGCACGGATCTGCACGGCCTTCGTGGCGCCGTAGGCGCAGGGCGGCAGGAACTGGCTGCCCGGCTCCACCGGATCATCATCGAGTGCACCGTCGGCAGTATCGAGTTGCTCCCAGATGCAGAGCACAGCCGCGCGAGAGGGGAGCGCTGCGGCCGTTTCGTTCTCAGCCGGCGGGTCGGTGGAGACGGACTCGTTCGTCACAACCCCGGGTTCGGTCGCCGTGGTGTTCGTCAGTGCCGGATCGTCGGGCACCGTGGTGTTCCCCGGCACCGGATCGTCGGGCACCGTGGTGTTCCCCGGCATCGGATCGTCGGGCACCGTGGTGTTCCCCGGCATCGGATCGTCGGGCACCGTGGTGTTCCCCGGCATCGGATCGTCGGGCACCGTGGTGTTCCCCGGCATCGGATCGTCGGGTGCCGTGGTGTTCCCCGGCATCGGATCGTCGGGTGCCGTGGTGTTCCCCGGCACCGGATCGTCGGGTGCCGTGGTGACCGGGTCAACCGTCTCCTCCGGCTCCGGCGTCACCGTACCGTTCTCGTTCTCGTTCTCGTTCTCGATCGGCGACAGGCCGTCGTCCGGTTCCTCCGGTGCGGGTGTCGCCTCAGAGGCATCGTCACCCTCGACCGGAGACGTATCGTCTACCTCGTCATCGGATGAATCATCCGAACCAGGCAGATCTTCATCCGGCCCCGAAGAATCGTCCTCAGGGTCGGCAGGTTCGAAAAGGGGGTCTTCGGGCGGCTGGCTATCACCGTCGATCGCTTCGGCGCCGGCCTCCGTCTGCTGATCGTTTCCCACGAGAGGATCCCCGGGGGTATCCACGGGCGAGCCCGCAAGTGCCGGCACGACGGAGGCCGAAACAAGAAGAATCGCAAGGATTACCGCGATTCTGCCCATAATTTTCATCATTTACTCCTCTCTTCATCCGGTGGCCCCGCCCGCGCAAGAACATGCAGCTCGCACGGGCAGGAACTGATCACCGGTTCTCGCGATGTCGCCTTCTCGCTACCAGGAGGCAGATGAACGCGAGTGCTGCGGCAACCGGGACCGGGGAAAGCGGCAGGGTCAGGCCCGACGAATCGGACTGAACCGTGAAGACCATATCCTTCGCCTCGGTCGTTTTGCCCTCGAAGACGGCACAGGTCTTCATCGTGTACTCCCCCGGCTCCGTCGGGGTGTAGTACGCGGTCAGGGGATCCTCCGAGAAGACCAGAACCGTCATCTCGTCGCCGGTGATGACATCGATAAGGCTGTCGCCCCGGTAGATCTCGCCCGAGAGTTTGGCTCTCGTTGCGATGGACCCCGAGTTCTTGAAGAGCCCGGTGATCTTGATCGGTTTACCGACGACAAGCGCCCCGTCGTAGTTGAGATCGACCAGTTCACCCTGCCGGGTCAGGGATCCCAACGGCAGAATTTCAAAGGTCCGGCCCTCATTGGCCAGTACCTCGCCGCGGAGCAAGACCGTAACGTCCGCCTGGCAGGTTCCAGCGGCAAGTCCCTCGTTGGGCCAGTGCACCACGATCTGTTCCGTAGTGCCGGGGCGAACCGGCGTCTCGGCCCAGGTCGCGGTGTCGATGACCGACCCGTCACGGGAGACGACGGCGGCGATCTCAGGGGTCACCGCGACGTTCCCGGTGTTCTTGAAACCGACCTCGATACCCAGCGGGACATCCACCTCGGTGTTTCTCACCACGATGCTCGTGACTTCGCCCGAGATCTTCTCGACATCAGTCACCGAGATCTCCAGGGCGGACTTCGCCTGGAGGATCATCCCCACTGAGCCGGGGATCTCTTCGCCGGGCACCGTCTCAACGACGACCGTTGCCGTATAACGGCCGTTCGCCGCATCGTCAGGAACCGTCACGTCCATCAGAACAGGGGTCTGGCCTTTCTCCGGGACGTAGACCTTCTCAATCTCCTCATCACCATCAACGGCAGAGAACCGGAGCCAGTCCCCTGCGGAACCTTCGGTCTTGAGGACCACCTCAAAACCCGTATCGGAGGGGTTGAAGACGGTCAACGACCGCTCGAAAGACCCTCCACGCAGCCCGTTCTCTATCGTCAGGCTGGAAGGTCCAACGGCTATGCCTGCAGCACTCACGGGCTGGCAGACGAGCACCGCCACCAGTACGATGGCAGCGACCGTCACCACCCTTCTTCTCAGATTCATCGCCTCTCCTTCTTCTCAGTTGTCTTGGGCTACGTTCTCGCAGCCATAAATGCCGGTTGTTGCGCCGCAGAACGGCGCAAGCCCGGCGGGATAGTCATAACCTGTACTGCACTCGATCTTACTCGAGAATCTCGTCGTCATCGCACGACGGAACAGCCCCAAGGATCATCGTGCCGGTCTTCTCACCGGTGGTTCCCTTGAAGACCTCGATGTAGAAGTCGAGCTCGTCCTGGTCGCAGAGCGTGAGGGCGTTTGGCAGGACGACGGGCTCGAAGGGCTCGTAGTAGGCCGCGTTGGCGTTATCGTTGCCCATGCGGGCGCCCCACTCGACGTTCCAGCCGTTCAGGCTCTCTCCAAGCTGCATGTCGTCCTGCTGGATGGCGACCTGCAGGTGGGTGTTGCCGATGTTGCGGACGGTCGGGCGGTTGTCACCCTCGCTGAAGACGGTGTTGCCTGCAACCCACTTGGGCACGTTGATGTTCACGCTGCCGTAGTTGACCGAGCTGAAGTCGATGTCAAAGGCGGTGACGGGCACGTACTCGAAGGTGTTGTAGAGCGGCTCGGCCCAGTTGTTGTTGTGGTCGATGGCGTTCGCCTCAACGCAGTAGTCACCAGCGGGAGCGCAGTAGCAGAGGTCAGCCTGGCCGACCCAGAGAGCGGCGGTGCCCTTCTCGAGGTACTCGGTGAGGATGAGGTTGGCGTCGTAGCCCTCGGCAACGGTCAGCAGACCGCGGTCCAGAGCCCGCTGGAAGAGCGTCACGGCCTGGTCCTGGTTGTTGACCTTCGTGCCCATCACCTGGTACACGAACGAGCCGTTGCCCCAGCAGTTCTCCGGCTGGGAGACATCCCAGGAGACGACGTTCACATCGCCGTTCTCCTCATCATCGTAGACAACAGCGTAATATTTAACAGTCTTCACGCCGTTGTACGTTACGGGGGGCAGGAACTGGCTTCCCGGGATAGCGTGTGTCGGATCGCCGTCTTCCCAGGATCCAGTGGTGTCAGATTCCCATTTGCAGAGCACAATGGGGACTTCTCCTCCCCCCGTCGCAATCTGGGCCAACGTTTCGACATCTTCTCCATCTACGGGGGTGCACATCGGCACCACTTCCGCCGACACCGGCAGGACCATGGCTGCCAGTATCATCATAACCGCGGTAGCGATACCTAGCGGTACTCGAACTTTCATCTCCAATCACTCCTTGGATTTGACTCCCGGGCGGTGGTTTACGAGACGGGTCGCCCGGCACAGTAGCATGACCGCTCTCCCGGATAACCGGGACGGCCCTGCCTCACCGGCCTGCCGGGCGCCCGTCGAGATTAACGTCTCCCCCCCCGGCTGGCCTCAGCGGCTACCGTGAGCAGGAGATATCCATCATCACATATATAGTTATCCCTGATCCAGGGTCCCGGAGGAATGTTGTGGACGGTTTTTAAAGGTTGTAGGGGGTGCTACGGGGATTGTTTATAAGCAACACATTATAAAAATAAATTTCACCGAATTGCCGGAATTATGGAAAAATCCGGGAGGGTTTGGTGTACATGGGAGGGAGGGATACCCGGGAAGCCGGATCGCCCCGGGATCTCGACTCACGATCCATTGGAGGGGCTGGTTTTGGAAACCGGAACGGATCACCCATTATTTAAAACCATACCTTTTTACTTCATGGGTTGCCGGCAACAGGGAGCTCCGGTTACGTGCCGCCGGAGCGCCCCGGCCTCCGCCGCACCCGCGGCTCCCCGAGCAGCCACCCGGCATACGGGACGCGGGAGAGGTGCCGCACCGCCCCGTAACTCACCACGGCCGCCGCGGCGAAGATCACCGGGTAGGTTTCCCAGTCCGCCCACGAGAGCCCCGTGAGGGAGGTCCAGGCGGCCGCACCGGCGGCGATGACGAGCGGGTGGACGAGGTATATCCCGTAGGAATGCTCCCCGAATAACCGGGAAGCAGCCGCACGCCGGCCCCCCCTCTCATCCAGCCGCCAGGCCGCGAGGACGAGCGCGGCGATGACGGGAACGTAGTAGAACGGCTCCAGGATCCGGTAGATGCAGAAGACCGCGAGAGTCGCGCCGGAGATACTCCCGTAGCGGAGCACGGTCGCCGCCCAGATGCCGCCGATGAGGAGGGCGCCCGCACCGGCCGCGGCGAGGATCCACGCCGCCGGGAGAGAGCAGAGCGCCGAGCGGCAGCCATCGGTATACCGGGCGGCGTGGATCCCGAGGACGAAGTAGAGGAGGTGCGACGGAAAGAGGCGGATCAGCACCGTGTACCACTCCGTGCCCGCGAACGCTCCCGCAAGGTGGGCGCCCGCGTTCCAGAGAATCTGGACGAAGAGGAGGGCGAGGAGGAGAAAGAGCGCCGCCCCGCTCCGGTCGAACCGGTCGTAGCCTCTCATGATCAGGGGGAAGAGGAGGTAGAGCTGGATGATCAGGACGAAGAACCAGAGGTGGTAGGCGGCGGTCCCGAGGAGGAGGGCTTCTGCCGCCATCTCCGGAGAGGGAACGCCGGCGAACCCGATCGTCCCCTCGACCGTCACCATGAGGTAGAGCGCGGTGAAGAAGAGGTAGGGAAGGAGGATCGTCCTCGCCCGGCGCCGGTAGAATCCACGGAGCGGGTAATCGCCGGAATACCGCGCCGCAAGCACCCAGCCGGATATGAAGACGAAGACCGGCACCGCGAAGTGGGCGGCGACGTAGATGAAGACGTTTACAAGCGCGAGCAGGTTAACGGCGGGGATCCGGGTGTAGTTCATGGAGATGTGGACGGCGACCACGGCGAGGGGCGCAAACCCCCGCATGTACTCGACCTCCCGGAACCAGACCACCGCAGCCACACCTCTCTATCGCCCGCAGGACAGAGGAACATTACCGGGAGGGTATATAACTGCCCGCACGCGCAACGGCCCAGGCACTAATAATACCAGACGACACCATCATATCCTGGAGAGTGAATCCATGCAGTACTCGGAAGGACAGGTCGGCAGGGTTTTTACCATCCGGATCGACAACGGAGAGGACTTTATCCGGGAGATCCAGCGGTTTGTCGCGGCGATGAACATCCAGAACGGCACGATCCAGTTCCTCGGGGCCGTCCGGTCGGCAACGATCGTGACGGGGCCCAAAGAGCCGGTCATCCCGCCGTCCCCCCGGGGCGAAGAGGTCTTCGGGGGCTGGGAACTCCTCGGGTTCGCGACCATCTACCCGGGGGAGGACGGGGCGTCCATCCACCTTCATGCGGCGGCAGGGAAGGGGATACGGTCGCTCGTCGGGTGCCTCCGCGAGAAGGCGGAGGTCTACCTGGTGATTGAAGCTATCGTCACGGAGTTCGTCGGCATCGCCGCAAAACGGCTCCCGGACGAGAAGACCGGCGTCGACCTCCCGGTCTTCGACCGGACGCTCCCATGACCGGCCAGCCAGAATACCTCCCGATGACGGTCGCGGAGGCGGAACGGCTCGGGATCGACCAGTTCGACGTCGTCCTCATCACCGGCGACGCCTACGTCGACCATCCCTCCTTCGGGACGGCGCTCCTTGGTCGGGTGCTCGTCAACGCCGGCTACTCGGTCGGCATCATCGCCCAGCCCGACTGGAAGAACGACGAAGATCTGAGGCGCCTCGGCGAGCCGCGGCTATTTTTCTCGGTCTCGGCCGGAAACGTCGATTCGCTGGTGAACGCCTTCACGCCGAACCTGAAACGCCGGCGTTCGGATGTCTACTCGCCGGCGGGGAGGCTTCTGCGGCCCGACCGGGCGACCCTGGTCTACACCGACCGCATTCACGCTCTCTTCCCAAAAACGCCCATCGTCATCGGCGGGATCGAGGCGAGCCTCCGGAGGTTCGCCCACTACGACTACTGGTCCGACTCCGTCCGGCAGTCCATCCTCGCCGACGCCCCGGCCGACCTCCTGGTCTTCGGGATGGGCGAGCGGCAGGTGGTCGCGGTCGCCGACCGTCTCGCCGCCGGGGAGACTGCGCGAGCCCTCACCGACATCCCCGGCACCGCTTATCGTGTCGAGAAGAAGACCTGGCGGGGCATCGACCAGTCCGGCTACGTCGTCATCCCCGGCTACCCGGAGGTGAAGGAGGACCGGTATGCTTACGCAAAGGCGTTTGCGATGCACTACACCGAGCAGGACCCGCTCCGGGGCAGGCCCGTGGCCCAGCCGCACCCGAAGACCGTCGTCGTCCAGAACCCGCCGGCGATGCCGCTCTCGAGCGACGAACTCGACCGGGTCTACGAACTCCCCTACACGCGCAGAGCCCACCCTTCCTACTCCGAACCCATACCCGCCCTCGAACCCGTCAGGTTCTCGGTTGTCACCCACCGGGGGTGTTTCGGCGCCTGTTCGTTCTGCGCCCTGACCCACCACCAGGGACGGATCATCCAGAGCCGGAGCGCGGACTCGGTCGTCCGCGAGGTGGAACGGATGGCGAAGATGCCGGAGTTCACCGGGGTCGTCCAGGACGTCGGGGGGCCGACGGCGAACATGTACGGCATCCACTGCGGCCGGTGGGAGACCGCCGGCACCTGCTCTGAGCGCCGCTGCATCGACTGCCCCGCACTCGACCGGAGCCACGAGGAACAGGTCAGCCTGCTCCGGCGGCTCCGGGAGATCCCGGGGGTGAAACGGGTCTTCATCGCGTCGGGAATCCGCTACGACCTGATCCCGGGAGACGAGGAGTATCTCGCCGAGATCTGCGCACACCACGTCTCCGGCCACCTCAAGGTCGCTCCCGAACACGTCTCGGAACGGGTCTGCGCCTGCATGGGGAAACCGCCCCGCAAGGCGTTCGACGCCTTCCGCGAACGGTTCGAGGTCCTCCAGGAGGGGAAGAAGAAACGCCAGTATCTCGTCCCCTACCTGATGTCCGGCCATCCCGGCTGCCGGATAACCGATATGGTCGAACTCGCCGAGTACGTCCGGGACACCGGGCTTTACACCGAGCAGGTGCAGGACTTCACGCCGACCCCGATGAGCATCTCGACGACCATCTACCACACCGGGCTCGACCCCTTCACCCTCGAAGAGGTCTACGTCCCGAGAGATCGGGAGAAACGTGTCCAGCGGGCGCTCATGCACTATCGCGACCCGGAGAACTACGGGCTCGTCCGCGAAGGGCTCCGCGCCGCCGGGAGGGGGGATCTCATCGGCAGCGCGTGGAAGTGTCTCGTCCCGGCGAAACGAAAGAAGAGAGCGTAAGGGTATCAGCGCAGGATCGAACCGGCGACAAACCCGGCGGCCATCGCGAGCGTTCGGTTCGGGATCCGGGGGATCAGCAGGGTCGTCACCGCGAGCGTGACCGCGAAGTTGGCCGTCGTCCCGGGGGTGAAGACGTCGCTCGCCATCCGCATCGTGCAGGAGCGCCATTCGCGGTGGGGCGATGAGGGGAGCGCGACCCGCTCCGCAAGGTCGCTCGCCTTCCGCATGGCCGTCGAGCGCCACGAACCCGTCTCCGATACACTCCGTCTGTAGGTCATGATAACCAGTGGGTGCAAAAGATTACTTATTCCTATGGTCGGCGAACTGCTTGCGGATCCGGCGCATGTGATTCCGGTGGCAGGAGGGGCAGAGGGCTGCAAGGTTCCCGAGGGTGTGGGGTCCGCCGCAGATCACCGGTAGCCGGAGGTCGAAGTATGTCGACCCGGCATCGAGCACGGCGCTGCACCCGGCGCACCGGTTGTCCTGCCGCTCAAGAACGGCCCGGACGGCCTCGTGCGTGAGATACGCGTCCCCGATCGGCGTATCGTCGGGATTGACCGCAACCGGGGTCCCTTGCCAGGATGTCACGCGGAGAAATTATTTTTCCGGACGATATACCTTACGGATGATTATGATTCGCAGCGAGCGGTAGACTATCCTTTCCCATATGGAGCGTTACGGCATCGGCTTTTACCAGGCTAGCCACTCCGTGATTCTCAAAAAACAGCCGCCGATCTCCGGTGAACAAAGAGAAAACATCAATTACCCAAAAGCGAAGATATTCCGGCATGCAGTACGAGATCACCGGAGACAACCTGCAGATGGTGAAACTCCGCCTCGCCCCCGGCGAGAAAGCCTGCGCCGAGGCAGGCGCCATGGTCAACATGAGCGGGAACATGCAGATGACCACCAATATGAAAGGCGGGCTCTTCAAGGGACTCAAACGGATGATGACGGGCGAAAGCCTCTTCATGACCGAGTTCACCCCACAGGATGGGGAGGGATTCGTCTCGTTCGCCGGGAACGTCCCGGGGAAGATCTTCACCCTCGACCTTAACGGGAACGAGTTCATCGCCCAGAAGGATGCGTTCCTCTGCTCCGAGCAGGGCATCGACCTCGATATCGCGTTCACGAAGAAGATCCGGTCGGGCGCGTTCGGCGGCGAGGGGTTCATCCTCCAGCGGCTCTCCGGCAGCGGGAAGGCGTTCCTCCACTGTTGCGGCGACATCATGGAGATGACGCTTGCGCCGGGCGAGGTGGTCAGGGTCGAGACGGGGCTCGTCGTCGGGTTCGAGAGCACCGTCGATTACAGCATCCAGCTCGCCGGCGGCGTGAAGACCGTCTTCTTCGGCGGGGAAGGACTGTTCCTGACGACGCTGACGGGGCCGGGCAGGGTCGTCCTCCAGTCGATGGATATCGCGAAACTCGCCTCCTCGCTGATGCCGTATCTCATCCAGAACTCATCGGGACAGTAACCTGATAGTCCGCGAGACCCAAGATCAGGGTATGATCCCGACGGCGGATATCGTCATGGTGGTGCACGGCCCGGAAGCCTTCGATGCCGGCGACGCCAGGCGGCTGATCGGGCTCCTCGCGCCCCGGCGGGTGCTGGTCGCCGGGATAATGGCCCGGACGGCCGCCGAGGAGTCGGGGCTTTCGGTCGTTTGCACGGACGAACGGCCGAGCGTGGTGTTCAGAGGGCTCTCCGGGCGCTCATGCCTGGTCAACCGGGGAAAGACCCCGGAGTCGGGGCGGATCTTCGGCGAGCTTGTCGCCGGCAGGCTCGGAGGGCTCGTCCACGTCGAGACCTCGAACGACACCGTCTACTGCTGGAACCGCGGCGACCGGGAACTCGCGGAGGAGATCGTCCGGCTGACGGGGTACGCCCTCGTCTGTGCGGAGAGTGACGGTGGCCGGCGGGAAGACGTGCGGGAGATCCGCGGGTGCCTGCCGGGGGAGGCAGTCTTCGTGAACGGGATCGTCATCGGGACAGCGACGGCGGAGACGGTCATCCTCGCAAGCGAGAACGGCAATCTCCGGGCCGTCTCGGGCCTCGATCCGAAACCGCACGGGTTTGAGAAACTCCTCCGGGCGGATCTTCCGGACATCCAGACGGCCTGGTGCAAGAGCGGGCCGGTGCGTTCGAGCCCGCCCCGGCAGGGCGAGCGGGCCCGCTGCGGGGGGAGGGTCGCGGTCATTGACCACTGCGGCCACACGCTCTACCGCGAGATCGGGGAGGATGTCTGCGGCGTCCTCGCGGTCGGCGACGATACCACCGCCGTCTGCGGGCATATCTGCTCGCATTCCGGTATCCCCGTCTTCGGCGTGGTCGACGGAGACGCCGACACCATCGTGAAGCCCGGGTACGCGCCCGGGTCGGTGGTGGTCGAGGTCCAGGACGGCCGCGACGACGATGTCGGGCGGGAACTTGCGGCCGTCCGGGACCTTGAAACCGACTCGTGGGAGGCGTGGGTCGAGGAGACGCTCCGCGTCCTCGCGGGGAGGGTGCGGGTCGTCCTCGATCTCCGGGGAGCATGAGCATGCGATGCGCCGAGTGTAAGGGAAGGGGGTTCTGCGGGCTCGAACGCTGCCCGATCATGAGCAGGTTCTACGCGCAGCTCCCGGTCCGGCAGAGCGACCGCTACCAGGGAGCCGCGCCGTCGGTCTTTGTGGGGAGTTACGGCTACCCGAAAGTCGCGGGGGGGCCGCTGATGATCGACGACGCCGACCATCCGCCGGACTGGGTGGCACGGGGCCTCGGGATCGAGGATATCGTGGGGCTCCGGGCCCGGACGATCCGCGGTGCCGGTGAGGCGAAGAACCTCTCCGGGAGCATCCGGGAGATCGCGCTCTCAAGCCTGCCGCTCGACGTGGAAGTCCGGTTCAACAAACCTGTCGCCTTCGACCTCCGGTTCGACGGGACGATCGCGCCGGTCGGGCTCACCGGCGCCATCAAAAAGATGGATGTCCTCGAGAACGCCCGGGTTGACCGTGCGGTCGACCGGGTGACCTCCGATACCGATCTCGGCGCGACCGACGCCTGCGAGATCCTCAACGCCTCGGGAACCGACGTCTACCGGATCACGCAACTCCTCACCGCCGGCCTCCTCGGGAGCGAGAAGAAGCGGCGCGTCGTCCCCACCCGCTGGGCGATCACGGCGGTCGACGACACGGTCTCAAAGCAGCTCAAGAAGAAGATCGCCCGCTACCCCCCGCTCTCCGGTATAGAGGTCTTCTCCGCCGCGCTCTACGGCAACCACATCGTCTGTCTCCTCGTCCCGGGGGACTGGAAGTTCGAGATGATCGAGGTCTGGGGAAAACAGTCGCTCTGGGGCGGCGGGAGCGAGACGATCGCCGTGGACGGCGAAGGGTTCACCAAGTCCGGCTACTCGCCGCTCGCGGGGGCATACTACTCGGCGCGCCTCGCGGTCGCGGAGTACCTGGAGAGCGTGCGCCGCTCGGCACGGGTGCTCGTGCTCAGAAACGTCACCGGCGACTACTGGGCGCCGCTCGGCACCTGGGTCGTGCGGGAGGCGACGCGGAACGCCATGCGGGGCGAGAAGACGGTCTGCGCCGACCTCCGGCAGGCGATCGGCGTTGCCTCCCGGCTGATCGGGTTTAACCACTGGCAGCCCCACAGCAGGCTCATCCCGGAACTCGTGACGCAGAAGACGCTGTTTGACTTTTGAATAATATAAGGTGCAAGTTGAGGAAGCCTGGGACCCTCACGCGAAGAACGTGAAACCGCAAAGGAGAGTCTGTCTTGGATAAACTGATCTTCGCGACTTCGCGTGAGATTTAATTGCTTTGCCTGCTGGCACGAGGTACCTACAGAGACCCCTGCCCATTCTTCTGCCGGGCGTAGCGCTCGACGAGGGTATCGAGGGTCTCGACCTCGTCGACGCTCTTGTCCTCGCGCACCCGGACGAACCGCGGGAACCGGAGCGCGTAGCCACTCTCGTAGTTCGGGCTCGTCTGGATCTCGGAGTAGCCTACCTCGAAGACCACCTCCGGCTCGAGCGTCACCTCCTTTCCGGAGCGGGCAATCACCCTGTCCTTGAAGAGCGCGTAGAGGTCGGCCAGCACCTCGTCCGTGATCCCGGTTGCAACCTTCCCGACGGGGAGGAGCCGGCCCTGGTCCTGCACCGCGAGCAGGAACGACCCGAACGTCCCGGCCCTCCGGCCCTCGCCCCACTCCGCCCCCACGACCACGAGGTCGAGCGTCTCGACGCCGGGTTTGACCTTCACCCAGAGCCGGCCCCGGACGCCGGGGGTGTAGGGCGAGTCGAGGACCTTCACCATCACGCCCTCGTGCCCGAGGTTCAGGGCTTCGGCGTAGATCGTCTCCGCCACGGCCGCATCGGCGGCCGGGAACTGCGGAGCGACGTGTGCACGGAGCACCTCATCGAGGGCTTTGCGCCGCTCCGCGAGGGGGCGATCCATCAGCGTCTCGCCGTCCAGGTAGAGGATGTCGAAGACCCTCGGCACAAGCTCGATCTGCTCCATCATCGAGTCCACCTCGTGCTTGCGCCGGAACCGCCGGATCACGTACTGGAACGGCATCGGCTTCCCGTCGCGGACGGCGACCGCCTCCCCGTCCAGGATGACGTCGTGATCGGTGGCTTCCAGGAGGAGGTTCGCGATGTCGGGGAGGCTCCCCGTGACGTCCTCCAGTTTCCGCGAGTAGATTCGGCAGACGCCGCCCACCTTGTGGAACTGGAACCGGCTCCCGTCGTATTTGTACTCGACCGCCACCTCGCCGTGATCCTCAAGCTGGGCGGCGATGGTGCCCGCCTGCGCGAGCATCATCTTCACCGGCCGGAACGGCTCGATCGTCACGCGGGAGAGCGCGTCGGGGTCGCGCCGGGCAAGGAGGGCGACCTCCCCGAGATCGTTCAGCGCCTGGTGGGCATGCTCGACCAGGCGGACGTCGACCTCGAACGCCTTCGCGACGGCGTCGCGGACGTTTCCTTCCCCCATCCCGATCCGGAGTTCTTCGAGCATCAGCCGCGCGAGGTAGCGGCCCTCGAGCGGCCGGGCGTTACCGAAGAGGCCCTCCGCCACGCGGAGTTTTTCCCGCTGCGACCGCTGCCCCTCGGCGGCCGCCATCCGCTCGAACTCCCGGTGGACGTCGGTGAGGTCGAGTTCCTCGATGAAGAACGACGTCTGCTCCTTCTTTGCAAGGAGCCCCTCGACGGCAAGGCCCACGTCGCCGGTCGTGTTGATCGCTTCGCGGACGGTCTCCCGCTTCGTCCCGACAACGTAGGCCACGGCGTCGTAGAGGAGGTTCGGGCCCACGCCGAGTTTTTTGGTGCTCCAGTCGGGGAAGACCCTGCCCATGACGAACCGGACGAAGACGGGGAGCTCCTCGTCGTCGAGCCGGGGGAGGACGGCGGCGACCTGCTCGATCATATCGAGGCGCCCGGGGGTCCCTTCAAGGCGCTCGCAGACTTGAGCGAACTCCAGAAACTGCATACCCATAATCTCCTGAAGTATTTCCCGGCGTGGCCAATCAACCCTTCTGTTCTGCCGCGGCCGGTTCGGCACGATTGATGTGGGAGCATCGCCTATTTGTATCCATGCACCAGGACGAAGAAACCAAAGAGATGCTCCGCGACCTCATCTGGCTCAACGCCCTGATAGCCACGGAGCTCATCCAGATCACCGAGAACACTTCCCAGATCCTCCGGAAGGCTGCTCCCCCGGAGTCCTGCATCGTGGAGCACGCGGCTCTCCGGGAGACGGCGCTTGAGATCGCCGACCGCTACAGGCCCGACACGATGCTCCGGCAGCACGTCGCTGAGCACCAGTGAAAATAGGTGATGCGGCCGCCGTCAGGCAGCGGCCGGCACCAGACCGGCATCCCTGACGACGAGATCCATCGTCTGAACCGCCTCTTCCGTCAGGTCGATGGTGGTGGTCGTGCCGTTCGCCGCATCGACGGTGCTCGCCGTCTCGCCGGGAGCCCCCATACCGGGGACGGTGAAGCCGTAGCCCTCCGGCGGGACGATCTCGACGGTGTAGTTCCCCGGGATGACGCCGCTGAAGATGTAGAGCCCTTCGCAGGCGTGGGCGAACGTCTCCGCGGTTGCGATCCGCTCCCCTGCGGCGTCGAGGAGGTGGGCGGCAACGCCGCTCAGGCCCCGCTCGCCGGGGCCCTGGACGCCGTCCGCGTCGGTGTCCAGAAATATCGTGCCCCCGATCGTGCCGACGGTTCTCTCATACACTGCACCCGATCCGGGCCGCGCCGGGACTGCGGCGCTTGCGATCGAACCGAAGACGAACGCTGATATGATGACTGCTGCAAGAACGCTGATAGATTTCATTCGATTCACCTCGTCTGCCCGGACGCCCCGGGCGTGTAACCCTGGTGATGAGGCCGCTGTGCCTGTCCATACCGATTTTTGGCGGACTGCAGGGTCGGGATTTTTTCCGATCCGGTACCGGCCCCGGGGTTCGGTTCCTGATAGGTTTTAAAATATATTAATATTTTTATACCTCTGAGTGAGATGGCCGGGGAGTCCACTGGTTCGCCCGGGCAATCCGTCCGAATCTCATCCTGAAAAGAGAAAATATCCCGGCTTCCGTGGCCCGAACCGGTCGGGGACAGAGAGCCGTACCGGTCAGAAAACTGTAGCAGGAGCGCGCGCACAGCCGCACCCCTTCCGATCAATCATCTTCGTCCCTGTCTTCGTCGCCCCGGGCGCTCTCTCTCACCTCATCCGGCCTCTCCCGGTCATCTACCTCGTTCCGGTCGTCGTCTCCCGGCTCTTCACGATCATCATCGTCATCTCTCACCGTTTCACGATCATCATCGTCGTCTCTCACCGTTTCACGATCATCATCGTCATCTCTCACCGTTTCACGGTCATCATCGTCGTCTCTCACCGTTTCACGGTCATCATCGTCATCTCTCACTTCTTCACGGTCATCATCGTCGTCTCTCACTCCTTCACGGTCATCATCGTCGTCTCTCACCGTTTCACGGTCATCATCGTCATCTCTCACTTCTTCACGGTCATCATCGTCGTCTCTCACCGTTTCACGGTCATCATCGTCATCTCTCACTTCTTCACGGTCGTCATCGTCGTCTCTCACCGTTTCACGGTCGTCGCCGCTCTCCCGCTCGCCGGCGCCATCGCCGTCATCTCCGGCCTCACCCCCCGGAACCCGGGGAGTGTCGGTCACGGGCGGAGCGGCCGGAGACAGGGAGGTGGGGGAGAGGAACATCCCCGCACCCCTGACGACCGCTTCCCCCCCGCCGACCGCGAACGGGCCGGTCGTGCCGGTCGAGGGGTCGGCGTGGCTGTCCTGGCCGGGACTCGTGAAGGCGTAGCCGTCCGGCGCAGTGAACGCGACGGCGTACTCCCCGGGCGGGAGCGGGCCAAAGAGATACATGGAGAAGTGACTGTCATGGTACCTGGTCCGGGTCGACGCTGCTACGTTCCCGTCCACGTCCAGGAGGCGGACCTCGACGTCCGTCAGCCCGTAAGTCTCGTCCCGGACCCCGTCCCGGTTACTGTCGCTCCAGACCGTCCCGAACACCCACCCGTATTCCGCCGCCGGGGTTCCGGGCAGGAGATTCCCGACGAGTCCCGCATTCAGGGTCTGCCGGTCAACCCCGCCTTCGGCGAATATCACGTCCGTGTCGAGAGGGGCGGCGTGGTTGTCCAGGCCCGGGATGGTGCAGGAATACCCGTCCGGGAGAACGAACTCAACACCGGCGTAGCCGACGGAAGGGATGGCCGCGAACCGGTATGACCCGTCCGGGCCGGTGGCGGTGTAGTCAAGCATAGTTCGCTGGCCGATCAGCCGCACGTTGATCTCGGGGATACCCGGTTCGCCGGGATCGCGGACGCCGTCACCATTCAGGTCGAACCAGACCGTCCCCGAGAGCGATCCGTTTTCGGCGCCGCCGGTCTGGTTATTGCCGTCGTCATTGTCATCATCATCGTCATCGTCGTCGTCCCCGACCGGCGTCATGGTCGGAGACGGCCCGGCCGTCATGGTCGGGGACGGTGCACCCGTCATCGTCGGCGCGGCCGTGGGCGTCGTCGTCCAGGTGGGCCCGGATGTCGGGGCCCCCGTCGGGACTGTGGTCGGCGACGGTGGGGCGGTCCCCGTCGGAACCGTCGTCGCTCCCCCCGGGCTTGTCGGGGCCGGGGCGGCAGTCATCGTTTCAGTCGGGACCGGCGGCTTCTGGGAGATTATCGGCGCTTTCGAGGGTTTCGAAGGTGGCGCCGTGGGTTCGGGTGTCGGGGTAGCAGTCGGTGTCAGTGTCGGCGTGGGCTCCGGCCCCAGTTTCACCGCCCAGGCATCCATGTTCGCCGTCCCTCCGCTCACCGTGGCGTTGAACGTCCCTGCAAAGACGAACTCGCCCGGTGCGGACTCGACAAGCGCTGCGGCCGTGTCGCCGGGGTTTACGCCGCCGAACGTCCTGCTCCACGCCACCGCTCCGCCAGCGTCGGTCGCGACCAGCCAGGCATCGGTATCATCCACCCCGGGGTAAGCCGTCTCCCCGGCAAAGAGGTAGCCGCCGTCCGCGGTCTCGACAACGGCCGCCGCCGTCTCGTCCACACCGAAATCGCCGTAGATCCAGTTCCAGACGATATCCCCGTCAGGCGTGAGTTTGATGAGGAGGGCGTCGGTATCGACCGTCGTGTTATCGGGCCGTTCCGTGAACGTGCCGGCGACCAGCAGGTTGCCGTCGGAGGTGTTGATCACCGCCCGGCCGGCGTCGTCGTCGGGGCTGCCGAACGTCTTGTTCCAGACCTCACTACCCGACCCGTTCAGCCGGAACACCCAGACGTCGGCCATGCCCGCTCCCGAGGACTCGGTTCTGCCGGCAACGACAAGATCGCCGCCGGGGATCCGGGTTACGGCGTTCGCGGCATTCTCTCCGGTTCCGCCGAACGTCTTGTTCCAGACCTCACTCCCCGTCTCGTTCACCCTGACCACCCAGGCCGAGGATTCGTTCCCCTCCCGCGGCGCGGTGGACCCGACGAAGACGTAACCCCCGTCTTCCGCCTCGATGACCGCGGCCGCCGAGGCGTTGACGTCCGGCCCGCCGTAAGTCCGGTTCCAGACCTCGCTGCCGGAGGGGTCTATCTCCACGAGCCAGGCATCGGTGTCGGCCTCCGTCCCGTTCGTGACGAGGGTGAGGTTCCCCGCGAAGAGGAGGTTGCCGTCGTCGGTCCGGATGATGGAGCGTGCGGTGTCGCTCTCCTCCCCGCCGTAAGTCCTGTTCCATTCCTCGGTGCCTTCCGGCGTCAGCCTGCTCACCCGGGCGTCCGTCTTCCCCTCTCCGGGCAACGCCGTCTCGCCGGCGAGGAAGAATCCGGTACCTCCCGGGTCCGGGACGAACGCATATCCCGCTTCCCGGGCATCCGGTGCTCCGTAGGTCTGGTTCCAGATAACAGTCGTGTCTCCTGTCTGCGCTCCCGCGACTGCGATGAGCGCGAGTGCCGAAAGGAGAATGATCCCGAAATAGGTGCTGCGTTGCATGATGTACCTCTTCCCATCTTCACCCCGGGAACGCGCTGCGGTCCTTGCCGGGACCGCCGGTACCCTCCCCCATCTTCCGGGGTTTACGGCGAACCGAAACACGGGTTTATCGTCGAAGACCGGATCGCCTGTAGCGATCGCCGGTCCCGTAGCACTGCGGGGCCTGCACTTCAATAGCGCAATTATTATAATAAGTTTGTTTCAAAATACGGGTACGGCAGAGGTTCGGGATTACCCGGTATCGAGGGGCCGAACATCCGCGATCCTCCCCCCAAAAGGAGCGGGGGTACGCCGGTCAGGTTGCCCTCCGGCTTCCGTCCGGGGGCACGGCCCGGTTCCGCGGCTGCAGCGACCCCGGTGATCCGGCACCGCCGGCGTATCCCCCGCTCCACAACCATCAATACGCTTATGAACAAACCCTTGATAGAAGACCCTTATGAGACTCTTGCTTGCGATTGCACCTGAACGGTTCAGGGACGAGGAACTGGAGATCCCGAAACGCACCTTTGAGGAGGCGGGGATCGGCGTCGATCTCGCCTCTACGGTCGCCGGCACGTGCACGGGGATGCTCGGGGGCACCGCGGAGGCTTCCATGACGCTGGAGGACGTGAACAGCGACGACTACGCCGGGATCGTGATTGTGGGCGGCAGCGGTTCACAGGAGCATCTCTGGGGAAGCGAGCGGCTCCGGGACCTCGTGCGGTCGTTCTTCGAGCAGGGCAAAGTCGTCGCCGCCATCTGCCTCGCGCCGGTCGTGCTGGCACGGGCGGGCGTCCTCGCCGGACGGCATGCGACGGTATACCCGAGTCCGGCGGCTGTCGCGGAGATGAAGAAGGCGGGCGCAAACCTCCTTGAGATCCCCGTCGTCGCCGAAATGCAGGTCGTGACCGCGAACGGCCCCGAGGCCGCCGCACAGTTCGCCGACACCATCATCACGAAACTGGAATGCTAGACGATACCCACGCCGGCGGCGTGAATCCGGCGGACTGCACCCTGGTGATCCCCGCATACAACGAGGAGCGGCGGATCCGGTCGCTCCTCAAGGATGTCTCGGATTTCGGGGGCGAACTCGTCTTCGTCTGCGACGGGACCGACGCCACTGCAGAGATCGTCAATGCGTTTGCGGACGCTCACCCGTCGCTCTCCATCCGGTGCCTGACGTTTCCAGCCCGGCTCGGGAAGGGGGGAGGCGTCGTGGCCGGGATGACGGCGGCGGCGACGCCTTTCGTCGGCTACATGGACGCGGACGGCTCGACCGCGCTCTCCGAGATGGAACGGCTCTTCGACCATCTCGCAACCGCCGACGGCGCCATCGGCTCGCGCTGGGTTCCGGGCTCGGTTCTCACCGTGCGGCAGGGGTTCCGGCGCCGGGTCGAGAGCCGTCTCTTCAACCTGATGGTCAGGGCGCTCTTCGGGCTCGGTTACCGGGACACCCAGTGCGGCGCGAAGGTCTTCCGGAAAGATGCACTTGATGCGGTTCTCTCCTCGCTCCGGTCGACCGGGTTCGAGTTCGACGTCGAACTCCTCTGGAGGCTGCGCCGGAACGGCTACCGGGTGGACGAGGTTCCGATCACCTGGGAGAACCGGGACGAGTCGAAGGTAGCGACGTCGGACGCGAAGGCGATGCTCCGCGGGATGTTCCGGCTCCGGTTCAGGTGAGGGAGTCCAGGGACGCAGGCCGTGGCTTCGCGGCCGTCGCGCGAGACCTGTTGCTGTCCCTGCACTGTTCCTTCATACAAGGGAGAGTTCACAGATTAGCGCAAGGACGTCTCGCTTTCATGTGAGACCGGACTGGGTCTCCATACCGGAACAAATCGCCGGGTTTTAAGGTTTTCGGGGCAAACGGATGGTACAGGAACAGTGATCCGGTGCTTGAAAAGACGGTCTTTGTCGCGGGGATAAACGGGGGCATGCAGGTCGACGCGCCTTTCGTGGTGGACGCTGCAGAACTGAAGGAGAAGCGGGACGGCGGCCGGTACATCCAGCTCTCCATCTCCGATAATACCGGCCGGGGAGCCTGTAAGGTCTGGGGGGCGTCGGATAACAGCGCGGAGCAGATGGAGGCGTTCTGCCGTGCAATCCGGCCTGGCGAGGTCTATCGCATCCAGGGCTACGCGAAGGTCTACAACGGCACCTGCGAGGTGAACGTGAACGAGGGGATCGCCTGCCTCGCTGACCCGGTGCCGCCGGAAACGCTTGAACCGTCCCTGTTCGTCTACGCGCCCGTCGATATCAAAAGCATCCGGGAGAGGCTGGGGCGTATGACCGCGAAGATCGAGGAGCCCGGCATAAAGTCTCTCGTCCTGGAGGTCATCGACAGCATTCCGGAGTTCTTTGACGCGCCTGCAGCAAAATTCCACCATCACGCCTACATCGGCGGCCTTGCGGAGCACACCCTCGAGACCGCGGAGATGGCGCTCTCTCTTGCGGGCACGATCTCGCGGGCCGAGATGGATACCGACGTGACCCTCGCCGGAGCCCTCCTCCACGACGTCGGGAAGGCGTCCTGCTTCTGCCGCCGGGGGTTCTCGTTCGTCGCGCTCCCGGATTACACCCTCGTCGGGCATACGGCGCTCGGGGCCGCGGCGCTCATGAAACATTCCGCCAGGGTCGACCCTGCACGGTTCGGCCACATCCTCCATATCGTGATGTCGCACCACGGCTCTTACGGCGAGATCAAGCCCCGGACGCCGGAGGCCTGGGCAGTTCATTTCGCCGACAACGCGAGCGCGTACCTCCGGGCGACCTGCGACGACGCCGCGGATCTCGCGCAGGGAGAGGAGAGGCAGGGGGCACGGTGCCGTGTCCCGGTCTACCGGTTCTGACGGCATCTCACTATGGAGAGAAGAGGAACGACGATGATTGGAGGATGCGAGGCATGAATATAACCGTCATCACCGCATTCGGGGTGAGCGATATCGACACTCCCGGGATCTCGCCGGCAGTCCTTGAGATTGCAGTAGAGCCCGGGCAAGGCCGTGCTGCGGAAGACAAACTCATCGTCCACGCGGTTGCAGGGAGGTTCCAGTACGTTGCAGGGCCGAGCCCCGATAGGTTCCGGATCTCGCTAGATCAGTATACCGACCTTTACCATCTCAGAGAGGCACTGCTGGAGATTGCAGAGCTGGAGTCTCACCGCAGCGTTGATATATCCGCTATCCGGGACCTTATCGAAGATCTGCAGCAGCAGCGCGGGAAGACAATCGCGAGAAAGGATACCAATACCATCGAGGACGAGACCGCGACAGGGTTTACGGGGATGAGTTTTTTTTGAGCAGGCTCAGGACCCTTCACCAACACCTGACATAAACCGCGGGCTGCTATATTAAAAATACCGTCAGGTGTTTCCCTGATTCGCAAATATCCTATTATTCTTCGAGTATATGGGCCTTCCGATCCGCACCGGAACACCCGCCGGAAAAAAAGGTTATTATTCCTTCAGATACGCCTCAGGGTCGCGCTCGAAGAGTTTCTTGCACCCCGGGGCGCAGAAGTAGTAGGTCTTGCCCTGGTACTCGGCGGTGTACTTCGCACTCGCCTCGTCGACATCCATCTTGCATACCGGATCAAGTGCCACGTGCATCAGCCTCCGATAACGTCCCTCTCTTCGCCGGAGGTATATAAGTCTTGAGCAGCAGGGAGAGCGAGACGACCGTCACCGACGAGAGGGCCATCGCGAGCGCCGCAAGTTCCGGGCGGAAGGTTATCCCGAAGAACGGGTAGAGCACCCCCGCGGCGAGGGGGATGAGGGCGGAGTTGTAGGCGAACGCCCAGAAGAGGTTCTGCTTGATCCGGCTCATCACCTTCCGGGAGAGTTCGACGGCCGCGACGGCGTCGACAAGGTCATCGCGGATGAGGACGATATCCCCGCTCTCGATAGCGACGTCGGTTCCGCTCCCGATGGCGATCCCGACGTCCGCCTGCGCGAGCGCCGGGGCGTCGTTGATCCCGTCGCCCACGAACGCCACGACCTCGCCCCGTTCCTGGAGCGCCCGGACTTCCTGTGCCTTCTCCTGCGGCAGCACCCCGGCGTGGACGTCATCGATCCCGACCTCGCGGGCGATGGCGTTCGCCGTCCGTTCGTTGTCACCGGTGATCATCGTAACCGACAACCCCATCCGTTTCAGTTCCGCAATGGCGCTCTTCGTCGTCGGTTTGAGGGTATCGGCGATGGCGAGGATGCCCGCGAGCCCGGCCCCTGCGCCGACGAGAACCGCGGTCTTCCCCTCGTCCTGGAGGGCAGCAATCCGGTCTTCCGCCACGGGAGGAACAGGGATGCCGTGCTCTTCGAGGAACGGCTGGTTCCCGATCAGCACCTCGTCACCCTCCACTACGGCGCTGACCCCGCGGCCGCCGAAGGTCGTGAACCACTCCGACGCCGGGACGCCGACCCCGGCGCTCTCTGCCCGGCGCACGACCGCCTCCGCGAGCGGGTGCTGCGAGTTGTGCTCGACCGCCGCGGCGACCGCCAGCAGCCGGTCTTCCGGCACCGTGAGCGCCACGATATCGGTGACATCGGGTTTCCCCCGGGTGAGCGTCCCGGTCTTGTCGAAGACGATCGCGGTCAGTTTCTCCGAGACCTCCAGCGCCTCCCCGTTCCGGATCAGCAGTCCGAGTTCCGCGCCCCGGCCGATCCCGACGGTCACGGCGGTCGGGGTGGCGAGCCCGAGCGCACAGGGGCAGGCGACGACCAGGACGGAGATCAGCACCGTGAGCGCAAACAGGAGCGAGGAACCGAGCCCCACGTACCAGACGAGGAAGGCGCCGGCCGCTATCGCGAGGACGACCGGGATGAAGTAGGAGACCGCGACGTCGGCGATCCGTTCCACCGGGGGTTTCGAGCCCTGGGCGTCCCGGACGAGCCTGATGATCTGTGAAAGCACCATATCCTTCCCGATCTTCTCGGCCCGGATCCGGAGCACACCGTTCACGTTCAGGGTGCCGCCGACGGCCTCGTCACCCTCCTGCTTGTCGACCGGGATGGGTTCGCCGGTGATCATCGCTTCATCGACCGAACTCTCGCCGCCGACGACCGTCCCGTCCACCGGCACCTTCTCGCCCGGCCGGACCAGGATGACGTCGCCGACGACGACGTCCTCGACCGGAACCTCGACCTCCTGTCCATCCCGGATCACCGTCGCGGTCCGGGGCCGGAGCCCGACGAGTTTCTTGATGGCTTCAGACGTCCGTCCCTTCGCCCGGGCTTCGAGGTAGCGCCCGAGGGTCAGGAACGCCGCGAGCATCACCGCGGTCTCGTAGAAGTTGAAGTCCGGGGTGAGGACGATCTGAAACGTCCCGAGGAGGCTTGCGCCGTAGGCGACGCCGATCCCCATCGCGTACATGACGTCCATCGTCAGCGCCCGGTTCCGGAGCGCGGCGGCCGCGGCCCGGAAGATGGGGGCGCTGACGTAGAGGAAGACCGGCAGGGTGATGACCAGCATGACGAGATTGATGGAGACCGGGAGGGCGGCCGCCCCCGGCATCCCGAAGAGCATGTAGAAGAAGAGCGGGATGCTCACGGCGAACCCGACGGCAAACCGGCGGAACTTGTCCCGGAGATTCTCTTCCCGCATCCGGGCCTCGACGTCCTCGGGGATCTCCTCCTCGAGCCCGAGATACCGGTAGCCGGCATCCTCGACGGCGGCCCGGATATCCGCGGTCGTGACAAGCGCGGGGTTGTAGACGACGTGTGCGTTCTCGTTTGCGAGGTTGACGCGGGCCTCGTAGACCCCGTCGAGGTCGGCGAGCGAGGTCTCGATCACCTGGGCGCAGCTCGCGCAGACCATCCCCCCGATCCTGACGGTGGCCTCGCTCCTGACAACCTCGTAACCGGCGTCCGAGACCGTCCTCTCAAGGTCGGCGAGGGTTGTCTTCGCCGGGTCGTACTCGACGGTAGCGGTCTCGTTTGCGAAGTTGACCCGGGCGTCGTAGACGTCGTCCCGGCCCTGGAGAGCGCGTTCCACGTTGAGCGCGCAGGACGCGCAGTGCATCCCGGAGATCTTTAGTTCAGCCTTTCTCTTCTCCTCCGGCATGATATCCACCTCACCCTGCGCGGATAAAATACCTGCTCTCGCCGGCCCGTGTTCGCGCACCCTCTCCCGGGAGGGGCTGGATTCTCAATACAGCGCATACCGATTTTTATACACAATATTATTATACTCATGGCCGATTATATCGCCGCATCCTGAGGTGATTGTGGTGCAGAGACGGGATATTCCAACAGGTGAGAAGCAGTACGATGTCGAGCACATGACGTCGAGACAGGACGTCGACGGCCTTATCGAGGCACTGCAGAGCGGTAATCCGGCCTCCCGCCGGAGCGCCGCACTCGGTCTCGGGGCGCTCGGAGAATGGCGGGGGGTGGACCCCCTCATCCGGGCGCTCACCGATCCGGTGCAGGACGTCCGGGAGGCGGCGGCGAACGCGCTCGTCATAGTCGGAACACCGGCGGTCGAACCGCTCATCGACGTCCTCGAACGTCGCGGCGCTGCGGTCGGGGAAGGGCCGGCGCGGGAAGCGTCCGGGGAAGGATTGACCCAGGTCGATCTCCTCGGGGGCCCTGAAGGCATACCGGCCACGAAGAGGACGCTCCGGCACCGGGGAGGCATCAGGCAGCACGATGCGTTCGGCGGACCCGCCGATATCCGGGAGGCGGGAGGCGGACGCGCCCGCGACGTGGAGGAAGGGTTCGCCCAGCACGACGCTTTCGGCGGCCCGGAGGATATCAGGAGATCGGGCGCCAGAAGGGCCGTCGAAGGGGAGGAGGAGATCACCCAGCACGACCTCCTCGGCGGGCCCGGGGACGTCGGGACGAAAAAGGGTCTCCGGCACTCCGCAATCGCGCAGCACGACCTCTTCGGCGGCCCGGAGGATGCGAGGGAGCACGAGGTTCTCTTTCCTGGTGCGAGGAGGGCCGGCGCCGTGAAAGAGGGAACCGTGCCCGGCACAGGGCTCCGCCGGGCTTACGCCGCCGTCACCCTCGGCGAGATCGCTGATCCGCGGGCGGAAGGAGCGCTCGGCCGGTCGCTCTCCGACCCCGACCCCGCTGTCCGGAGGGGAGCCGAGGACGGGATGACGCGGTTCCGGCAGAGGCGGGGCGAGGCCACGCCTGTTCCGCCGGCGTCACGGTGACAAAGTGGAGGTGAACGCGTTGGAGCAAGAGAACGTGGAGAAGCGGTTCAACATCGATATGCTGAGAGCGGAGAAGAATGTCGACGGCCTGATCGAGGCGCTCGGGAGCAGCGACGGCCTGACCCGCCAGCGGGCCGCCCTGGCGCTCGGGGACTTCGGCGGTGCCGAAGCGGTCGGGCCGCTCATCCGGGCGCTCGGCGACCCGTTGACAGCGGTGCGGGAGGCGGCGGCGGACTCGCTCACGCTGCTCGGGACGCCGGCGGTCGAACCGCTGGCCGAACTCCTCGAGAACCCGGAGGCGTCGGGGAAGTACGAGGAGGAGGCCGTGAGCCCGCCGACTGTGACCGGGGCCGGCGGCCAGACCTGGGAGGTTGACACCGCGAAAGAGCTCCGGCGAGTCTACGCGGTCGCCATCCTCGGCGAGATCGGTGATCCCGCTGCGGTCGATCCACTGGCCCGGGCGCTCCAGGACGAAAACGACGATATTCGGTGCCAGGCGTCGGGAGCCATAGTAAAGTTCGGTGCCGGAGCGGCGGAGCCGCTTCGCCGGATGCTCACCGACCCGAACCCGGATACCCGGATCCTCGCGGCCGGTGTCCTCGGGGATAGCGGGGAGACGTCCGCGGTCGAGCCGCTCATCACGGCGCTCCGGGACGAAAACGACGACGTCCGGGGGGCGGCGGCGGGCGCCCTCATGCGGATGGGCGGTGCCGCGGTCGAGCCCCTCGTCGCGGCGACGAAGGATGCCGACCGGAACGTCCGGCTCTACGCGGCGGGGGCGCTCAAGTACATCGGCGACCCGCGGGCGATCGACGCTCTCAAAGACCTCGCCCGGAGCGGGGATCAGGACGAACGAACCGTCGCAGAGGACGCGATCGAGAGCATCCGGATGGTCCACGGGGAGGTTGCCCCGGAGCCTTCGCCGCCGACGTCGCGATAATTCATCTTACCATTTTGTCCAGAAGATGACCGGAGCAGGGGTCCTGTTTCTAGGCATCGATTCCGAATTATCGGACTCTGCTTGCCGCTCATCGCCCCTCCGGAGGTGCTGGATCTGGTTCTTCCCCGGGGTCATCCCGGACAGTGGACCGTGGCGATATCCTATGGAAAGCCGTGCACGGGGTTGTGACCAGTTGGAAAGTTGGCGTTCGAGAAGCGATCAGATCTCCCAACGGCTCCCATAGAACAGTCCCGATAAGATGAATTATTCGCCTATCCTCTTCTCCGAACCCGCACCGACTCCGCGTGAGCGTGGAGGCCTTCCGCGTCGGCGATCGTCTCCACCACGTCGCCAATGGCGTCAAGCCCCTCCCGCGTGATCACCTGGACGGTCGAGCGCCGGCAGAAGTGGTTCACGTCGAGGCCAGAGTAAAGGCGAGCGTAGCCCGCCGTCGGGAGGACGTGGTTCGTCCCCGAGGCGTAGTCGCCGCAGGCCACCGCCGCGTAGGGGCCGACGAAGATCGACCCGGCGCTCCGGATGCGGTTGATGACCGAGAGCGGGTCGGCCACCTGGATCGAGAGGTGTTCGGGGCCGACCCCGTCGACCGTCGCGACCGCTTCGTCGATGTCAGCGGCAACGATGTAACCGGAGTGTTCAAGCGCCTTTGCGACGATATCGCGGCGTTTTGCCTCTCCGGCCATCCGTTTCACCTCGGCGCCGACCGTTTCCGCGAGAGCCGCGTCGGTCGTCACCAGAACACAGGCGGCGTTCGGGTCGTGCTCGGCCTGGGCGAGGACATCGGCCGCGATGAACGTCGGGTTCGCCGTGCCGTCCGCGAGGATCGCGATCTCGCTCGGGCCCGCCGGGAAGTCGATCTCGGCCTCGTCGCGCAGAAGCATCTTCGCCGCGGTGACGTAGACGTTCCCAGGGCCGACGATCTTCTCCACCCGTGGGATTGACTCGGTCCCGAGCGCCATCGCCGCGATCGCCTGGGCGCCACCGACCCGGTAGACCTCGTCAACCCCGGCGATATCGAGCGCGACGAGAGTGATTGGATTGACCGGCGGCGGGGTGCAGCAGCAGATCTCCGCGACCCCCGCGACCTTCGCCGGGATCGTGCACATCAGCGCCGTCGAGGGGTAGGCCGCCCGCCCTCCGGGGACGTAGGCGCCGATCCGGGAGAGGGGCGTCGTCTTGACGCCGAGGGTGATCCCGGGCTCCATCTCCTGCAGCCAGAGGTCGCGCCCGCGCTGCAGTTCGTGGAACCGGCTGATCCGCTCCTCCGCCTCCACGAGACTTTCGACCAGCCGTGCATCCACCTCATCGTAGGCCGCCTCCCGCTCCTCGTCGGGGACGGCGATCTCCTCGAGATCGATCCCGTCAAACCTCTTCGTCAGGTCGATGAGGGTAGCGTCGCCCTCTGAGCGCACCCTCTCGATGATCTCCGAGACCGATCCTTTCACCCGGTCAAGGTCCGACCGCCGTCCGGCGATCCAGGTCTCGATATCCAGCGCCTGCCACATGAGGAAAAGAATCGGCGGGCCAGAGCGTTAAGGTTTCGACCTCGGTGGCAACCTCCCCCCGGAACGAAGCCCATTAACTTTCCGGCCAGGATAACTATATATCCGAGGAGGGCTCCCTAACGCGCTGGTATGAAGACGAATGCTACTCATCTGACGGCAGGCATCGTTGCGATCCTGCTCATCTTCGCCCTCTCTGTGGGATGCACGGAGACGGCGCCGGGCGAAAACGAGACGCCGGGGGCCGGGGCGACGACCGCTCCCGCCGGCGGAGGGGACATCCTGCGGATAGCCACCACGACGAGCCTCGAGAACACCGGGCTGCTCGCGGAGCTCGAACGGGTCTACGAGGGCGAGACAGGAATGGATCTGCAGTTCATCGCCCAGGGCACCGGACAGTCCATCGACTCCGGGAGGCGCGGCGACGTGGACCTGGTGCTCGTCCATGCCCCGGACCTTGAGCAGCAGTTCATCGACGACGGCTTCGGGATCAACCCGCGATGCATCGCCTACAACTACTACATCATCGTCGGCCCCGAATCCGACCCGGCGGGGATCGCGAACATGACCCCGGTGGAGGCCTTCCGGACGATCTATCTCGCCGGCACGAACGACACGCAGGGTGTCGCCTTCGTCTCCCGCGGCGACAACTCCGGGACACACACCCAGGAGCAGGTGCTCTGGGAGGAGGCGGGCTACGACTACGACGGCGAGATCCTGAACGCCGGGGGCTGGTATGTCGAGGCCGGCAAAGGCATGGGGGACACCCTGATCCTTGCAAACGAGCAGCAGGCATACACCCTCTCCGATGAGGGCACCTATCTCTCGTTCGCCGACCGGCTCGACCTGGTGCCGGTCGTCGCCGAGGGTGCGGAGCTCATGAACCGCTACAGCGCGATCGCCGTCAACCCCGAAGAGCACCCCGGAGTGAACGCAGAGGGGGCCGCGGACTTCATCAACTGGCTCACCACGAACGAGACGAAGCAGATGATCGGCGAATTCGGGACCGAGGAGTTCGGCAAACCGCTCTTTACACCCCTCTACGCACCCGAGTGCACCGAGCCGCCGTTCAACTGCACCTGCGCGGAGCCGGTGACTGCCTGAAACGTGGAGTGGTAACAAGGTGATCGGCAGGGTGACAGGGAGTCCGGAGGGTGAGGGAGTGTGGTGAACGGGAACCCAATCATCGAGGGATTCATCGAAGCAATCGAGCTCATCATCACCCTCGACCCGCAGGTGGTGGAGATCACCATCCGCTCGCTCTATGTCTCCCTCACCGCCACCTTCTTCGCCGCGCTCATCGCCCTGCCGCTCGGGGCGCTGATCTACTTCTACGAGTTCCGGGGGAAGCACGCGGTCGTCTCCACGCTGCAGACGCTGTACGCCCTCCCCACCGTCATCGTGGGTCTGGTCATCTTCCTGCTCCTCTCCAACGTCGGCCCCTTCGGGTTCCTCCGCTTTCTCTACACCCCCGGCGGCATGATCGTCGCCCAGACCGTCCTCATCATCCCGCTCCTGATGGGGCTGACGGTCTCGGCGCTCTCCGGGATCGACCGGGACAAGCGCTACACGATCACCGCGCTCGGCGCGAGCAGGCTCCAGACGGTCATGACGATCATCGCGGAGGCGCGGTTCGCGGTCATGTCCGGCGTCCTCCTGGGCTTCGGGCGGGCGATCGCCGAGGTCGGGACGGTGATGATCGTCGGCGGCAACATCCGGGGCGCCACCCGCGTCCTCACCACCGCGATCGCGCTCAACACCTCGATGGCAAACTACTCCCTCTCGATTGCACTCGGGATCATCCTCCTCGCGGTGGCGCTCGGGGTGAACATAGCCCTCTCCCTGGTGCAGCGGCGGTGATACCATGACGGTCATCGAAGCACACAACATCAGAAAATCCTACGGCAGCCTTGAAGTCCTGCACGACGTCGACCTCTCGGTCGAAGAAGGCGAGATCCTCGCGCTCATCGGCCCGAGCGGGTCGGGGAAGAGCACGCTTCTGCGGCTCCTCGACCTGATCGAGCCCGCGAACGCCGGGGAACTCTCGGTCTTCGGGGTCGACACGGTCGCGGATCACGGCACCTGGCTCGACCTCCGCCGCCGGATGGGGATGCTCTTTCAGAGGCCGATCGTCTTCAACTCGTCCGTCTACGACAACGTCGCGATGGGGCTCCGGTACCGGCGTGCTCCCGGCGACAATATCGACCGGAAGGTGAAGGAGGCCCTCGAAGCCGTCGGGCTCTCCCGCTACATCAAGAGCCGGGCGATCGATCTCTCCGGCGGCGAACAGCAGCGGGTGGCGCTCTCGAGGGTGCTCGTGACCGATCCCGAGATCCTCTTCCTGGACGAACCGACGGCGAACCTCGACCCGACATCGACCGCCACCATCGAGGCGATCGTGACCCGGCTGAATCGCGAGGCCGACATGACCGTCCTCATAAGCACCCATGATCTGGCGCAGGGTCAGCGCCTTGCCGACCGGGTCGGGGTGATGATCGAGGGCACGATCGCCCAGACCGGGCCGTCCCGCGAGATATTCCGCGAACCGAAGAACCAGCAGATTGCCCGGTTCGTGGGCGTCCAGAACATCATTCCCGCCCGGGTCGTCTCCCGGAGAGGGGACTTCACCGTCGTGGAGGCGAGGGAAAAGGAGATCCTCTCGGCGACCCCGCCGCCCGCCGACGAGGTGAAGATGGTCATCCGTGGGGAAGACATCTCCCTGCACCGGAGGAAGCCCGGCTACGAGGAGGCCGAGAACCTCTTCCCGGCGACGGTCACCGCCATCGAGCCCACGGCGCCGTTCGTGAACGTGACGGTGCGCTGCGGGTGCGATCTTGTCGCACTGGTGACCGCGAGGAGGGCGGAGGCCCTCGGTCTTCACGAGGGGATGGAGGTCTGGGTCTCTCTCCAGGCGAAGGCGGTTCATCTCATCCCGCGGAAAGGGGCCTGAATCCCCATCAAAGCCCTTTCCACCGGAATCTGATCCGTCCGGGAATGCCAGGTAAATCAATTTGATTAACATTTGCCGAGATGAATACTTTTAACATTGGGCCACCGCCAAACGTTATTTCATGAAACTAACCCGCCTATGTGCGTTTATCGGTCTCATCGTCGCTGCCGCGGTTCTGTTCTCCGGCTGCACGGGGACGACCGAAGACCCGACGACGACCCCCACGCCGACGGCGACCGCCGCCGAAGACGTCCAGGTGAAGGTCTTCCATGCCGGGAGCCTGACCGGACCGTTTGAGAAGGTGAAAGCAGAATACGAAGCAGAACATGCCGGCGTCACCGTGCTCCTCGAGCCAGCCGGCAGCGTCGACTGCATCAAGAAGGTGACCGAGAACGGCAAACCCGCCGACGTCGTCGCCTCCGCCGACTACTACCTCATCCCGGAGATGATGATCCCGGAGCACGCCGACTGGTACCTCACGTTCGCGAAGAACCGGATGGTCCTGACCTACTCTAACGAGAGCAAGTACGCAGACGAGATCACCGCCGAGAACTGGTACGAGATCCTCGACCGTGACGGCGTCCGGTGGGGCTTCTCCGACCCGAACTCCGATCCCTGCGGCTACCGCACCCCGATGGTGATCCAGCTCGCCGAGGCCTACTATGAAGACGACCAGATCTTCGAGACCCTAGTCAGCGAGCACAGCGCGATCACCGTCACCGACGAGGACGGGGTCTACACGATCCACGCCGCCGACCCGAAGCCCGACAGCACCACCCTGACGATCCGCCCGAAGAGCGTCGAACTCGTCCAGATGGTTCAGGCCGGCGGACTTGACTACGCCTGGGAGTACCGGAGCGTTGCCGTCCAGAACGACCTCGAGTTCATCGAACTCCCTGAGGAGATCGATCTCTCGTCGATAGACTTCGCGGAGAACTACGCGACCGTCCAGACCGAGGCAAAGAAGGGCGACGGCACCACACTCTACGTGGGCTCGCCGATCGTCTACGGCGTGACTGTCCCGAAGATCGCCGAGCACCCCGACCTCGGTATCGAGTTCGTGGAGACGCTGATCGGCGCCACCGGACAGGAGATCCTCACCGGCGACGGCCAGCCCCCGATCGTGCCCGCGGGCGGCTACGGCGACGTTCCTGACGCTCTCCAGTCGCTTGTTGAGATGAAAGCCTGAACCCCACTCTTCTTTTTCCCAACCGGTTATCAGTGAAGCGTGCATACCAGTTATCAGCGAATACACGGACATGAAGACTGAAGCGCTCTCAACCGATCCCTTCCCGGCAAAGACAGTCGCCACCCGGTGGAAAGAGCACCTGGGGCGGCATATCGACTGGTGCACCCTCGGGTTCTGCATCATGGGCGGGCTGCTTGTCGGGATCACGGTGCTTGCGCTCGCGAACATCGCAACGACGGAACTCGCCGACCCGGCTCACCTCCTCAAGGTCGCGGCGTCGTCGCAGGTGATCGAATCCATCCTCCTCACGTTCGGCGCGGGGGCGAGCGCCGTCCTCCTCCTCATCCTCTTCGGAACCCCGCTCGCCTACGTTCTCGCGCGATCCCGCCCCTCCCGCCTCAAGGGCGCCGTCGAGAGCATCGTCGACATCCCGCTCATCCTGCCGCACACCGTGGCGGGCCTGCTCGTCTACCTCCTCTTCATGCGCCGGGGATGGCTCGGCGCGCCGCTCTCGGAGATCGGGCTTGCGTTCGAAGACGCGCTCCCGGGGACGATCGTCGCGATGCTCTTCGTCGCCTCGCCGTTCTACGTCAACACCATGCGGGAGGGGTTCGAGAAGGTGCCGGTTCACCTGGAGAACGTCGCCCGCACGCTCGGGGCGGGCACCTTCACCACGTTCCGCACGGTCACGCTCCCCCTGAGCCTCCGGCACATGTACAGCGGGGCCATCCTCGCCTGGGGGAGGGCGATCGGGGAGTTTGCCGGCGTTATCATGATCGCCTACTACCCGTTCATCATATCGACGCTGATCTACTACTCCTTCACGACGGACGGCATCCACACGAGCAGGAGTATCGCATTCACGGTCATCCTGGTCAGTTTCGGGGTCTTCTACCTCCTGCGAAGAATGACCCGGTACTTAGGGAGGTACGATGATAGAGTTTGACCGTGTCTCGCTCGCACTCGGCTCGTTCCGCTTAAACGACGTCAGCCTGACGATCAGGAAGGGCGACTACTACTTCATCGTCGGGCCGTCGGGTGCGGGAAAGACGGTGCTCCTCGAGGCGATCGCCGGACTCCACCGGCCGGACAGCGGCCGCGTCCTCCTCCGGGGCGAGGAGATCACCGCACTCCCCCCGGAGAAGCGGAAGGTCGCTCTCGTCTACCAGGACTACTCGCTCTTCCCGAACATGCGGGTCAGCGACAACGTCTCCTACGGGCTCCGGGTGCAGGGGATGGGGAAGAAGGAGGCCCGGGCCGAGGTCGCCCCCCTCCTCGAGCGGTTCGGGATCGCTCACCTCACCGACCGCTACCCGGGGACGCTCTCCGGCGGCGAACAGCAGCGGGTGGCGCTCGCAAGAGCCATCGCGGTGAAACCCGACATCCTCCTCCTCGACGAACCGCTCTCGGCGCTCGACCCCGTCACGCAGGAGAAGTTCATCGACGACCTCCGGCGGCTCCACCGGGAGGACGGGCTCACCGTCGTCCAGGTGAGCCACTCGCGCCGCGAAGCGCACCTCCTCGCCACCAGAATGGCGGTGATCATCGATGGGGCTCTCGTCGACGAGGGGAAGGCCGGTATCGTGCTGAACACCCCGAAGAGCCGCGAAGTCGCGTCGTTCGTCGGGATCGAGAACATCCTGGACGGAACGGTGACGGCAAACGAGGACGGGCTCGCGACGGTGGTTGCTGGAGGGCTGGTCTTCGAGGCGGTGACCGACGCAACGGCGGGCGAGGAGGTCACGCTCTGTATCCGGGCCGACGACGTCGTCCTCGCCGCCGGGGGCGGACGGCGCACCAGCGCCCGGAACACGCTGGCCGGGACGGTCGTCCAGGTTGTCGAGAACGGCCCCGTCGCCGAGGTGCGGGTTGACGCGGGCGTCACGCTCACCGCGGTCCTGACCCGGCGGTCGGTGCAGGATCTCGGCATCGTTTCGGGAACGCCCGCCACCCTCTCCGTGAAGGCGACGGCGATCCACGTCATCCGTTCTTTTTCTTGAGCGAGGGGGTAAGCCCGACCAGGACGGCTGTCGCGGCGTTCGCCGCCACGATGGCGATATCCCCTCTCACCACCCCGTAGGCGAGCCAGAGCAGGACGCCCGCGAGGAGCACGACGAGTGTCGCGAGCGAGAGGTCGGCGGTCGAGCGCGTGGCAGCCACGCCCGGAAGGCCTGCGGTGCGAACGCGAGCGTCGTGAGCGAGCCGGCGAGAAGACCGAGTGTGGTGACGGTGTCCATCTCCCCCCGGTCTTACGCCGGATGAGATAAACCCTGGTCAGATCCTTCGCGGCTTCGCGCTCTTCGAAGCCTGATGGCTTCTCAAGCTCCGGATGCCCCATCCGTCGCACTTCGCGTGAGGCTGTATCGTTGCTCATCCCGGTTAACTCACGCGAAGAACGACGCTTCGCCAGAAGCGGAGCTTGAGCACCGCAGGTGCGAAGGACGCGAAGTTCAGTAGATAAAGGGTGGCTCCCTTTCGCAAACGACCCTTATCATGACCGGGACGCTGCCGCACTCCTCCGCCGCTCGATGATGTAGGCCAGGATCATCCCGACGATGAACGCGACCGTGAGGCCGATCGCGAGGGTGAGGACGGCGATGGTCCCCGTGACCAGGTAAGAATCCGTCTTGGCGCTGTGCTTCCCGAGTTCGAGCGCCACGAAGACCAGGAGCGCGCCGAAGACGCCGAAGGGGATGAGGGTCAGCACCTCCGGCGGGGCGAAGGCGACGGCGAAGATGAGGATGAAAATCCCGGCGACGATGTTCGCCCCGCCGGTTCTCGCGCCGAACCGGTACATCGCCGCAAGCCCCCCGGCGCCATGGCACATCGGAAACCCGCCGAGCGGCGTCGAGACCAGGTTCATCGCCCCGATCGTCCGCGAGAGCCTATCAGGGTTCACGCCCTGCTTCGGGAAGAGGTCGTAGGTGAGGAGGGATGTCGCGAGGATGGCGTTCGTGAGCGTGAGCGGTATCTGCGGGAGGGCGAGGTCCCAGGTTCCGGTGATGAAGTCCATCGGCATCGGGATGACGAGGGCGGGGAGGGGCATCAGGCGGAACGGCGGCATCCCCTGCGTTGCGATACCGGCGGCGAGCCCAATGCCGAGCACCAGCAGGGCGGAGACGTCCGGGATCCGGGTGCGTTGCGATGCGACGAAGAAGACGAGGATGATCCCGATGGATACGGCCGCAAAGAGAGCGTCGGGAACGATGTAGCCGAGCGACGTCCTGAGGAGGATGAGCGCAAGACCCGCCTGCACCCCCCGGACGACGCTTTTTGGGATTCGCTCCCCGATCCAGGTCATGCCGCCGACGAGGCCGAGGACGAGGAAGAGCGCCCCGACGACAAGGCCTGACGCCACGATCTCGCCGGCGCAGAGCCCTTCGGCGATGACGATGGCGCCGATCGCCTTCATCGGCTCGATTGGCATGGGGAGGCGGTAGTAGAACCCGGCGATGATGTACCAGGCGGCGAGGAAGAGGAAGAAGTGGCTGACGTTCACGTCCGGGCAGACGATAGCGACGCCGAGCAGGATGGGAAAGATGGTGCCGAAGTCGCCGACGGCTCCGGCGATCTCCTCGAGGGAAAACCTGATGCTTCTTTCCTCCGTTCCAGTGTTCTCCGCCATTGTGCAATTCCCGGTATGTATCGTCTCCATTTCTCGGTTTCGGATTGGTTCCGGCCCGCTCCGAACGGATGTTACGAACCAACATTACCATTTCGGACAAAGTAAATCCATTAAGTTATTTAGGTTAATTTGATCCGATGTATAAACGTTTATTTTGCTCTCCTGAGTAATTATCCTTATGAAAGCACACCTGCTTCTCATTCTCACACTGCTTGTCGCGGCATCCGCCGCTTTTGCATGCGGATGCACCGGAACCACCGCCGATACGCCGGCGGTGTCCGACACGACAAAACCCGAGCTGCTCGTCTACTGCGGCGCGGGCATGCGCGAACCGATGGACGAGATCGCGATGACCTTCACGAACGAGACCGGCATCCCGATCAACTTCGTCTTCGGCGGGTCGAACACCCTGCTCACCCAGATGGAACTGACGGAGATGGGCGACGTCTACATGCCAGGCGCGACCGCCTACTTCGATGCGGCCCACGAGAAGGGGCTGGTCGAGGAGGAGCACCTGGTCGTCTACCACGTCCCGATCATCGCCGTCCCGAAGGGCAACCCGGCCGGCATCACCTGTCTTGAAGACATGACAAAGCCCGGGGTGCGGGTGGCGCTCGGCGAGAACCCCGGCACCGCCATCGGGCAGCTGACCAACAAACTCCTCGAAAAGAACGACCTTCTTGAGGATGTGGAGAAGAACCTCGTGACCCGCAGCGGCACGGTGAACGAACTGCTGGTCTACATCTCCATGGAACAGGCCGATGTCGGTATTATCTGGGAAGACCTCTACGTGCCCGAGAAGATGGATATCATCTACATCCCGAACACCAACAACCTGGTCAAGATCGTTCCCATCGGCGTGCTGACGTCATCAGAACACCCCGATGAAGCCCATCAGTTCAATGCGTTCGTCATCTCCGACGAAGGAAAGGAGATCTTCACCAAACACGGTTTCGTCACCTACCCAAGCGACACCTACGCGGACGTCGAACCCTGATATACGAGGAAGGAGGGAGAAGTCGCATGGAAGTCACCTACCAGATCATAGGAACCATTCACTCACCGTTCACCGAACAGGACACCACGCCCATCCAGAGCATCTTCTCCGAGGCGGAAGGGACGATCGAGGTCTTTCCCGAGTATGCGGAAGGGCTGCAGGGGGTTGAGGGGTTCTCCCACATCATTCTCCTCTACCATTTCCACCAGGCAAAGGGTTTCCGCCTGCTCGAGCGCCCGTTCGTCGACGGCAGCAAAGAGCGCGGGATCTTTGCCATACGCCATTTCAACCGCCCGAACCCGATCGGAATCTCTCTCGTCGAGGTCGTCTCCGTTGAAGGCAACACCGTTCGGGTCCGCGGGATCGACGTGCTGGACGGCACGCCGCTCCTGGACATCAAACCCTACGTCCGCCAGTTCGACCACCGCGACGACGTCCAGAGCGGCTGGGTCGACGCAAAGCACATCGAGGAGGTGAAGGTCCGGAGTTTCTCGCCAAAGGATCTCCGGGAGCATGAGGAGTCTTCATGAACCTGAAAAACTCCTCCTATTTTCGGATGGCGACCGTTGCGGTCGCACTCCTCATCGCCGCCTTCATCGTGATGATCCTTGTCGGGGTGGTCACGCACTCCCCGCCGGCCGTTCTGATTGAATGCCTCCTCTCCGAGGAGATCCAGTTCGCTATCAGGCTCTCGATCATCACGTCGATCATCTCGACGCTCCTCTGCATCCTGGTCGCCGTGCCGGTGGCCTACGCCCTCGCCCGTTACACGTTCCCGGGCAAGACGGTGATGAACATGCTGATGGATATCCCGATGGCGCTCCCGCCGCTCGTGGCGGGCGTGGGGCTCCTGCTCTTCTTCGGGGTCTCTCCGATAGGAAAGTCGCTTGCTGCGGCAGGACTTGCGTTCGTCTTTACACCGCTCGGGATCATCATGGCCCAGTTCTTCGTGAACCTACCCTACATGCTCCGGGTGACCCGTTCGACGTTCCAGGGCGTCAACCCCCGCTACGAGTACGTGGCAAAGACGCTCGGCTGCACCGACGCACAGGCCTTCTGGCGGGTCACGCTTCCCATGTCGTGGAACGGTCTCCTCGCCGGATCGGTGATCACCTGGTCGAAGGGGATCGGTGAGTTCGGCGCCGGGCTGATGCTTGCCGGGGCAACGCGGATGAAGACCGAGACGCTCCCGCTCTCGCTCTTCCTGAACATGTCTACCGGAAAACTCGAGTATGCCATCGCTGCGGCGACGATCCTCATCATGATCTCGGTCGTCTCGCTCTACGCCTTCGAGCGCTACGGCGGAGCCACGCACGTTTATTAGGAGGTTTGTCCATGCTTACCATAGACTCAGTATCAAAGAGCCTCGGAGAGTTTTCGCTCTCGAACGTCTCGCTCTCGATCGAAGACGGGGAGTACTTCATCGTCCTCGGCCCCACAGGGGCGGGAAAGACGATCCTTCTTGAGACGATTGCCGGGATCTACACCCCCGATGCGGGCAGGATCTTCCTAAACGGCCGGGAAATCACGGACGTCCCGGCCCGGGAGCGTAAGATCGGCATGGTCTACCAGGACTACATGCTCTTCCCGCACCTGACCGTCGAGGACAACATCAGCTTCGGGCTGAAATCGCACCGTGCCGACCCCGCGTTCATCCGCGGGAAGGTGCAGGAGAGCGCGGATCTCTTAAACATCGGCCACCTCCTCCACCGCTACCCGGGAACGCTCTCGGGCGGCGAGCAGCAGCGTGCGGCGATTGCCCGGGCGCTGGTGATGGAACCCGAAGCCCTGCTGCTCGACGAACCGCTCTCCGCGCTCGACGTGAAGACGCGCGAGAACCTGCGGGCGGAACTCGCCCGGATCCACGAGGCCACCGGGACGACGATCGTCCACATCACCCATAACTTCGAGGAGGTCTTCGACCTCGCCGACCGGGTGGCGATCATGCGCGGCGGCGACGTGATCCAGGTGGGGTCGGCGGAGGAGATCTTCCGGAAGCCGAATTCCGACTTCGTCGCGGGTTTTGTCGGGGTGGAGAACCTTCTCCGCGGAACGGGTTCATCCGACGGGACGGTCGCGGTGGGGGATCTCCAGATACGTGCGGAGAACGCCATACCCGGCCCCGTCTCCGTTGCTATCCGGCCGGAGGAGATCCAGCTCTCAAAGGCGCCTCTGTCAAAGAACGGAAGAAACGTCGTCTTCGGCCGGGTGGATTCGGTGCGGCCGAACGGGGGGCTGGTCAAGGTCTCTGTCGATGCCGGAGTTCCGTTTCGGGTGACGCTGACGCGGCAGGGGTTCGAAGAGACGGGCTTCGCACCCGGCGAAGCGATCTATCTCGCCTTCCTGCCTTCAGCCGCCCACGTCTACTCTTCGGAAGAAGAAGAGGCCTGAGCGGCGCGGATCTCGAGCGCCCGGAGGACCCCGGCACCCAGAACTTCTTCCGCACGATCGCCGTGCCGCTCCGCCATGACCGCGAGGAGACGCTCCGTCCCCGCGGCCGTGGTGGAGATACCGACCCGCTCGGCCCGGCGAATCAGCCCGTCCCGCTCCATCTCCCCGAACCGGGGAAGGACGTAGTAATGCGGGATCCCGAGGTGCTCGGCAAGTTTCCGGGTCGTCGGGAACCGTAGCGAGATGCCGTCCGGGGAAAAGCCGACGGTCAGGCACCGGTCCTCTTCGAGGAGGATCCGGACGGCCGCATCGATTATGTCGTCGTGTTCGTGTGTGGACATCCAATCGTAGAAGTACTCGTGCCCGGCGCAAAAAAAGAGGTCGTCTGGTTATGCCGCTTCCGCCTTCATCTCGCCGCGCTCTTCTTCGGGCATCTCCTCGAGGTAGATGATCTCCGCCCCGACGTCCTTTGCAATCTGTTCGAGTTCGACTTTTCTGAAGTGCGTTCCTTCCACTTTCAGATGCTTGTTCTCACCCTGCTCTTCGACGACGGCGACGACGCGGAAGCGGGGCTGCTTCACGCCGGTGCCGACTTTCTGGCGTTCACGTACGTAGATCTTCATCTTCTTCCCATCCCATACCAGTTGGTATACCAGCAGGTATACACCAAAGACACTTAACTTTTTCTATCATACAAGTAGTAAGGCTGTTATCATGGCAGAACGGTTTGAGATGGAATCAAAGTTCCGCGGCGAGAGTCTGGTCCGGCGCGGCCTGCTCCGCGAGACCCGGAGCGGCAAACAGGTCAGGATCATGCCCGACCTGAACGTGATCAAGATCGGCGGCCACGGGGTCATCGACTACGGGCGAGACGTGATCTATCCCCTGGTCGAGGAGATCGGGGAACTCTCCCGGAATAACAAGGTCCTGGTCGCCACCGGCGGCGGTGTCCGGGTGCGGCACATCCTCGACGTCGGGATCGATCTCGGCATGCCGACGGGGGTGCTTGCGGAGCTGGCGGGCAAGATCAGCGAGCAGAACGCGATCATGATGTCCATCCTCTTCTCGAAGTACAACGGCACCCGGATCCACACCGACGATCTCTTAAACCTCCCCTCGCTCATATCCCTCGGGATGCTGCCGGTCGTGCAGGGCACTCCGCCCTACGGGCTGTATGAGCATCCGCCGAAACTCGGGAGCATCCCGCCGCACCGGACGGATACCGGGGCGTTTTTGATGGCGGAGGTGGTCGGCGGAAAGAACTGCATCCTCGGGAAGAACGTGGACGGCCTTTACACCGAAAACCCGTTCGTGAATCCCGACGCCGAGTTCATCCCGGAGATCACGGCCGATGAACTCATCGAGATGGAGATGGAGGATATGGTGCTCGAACCGAAAGCCGTCGAGCTGCTCCGGGACGCCGTCCACGTGACCGAGATCAAGATCGTGAACGCTCATGTCCCGGGCAACATCACGAAAGCCGTCAACGGGGAGCGGGTCGGCACCCTGATCCGGGCATGACGGCCCCGGGTCAACCACTTTTAGTTTACTCAAGAGAAGTCTTCTTTTGCCCGGGATACGGATAGATATAGAGCAATTCTATGACCCTCTACCTTGGCATCGACGACACCGACACACGCGAGTCCCGGGGCACCGGACGGCTCGCACGCGCGATTGCAGCAGAACTCGCACACTCCTACATGGTGACCGGGGTGACCCGACACCAGCTCTTTGTCCATCCGGCTGTCCCCTACACCTCCCATAACAGTTCCGCGGTCATCCACATCCAGGATACCGGGAACGGGACTGCGGCCGACATCTTCGTGGCGGCAAAGGAACTGATGCTTGCCGACTTCATCGAGGGGAGCGATCCCGGGATCTGCGTCGCCGCCGACCGGAACATCAACTGCGACCTCTCCCGGTTCGGTTTCTCCGCGAAGGCGAGCGTCGTGACGCAGGATCAGGCACGAGGGCTCGCCCGACAGGCCGGAATCCGCCTTGAGGGGCTCGGCGGCACCGAGGACGGCGTGATCGGTGCGCTTGCCGGGGTCGGGCTTGCGGCATCGGGGAACGACGGCCGGTTCATCCAGAAGGGAACGAACCGGGACCTCAGCGGCAGCCAGACGGTCACCGCGATCCTCGCTTCCGGCGTCGACCAGGTGATGACCCGGGACGGGACGGCGGTCGGGGAAGGCACGATCAGCCTGCGAAAGTTCCCGAAGCCTGCCTGCGTCGGTGGGAAGGCAGTCCTGTTTGTCGAAGCGGACGGCGATGCCTACCGCGATATCGTGATGGGGTGAAGGGCAAATCAACAACATCCCATTTAATAATCCCATTTGTAAAATGCATTAATTATATTAAGTTGCCATTAACTCAAAACGCATCTATTTAAATGCACGTATTGTGATACATCTAATTGATAACTATGCATAAACGAATTATTTTTGCCGTTGCGGCCGTGATGGTCGCCCTCATGCTGATCTGCGGCTGTACCGGGACAACATCCGACCCGACCCCCGTGGAGACGCAGCAGCTTCGTATCGCCACGACGACGAGTCTCTACGACACCAAACTCCTCGATCACCTCACCTCGATCTTCGAGGAGGAGTACAACGCCGAAGTGCTGATCGTCTCCGCCGGGACCGGCAAGGCGATCGAATACGGACAGAACGGCGACGTGGACGTCCTGATGGTGCACGACCGTGCGCGTGAAGATGCCTTCCTCGCCGATGGCTACGGTACCGACCGGCGCGTCTTCGCCTACAACTACTTCGTCCTCGTCGGCCCCGAATCCGACCCGGCAGGCATCAACGGCATGCAGCCTGAGGCGGCGTTCACCGCCATCCGCGAGGCGGGAATGGCCGACGGATCGGATGTCGTCTTCGTCTCGCGCGGCGACGCGTCGGGCACGCACTCCAAGGAGAAGGCCATCTGGAAGGGCGCCGGGTTCAACTACTCTGCAGACGTGCAGGGCTCCGGCGACTGGTACCAGGAGGCCGGGACGGGCATGGGTGCAACCCTGACGATGTCGAACGAGAAGCAGGCCTACACCCTCTCCGACATCGGGACCTACCTTGCCTACAAGGGCGATCTCGACCTCGTGACGCTCGTGGACGAGGGCGACATCCTGCTCAACATCTACTGCGCCATGCAGATCAACCCCGCAAAGTACCCCGACACCAACACCACCGTCGCGAAAGACTGGATCAACTTCATGATCTCTGACGATGTCCAGAAGGAGATCGCCTCCTTCGGTGTCGACCAGTACGGCCAGCCGCTCTTCTACGCTGCCCAGGACGACTGGGAGAAGATCGGCGTGCCCCAGGCTGAAGTGAAGGATCCGATCGCTTGATCCGTCTTAAATCACCCTTTTTTTCGGCCGCGTAAAGTCAGGTAGAGAGCATGTACGAGATCATCGAAGGATTCCTGGAGGCGATCCGGCTCATCGTCACGCTTGATCCCGACGTGATGGCCATCGCCGCACGAAGCATCATCATATCGCTCACCGCAACGATCATCGCCACGCTGTTCGCCGTTCCGCTCGGGGCCGCCATCAACTTCGGCACGTTCCCCGGAAAGAAGAGTCTCATCAACCTGATCCAGACGCTGTATTCCCTCCCGACCGTCGTCGTCGGGCTCCTGATATTCCTGCTCATATCCCGTGTCGGTCCGTTCGGCTTTCTGCGGCTGCTCTTCACCCCGACCGCCATGGTCATCGCACAGACGGTCCTCGTCCTGCCGATCATGACCGGCCTCACGATATCCGCGCTCTCGGGGGTCGACCCGGTGATCAGGGATACCCTCTACTCGCTCGGGGCGACACGTCTCCAGTTCCTCATAAACATCATGAAAGAGGCCCGGTTTGCGATCCTCGCGGCCGTCGCGGTCGGGTTCGGGCGTGCGATCTCCGAGGTCGGGGCGGCGATCCTCGTCGGCGGCAACATCATGGCGTCGTCGTTTGCGAGTTCGACCAGGGTGCTGACGACCGCGATATCGCTCGAGACGTCGATGGGGAACATCTCCCAATCTATCGCGCTCGGTATCGTCCTCCTCGTCATCGCCCTCGGCGTCAATCTCGCCATAGCCAGGGTGCAGCACCGGTGATCTCATGATTGAACTCGATAGCGTCTCAAAAAACTTCGGCGATACGACGGTGCTCGCCGGCGTCACCGGACAGGTGAACCGGGGAGAGATCTTCGCCGTCATCGGGCCGAGCGGGGCCGGGAAGTCGACCCTGCTGCGCCTCATCGACCTCCTCGATACCCCGACGGAAGGGGCGATCCGCATCAACGGCCTCGACATCCATGCGGATAAGGGAAGGCGCCTCTCCATCCGCCGGATGATGGGGATGGTCTTCCAGAAGCCTGCCGTCTTCAACACGACGGTCACGGAGAACGTCGCCGTCGGGCTCCGGTTCCGGGGAGCGGGCAGGAGCGAGATACGGAAGATGGTCGAGGACGCCCTCGATATGGTCGGCCTTGCCGGATACGGAGACCGAAAAGCCCGGACACTCTCGGGTGGGGAGATGCAGCGGGTGGCTCTCGCCCGGGCGATGGTGATCGAGCCGGAAGTCCTCCTGATGGACGAGCCGACCGCGAACCTCGACCCGGTCTCGGTGGCGATGATCGAGGACCTGGTGGTGCGGATCAACCGCGACCTCGGGACGACGATCGTCTTCTCGACCCACGACATGTACCAGGGCCAGCGGCTCGCCCACCGGATCGGGGTGCTGATGGACGGCGTCTTCTCGCAGGTGGGGACGCCGCGGGAGGTCTTCACCCTCCCGGCAAGCCGGGAGGTCGCCCGGTTCGTCGGGATCGAGAACATCGTCGAGGGCGGCGTCGTCGAGGGGGAAGACGGCACCGCCGTCGTCGATGCCGGGGGTGTCCGCGTCCGGGCACGTTCGCCGGCATCGACGGGAGAGCGGGTCACCCTCTGCATCCGCTCAGAGGATCTCCGGATCGCCGCGCCGTCGATGGATACACCCGGCAGGAACAGCCTCCCCGGCACCGTGACCTCCATCGTGCCGCGCGGGCCGTTCAGCAGGGTGACGGTCGACTGCGGGGTCCCGCTCTCATCCGTCCTCTCCTGGAAGGCGGTGGACGTCCTCGAGATCCGGGAGGGGAGCCGGGTCTCGGTCTCGTTTGCGCCGGAGTCGGTTCACGTCGTCCGCGGGGTGAACCACCGGGGTTCAGGGCGCGGGTAGGTCTCGACGAGAGGTCTCATCCTCACCCGGGACGATCCGGCCGACGACCCCCTGCCGGGACTCCTCCGTCGTGCTCACCCGCTCTCACCGGGGATTGGAACCCCGATCCCGGTCTTCATTCTGCACGCCGTCTTCCCTGATATTAAATAGCCGCAAAGCCCACAATTTCTACAATGGAACTGACAGTCCTCGCCAGCGGGAGCAAAGGAAACTGCACCTATCTCCAGGGGGAGCAGGGTGCGCTGCTCATCGACGCGGGGCTCTCCGCTCGCGAGACCCTTCGGCGCCTCGAAGCCGCCGGCGGGGACGCTACACGCATCGAGGCGATACTCGTCACGCACGAACACATCGACCACGTCCGGGGCGTCGACGTCCTGGCACGGAGGCTCGGGGTGTCGGTCTACGCGACCGGCGGGACACTCGAAGCGTTCACCGCGAAGTGCAGGGGAACGACCGCGGAGACCCGGCAGTGCCGCTGCGGCGAGACGTTTTCCGTCGGCGATTTCTCGATCGAACCCTTCGCCGCCTCCCACGACGCCCGGGAACCCTGCGGGTTCTGTGTCGCCGAAGGCGATCTCCGTGTCGGGTGCTGCACCGATACCGGCACCGTCACCACCTCGATGTTTGACAGGCTCGCATCCTGCGACGCCGTCCTCCTCGAGAGCAACCACTGCCCCGATATGCTTGAAAACGGCCCGTATCCCGCCTACTTGAAGAGCCGGATACGGTCAAAACGCGGGCACCTCTCGAACCCCGACGCCGCCCGCTGCCTGCAGAGGCTCGCCGACCGCATCCATATGGCGATGCTCGCACATGTGAGCGAGATCAACAACACACCGGAAAAAGTGCTTCTCTCCGCGCTCGAAGGGCTCGGGCTCTACTCCGACCAGATCGGGGTCGCTGTAGCGCCCCAGGATCCGGGAGCGGCTCACCCCGAATCCTACGGCTTCCGGCTCTGAAGCCTCACGCCCGCCGGAACGTGCAGACCATACCGACCACGGCGCCGCCGGCATCGGCAATCGGGTCACCGGAGACGCGGACGGCCTCTCTCGACCCATCTTTCTTCACGAGTTCCACGACCTCTGCGTACTCAGCCGACCGGCCCTGTCCCAGCACCTCCCCGGAAAGAAACTCCCCCAGACCGGCGCCTGGAAAGAGCGACCAGACCGGCTTCCCGGCCAGCTCGTCCCCCGTGTAGCCGGTGAGGCCTTCGACCACCATATCCACGATGACGATCGTCCCGGCGGCGTCGGCGGTGATCCTCGCCTCTTCGGGCTCATCCGCCCCCAGGGTGCCCTGTTCGACCGATAAGTCCAGCCAATCCTCCGCGGCTTTGCGCTCGGTCATCTCGATGTAGTAGAGCAACTCCTCGAGCTGCTTGTTCGCACGCTCGAGTTCGGCGGTCCGTCCGGCAACGAGTTCTTCCAGGTGCTCGCGGTGACGGTGCAACTCCTCTTCCGCCTTCTTGCGCTCCGTGATCTCCCTGATGATAGCCATCAGGTGCATCTCCCGGAACGGTATGACGCGGGCCTCGAAATGCCGGGTCTCTCCGGCAACCGTTCGGCTGAACTCGAGGGGTTCCGCGGGCGTATTCGCCCTGACGGCCTCCTGTAACGCGCCCGAAAGCGCCTCGCCCACCCCGGCGGGGAGCAGATCCTGCACCCGCCGCCCAAGATGCGCCCGGGAGATGATCGACACCTCCGCGAGCCTCCCCGCCCGGACATCGAGGATCGTCCCGTCAGCGTTCAATCGGATGAAGAGATCGGGAAAGGCCTCGATCACCGCGGTCAACTCAGACGTCGCCTGCCTGAGATCCTCCTCGGTCAGGGCCTGCTCGGTGACGTCCCGGACAGTGAGCAGGACAGAGCCGCCCTCGACCGCCACCCGCCGGAGTTCGATATCGCGCACCCTGCCGTCCCGGCAGACCACGCCGGCAACCAGGGTATCCCGGGTGCCTGAAAAGAGTTCCTCCCCCAGTTCCTGCACCTTCTGCCGGTATGCAGGGTTCGGGTGGGCACGCTCAAGCCATAGAGCGAGTGTCGGGACATCCTCTTGAGTATACCCGCTGATCCGGGTAAACGCCGGGTTCAGGTACCGGCATTTGCCCTCTCCATCCACCAGAACAAAGCCGTCCGGCATTTCACGGAGGATCGATAAGCAGATATCCACTCCAGGGCCCGGCGATTTACGGGCACCGTCCCGGGTTGTCTTATTTCCCGTCATCGCAACCGGTCCTCCACGGCGTCCCTGTATATTCGGGCCTGTAAGCGGCGCTCACAGGAAGTTTTGCCTTTTGGGATAGAGATATGCATCATTCTGCTTTTCCGCGTTATTTTTGAAATTGGTCGATTCAACCGCTTTTCCGGAAGAACTCCGGCATTCCGGCACCGTTCATGAGCAGTGGCCGGAACAGGGGCGGGACACAGGATTCCCCGCCGGAATGCTCTGGATTCTCCCAGGAGGATCTGCAGCACAACAACCACCTCCGTCACTCCCTGAACTTCAGAACCCGCATGCAGTACTGATCCACGGACGTGAAGAACGTAGACCGCGCACGTTTCGCCCGTTCCTCGTCACCCTCGATGAAGTCGTGGAGGATGTAATCCAGTGCCATGATGTAGTACTCCCGCCCGGGAGAGGCCTTCTTCGCCTCCTCAAAGCAGACGTAACTCTCCATCTTGTGGTTGCACATCACCTCGAAGACGGCATCGAGCATCAGGAGCAGGTGCCGGGGGAACTCTTTCAAGATCGCCAGTTTCCGGAAATTCGCGTAGGATTTCGGCTGAGATCCGAGGATCGCGAGTTTCATCCCGTAGTAGAGCGGTTCGAGGTCGTTCGGGAACTGCTGCATCATCTGTTTGACGACAGCGGCGGCACCGCTTCCGTTGCGCAGTTCAACACGGGTGTTAAACGCCTCCGTCAGGAAGAACCTGTCGTCCGAGAACCGTTCCGTTGCATGAGCAAGGAGATAGTTGCGGCGTTCGGCATCCCCCTCGTCCTTCGTCCAGGCAACACCCATGCGGTAGAACTCCGGTTCGCTCGGGAACCAGGTGAACGCCAGATCCAGCATGAACCAGAAGATCGAGTTCAGCTGGTTGTCTTTGTGATTGAAGAGCCCAAGACGGTTGACCGGGGCGCGGATCCGGGAGAGGGTCAGCATCTCCTCACGGGCATGCAGTTCCAGGTCGTCGGGGCGAAGTCTCGACTCCTGGTTCTTCGCGAGGGACAGGGCGTAGTAGCAGTAGGCGATTGCAGCATTGATACGCCCGTCGTAACCCCTGTGTGGAGCAAGATACTCGATCGCCTGGTAGTAGTTGCCGGAATCGATCAGTTTGAGGGCAACGATCACGTCGAGCGTTGCCCGGCCCTTGCGACGGCGCTTGTTCCCCATGGCATGCCGCAGGACTTTTTCGAGAAACTCCGGGGCAGGGGGCTCGCGCGTGGCGCTGAGAAGTGCAAAAGCAGTCGCATCGACGAAGTCGTCATAGGACCGGTCGTCAAGCTCGGGAAACGTCTTGTCAAGCGTGGCGGCAACGTGTCCGAAAAAGACCGGGAGGTTTCCCTTCACCTGCTCGGTGTTCTTTGCGATGTAGTCGTCCATGGTAGCCCGAAGCTGCTCGAGTCGCCTGTTGTGGAGTGCCCCGGGCTGCCACGCGTCTTCCATGTTACACTGGTTGAGAGCGGAAGAGATATTTGTTGTTATATGTTCTCCGGGCCTCCCCATCCTGGAGATAGGGCCAAATCGCGTATCTGCAGCAATTCAAGGATATTTTTTTCAGGAAAAAGGGTTTTTTTTACCGGATAGCGACGCGGTGGCAGATCCTGCCGTCGCGATTCCGGTCTCCGGCCGGCAAACGAGCAGGATAAACGAATCAGATTTCGCATCAGGCACCGGTATTCATAACGTTTATCCCCAAAAGACCCCAAACCCTCCGGGAGACAGGTGTGGTCGCGTGGGGTACATCGACGAACTACAACGGGTAGGAAGGGACGCAAATCCTTTCTTCAAATTGATGGGGATAGACGTGGACGAATACGGCGACGGGCGCGCCCGGCTCAGCATGGGGGTCCGGCCGGATATGCTGAACGGCGCCGGGTGGCTCCAGGGCGGGGTCTACGTGGCGCTCGCCGACGAGGCGATTGCGCTTGCGCTCTACACGCTTCTTGCCGAGAACGAGAGGATCGCCACGATCGATGAGCATACCAGTTTCATCAAAGGCGTCAACACCGGGACGATCGTCGCCACCGGGAAGGTTGTCCGCAAAGGCCGCCGGGTAGCGTTTGCAGACGGAGAAGTCAGGAACGCGGCGGACGATACGCTTCTTACCCGGACGTCGACATCGTTCGCAGTCATCGGGGAGTAGCGTCGGGACGGCCCGCCCGGCAAAAACCCTCTTTCGCCGGTGGGGATTCCCCGGGACTGCTGGAACAATACATTCTCAATACCCAGGACACATACATAAGAGAGAGTATCCGGAAGAACCGGAGGGGAACGAGAGCTTGAAGTATATCGTTGTAACCGGCGGCGTGATGAGCGGGCTTGGGAAAGGCATCACCACCGCATCCATCGGCCGCCTCTTGAAAAACCGCGGCTACCAGGTGACGGCGGTAAAGATTGACCCGTACCTGAACATCGACGCCGGCACCATGAATCCCGCCCAGCACGGTGAAGTCTTCGTCCTCTCCGACGGAGGGGAAGTCGACCTTGATCTCGGCAACTACGAGCGGTTCTTAGACATCAACCTGAAATCGATCCACAACATCACGACAGGCAAGGTCTACCGGAACGTCATCGAGAAAGAGCGGCGCGGGGATTTCCTCGGCGCTACCGTCCAGATCATCCCCCACATCACCGACGAGATCAAGCACTGCATCAGCCGCGCGGCACAGGAGGCGGTCAACGGCGGCAAGGTTGCCGATATCTGCCTGGTCGAGGTCGGCGGCACGGTGGGTGACATCGAGAGCATGCCGTTTCTGGAGGCCGTCCGGCAGATGCACGGCGAACTCGCGCCGGAAGAGATGATCCTGGTTCACGTCACCCTGGTTCCAATGGACACAATGGGGGACTTCAAGACCAAACCCACGCAGCACTCGGTGAAGGCGCTCCGCGAACTCGGGTTGCAGCCCGACATCATCGTCGCGAGAAGCAGCGACGTGATCAGCCCGCAGACGAAGAAGAAGATCTCCGCCTTCACCGATGTCCCGGTAAAGGCCGTCGTCTCCGCAAAGGACGCCCCGGACATCTACCAGATCCCGATGGAACTGGAGAAAGAAGGGGTCGCGGACGTCGTCTGCAGTTATCTTGGCCTCGACAACCACGAACCGGATTCCACGTGGTACCGGGTCGTCTCGCAGGAGTATACGAACCGGGCGACGGTCGCCGTCGTCAGCAAATACGGGATCGAGGACGTCTACATGTCCATCAAGGAGTCGCTCAAGCACGCCGGAAGAGCGCTCTCCACCGAGGTGAACATCCGCTGGCTTGATGCGGAGACGTTCGATGTCTGCGATCTCGCCGACGTCGACGGTATCCTGATCCCGGGCGGGTTCGGGAAGCGCGGGATTGAAGGGAAGATCCGGGCGATCCGGTACGCCCGCGAAAACAACAAGCCGTATCTCGGCCTCTGCCTCGGGTTCCAGCTCGCGGTGATCGAGTACGCGCGGCACGTCCTCGCCATCGAGGACGCCACGAGCGAGGAGATGGGAGAGGGAACGCACGTCATCGCCATCCTCCCCGAGCAGGAAGACGTCAGCGACCTCGGGGGCACGATGCGTCTCGGGGACTGCGACGTCGTCCTGAAGGATGGGACGAAGGTGGCTGGCCTTTACGGCAAAACGGCAATCGTGGAGCGGCACCGGCACCGCTATGAGGTGAATCCCGCGTTCATCGCGGAATTTGAAGGTGCCGGGCTTGTCTTCTCGGGTTCCTGCGGGCCGCGGATGGAGGTCTGCGAGATCCCGGATCACCCCTTCTACCTCGCGACGCAGTTCCATCCCGAGTTCAAATCGAGCCCGACAAACCCCTCCCCGCCCTACGTCGGCTTTGTAGAGGCATGCAAGAAGAATAAAACATCATCAGAGGTCAGGTGAAACAACAGAATGGTAAACGTCGAGAAGTTTATCGACCAGGCAGTCAAGCAGATACGCGATGCTGCCGGTGAGGATAAGGTCGTGATGGCGCTCTCCGGCGGCGTGGACTCGTCGGTCTGCGCGGCGCTCGCGACCCGTGCGATAGGCGACCGTCTCGTCCCGATATACGTGGACACCGGCCTCATGCGGAAGGGCGAGACCGACCGCATCCGGTCGCTCTTTGCCGACGCAAACCTCCGCGTCGTGGATGCCGCGGACGAGTTCTTCGAGGCTCTCGCGGGCATCGTCGACCCCGAGGAGAAGCGCAAGGCCATCGGCGCGAAGTTCATCAGGATCTTCGAGCGGGAAGCGAAGCGGACGGGGGCGACGATGCTCCTGCAGGGGACGATCTACCCCGATCGCATCGAGAGCGAGGGGGGCATCAAGAGCCACCACAACGTCGGCGGCATGCCCCTCAACATCGAGTTTAAGGGCGTCATCGAACCGCTCGCCGACCTCTACAAGGACGAGGTCCGCGAGGTCGCCGGCGGGCTCGGGCTCCCGGCGGAGATCCAGCACCGGATGCCCTTCCCGGGCCCGGGGCTCGCCGTCCGGGTGATCGGTGAGGTGACGAAGGAGAAGATCGCGATCGTCCGTGAGGCGAACGCCATCGTCGAGGAGTGCCTGGTGGAGGAGTTCCACCCCTGGCAGTGCTTCGCGGCGCTGATCGGCCTTGGAACCGGGGTCAAGGGAGACGTCCGGCTCCACGGCTGGATCGTCGCCGTCCGGGCCGTCGCATCCCGTGATGGGATGACCGCCGATCCGCTGCTCCTCCCCCACGAGACGCTGTCACGGATGGCGACCCGGATCACCGCCGAGATCCCCGGTGTCGCCCGGGTCGTCTACGACGTCACCCCCAAACCCCCGGCAACGATCGAATACGAGTGAGATAATCATGGCAGAAGATTCACGCGTGCTTGATGCACGCTACTACATGCCCGCGTTTAGCCGGACGATGAAGATCGTCCGGGGCGCGGGGTCGCGTGTCTGGGACGACCAGGGACACGAGTATATCGACTGCGTGGCGGGTATTGCGGTCTGCAGCACCGGCCACTGCCACCCGTTGGTCGTCGAGGCGATCTGTGGTCAGGCTAAAGAGTTGATCCACTGTTCGAACCTCTACTACATCCCGAACCAGGCGGAACTCGCGGAGAGGCTTGTCGGAATCACGGGACTCGCAAAGGCGTTTTTCTCGAACTCCGGCGCGGAGGCGAACGACGGCGCGATAAAACTCGCCCGCGTCCGGACAGGACGGAAAAACTTCGTTGCGTTCAACCACGGGTTCCACGGCCGGACCTGTGGGTCGCTCGCCGTCACCCACAAGCCCGCCATAAGGGAGCCGTTCGAACCGCTCTCGACCCCCTGCACCTTCGTCGACTACGGCGACCTGAACGCTCTTGCGGGTGCGGTCGATAAGGATACCGCCGGGGTCTTCATCGAGCCGATCCAGGGCGAAGCAGGCGTCCTGATCCCGCCCGACGAGTTCCTCCAGGGCATCCGGGAGATCTGCGACGATACCGGGGCGCTGATGATCGTCGATGAGGTGCAGACCGGGATGGGCCGGACCGGGAAATGGTTCGCCTTCCAGCACTCAGGGGTGACCCCCGACATCGTCACGACCGCAAAAGGGCTCGCGAGCGGGTTCCCCATCGGTGCGCTCGTCGCCCGAGAGGGGCTCGAATTCAAGAAGAGCGAGCACGGGAGCACTTTCGCCGGAGGCCCGCTTGCCTGCGCCGCGGCACTCGCGACGATCGGTGTCATCGAGGAGATCCTCCCCGACGTGGCCCGGAAGGGAGAACGGTTCAAGAAAGCCCTTGCCGCCCACAACCCGCGGGGCCGCGGCCTGATGATCGGCATGTCGGTCGGCGACCGGTGCCCGGAGGTGCAGCAGACCTGCGCCGAGAACGGGGTGCTCGTCAACTGCGCCGCCGACGGGAACCTCCGGCTGATCCCGCCGCTCGTGATCACGGACGAGGAGATCGACACAGCTGTCGGTGTCATCAATGCGGCGCTTGGTTAGAGCGTGCTATACGGGTGCGAGCGGCTACTCCTACGCGAAGAAGGCCGGGGACGTCGCACGGGAACACGGGTTCGACCGGGTGGCCCTTCTCGCGAGCAACGAGAATCCCCGGCCCCCGTCGCCCGCCGCGATCGAGGCGGCGACAGCCGCCCTCAGAGAAACGAACCGCTACCCTGATGAGCGGGCATCCGCGCTCGTCGAAGCCCTCCGCCGCTACCACGGCGATTACCGGTTCGTCGCCGGCGCGGGGATGGACGGCGTCATCGAGACGGTGATCCGGACGATCGTCGAGCCCGGCGAGACGGTGGCCGCCTCGACCCCGACCTTCTCGTTCTACGGGATCGCGGCCGCGGCGCACGGCGCACAGGTGGTGAACGTCCCCCGCAGAGACGACTTCTCGGTCGATCCGGCAGCGTTCGTCGAAGCCTCACGGGGCGCAAAACTCGCCTTCCTCTGCACCCCGAACAACCCTACGGGGAACTCGGTTCCGCTGGAGGATGTCGAGACGATCCTGGAAGAGATGGACGGGCTGCTCTTCCTCGACAACGCCTACGTGGATTTTGCGGATATCGACTACCGGCCGCTGATGCGCCGGTACGAGAACCTGGTCATCGGGCGGACGATGTCGAAGATCTTCGCCCTTGCAGGGCTCCGGGTCGGCTACGCATTTGTCCCGACGTGGCTGGAGCCGTTCTACCAGAGGGCCGCAACGCCGTTTGCGCTGAACGCGGTCTCGGCGGCCGCTGCCGCGGGAGCCCTCGCCGACACCGATCAGGTGAGGGGGACCCTTGATCACGTGCGGGAGTGGCGACGACGGTTCCTTGAAGAGGTGCCGTTCCGGGTATACTCCTCGGACGCAAACTTCGTCATGATCGACGTCGAACCTCACACCGGTGACGAAGTGACGGAACGCCTCGCGGCAGAAGGCGTCATCGTCCGGTCGTGCACCAGTTTCCCGGGGCTCGGGAACCACTATATCAGGGTCTGCATCGGAGAAGACTGGGAGAACATTCGATTCCTCGAGGCGATAACGAAGATATGATGACAGGCATCACCGGCACGCCGGGAACCGGGAAGACATCCATTGCGGCCGAACTCGAACGGCGGGGGCACACTGTCGTCCGCCTGACGGATACGGTGCGGCCTTACGTTATCGAAGAGGACTGCTCCCGGCAGACGCTGGTGGTGGACGTCGACCGGTGGGTGGACGAGTTCGAGCCCCTCGACGGGTTTGTCGAAGGCCACCTCGCCCACCTCCTCCCCTGCAACCGGGTGGTGGTGCTCCGGTGCCGCCCGGACATCCTGCGGGAGCGGCTTTTGCCCAGGAACTACCCGGAGGAGAAGGTCGCGGAGAACGTCGAGGCGGAGGCGCTCGACGTCATCCTGGTCGAGACGCTCGAAGAGCACCCCGGCGAGCACGTCCTCGAGGTGGATACGACCGATCTCTCCGTCGGCGAGTGTGCCGACCGGATCGAGTGGTTCGTCCGGGGAGAACTCCCGCCGTCCTACGGCTCCATCGACTGGTCGGACTACCTGGAGGTCGGAAGATGACGCTCGACCAGTTCCGGCCGCAGGTGCAGTGGATCGTTCAGCCCGTGGTGAACCTGATGCGAAGGGCCGGGGTCACCCCAAACGCGCTGACGATTGCGTCGTTCCTCGTCTCGGCGCTTGCGGGCGTCGCGTTCTACGCCGGGGGAGTCGTCTTCGGCACCATCATGGTCGTGTTCAACGCCGTCTTCGACGCGCTCGACGGGGCGCTCGCCCGTGATATGGGGATCGCGGGCATCCGTGGAGACTTTCTCGATCACGTCATCGACCGCTACGCCGATATCTTCATCATCACCGGGATATTTGCGGGCGGGGCCGCGCCCTGGCAGATCGGCGTCTTTGCCCTGACCGGCGTCCTGATGTCCTCCTACCTCGGCACCCAGGCGCAGGCCGTCGGGGTGGGCAGGTTCTACGGCGGGATCCTCGGCCGGGCAGACCGGCTGGTGCTGATCATCATCGCAGGCGCTCTCACAGTGCTGATACCGGGGGAGATTTACGGCCTGAACTACCTCGGGTGGCTCCTCGTCATATTCGGTTTCCTCGGGCACTACACCGCGTTCCAGCGGTTCGCCCACGTCTGGCGGCAGATAGAAAAACAGTAATCTACTATTTTTACCCCTCCGCACGAGAGGCCGTGCCGCCGCTCGCCGGAGGGTGCAGGTGCATCGGCGCGAACCTGCCTTTGCACCCGACGATCCGGGTTGGAGCGTCCCTTACGGGTTGAGAAGGTAGATCCCGTAGTTGAGGTAAGCCGCAAAACTCACCCAGAACAGATAAGGAATGAGCAGAACTGCCGCGGGTATCGAGACCCGGTCGAAGGCGACTATCGTCATGAGGATTGCAAGCCAGAGGAGCAGGATCACGATGAACGCGAAGAACGGTGCCTGCATCCCGAAGAAGACAAACGACCAGAGGACGTTTAAGACCAGCTGGACGCCGAAAACCGCCGTCGCAACGCGCACGTTCTTATGTTTCCACCCCTTGCTCCAGACAAGATAGAGCGCGATGCCCATGAGGATGTAGAGCACTGTCCAGACGGGGCCGAAGACCCATGAAGGTGGACTGAACTCGGGCATGGTAAGACCGGCATACCAGGTAGAGATCGCCGGCATCGTGAAGAACGAGCCGATCTGTCCGGCCGCGAGACTGATCCCTATCGCCATGATGAACTGGATGATTCGGACGTAGGCGGGCGTCACGCTGGGAAATAATGTTTCTCACATTCTTAAGCCTTTTGATCTTGGTCGCAATCGTCAGCCCACGCCCCGACGGAAAGCCGACGATGCACCGTTCCCGGAATGGAATTTTATTCGCACTCCTCCCCGTCCGGGTACTCGTCGTCCTCGTCGTCGCCGGCGGGGAGAACCTCATGGAGGGTAAACCTGAATGCCGCACCGAGATCCGGCCGCCCTTCCACCCGATCTTCCACCCGGATGGTGCCGCCGTAGCGCTCGACCAGAGCGCGGACGATGAAGAGGCCGAGGCCGTCGCCGTACCCCCCGACCCATTCCCGCTCGAACCGGCGGAAGATCGATTCTTTCATGCGATCGGGTATGCCCGGCCCGGTATCCTCGACCGAGACCAGCACGTTCTCGCCGTCGTAATCCTCCACCCGGATGGCGATCCTGACATCCTGGCCGCCGAACTTGACGGCGTTCCGGATAAGGTTCGTGAAGACCTCGGAGAGCAGGTCGTCAGCCCAGACCCGGGCGGGGGTGCCCCCTGCAACCTCGATCGCGATCTCCGGGAATGCGGCGACCTCTTCCCGGATGACGGCATGGAGGTCGACCGGTCCGACGTCGGGCGCGTCGTGGTGGATGCGGCGGATCGTGGTGACGTTGCCGAGGATCTCGGCACTCCGATGAATGCTGCTCCGGATCTTTTTCGCGTAGAGCGCGGCCTCGCCTTCCAGCATCTCGAGGAGGAGGTCGTTGTAGAGGTTCGAGACGTTTTCGGCGTTTTTTATGTCGTGCGTCATGATGTCGAGGTAGAGGTTCGCCTCCCGGTTGGCCGCCTCGAGTTTCTTGTGCAGCATCCCTTTCAGGATCCCCGACCCGATCTCCTGCCCTATCGTCTCGAGGAGCGTCCGTTCATCGCGGGAGAAGGATTCTTTCGTCCGGCTGCCGGCGTAGACCGCGCCGACGACGACTGATTCCGCGACGAGGGGGATGCAGGCGAGCGCGGAGACCTCGAGTTCCCGGAGGATGCCCGCCTCGATGGAGTTGAGGTCAGCCTGCTGCTCGATGTAGCGGGGCTGGCCGGCGATGAAGACGAAGTTGAACGGCCAGTGGTGGACTTTGATCAGGCGGTGCCGGGCCAGGGCGGATCCGGGGAGTCCGTTCTGGTGCTGCAACAGCGCCCGTTTCCGCTCGGAGTCGAGCATGTAGACGATGCCGACGTCGAGCCTCATCAGTTTGAGGGTCTTTTTGAGCGACTCCTCCAGGAGTTCGGCAAGGGAGAGGGAGGCGGCTGTGACGCCGATGATCTGGTTGAGCACCATGAGGTGTTCGTTCCGGATCAGGAGTTCTTCTTCGGCGCATTTGCGCTCGGTGATGTCCATGACACCGGCAATCGAGCCCCGGAACCGGCCGGACTCGTCGGTGACCGGCGACGTGACCACGAGCGCGTGGATGCGTCCGCCGCCCGAGTGGAGGAGGTCCAGTTCGAACTCCTGCCGTTCGTCGGTCTCCCGGCAGAAGGGGTTCTTCGAGACCGACCCCTCCCGGCCGGAACCGTCGAAGAACCCGGCGACCGGCGAGCCGACCAGGCGTTCGGCGGGGTAGCCGAGGATCTCTTCCATCGCGGGGTTTGCGAAGGTGATGCAGCCGGTCTCGTCGACGGCGATGACGCCTTCGTTGAGGTTCTCGACGAGCCTCCGATACATCGTCTCCGAGTGCCGGAGCGCGGCCTTCACCTGTTTGCGTTCGAGCGCGTACCGGAACGCCCGGCAGAGCAGTTCCGCATCGGTCTTCCCCCAGACCAGGTAGTCCTGCGCGCCGTTTTGCATCGCGTGGAGCGCAGCGGGAGAAGAGCCGGCCGTGGTGAGCACGATGACCGGGACGTCGGGGGCCGTCCGGCGCAGGCGGTCGAAGGCCGCCGCCCCCTGCCCGTCCATGAGATCGAGGTCGAGGAGCACGATCTCGATCCTGCCCCCCAATACCAGAGCAAGCCCGTCCCGGGGGCGCTCGCAACGGATCAACTCGACGTCGCGTCCGCACTCGCGAAGCATCTCCCCGAGTTTGCCGGGACTCTTCCCGATCAACAGCACGCGTAAGGGTTCGCTCATGGTCTCACTTGCATCCAGGGCCGGTACCTGCCCGTATCGGTGTAGATTCAGGTGTCCCGGCCGCAAACGGCTCGCCGCACGGGCTGCTCGCCGATCCCCTCGCGGGGGTCTGACCGCACGCGCCCGGGTTCTCACTAGTGTAGTACGGTTCTCCGGTAATTTATATCTCGTTCTTTGGGCCCGGACGTCGCCCTTGTCGCCGGGGCCGTCCAGGTGCTTGCCGTCGGCGGGTTCCTGGTTCGCCGCTGGTGGATGCACCGGCAGAACCCGGCGCTCTTCCAGAAATACGATTGACTCCGGGATCGATGAGACGGGGCAGATCGCCCCTCCATTTTTCTGAGGGATTCCCGGGAGTCTCTATCAATATACTCTTTTAAGGGAAGAACCAGCTTTGTTGAAATCCTTCCCCAGAGGACGAGTCACCTCCTAACTATACATCACGACGTACACGAAGCCGCGAAGAACGCGAAGGGTCGCCAGAAACTAGATGCCGGAGTTCGCGCCTTCGCGCCTTCGCGTGAGGCAACTGTGCAGGGGAGGGGATACAGCCTCACCCCGGGTGTGATGGTTTGTGAGTGCGACTACCGTCCTGGCAGGAGCTTGAGCACCGAAGGTGCGAGAACCGGAACTCGAGCACTATCAGGCGCGAAGGTGCCATCAGCCATATGGGTTCCGCGCAAAGCAACGGTGCAACTGAACGACCGGGACAAACACAACGGGTTCTAAAAAAGGGGCTACTTCTTCCTCGCCCGCAGCCGTGCAATATCCTCGCCGCCCGCGACCTTCACCACGAACGTCCCGTGGCAGGGCTTGGTGTAGGGGAAGATCAGGTGCTCGCCCTCGACGCCGACATACAGCGGCGGCACGCCGATGATATGGACATCATGGATTTTGTAACCCGGTTCGACCTCGTGGTACTCCCGGACGTTCTTCTTGATATACTCCCGCGCCTCCTTAAAAGACGACTGCGAGAGAATGACCTGGGGTTTCAGCGCTTCGAGACAGCCCATTGCATCACCTTGTCAAGTTTCCGCTTCAGCGGCATGGGGTTGTGGACGGCCTTCGCCGCCACGACCTCGCAGGGGAACTCGATCTCACCGGCGAGTTCCTCCGCGTGCTCCCCGAAGAGGAGGGCATACACCCGTGCCTTCGATATGTAGGCCACCGTCCCGGCATACGCGACTCCCGAGTCGTTGTGGATGAAGACGAAGCAGAGGTCGAAGTCCCGCTGCTTCCCCGTGATCTCGTCGATCGCCGCGTCGAGATCGGTCATCTCCAAAACGTAGTGCCGGTCCGGGTCGGCCACCTCCATCAGTTTACGGGCCGCCTGTGTCCCGGCAATCACCGGCCGGATCCCCTGCTGTCTCAGGCCGTGCACCAGGTAGAGCGCCATGCTCGTCTGGACGGGCACCTGCGGGCACCCGAGCAGGATCAGCGCGGTTTTTTCGTCGTTCTCCGTCATGGTTTCTCCAGAATACTCAGGACTTCGGGCACCCGTTCGGGGTGCGTGTAGATGGTGAACCGCTCCCCCCGCGAGAAGCCGACCAGCGTGAGCCCTGCCCGCTCTGCCGTGAGGATGCCCCCGTCGGTCGTGGCGGCGCGGGAGACGACGATCGGGATCCCCGCGTTCGCCGCCTTCGCCACCATCCCCGCCGGCTGCCGGCCGGTGCACCCGAGGACGCACCTCGACCGGTCGAGCCCCCGGAGAGCCGCATGGCCCACGACCTTGTCGACGGTGTTGTGCCTCCCCACATCGCACGCCCGGGTGACGAGTTCGCCGTCGCAGAAGAGGACCGAACAATGGACGCCGCCGGTCCTCCGCCAGGTATCGGACTCGATCGCCGCCGTGACCGCACGGATGCCGTCCGCCGTGATCGTGACCGACGACGCGACCGATCCCGGCTCGCCGAGCACCCGGGAACCGCCGGACGACTCCGTCTCGAGCCGGATCTCCTTTTTCACCGGGGCGGTGATGTAGACGTCCTTTTCCGAGACCTCCACCGACTCGACCGAGTCCGCCAGCCCTTCGCAGACAACGAACCCGGCCCCAAGGTCGCCCAGGCGGTCGGGGCTCGCCACGAGCGCCGTGAGATACTCGCCATTCAGAAAGAGCCGGACGTGATCCTCGACGATGATGTCGTCGTGGACTTCGCGCGCGCCGTCACCCGTCACCTGGATGCCGGCGCGGCAGACGATCTCCATCAGGCCGTCTCCCCCCTGACCCAGTCGAGATACGGCGCGTAGCCGCCGACGATGGGAAGGGCGATGATCTCGGGGGTCTCGTAACTGTGCAGCTCCCGGATCCGCTCGATGAGCGGATCGAGCAGGCGGTGCTGCGTCTTCGCGACAAGGAGCCGCTCGGGCTCGTTCGTGACCGTCCCCTCCCACCAGAAGCAGGACTGCACGTCGGCAACGTTCACGCATGCAGCGAGGCGTGCATCGACAAGCGCTCTTGCAAGGTCTTCCGCCTCGCCGGCGGGGGCCGTGCAGAGGACCACGACAAATTCCGGGAGAGCCATGGTTTTACCTTCACCTCCGCCCGTATTTAACCGTTTTCGGGCCGGACACAGCATCCGCCCTCCCCGCAGCAGCACCCGCCGGACTCCCTCTCCAGGGGCTCGAGCCCTTGCCGGTTTCGCAAATCGTCGATCGCGGCCCGAATGGCGTCGCGGGCGAGGAGCGAGCAGTGCACCTTCGGTTCCGGGAGACCGCCGAGAGCGTCCACCACGTCGACGTTCGAGAGGTTCCATGCCTCGGTGACCGTCATCCCCAGGATCATCCGGGTAGCCATCGAACTCGAGGCGATCGCCGCCGCGCACCCGAAGGTCTGGAACCGGGCATCGGTGATCCGGTCGTCCTCGACTTTTAAGTAGATCTTCATGATATCCCCGCAGGTCGGGCTCCCGGCCTCGCCGACAGCGTCGGCGTCAGCCAGTTCGCCCACGTTCTCGGGGTTCGTGAACTCTTCGATTACTTTCTCCGTATACATCATTCGGCCTCCGGTACCCGGGCACAGGGCGGTGTCAGCGGCGATATCCGCCGCAGCCTCCCGATCACCTCTGGCAGCACATCAAGGACATAATCGACGTCATCCACCGTATTAGCATCGCCGAGCGTCAGCCGGAGCGACCCGTGCGCCTCCTCGTGGGAGAGTCCGGTCGCAAGCAGGACGTGTGACGGTTCCGACGACCCCGACGAGCAGGCGCTCCCCGTGGAGGCGCAGATCCCGCGGCCGTCGAGCAGCAGCAGGATCGACTCCCCCTCGACGTAGCGGAAACTGAAGTTCGCGTTGTTCGCGAGTCACTCAGTCGGGTGGCCGTTTAAGCGGCAGTCCGGGATGGAACCGATGACACCCCGAACCAGCCGGTCACGCATCGCGGCGATCCGGCGGTTGTGCCCCTCGATATCGGCGGTCGCAAGTTCGATCGCCCGCCCGAGCCCCACGATGCCTGGGACGTTCTCGGTTCCGGCGCGCCGGCCCTGTTCCTGCCCGCCGCCGTGGATGAGGGTCTCGACCCGGGTTCCCTGCCGGATATAGAGCGCCCCCGTCCCCTTCGGGCCATAGAACTTGTGCCCGGAGAGCGAGAGGAGATCGATATTCATCCGCTCCACATCGATCGGCACCGCCCCGATCGCCTGGACGGCGTCGGTATGGAAGAGAGCGCCGTGCTCGTGCGCAACCCGGCCAATCTCCGCGACCGGCTGGACTGTCCCGATCTCGTTGTTCGCGGTCATCACCGAGACGAGGATCGTCGCATCCGTGATCGCCGCTTCGACCGCCACCGGCTCGACCCGCCCGAACTCGTCGACCGGGAGGTAGGTGACCGAGAACCCCTGCCGCTCCAGCCACTCGCAGGTATGAAGGACAGCGTGGTGCTCGATCGCAGAGGTGACGATATGGTTGCCGCGCTCCTGGTTCGCGAAAGCGGCCCCCTTGATCGCCCAGTTGTCGGCCTCCGTGCCCCCGGCGGTGAAGAAGATCTCCGCAGGTGTAGCGCCGACGGCCGCCGCCACCTGCCCCCGCGCCGTCTCGACACCGCTCCGGGACCCGGCGGCAAACCGGTAGAGGGACGAAGGGTTGCCGAAATGCTCCGAGAGGTACGGGGCCATCGCCGCGACGACTTCGGGCTTCATGAATGTCGTCGCCGCATGATCCATATACACGGGACGCTCTGCCAGGTCGTTCATGTCCAATACATCGTTTGGTCCGGGAACGTATCAGCGTTACCGGTCACGTGACGAACGGGAACCCCGGAAGTGTGAGTGAGAAAATACATAGGCTCCCGTGCGCAATACCTGATGATGTATTCGAGACGCATGGAACACCTTCCCCCCTACCTTTTTGCACGCATTGACGAGATGAAAGAGGAGAAGCAGCGACAGGGTGTCGACGTCATCGATCTCGGGGTCGGTGACCCCGACCTCCCCACCCCGCCGCACATCGTGGAGGCGCTCTGCGACGCGGCCAGGAACCCGAAGAACCACCACTACCCCTCCTACACCGGCATGCTCGCCTACCGCGAGGCGGTGGCGGAGTGGTACCGGGCCCGGTTCGGGGTCGACCTCGACGCGAAGAAGGAGACCCTCGCGCTCATCGGCTCGAAAGAAGGCATCGCGCACATCGCCGAGGCTTTCGTCAACCCCGGCGAGGTCGTCCTCGCCGCGGACCCGGGCTACCCGGTCTACAAGACGTCCACGCTCTTTGCCGAGGGCAAAGTCCACGAACTGCCCATCCGGGCGGATAACGACTTCCTCCCGGTGCTCGAGGATATCCCCGCCGACGTCGTGAAGCAGGCGAAGTTGATGTTCATCAACTACCCGAACAACCCCACGGCCGCAATCGCGCCCCTCTCATTCTTCGAGGAGGTCGTCGAGTTTGCACGGGAGCACAACATCGTCGTCGTCCACGACAACGCCTACTCCGAGATCACCTTCGACGGCTACCGGGCGCCCTCGTTCCTCGAGGCCGACGGCGCGATGGAGGTCGGGGTCGAGATGCACTCGCTCTCGAAGACCTACAACATGACCGGGTGGCGGATCGGTATGGCCTGCGGCAACCCGGATATCATCGCCGGGCTCGGCCGGGTCAAGACCAACGTCGACTCGGGCGCGTTCGAGGCCATCCAGCACGCAGCCATCACGGCGCTGACCGGGCCGCAGGACTGTATCGCGAAGGCCTGCTCGATCTACCAGGAGCGCCGGGACGTCCTCGTCAAAGGGCTCACCGAAGTCGGGCTCGACGTCACGGCCCCGAAGGCCACCTTCTACGTCTGGGCGCCGGTCGACGACAGTATGGCGTTTTCCGCAAAACTCCTCGACCAGGCGGGGATCGTCGCGACGCCGGGGGTCGGGTTCGGCAAGAACGGCGAAGGATTCGTCCGGTTCGCGATCACCCGGTCGATCGACCGGATCAACGAGGCCGTAGAGCGGATGCGGGGGATTGACCTGTGACCCTCCCCTCGCACCTCACGGTCAGGGACGGCCGTCTCCGGATCGGCGAGCACGACACGGTCGACCTCGCGGAACGGTTCGGCACCCCGCTCTACGTCACCGACGAAGAGCGGATCCGTGGAAACTTCCAGCGGCTCTCCGGCGCGCTCACTGCCCACTACCCGAAGATCCGCGTCCTCTACGCCGCGAAGGCGAACGGCAACCTCGCGATCTTTAAGATCCTTGCATCCATGGGCGCCGGGGCCGACGTCTTCTCCGCAGGAGAGGTCGCGCTCGCCCTCGCCGCCGGGATGCGCCCGGAGTCGCTCCTCTTCAACGGGAGTTCAAAGACCCCCGCCGACCTCGCCCTCGCAGTAGAGAAGGGCATCCGCGTCTCGGTGGACTCACCCGACGAACTCCGGCAGCTCGACCGCGCGGCCGGAGAAGCAGGAACAACCGTCGATATCGCCTTCCGGGTCAACCCGGCGATCGAGGTCCCCACCCACCCGAAGATCGCGACCGGGCTTGCGACGAGCAAGTTCGGCATCCCCGCCGGGCAGATCCTGGATGCCTACAAGGAAGCGCTCGCGCTCGAGCACACGAACCCCGTCGGGATCCACTGCCACATCGGCTCGCAGATCCTCGCCGTGGAGCCCTTCGCCCGCGAGGTCGAGGTGCTGACTGACGTCGCCCGCGATCTGCTCGACATCGGGGTCAACCCCTCGTTCATTGATATCGGGGGCGGCCTCGGCATCCCCTACCACCGGGGGACCGATCGCGCCCCGACGCCGGAGGAGTACGCGGAAGCGGTCATGCCGGTCTTCCTCCGCGGCGTCAAAGAACTCGGGATCGAGCCCGAACTCTGGGTCGAGCCCGGCCGATGGCTCATCGGTGACTCGACGCTTCTCCTGACACGGGTCAACTCCGTCAAGACCGCTCACAAGACGTTTGCGAACGTCGACGCCGGGTTCAACCTCCTCGTCCGGCCGACGATGTACGATTCTTACCACGAGGTCGTCGCGGCGAACAGGGCCGACGCACCCGCGGTGCGGGAATACTCCGTCACGGGGCCGATCTGCGAGACGGGCGACATCCTCGCGAAAGACCGGATGCTCCCCGAACTCGAGGCAGGCGATCTCGTCGCGGTGCTGGACGCCGGGGCGTACGGGTTTGCGATGTCGTCGCAGTATAACAGCCGTCCCCGGTGCGCCGAGGTGCTCCTCGCGGGCGAGCAGGCCGCCCTGATGCGCCGGGCCGAGACGATCGACGACCTGACGGCTCCCATGATGATACCGCCCTGGCAGGAGTAGGAGCGGGGCCGCAACCGTGAAGTTTCACTACCTCCTGGTCGATGACCTCCTTGGAAAGGAAGAGTTCGAGCGCCGCGTAGAGGAGAAGGTGGCGGAGTCGGGCGACCTCCTCGACGATCGGACGGCGGCGATGCTGGTCGTCCGGGATCTGGGGCGCTCGCACATCCGTATACGCGACCTCGCCGCGGCCCCGAGCCTCGCGTGCTTCTTTGCAAAGGTGCTCGCCGTCGAGGAGCCGCGGGAGTTCGAGCGGCCCGACGGCACCCCCGGCATCGTCGCGAACGTTACGGTGGGCGACGAGACCGGCAGGGCCCGGCTGACCCTCTGGGACGAGAAAGCCGCCGCGGTCGCGGAGATCGAGGCGGGCGACGTGCTCGAGATCCTCGGTCGGCCGAAGGGCGGCGGGAAGGTTCCGGACGTCACGGCCGTCGCCGTCCAGGAGGCAGCGTGCGAGATCACCTGCGAGGAGACCGCAACACCCGGGGGGCCCGAACCGGCGGGGGATCTCGAGGTCCGGCTGATCGCGATCGAGAGCCCGCGAACGTTCACCCGCCGCGACGGGACACCCGGCGAGATGGTCGAAGCGGTGATCGGGAACGAGGACGGCGTCTTCCGGCTCGTCGCCTGGGCACCGGCCATTCTTGAAGGAGTGGACGCGGGGGAAACGGTCGTCATTCGCGGCGCCGTTGCACGGGAAAGCGACCGGGGAATCGAGTACAGTCTCGGTGAAACGGCATCGATATCCCGCTCCGGCCATGAGATCGGCGTCCCGATGAATACCGTCACCGAGATCGAGGAGGGCGGGACGTATTCGCTTGCCGGGAAGGTTCTCTCCGTGCAGCCCCCTCACTCGTTCGTCACGCGGAGCGGGCGGCAGTCTTCGGTCAGGAATCTCGTCGCCGCCGACGATACCGGCGAGATCCCGGCCGTCATCTGGGGCGAGAAGGCTCAAGAGCACCTGGTGCCCGGAGACCGGATCGAGGTCTACAACGCGAACGCACGGCGGGGGCGGTACGGCGACCTCGAGGTGCACCTCTCGTGGGGGAGCGCTCTCGTCATCATCGGTGAGGAGGAGGAGGAGATCGAAGTGGTGGGAACGGTCGTTCCCACCCGGCAGGGAACCGCTCTCGATACGGGCGACGCCTGCTACCTCCTCCGTGAACCGCTGCCCGTCGGATACATCGTCCGCGCGCGAGGCACGGTGCACAGAGGCGTGATCAGTCCGAGCGCTATCGAGGCCGTACAGCCTGATCCCGACGACCTGCAACGCCGCCTGGATCGGATCTCCGGGCACCCCGGATCCTGATCTTCACTTTCACCCCGCACGGCAAGCGACCTTTATGTCTCCGGCTAGAGAGTCTAGTGTAGCATACAGAAACACACCTAGAGATCAAGTGAGGATTGAGATGTCAGAGATTGATCTTGAAGATTTACCCGGCGTCGGAGCGACCACCGCCGACAAGCTCCGCGAAGCCGGATACGGGACCGTCGAAAGCGTTGCGACGGCCACCACGGCGGACCTCGCCGAAGCGGCGGAGATAGGCGAGGCCACCGCAAAGAAAGTGATTCTCGCCGCCAGGAAGATGGCGGATATCGGGGGGTTCAAGACCGGCCGGGACATCCTCGATAAGAGGAAGGATATCAAGAAGCTCCAGACGCTGGTGCCCGAGTTCGACGAACTGGTCGGCGGCGGGTTCGAGACGCAGGCGATAACGGAGGTTTATGGCGAGTTCGGGTCGGGTAAGAGCCAGCTCGTTCACCAGATGGCCGTCAACGCCCAGCTCCCCGAAGAACTCGGCGGGCTTCACGGCGGGGTCATCTACGTCGATACCGAGAACACCTTCCGACCGGAGCGGGTCGAGCAGATGCTGAATGGTCTCCCCGAAGAGGCGGAGATCGGGGAGATCGATGAGGTCCTCGAACGGATTCACGTTGCGCGGGCGCACAGCTCCGACCACCAGATGCTGCTCCTCGATACCGCACGGGAACTTGCAAACGACCTGCGGAACTCCGATTACCCGGTCAGGCTCTTCGTCATCGACTCGTTAACGTCGCTCTTCCGTTCGGAGTACGCGGGGCGGGGCACCCTTGCTCCCCGGCAGCAGAAACTGAACCGCCACATGCACGACCTCCTGAAACTGATCGACGACCACAACGCCGTCGGGCTCGTGACCAACCAGGTGATGTCGAACCCCGGCGTCCTCTTCGGTGACCCCACGAAACCGATCGGCGGCAACATCGTCGGCCACACCGCAACCTTCCGGCTCTATCTCAGGAAGAGCAAGGGCGGCAAGAGGGTCGCCCGCCTGGTGGACAGCCCCAACCTCCCCGAGGGCGAGGCGGCGTTCATCGTCGAACAGGCAGGGCTCAAGCAGTGTTGAAGGCGCTCGTAACGGACGTCGACGGCACCATCACCGACCGGCGGCGGCGGATCAACACCGCTGCCGTCGAGACCATCCGTAGCCTCGTCGACGTCGGAATAGAGGTGGTGCTCGCAAGCGGCAACACCGTCTGTTTCATGGACGGGCTCTGCAAGATGGTCGGGACGGACGGGACGATCATCGGCGAGAACGGCGGTGTCTACCGGAGGACATTCTCCGGCACCCTCCGCATCCCCGGTGACAAGAACGCCTGCCTCGCGGCGTTCGAGATTCTCAAGGACTATTTTACCGAAAAAGGCGTGGAACTCGAACTCTACAGCGCGCAGTACCGGTTCGCCGACGTTGCCTTCGCCCGGAACATCGCCCCCGACGAAGCGAGAACGGTCATCCGCGACCACGACCTCCCCGTTCGGGTGCTGGACACCGGATTTGCAATCCACCTTCAGGCGCCCGGTATCAACAAGGGAACCGCGCTCCGGGATCTCGCCGGGGAGATGGGGCTTTCCCCCTCAGAGATGATGGCTATCGGCGACTCCGAGAACGATATCGAGATGCTCGAGGCAGCCGGTATCGGCGTCGCTGTTGCAAATGCTCCTGCCGCGACCCGGGCGGCGGCGGACCGGGTCACCAAAGAATCCTACGGGGACGGGTTCGTGGAAGCGGTAAAAGAGTATTTTGATGGTTTTGAGGGGCGGTAACCGCGTTGGTGGTCCGGCTCTCAATGGTCGACCTTGAAGGTCATTATTTAACACCAGGGATTCTGTATTTCAATTATTACCTCGTCCTCCCGAATCCACCAATCATACCGGCTCCCCGCAACGGCGGAGTTTAATTGGTTCTGTTCTCGTCTTCCACAGGAGTCTGCTCCTCTATCGGTTCCTCAGTCGGTTCCGGTGTGAACGTTGAAAATTCTTCCAGTTCCGGCTCCACAATCGTGGTCACTTCCGGGGTCGGCTCCTCGACCGTGGGCTCCGCAGTTGGCTCCTCAATTGGCTCCTCAACTGGGGTTGGCTTCGGTGTTGTCGATGGAGTGGCCGGGGGAACGGTTGGCGGTGGTGTCCAGTCTTCTGGCGGTTCCCGGTCATCCCGGGGCGGGGTTGCGGTAGGGTGGGGCGGCAAATGTTGCACCGGGGTTGGTTGCGGAACCGATGTTCCTACCGGGGTTGGTGTTTCTATAGCCGTAGGAGATGCAGTTGGAGCAGTAAAGGTTGGTGTGACCGTGGGCGACCCAGTGGGCGTCGGAGTGGCCGGTAAATAGGGATTATCGGGCCTTCCTTCGCGAAGCAGCCGTATTGGCGCAGAAACCGGGAGATCATAATACCTTGGTATACCTGGCTGCTTCTCCGGCATTACCGCTTTCATATTATAGTATTTCCGTGGGATGTAATCTTGTTCACTCGTATAGGGATTTCTCGTAAATGAATATTGGCCGAAATCCACCGTGCTTATCACATACACCGGGACATTCTCCGAGTAAATGAGAATTACCGACTCTGTGAGCGGGTAATTCCATTCCATAAGCCAATCATAATAACCGAAACGGGTTTCGAGGGTCGGACCACCGTAATTCTCACCGTTTGGCCCGGCGCTCCGGCTATAGAAGTGTAAATAGACGTTTTTCAGTTCAATGTTGCTGAAGTAGTAAACGTGGTCGTGCAGTTCCACGCTCATCATACCGGCTAATTCCGGGGGAAACTCCGATTCAACGATAACACTTGTTGTTTGCGTAGCATGGTCAACGATGTAATAATAGGTGCGGGGAACGCCCGCCGTTCCCGTCCAGGTCTCGATAGTAACCTCCGTTGTCGGCGTTGGCGTCGGTGTCGGGTCAATCGTTGGGGATACCGTTGGTGTAGAATCCGGTGCAGGCTCCGTGGTCGCCGTAGGAACGGGTGTCATGGTCGCGGTGGGTGTTGGGCTCGTAGTTGGGGTGGGAGTCGCCGTCTCATTCGTAGTCGGGGTTGCGGTCACCTTCACCGTCGAGGCCGTTGTTGGCTCGGTCGTCGGGCAGGGTGTCTCCGTTGCCGTTGGAGTAACCGTTGTCCCTCCGGAAGAACTGCTACTACTGCTACTTCCTCCAGATGATGACGAAGACCGTACCGAACCGCCAGAACTGCTTGTTTCAACCACATTTGAAAACATCCCGATAATTGTATTCACGATCCCCGGTCCCGGTTCACCCGGGGTCCCAACGGTCTTATTCTCGGTCGCATTCGTCGTATTATCAATAGTCCGCGAGACGACCGCGTCTTTCACGATAACAGAATTCATTTCCGTCGAATCGTTCAACTCCCCTGTTTCAAACCCGCCAGTGGCGTAAACAACGCCTACAGCCAGAGCGAGGGCGAGAACGATTCCAGCGACGATTTCGGATTGTTTCATGATTATAACCCCATTTGACTCGCATCCCCACAAATTCAGCCACGTATATATTTTACTCCGAATACATGCTTGCGGATATATATGTTTGCAAGCAATCGCCGAACCCGAATGAGGAGCGATTCGCTACGCAGACTGATCAATCACGCGCGATACAGGGGAGTTGAGTCCTGATGTACAGGGCTGCCCTGTCGTCATTTCTCCAAAAAGTGTGGCGCGACCAGGGCCTGCAACCCTGACCGCGCCCGATCCATCGTGCGAGGCCGGGTCATTCTCCGCCGATACACAAGCCAGAGCCCGATCCCCGGGCTCAGGACAGAATCGTCATGCTCACCGTCCCGGTGCGAGTATCGATGCGGGCGGTGTCATGAACCTTTGACGGGCCTGGAAACCCGTAGGTATCCAAACCAGTATCGTTACCGCACCCAGGTGTGGTCAGAAAAAGTATTATCCCTATCTCTTCAGCAGGTAACGGTCGACGACGACGTAATCTTTTATATCTTTCACCGACTCAAACGGCACGAGCATCTTGTCCCCGTCCGTCCTGTAGCCGTCGGTCTTGAACGTCTCGTCCGGTTTGACGAGCAGGTCGGCAACCTGCCCCGTGTTGAGGTCGACAATAATATTCTTGATGGTCCCGATGAGCATGCCATCGTTACTCATCACTTTCTTCCTGGCAAGGGAGCGGCAGAAAGTTTTGCTCATACAGAACCGTGGGACGTTTGTACTATTTAAATCTTCTAAAGTCTATAAAATCACGGAAAAGAGCGTTCCAAATTATTGCCGGATGTGCATGCACCGCCGCTGCCCGCAGCGGGAGAAACCACAATGCAGAGACCTCCTTCACCGGAGAGTTGCATACCCGATCGCCCACACCCAACCGGCGTCAGTACGGTCTTCCCGGAGGTACAAGTATAGCCTGGAGAAAAAGAGATTTTTAGGGTTACTTCACGGTCTCGGCCGCCATCCGGACATCGGTTGCCTTGACCGTCTTCCTGCCCGCGTGGCCCGCCAGCTTGATCGCCTCTTTCGCGATCTTTGAGGCGTACTGCTCCATCAATTTTGCCAGTTCTTCATTGGCATCGGAGCTCACACGCTCCGCGCCGGACTTCTTTACAATTCTGCCAACAGGTGCCAGTGGTATATCAGTCATGATCCATTTCCCCCTTTTCATTGAGTTCTGTGAAATGCACTCACACACAGAACTCGTTTAACAGAAGCACCATAGGTATTCTCATATAAATACTTATCCGTCTCCAGAGGGGTTGAAGCACGAAATTTCGAACGGGGAGGGGATCAAAGTGAGGGAAAGACCCGAATAATATCGGTCTGGGTAACGATCCCGACAGGCTTGCCGTCCTCGACCACAATCAACCTCCCGATCTCCCGTTCCTTGAACCGGCCCACGAGCTCGTAGAGCCGGATCGACGACGGAGCCTCCACCACATCGGCCGTCATGACCTCCACGACGGGCGCATCCAGCGTCAGACCCGCATCCAGGCCGCGGGCGAGATCGCTCAGCGTTATGATGCCCGCGAGGGCGCCGTCGTCCTTCAGCACCGGCGCGCCGTGGATATGATGGGTATTGAAGAGGTGCACGGCATCGCGGAGGGTGGCGATGAGCGGCAGGGTCAGGACCGGGGTGCTCATATAGTGCTTGATGGGCTGTTTGGGGAGGGATATCATCTCCGAGACGCTGATAAGCAGCGCCTGCAGGTTCTCGTCCATCCCGAAGACCTCGCCGCGGACAAGGAGTTTGTTCACCGGCGTGGGCCCGATCGAGACCATATCCCCGACGCGGAAGAGTTTCACGCTCCCGATGATCCTGACCATCGCCTGGCAGAGGTCGGGGTGGCAGAGGGTGGTGAACCCGAGCTCCCTGACGCGGACGCCCTTCACCTTCTCGCCGTCACGGAGGATCGGCACCTCGGACTGGTGCTCGAGATCCCCGAGATTCAGCTCCCTGTACGCACCTGCGGTCGGGCTGTATCCTCCTTTCGGGCCGGGAACGCCGTCGACCAGCCCAAGAGCTTTCAACGCCTGCATCTGGTTGCGGACGGTGCCGGGGTTGCGTTTCAGCACCTCCGCGATCTCCTCACCTTTTATAGAGTGGGAAGACTGATGGTATAGGGTAATCAAAGTTATCAGGATGTCCTTCTGAATCGGAGAGAGCTCCATAATTATCAGTCATTATATGTTGTTTAAATACATTAGGTTGTGTGTACAGTGGAATTCGAAACCATCCCGACCGTTCCGACGGCGGACGAAGTGCTCGACCGCAGTCTTCGCAGGGCGGCAGCTAAAAAGAAGCTGAAGACCAACGTCGATACCGCGAACGAGGAGTTCGTGAGAGCGGTCGCGAAAGCCATCCACGACAAATTAAAGAGTGTGGTCAGCTCGTTTCCGAGTTTCGAGCGCCTCTCGCCCTTTTACCAGGAGGCGACCGACATCCTCGTCTCGCTCGACCGGTTGAAACGATCCCTCGGCGCCGTCAACTGGGCGGCCGACCAGGCCTGGGTCATCGGCTCCGGTTACGCCCGCAGCATGCGATCCGGAGTAGACACACCCTCAAAACGGCGGCAGGCCGTCGCCCGCATAGCCTCCATCGTTCACCAGGTGGAAGACGATCTCGTATACTTAAACGAGGCCCGGAACATCCTGCGGAAACTCCCGCACGTGAACGACGACGACTTCACCGTGGTGGTTGCGGGATTCCCGAACGTCGGGAAATCCTCATTTATCCGGCTTGTCTCCACGGCGGAACCCGAGATCGCCGCATATCCATTCACCACCAAGGGGATCGTCGTCGGCCACCGCGAGATCGGCAAGCGCGACCGGATCCAGTTCATCGACACACCCGGGGTTCTTGAGCGCCCGGCGGACGAGAGGAACCCCATCGAGCGGCAGGCGGTCAGCGCCATCATCAATACGGCCGATGTCGTTCTCTTCATCCTGGACGCAAGCGAACACTGCGGCTACTCGCTCGACGACCAGAACCGGCTCCTTGAGGAGGTACACCGGCTCGTCGACGTGCCAGTGGTAACGGTCGCAAACAAGGCGGATATCCAGGGGATCGAGGGTTACCCGGAGATGTCCACCCTCACCGGAGAGGGGGTGGAGGCGGTGCTGGACCTCCTGCTCGCGTTCAGAAAGGAAGCCACGAGAACGAGCCTGCGAGAGCCGCCCCAACCAGAAACCCAAGAATAGCCCCGCCGTTTAACGGCGGGAGCCCCGCCTGGGGGTTGCCCTTGTTGACAATGTAGAGGAGCACCGCGAGACCTGCAAGCGCTCCCGCCATCGCGCCGAGCGTCGGGGCGGAGAGAACCCAGAGGAGCGCGGGCGCGTCCACAAAGACGTGCGACGACGCGACAAGGATCGAGGGCATGATGAGGTCGCCCATGCCCATGACGAACGCGCCGCGCTCCTCCCCCTCACTGATGTTGAGCCCCTCTTTTCTGAACGAGTAGTCCGCTCTTTTCGGGACCACGACCATGATGGGTGCCTTCGTCTCCAGGACGCCTTCGGCGAGGGTGATCATGTGTTTTGTCCGGTAGACCGATATGGCGTCGTAGATCGCGAGCAGCACCAGCAGCACGATCACCGGCAGGACGGCGAGGGATATCCCGAAGATGGACGCAACCCCGGCGGATATCAGCACGCCGAGGATATCGATGACGTACCACTCCGGGTAGAGGTAGAGGAGCGCAGTCGCTGCAACGGCACCGATGAGCGTTCCGGCCGCGGCGGCGGTGGTGGGCCCGAGCGCGAGGAGGGAGAGCGCACCGAATATGTAGATGAACGTCATGAAGAGGGCAAACCCGATGAACGCGGCGATGAACCGCCGACCCCCCGTCCGGAGCAGGAAGAGCAGAACCAACGTGAAGGCAAGCAGCATCCCGATAAATATCAGGGGATTCGCTACCGATTCAGGATCTTCAAACGCAACGAGCCCCGCAGCCTGCATAGGCATGACGAGGACGATGGCGATGATCTGGACGAACAGGAGCATCAGGGGCATTCCAAGAAGAGGCAGCCAGTCGCGTATCTGCATCACAAAACTCCACTCATTATAGGTAGGTTAATTAATGCATCCTCATCACTTTAAATTATGGAGATTCGCGAACTCATTGGCGATATTGTTCTCACCATCGTGATGGTGGTCTCCACCGTCGTGCTGGTGATGCGGTTCTGGCAGGACCTCGTCATAGCGGTTGCTGCGACGTTCATGATGCTCTCCCTGGGAGGACTGCTCATCTCACTCGGCATAAAGATCGTGAGCCTCGAGCAGAGCGTCGTGCAGCGGGAGCGCACCATGCGCGTGAACATGGAGGAGATGGGAAAGACGATGACCGCCAGATACGACAACACCGTCAGCCACATCGAGGAGATCGTCGACGGGCTCTCCCGGCGGATGTACCGGTGAACAGGATCGCCATCTTAATGGCATCTCCCCCTCTCATGACTAGGTAAGCATGGGCGTTGCTATCCGAGACATCCTGGCAGACAGTAAAGAGACGTTGACGTGGAACGATCTATCCGGCATTGCCGCACTGGACGCCCATAACGCGCTCTACCAGTTCCTTTCCATCATCCGGCAGCCGGACGGCACCCCGCTGATGAACGGTGCGGGCAGGATCACCTCGCACCTCTCCGGGATCCTCTTTCGCACGGTGAACTTCCTGGAGAAAGGCATCCGGCCGGTCTTTGTCTTCGACGGGAAACCGCCGGAGTTCAAGAAGGAGACGATCAACGAGCGACGCGAACATCGCGCCCGGGCCGACGAAGCCTGGAAGACAGCGCTCCGGGAGGGCGATATGGAAGAGGCCTACAAGCAGGCGAGCGCGTCCGCCCGTATCGACAGCCACACCATCGCGTCGTCCCGCGAGCTCCTCGACCTGCTCGGCATCCCCTGGGTGCAGGCGCCGAGCGAGGGCGAAGCGCAGGCGGCCCACATGGTGCACGGGGGATCGGTCACCTACGCGGTCTCTCAGGACTACGACTCGCTCCTCTTCGGCTCCCCGGTGCTGGTGCGTAACCTCACCGTCAGCGGCCGGCGAAAGACCAGGGGGAGGACGATCACGGTGAATCCCGAACGGATCGTCCTCTCCTCCCTCCTCGACCGTCTCGGCGTCACGAGAGAGCAACTCGTCGAGATCGGTATCCTGGTGGGCACGGACTTCAACCCGGGGATCCGGGGCGTCGGCGGCAAGACGGCCCTGAAGATCGTGCGGAACGGCGAGTTCGAGTCCGTGATTGCCGAGAAGCAGCCCGACTTCGACCCCGCTCCGGTCCGGGACTTCTTCCTCGACCCGCCGGTCACCGACGACTACACCCTCGAGTGGAGGACGCCGGACGTCGAGGGCGTCGTGGAGATGCTCTCCGGCCGTTACGACTTCTCCGAAGAGCGGGTCAGGAGCGCTCTCGCCAAGGTCTCGGTGAAGGCGACGCAGAAGACGCTGGATGCCTGGTTCTGACCGCCGAAACGGCGAGCGCTCGAAGGTAACGAGCCGGCGTGAGTGGGCCGACGGGCCAGAAAACCCCTCTTTTCCCCTGAATACGGGGGCCGGCGAACGACACAAGAGATATATGTGAGGACGCCCTATCAGGCCAATTGAAGACTCCTTACCGGGATTTCAAGGCATGATGGAGGGTGCACGAGCCGGACAACAGGTATCGTATCCCCGATCGCCGTCATCCATGCTCTCCGGGCCCTTTCCCGGGCCGCCATAGCCAAACCATCCGCATTCTCCATCGCTCAGAGTAGCTCCGCATGATCCGGAGGTTCCGCAGGGACCGCCGTAAGAATCGCTTTCTTGAACATGCTGTCCGAAGAACCGGGCGGCAGGAACCATACAGGTGATTGATATGAGAGAACTCTACGAGAAGATGATCAACGAGGCCATGACCGCCCAGCGGGCGGACGTGGAGACGTTAAAAACAAAACGCGGCCAGAAATTCGTCCTTACGGACACGAAACCCTACGTCGATGCCGTCCGGGGGATGACCGCGATCGGCGACCAGAGCCAGGCGGTCATCGATCTACACAAGAACTCGGTCGTCTCGCATGCCGAGGTCCTGCAAAGCCTCACGAAGACCGTCCGGCCGGAAGACGATCCCTTCGTCGAACACTACCAGACCCCCGCGGTGCTCGATATTCTCAAAAGTCAGGACGGAGCGTTCGCAAAGAGCGTCGACGCCTTCACGGAGGCGATCGCCGCCGCGGAGGCCAGGATCGGCCTTGAAGCGGTGCGCCGCTACGGCGGGTTCTACGGCCCCACCTGCGTCGTAGACTTCGCGCTGATCCCGGGCAGCACGAGCAACGTGGTGAACCGGGTGCTCCAGAAGACCGATATACCGGTCGAGCACAAGCGGGCGATCCTTGCTGCCAAATCGTGGGGGATGAACACCTCCTACGGGTTCGGAGACACCTTCGCCCACGCCCTCGAGGAGGGCGCCACCCCCGGCGAGGCGACGGCGAAAGAGGTCGGGATCATGCAGAGGATCTACCGCGACCCGATGGAGGCCCAGGCGGAACTGATGGATGGGGCCGGGATGTCGTCGTTCGACCCGCGGAAGTACATGAGCGAGTACCGGCGGCGGATGGAGCCGACGGTTCGCGCCGCCGTCGACGACGGCGTCCATTACGCGAACATCCTGACGGTTCCCGCCTACAGCGTCGGCGACGTCGCGCACCACATCGCGCAGTCGACCTTCAACATGTGCAAGGACGACGTTGTCATGGCGACGATCGAGGCGGTCACCGACGTGATGGAGTCATCGCTCCGGAAATCGCTCGACTCTTACAAGAGTTACTGGGACGTCCTCTCGGTCGCGACCGGGTCGTCTGCCGCCGCGACCGAGTACCTCCTCCAGCTCGACGGGTTCAACGCCCCCATGATCGTCGACCTGCTCACAAGGCGGTTCCACAATTACGTCCAGCTCTACCCGTCCCGGGGCGCGGCGGCGGAACTCCACAACTGCGACTTCATGGACATGATCTACCGCGGGTGGAAGATCCTCGACAAGGCACAGCGGATGCGGAACGGCTCCGGTGAGACACTGGTCCCCATGGTCGGCAAGTACCCCGTCGACCTCTCGCCCATCCACGCAAACGAGGTGCTGATGAACCCACAGTGGTACGCCTACCCGGCCTGTGCGATATCCGTCCGGTTCGCCGCCCTGATGAGTCTTGCCGACTACCCGTGCCTCCTGACGAGCGAGCCGGTGACGGCGACGATGATGACGAACATCATCGCTCTCGAGAAGGAGACGGCGGCGGCCCCGGTGCGGGCCTGCAAGAACTGTGCCTCGGCGTGCCTGGTCGACATGCGTCACCAGTATTGCCAGTGGAGAGAGGCGGTATAAAAGGAGCGATCATGAAGTGCTACTACTGCGCCCTCGAGGGGAAGGATAGCGAGGCGGTGGCGATCTGCATCGTCTGCGGGATGGGGCTCTGCATGGAGCACGCGATCCGAAAGGATGTCGACGTCTGGGAAGGCGGCTACCCGCTCCCCAGCAAGCGTGTGAAGGCTCCGCTGCCGCGGATACTCTGTCCCGCTTGCTATAAAGCCCTGTATGAGAAGTAGCAACACACCCAGCCCCTTTTTTGGGCTAAGGTTCATTAAAAAAGGAGTATCTTACGTACTGGTGAAACTATGACCACATCTCTTGGAAAACGATGCGTCGCCGAAGCCGTCGGGACGTTCATTCTCGTCTTCTTCGGTGCCGGCGCCGCGGTCGTCACGCTGATGCTCGCCGCGGGGACGACCCCGGCGACCTCCTTCAACATAGGGATCGGGGCGCTCGGTGGCCTCGGCGACTGGCTCGCGATAGGGCTTGCCTTCGGTATCGCCATCGCCGGGTCAATCTACGCTTTCGGGCGGATATCGGGCTGCCACATCAATCCAGCAGTGACGATAGCCCTCTTTGCAACCCGCCGGCTCCCCGGCCGCGACGTCGTTCCGTACATCGCCGCCCAGCTCGTCGGTGCCGCGGCAGCGAGCCTGCTCTTCGCCTGGGCCGTCGGCCCGGACGCCGTAGTCATCGGGGGGCTTGGAGCGACGACACCGTTCCCCGGTATCGGCTACCTGCAGGCGATCGTCATCGAAGCGGTCGGGACGTTCCTCCTGATGCTCGTCATCATGGGCGCTGCCGTGGACGAACGGGCCACGCCGGGCTTTGCCGGGCTTGTGGTGGGTCTCGCGGTCGCGGGGATCATCACAACGATCGGGAACCTGACCGGCGCGTCGCTGAACCCCGCCCGTACGTTCGGCCCGTTCCTCGGGGACTGGTTGCTTGCCGGCCAGAACCTCTGGGAGTTCTTCCCGATCTACATCATCGGCCCCATCGTCGGTGCGGTGCTCGCCGCGTTCCTCTACGACTACGTCTGCTGCGAATGATGCAACCCCACCACTCTTTTGGAACGGCAAAACATTCGGCCGACGGGCGGCCACAAGAAGAACGGTGAACCGGAGCGGATCCGGTTCGCCGCAAGTTTACCCCAAAAACCCGTACGATTAACGGGCTCTCGGGACCCTTTAGCGTGGAGCGAAGAACGACATACCCATGCTCCCACCCGGATCGACATCCGGAGATCCGCGCTTGCCCGGCACAGGCCTCGCAGGCTGCGCGGCCATGACCGGGATGTTCACATCTACCCTCGGCCTTTCATACAGTTGCAGGATACTTATAGATTTCGGGTGAACGGCGTGACGTGTCCCACCGGCGCTCGCCGGGGATCGGGGAGAAAGACCCTACCCGAACCGCACCGGATCGGTCTCGATATCGACCACGACGGGCTTATCCATCCGCAACGCCCGGAGAACGGCATCCGCGAGATCCTGTGGCCGGGCCACCCGTATCCCGGCGCCGCCGCAGGCCTCCGCATACGCCGCGAAGTCGGGGTTCGTGAGTTCGACGCCGTAGGGTGGATAGTTCGCCTCCCGCTGCTCCTCCCGGATCATCGCAAGTTCGTGGTTGTTCAAGACCACGACGACGATGGGAAGATCGTTCCTGACCGCCGTGACGAAATCGGCCATGACCATGGAGAAACCCCCGTCACCGGTGATGCAGACGACGGTCGCATCGGGGTAGGCCAGTTTCGCCGCAATCGCCCCGGGGAGCCCGAACCCCATCGTCCCGAGGTATCCCGACATTGCGAACCGCTGCCGCTTCATCCGGAAACTCCTCCCGAACCACCACTGGTTCTCCCCGACGTCGAGGGAGATGACCGCGTCCTCCGGAAGGGTCTCGGAGAGGACTTTCATGATGTAGGGCGGGCGGATGGGAACCGCCTCCGGGTCGGCCTCCCGGTCGAGCTGGTTGAGCCATTCCTGCTTCTGTCCGGCAAGCCACGCCCTGACCTCCGTATCCTCCCGCGGCCTGACCCGCTCCCGGATCATCGGTACGGCAACGGCACAGTCGCCATAGACCCCTGCCGCGAGCGGGTGTTTGCCGAGCTGGAGCGGGTCGATATCGATGTGGACGGCCCGCTTCTCGCCGGGGATCCCGGTGAAGTCGGAGAAACTCGCCCCGCAGGCGATCACGAGGTCGGACTCTGCAATAAGTGTGCGGGCGTGGGGCGTCCCGAGCGGCCCGTGCACCCCGGCAACCCACTCGTTCTCGTCGGGGAGGATGCCCTTCGCCCTGAAGGTGGTGACGATCGGCGCCCGGATCGTCTCCGCAAGCTCGAGGACTGCTCCCGCCGCACGCATGGCGCCGAAGCCCGCGAGGATGACCGGCCGCATTGCGCCGTCGATCGCGTCCGCCGCCGCCTGGACGGCCTCGTCGGTCGGGACCGCCGTGACCGTCGAGAGGCAGGTCTCGCGTTCGCAGTAGGCAGGCTCGAGCGGTTCCCTCTGGATATCGTTCGGGACAGAGAGTTGGGCGACGCCGCGGGCGACGATCGCGTAGCGGAGCGCCCGTGTGAGGAGTTTGACCGCCGTCGACGGGTCGGCGACGGTGTTGTTGAAGACCGCGATCGGGCGGAAGAACGCGTCCTGATCGATCTCCTGGATGCCGCCGGGGCCGGCGTACTGCGCCTGCACCTGCCCGTTCAGGGAGAGCACGCTCGCCCGATCCTCTTTAGCGTCATACAGGCCGGTGGCGAGGTTCGTCGCTCCCGGCCCGGCGATGGTCAGGCAGACGGCGATCTTCCCCGTGAACTTGTTGTACGCGGACGCCGCCAGCGCCGCGGTCTGCTCGTGCCGGACGACGATGTAGCGTGCGTCAGGGTTCCTCCTGATCGCGTCCACGAGCGGGAGCGACGATGAGCCGGGGATGCCGAAGTAGAGGGTGATCCCCCAGGCCGCGAGTTCCGAGACCAGCACGTCGGCCACGGTCGTGCCGCCCCCTTCAGAGGTAGTCTTCGTCATTCGTCTCCACCTCTTCTTCGCCGGCCCGCACGAACGCTTCCTTTCCCACGCTACAGCGGGGACACCGCCAGTCGGCGGGGATGTCCTCAAACGGTGTACCCGGCGGGATACCGGCTGCCGGGTCTCCCGCTTCCTCAACATACTCGTAATCACAGACACTGCAGACCCATCGTGCCATACCGTCCACGCTCCTAAGATCGCTCCGCCGGGCCGTAACCTCCTCCACGTATAAAAATGCCCCGCCACCCCGGGGGAACTCTGCAGTTTATGGGGCGTTGCCATGGAGTGCCGTACGCCCCAAGCATATAATAGCAGGTCACAACACCACTTACCCCCGTATACCGGGAGACCGCCATGGAGATCAGAGAGACTCACCCCTTCGATCTGACGCCGGCCGAAGCGATCCGCCTCCAGGAGACGCTCCGGGCCCGGGTCCGTCTCGCCGGTGATATCGGGGAGGTCTCCCTCGTGGCCGGTGCCGACGCCTCCTACGTGAAGGGCGAAGACGTCATCCACGCGGTCGTCGTCGCCCTCAGTTACCCCGATCTCACCGTCGTCGAACGGGTCTCCGCCGCCGCCGTGACACCGTTCCCCTACATCCCCGGCCTCCTGACCTTCCGGGAAGGCCCCGCCCTCGTCGAGGCGTTCCGGAGGCTGCAGTCAGAGCCGGAGGTCATCTTCTTCGACGGCCAGGGGATCGCCCACCCCCGGGGGCTCGGTATCGCGAGTCACATGGGCGTCCTCCTGGACCGGCCCGCCGTCGGGGTCGCAAAGAGCCTTCTTGTGGGAACAGCGGCCGAGCCCGCGGTAGGCAGGGGATCGACCGCCCCGATACTCCGCGACGGCGAGACGATCGGGATGGCGGTGCGGACGAGAAAGCGGGTGAAACCCGTCTACGTCTCGGTGGGCCACCGGATCGATCTCTCGCAGGCGGTCGACCTCGTCCTCGCGACCGCACGGGGCTACCGGCTCCCGGAACCGACGCGGCAGGCCCACCTGTTTGCAAACGAGGTAAGAAGATGGGAAGGGCAGACCACCCTTTCTTCCTCCACGAAATAGAGCGAAACCGTTATCACCGTTCGCGCCGGAGAGACGCTTGCCGACCGGCGCAGCAGGGCTTCGCCGGGACGGTCGATAACCTAGGAGGCGCAAGCATGTCGGATACCTTGATAACCTGTGTGGCAGCCGGAACAGAACCGACGGAGGCGAAGGAGTAATGGCCGCACGCGAGATCGTGCCGGGCGTCTTTGCCGTCGGCGCAATCGACTGGGACCGCCGGCTCTTCGACGAACTGATCCCGCTTCCCGACGGCACCACCTATAACAGTTACCTGGTGCAGGGCAGCGAGAAGACGGCGCTGATCGACACCGTCGACCCGATGAAGACCGCAGAGCTCGTGGGGAACCTGGAGAGTCTCGGGGTTGATTCGATCGACTACATCGTCTCCAGCCACGCCGAGCAGGATCACTCTGGCTCGTTGCCGGCGATGCTTGAGAGGTTCGGGGACGCTCAGGTGGTGACGAACCAGAAGTGCCGCGACTTCCTGGTCGACCTCCTCCACGTCCCCGAAGACCGGTTCGTCGTCATCGGCGACGGCGATATGCTCGACCTCGGGGGGAGGACGTTCGAGTTCATCATCGCCCCCTGGGTCCACTGGCCGGAGACGATGCTGACCTACCTCAAAGAAGACCGGATCCTCTTCCCCTGCGACCTCTTCGGTTCGCACTACGCAACGAGTTCCCTCTACGTCCCCGACGAGGGCGTGATCTATGAGTCCGCGAAACGCTACTACGCCGAGATCATGATGCCGTTCCGCTCAAGCATCAAGGCGCACCTTGCAAAACTCGCGATGCGCGATATCGACCTGATCGCACCGAGCCACGGCCCGATCTACGACAACCCGGCGTTGATCGTCGAGGCTTACCGGGACTGGACGGGGGACGACGTGACGAACACCGTGGTGCTCCCGTACGTCTCCATGCACGGAAGCACCGAGACCATGGTCAAGCACTTCATGGACGCCCTGATGGCGCGCGGCATCGAGGTTCAGCCGTTCAACCTCCCGAAGACCGACACCGGCGAACTCGCAAAAGCGCTCGTGGACGCGGCGACGGTCGTGATCGGGGCGCCGACGGTCATCTTCGGCCCGCACCCGCAGGCGGTCTACGCCACCTACCTCGCAAACCTCCTCCGCCCGAAGGCCCGCTACGCGACGGTGATCGGGTCATACGGCTGGGGCGGCAAGACGGTCGATACCATCGTGGAGATGCTCGGCCGGCTCAGGGTCGAGTTCCTCGACCCGGTTTACGTCAAAGGCCACCCGAAGGAGGAGGACTTCGCGGCGCTCGACCGGCTCGCCGACGAGATCGCCAAGAAGCACCAGGAGGCGGGGATCCTCCCCTCCTAGGCACCCCACCCTTTTTTCACGGTTGCCGCCCCGTTCCCCGCCGGGTCGGCCTGCACCGAAATCTTAACACGCTCAGATACCGACCAACCTTCGAGTTGCATCATGCCCCCGTCCAACTTCAAGAGAGTCATTGCCGAGTCGCCCTACGTCTTCATCATCGGCGTCGCGGGAGACAGCGGGTCCGGGAAGACCACCTTCACCCGGGCGATCCGCGAGATCTTCGGGGACGAACTCGTCTCCACCATCACCATCGACGATTACCACAAATACGACCGCCAGGAACGCAAGGATCTCGGGATAACCCCGCTCGCCCCCGAGGCGAACCGGTTCGACCTCTTAGAGGAACACCTCGCCGAACTGAAGGCGGGGCGGGCGATCGAGAAACCGGTCTACAACCATGACAACGGGCAGTTCGATCCGCCGGTGCCCTTCAGCCCCACGAAGATCCTGATCCTTGAAGGGCTGCACCCGTTCATCACCGGGAAACTCCGCGACCTGATCGACTTCAAACTCTACGTCGACCCGGACCCCGACGTCAAGCGCGCCTGGAAGATCAAACGCGACGTGGAACGGCGAGGCTACGCCACCGAGGCCGTCCTCCAGGAGATGGAGGAGCGCAAACCCGATTACGAACAGTACGTCGCGCCGCAGTGCCTGTTTGCCGATGCGGTCATCCGGATCGCCTTCTCGAAGTACGGCAGGGACGTGAGCGAGGAGCGCAACGTCTATCACGTCACCCTCTGCCAGAACAGGCTTGAGCAGAGCATCGGGGACGTCGACCTCTCCATCGACCTCTTCGGGCTCCTCTCGCTCTCCGAGCGCGACTTCATGGTCGAGTTCACCATCGAGGATGTCGGGGGGAAGGCGATGGGGGCGCTCACGTTCGACGGGGAACTGAACGATGCCGTCGCGAGAAGACTGGAGCACAACATCGAGATTCAGACGCAGGTAGAGCCGATCGATCTCAGCCAGGACAGCGACTACCTGACGGCCAGCGATATGGCCCAGCTCGTCCTTGCCTGGCGGATCATCAACCGGCGCATCTTCATCGAGAGCGCGCCGGGAGTGACCGAGACCGGAGAGACGGTGACCGGAAACAACGGGTGCGAATGCGGCCGCAGGTGATTCTGAACTTCTTGAGAGCCCGATAGGCGAACGGCCGCACAGGAGAAAGTAGATAAGAGCACCCGGAGAACGTGTAACGATGGATAGGATCGAGCAGTTCTCGATCATCGCACAGGACATCGGCAGCATCTTCAAGTACATGAGCGTCGCCACGGCGCTGCCTCTTGTCGTGGCGGTGATCTATGGGGAGTGGGAGATGATCCTGCCCATGGCCTCCGTCCCGGTCGTCCTCTTTATCCTCGGGATGTTTCTTCTCCAGGTGCCCCGCGAGGATCGCGAGGCACCCCTATCCGCCGCCCTCATGGCGGTCGCCCTGATCTGGCTCGCCATCGCGCTGGTGAGCGCCCTCCCGTTCTGCCTCGGGCTCGGCGTCCCGTACCTCGACGCCGTCTTCGAGGCAATGTCCGGATGGACGGACACGGGCCTGACGGTGATGCGGTCGGTCGACGACCTGCCCCGGACGCTTCTCTTCTGGCGGTCGCTGATGCAGTGGCTCGGCGGTATCGGGATCATCGCCTTCACCGTCGCGATGGCCTCAAGAACCGGGCTGACCCAGTTCCGTCTCTACCGGTCGGAAGGCCGTTCGGAAGCGTTGATGCCGAGCGTCGTCGCGACGGGGTTCGAGATGTGGAAGATCTACCTGGTGCTGACCGCCGCCTCGATCGGCATCATCCTGCTCTCGGGAGTGCCCGTCTGGGACGCGGTAAACATCGCTCTCGTCGCCATCGCCACCGGCGGGTTCACCGTCCACTCAGGAGGGATCCCGTTCTACAACAACCCGCTGCTCGAAGTCCTCATCATCCCGGTCATGATCGCCGGCGCCCTGCCGTTCAAACTCTACTATCTCCTCTACCGCCAGAAAGGCGTGCGGTTCTTCGAAGACCAGCAGGCGCGTCTCCTCTTCATGCTCATCGCGCTCGGGATCTTCGTGATAGCATGGGATCTCGTCACACTCACCGCAACCGATCTCCCCACGGCCGTCCGCCAGTCGCTCTTCATGGCTACCGCAGCAGTCACCAGTACCGGGTTCCAGGTCGCCTCCCCGAACGAATGGGCAAGCGTGACCGTCCTCTTCCTCGCGATGCTGATCGTGATCGGCGGGTCGTCGGGTAGCACCGCCGGCGGTATCAAACTCTCCCGGGTTGTCCTCGGGTTCCAGAGCCTGGTCTGGTGGTTCCGGCGGATGTTCGTCTCCGGAAAGGTGCTCGTGCCGTTCAAGTACGACGGCAGGGTGATCCCGAAGAACATCGCCGACCTGGAGATCTCGCGGAACATGCTGATCATCATGCTCTACTTCCTGATCATCTTCGTCGCCACGATACTGGTGATGCACCTGCAGCCGACGTCGTTTGATTCGAGCAACGTGATCTTCGAGGTCGCCACTGCGATGTGCAACAACGGCATATCCACGGGGTTCGTCTCGCCCGACATGGACGCTCCGGCAAAGGGCCTCTTCATCCTGATCATGTGGATCGGGCGTCTCGAGATCATTCCGGTGATCATGCTCTTCATGGGGCTCTTCAAGAGATCGGATTGAGGGGTCAATTGAGCAGTTCGTTGCGAGGGCAGGAGCTGGAAGAAACAGAATGTCCGAAACGTGAAACAACCGCAGCGTCCAGCACACGAGCATCGAAGAACGACGTTCGCCTCAGGTCAACCGACCCGGATCCCCCGGATCGCAAAAAAAAGAATCAGCCGGTTACTCCAGCTGATTGTTGGCGTACAGGTCGTCCACCGCCGCCCCGTCCCCGCCGTCCTTGACGAGCAGGTTCACGTAGGCGTGAACCTCCGGGGCATACTTCTCCAGGACCTCGGGGGAGGTGTGGTAGAGCATGAACGCCTCAGCGAAGATCGCCGCCTCTCTCTCCTCACCGGCAGGCGGGGTGATCCGGGCCAGGAAGGTGCCCGGGTCTTCGGCAAGCGCCGCAAACGCCTTACTCTCGTCAAACCCCATCGTGTGGTAGACGCGGTAGCCCACCTGCTGGACAAAGACCTCGTCGGCTCGGGCCGGATCCCTGTCCGACCGGATGTAGACAGCGTTCTCCTCGGGGACGTAGACCCCGCTCACGTCCCCGGACGCACCCTCCCGCTTGAACACTTCGCTCTTGCTGTCGATGTAGACGGTGAGGTTCTCCATAAACGCTTCTCTGATTTTAGTGCTCTGCTGCAACACCAGGGCCTCCGCCAGCGCCGCTTCGGTGCCGCTTCCATCCCTGTTCTCCAGACGGAAACCAGCAACCGGGCTCACCGAGAAGACCGAACAGACGACGGCAATGAGGATTGTCGCCGCAACCAACCTTGATCGGAATCGTGGGTCCATAACTCGTTTCCCTCTGCGTAACAATGAGTTTCAAACTGTTCATTATATACCTTTCTTATTTTAAAAAAAGAATTATAAATGCTAGAATATCAAAAAAGTTCATGAGGATGAACGGTTTGGGTGAAGAACCATCCAGAGCAGGCGGCCATAAGGGCGAAAAGGGTAAATATACCCCCTACAGGAACAGCATCCGACACCTAATTACCCATGCAAGCGCATAGTAGCTGCAATGAAACAGATCGCCCTCTACGGGAAGGGGGGAATCGGGAAATCCACCACTGCAGCGAACCTGTCGGCAGCACTCGCGGGAGAAGGACTCGATATCCTGCAGATCGGCTGCGATCCGAAGCACGACAGCACCCGCATGCTGATGCACGGGACCTGGATCCCGACCGTCCTGGACCTCATCCGGGAGCGCGGAGACGAGACTATCACCGCCGACGACGTGGTCTATCGGGGCTTTCGTGGCGTGCGCTGCGTGGAGGCCGGAGGGCCCGAGCCCGGGATCGGGTGCGCCGGCCGGGGGATCATCGCGACGTTCCAGCTCCTCGAACGCCTTGACGCCCTCAAAGGCGACGTGATCGTCTACGACGTCCTCGGTGACGTCGTCTGCGGGGGATTTGCAATGCCGATGCGCGAGGGATACGCGCAGGAGGTCTACCTGGTCACCTCCGGCGAGTTGATGTCCATCTACGCGGCAAACAACATCGCAAAAGCCATTGCGCGGCTCTCGCGCCGGGTGCGGAGCAGGTGCACGCTTGGGGGCGTCATCTGCAACGCAAAGAACATCGAGGGCGAGCAGGAACTCGTGGAGGAGTTCGCCCGCCGGATCAACTCCCGGCTCATCGCCTACATCCCCCGCGACCGGGTGGTGCAGATCGCAGAACTGCAGAAGCAGACGGTCGTCGAGTACGCCCCCGAATCCGACCAGGCAGCGGTCTACCAGGAACTCGCCCGCACGGTCTACGGAAACGAGACGACGAGCATCCCCACACCCCTCGAGATGGATGAACTCGAATCCTTCGCCCTTGAATTCGTCCAGGTATGAGGGGTGCACCCTGACCGGGGCGCTCTCGGTGACGACAGAGGTACGGGACGCCATCTCCATCATCCACGGCCCGGCGGGATGCACGCACCACAACTTCTCTCTCCTGCACGCCACTCATCTCTCAAACGACCGGCTCGAGGTGCCCCGTCTTCTCTCCACCCGGTTAACAGAGAACGGCATCATCTTCGGGGGCGAAGACGCGCTGGAGGAGAGCCTGGCACGGGCGGTCTCGCTCGCGCCCGCCTCCGTCTTCGTCCTTTCGACCTGCATCGTCGAGACGATCGGAGACGACGTCGCGGCGATCTGCGCGAAAGACCGGGGTGTCCCGGTGATCCCCGTGCCGACCGCCGGGTTCCTCGGGGGGGTCTTCGAGACGGGAGTGAGAAACGCCCTCTCTTCCGTCGCATCGCTTGCCCGGCCGGCAACCGAAACGACCCTGTCGGCAAACCTGGTCGGCGAGAAGAACCTTGAGTACGGTGCCGACGAGAACGCAACCGAGATCGAGCGCCTTCTCTCCCGGCTCGGCATAACGATCAACCTCAGGTTCGTGCGCGGGATCGAGACCCGGGATATCGGACGGCTCAGCTCGGCCGCCGTGAACATCCTCCGGGAACCGGCGCTCCGGCCGGTCGGCGAAGACCTCGATCGGAGGCTCGGCACGCCCTGCGTCGACTCGTTCCCGGCGGGCCTTACCGGGACGTGCCTGTTCCTCGAAGAGGTCGGCCGGATATGCGGCATCGACGCCACCGCCGCCGTCGAGGAGGAACGAGCCCACCAGGCGGCGATGCTCTCCCGGTTCGACGATATCGCCGGGAGCCGGGTGTGCTTCCAGTCCCCCCACCCCATGCTCAGGGGCGATCCGGGTGCGGTGGCCATCTGCACCGAGTGCGCCGAAGCCCTCGATCTCACCGTCGACCCGGACGGGGCGGCGATCCCCCTCCCCTACCCGGCGCCCGTCGGGACGGCCGGTCTCCGCCGGATGCTGCACCGGTGGCGGGTGCTGATCCGGGAGAAGCAGCGGGGGTGAGAGACGTGCTCGGGAGGGGGAGCAGCTGATTGGGAAGCGCAGGACTGCCCCAAGAGCAAGTCGGGCCGCCGCGCTTCGAGCGTGTTGTGCAACGAACGTTTGTCCCGGTATACCCACATTTTAAGCGTGGAACGGGGCAAAGGGCGAAGAGGCCTCTTCTAATTAGTATTCAGAAGGAACTAATTCAACTGGAAGAAAATATCACACCGAAGGTTTTCAAACAATGGAAAGACCCAATGCAGTGGACCGTGGTGGATATCGCGTTTGGGGGAGGGGTTGCAGGGGAGGGGAAGACCCCCTCCCCTGTCCCCACCCCCCACGGCGATACTCGGTGGAAACCCGTGCATGAGTTTATACGAGTGACTGCTCCCCCGACTGAAGTCGGGGGCATCTTGGGATATCACCCCTGAGATTGCAGTCCCAATCTCATAATATTGATCGCCGCGTTCTGGTCGCGATCCATCACCAACCCACAATGCGGGCAGGAGTGGACTCGATCAGAGAGCGTCTTGGCGACGATCATCCCACATCTGGAGCATATCTGAGACGTGTTTCTGGGGTTCACCAGGATCACGCGTGAGCCAGCATCTTCCGCTTTGCTCTCTGTGATCGTGATGAACATATTCCAGGCAACATCTGCAATGCTTTTTGCCAGATGGTGGTTCTTCTGCATATTTGTGATATTCAGATCCTCGAACACAATTGTACCAAACCGATTCACCAGCTGACGGGAGGTCTGGTGAGCAAAATTGAGCCGTCTGTTGGCGATCCGTTCATGGACGTGTGCGACGATCTTCCGGGCTTTCTTCCGTTCAGGAGTGCCCTTCTCTGCCTTCGAGAGTTTCCTCTGCGCCCTGGCGAGATCTTTCTCGTCGGTACGGAAGAACCGGGGATTCTCGATCTTCTCCCCGTTGGAGAAGGTGGCGAAGGATTCCAGACCCACATCGATCCCGACGACCGACTCTTTCTGTGGGAGGGGAGGGGGATCGTACTCGACCGAGAAGCAGGCATACCACTTTCCAGTCGAAGACCGCCGGATCGTGAGGGTCTTGATCGTCCCTTCAACCGGACGGTGGAGGACGACCCTCACGTCTCCGATCTTCGAGAGGTGGAGGCGATCCCCGTCAAGTTTGAACCCGGACTGTTTGTACGTGATACTATCGTATCGTCCCTTCCCCTTGAACCGAGGATATCCGGGGGTCTCCCCTGCTTTTACGCGCCTGAAAAACGATTTGAAGGCAAGATCCACTCGAACCTGAACGTTCTAGAGGACCTGAGAATGAACCCGATTCAGATCGGATCGTTGCTTCTTCCACTGTGTCAGGATCTTGTTGGTTTCGTAGAGAGAGATAGTATGCTGCTCCTGCTCCCAGGCGTTCTTTCGCAATGCGAGCGTATCGTTATAGACCCACCGACAGATCTCAAGCGTCTGCTCAAGCAGAGTCGTCTGAGACTTTGAGGGATAGAGTCGATACCGACATGCCTTACGCATTATAGTCTTATGCACCACGGTGCGTAATATGATTATCGATGGACGACATTCATCCCCCCACTAAAGTGGGGGGCCTTCTGCCTGTTTTCTTCGTAAAAAGAACGTAAATGGACCGCAGATCTTCAGAGATGGCAAACCACATGAAGCTCCGGAGGGGGACCCCGTCGGGTATGATACACATCCCGTATAGCAACCCCCGGCACCCACCTCGTCCTCCGGCGTCCACACAATCTCTTTTATACCTCTTCTGCAGAAAAGGTCTCATCGGAGTGAGTGCCAGTATGTTTGAACGCATCCTGTTTCCCACAGACTTTTCAGAACCCTCCATGAAGGTGCTGGACTATATCCCCGTGCTGCACGAGGCGGGAACCCGGGAAATCGTCCTCGTCCACGTTATCGACTCAAAGGAGATCACGCTGATCGCCTCGGGCGGGCAGGGGTTCCTTGGAACCGTGCCCGACCGGGAGACCGAGACCCAGAAAGAGTTGCGGGAAGAGATCCAGCACCGGATCATCGACACCCGCCGGGCGCTCGAGAGGCAGGGCGTGAAGGTGACCGTCCGGACGCCCGTCGGCACCCCGGGAAAGGAGATCGTGGCCGCGGCCGATGCGGAAGGAGCGTCGCTCATCGTCATCGGCTCTCACGGCCGGTCGAACATCCGCGAACGCCTCCTCGGGTCGGTCTCAGAGTACGTGATCAAGAACGCCCGCCAGCCGGTCCTGGTCATCAAGCGGGAGACGATCAGTGGGAGGTAAGCCCCCCACCTCCCTGTATCTAAAAAAAGTATCTACCGCTCCTGCCGGCCTTCGAGCAGCCGCCGGATCGCCCGGAGTTCTGCCACCACCGCATCGGCAGCCGCCCCCTCTTCCGGCTCGCCGCCGGTCGCGGCGACCGGCCCGGTCGTCCGGACGAAGTTCATGATCTTCTCCTGGAGATCCCTCGGGTCCGCGATCCCGTTGATGACGATCTCCGCCTGTGCCTGGGCCGAGTAGCCCGCGGTCTGCACTCGAACGGCCGAGAAGGAGAAGAACCGCATCAGGGGGCCCTGGGTGATATCGACGTTCGTTATCCGGTTGTAGGGAACGATCCCCGTCTGCCGGAACCAGACCCCGCGCTGCCAGGTCACCTCGGTGACGGTGAGCCGGTAGACGATGCTCTCGTGGTAGAGCGGTATCCAGTAGGCGACGAAGACAACGATGGCGAGCACCGGGACGGCGAAGGCGAGAGCGACGGGCAGCCGGCTGAAGATGACGATGGGAGCGAGCCACGGCAGGACGAAGACGACGACAGCCAGGATCAGGGACGCGTAGAGGTACGACCGGAACTGTGGCACCGGTTTGAACGGTTCTCCTATGCGGAAAGTAGTGAGAGGCATGGTATCGCACAGATCTCAACCTGAACAGATTAAATCTTCCCGGCCGGTGAGGTCTCTTCGGAGGATACAGCGATCGCCCCCCTCGCCGAAGTAGGCCGGAAAAAAGTCCGTCTCTCGAAAGCCGTGCCTCTCGTAGAGCGCCCGGGCGGCACGGTTCCCCGGCGCGACCGAGAGGCAGACCTCATACGCTCCCCGCTCCCGGAGAGCGGCGATGACGGCCGCAACGAGGCCCTTCCCGAACCCCCTGCGCCGGTACCGCTCCCCCACCACCAGCCGGACGATCCAACCCGTTGTCTGCCGGTGCTGGACGAGAGCCCCGATGGTGTAGCCGACCACCTTCCCGCCGCATTCCATAACGAGAAAGGTATCGGCGAAGAGGACGCCGGCCTGCCGGATGAAGACCTCGGGCTTGCAGCCTCTCGGGCTGTTCTCCCGCTCGAGGCCGCAGACCGCGAGAAAATCCTCATCAAGGTATTCCCTGATCGTCAGATTCATACCGGTACATTCGTCATGATGTAAAAAAGAGGAGACGATCCCCGGCGGGGAACGCTCCCGAACCCGGCGCTCACTTCTTCATGCCCTTCTCGAGCATGTCCCGTGCCATCTTGTAGGTCCCGACCTTATACTGCATCGTCTCGATATACTGTTCTTTCATCTTGATGCGGGACTCGATCATCCGTATCATCAGTTGCCGCATCTCGTTCTCGTCGAGAAGATCGTACATCTTCGCGAGAAGCATATCATGGGCACCGTATCCGCCGTGATGTGTCATGTCATACCCTCCCTCTCGTACCGGCCCGCCCTGCGGACGAACCGGCACCCCGGTATCCGCCGACTGATAAATATCTTATGCCAGATGCGGCGGCTCACCGGGAGGGCGTGAACAGATCACCGCGTTTCGCCCGGTTCCGGTTGATACAGGCGTTGAGCACCTCTTCCATCAGCCGGAGCGCCCCTTCCACCCCGGCGACCGCGTGAGAGGAGAGCGTGACCCTGTCCCGGAGCGGCAGCGTCAACCCGACAAACGCGGCGCCGGGAGCGATCGCCCGCTCGTAGGAGGAGCCGAGGATAAGATCGGGTTCGGCGTCCCGGATCATCTCCCGGATGACCGAGAAGTCGGTTGTGTGAGTGATGCCGTCGCCGGAGGAGCCGTTCCGGGCGGCGACGCAGGCGATCTCGGCACCGAGATACCGGTCGAGGAGGTCGGCGGCAAACGCAGCGTAGGCGTGCCCGCCGGCGATCGCCACGCGGGGCGGGTCGAACCTCCTGAGATACTTCTCGCAGGCTTTCCGGATCCGGGCATCGGCCCACGCGACTTCGTCCATGACCGGGCGGGTATCCACGCCGTCGATTACGGCGCCAAGCCGCTCAAAGGTCTCGCGGACGGCATCGAGGCCGAGCAGCGAGCCGCACCACGTCCCGACACCGCTCGCGATGTCCGGGTTCGTCCCGACGGTGAACGGCGCCGCCCGGCGGGTCGCGGCGTAACGGTCCAGGCAGAAGGTGGCGGCGACATCGACGCCTGCAAGGTTGAGCAGGCGCCGTGCCTCGAGGGCGTTCCCCCGGCAGAAGGGGTCGGTGCGGCAGATGCCGTCGATGTTGACGCCGGGGGTATCGGGGTCGACCACCGGCGCGATCGTATCGAGCGCACGGCGGTACCCGGCCTCGAGGTCGCCGAGGAACCCCGGGCTGTCGACGAAGAAAATCTGCCCGTCGCCGGCAAGGTCGCCCATATCCTCGCCCATGATCGCGGGCACGCAGGTGTTGACCACGGCTATCCGGGCGTAGCGGCCGGCGAGTTCCCGGATCACCTCCGCGAGGCGGGACTCCGTGCCGAAGATGACCTCGTTCTCGACGAGGAACGTCCCGTGGATGGGGACGCCGACGAGCGACGCGGGGTAGAAGTAGCACCCGCTCGAACCGTGGACGACGACGGCGATATCCGCGAACCCCGAAAGACAGGCGACCGCCCCGGTCATCGCACACGGCCAGAGAGGGTTTTCGCACGGTGTTTGCTGCTCTTCCTGCATCGGTCCACAAGATCATGGCGGTGCGGGGATATAAAAGACGGGATCTGCGGGGATGTCCAGGAGGTCGTCACGAAGTCTGTGTGACTGCCAGCAACCTGTCTTCGCGGGTCGCACCTGCGGTGCTCAAACTCCGGATGTCTCATCCGTCGTTCTTCGCGTGAGGTTGTAATAGGGGTAGCAATCAGGTCTCACGCGAAGCCGCGAAGAACGCGAAGGAAGTTGTTAACAACTTCAGGGCTTCACGACTTCACATGAGATGCTGATACTGGTGGCGGCCCTACACCGTCTTCACAAGCGACGCGAGGTGCCGCCCGATCTCGCTCGTCTTCTTCGCGCCGCCCATATCCCGGGTGACGTATCCGTCGAGGATACTCCTCTCGATCGCCCGGAGAACGGCCGCCGCGGCCTCGTGCTCGCCGAGGTGGTCGAGGAGCATCGAGCCCGCCCAGACGGTGGCGAGCGGATTCGTGACGTCCTGGCCGCGATACTTCGGCGCCGAACCGTGGATCGGCTCAAACATCGAGGTGCCCGCGGGGTTGATGTTTCCGCCGGGGGCGAGCCCGAGCCCGCCCTGGATCATGGCACCGAGGTCGGTGATAATGTCGCCGAACATGTTCGGGGTGACGACGACGTCGAACCACTCGGGGTTCTTGACGAACCACATCGTGACGGCGTCGACGAAGTTGAACTCCGTCCTGACGTCGGGGTACCCGGTGGCGACGTCGGTGAAGACGTCCCGCCAGAGGCCGTAGACGTCGGAGAGGACGTTTGCTTTGTCGACCGACGTGACCTTCTTCTCCCTCGCTGCGGCGAGGTCGAAGGCGTAGCGGATCGCCCGCTCCGCACCCGGCCGGGTGACGACGCCGATCTGGTAGGCAAGCTCGTCGGCATCGGTCTCGACGTCGAGGCCGAACCTGACGCTGTAGAGGTCGCGGACGACCTCGAGGGTCTTCTGCTCGCGCCGTCCGGCAAATCGGGAGCCGATCCCGACGTAGAAGTCTTCGGTGTTCTCCCGGACGACGACGAAGTCGATATCCTTCGGACGCTTGTTCGCGAGCGGTGTCTCAACACCGTCGAGGAGTTTGATCGGCCGGAGGTTGATGAACTGGTCGAAGTGGAACCGGATCGCGAGCAGGATGCCCTTCTCGAGGATCCCGGGCTTCACCCGGTCGTCGCCGATCGACCCGAAGTAGATCGAGGAAAACTTCGAGAGTTCCCGGATATCCTCTTCGGTCAGGAGTTCACCGGTCGCGAGATAGCGGTCGGCCCCGATATCAAAGTCCGTCCAGGCGATGTCGAACCCATAGCGCTCGCCCGCGGAATCAAGGACTTCCTTTCCCGCCGCGACGATCTCGGGCCCGATACCGTCCCCGCCGATTGCGGCTACTCTGTGCTGCATGTCTTCACCTCATCCAGATCTTTTGCGTAGGCCACCAGGCCGCCAGCATCGATAATCTCCTTCATGAACCCGGGCACCGGCTCGATCGCGAGCCGTCTGCCGTTCACCTCGATGTAACCTCCGGCGAGGTTCACCGTGACAGTCTCGCCGTCCCGGATGCTCTCCGCCCCGGCAGAGACCAGGGGCAGGAGCCCGGTGTTGACGGCGTTCCGGTAGAAGATCCGTGCAAACGACTTCGCGACCACGACCTTCACCCCGGCGCCGAGGAGCGCGAGCGGCGCGTGCTCGCGGGAGGAGCCGCACCCGAAGTTGCTGCCTCCGACCACGACGTCGCCCTCCCGCGCCTCCTTCGCGAACTCGTCCCGCGTCCCCTCGAACACGTGCTTCGCGAGTTCCGCCGGATCGTAGATCGTGAGGAACCGGCCGGGGATGATCGCATCCGTATCGATATCGTTGCCGAACTTCCAGACTCGCATGATTCACACCTCCCTCGGGTCGGTGATCTCGCCGTAGAGGGCGCTCGCCGCCGCCGTCGCCGGCGAGGAGAGGTAGACCGACGCCTGCGTGCTCCCCTGCCTCCCCCGGAAGTTCCGGTTCGACGTCGAGAGCGAGACCTCGCCGGGGGCCAGGAGGCCGAACGCCCCACCCATGCAGGGGCCGCAGCAGGGCGCTTCGACGAGTGCGCCCGCCTCGACGAACCGCTCGATGAGCCCGGCCCGGAGAGCCTTGAGATACTCCGTCCGCGAGGCCGGGATGACGATCACCCTTACACCGTCCGCGAACCGGTCGGCGTTCCCGAGAACCTCGGCCGCCTCGACGAGGTCTTCGTAGCGGCCGTTCGTGCAGGAACCGATGAAGACCTGGTCGACCTTTGTTCCCGCTGCCTTCGTCACGTCCACGACGTTGTCGACGTTGTGCGGGACGGCGACCTGCGGGGCAAGGTCGGTGACGTCATAGCGGCGGCGCTCCCGGTACTCCGCGTCCTCGTCGCCCGCAAGGTCGAACGGCTCGATATCGCGGCGGGCGGTGACGTAGTCCCAGGTAGCCGCATCGGGCTGGACGATCCCGGCCTTCGCCCCCATCTCGATCGCCATGTTCGCGCAGGTCATCCGGCCCGCCATGCTCATATCATGCATGGCGGCGCCGGTGAACTCGAGCGCCATATAGGTCGCCCCGTCCGCGCCGATGTCGCCGGCGAGGGAGAGGATGAGATCTTTCGCCCCCACCCTCCGGCCGAACGCACCCTCGACCTTGATCCGGATGCTCTCGGGCACCCGGAAATAGAGCGCCCCGAACTTCAGGACGAACCCCATATCGGTCGAGCCGATCCCGGTCGCAAACGCCCCCGCCGCACCGTAGGTGCAGGTATGGGAGTCGGTCCCGACGACGATCTCGCCGGGTGCCGCCCGCCCCTTCTCCATCACGACCTGGTGGCAGACGCCCTCGAGGAGGTCGTAGTTGTGGATCCCCTGCTCATCTGCAAACTGCCGCATGAAGACATGGTTCTCGGCGGCGGGTATCGAGTCGGCGGGTACCTGGTGGTCGAAGAGCATAATGATCCGCTCGGGATCGAATACGCGCTCTCCACCCATCTCGCGAAAGACCCTGACCGCAAGCGGGCCGGTGATGTCGTGGATCATCGCTGCATCCACGGGTGCCATCACAACCTCTCCCGCGCGGACGGGTCTCCCGCACCGTTGCGAAAATATCTTTTCTGCGATAGTCGCCGACATACAGTATCGTGTCTCAGGTACGCGTTCCGGACGTATTTAATTTGTCCGGGGGTGCCTGAGTGGTGCAGTGAATCGGAGCCCTTTTCGGCCGTTTTCCCGGGACAGTACCCTTATGTGACTCCATGCGGATTCTATAAGGAGAAGCGATGACCGACGGACCGACCCCGGCAATGCGGCAGTATTATTCAGCGAAAGCCCGGTACCCCGACGCCATCCTCTTCTTCCGGATGGGGGACTTCTACGAGACCTTCGGCGAGGATGCCGGCGTGGTGGCCCGCGAACTCGACATCACCCTGACGGCCCGGGGCAGGGACAAGAACGGCGACCGGATGCCGCTTGCGGGCGTCCCCCACCACGCCGCCGACGGCTACATCGCCCGCCTGGTGAACAAGGGCTACAAGGTGGTGATCTGCGACCAGGTGGAGGACCCGAAGACCGCAAAAGGCGTAGTCAAGCGGGAGGTCACCAGGGTGATCACCCCGGGAACCCTTATCGACTCCTCGATGCTCTCCTCAGCCGGCGCCCATTACCTGATGGCGGTCGCTCCTGACCAAAAAGAGACCTTCGGCCTCGCATTCCTGGATGTCTCGACCGGGGAGTTCTTCGTCTCCTCGGGCAGCGGCGGGCGCGACTACGCCGAGATCGTCTCGGAGGTTGTCAGGTACCGCCCGACGGAGACGATCGTTCCCGAGAGCCTCAGCGACGGCCTCCCCGCCCGGCTCGAAGCCCTCGGGGTGACGGTGAGCCGCTACCGCGACGACGCCTTCGACGTTGACGCAGCGTGTGAGCGCCTCTGCGGGCAGTTCGGAACGGCAACGCTCGACGGCTACGGGTGCGCGGGAATGCCCGGCGCGATCAGCGCAGCCGGAGCGGCGCTCCACTACGCCCAGGAGACGCAGCAGTCGTCCCTCTCCCACATCTCGGGGCTCTCGACACGGGTTCCGTCGGGGAACATGGCGCTCGACGCAATCACCCTGCGGAACCTGGAGATCACGGCGGGGATCCGCGGCGTTGGCGACGCGAACACCCTTCTTGCCGCGCTCGACGCCACAGAGACATCGATGGGGAGCCGGACGATGCGGTCGTTCCTGATCGCCCCCCTGCTCGGGAAGGACGCCATCGAGGCCAGGCTCAACGCGGTGGAGTGGTTCTTTGACCACGCGCTCGATAGGCAGGCGCTGCGCGCAACGCTCAGCGACTTCGCCGACACCGAGCGGATTGCAGGAAGGATCGCCTACGGGAACGCCGGGCCGAGGGATCTCGCGACGCTCGGGGAGTCGCTCGAAGCGATCCCGGACGTAAAAGCGCTCATTCCTGCCGACGCCCCGGCCCTGGTCCGCGAGGCTCTCGACGCGATGAGCGACCATGCTCGCGTCACCGGCCTCGTCGGCCGGGCGATCATTGACGACCCCCCGGCACTCGCCAGGTCCGGCGGGATGATCCGGGAGGGGTTCAACGAGAAACTCGACGAACTCCGGCACCTCGCAACGACCGGGAAGGACTGGATCGCGGAGTTCCAGCAACAGGAGCGGGAGAGAACCGGGATCAAGTCGCTCAAGATCGGCTACAACCGGGTCTTCGGCTACTACATCGAGGTGACGAAACCGAACCTGCACCTGGTGCCGCCGGAGTACGAGCGGCGGCAGACGACCGCGAACGGCGAGCGCTACACGATCCCCGACCTCCGGGAGAAGGAGGCGATGATCGCGACCGCCGAAGAGCGTCTTGGCGCCCTCGAAGCGGAGATCTACGCCGAACTCGTCCGGACGCTCGCGGCGGAGGTCGCCGACCTCCAGGCGACCGCCCGGGCTGTGGGGCTCCTCGACGTCTATGCGGCGCTCGCCGAGATCGCCGCCCGCTACAGTTACACCCGCCCCACGATCGAGGAGAGCGGCCGGATCGTCATCCGCGACGGCCGCCACCCGGTGGTGGAGCGCCACCTCCCGGTCCCGTTCGTCCCGAACGACACGGAACTCGATTCCGCCGCCGACCAGATCATGATCATCACCGGGGCGAACATGGCGGGCAAGTCCACCTACATGCGGGCGGTGGCGCTCTGCTGCATCATGGCCCAGATGGGGAGTTTCGTCCCGGCCCGGCATGCCACCGTCGGGATCGTCGACCGCGTCTTCACCCGGGTCGGGGCGTTCGACGACCTCGCCTCCGGGCAGTCGACGTTCATGGTCGAGATGCTGGAACTCGCGAACATCCTGAATAACGCGACCCCGCGAAGTCTCGTTATCCTCGATGAGATCGGGCGGGGGACGAGCACGCTGGACGGGTGCTCGATTGCCCGGGCGGTGGTGGAGTTCCTGCACGGGAAGGCGGTCGCCGGCCCCCGGACACTCTTTGCGACACACTTCCACGACCTGATCGACCTCGAAGGATCGCTCAAGCGGGTGAAGAACTTCCACTTTGCGGTGAAGGATACCGGACAGGATGTTGTCTTCCTCAGAAAAATTATCCCCGGCGCGACCGACCGGAGTTACGGTGTCCACGTAGCGCACCTTGCCGGGATCCCGAAGAAGGTGACCGACCGGGCTATGGAACTCCTGAAAGAGGCGTCGACACGGGAGTTCTCAGCCGGTTCGCGGGCTCCCCGCTACACCCAGATGCTCCTCGTTGATCCCGGTGAGGGGGTCGTGGAGGAGAACCCGGCGGTCGGAGAACTTAAAAACATGAATCCCGATGAGATGACACCAATTGAGGCACTGAACGCCCTCTGCAGGCTCCAGAGGATGGCGAACGGGGAGAGGAGTGAGCGATGACGAAGATCCGCGTCCTCGACCCCGATACCGTGAACCAGATCGCCGCCGGCGAGGTCGTGGAACGGCCGGCATCGGTGGTGAAGGAACTTCTGGAGAACGCGATCGACGCGAGCGCGACGAGCATCCTCCTCGACGTCGCGTCAGACATGACGGGGGTCACGAAGATCCGGGTGACCGACAACGGCGAGGGCATGAACCCGGAGGAGGCGGTCCTCGCGTTCCACCCTCATGCGACGAGCAAGATCCGGGATATCGCCGATCTCTCGGCGATCAGGACACTCGGGTTCCGGGGGGAGGCGCTCGCGAGCATCGCCGCCGTCGCGGAGGTGACCGTAATCACCCGTTCCCGGGGAGCCGGGGCGCTCGCCGGCACCCGACTGGTCGTCAGGGGCGGCGAGGTCGTGGAGAAGAGCGAGGTCGGGGCACCGGAAGGGACGACGGTCACGGTGGAACGCCTCTTCTACAACACCCCCGCCCGCCGGAAGTTCCTCAAGAGCAGGAACACCGAACTCGCCCACGTCTACGCGGTCGTGGAGAATCTCGCCCTTGCCCACGGCGAGGTCGCTTTCCGGGTGGTGCACAACGGAAAAGAGCGGATGGCAACCCAGCGGTCCGCGGGGCTCCAGAACACTATCGCGGGCCTCTACGGCGCTGAACTCGCCCGGGCACTCGTCCCGGTCGAGGGAAGGCTCCCGTTCCTCCGTATCGGAGGCTACATCTCCCGGCCGTCGGAGAGCCGGGGGAGTCCCTCGCAGATCTCCGTCAGCATCAACGGGAGAAGCATCTCTTCCCGGCAGATTGCCGCCGCTGTCCGGGAGGGCTACGGCACCCTCCTCCCGAAGGACCGCTACCCGGTGGCGTTTCTCGAACTTTTGATCGACACCGAGCTCGTGGACGTCAACGTCCATCCAACCAAACGGGAGGTCCGTCTCTCCCGGGAGCGGGAGATCCTCCCGGCGATTGCGGCCGCGGTGGCAGAGGCGCTTGCCGGGCACGACCTTGCACGGGAGACCGCGACCGACCCGGTGCAGCAGCAGATCGCCCGGGATCTGCCCGAACCGGTGCCGTCACCCCCGCCGGTCGCCGAGGCCGGGACGTCCTACACGGCCGGTCACCGGGAACTCGCCCTCTCCGACAAGCAGCTCCGCCGGACGGAGACGAAAGGCGGAGAGAACCTCCTCCCCGCAATGGAGCCGATCGGACAGGTGGCCGCGACCTACATCGTGGCGGAGGGAACCGACGGCACCCTCTACCTCGTCGACCAGCACGCGGCTCACGAGCGCGTCCTCTACGACCAGGTCGCGGAGCAGCGCGATAAGGAAGCCGGGTCGCAGGAACTGATCGCGCCGGTCATCCTCTCCCTCCCCCCAAAGGAGTCTGCCGCGCTCCGGGACGCAACGGCGCTCCTCGCGGATGAGGGGTTCGTGGTGGAGGAGTTCGGCCGGGATACCTTCGCCGTCCGTGCGGTGCCCGCCGCCCTCGGCGCGACCGAGAGCCCCGAGACAGTCCGCGAGACGATCGCCGACCTTCTCTCCAACGAATCCCGCACCGCTCCCGATCGCCGGGAGGCAGTCACCTGCATCGTCGCATGCCGTGGAGCGGTGAAGGCCGGCGCCCATCTCACGCACGACCAGCAGAAACGTCTTCTCGCCCAGCTCGCCCGGACGGAGACACCCTGGACGTGCCCGCATGGGAGGCCGACGGTCGTGGCGTTCGACAGGCGCAAACTCGACGGGATGTTCAGGCGGGGGTAGCGGCACCCGGCCGGAGCGGCATAAAAAACTTAAGAAACGCCCATAAACACCCATTTTCCAAATTGGGCGGGTTAAAATAGGTGCAATAGCAAAATCCCGTATCATAATGGATTTATCCAGGGAGTTCATTACGACTATGTGTCGCAGCGGGCACCCGCTGCAGACGAAACGGATTGAACCATACGACACTACTCCAGCAATTCACCTCTGATATGGGGAAACAGAGGACTATTACCACAGATTCATAGAAGTGACCGGGTTATCGAGTTGCAGTGCACTTCGATATTCTCTCGCCAGCAAGCCTCCCCCTGACTGCTCACGATACCGTGTTAAAAACAGGTGACGGGGAGCCATCTCTAAACGTCCTGCCGAAGAAAACCACCTCTCAGCAACTCCGTTTACCCGCCACATTTTTTGATGTCGCCCGCTGTTCCCGCCAGGTGTACCTCCCGGCAGAGCCGTTTCAGGACAACCCCACCGACACTTCCGGATTGCGGTGCAGCCAAAAAAAATTAGAGGAAACGGAACGATTCAGCCGCCGGAGCCGCGTCGGCGTTGTAAACGTCGTACTCGGGCGGGAACACCGTATGCATGACCGAGTAGATGACACCGTCCTTGACGGCGTAACGGACGACGAAGGTATACCGGTCCTCATCGACGATGGGAACAGAGAAGACCGACTCGTATGCCGGAACGCCGTCAAGGGAAATCTCCTCCGTCGACACCCATTCGGCATCGATTCCGGCGCGAAGATCCTCCACATAGGTCGCGTTCAGCGCTTCGAGAACGTTCTCCGTGTCGCCCTCGCTCTCGCTCGAGAGCGGGTTCGTGTTCACGCGAACCTCTTCGTGCTTATCCGGCGAGGAGAACCAGACGCTCTCACCGGACTCGGTGTAGAACCATCCCTCCGGGCAGGTGACGGCATACCCGTACGTGGTGTTGACGTAGGTGCCGTTCTCCGGAACGGGCTTCGGTGCCGGTGTCGGGACCGAGGTGGAGGTCGGAGCCGGGGTAGGAGGTTGGGTCGGGTCAGGGCCGGGCGGCTGCGTCGAGGAGAGCCCCGGCAGCAGAACCGCCAGAACAACGACCAGAACAACCACGAAAACCGCGGCAATCAGCAATTTTTGCGATCTCATACTGTCCAGGTACGTAGACCGGCGGAGGATAAATACCCTTCAGTCAGGATGACCGGTCGGGCGCAGGGGCACGAAGATCGGCGAGCAGGTCGTCGAGGGTATTCACGTATTTCACCCGGATGCCGAGTTCCTCTTCGATAAACTCTTTTGAATCCACGATGATCGGCCGTTGCCGTACGATCCTCAGTCCGCCGAACGATTGGATCTCCTCGCGGTAATCGAGCATCTGATCGTTTTCGCCAGAGAGGATGAGAAGGGTCTTCCCGCCGCGTTGAGCAGCCTCAGCCTTCTCAAGGATCCCCCCGACCGGGCCGATACTCCCGTTCTCATCGATGGTTCCCGTCACGGTCACGCTCTCGTTGAGCGCGAAGTCCTCCAGCACCGAGAGGAGCAGCACGGACATCAGCGCCCCCGCACTGGGGCCGTCGATCTCGGAGATATCCTCCGGCCCCTGGATGCTGAAGATGATATCACTCTTCGTGAGATCCGCACGAGACCGGTTGGCGGCGACCGTTACCGCAAGGTTCGCGGCGTCCTGAAAGACCATCCCCATCAGGGGCGTCGTCTGGACGAGCACCCTCCCTTTCCCGGGCACGACCTCGACCGAGACGTTCACCATCGCCCCCTCTTCGATCACCTCCTCATAGAAGAGCGGGCCGCCCCGGTCGACCTCAATCTTCTGGACGATGACCGGCACCTGCATCGAGGCGGCGCTCCCGTTCCCGGCCACCTTCACCGGGAGGAGCGGGGCGACGGTCGCAGTCGGAAGAGTTTCGGTCTCCTCGGGTTTGGAGAGCGCCGGGGAGAGATCGTCCGCCGGCATGAGGACGACAACCAGGAGAAAGACGTTCGCGACAAGCGACAGAACGAATAGAATCGTCAGAGTCTTCTCCCGTATGCGCATACGCTGCCCGGATATTATTCATCTGGATATATAGTTTGTGCAAAGCGACTGGCCCGTAGGGGCAGGAGCTCGAGCACCGTCAGGTGCGAGCACGACTGGCCGTAGGGTGCGACGTTCCAACGGAACGGAGCTCGAGCACCGTCAGGTGCGAGCACGACTGGCCGTAGGGTGCGACGTTCCAACGGAACGGAACTCGAGCACCGTCAGGTGCGAGGCAGGAGCTCAATCATAACCACCAGAGAAACCAGGCAGCCATCTACACGCCATGGTTAACAAAAACCAATTAACTCAACCGAGAAAGGCAATTGTTTTCTTCCACAAAAATTAAATCCTCACGTATTCAGCGGAATTACGCTTAAAGCAGGTAAGTTCCGCTGTATAACGGTTACACAGGTGTAAAGATGACAAAAATCAGTTATGTGCTCTGTGCACTCATCGTTGCGTCAGGGATACTCTGCTGCGGTTGTACGACTACAACAACGCCGGAAGATCCGGCCGCGACACGGACGATCACCGACATGGAGGGGAACCAGATCACGCTGCCTGCAAAAGGAGCGACGTTCGGTGTCTTCGGCGGCCCCATCAGCCAGGTGCCCTACCTCCTCGGGGCAAACGCCAGCATCGTTGCAGTCACGAAAGGGCCGCAGATGATGGAGATGATGCAGGAGATGGACCCGGGCATCATCGATAAACCGGCGCCGCGGACGACGAACGGCAACGTGAACATCGAAGAACTCCTGGTCGCGAACCCCGACTGTGTCATCGCCTTCGATGTCGACGGGAAGATCGTGGAATCGCACACCGACATCCCGGTCATCTACCTCTCCGGCACCATGGGCGACGGGTTCGACGAGATGCGGCGGGAGATCGCCTTCATGGGCGAGGTCTTCGGAAAGCCCGATCGGGCGCAGGCCTACATCGACTACCTTGATGGAACCCTCGCATTCCTCCGCGAGCGCACCGGCGATATCCCCGACGACGAACGCGCCACCGTCTTCCTGGGCGAGGGCGTAAGCCATCTCCAGACGCTTGGCGGCGACACGTTCTTCGCCGAGTGGACCGAGGCTGCGGGGTGCAGAAACGCTGTCGCCGGCATCGAGACCACGCTGGGGCAGCAGGAGGGGATGCACACCGGCATCAACGAGATCTCGATGGAGCAGGTCCTTGCCGTCGACCCCGATATCATCATCATCGATACCGGCAGCCCCACCGAACTCAAGGACGACAGCCGCTGGAAGGAACTCGGTGCCGTCAAAGAAGGCCGGGTCTACAAGGAGCCGACCGGAGTCTTCCTCTGGAGCCGCCCGTCCGCCGAATCCGCCGTCCTCTACCCGCTCTGGCTCGCGTATAATGCCTACCCCGACCGTTTCGAGGACGTGCCGCTCACCGACCGGGTTAAAGACTTTTATGCCGAGATCTTCGAGTTCCCCATCACCGATGCGCAGGCGCAGAAGGTCATCGACGGCACCTACGGGAGCGTGACGTTCGGCCAGGTGAAGCAGTCCTGATGAGACAGAGCTCAACGAGCGCCGACGTGCAGACCAATGGAGGAGCCACGGTGACCGGGACGGCGGCGGCAAACCAGGCCCACAACAGGAGCTGGGGAGAACAGCACCCCGGCACCATCCTGATGCTCCTCCTCGGCGTGCTCGGGGTTTTGGCGTTCGTCGCCCTGATGGTCGGCCGGTACATGATCCCGCCGGAGACGGTGATAGCGGCGCTCTTAAGTTCGGTCTTCCCGATCGAGGAGACCTGGGCGGCGACAGCGACTTCAGCCGTCGTAAACGTCCGCATCCCCCGGATCATCGCCGGCCTCCTCGTCGGGGCCGGGCTCGCCATCAGCGGAGCCTCGTTCCAGGGGATGTTTCGGAACCCCCTGGTCTCCTCGCAGATACTGGGCGTGGCCTCCGGCGCGGGCTTCGGAGCGGCAATCGGCATCCTCCTCTCCGACAGCCTCGTCCTTGTCCAGATCCTTTCGTTCGTCTTCGGCCTGCTCGCTGTGGGGATGGCCTACGGGCTCAGCCGGGTCAGGAGCACGACCCCGATCCTGATGCTCGTCCTCTCGGGGATCGTGATCACATCGCTCTTCTCGGCCCTCACCTCGATGGTGAAGTACGTGGCCGACCCGATGAACAAGATGCCGGCGATCGTCTTCTGGCTGCTCGGATCGCTCAACCACGTCTCGGCGCCGGACCTGATGATCCTCGGCCCGATCATCGCCGTCTCGATAGTGGGGCTGCTTGCCGTCCGGTGGCGGATCAACGTCCTCACGATGGGCGATGAGGAGGCACGGGCGCTCGGGGTGAACACCGAGCGCTTGAAGGTCGTCATCATCCTCCTCTCGACCGTGATCACCGCTGCAGCGGTCTGCATGAGCGGGATCATCGGGTGGATCGGGCTTGTTATCCCGCATATGGGACGGATGCTCGTCGGGCCCGACAACCGCTACCTTCTGCCGATATCGGTGCTCCTCGGGGGAGCGTTCCTGATCGCCGTCGACACCGTCGCGAGGACGGCAGCCCCTGCCGAGATACCGATCGGCATCCTGACGGCGGTCATCGGGGCGCCGATATTTGCGGTGCTGCTCCGGCGGAACAACCCGGGGTGGTGAGCATGGGGTGCCGCATCAGCGTAGAGGATATAGCGTTCAACTACCCGGGTGGAGCCACCGTCTTTACGGGCATCTCGCTCGCCGTGGACGAGGGATGCGTGTACTCACTCCTTGGCCCGAACGGCACCGGGAAGTCCACGCTCCTCAAGTGCATGGCCGGGCTCATCTCCCCATCGCACGGCCGCGTTCATCTTGACGGGCGCGATATCGCGGGGATGCAGCCGCACGAGATTGCCAGGCAGGTCGGGTTCGTTCCCCAGACACAGGTCTCACCGTTCCCGTTCATGGTCAGGGACATCGTCCTGATGGGCAGGGCGTCCCATCTCGGCCCCTTTGCAACCCCGTCTGCGGAAGACGAAGAGATTGCTGCCGACGCCCTTGGACGGGTCGGGATCTCTCACCTCGCCGATCGTCCGTGCACCGGGATCAGCGGCGGCGAGTGGCAGCTTGTCCTGATCGCCCGGGCGATCGCGCAGCGTCCGGGGATCCTCCTGCTCGACGAACCAACGTCCCACCTGGACCTCGGCAACCAGGTACGGGTGCTCGACGTCATCAGGGGGCTTGCAGAGGACGGAATGACCATTGTCGTCGCGACCCATTTCCCGGATCACGCGCTTCTGACGTCGAACCAGGTTGCAATCCTGAAAGATCAAAGAATCCTTGCTATGGGAAGCCCCGAAGAGGTCATCGGCGAAGATACCATGCACCGGGCCTACGGGGTGGACGTGCGGATCCTGCACCTCGACGACCCGTTCAACCGGCGGATCTGCGTGCCTGTGATGGGCCCATCCAGGGGAACGGCACCATAGCAGAGCAGCCGCACAACCTTTTTTTCACCGGTGGGAGAGACCGGGTGCCGGCATATCCCGGGAGGAGTTCGACGCGCTCGCGCCGGATCACCACCCCGTGCCGCCGATTCCTCACCACTACGGCGGAGGATACAGCAAGGGACGTCATCCCAGCCCCGCCCGGGAGACCTCAGCGAGCGCAAACCACTCCTTCGGGTCGGAGAACCAGCGCTCCACGGTAAGCCCTGCGGCCGAAAAGAGCCGGCCGGCGCTCTCCCGGGTGAACTTCCGGGAGATTTCGGTAAGGATGGTCTCGCCCCGCTCGAACGCCACGTGAAGATCCAGGGCGGGGATACCGACCGCCATAGCCGCCGATGCCACAAGATGCATCTCGATCCGCTCCTCGTCCCGGTTGAAACCTGCACGGTGCTCAAATCTGCCGGGGTCGAAGTCCGCCCCGAGTTCCCGGTTGACCACGGCAAGGATGTTCTTGTTGAACGCGGCCGTCACCCCGGCCGCATCGTTGTACGCGGCCTCGAGCACCGGGACCGGTTTTACCATATCGAGCCCGACGACGAAACGATCATCCTCCCCCATCACGCCGGCCACGCTCCTGAGCATCCGCTGCGCTGCAGGATCGGTGAAGTTCCCGATGGTGCCCCCGAAGAACGTGACGAGTTTCTTGCCCCTGGCGGGAATGTACCCCAGATCGCGGGTGAAATCACCCACAATCCCGAGAACGCGCAGCCGCGGGTACCGCCTGAGCAGACCCTCCGTTGCGGCGGCCAGAGCCGACTCGCTCACATCCACCGGGATGTAACATATCCCCTCCCCCTCGGGCTCCGGTGCCGCATCGATCAGTTTCGAGGCCTTCAGATCCGTTCCCGGCCCCAGTTCCACGAGATCCCCTTTGCCGAAGGATTCCATGATCGCCCCGCATGCCCCGTGAAGGATGGAAAGTTCCAGCCGGGTCTGATAGTACTCGGGGAGGCGGCAGATCTCCTCGAAGAGCTGCGAGCCCCGGGCATCGTAGAAGTATCTGCTGGGGATACACTTCTGCTCTGCGGTCATCCCGGCCAGGATATCCCGGGCCAGGTCGTCCCGGTACCCGGAGGAAAGATAGTTACGGAACTCGCTTCGCGGGACGGGGTTCCCCGTGCGGTTCAGCATAGCCCGACTCAGATCCCCGCCGACGTATAAATACCTCCCCGTCACGGGGCAGTTGAAACGACCGCTCCCGGGGGTCGATGCGACATAATTGTTCTCATAGCCGGACGCGGGGAGGTGGCCGTCATTCCGACGGTTTGACCGCCTCCACCTCAAGGCGCACCATGGGGACGTGGATGCGGCCGTCGGCCGAGGGGTATCGCTCCACATACCGGCTCACCACCCCGGCGATGAACGCCGGCCGGGCCTCTTCGGGCAGCCGGTCGAGATACAGGTGCCAGGTTGTCCGAATCCACCCTGCGAGGTCGTCAAGCTGACCGAAGGCCATGTCCTTTTCGATCAACTCAACCCGCACGGGCGCAAGCCTCGCCTCCGCAAGCCACCCGCGCTCTTCCTCAGGGTCATAGAAGGCGTAACGGCGGGAAAGCCCATTGAAGAGTTCGTTCCAGGGCTCCTCCGCGAGCATCTCGTCCGCGAGCGCAAGGATCGGCGCGGCGTTTCCTCTCCCGCCCATCTGGAGGAAGACCCTTCCCCCCGGCCGGAGAGCGCGGGAGATACCCTGAAAGACCCTGCCGTGGTCGGCGACCCAGTGCAGGGCGGCGCTGGAGAAGACGACGTCGAACTCCTCATTAAACTGCAGACCGAGCATGTCGCCCTCGACAAACCGGAGATTCGGGTACCACTCCGGGGGCAGGTGAGCCCGGGAGAAGGCGATCATGTCGCGGGAAAGATCGAGGCCGAGCACCGAGCCGGAGGAGAGGCGGGCTGCAATCTCCGCGGTCACCTTCCCCTCGCCGCACCCGAGATCGAGCACCCGCTCGCCGCCGGCAAGCGCGAGTTTCTCGATCAACTCGTGCGCCCAGTGAGCCTGGGCGGCGGAGTGCCGATGATAGTCATCCGGGTTCCAGGTATGCGTGATGATACTTCCTCCGTGCGAGTTAGCCCGACCGGAACAGCGCTCAGGCTCTCACGGGCCAGGTATCGCCGTCACAGAACATCAAGTCACCGGCGCAGGATCGCCAGCGGACAAAACGTCCACAGGCTCCTTACAGGGCCGGTCGAAAAAAAGTCTCAGAGAATCTCTGGCTTAATTCTCTCCGCCGAGATTCAGTTTCTTTGTCTTCCAGGCGCCCTGCCGGTAAAAGAACAGGTCGCACAGGAACACCACCACGGTGCCGCAGACCACCGCGAACCAGACGAACTGCAACGGCAGGTCCATCGTCACAAAGATCGCAGCAAGACCCACCTGCACGATCAACTGCCCCGCGATCGCCGCGTACATGCCGGGTCTCGTCATCCCCGCACCGTTCATCGCAAATCCCATCGTCATCGCCATAGCGATCACGAAATACGACATCGGGATTATCTGCATAAACAGGGTGCCGTCTGCAAGCGACTCGCCTGTCGCGCCGAAGAGCGCCAGGAGATTCTTCGCATGCAACAGATACAGGATACCCACCATCGCCATGAACGATGCGTTCACGATCATCGCGATCCGGACCGTTTTCTCCGCTCTCTCCACTTTCCCTGCTCCCAGGTTCTGCCCGACCATCACCGCGACTCCCGTGCAAAGCCCCAACACAAAGATCAGGCCCAGCATATCCAGACGCTGGCAGATGCCGTATGCCGCCACCGCCGCCGTCCCGTACAGCGCAACGATCGCCGTCATCCCCAGGAACGCAAAGCTCCTGACCCCGCTCTGCACCGCCGAAGGTATCGTGACCTTCACGACATCCTTGATCAGCTGTGGTTCGAACGTCCACTTCTTCGGGAACCTGACCGGTCTGTCCTTTCTGGACGGCAGATACATCACCCCAATCAGAAGCAGCACGCCGATCGTACGCGACGTAAGGGACGCATACGCAGATCCGGCTATTCCAAGCGCCGGGAGACCGCCGAGACCCATGATCAGCGTTGGGTTCAGAACAATGTTCACGATATTCACCGCGATCATCACGTACATCGGCGTTCGCGAGTCTCCCGTACTCTGGAACACGGTCGTCAGGATCATCAGCGTGACGAACGCAAACATTCCCATCAGCATCGGGGAGAGGAAGCGTGCTCCCACCACTGCGACCTCGCTCTCCGCTCCAAGGAGCAGGAGGAGATCCTGTGGCCAGAAGATGCCGATGACCATAAGGATCATCGAGAAGGCAAGTGCCAGATACAGCGAATGCGCGAGGATCACCGGGATACGCTCATACCGCTGCGACCCGTATGCTCGCGAGACAAATGCAGCCGTTGCCGTCACGGTCCCGAAGATCACTGTTGTAAGCACCATTATGATGGATATGCTCATCGCTCCGCCGGCGATCGGAACATCGCCGAGTTTCCCGATGAAATACATATCCACCACCTCCAGGACGCTTGCGAGGAAGTTGCTGATGATGATCGGAAGAGCCACGATCCAGAGACCCTTTCCGACCGATCCTTCAGTGAGGAGATTATTGGAATGTTGTATTGTCACGATAACATATCTTATGTGATGCAAGAGGAGATAAAATCTAACTGAATATTCTAACCACAATCAGCCTATACATTAAAAATTGAGCCACATCAAGCCCTTATCCGGCCATCGGGGTTACCGGAATAAGAAAAATAGTAAGCAACCTTCTATCAGGAGAAACGGAGCCGAAGAAACCCGAAGGCTCACGCTCCCATCCGGCAGAGGTCCCGCATCGCCCGGATGACGTAGAGCCGCTCCCCCTCGAGCGGTTCCTCGTCGACGACGAACGAGACGAATCCCTCGCGGGCGAAGAGTTCCCGGACTTCGTCAAGCCCGGTCAGCGACGAGACCAGGAGCAGGATGCGCCCGTATGGCGAGAGCACCCTCCCGGCGTCCGCGACGAACCGTTCTATCACTACCCTTCCTGTCGGCCCGCCGTCGAGGGCGTACTCCAGCCAGTCGTCCATCCGCTCATCGGGAGACGTCGGGAGGTAGGGGGGGTTGAAGAGAATGAGGTCGAACGGACCGGAGACGCCCGCGACGAGGTCTGTCCTGATCGCCGCCACCCCACGGGCGCGGGCGCACCGGACGGCGTGGGGGTTGATATCGGTTGCGGCCACGCTCGCCGCGCGGCCGAGAAGTCCGGCCGCGACGTAGCCGCTCCCGGTCCCGACCTCGAGCACCCGGTCGGTCTCCCGGACTTCCCGTCGCGCCGCCCGGAGGAGGAGGAACGAGTCTTCAGCGGGAGGGTAGACCTGGTCGGGGAGCATCCCTAACTCCCGGCAAGCATGTTCGCGATCAGCGCGAACTCCTCGAGCGTCAGGTCTTCGGGCCGGCGCCGCAGGAGGTCGTCGGGCAGTTCCGCGATCGTCCGCTCGATCGCCTCACGTGCAAACGCATCCTTGCCGGTCCGAAGACCCTTCCGGACGGTCTTGCGGCGGTGGGAGAAGAGCACCCGGACGACGTCCGCGTAGACCTCGCGGTCCGTGATCGGGTACGGTGGTTCGTGCGGCGTGATCCGGACCACCCAGGAACGAACCTGCGGTTGCGGGCGGAACGAACCCGGCCCGAGGTCGAGGAGCGGTTTTACCGAGGCGTAGGTCTGCACCATCACCGAGAGGCGGCCCACGTTCGGCGTACCCGGCGGCGCGATCATCCGCCGGGCGAACTCCTTCTGGTACATCAGGACAGCGACCTCAAAGCCGATCTCGAGCAGCCGGAACGTGATCTTCGAAGAAACAGAGTAGGGAAGGTTCGCGACGGCGATCTCGAACGGCGGGATATCCACCTTCTTCGCGTCGCCGTGGATGATCTCGAGACGGCCTTCCCCGATCTCGTCGGCGAAGGCAATCTCGAGTTCCTCCACGAGAGCCGGATCGATCTCTACCGCAATGACCTCCGCTCCGCGGTCAAGGAGGGCGCGGGTGAGGATCCCTTCGCCGGGCCCGATCTCGAGCACTCTCCGGCCGGAGACATCAACAAAACCGGCAATCTTCCCGACGGCTCTCCGGTCGACGAGAAAGTGCTGATCCCTCGGAGCACTCATCTCGATGTAAAGACGTGATACTTCTCGTTCGGATCCTCGATCTCACGCAGGATCCGGCTGACAATCATCCTGTCCGGATGTGGGAGCGACTTGATCCGCCCGGAGATGTCGGCGAAACTCTCGAACGGTTTCTTCCCGCGCTGTTCGATGATCTCCCACATCAGCTTCTTCCCGATGCCGGGGAGCAGGTGCAGCATGTGAAACTTCGGTGTGATGGGCACGGACTTGTTGAAGAAGTCGACGAACCGCGGCTCGTTCTCGCGGACGATCTCCTCGACAACGAACGGCAGTTCGAGTTTCGCCGTCGCCGTCAGATCATCGTAACTGATCCGCCGCTTGACGCGCTCGATCTTCTCCCGTTCCGCATCGCCGATATAAACGCGGTCGTAGAGCTGGATATCCGCACCCTGCTTCGGGATGAGTTCGAGCAACTTGAACTGGTTCACGCCGACCGCCTGGACGACCGGCTCGCGCTTGTAGACCGGCCGCTGCTCGCTCACGTATCCCATGGGGAGGACATCGATAACTACCGCGTTCTCCTCTTTCCTTTCGGTCTTCATTGGCACCACCCCTTCAATCAGAAGTGGGTCATTACCAGGTCGAGGATCTCGTCCAGCTCTTCCGTTGTAAGATTGAACCGTTCTTTGGCGTAGATGGCCCGCAGTTCATCCCGGGTCCGCGGCATCAGGTTCGCGATGCGGTAGGCGATCTCCTCTTTCATCTTCTCAAGTTTCAGGAGCTCATCAACGAGGGCGCAAGCCCTCTCGGAAGATGTCTTTGAAAGCTGGTTGGCATGCTCGATGCTCTTACGAAGCTCGTAGGACATCTCTTCACCGGACTCGAGCCGGGCTGCCTCCACCGCGAGAAGGGTTTCCCGCAGTTCGGGAAGCAGCATCCGCTCTTCACTCACAATTCGTTTTACCTTCATGCCAACCACTACTGTTGAGGATTATACTTTCTGCGCTTTTAGATGTTGCGGTCTCGCAATCACCTGTTTTACCGAATCTCCATCCCTGACTTCAAGCAGCCATGCGCGTCCGCGCTGTCCGATGACCGTGCCGGTCTTCCCGTGGAATCTCCGGTGGGGCATGCCCTTCTGGACACTCGGCTCGACCACGACGTGCACCTTCTGCCCGATCTCGAACTTCTGAATCACCGAGGTGACCGGGGGGATGCCACGTTTTCTGAGGTCCTTCTTGAACTTATACCGCGTCTTCTTGCGTGGTCCATTGTGATGTGCCATGATTACTCACCATACTCGTTTGCAGTTTTGACCAGCACCACATCGAGGCTGACAACACTTGCGGTGCGCCCCAGGATCTGGGCAAGGCTGGGCTGGGTTCTGCCGCTGTCGCCCGATACCAGTTCTTTTATGTAGAGGCCCGCTTCGCCGACGACTTCAACCCAGTATCTGCCGTCGACGCTACCCGTACATTCGATATCGAGGACACGCCGTTCCCGAACTTTATCTGCCCGTCGGTGTGACACCCTATTCGGGGTGCGCTGTCGTATCGTTACACCTTTTAACTGATCGAGGGCCGCCCTGAACTCATCTGGGGTTACAGAACCGTCGATCTCGACCAGGATCCTGTATTTTTTATGCGCTTTGTCTGATTTAAGGCTTTGCACCAATTTCCGATCCGCCCATCCGTCAAGGTGAACCGCCACCCGGCCTTCGGCCGCACGGTTGATCTCCACTTCAAGCGCCGCAAGATCCACCGACCGCTTCCGCGGCGCCTCGATCTCCATCGCGAAGGGGCGGCCCGATCCGAGCATCCGGGCATCGATATCCTCTCTCCCGGCACCGTGCAGGACGGCGTTCTCCGCGCCGAATACCTCGATCGCCGGCCGGCCGATCAGTTCCTCGACGGAGTCGGCATACTGCTTGCCGGTGAAGTTGCACTTCTCGCACCCGGCTCCCCGGCACGCCCGGCAGTCCCAGTGGGTCTGGGGGATGCCGCGCTCGTACTTCAGGTACCGGCCGGCGAAGAAGACGGGGTTCACCTGCACCTCGACGGTGCCTTCCCCGAGATCGAGGATCGCCACAACGTCGGGCTTCTTGAGGTCGGCCGACTTTCCGGAGAGGGCCGAGACGGCTTTTCCGACCTCCCGGTTCATCTCGGCCTTCAGCGGTTCGGGGTCGCGGAGCGAGAGATCGCTCCAGATCATCTCCTCGCTCTCCGCGACGAGCGGCGGCACCTTCGTCCCGATAAGGAACGTTGAAAACTCGATGCCGTCCAGCGCCTCGACAACCTTCTCCGCCCAGTCTTCGGTGCGGGAGAGTTCGCCGGCGCATATCCAGCAGGAACCCGGGTCGGGTTCGCGGTGCGGTTCGTTTGCCGCAAGTTCGTGCGCGATCCGAAGAGCCCTGCCCCGCTCCTCGTTCGTCAGTCCAAACGACCGCTTGCCGAAGAAACGCCCGAGACAGTGGTCGCAGGTATCGCCGTATCCAAGAATTGCTTCTACCTCGTGTATGATATCCATCAGGATTCCCTCCGGTCCATCTCATTTAAGAGGACGGTGATCGTGTGATCGGCGTGCAGCGACCGCGGCCCGACCGAGTAGCGGGGGCAGCCCGCGATCGAAGCCTCTTCCTCTGCGGTGAAATTGTGGTGATCCGAGAGGAGATAGTTCTCCGGGAGGTCGTGTGCCCCCCGGATATCCTCGCCCGCCTCATCGAGCACCGCGAACGGGATCTCGGCAAGCAGCCGGGAAAGCCCGCCGCGGCGGACGTAGACGCCGGGAGTCGACTCCCGGAACTCGTCGCCGCAGGGGATCGAGAGCGCCTTCTTGATGAGAGCGGCGCTGCTCCGCTCGTCCGGCGAGAGGTGCCTGACCTCGGCGCCGCGAAAGAGGACGGTCTTCTCGGGCCCGGGCTCCCCGCAGAGGACGAGGTAGCACTCGACGTCGCGGCGCAGATCGTGAGAAAGGAAGAACGCGGAGTTGACAGAGCGGCAGAGGACGTCCATCCTCCCGCCGCTACCGGGCAGATCGTTGAGGCTGAAGGTGCCGCTCGTCACGGCAAGGTGGCCCACGACGGCAAACCGCTTCATCTACTGGGTCCGCCGAACTTCTTCATCATGCGCTGCATGTTGAACTTGCCGCCGCCCATGCCCCGCATGCCCTTTAGGGCGCGCTGCATGATCTTGTAGTATTTGATGAGGTCGCGGACGTCGTCGGGCGTCACACCGGCGCCCCGGGCGATCCGCTGGATCCGGGAGCTCCCGATCATCGACGGGTCGTCGAGTTCCGGGGGCGTCATCGAGTCCATGATCACCTTGTAGCGCTGCATCTTCGTGCTGGTGATGTCGTAGGCGTCGTCCGGGATCTGCATGCCGCCGAGGGGGAGCATGCTCATGATCTGCTTCAAGGGCCCCATCTTGTTCAGGGCCTCGAGCTGCTTGTACATGTCCCGGAGCGTGAACTTGCCCTTGAGCATGGCGTTGACGTCGAGCTCCTCGCCCGAGACCGCCTCTTCCGCCCGCTCGACGAGGGCTCTTAAGTCGCCCATCCCGAGCAGCCGGGAGATGAACCCGTCCGGGTCGAACCGCTCGAGGTCGTCGATCGTCTCGCCGCTCCCGATGAAGACGATGCCGCTCTGGGTCTCGGCAACCGCTGAGAGCGCGCCGCCGCCTTTCGCGGTACCGTCCATCTTCGTGACCAGGACACCGTCGATCCCGATCGCCTCGTGGAACCGGCGGGCCTGTTCGCTCGCCTGCTGGCCGAGCGCCGCGTCGATCACGAGCCACCTGTGCTCGGGGTGCGAGATCTCGTTGATGTTGACGATCTCCTCGATCAGGTTCTCCTCAAGGGCGTGCCGCCCCTGGGTATCGATGATGATGACCTCGTAGAGCTTGCGGTACTTTGGGAGGCCTTCGCGGACGATCTTGAGCGCATCGGGTTCCTTCGGATCCCCAAAGCACGGGACGCTGATCTGGTCGCAGAGCGTCTTCAACTGGTCGTAAGCGCCCGGCCGGAAGGTGTCGGCGCAGATCACCCCGACCCGCAGCCCCTTGCGCTGGAAGTAACGGGCGAGCTTCGCCGTCGTCGTGGTCTTCCCGCTCCCCTGCAACCCTGCCATCAGGATCGTCTGGGGCTCGAGCGCCACCTCGCCGGGCGTCCCCATCAGCCGGACGAGTTCCTGGTAGACGATCCGGAGGACGTGCTCCCGGACACCCATCCCCTTCGGCGGCTCCTCCTCGAGGGCGCGCTGCTTGATCGCCTGGGAGAGGTGCATCACGAGTTTGACGTTGACGTCGGCGGAGAGGAGCGCACGCTGCAGGTCGCGCACCAGTTCGTCGACCGCCGCCCGGTCGATCACTGTCTTGCCGGCGAGTTTTTTGACGGCGTCCTTTAAGGACGTGCCGAGGTTATCGAGCATCAGGCTTCATCTCCCAGAAGTTCGCTCACCACCGCCCCGGGTTCGAACGGCATGATGTCGTCGTAGCCCTGGCCGGTTCCGAGGAAGAGGATCGGTTTCCCGACGGTGTGAGCGACCGAGATCGCCGCACCGCCCTTGGGATCCATATCCGCCTTCGTCAGGACGACGGCGTCGGTGCCGACGGCCTTGTTGAACTCGTCGGCACGGATGACCGCGTCGTTCCCCGCGACCGCCTCGTCGACGTAGACGACGAGATCGGGCTTCATGACCCGCCGGATCTTGTCGAGCTGGTTCATGAGGTTCGCCCGGTTGTGGAAGCGGCCGGCCGTATCAGCGAGGACAACGTCGATATCGTGCGCCTTCGCGTACTGGACAGCGTCGAAGAGAACTGCGGAGGGGTCGGCGCCCGCCTGGTGCTGGATCGTCTTGATCCCGAGGCGGTCGGCGTGGGTCTGTATCTGCTCGATCGCACCCGCACGGAAGGTATCGCCTGCGCCAATCACGACCGTAAAGCCGTTCTTCTGCAGGTACTGCCCGACCTTCGCGACCGTCGTCGTCTTGCCGGTTCCGTTCACGCCGGTGAAGAGGATCTTCACCGGGCGCTCGTGCTCGCGGATGTAGCGCGAGAGGTCGAGGCCCTCCCCGAGCACTCCACAGAGCGCGGAGCGCAAGGTCGACACGACCAGATCGTCAACCGAGGCGCCGATCTTACGGTGCCGGCCAAGAAGATCGCTTCGCATCCGGGCGATGATCTCGTCCGTGACCGGGAGCGCGACGTCGTTTTCGAGAAGCACCATCTCAAGTTCGAAGAGCGGCTCCTCGACGTCCTTCTCCTGGAGGAGGACTTCCCGATCCCGGACGAGGACTTTTACCTTCTCAAAAAACGTAGGGCGCTCCCGGCCCTCCTGCACCTCTTCCTCCGCGATAGAAGATTCGGGTTGGGGGGCGGGAGTGGAGACGGGTTCTTCCGTCTCCGCTCCCTCCGGCAGTTCTGCAACCTGCGGCTCCGGTTCGGCCCCGGCAGCCTCCTCGATATTCGAGGCGAATTTGGTCCTGATATTCTGAAGTTTTTTCTTTAGGGAATCAAACATTATGAACGTCCGCCCTGGCCTGCCTGAGCCTGCCGGGCCCCCCGGTACGTCGCCTCGAGGCGCCGGGAAATCTCCGTTGCCTGGCCCTGCAGTTGTTCGACCGAACCTGAGACCTTCTTTGCAAGCGCCTCAAGTTCGGTTATCCGATCCTCCAGATACTCCACCGCATCCGCGGTGGCCCGTTCGACCGAAACGTCGGCCCCGACGTTCACCAGAGCATGACCGGCATCGAGCACCTTCACCCGAAGGTATGCACCGCCCCCGATGGGGAGAAGAACGGTATCGTCCGCGTTCTCCTGGATAGCACGGAGGGTCTCGATGGCGGCGGTGCCCTCAAGCCGCTGCTGCTCTATCATCGAGAGCTGCTGCGTCATGAGCTCGATCTGCTGCCCGTACTCGTTCAAGTACATCTGGAGAGTCTGTATCTCGCGAGGATCTGCCTGGTTCACGTCATTCACCAGCTACTACGTTAACCGATTCGATAGAGATATAATTTCTCTTCAGGCGGTGTTTGCTCCCGATATCAGTAAGAACCCGCTCTTTTGCCTGGTTCTCGTTCGGGGCGCCGACGACCTTGCGGTACGGTTTCCACTCGTTGTTGATCTTACACGCGCCTACAACTTCAAACATCTGGTTTTCCATGGTTGTATCACTCCAAAAACCCAAAGACTTCTTCTATTCGTCCCAGCTCAAACCCGGTCGTGACGGACCCTGCGACGTAGCCATTGCTGTTTGCAAGGAGCCCGGTACCCACGAGACCGCTTCCCATGTTGACCGACCCAAGCCCGATCGGGAGCTCGACCACTCGTTCGAGGTTCGCGAGCTCCGTATCGTTGGCTCTCGGGTGGACAAGGACACCTTTGTTCGTCGCGGATCCCGCCATACCGACGGTCTTGATACCGCCGAGCGAGAGCCGGACCACCGGCACCCCGAGGAACGACCCGATCTCTTCGGCAACATCGAACGGCATCTCAGGGTGGACGGCGGCAACGTAATCGTTTGCGAGAATAACGTTGCCGGCCGCGTTCATAGCCCCCTCGAGCAGAAAAATGTCCCGGTACTCGTTCAAGGCCGCCAGTTCCTCGTCGGCGGCAAGGCCGCTGACGACAAGACCCTGGCTGTTTCCGGCAACGAGCGAACCGATGATGCTGCTTCCCTGGATAAAGGTGCTCACGACCTCGACATCGAGTTCCCGCGCGAGGGCCGCGGTAAACTCCGCGGGCGCCCCGGGGTATACGATCGCTATATCCTCAAATACTCGGGCGTAGACGCCGATGTTCGGATCGCCGGCGAGATCGATCGTTCCCGTCATTTCACTCCTCGGCGAGCTCGGCCTGAACCTGCCCGTCCTCGAACTTCATCGCGCGGACGCGAATCTTTCGCGGGGGCCTGGCACTGCCGTTCTCCCAGACCTTCTCGTTGATGCTCTTATCGAGTTTGACGTCCTCGCTCTTCATGTGCCGCGCGAGAAACACCCTGATGTCCTTGATTGCGGTGTTACCCCGCTTCCACCGGGGTGCACGCTTCACCTCGCGGAGGGGGATGATATAGATATGCTCCTTCAATGCTTCTGCCATAACCTTACACCTTCAGGGAACTCCGTCTCCAGTTGCGCCGCTTTGGATGCGACGCAACCCCACGGTTGGTCTTGATCATCACCCATGCAGGCACGCGGCGGTTCTGCTCGCATGCCTTTGCCAGCCGGATCTTCCGGCCCTTCATTAATTTGCTCATAATGTTCACTCTCGTAATATTCAGGTATCTCTCCTCGCGACCACCAGCGACTGCAGGTGGCGGGAGGGGAAGAACGACGCCGGGTCGATGCCGCGAGCGCAGATGGCGTTGCGGAGCTCTCCTTCATAGTCGCCGTTCCCGATGCTGCCCGTCTCCCCGTACCGCACCACGAGCAATCGCTCGGCCAGCCGCTCCACCTCAGTTTTTCCGTAGCCGAAGAGCGGGCGGACGTAGGAACAGCCGGTGGTCATCTCCAGGTGCTGGACATCAGGGCGTTCGAGCCGGGGAACCCGGTCTTCCCGGCGGGTGCCGTCGCCGACCACCGCATACTCGGCCGCTAGGGCCTCAACCGCCGTCCGGTGAACCATATCGATCGCGTCGTTTGGGTACCCGCATGAGAGGAGCAGGTCGACGGCTTCGCAAAGCAGATCTCTTCCGAGCACCCTTCTCCTGAAGGGAAGTCCCAGGGCGGCCGCTGCGGCCCGCACTTCCGGGACCTCGCGGTCGGGATCGAATACACAGGTATTCAGTTCCACGCCGTAATCGCGCGCGAGCATGATCGCCGCGAGCGCGCTGTCTTTCCCGCCCGAGAAAAGCACACCTGCTTCCATTATTTCCGCGTAATCCTGAACTCTTTCTTCGACGGCGTCAGCTGGGCAAGCAGCGCTTTCAGCTGCTCGTCGGTGATCCGCTGCCGAACCCTGCCGCTCTGGGCCAGCATCACCAGCTGCTGCTCGACCGCTTTTGCAAACTCCGGCCGGGTCAACTTGATGGTATTGAGCCTCTCCCTCGCTTCAGGTTCGAGGATCTCCATGAGCGCGGCGCGGATCTGTGCATCCATCTGCTGCTGGCGTGCGGCCTCTTCCTCCATACCCTGCTGATCCATCGCCTGCCGTTGCATCTGCTCCATCTTCCGGCGGCGCAGTTCAGCGAGTTCGTCATCTACCATCAGTCATACCTCCTGCCGATCAATACTTCGCAAGGCCCGGGGCGGTTGTGGCAGCCTCGGGTTTCAGGCCGTTTGCAACGTTGTCAAGGAAGGACCTGCCCGCCGGTGTTACCGTGCGTCCCCCAACGCCGTGGGCGACGTATCCGGCTGCTTCGAGCTGCTGGAAGATCTTCCGAACGATCGACCCGCTCCCCCGCTTAAACCGGTTCGGAGCCGAGCCGCGGTTCAGCGCACCGCCGTAAGCGGAGCGCATCCTCTGGATACCGACAGGGCCGTCGGTGTAGATCCGCCGAAAAACCGCCGCCGCACGCACGTACCACCAGTCGTCATTCTCGGGGGGCATCTCTTTGTGTGCCCCCGTCTTTGCAAAAGCGGCCCAGTCGGGGGGCTGAATCTGCGGATTTTTCTTGAGTTCTTCTGCCACCTGCCGGATGAGCATATCGGCAGGGATGTCATATACAGTCGTCATAGATGAACCTCACTCTCGCTAACAGTCTTTACATATTCGTTTAGTGACGATTTATATATTTCGAGGATTGTGCCCGGGCGATCGGTTCCGCCGCTCCGTAAGGACGAGCGTCCGCCCCCGGACCTCGGCCAGGACCGCGCCGGCCGACGCCGCTATCTCCTCGGGATCAACCTCGGTGTTTCTGAGCCATCTCACCTTGACGACCTTCCGATCCTTGAGCTGCCGCCGGATCTCGTCGATCATGACGTTCGTGATGCCGCGTTTCCCGATCCAGATGGTGGGCTTGAGATCCTGGAATGATTCTCTGCTCATTGTCGTGGCCTCCCGACCGGGTACCGCGACCGGTGCCCGCAGGCAAGACAGGTGACAACCACGCGCCCCCGGTGAACCCGGACCCGGGCGTTCGACCCCGGAACCAGGTAGGTGCAGCACCGGCGGCAGAAACGGCGTTTCAGTGGTCGTTCTATCCGAACGCGATGACGCATGCCGATCTTGCGGGCCAGTTCAACGCACCGGTTGCTCCAGTCGGGGTTTTCCGGGTAGAACTCCGCGGCACGCGCGAAGAGGACACTTATCCTCTCACGAGCGAGTCTCCGGGAGCCTGATTTTCGTTTAGTATCTGCCATGGTGCGATCCGTCTCAGTGGTGGGTCATGAGATTGGAGGCGAGAAGATATATAAGAGATTGATGACCGCGGTCAGCGGACCCACACGCGTCGCCCGTCGACCTCCAGGCGGTTCTCGCAGAAGAGTTTCACCGCGAGTGGGAGGGCTTTGTGCTCCTCTGCGAGGATCCGGTCGGCGAGCCTCGTCTCATCGTCGTCCGGGAGAACGGGCACGCACCGCTGGACAACGATGGGGCCGGTATCCATCCCCTCGTCCACCAGGTGGACGGTGCAGCCCGCGACCTTCACCCCGTACTCGATCGCCTGCCGCTGCGCGTGCAGTCCGGAGAACGCCGGGAGCAGGGCGGGATGGATGTTCATCATCCGGCCCGAGAACTCGCGGACGATCCCGGTCCCAAGGATCCGCATGTAGCCGGCGAGGACGAAGAGGTCGGCCCGGCAGCCCCGCATCGCAACGAGGAGGGCCTCCTCATAGGCGGCTTTCGTTGGGAACCCCGCGTAGTCGACGACCATCACCGGGACGCCGGCGTTCTTCGCCCGCTCTATCGCGTACGCCTCCGGGTTGTCAGTGACGAGCCCGACGCAGATCCCGGGGATATCCCCGGCCGCGACGGCGTCGAGCACCGCCTGAAAGTTTGATCCTCTCCCCGAGACGAGGAACGCAATCCGTTTTTTATCAATAGATCTCTCTGGACTCATAACTACCGTTCTCCGGGCACCTTACCGGGCCTCGCCCGGCCCGTTCTGCGGGCCGATGATCAGTTTCACCTTGACGATCCGCCGACCCCGCATCTGCATCACCACAAGTGTGATGTTGCTCTCCTCAACCTTGACCACCTCGCCGCGGCGGGGGATGTGGCCCAGCCGGTCGATAACGAGGCCGCCGATGCTCTCATAAGCATCCATCAGCGGGAGGGATAGTTCCAGGTCCTCGTTGAGGTGCTCCACCCACGCCCGCGCATCGACCAGGTAGACACCCTCCTCGACCTGTTGCACTTCGGGCTCCTCCTCGTCGAACTCGTCCATGATCTCGCCGACCAGTTCCTCGAGCATGTCCTCGACGGTCACGATCCCGGCAAATGAGCCGTACTCGTCGAGGACGACTGCCATGTGCTGCTTCTTCACCTGGAGTTCCTTCAAGAGCTCGTCGATCTTCTTGCTCTCGGGGACGAAGTAAGGTTCGTACATCAGGTTCCTGACCGTCGCGCTCGTCTGCTGCCGGAAAACTGCCGAGAAGACGTCTTTCACGTTTAAGAGCCCGATGACGTTGTCGATGTGCTCGTGATAGACCGGGAGCCGGGAGAAACCCGTCTCGTTGAAGATGGTGAGGGCGCTCTCGAGCGTGGATACGTCCTCGATCATGGTGACGTCTATCCGCGGCGTCATCACCTCGCGAACCGTTGTGTCCCCGAACCGCAGCACGGAGTAGAGCATGTCCCGCTCCTCCTCCTCGATGGTGCCCTCCTCTTCGCCGACGTCGATCCACTCCTTGATCTCCTCTTCAGTGACGACCGGCTCGGTCACGCCGGGCCTGAAGGCGAACTGCTGCTTGATGCGGTCAGCGACCCAGAGCACTGGATAGAGCACTCTTGAGAGGTAGAGGATCGGCTGGGCGACAGCGAGCGCCAGTTTTTCGGTATTCCGGGAGGCATACATCTTCGGCCCGATCTCGCCGAAGATCAGCATCAGAATGACCGTGACTCCGGTCGCTATCCCGATACCGACATCGCCGTAGATGGCTATGGCGATCGCGGTCGCGAGCGATGCCGCGGCCACGTTGACGATGTTGTTTCCGATCAGGATAGTAATCAGAAGACTATCCGTCGACTGTTTCAACGTATCGAGCGCATTCGCTCCCTTTCGACCCTGATTTAAGAGGGCGCGGACTTTCGCCCGGGTTACCGATATAAGGGCGACCTCCGAACTTGAGAAAAAGCCCGAAAGGAGCAGACAAACAATGAATAAAATAATCTCTACGGTTAAAAGGTCTATGACTACCATTTACTCCACGCCGCATCAAGCGGCAGCATCCGGTATTGATTGATTCCCGGCATTTTATGAATTATGTCGCAGCCAGATGTAATAAAACCAGCGCTTCACGAGAATGCCTCTCGTAGCGCCTCCGATTCCTTTGAAAGAAGCACGACCTTCTCCTCGGACGAGAGCGCCCCGGGAAAGACCATGTCCTCGAGTTCCAGGGTGAGGTATCCACCATAACCCCGGTCGGCAAGTTCCGCGAGCACCCGCAACGCCTCCGGGTCGTCATGAATGGGGTGGTGGGGGCGCCCGTTCCCGCCGATTGCGCTGACGTGGACGTTAACCATCCTCTCAATGCAGAGATCGATGAACCGGATCGTCTCGTCGCACGACGTCATCATGGCGTGCCCCATATCCAGCGTGAACCAGAGCCAGGGTTCCCGCTCGAGCACCTCGGCGGCATCCTCCGCCGTGGAGAGGAGCGCGTTGACCCGGGGCTCCAGGTTCTCGATCGCCACCTTCACCCGCGTCCCCTCCGCCACCTCCCGGAGCCGGGCGATGTAGTCCTCGAACCGGCGGTAGTCGTAGGCGCTCGGGTGCCGTTTCGCCGTCCGCTTCCCCGGGTGGATGGTGACCACGGCGGCACCCATCCGCTCCGCCATCTGGACGGCCTCGACGGCGTAGTCGACCGAGATCCCGGCAACCCGGGGGTTGATAGAGCAGGGGTTTAAGTCCAGCGACGGGGCGTGGACGGTGATCGGCGCGAGTTCCGGGTGCCCCGCGATGCACCCGGCGAGTTCATCTTCAGGGCGGTCGCGAAGCCAGAAATGCGGCGTCTCGACCCAGAACTCAAGCGAATCAAGACCGGACTCAGCGACGTAGTCGAAGATATGGTCACAGGGGTACTCGTGGAAGAACATGGTCGAGACGGCGAAACGACCCATAACACTACTTGATATAAACCATCGGTCAAATAGATTGTGATGATGCTCGGCGGTCATTCCACCGGCCCGGAACAGTTCGGCACCCCGATCTTCGGGGTCTCGGAGGTCTCAGGGCTCATCTGCGACCTCCTCGACGACGCCCGCCTGCGCCAGATCTGGGTGCGGGGGGAGGTGACCAACTACAAGAACCACGCCTCCGGCCACCGTTATTTCTCACTCTCGGAGAGGAGCGGGAGGAACTCCGCGGTGATCAACTGCGTCATGTGGCGCACCACCGCATCGGCGCTCGCGTTCGAACCCAAAGACGGCATGGACGTCCTCGCCTGGGGATCCGTGGAGGTCTACGAGCCTCACGGCAGATACCAGCTGATCGTCCGGGAGATGCTCCCGGCGGGCCTCGGAGAACGCCATCTCATGGTCGAGCGCTGGAAGCAGGAACTCGACACCGAGGGGCTCTTCAATCCGGAGCGGAAACGCCCTCTGCCTCCCTTCCCGCAACGGATCGGCGTGGTCACCTCATCGACCGGCGCGGCCGTGAAGGATATCCTCTCGGTCATCTCCCGGCGCTACCCGTCGGAAGTAATCCTCTCTCCGACGGCCGTCCAGGGCGAGGGGGCGCACATCGAGATCGCGGAGGCGATCCGGCGGATCGACGGGCTCGTGGACGTGATCATCGTCGGGCGCGGCGGGGGAAGTTTCGAAGATCTCTTCCCCTTCAACCACCCGGACGTCGTGCGGGCCGTCGCGGCGTGCAGAACACCGGTGATCAGCGCCGTCGGGCACGAGGTGGATACCGCCCTCTGCGACTTCGCCGCGGACATCCGGGCGCCGACACCCTCGGCGGCGGCGGAACGGGCGGTGCCCGAGCGCCGGGACATGCTCCGCGAACTTGCCGGGTGCGAGGAGAGGATGCACCTGCTCGTCCGTAGCCGCCTTGCCGCCTCACAAAGCGAGGTCGAGGACCTGCGGGAGCGCATGCGCCCCGGACGGCTCGCGCGCCGCATCAACGAACGAATGCAGCGCCTCGCCGAACACGACGACCTGCTCAGGCGGGCGGCGGTCGCCCGGGTGCAACGGGAACGCTCCGCTCTCGCGGAGATTCGCGCCGGCCTCGAGGGGAAGAACCCGCTCGCGATCCTGGAGCGGGGATACTGCATCGTCGAATCGGGCGAGAAGGTCGTGAGGAGCGCCGCAAGCCTCGCACCGGGCGAGCGCGTGACGATCAGGATGATGGACGGTCGGGCGAGAGCCGTCGTGGAGGAGACAACATATGACGAAGACCTTTGAAGAGATGCTAGAAGAACTGCGGGGGATTGTCCGGAAACTCGAAGACGGCGAGACGAGCCTTGAGGAGAGCATCGCCATCTACGAGCGGGGCGCGCTCCTCGTCAAACAGTGCGAAGACCTGCTCGACACGGCCGAGATGAAACTCACCGAGCTTGGCCGCGACCGGTGAAGCGGTAGAACCCTTGCGGGACGTCGATCTCGAATCGCGCGCCTTTACCGGGCTCGCCGGTCTCCCGTATGGAGATCCCGGTAATACCGAGGATCTCGCGGGAGAGGAAGAGCCCGAATCCGGTCTGCCGCCCGAACCCACGCCTGAAGAGGTTCTCTTTTACTTCACGGGGAATGCCGATGCCGTCGTCCTCGTAGACAAGGCTGATCCCCCGGTCGGACCCTTCGGGATAGATGCGTATCCGGGTAACCCGTTCACCATGCCGGAGCGAGTTGTCGATGAGGTTTTCAAAGACCCTGACGATGAGAGGGTCGGCATACACCTCCAGATCGCCCGTCCGCACCTCGATGGCAATATCGCCCGGATCGAGCCCCGCCATCGCCTCACGGACGATCCTCCGGGCATCCTGCCAGGCAGGGGTGGCCACCCCGACATCACGGTACTCCGCGGTGAAGGCCATGTAGCGCTGGATGTCCTGGAGGGCTTCTTCCTCTTTTCGGCAGTAGTCCAGCAGTTCCGGGTCGCTCACCCGCTCGCGAAAGAGGGCAAGGTACCCGGAGAGCACGGTGAGCCGGTTTAAGATATCGTGCCGGGTCACATCGGAGAGCAGGTTGAGTTTCCGGTTCGCAAGAAGAAGCGCCTCCCCCGCCATCCGCGCATCGGTGATGTCCCGGCCCACCGATTGGTACTCGACGACGGAACCCTCTTCATCGAAGGACGCCGTATTCGTCCACTGCTGCCACCGGACACCCCCGTCCGGCATGATCACCCGGTGCTCGACCGTCGATACCGGGTGGTCGGGGGTGAGGGAGGCGAAGCTCTCCTGGATCCGGGCCTGGTCGTCGGCCGGGACGGTGAGGGTGTAGCGCCGTCCGATGAGGTCGCCGCACGGGATGCCGACGTAGCGGCAGTAGGCGTCGTTCGCGAAGGTGATGGTGCCGTCGGGGAGCCGGCGGCAGATCAACTCGGTCTGGCTCTCAACGACCATCCGGCACCGCTCTTCGCTCTGCCGGAGCGCTTCTTCAGCCTCGCGCCGGGCTGTGATGTCCCGGATATAGATGGAGATGCCCGCACGGGTGGGGACGGCACGCACCTCGAACGTGTGTTCCCGGCCGTGGATATCAAACCTGCATTCGCTTATCCCGGGTCGGCCGGTCTCCGCAATCTGCCGGAAAAACCCGATAACCTCGTCGTTTCGGAGTTGCGGGAACAGGTCGTAGATGCTCTGTCCGACCGCTTCCTCCACCGTGCGGCCCGAGAGACGGGCGGCCGCCCGGTTCCAGGAGATGACGCGGCCGTCCCGGTCCAGGGCGAGGAATGCGTCGCTGACGTTCTCGGTCAGTTCCCGGTACCGGTCTTCGCTCTCCCGGAGGGCTTCCTCGACTCGCTTCTCTCCCGATATGTCGTGGAACACCCAGAGGTACTCGGCTGCACGGCCGCCGGGCCCGTAAGAGGTCGAAACGGCCGCAGTCGCCGGAACGGTGCCGCCGTCGGCTCGAACGAGCAGGAACTCCTGCGCAGGCAGATCCTCGCCCCGGCCGAGCGCTGCAACGGCCGACCGGAACGCCGGGATGCTTTCCGGGTGGAGATGTGCGCCGAGAGGCAAACCCTGCAGCCGGTCGGGAGCGATGCCGAACAGGAGGGTCGCCGCCCGGTTCGCCTCCAGGATGATGCTGTCCGCGCCCGTGCAGAGGCAAATCGCCGGGAGGTGGAAAAATCGGTCGCGATATCGTTGGTATGCGGCGTCGATGCTCCGGATATCGGCAATCAGCGTGTCGACCTGATCGTAGAGCTCGGCAAGATCAGGTTTGAGCAGGAGCAGGTCCCCTGCGGGAGCCGCACCCTCGCCTGCCCTGAGCGGGCGGAGACGGCGGTCGAGATCTTCCAGGTGCTCGAGGAGGTCTTCGAGCGCCGGGGTGAGCGGTTGCATATCTCACCCGTTCCCCTGCACCTTGAGTGCATAAATCTATCCCTGCCGGCATCGCGGAGCGGGCACACGGGTTTTCCGGGCAGGAAGATCGGAGCACCGGCAACCTCACGGATTTCACAGCTCCGTGTGAGGCAGCAGCGCAATGAGTGTGTCGGATCTCACGCGGAGGCGCGAAGTCAGGCTGATAGGCGCATCGACAGTTCCCTTCGCGCCCTTCGCGAGTCGCACCTCGCACCTGGCGATGCTTGAACTCTTGTTCCTCCGGAACGTTGTCACCCAGAATCTCCACTTCGAGTTCGACGACCAGTTCCTCCCCCCGCCGGAGCGCCTCGATGAACTCGCGGGGGAGGGTCGCCGCGACCTGGTCGGAGCGGATGCCCACCGTCCGGTCGGAGACAAAATCGCTCCGTCGCCAGACGAGGTCGGCGGGGTGATCCAGACTGAACGCCGCGTTGCCCCGCGACGTCACCTCGACGATCTCGCTCCCCGCGGTAAGCCGGGTCGTGAGCACCGCCCGATCGTCGCAGAGCAGCGCTTTGAGACCGGGGTCGAGGTCGGCGGCACCCTTGTCGGCAGCGACGCCGATGATGCAGTCTCCGGTCTCGGTCAGCGTCTCGTCTTTTGTCACTTCAAACGTCGTCCGATGGGTTCCCTGGACCAGCGGGTGTCCCCGTGCCCGCACGACATCCCTCGCCTTCATGCTTAATTAGGAGAGGGACGCTATTGCTAATGAATGATTAGCATCGTTTGCCCCGTCTGTAAAGAGGAGTGCGAACACCAGGTTCTCCGGGAAGCCGCCGAACTGGTGGTGCAGTGCAGCGAGTGCGGGCAGGTTCACCGGATACCGAGACCCCCCGAACCCGAGATCCTTGCCATCAAAGCCATCGTGAGCCAGGAGACCGAATCAATGGTCTGCAGCGTCGAGATGTTCGATGACGAGGTCGTCTCCCTTGGCGACCGGATCGCCGCGGAGTGCGGCGACGAGGTCTTCGGGGTCGAGGTGACCGGCATTGAGGCCGGTCCAAAGCGGGTTCGCCGGGCGGCGGCCGGAGAGGTGACGACTCTCTGGACACGGGGAATCGAGCAGGTCGTGGTGAAGGCGTCAATCCACACCGGGCGCACGACCCTCCCGCTCTACCAGACCGCCGACGGCGAGGATGAGTTCGTCGTCGGGGAGACCTACACCTTTGCGGGCCGCCGGATCAGGATATCACACATCAAACTCCGCGACGGCCCGGTCATGCGAAAAGAAGGATGGAAGACGTTTGCCCGCCGGGTGAAGCGGATCTACGGGTATCTCGAAGGTCGCCCCCGGGGCCGCTGAACCTCACCGGGGCAGGGGCTCGGGGAGGTGGCGCCGGATCGCGGCCTCGAGGTCTTCACGGTGGACGAGCCCCTCCATCCGCTCCCTGACCTCGTCGCCATCGAGGACGATGATCGTCGGCGTCACCCGGAGATTATACTTCTGGATATACTCGGGGTTCTTCACGGCATCGATCTCTTCTATCTTGATTCCGAGTTCCTTCTCGGTCTCGCAGAGGATCGAGGCCTGCTCCTCGCACCCCATGCATCCTTCCTGGTAGAAACTAATCACCTTTACCGCCATGTACGGCAGGTCGCAGGGAGATTATAAAAAAGTGTGGGGCGGGTGCCGTCACCCGGTTATGCCGTTGAGTGTGACCCGGGCGCTGCCGTAGCGGCACGTAACGACCAGCGAGTCGTCGGTCTTGTCAGCGACTTCCCAGAAGCGCAGCGTCGGGGTCTGGTTGGTCTCATTCCCCAGATGGATGCCCGACGCGAGCATAAACTCGCGCAGGAACGGTTTACCCACTTCCGCCTCCGTGAAGTTGAGGTCGATCTCGTTTGCTTCCTCTTCGCTGATATTTATCTCGAGGTCGTTTTCCTCGTAAGCGAAACTGATGGTCTTCGTCTCGCCGGCCTGCATCCCGACGAGCCCTGCCGAGATAGCGTTGGTCTCGAATCCCAGCAGTCCGGCGCCCACGGTTCCGTTGGTCTCGGGGTATGCGATGGGAATGGGTGCAATGTTCTCACCTGAGACCTGTGCACCGACGGGCATCTCCAGGCCGTAGGTCAGGAGAACAAAGTTTCCCTTCTCGTACTCGCTTACGAGGAGGTTCTGGTCGGTCGTGATGAGGGGACGTCCGTCCTCGTTGAAGATGGTGTAGCCGATCACCGCCATGTTTCCTACCTGGGCGGCCGGTTTCTTCTCAAACATGGGTGCGAGATAGGTGCCGACCATGGCAACCGCAACCAGAACGGCAATCCCCACATAGGCCCATTTCATCCACGGGGAGTTGTCATCCTTCGAGGTCTTCTGCTGTGTTTTTTTCATTACGAGTACAATCGCCGTTTGGTGAAATAAAATGGTATTGTTCTGGAGGGATACGGAGACGCCAGAGATAAATTTATTATACTTTAGCACTACCTAAAGGTTAGCCTCGGCCGACCCGCTCGTCCGGGGCGATCCGAGTCAACAGGAGTGATTACAATGGCAAGAATCGAACGAGGACCGTATCGCACGATATGGCAGGACTTCGACGACCTTATGGCCGAGATGGAGAGCAGGTTCCAGTCGTTGCTCGGGGGGATCGGCTCACGCGGAGAGGAAGTCCGGGGCCGGGTCGTCCCCGCGGTCCGCGACTTCCGCGTGGATGTCCGCGACCACGAGGACGAAGTGATCGTCGTTGCCGACCTCCCCGGCGTCGAGAAGGAGAACGTCGCTGTCCGGCTCATCGATCCCAGCCACCTGGAGATCACCAGCAGGCGGACGGGAGAGACCGAGGAGGAGAGCCTGGATTTCTTCATGCGAGAGCGCATCTACGGTCTGATGACCCGCACGGTGCTGCTCCCGGCGGAAGTAATCGAAGAGAGCGCCGCTGCAACGTTTAAGAACGGGGTTCTCGAGGTCCGGCTGAAGAAAGCGCCGGCCGAGACCGGAACCACGATCCCCATTGAATAACCATTTTTTGGGGGCGTTGCCGGGTTCAACCGAACATTTCATGTCGGGCCAGCGTGAGACTATCATGATGGATAAAAAGAAGGTCAAGGATTACATGACCTACGACGTCGTCACCGTCAATGCCCACGGGACGGTTCGGGACGTCATCGAAACCATAAAAAATACACATCACGACGGTTTTCCGGTCGTCGAGAATTCAAAAGTGGTGGTGGGCTACATATCGGCACGGGATCTCCTCTTCGTCCACCCATCGACACCGGTGGAGCAGGTGATGTCCCGCCACCTCATCGTCGCCGACCCGGACATGAGCGTGAACGACGCCGCTCGCGTCATCTTCCGCTCCGGCATCCAGAAACTCCCGGTCGTCAACGACAGAAACGAGCTCATCGGGATCATGTCGAACGCCGACGTCATCAGGTCCCAGATCGAGCACGTATCGCCGGAAAAGGTCTTCAAGTTCATCGAAACACTCAAAAAACTCTACGGGGTGGAACCGACCCTGAAACGGGGATCGGTTCCAATCATCAACCTCCTGCCCACCCAGTCGAAGATCTACGAGGACGAACTGGAGGGGAGGATGTACGAGATCAAGAAGGGGCTCGCCGAGCCCCTGATCGTCGTCAGGCGGCCGGGCCGCTGGATCCTGGTCGACGGGCACCACCGTGCGATCGCGGCCAAGCGACTCGGGATCGCGAACCTCGACGCCTACATCATCGAGGTCAGGGAGAACATCGAACTCGGGATGGAGCGGACGGCCCGGACGCTGAACTTAAAGACGCTCGACGACATCAAAGTCCTCGACTACGCCCGCCACCCCCTTGTCGCGCTGACGCACCGGCTTGTCAGGCACGGGTAGTGCCCCGGGGGCCATCACCGGCAACCAACCGCTTTTCGTGTCCTTCGCGTGAGGGGGCGACCTGCACCGGGAACCACGAGGCGCGGTGAAATGCCCCAATTAGGACCCTTCGGTCCGGGTATCGAAGTCCTCGTTTAAGACGTGCTCTTTGACGACCGTCCCCTCGGGGATGATCACCTCCGGCCAGAGCCGGGTTCCCGAGTGGACGACCACGCCGCCTTTCAGCACCGCACGCGGCCCGATGACCGTATCGTGCTCGATGTTGCACCCGGTGCCGATGAGTGTATCGTTGTCGATGATACTCCCGCTGACGGTGCTGTCTCTCCCGATCACCACCCGGTTGTAGATTGACGAAGAGAAGACCTTCGCGCTGTTCTTGATGATGCAGCCCTCCCCGATGCTCGTATACGGCCCGATGATGACGTTCTCCTCGATGATCGTCCCGGCGCCGATCGAAACCGGCCCGATCACCCGGGAATTTGCCGCAATCGAGACCGAACTCCCTATCTGTGCCGGGCCGAGGATCCGGGCGCCCTTGATGTAGAGGTCGCCGGAGATGTTCGTGAACCCGATATCCTGCAGTTTCCACCGTTCCGCTTCACGGAGCGACCGCGGGCTTCCCACGTCCGACCAGTTGCCGCGGGCAAGCCAGGCTTTCAGGCCGTAGCCTTTCTCCATCAGTTCGGGGAAGAGGTTCCGGGCGAAATCGAACTTCTCGCCGGTCGGGATGTGGTCAAAGATCTCCGGGTCGCAGACGTACATCCCGGTGCTCGCCAGGTTCGAGAAGATCTCACCCGGGCTCGGCTTCTCCTTGAACCGTTTGATCTGGTAGTCCGCGTCGATCTCGGCGATCCCGTACTCGGTCGGGTCATCGATGCTGATGAGGCCGATCGTGGTGATCGAGTCGTTGGTGAGGTGTTCACGGTAGAACTCGAGCAGGTTCAGGCCCACCACGTGGTCGCCGCCGACAACCAGGAACGGCTGCTCTTCGAGGTATTTCTGGGCGTTCTTGACGCTCCCCGCCGTTCCGAGTTTCGTCTTCTCGTGGACGTAGGTGACATTGACCCCAAAGAGCGACCCGTCCCCGAGGGCCTCCTCGATGGACTCGCTCATGTAACCGAGCGTGATCACCACGTCGTTGAACCCGAGGTTCGCGAGGTGTGAGACCAGGTGCTGGATCGAGGGTTTGTTGACAATTGGAATACACGGTTTAGGACGCCCGAATGTGAGGGGGCGGAGCCGTGTGCCCTCCCCTCCGCACATTATGCACACCTTCATGCCACTCCATTGTATGCGTATCGATTTAACCCTATTGGGACGGCAAAGCACCTCGTTCACGAACCTTTATCCATCGTTATGCAAAGAATCTAGTGGATGACGGCGTTCGAATGTACACTCTGCGGGAAGTGCTGCATGCAGGCAGGCGGCGCACTTATCGAGGTAGAGAAGAGACTCACGAGCCGCGATTTCCTCTGCCGGCAGAAGGTCGTCGGCGGCACGTTCCGCGCCCGGGTAGAGGAACGGTTCCTCGACGCATTCAGGGATACCTCCGAGAACGACAGACACCCCTCCTGGTGCCCGTTCCTCCGGCCCCTCCCCGGGGAGAGGGGGAAATACGTCTGCACCATTCACAACAGCCGCCCGCTGATCTGCCGGTCTTACATCTGTTGCACCATGCGGATCTTCGATTCCAGCGGGCAGGAGATCGGGAAGGTGAAGGGGAGGAGAAGCCTCGCCACCGAGGACGCCGCCCTCCACCAATGCTGGGAGGAAGGAGTCGCACCGCTCACGACCGACGACGATATCGTCTGGAAGAGCGAGGTCGCCGCGATCCTCGGCCGGGCGGGATACCAGGTCGAGGCCTATGAGTGAACCCCGGCGTCTTGCGGTCGTCCAGGGCCGGGTTCAGTGCACGGAAAAAGAGAGTGTTTCCATCGACCGGTGCAGATTCTGCGTCCATTCCGCCAGTGTCGTAGTCAAAGGAGCAGAACTGCCGTCACCGGCACGGGCCTACTGCAGCCGGTGCCGCGATGCACCCAATATCGATATGGCAAAAGTCGAGGCGGTTCTCTGCGATGATAAGCAGGAAGAAGGGTTTCGGAGCATCGCAAACATCATCAGCTAACCGGGCTTACTTCCGCCAGAACTCCCAGGGGTGTTTCGTCTGGAACGGAACGCCCTTCGCCTCGTTGTTCCAGTCGGTCTCGATCGTGTGGTGGACCAGCCGGACTTCGTTGCGGAGCTCCGTAAGGACACTTTTGACATCCTCAAGTTCCTTCTGGAGCCGGCTCAACTCCTCAAACGTTCGCGGCTGCCGGACTGTCGGCGTCCCCGTCTCCTTGCAGGCAAGGCCGGCCTCAATCAACTCTAAGATAGCCTCATTTCTTTCGAGCGCGTGATCCCTGGCAAACTGATCGATCTGCTCCATCAGGTCGGGATCGAGCGCAAACGAACATCTCATCACCATAGGTCGTCCACTCCCAATATTGTACCTATCTGTTGATTATAGTGTCTGCCGCTCAGGGAAGGGACAGCCTCTTTGAGTGCAACGTCTTCGCAAAAAAAGTGTCCGGGCCCTCTATGGAGGACAACCCGGTCAACTGATATTTTCCATGTTGTATCCTTTCTGCGCGAGCAGAGCTTTCACCCGCTCGCGGTGGTTGCCCTGCAGCTCGATCGAGGAGTCTTTGACCGTGCCGCCACAGGCCAGCTTCGCTTTCAGGAACTTGGAGAGGTCTTCGAGATCGATGTCATAAGGGTCGAGGCCCTCGATGACCGTGACTTCTTTCCCGTACCGACGCCTGTTGATCTTTACGCTGATTCTCTGTTGTTCCTTTGCTACTTCTTCACAGATACACAGTTCCTTTGGCAGTCCGCAAGTCGGACAAATCCCACCGTTCATTGCATTGTACCTTTCAGCTCTCGTTATATATTATTTGGCATGGTCATCCGTCAATCAGGCAGACATCGCACCCTAGCGAGAATATCTGGTCGGGTCTGCTCCGGTAGCGGTAGACGGTTGTGCCCTTGCACCCAAGATCATGGGCGAGGGAGAAGACGCGAATGATATCGTCGACGGTTGCGCTCTGTGGCAGGTTCACGGTCTTCGAGACGGCGTTGTCCACGTGCTTCTGGAACGCCGCCTGCATTCGGACATGATGCTCCGGTGCGATCTCGGTAGCTGTCCTGAAGAGGTCGCGGGCATGGTCGTCGAGGGGGAGGGCGGCGACCGTGCCGTGGCGGCGGACGTGCTCGGCCACATCCTTCCCCCCGGCGGTCGGGGGCAGGAACCCGGCTACAAGGTCGCTCGTGATGCTGACCGGCCGGCCGTCGATCGTCCGGTCGTAGGCTAGCGAGAAGACCGGTTCGATGCCGCTCGTTGTGCCGGCGATGAGGTGGATCGAGCCCGTGGGGGCGATGGTGGTGACGGTGGCGTTGCGCATCTCGCCTGGAAAGACCGAGCCCTCGATCACCGGGAACGACCCGAACTCTCTCCCGAGTTCCTCCGAGCGCTCCCGGGCCGTCACCCGGATACGTTCCATCAGGCTCCCGGCGAACCGGAGCGCCTCCTCCGACTCGTAGGGTATCCCGAGACGTATGAGCGTCTCGGCAAACCCCATGACCCCGAGGCCGATCTTCCGGGTTGATAGGGTCTTTTCCCGGATCTGGGGTAGAGGGAAGTGGTTCACGTCGATGACCGCATCGAGGAAATCGACGCCGCACCGGACGATTTTTGTCAGCAGGCCTTCATCGAGGTCGTGCTTTCTGATGCACCGGGCGAGGTTGACGCTTCCGAGGTTGCAGCTCTCGTAGGGGTAGAGCGGCTGCTCGCCACAGGGGTTGGTCGCCTCGATGCGACCGAGGTGCGGGGTGGTGCTCTGTCGATTGATCTCGTCGAGGAAGAGCACCCCGGGCTCGCCGGAGACGCTGGCGGACGCGGCGATGAGACGCCAGAGCGATCGGGCGTCGATGCTCTTCCAGACACTGCCGTCGCGGGGATTGACGAGGTCGTACTCCTTCCCCGTCGCGACGCACGAAAAGAACTTCTCGTCGACGCCGACCGAGATGTTGAAGTTCGAGAGCCCCCCTTCCTGCTTTGCGGTGACGAACTCCTTGATGTCGGGGTGGGAGGCCGCGAGCACCCCCATGTTCGCCCCCCGGCGCCGGCCGCCCTGCCTGACCGCCCCGGTCGCCGCGTCGAAGACCCGCATGAACGAGACCGGCCCGGTTGCGGCGCCCGTGACCCCGTTGACGGCGTCGCTGCGGGGCCGCAGAAGGGAGAACGAAAACCCGGTTCCTCCCCCGGACTGGTGGATGAGCGCCATGTGGCCGAGGGTTCCGAATATCCCTTCGAGCGTGTCCTCCATCGGAAGGACGAAGCAGGCCGAGAGCTGCCCGGAGGGGGTGCCCGCGTTCATCAGGGTCGGGGAGTTCGGGAGGAAAAGAAGGCTCGATACGAGCGAGAAGAACTCGCGGGACCGTGCCGTCCCGCCCACGGCGTCGGCGACCCGGGAGAAGAGGCCGGCCGGCGTCTCGCCCGGGAGGAGGTAGCGGCTCTCCAGGAGGAGGCGAGCAGCAGGGGAGAACTCCATATGATCCCTGATGGAACCCCGCCCTTAATAACCCGTCGTGCCCAACTCTTCTGCCGGCAATGTCTCTCATCGTGCTCGGAACTGCATCCCACGTGGGCAAGAGTATGACCGTTGCGGCGCTCTGCCGTGCGCTCTACCGCCGCGGAATCCCGGTTGCGCCGTTCAAATCCCAGAACATGAGCCTCAACTCCTACGTCACGGCCGACGGGAGCGAGATCGGGATCGCCCAGGCCGTCCAGGCCTTCGCGGCCGGGGTCGAACCGGAGGCAGACATGAACCCGGTTCTCCTCAAGCCGAAAGGCGATTCTGTCTCGCAGGTGGTGCTCCTCGGCCGACCCTATAAGGATGTGCAGATCCGGGACTACTACAGGGAGACCGATACGCTTCTTACCGAGGCCGTCGCCGCGTTCGAGCGCCTGAAACGGCGCTTCGGGAACGTGGTGGCGGAAGGTGCCGGAGGAGCGGCGGAGGTGAACCTCTACGACCGCGACATCGCGAACATCAGGCTCGCCCGCTCGCTCCGCCTCCCCATCGTCCTGGTCGCCGATATCGAGCGGGGCGGGGTCTTCGCCCAGGTCTACGGGACGCTCGCCCTCCTCCCGGAGGATATCCGGCCCCTCGTCGCCGGGGTCATCGTCAACAAGTTCCGGGGAGACCCCGGGCTCTTCGCCCCGGGCGTCGAAAAACTCGAGGAACTCACGGGCGTCCCGGTGCTCGGGGTGGTTCCCTACACCGATATCCCTCTGCCGAGCGAAGACTCGCTCTCGATCGCCGATAAAGGAGAGCGATCGGCCGCCCGCCCGGTCAGGATCGCCGTCCTCCGCCTCCCGCGGATCTCGAACTTCACCGACTTCGAACTCCTCGAAGAGCACGCAACGGTGGACTACGTCCCGCCCGGCGGATCGCTCTCCGGCTACGACTGCATCATCCTGCCGGGAACAAAGAACACCGTCGAGGATCTCGCCGTGCTGAACCGCAACGGCGTAGGGGAGGAACTCCGGCTCGCCCGGGAGCGGGGCGTCCCGATCATCGGGATCTGCGGTGGCTACCAGATGCTCGGGAGCCGGATCCATGACGGCGCCATCGAGTCGGAGAACCCTGCGGAATACCCGGGGCTCGGGCTCCTCGACGTCGTGACGGCCTTTTCCGGCTATCGCAAGACGACGGTGCAGGTCCGGCGCCGGGCAACCGGTCCCGGGCCCATCCTCCCGGCGATGGGGGAGGTGGAGGGCTACGAGATCCACATGGGCGAGACGGAGCGGGGAGGGGTGCCCGAGGCGTTCGCCGGGGAAGGAGCCGCAACCCCCGACGGCCTGGTCTTCGGGACCTACATGCACGGCCTCTTCCAGAACCCCGGCGCCGTAAACGCCCTCCTCGCCCACCTCTCGGAACGCCGGGGCGTAGCCTTCGAACCGGTGGCGGAAGCGGGCGGAGGCGCCCTCGGAACCGCGGCTTCTTACGACGAACTGGCCCGGCACTTCGAGGAGCACGTGGATATGGAGGCTATTCTGGAGTTTTTTCAGAACGATGGCACGGCGGCGAAAGAAGCAAAGTGAAAGCGAATAACGGCTTTCCGCAAAATGGAATCTAGAAGAGCCAAAAACCTTCGATTGTGAGCAGCCACATTGTAATCAAGAGAAGGTCAAATCCTCATTTTGGGACTACCCAGGCAGATCTACGCTCCACTTGATCCCGCAACTCCACCTACGGATTCCCACTGAGTATCGCGCTTGGGGAGGGGCCGACGGGGAGGGGGGCATGCCCCCCTCCCCTGTCCCCACGGTCCAGTGTACCGGGCGTTTTCATCGCCTGAAGTTCTGTCAGTTGCGACCCAAAACCCCATTCCTCTCAACTCCACCCCTTAGGGCCAGTCCTTCCAAGCATCGCATCCACCCTCCTGTCAAAGAAGTTCCCAGACCGTTTTATGGGCCCTGTTGAAATGCTTTCCACAACCCCTGGATAACACTCGGTTGCCGATAGAGGCGGGTGATGTGGGTCTCACGCGAAGCCGCGAAGGGAGACAGTCAATACCCATCCAGACTTCGCGTTCTTCGCGCCTTCGCGTGCGTCGGTGAGACATGGATTATCCGGAGATAATTCATCCTCCGGGAGAGGGGTTTAACAAAGCCGTTTTATGATTGCCTCTCCCGCCTCACTTTCTCACGTCAGGGCCAAGAGTTAAATAGCAACGTATTTCTTTCATCGCACGGAGGAGTTTAATGGGAAAAGGAAATATGGAGGTCATCCCAAAACGCCTCTGCCGGGAGGGGGACACCCGTTCGAAGACCTTCGGTCTTCTCAAGCTCCCTCCGGTCGCACCTCCCCGATCACTCCCGCGTGGCGATATGCGATGGTTCGTAGAACCGGAGCAGGAGCACCGGAGGTGCGATAACCAACGGGAAGCCGTTTCAGCAATTTGATACAGGAGATCATTCAATTCGGTATGAACGCTCGTAATTACATTCAGAACCCTGTGAATCTTCAATCCCGTGGTATTTTTGGGACGACTTCAATAATTCACCAAAATGTCGCGCTCCCTACTTCCAGTGCTCCTTCTCGCTTTCGCTTGCACATCGAAACGTCGTAAAAAAAGAAGAACTCGTTCCGGCCCTCTCAGATAATGAACCGGAACGCCAGCCAGGCGATAAACACCATCAGCGCCGAGTATTTCAGCCCACCGACTACCCGGCCTTCGCCCATGATGCCCGCCGCCAGCCCCGAGAAGAATCCCTGGATCAGCGCGGCGTGGCAGAAGAGCCGGTTGTAGAGGAAGAGGTCCACGTTGCCCATGAACGACTGCGCCGAACTTGAGCCCGATGCAGCGACCGCCTCGCCCGCCTCCGCCATCGTGGTGAGGAAGGTGCCCGAGAGCACCCCGATGACGAAGAGGAAGACGAAGAACGACATCAGGATGATGATCATATAGATCATCATCCCGTTTTTGCGCTCCGACTGCAGGTTGAAGAACTCGTACGCGTCGTGCGCCGCCGCACGCAGAACCTCACTCACATCGCCGCCGGCGGAGCTCGCGTGGGCGATCAGGTCGACACTCCGTTCCGCGAGCGGAGTGCTCACGGCCTTTCCGAACTGGCGGATAGCTTCCACGAACGGGACACCCCAGGACATCTCGGCATCAAGTTTGCGGATGTGCGGCGTGAGCGCCCCATACTCGCCCTCCGAGACTATATGAACCGCATGCGGGAGCGTCATGCCTGAATCGTTCATCCCGGCCACGTCACGGAAGAAGTTCGGGAGCGACGCCTCGATGCTCGATATACGCAACGCCTCCTTGAAGTCGAGGAGCGAAAGCGGCACGATGGCGATGAGGAGCGCGAAAACAAAGACGTCGTCGATCATCGTCGTCGTGAAGAGGGCGCCGATGCCGTAAGACGCCACCATGCTCATAAACCCGCCTATGAAGAGGAGAAGCGCGGCGGGGACGGATATGAAGAGGACGGTGTAGGGCTCTTCCACCATCACCCTGACCGGGTGCCTGAGGAACCGGTAAAACCCTTCCTGGTACTTCCGCCAGTCCTCGATCCGGCCGAAGATCTCCTGGTCTTGCTCCACGAACGGGTCAGATTCCAGCACGTCATTCGGAACACTCTCCTGATCCGAAGATTTACGGTTCAAGAAATCGTCGATAAGATCTTTAAATCCCATATCACACCTCCGGCGTCATGGAACTGATCAGGATGACGAACATCATGCTCCCAAACGGCACAATCATGTAGATGATGATGTAGAGGAAGAACGGGTCCGAGTCGCCCGAGAGGATCGTCATCACCGACTGCAGGATGATCAGAAAGAGCATGCCGGCGACCATCGCGGTGACGTACGACTCCGCAATCAGCCCGAGCGTCTCTAAAAACGTCTTCTGCTGCTGGTTATTCTCAAGCGTGTACTGGTGAGCCTTGTTGCGGAAGTACTCCGTAAGGTTGCTCCCGCTGGAGATGCTCGCAACGGACCCCTGCAGGAACTCCCGCATCCGTTCGCTCGGCGTCGCCTGTGAAACCGTCCGCAGCGCTTCGAGGAGATCCTTCCCGAAGAAATCGGTCTCCCGGGAGATATAGCGCGCTTCGACAGCGCTTTCGCCGTATATCGCACTCTGGCCGAGCAGCCGGAAGACCTCGTCGGGGGTGATCCCGGCTGAAGACATGGCGGTGACGTAGTTGATGGCGTACGGGAGGGTGGCATCGATGTTCCGGCGACGCTCTCCTGCCTTTATACCGGGATAGAGGAGGTAAATCAGGTAGGTCAGCCCCCCGAAGACCAGGAGAGAGATGACCGTGATGATGATGGTGCCGAGCAGCATCTTGTAGTCGTTCAACGCGTACAGGACCTCCGGAACCGCTCCGCGATAGACGATCATATCAGGGATCCGCAGGAAGTAGGTCAGCAGCCCGATGAGCGCGGCGGCGACCAGCCCCACGGCGACCGAGGAAACGTAAGCGGTCGCAAGATACGCCTCGAACGGCGTATTCATCCGGGCCCCCATCAGGTCGTTTCGGAGGCTGATGTAGTCTCCCCGCTTCGCCTTCAGGTCGTGTCCGATCAGGTTGAAGCAGAACCGCTCGTAACTGTTCATGCGGAACCACCCTCCCCGTAGAGGTCAGCACGCACCCGCTGGACGACCGTCTCCGGATCGCGGAAGTAGGAGACCAGGATCTTGCTCACGTCCTTGAAATAGCGGATCTTCTTGATACGCATCCATTCAAGGACTTCCTGCCGCCGTTTCAGCTCTTCACGCATCCGCTCCTCGCTCCACCCCCGGTCTTCCATGATCTGTTCGAGAATGTAGGATTTGCCGGAATACCGGATCTCGTCGGTCGCCGGATGCCACCGGAAGACCTCGTTCGTGATCAGTTCGTTCGTTCGGGGATCGATGTCCAGGATCTCGATCAGCTGCTTGTTCCGCCGGATCCGCTGACCGCCGATACGGGCCTGCACCTGGATGGACATCAGGTTCAGTGCAGAGAGCATGTTTCTCGGCACGTCGATCGGCGGGTTCTCCAGACGGTGGACGGCGCTCGCCACCGAGTCGGCGTGCATCGTCGCGTAGGTGACGTGACCGGTGCTCATCGCCTGGAAGAGGGTCAGGGCCTCCTTGCCACGGACCTCACCGACCAGGATGTACTCCGGGCGTTGCCGGAGGGCGGCACGCAGGAGTTCGTACATATCGATCTCGCCCCGCCCGTCCTGCGAGAACGAGTCACGGGTGATGCTCGGGATCCAGTTCGGGTGAGGCAGTTTCAGTTCCCGGGTATCCTCGAGGGTGACGATCTTTGCAAGCGGCGGGATAAAGAGCGATATGGCGTTCAAGGTCGTCGTCTTCCCGGACGCCGTCCCGCCGGCAAAGATGCAGGACTTGGCGTTCTCGACCGCAAGCCAGATGAAGGCAATCCCGAGCGGCGAGAAGGTGTGCCACTCGATGAGGTCCGTCGGCGTGATCGGCTCCTCGCGGAACTTACGGATGGTGAACGTCGAACCGTGTGCGGTCACCTCCGCCCCGAGTGTCATCTGGATACGCGATCCGTCGCTCATCGTGGCGTCCAGCATCGGCTCGGCGATGGAGATGTATTTCCCGGCCCGCTGCGCAAGTTTCGTGACGAACGAGTCGAGCGCCACGTGATCCTGATAGACAAGGGTCGTTTTCATCGATTCGTACGTCGTGTGATAGACGAATATGGCACTGCCCACGCCGTCGCAGGAGATATCCTCGATGTACTTGTCGTGCATCACCGGATCGATCAGTCCGTCGCCGAGGAACTCCTTCTCCACATGGTAGAGGATCTTCTCGCGCCCGAGAGGGTCGAGACGGATACCGTAGTCGGCGATGATCACGTTCGCCGCATCACGGAGCGCTTTACGGGCTTCATCGTGAGTGAGGTCACGGGAAGTGATACAGAGCGTCTCAAAGAGCCGTTCTTTGATCTCCAAAAAGAGTTCCCGTTCTCCGGGCGTGAGCATGGGCTCGATGACGTGATAGGTGTACTCGTGCGTCGTGCTGTCGTAGGTCACCCGGACATAGGCATACGGTTCGTTCACCGGATAGAGTTCAATCTCTTCAATCCCCGGTGACGGCCGCATCGCGAGATCGACGAGCGGACCGTGGAGTGTGGGGTTATATTCCTCGACCACGGCACCGACTTTCGGCACCTGGAACATTTTGAGGAAACCGAACCGGGGTTGCGGAACCTCTTCGACCGGGGTCGCCACCTGTGCGGCCGCCGCAGCAAGCGAAGCGGAAGAGAGGGACTGCGAGAAGATATCGTCGAACTCCGATACGACCCGGGCGTTGTCGACGAAATCAAAACTGTGTTCGTTTCGGTTGATGTTCAATTCATCGATGGTGAACGTCGCGCTCTTCGGGAGGATGAGATCCGCCAGGTTCCCGAGTTCATCGACCGTTACCACGCCGTCGGAGACCTCTCCTCCGAGTCCCGGGTCATCGACCTCTTCCACGATGTGGGATCCCGACCCGGGGGTGCTGGATTCAGTGTCCTCCCGCCACCCTTTCATCCGGTCAAGGATTCCCGCAGGGCCGTGGTGCCTGGGGGAAGGAGCCGGCACGTCCGCCTCCGGCCCGAAATCTTCAACCGCTGCCGGCAGATCGGCCGACATCTCCGCTTCTGCACGGACATCATGCGTCTCTACCGTAGGGGTGGACGCGCCCTCTTTCCCCCGGCCAATCCGGTTAAGGAGCGCCCTGACCGGGTCCTTGCCGCCGGGTACACGTGGTTCGGCGGCGTCTCCGGATCTTGCCACCGTTTCGATGAACGAACGAATCCCCGCGCCCTTTTGCGCTTGCACTGGAGATTGTTCCGGTTGCTCGTTCTTTTCATCGGTGACGGGGGCGGCAACCTCCGGAACCGTCTCTTCCCGCACATCCTCTTCCGGGGACGGGGGCGGCAAATCTGTACCGACGCTCTCCGCTGCGGATTTTTCTTTGCCGGCCTCCAGTCCCCCGGGCTGTGTGAGAAGGTTCCTGACTGCCGCTATCAATTCACGTTCTTCATCTTCACCTGTACTCATCCTCAGTGCCCCCAATATCAATGTGCTCTACTACCTGAGGTTCATGGAACTCGACGATTTGCCGTGTCCGCTCTCCGAGCCGATCCGAGACCACGCACATATAGCGCCCATTGAGCAGTCGAAAACAGACCTTCCCCGCGGAATCCGTCACATCGCCCGTCATGACGAGTTTGCCCTTCCGGATCGCGACGTGGGCTCCCGCAAGAGGCGTCCGGCCGTCGCGCACGATCAGGCAGAGCACCCCTATCCGCTGCCGGGCAGGCGTACCGACGGTCGGGATATCAAGGCGACCGTTCTTCTTCAGGTGGCTTTTGTCGAAGAGCCTGCACCGTGCAACCAGTGCATCAATAATCTGCGGCGTCACCGAGAAGAGTTCGAACTCTTCTCGTCCGGTCAGGCGCAGGACGGCCGAGTCTCCAAAGAGCGTCCCCATCGTATCGACGAACATGGCACCGTCCGGTTCGCCCCCGGAGAAAAACAGGAAAAACGTGTGCCCTTTCTCTCTGGAAACCCCGATCCCGGTCGGGGAATACCTGCTACCGTAATGCAGCAACTCGTCAAGAGTGAAGTGTCCCTCGCTCGTCGACTGTCGAAGGACCTCGCCCATAAGGTCGTTTACGTCCATGCAGATCTTCAGGTACGATATTTTGTAGATTTTATGCCGGAAAGGGGATTTTTACCCCCTATCACAATATATCACATCATTATGCTATTATTAATACCTTGTGAAAATAGAATCGTCATTCTAACAAATATTAATGGGAAAGGGCAGTATCTGGAAGTCTGGAGGAGACCATTTACGTACAGAAGTTCCCGATATGGTTCCGGCCAGGAAGGGGCTTTGACCGGAGAACCCGAACGCTCAAACCGTCCCGGCGGCGGTAGGTGCCCGTATGGTGTCGTATCGGTTCGGAAAACGCATCGAAACGACGACGATCCCCTACAAAGAAAGATCGCCAGAAATAAGAGACAACAGGTGAATAGAGTACCTGCCCATGATTCTTCCGCCCATGGTAGGTATCCCCCTCATGATTGCAGCGACTGCAATAGGGGTCACACTCATATATGCGTCCATCTTAGATGCGAAAGAGCGGCGGGTGCCTCACAAAACCTGGCGCCTCGCACTCGTGATCGCGGTTCCGGCGGCCGTCTGGGTGTACGGACTGACTATCCTTGCGGACTGGCGAACGGCAGCGGCGTACCTCGTCCTGGTTGCGGTCTTCTGCGGATTTTTTTACTTCTTCCAGGCGGTAAACCTCTTCGGCGGAGCGGATGCGTACGCCCTCATCATCATCACTGCTTGCATTCCGTTCTACCCGCTCGAACCGTACTTCGGCGCATCACCCCTCGGGTTCTTTCCGTTCAGCGTGCTGACGAACGCCGTGCTCATCAATATCGCGGCACCCGTCGCAATCTTCGCGAAGAACATCCTGGAGGGGAACCGGGCCCCGGTGCCCTGCCTCCTGCTCGGCTTTCCCGTCGACGGGAGATCGATCCAGAACGAGTTCGGTTTCGTGATGGAAGATATCGAGGAGGCGGAGGACGGCAGACTTGCCAGGCGGTTCGTCGGATTTACGGAATCGCTCGGGCGTATCGTGCGGGGAGAGCGGCGGTTATACACAAAAGATCTCAGGCTGCATCCAAATGACTACCAGCGGGAACTTGCCCTTTACAGGAAGGCCGGCAAAGTCTGGATATCCTACGGCATTCCATTCATCATACCAATCACAGCAGGATTTCTGACCGCACTGTTCATGGGAGATATCCTCTTTGTAATCATGAAGGCAATCGCGGGAATGTGAATCAATATGGAGATACAGTTCAAGGACGGATTGGTGCCTGTCATCGTGCAGGAAAAACGAACTCGTGATGTCCTGATGCTCGCCTACGCAAACGCGGAGGCGTTGGAACTCACCAGAACCACGGGATATGCACATTATTACAGCAGGAGCAGACAGAAACTCTGGAAGAAGGGGGAGGAGAGCGGGCACGTCCAGCGGGTCTGCCGCATCCTGGTCGACTGCGACGAGGATGCCGTCCTCTACGAGGTGGAGCAGACCGGCGCAGCCTGCCATACCGGCCACGTCTCGTGTTTCTATCGGTCGGTCGACGGGGAGGAGGTCGCCGGATTGGTCTTCGATCCGGAGAAGGTATACGCTAATAAGGGTGAATGACTTCATTACTATGGTGATTTTTTATGAAAATTGTACCCGATACCAGCGTCGTAATAGACGGACGCATAACATCGCTGATAAAAACCGGAGAATATAAGGGCGCAACAATAATCATACCGGAAGCTGTCGTCGCCGAACTGGAGGCCCAGGCGAATCAGGGGCGGGAGATAGGATTTTCCGGTCTGACGGAACTCCAGGAACTCTTCCGCATGTCGGAAGAGAACGTTATCGAACTCCGGTTTTCCGGAGAACGCCCGAGCCTCGACCAGGTGAAACTGTCCAGCGGGGGCGAGATCGATGCCCTGATCCGGAACGTCGCGATCGACCACGAGGCCCGGTTCATCACGAGCGACCTCGTGCAGGCGGAGGTGGCGAAGGCAAAAGGGCTCGACGTCACCTACCTGCGGCCGCAGATCGGCGACTTCTCGCCGCTCTCGATCGACCAGTATCTCGATGAGGAGACGATCGCGATCACTCTTAAGGAGCGGGCTCCGCCGGTGGCAAAGATCGGGAAACTCCGGGATACCCGCCTGGTGACCCTCCGGGATGCACCGATGTCCGAGTACGAGCTCAAGGCCATGGCGCAGGAACTCCTCGAGCGGGCGAAACGCGACCCGGACGGCTTCATCGAACTTGAGAAGCGGGGGATCACGGTCGTCCAGATCGGGTCGCTCCGGATCTCGATTGCCCGGCGGCCGTTCTCGGACGGGATGGAGATCACGGTCGTCCGGCCACTGGTCGACCTTTCGCTCGACGATTACGACATGGCGCCGGAGATCAAGCAGCGGATCCTCGGGAACCGCCGCGGCGTCCTGATCGCGGGCCCACCAGGAGCGGGGAAGACAACCCTCGCCCAGAGCCTTGCGACGTTCCTCGCCGACAACAACTTCGTCGTGAAGACGATGGAGGCACCGCGCGACCTGCAGGTGCCCGACCACATAACCCAGTACACGGCGCTCGAGGGGAGCATGGCGAACACCGCCGAAGCCCTCCTGCTCGTCCGTCCCGATTACGTGATCTTTGATGAACTCCGGAAGAACGAGGACTTCAACGTCTATGCGGACATGCGCCTTGCCGGGATGGGCATGGTCGGGGTGGTGCATGGCATGGAGGTGCACGACTGCCTCCGGCGGTTCTGCGACCGGGTGGACTACAGCATCCTGCCGCAGATCATCAACACCGTCATCTACGTCGTCCAGGGTGCGATCACGAAGATCTACGACCTCGAGCTGGCGATCAAGGCACCGGAGGGGATGCCCGGCGATACACACATCCGCCCGGTGATCGTCGTCCGCGACCACGCCCGGCGGGAACCCGAGATCGAGATCTTCCGCTACGAAGGAGAAACCCTGGTGATGCCGCTCGCCCGGAAGAAGAGCGTCGTAGAGCCGGCCGCTGTTCACGCGGAGCCCCCGGCCATCACGCCACCGGAAGCGGAGCCCGAGGAGAACGTCACCTGGAAGGTTGCCGAGAAAGAGGTCCAGCGCGAGATTGGGCGGTACACGAGCGGGCCGGTCGAGGTCCGGATCATCAGCGACAACAAAGCCGTCGTCTATATCGAGGACAAGGACGTCCCGGCGGCGATCGGGAAGGGCGGCAAGAACGTCTCGGCGATCGTGAACAAACTGGGTATCGGGATCGATATCCGGCCGAGGAGCGAACTCGAGACGCAGAAACCTGTCGAGGAGGAGATGCACCTTGCCGGCGGCATCAGGATCCGCCTCGACAAGAAACAACTGACGATCGTATCTCCCGAGAACAAAGGCAAGATCGTGGACGTCTTCGCCGGGAAAGAGTATCTCTTCACGGCAACGGTGAACGATGAGGGGGATATCCTCCTTGCCAAGAACAGCACGATCGCCCAGGAGATGATCAAGCGCTACAACGAGGGCGAGACGATCCGGCTGCGGCCGGTATGATAGGGCAACTATGAGGAACCAGAATCTGGAGGCTTAGAGTGAGCGGATTAGATATGCAGGGCAACGAACAGGAGTGCATCGCCCGGTGGGAGCACGCGTTCGAGGCCGATCCGGCAGAAAAAGAGAAGTATTACCTGACCGTGGCGTACCCGTATCCAAGCGGGGCGATGCACGTCGGACACGGGCGGACGTACATCGTCCCGGACGTCCTCGCCCGGTACCAGCGGATGAAGGGCAAACAGGTTCTCTTCCCGATGGCGTTCCACGTCACCGGCACCCCGGTCATCGGGATATCGAAGAGGATTGCAAACGGGGACACGACGACGATCGGGCTCTACCGCGACCTTTACCGGGTGCCGCAGGACATCCTCGATCGGTTCATCGACCCGATGGAGATTGTCCGCTACTTCTCGGAGGAGTACCGCCGCGTGATGCAGAAGTCAGGGCTCTCGATCGACTGGCGGCGCCGGTTCATCACCGTCGATCCGCAGTACAGCAAGTTCATCGAGTGGCAGTACAAGCACCTGCACGAGGAGGAGCACGTCGTCAGGGGTGCCCACCCGGTCAAGTACTGCCCCCAGTGCGAGAACCCGGTCGGCGACCACGATCTCCTCGAGGGGGAGAAGGCCGAGATCATCAAGTTCACCCTGGTGGTCTTCTCCTGGGACGGCGCCAGGATTCCCTGCGCAACCCTCCGGCCCGAGACGGTCTACGGCGTGACGAACCTCTGGGTGAACCCGGACGTCACCTACGTGCGGGTGACGCTTGACGGCGAGGAGTGGATCCTGAGCCGCGAGGCGGCGGCGAAACTCGCCCTGCAGGACCACGACGTCCGCGTGGGAGAGGAGATCCCCGGGACGGCGCTCGTCGACCAGACGGTCACCCACCCGCTCTCCGGCGATGTCGCGGTTCTTCCGGCGACGTTCGTCGACCCGGACATGGGGACCGGGATCGTCATGAGCGTTCCCGCCCACGCGCCCTTCGACTACATCGCGCTCCGCGACCTGCAGCAGCAGGGGAAGTACACGTCCATCCGGCCGATCCCGCTCATCTCCGTCGAGGGCTACGGCGAGATCCCGGCAAAGGACGCGGTCGAGCGGGCGGGCATCCGTGACCAGAACGATCCAGGGATGGAGGCGCTCACCCAGGAGGTCTACAGCGCGGAGTTCTCCCGCGGGAAGGTCTTTGAGAAGTACGGCGGCAAGCCGGTGCGGGAGGCCCGGGACGACGTTGCAGCGGTGATGATGGAGCGGTACGGCTCCATCGCGATGTACGAGTTCGACAACCGTCAGGTCACCTGCCGGTGCGGGGGGCGGGTCTTCGTGAAGATCCTGCACGACCAGTGGTTCCTGGAGTACAGTGACCCGTGCTGGAAGGAGCAGGTGAAGACCCAGCTCGAGCGGATGGCGCTCGTCCCGCCCGAGGTTCGGACGGAGTTCGACCGGACGGTCGACTGGCTGAAGGACTGGGCCTGCACCCGCCGGGTGGGGCTCGGCACGAAACTGCCCTGGGATCCGACCTGGATCATCGAGCCGCTTTCCGACTCGACGATCTACATGGCCTATTACACGATCGCCCACCACCTGAAGGCTATCCCGCCGGAGAACCTGACGCCCGAGGTCTTCGACTACATCTTCTTCAGGGAGGGAAGCCCGGAGACCGTCGACCGCGAGACCCTCGACCGGATCAGGAACGAGTTCCTCTACTGGTACCCCTACGATTACCGGTTCTCGGCAAAGGATCTCATATCGAACCACCTCACCTTCCAGCTCTTCCATCACCGCGCGGTCTTCCCGCAGGAACTGCAGCCACAGGGCATGGTGATCTTCGGCATGGGGCTCCTGAACGGGGCGAAGATGTCCTCGAGCAAGGGTAATGTCTTCCTGCTCGAGGACGCCATCGAGGAGTTTGGCGCCGATACCGTCAGGATGTTCCTCGTCGGGAGCGCCGAGCCCTGGCAGGACTTTGACTGGAGGAACGAGCTCGTCTCGTCGACGAGAAGGCAGATTGAGCGGTTCTGGAACACGGTCGAGGAGACGAAGGACGCGGAGGGCGCCTACGATATTGATGCCTGGCTCGCGAGCCGGCTCCAGCGCCGCATCGAGAACGCCACCGCGGCGTTTGATTCGTTCCAGACCCGGCAGGCGCTGCAGGAGGCGTTCTTCGGCGTAGAGGCCGACCTGAAGTGGTACCGCCGCCGCCTGCCCGAGGGCGCGAGCGGCGGGGCGGTGATGCAGGATCTCTGCCGCACCTGGGTGCGGTTGCTCGCTCCTTTCGTCCCGTTCACCTGTGAGGCGCTCTGGGAGCGTGTCGGCGGGGAGGGCATGGTCTCCTTCGCCCCCTGGCCCGGGGTGGACGAGAGCAGGGTCAGCCCTGAGATCGAGCTCGCCGAGGAACTCCTCACCCGGACAGTCGAGGATATCGAGTCGATCGTGAAACTCATCCCGATGGAGCCCGCGTCCATCAGCCTCTTCGTTGCCCCGGCCTGGAAACACGAGGCCTTCCGGATCATCGCGGCTTCTGCCGATAAGACGAGGGTGATGCGCGATATCATGCAGAACGAGGATATGCGCAAGCGCGGCCGCGAGGCGACCGATGCCGCGAAGCAGATCACGAAACTCGTCCTGAAACTGCCGCCCGAACTGGTGAAGCAGATCGGAGCATCGCCGCTCGACGAGCAGGCGATCCTCGAGGGCGCACGGGAGTTCCTGGAGCACGAGTTCGGCGTGCCGGTGAAGGTTCAGAGCGCCGAGACGAGCACGCACCCGAAGGCCTCGGGAGCGCTGCCGTTCAAGCCGGCGATTGTGATTGAGTAGGGCGCTCACTCTTTTTTTAGGTCATCCCAACATGCCTCTGCCAGGAGGGGGACACCCGTTCGAAGACCTTCGGTCTTCTCAAGCTCCCTCCGGTCGCACCTCCCCGATCACTCCCGCGTGGCGATAAGCGATGTTCCGACAGGAACGGAGTTGGAGCACCAAAGGTGCGATATCCGGTGGGAAGCCGTGTACAGGTTCATCCAATTAACTGAAGCAAAAGCGAAAGATGACCAATACCGGGCAACGATTGAAACGCCGGGAGCACCTCGCCTTTCTGCACCAAAAATCAGCATGAAATATGCGGAGTTAAAGTCCGCAAAAAGAGATGCCCTGCCGGAGAGAAGAATCCGGTTATTCTTTTTTCTTTAAGGCCTGCTGGGCCTTCTTTGCCCGCTCTTTTGCCGTATACCCGGTGACCTGCTGGAGATAGTTGCGGAACCGGCGGTTGGTGTCGATGATCGTCTCGTCGTCGGCATCCTTGCTCGCCTCGGTATCGACGATCAGGGTTTTGCCTCCTGCGCCCAGCCAGACCTCAAGGCGCAGGAGCGCTCCGTAGGAGATGATATAATGGTCGTTCTCCGCCGCACGGGGTTCGATCTCAAACTGGTCGCGGAGACCCTGAATCATGGATTCTGCAAGTTGTTTCGTGTATCCGCGCTTGATCTGGTATTCTTGCATAATATTTTTAAGGGACATCCAGCTATGTTAAACTAATCCAGGAGTGAGTGATTGATCCCATGGACGATATAAAGGTCATATCCAGAGCGCTCGCCGGCGCCGAAAAAACAGTGTTGATCGGCTTTCCGGGGAGTGGGCTCGTCGGGAGTATTGCCCTGCAATACCTCGTCGAACAGATGGAATTCGAACAGATCGGGGCGATCACGAGCAAATACTTCCCGCCGGTCGCTCTTATGTCGAAAGGCGTGATTAACGCTCCCGTACGTCTCTACGAGAAGGATCACCTCGCCGCAGTCGTCTCCGACGTCCCCATCCACCCGGCGATCTGCTACGAGGTGGCGAACGGCATCATGGACTGGCTCGCCCAGTTCAACATCGGGGAGATCGTCACGATTGCCGGGATCATCACGAACGAACAGGAAAAGAGGGTCTTCGGGGTCGCGACCAGCAGCGGTGCGTTGCAGCGTGTCGAGGAGAAGACGATCATCCTTCCCATGGGAAGCATCTCCGGTGTCGCGGCAAGCCTCCTCACGGAGTGCAAGACGCGGGGCATCCCGGGGATAGGGCTGCTCGGGGAGACGGTGAATACCCCCGACCCGCGATCGTCTGCGGCCACGATCGAGGTCTTAAACCAGATCTACGGCCTCGGCCTGGATATCCAGCCGCTGCTCGAACAGGCGGTGGAGATCGAGGCGGCGATGTCCCAGATCGCCGAGCAGGTGCAGAAGACTGAGGGTCAGCCCCGGAGAGAGCAGCTGCCGATGTACGGGTGATGACTATGAAGTATGCAGCGTTAACCGGAATTTCGCCGTCGGTCATTGCCGAACTCAAGAGCGGCAAGGCCCGCACTCTCGAGCTGAACAGCGCCCACAACATCATCACGCTGACCGAGACCGCTCCCGGCGAGTGCATCTTCGTGACGTCGGTCAACGAGGAAGACCTCTCGCCCGGTGATCCGGGGATCATGGTCGATCTCCTCGCCCTCAACATCAGCATGAGGCGGATCGAGGTCGCCAACCCGTTCTTCTTCGAGGAGCGGGAACGGATGGCCGCCCGGATCAAGGTTCAGTTCCGGGGGATGACCATCGCCCGCGACGTGGAGGGGCGGAAGTGGGGAGACCCGACCAAGGTCGAGATCATCCGGTCGGCGTGTTACCGCGCCGGATGATGCGCTCTCTTTTTTCGTGCGACGTTCCGACAAGGAACGGATCAGGAGCACCGGAGATGTGAAGAGACACTGGCAGCACCCGGACACCAGACTTCGCGTCCTTCGCGGCTCGAAGCCTACGGCTTCTCACGCTCCCGTCCTGTGGACAGTCGCGGCTCGCACCTACGGTGCTCCAACTCCGCTTCTGACGAAGCGTCGTTCTTCGCGTGAGTTAGCGGGTACAGATAACAATATGACCTCACGCGAAGTGCGCGAAGCCGCGAAGTGCGAAGGGCCGGAGCATGGGCGCCTTCCTCAAAGGGTTAATAACCCCATGCGACCAAAATGTATAGGAATACCACAGGGGTCTGTGGCTTAGCCAGGACATAGCGCCGGGCTTCTAACCCGGATGCCGAGGGTTCGAATCCCTCCAGGCCCGTCCGTTTTTAACAGGTATAATCGCCCCCATCGCTTGTTTCCAGGCATAGAAAGCCAGGGGGACTTCGGCACCTCATCGGGGTCAGGGTAAGGGATACCCGACATCACCCGGCCGGATGCCCCGTGGGTCAAAGGTGTATCGACGCGTCACCATACGCTGTATAGCGAGCGAAAAGAGCGGGAATACTTTCTGTAACGGATAGATCCGTGCCGGCAATCGGGAGATATTTCAGGGTTGCACACTGAGATAATACGTATGGAGCACCGTCCGTTCTACGCAGTCCGCCCCCTCCTCCCCGTCTACCCGGAACCGGAGGGGACGGCGCCTGCACGGAAACGCTGGATCCTGGTCCAGGGCAGTTCCGTATTCTTCACGAGCAAACCGGCACCCGGCACTGTTCTCATGCCGGACTCCCTCCCCGCCGGTCTCACGTCCGGTGCGCCGGTGTACCTCGGCACCCGCAACGACATCGTCTACTACGCGGCCGAGGTCGCTGCCGGAGCCGCGCCGCCGACCGGCTGGCAGCCGTCACCGGTCAGAGAACTCTTCGGAACGGTTCCGGACGACGACCTGGCCGTTGCCTCCTATGCCGTGCGGATCCTCGACTTCGACCGGTCGACCGTCTTCTGCGGCAGGTGCGGTGCCAGAACCCGCCCGGTCACGACCGAGCGGGCACGGATCTGCACGGCCTGCGACCACATCATCTACCCACGGATCTCCCCCGCCGTCATCGTGCTGATCAAGAAGGGAGAGGAGGTCCTGCTCGCCCGTTCTCCCCACTTCCCATCTGGGCTCTTCTCGGTCATCGCCGGCTTCAACGAGCCCGGTGAGAATCTTGAACAGACCGTCCACCGCGAAGTCGGCGAGGAGGTCGCGATTACGGTGCGTAACCTCCGCTACTTCGGAAGCGAGCCCTGGCCGTTCCCCGACTCGCTCATGATCGGCTTTGTCGCAGACCATGCCGGAGGGGAGATCCGGATCGACAACCAGGAGATCGAAGCCGCCGGCTGGTTTACCCGCGATGCCCTGCCTCTCGTTCCACCGGTGGAGAGCATCTCGCGGGCGCTGATCGAGGCCTGGATCCGGCGGGAGATCTAAGAATTTCGTAGTATGACCGGGACAGTAAGTGGACAGCCAGGTGTGAAACCCAGTAACAGAGTAGACCGTCATCTATAACCAGTCGCTCAAGAAAAAACAGGATTGACCGGGTCGTCCCGGTCAGCGGACCTTTGTCCCCGGCTTGACCGGGCGGAGAGGAACAAGGAGAGAGGCCTCGTCGCCAGCGGCGAGGATCATCCCCCTGCTCTCGACACCGAAGATCTTTGCGGGAGCCAGGTTCGCGATCAGCGCCACGTCTTTGCCCACCAGTTCGTCGGGGGCGTAGAACTGCGCGATCCCGCTGACCACCTGGCGCTTCTCGCTTCCAAGGTTGACGATGAGTTTGTAGAGTTTCTTCGAGCCCTTGATCGGTTCGGCCGAGACGACCGTTGCGATCCGGATATCGAGGTTCGCAAACTCATCGATCGAGACGGTGGGCATCTTCGGTGCGGCCGCCTCCTTCGCCTGCTCCACCCGCTCGTTAAGGGTCGCCTCGAGGGCGGCGACCTGGTCTTTCTCGACCTTCGTAAAGAGCGTGGCGGGTTTTGCAAGCGGTCGTGCCCCCACCGGCTCCGTGCCCTCGCCTATGGGATGGTCTGCGATATTATCCTCGTAGCCGAGCATCGTCCAGGCCCGCTGCATCGCGTCAGGCATCAGCGGCTCGAAGACGAGGACGAGCGCTTTCACGATCTGGAGGCAGTCGGCGATCACCTGCTCTGCCGCGGCCCGGTCTTCCTTGATCAGCTTCCAGGGCGCGTTGTTCTGGATGTAGCCGTTCCCGTATGACGCGAGCGTCATCATCGCATCGACGGCGTTCTTGAAGTCGTAGTCGCGCATCAGACCGTCGATAGCGGCAAGCGACCGCTCGATCTCTTCGACGACCTCCGGCCGCGGGGCAAGGTCGGGCACGCCGGAAAACTCCTTCTCGGCGAAGTACATCGTCCGGTAGACGAAGTTCCCGAGCGTCCCGACGATCTCGTTGTTCACCCGCTCGGCGTAGACCTTCCAGGAGAAGTCGAGCTCCTTCGTGTGGTTCGTGTAGGAGAGGAGGTAGTAGCGGAGATAGTCCGCCGGGAGGCCCTGGTCCAGATAGTCGTCGTTCGTCCAGACGACGTAGCCGCGGGACTTCGAGAACTTCCTCCCCTCGATCGTGACCATGCCGCTCGCGACCACCGCGTGCGGGAGGCCGTAGCCCGCACCTTTGAGGAGCGCCGGCCAGAAGATGCAGTGGTGGTAGATGATATCCCCGCCGATGAAGTGCGTGACGCGGGTATCGTCGCCGCACCAGTAGTCCTTCCAGTCGGCGCCGGCAGCCTCTGCCCACTCCTTCGTGAACGAGATGTAGCCGATGGGCGCGTCGACCCAGACGTAGACGACGAGATCGTCGCGTCCGGGGAACTTGACGCCCCAGTCCAGCGTCCGGGTGATGCACCAGTCGTGCAGGAGTTCTTTCACCCACCCGAGAGCGTAGTTGCGGGCGGTGGACGTGCCCTGGAGGTTCGGGAGGTACTCAAGGAGGAACTCGCGGAACGCCGAGAGCTTGAAGAAGTAATGTTCCTGCTCCCGGTACTCAGCCTTCCCGCCGCAGACCTTGCAGACCGCGTCCTTGATCTCGCCCGGCTCAAGGTGCTGCCCGCACCCCTGGTCGCACTCGTCGCCCCGGGCGACCGCCCCGCAGTGCGGGCAGATCCCCTCCACGTACCGGTCGGGGAGGAACCGCTCGCAGTCCGGGCAGTAACTCTGGCTGATGGTCTCTGCGTAGACGTAGCCGTTCTCGATGAGCCGCTGCACGATCGAGCGGGTGGTCTCGTGGTTCATGGCGTCGTCGGTCATCCCGAACCGGTCGAAGACGACGTCCATCCGCCGGAACGTCTCGTAGAAGTGCTCGTGATACTGCTCCGAGAGGGCGCGGGGTGTCGAGCCCTCTTGCTCGGCGCTGATCACGATCGGCGTTCCGTGGTTATCGGAACCGCATACAAAGACGACCTTCTCCCCGGACCGGCGCATATACCGGACATAAAAATCCGCCGGCACGTAGGTCCGCAGGTGCCCGATATGGCAGGGACCGTTCGTGTACGGGAGCCCGCACGTTACCAGCAACGGCTTACCACTCATCCTTATTTACTCTGGTTGCGATGCTAATAAAGATACCAGCGCATGGCACGACGGATTACAATACCAGTGAGGTCGTTCGGTTCCGAGGTCGGGATACCTGCGGTTCCGGAACTCGCAGAATGGTTGAAGGAGAAGAGAGGGGTGGAAGCGGATCTCACCACCTACCGGCTCGAGCGGTCGCTCGACGCCCAGGAGGGCGTGGCGGTGCCAGCCGCCGGCGGCGTCTTCTACGGCGAGCGGTTGAGCGGGGCATTCCTCGGCATGGAGAACGGGGTGCTCGTCGGCGAACCGGGGATCGAACCGGCCGCCGTGACCGAGGACGCCCGGTTCATCAGAACGAAGTGTAAAGATGCGTGGACCGCGCTCCCCACCCCCCACATGCTCGGGTTCCGCGACGCCTGCATGGGGGACGAGGAAGAGTTCTCCGAGACGATAGCGGACCTGTATGCTCGCCTTGCGCGGGAGATGCGGGACGCAGGCGTGCAGGGCCACGTTCTGATCGCAGATGAAGCGGATGCGATCGAACTCGAGATGCTAGCGGGCAGAAAAGTCCTCTTCTTCCCGAGAAACCCGGAGACATTCGACCTGGAACTCCTGCTCGAATACCAGGACACCCTCGTCCTCCCGGCGGCCGCGCTCGGCCGGGCGTTTGACCTGATGGAGCGGTTCCGTGTCCGAAAGCTGATCCTCCTCGACGCGGAGGGAACGGATCTTGCGGCGGCGGCGGCCGAACTCGCCGATCCGGATCTGTTCGAGGCGGGCGGCTACTGCAAGGAGTCCTGCCCGGACTACTGGAAGAGCCTCGTCGACCGGGCGTTCATTTCTCGATAGACGCGGCCTTCTCCGCCAGGCGGCGGTAGTGACGGTTCCTCTTGATGAGCCAGAAGAGGAGCCGGTCGACGAGGTTGAAGGAGAACGTCCCCCCGGCCGCGTGGGGATGGCCGCCGCCGGAGAACTCCCGGGCGATGATATGGCTGACGGGGGGGACGGAGCGGATGGATATGCGGCCGTTAGAGGAGACGATCACCTCGATATCGGTGCCGAGTTCTTCACGGATGGCGTGAGCGGTCTCGCTCGGGTAGCCGTAGAGGGGAGCGAACGCGATCCGGTAGCGATCGCTCTCGATGATCGTGGTGTGCCGGATGCTCTTTTTGATGTCCCGCTCCATCTCGCGGACGATCTCGTCGTACTCGCTCTCAACCTTTGCATCGACGATCGTTCCCCCGACAAGGTTGTCGCGGACGTACTCCCGCCAGCCCTTCCGCATCACCACCTGGCCGAGCATCTTCGACCGGGGATCCTGGTGTTTCCAGAGGTCGTAGTCGCAGACGACCCGCGCGACCTCTTCGGCCACCGGGTCGCCGGGAGCGAGGTCGCGGGCGACGATCCCGGTCGCGCAGGTGGAAACGTCGACGTGGAGGAGGCTCGTCTTCTTCTCGACGGCACGGATCTCCTCGTCCTTCCAGCGATGATGGTCGCGCCACTCGATCCGCCACCCGTTGGAGCGCGCCTTCGCCAGCCGCTGCTCGACACCCTGCTGGTAGCCGAGATCCGATATGCTGAGGAGGTCGCCCCGGCCGGGAGAACCGGCGACGGCGTCGAAGAGGGAGAGGAATTTGCCGACCGAAGACCAGACGGTGAAGACCTCCCCATAGGTTCTCCGGTGAACGGCATCGCTCCCGACGGCGTCGAGGTCGTTGTGCGTGAGGTGCACGACGCTCGCTGTCCTCCCGGAGAGAGCCTGCATGAGGTTTCCGCCCCTGGTATCCGGCTTTCGATCGCTTGCGCCCATTGTTCTTTATATCGGCGTACAACGTGATAAACAGGCGGTTATGGGTCGGCTCCCACCCCGCCGTCCCGGTGCCGGCGGGTTTGTGTCCCGGTAAACAGAGTATTTATTAAGAACGACCGACAACATTGTAAGGCAGAAGCCCCTGTAGCTCAGACTGGGAGAGCGCCAGACTGAAGATCTGGTTGTCCCCGGTTCAAATCCGGGCGGGGGCACTTCGAGCAACTTTTCTGATGTCGTTGTGAAGTGGTCCCCATGCGTGTAAAATTCTGCGGAACGGCCAGCCTTGCGGATATGCGGTGCGCAATCGACGCGGGCTGCGACGCCGTGGGGTTCATCATGGGCGTGACCCACAAGAGCAGCGACTTCGTAACTCCGGCAGAAGCTGCGAGAATGATACGCCGTCTCCCGCCGTTCATCGAACCGGTCGCGGTCACCCACCTGCAGGAGACAAAAGACCTCATCGAGTTAGTAAAAGAGTCGCGTTGCACGACGCTGCAGGTTCAGAACACCGTCGAACCCACCGAACTGGATACCGTCCGCGACGCTCTCCCGTACGTAACGATCGTGAAAGCCGTTCACGTGACGGACGCATCGGCCGCCGCGGCGGCAAAACGCTACGAGCCATACGCCGACGCACTCCTCCTCGACACCAGGACCCGCGAGAAACTCGGGGGAACGGGGATCCCTCACGACTGGAACATCAGCGCAACAATCGTCGCAAACTCGCCAATCCCCGTCATACTTGCAGGAGGGCTTACGCCGGAGAATGTCGGAGCTGCAATACAGAAAGTCCGCCCCTACGGGGTCGACGTGCATACCGGCGTCAGGAAAGACGGTGTCCGCAACCCTGAGCGAACGCTTGCTTTTGCCCGCGAAGCGAGAAACGCCCTGCCGAACGCCGGGAACGAAAGGTAGATCCCCTCTCAACCGCCGGCATCGAGGGCGGGAAGTGCCTGAACCGGCAGGACGGCTTCGATCTTCTCGTGCGAGAGATCATCATGATGGGGAAAGAGCGGGGCCACGAACTTTTCAGCCGCGACAACATGGTTCTCCGGGCTATCCCGGCAGGCAACGTCCAGAACACCAACACCTGCCTTTTCGCTCGCCGCAACAAGAACATACATATACTTACGAACATATGAGTCATAATAGCGGGTGAGAGCACGCCCGCAAGGAGATGAATCATGCCAGGATTTGACGGTACAGGACCAAGAGGGCAGGGGCCGCTGACCGGCGGCGGGTTCGGTTATTGCAACCCCGCCGCACGGAGACAGTGGCCGCCCGTGTGGGGGCCCGTTGGGGGTTATCGCGTTCCGTACTCACCCTACCCGGGACCGGTCTACGGTCTCGGCCGCGGGGGGCTGCCACGCGGTGGCGGCCGTGGCCGCGGCTTCGGCGGGGGACGGGGCCGCGGTTGGCGGTGCTGGTAGCCACGGGCCGGCAGGGGGAACCCTGTCTGCACGCATCACCGGGATCCTCGCCGTGCTAACGGCACCAAACCCCTTCTTTCCCTACTCTTCCACTCATGCTCCATAACCCGGGACGGATCACCCGTACCCGGGTTTGAGTAACCGTGTTTGACCGCAACTGACCCTGCAGGTATAGCAGTCTGCGTAGAATCGCTTAAAAAAGGTTTTTCACCGGCTGGACCCTGCCCGGCCGGCACTACTCAAGACGTATGGCGCCTGACGGGCACTCGTCGACACAGGTTCCACAGTCGATGCAGAGCCCGGCGTCGATCTTTGCCTTCGCGTCTTCCATCCGGATTGCTCCGGCCGGGCAGGCATCCACACAGGTTTCGCACCCGGTGCAGAGTTCCGGATCGATAATTGCTGCCATGCTTACTGTACTCCGGCAGGCTCCGCGAGGGGCGGCCGGATGGCAATCCAGCCCGCACCAGCTCGCATCAGGCGTTCACCACCGGCGCCCGCGTCCGCCGCCGAAGCCGCGGCCACGACCGCACCCGTACGGGATTCCGCCTCGCCCAAGGCCGTAAACAGGCTGCTGCTGGGCCGGAGCCTGCTGGGTGGTCTCGTTCGTTTCTCCGGCAGGGCTGCCTTCTGCCGGCGGCTGCGGCGGCAGGACACACCGGCCCATGCGCCGCCCGGTCATCGGCCCCATACCCTGGGGCCCGGTACCATCAAATCCTGGCATTGCTGTTCACCTCTGTTGTAACATATTACTCATATGCGCGAAAAGATATAAAGGTACCTATCTGCGCAGGGTATGCCCGATATGAACAGACCGTAAAATCTTCATGCACAACCGGAGATATCGGCCTCTCCAGGACTGGCTCCTTCCGGAATACCCCATGCCAAAGTTTACTGTCGATCAGGTTCCACCTCCAATAGAAACGCAAAACGGCCGAACCCACCATGTCTTTCACACCTGCATCCGATGAAGTGCTCAACCCACACGCCACCCTCGACGAACTCGAAGACGGCGTGCTCCTGCTCGACGCCGACAGGAGAGTGATACGGGTCAACCGGATCTTTCAAAGCCTTCTATCGCTGCCGGACAACAGGGATCTCACCGGGGCGGACGGGATGGCGCTCGTCCGCACCCACCTCGCACCGCTCATCGCCGATCAGGAGACAGCCTGGCGGCTGATCGCGGCGATCCGGGAAAGGAAGATTATCTCCGGGCTGGAATGCCAGATTGCTCCCGACAGGTGGGCGGCATGCTCGGTCCGGGTTCCGGGCAACGGCGCGGTGCTCCTCCTCGTCAGCGACATCACCGCGAGGAAGGAGAGCGAGGAGAACTACCACCGTCTCGAGCAGGAGCGAAACCGCTACCGGGAACTCTTCGAACTCGCCCCCGACGGCTACTTCATCTGCGACCCGCAAGGGATGATCCTCGACGTGAACCGGGCGGGAGCCCTCCTCCTCGCAAAAGACCGGCAAACCCTGATCGGGACGGCCGGCGCCGATCACATCGCCCCCGGGGACAGGAAGGCCTGCCGTGACCTCGTCGCGCAGTTCGAGAGCGGAGCCCCCGGCCCCCTGCGGGGGATCGAGGTCCGGGTACAGCCGGCGACCGGAGAGCCCGTCCCCGTCTCCCTCTCGGCCACGGCCGTCCGTGACGACCGGGGCGGCCTTACAGAGATCCGGTGGCTCACCCAGGACATCACCAAAAGAGTTCAGGTGGATGCGGAGCGGGAGCAGTTGCTCGCCGAGAACCAGTCGCTCGCTGCCGACCTCGCGGAAGAACGCGACCTCCTCCGGACGATCATGGAGTACACCGACGTCCACCTTGCGTACCTCAATCCTGGGTTCCGGTTCGTTCGCGTGAATACGGCCTACGCAGAAGGTTCGGGGTACGCGAAGGAGGAACTTCTCAGGCAGGGGCACTTCGACCTCTTCCCGAACCTGGAGAACCAGACGATCTTTGAGCGGGTTCGGGATACCGGCGAGCCGTTCCGGATACACGCAAAACCGTTCGCGTACGTTGACCAGCCCGAACGCGGGACGACCTACTGGGACTGGAGTCTCGTGCCGGTGAAGGATGCAAAGGGAAACGTCCAGGGGCTGGTCCTCTCGCTTGCCGACGTCACGGAACGGATACGCTCAGGGAAAGAGATTCTTATCAGGAACAGGAGGCTCGCCGTCCTGAACGCGGTCATCACCGCCTCGGCATCCGCATTCACCCTGGACGAACTGCTCGAAAACACGCTCGATGCGGCACTCGACAACCTCGGGTTCGATCTCGGGTTGATCTACATGCTGGAGGGAAGGGAGCGGGTGCAGGCCGGCATCCGGTGCCACCGCGGGGTCTCCGCGTTCGCCCTGATGCAGAACGGGAGGCTCAACGTCCGGCACTGGCCCTACAACCGGGTCTTCGTCGCGGGGCAACCATGGTTCGTTGAGGGGGCGGAAGACGCGCCCGGCCGGGACCTGGATCTTCTCGCGGACTTCGGCGTCGCTTCCCTGGCCTTCATTCCGCTCGCCGCCGAATCCTCCGTCGTCGGGGCGTTCGTGCTCGGGAGCACCACCACACCGGAGATCCCGCAGGAAACCCGGCGGGTTCTCGAAGCGATCGGCCGTGAGGTCGGGAGCGGGGTTCTCCGTGGGATACTCCACTCACGGCTCGAGGCGGCGCACCGGGAGGCGAACCTCTACCTCGACATCCTCACCCACGACATCAAAAACGCCGACAACGTCACGAACATCTACGCCGAACTGCTCGACGAAGCACTCTCCGGGAAGGAGCGGGAATACCTGAAGAGACTCCGCGCCGGTATCAGAAAGAGCATCGATATCACGGCAAACGTCACCACGATCCGCAAGATCCGCGAGAGCCGGGCGGCGCTCCACCCGGTCGACCTGGACGGGGTTATCCGCAAGGAGATCGCTCACCATCCAGACGCTCGCATCACCTACGAGGGGCTGCGGGTGATAGTCCTCGCAGACGACCTCCTCCCCGAGATCTTCACGAACCTCATCGGCAACGCCGAGAAGCATGGCGGGCCGGGCGTCGAGATAGAGATCGTCGTCGAAGACGCTGAAGATGACGGGCTCGTCCTCGTCACCGTCGCCGACACCGGCCCGGGGGTTCCGGAAGAGGCGAAGAAAGCCATATTTTCCCGGTTCGAGCAGGGGAAGGCCCGGGAGAGCGGCCAGGGCCTCGGCCTCTCGATCTGCCGGATGCTTGTTGTCCGCTACGGCAGCAGAATCTGGGTCGAAGACCGGGTGCCGGGCCGTTCCGATGATGGGGCGGTGTTCCGGTTCACGCTCAGGGAGGCCACGGATAACGGCGAGCTACCGGCACCAGATATGTAGCGGGTGGTGCATAAGATCCTACGGGCCATCGCAAGTTGTGTGAGGCAAACAGGGCAGAGACAACAGTATACTCTTCCGCGGAAGAGGTAAGCCGCACAGCAGCCCGAAGGTTCGGGCCGTCAAGCAAAAAAGGGCCCTGTTGAAATGCTTTCCACAACCCCTGGATAACACTCGGTTGCCGATAGAGGCGGGTGATGTGGGTCTCACGCGAAGTGCGAGCGCAGCGAGCTTGAGCACCGTAGGTGCGAGCCGCGACTGTCCACAGGACGGGAGCGTGAGAAGCCGTAGGCTTCGAGCCGCGAAGCCGCGAAGGGAGACAGTCAATACCCATCCAGACTTCGCGTTCTTCGCGCCTTCGCGTGCGTCGGTGAGACATGGATTATCCGGAGATAATTCATCCTCCGGGAGAGGGTTTCAACAAAACCCAAAAAAGGGACCTTATCGGGCAGGCACCGCTGCCATACCCTTCTCGACCCGGCGGGCCATCTCCTGCTTGACCTTCTTGATGTTCTGCGCCTGGTCGCGCTCTGCAAGGCCCGGGCCCGCTTTGGAGACGACCTCCTCGCTCGGAACACCCTTTGCGTTCATGACGCGCAGGTAGCCGAAACTTGCCCAGTCGTCCGGGAGATCCCGCATCCGCACGAACTCCATGTTGTTCGGCGCAAGATCGAGCTGGTTGTCGATGACGCTGTTGACGTAGTCCTTGTTCTCCTCGAAGACGACCAGGGGCTCGATGACGTCGGCCTTCACGAGGTCCATGACATCACGGCCCTCATACTGCTTGATGAGCCGTGCGCACTCGTTGAAGTGCGCGATCTCCATCTTCATGAACTTCTCCCAGATCCCCTTGATCCTCGGGTCGCTCTCGGTCTGTGCGCATGAGTAGTAGAGGTAGGCCTCGTTGAGCTCAATCATCGCCATCTTCTCGAGCATCGTCTCGTTCGGGTCGCCGAGCAGGCCGTACTGGGTGACGTGCTGCTCCTCGATCTCCGCGATCTCGGCATACAGTTGCCGTGCAATCTCATCGGGATACATGAACCCGTGCGCCCGGTAGTAGAGCATCGTCTGCTGCTCTCCGGCGGTGATCGTGATGTAGTTCATCTTCGTCTTGATGTCGGCCGTCTCCTTGTCGTAGTGCTTGCGCATCGAGTCGAAGGGGTGGCGGTGCTCGATACTCGTCGGCCTGCCGGGTTTCACCTCGGTCTTGCCCTGGACGATCGAGTCGGGGTCGCCGCCCTCGATGTAGTCGTAGAGGCAGCTGTAGCGGTAGAGGTGATCGAAGTCCTCGAGCAGGGCAAAGTCCAGCGTCTGCTTCACGTAGGGATCCGGCTCGTTCTGCGCCAGGTTCGCAGTGAGGTCGACCGCCACCTGCTCGTAGCCGAGCGTGGTCTCGACGATCGACTGGTCCGCCGGGTTGAGCCAGTTGACTGTCTCCTGCTGCTGGGAGTCGATCCGCCGCATCAGGGCCATCGACTTCTTCACCTCGGGATCGGGGTGCATCCGCTCGATCGCGTGCGACATCAGAACAGCGTTGTTCTCGATCCCGTTCATGAGGATGATCCGGGTCCGGGTGTAGGCGTCGACCGCCTTTTTGTCATACGGGGCCGGAACCATATCCTTCCAGTTCATGGGCTGCTCTTCTATAGGCATCCCTTCCATCTCGAATGGTTTGAATTGCGCCATCTCGTCTTCCTCCATAACCCCCCGCCGAACCCGTCGGCACGGGCATCTCCGGTATTACGGCAGCACGGGCGGTGAATCTTGCAGTCCCCCGCGCCCCGGAAAACCAGGGGTTGCTCCCCATACCGGTCACGCCACAAAAACCTAACGGCCGGCAAACGACGGCACGAAGAACGTCTTCCGAAGTCGTATCAATGGCCACCCTGACGACGGCCAGGGATTATCCGCCCCGGGCCGCCGGGAAGACCGCAACGTATGCATCACTGAAGGTGCTGCTGCAAGTCAGGGCGACCCCGGCACCCGGGTACAAACTGTTAAGTATGCAGGTTCAAGAGGGGAACGACGGATGGCGACCGGCCATCCGACGGCAACCTGACTGCAGGAGGCAAGCACCATGACAGGGAGAGAAGACGACCTTTCCGGCCCCGGGCGGCGGCAGGAGGGGGATCAGGGAACGAGCAACCAGGACAGCGGATCCGACAGAACCCATGGAGGCGGGAAGAAAGGCGGGCTGCCGCCGGTCTCACGCGCCGGCAGCCGCGATTTCCCCGGCCTCACCGCAGACTTCCGGGTCGACATCCTCGAACACGGCGACAAGGTGATCGTCGTTGCGGAACTGCCCGGCGCTGACAAGAACGAGATCCAGATCAACCTGCCAACCCCCCAGACCCTGCGAATTACGGCGAGGCGCCCCGGGCCGGTCGAGGAAAAACCGGGAACATACTACATCCACGAACGCGGAGACGGCACCCTGAGCCGGATGATACGCCTGCCCGCGAGCGTGGTAGAAGACGGTGCCGAGACCGGATTCAAGAACGGTGTTCTCGAATTACGCCTGAAGAAGATGGGGAAGCCGGGCGGGCCCGGCGGCAAAAAGATCCCCATCGAATGACGGGACTGGAGGAGGCAACCATCAGTGCCGGGCCGCACACCCGGCCATCCGGGTCGTCACCACCTGCGGGTGGTAGCAGATGACGCTGTCCCGGGCGGTGATCCTGCCGTTCTTCACCTGATCGATGACGGTGAGGTGATCCTGCACGCCCCGGGTGAGGAGATAGTACTCCCGCACGAACTCCTTGCCCCGTGCCCCCATCTCGCGGGCCGTCTCCGGGTGCCGGAGGAGATGGAGGATCCGGTCGGCGGTCTCCTGGACCGTCGAGACCAGGTAGCCGTTCCAGCCGTCACGGATCTGGAGCGGTATGCCGCCGACGCTCCCGGCGACGACCGGCTTCTCCTTCCAGAGCCCTTCGGTCACCGTCAACCCGAACCCCTCTTTTATGGACTTCTGGACGATCACATCAGACGCCCGCTGGAGCGCGTTGATCTCGCGGTGACTGTCCGGGGGGAGATCGAGGATATGGATATCGGGATCGTCCTCGGCCGTCTCGCGGACCTCGCGCAGGACGATGAAGCATTCCGGGTCGTCGCACGCCCGCCCGCCGACGAGGACGAGCTGGCAGGGCATCTTCCGCCGGACGTTCTTGAACGCCTGGATGACGCCGACCGGATCCTTGAAGACATCGTACCGGGAGACCTGGGTGACGATCGGCTTCTCCGGGTCGATACCGAATTTGGCGAGGGTTGCGTCGATCTCGGATACGGGGAGATCGCGGTTCTTCTCGGATAGCGGGTCGATGAACGGCGGGATGATGAAACTCGGCACGTTCCAGAGAGGAAGGTACTGGAAACTGGAGAACACCCCGGCGTGATACTTCTCGACCAGCCTCCGTAAGACGTTGCCGATGCTCCCGACGGCCGTGGTGGGTACCGTCTCCAGCTGGACATGACACCGCCAGAGCAGTCTCTTCCGCTCGAGTTCCCGGTTCGTCAGGAATTCGACAAGGCCGAGCGGCTGGGGGTCGTGGATGGTCACGACGTCGGCATCATCCTCGATCAGCCCTTCGTTCTGCCGCTGAGCCTCCCAGTAGGTCTCGATCATCTCCGGCGAGAACCCGCCCTCCCGGCCCTGGAGGAAGTTGTGGAGCGTCTTTGTCACGTCGAAGAACGGCTGTTCGGCTTCCATGACGCTCCAGGTTGTCTCGAGGCCGAGCGCGTTGAGGAACGGCACGTACGAGATCAGGATCTCCGAGACGCCGCCTCCATAACGAGTCGAGTTGATCTCCTGGAGACTGACGCCGGAGAGGCGTCCGGCGAGTTCCTCGATCGCCGAAAACTGTTTCGTGCCCACGATACGCTGATATTCCCTGAGGGAAGGATATCCGGGGAGATCCGTAACGATCATGAGAGGAACACTACCGGGTAATACGCACCTGGCCGATAAAATGCCTTTCGGTGGAAGGCAGGCTAACCCGGGGGGATGCCGCGGGATGTGTGTGAAAAGAGGTCACCCGCTCTTGATCTGCAGGGTACGGCGGGTGTCGTCCACGCGAGAAGAGGCGTCTTGGGGAAGGGCCCTCTCCAGGGCGGCCTTCAACTCGGCAAGAGAGATAGGCTTTTCCAGGACACCGACGATATCTTCCGCGTATCTCGAGTACTCTTCCGGCCAGACGTGTTTTGCGGTGAACAGCAAGACCGGGATATCCTTGTATTCGTCATTCCGTTTTAGTTCTTCCAGGAACTGCCATCCGTCTATGGGAGACATCATCACATCGAGAATGATAAGCGCGGGTTTCTCTTTCTTGATTGCCCGCAGGGCATCCCATCCATTATGAACCAGGAGTGGTTCACGGTTGATCTTCTTGAGCAGCAGCTCCATTACTTCCAGCGTCGGCAGATCGTCATCGACGACCATGATCTTGTTTCCCAAAACTCATACCTCCCTTGGTATTCTGATAGTGAAGGTGCTTCCTTCGCCCACTTCACTCTTCACCGTTATATCCCCTCCATGCAACTGGACATACTTGTTCGCGATCGTGAGCCCAAGGCCGGTGCTGCCGTCTTTGCGATCCTGGTTGACGTCTCCGACGTGGAGCGGCTCAAAGATCGATTCGATATTATCCTCGGGGATACCGATGCCATTATCACACACCATAATATAATGGTTCGCATTTGATCTCGCATACCGGATCCATACGTTCTCTGGCGGTTCATTATACTTAACGGCATTCGCTACCAGCCCTGCCACTGCCATGGAAAGCCTGTCGGGATCTCCCGGGATACGGACGTTATCAGGTATTTCGTTACAAATCCGGGCACTTCGTTCGTATCCGCCTTCCGAGACGGTGGTTTCGATGAGTTCGCGGAGCGGTATATCCTGAACGGTCAGATCGACGTAGTCCATCGTGAGCAGGCTGAGCTCGACCACCCTCTCCACCACTGCCTGTTCCTGGTCGGCGCACTCGAGGCAGGTCTTGAGGATCTTCTCCGCTTCCTTCGTGGAGCCGTAATAACCGGGGTCTTCGACGACCATCCGGAGGTAGCCGACAAGCGGCTGCAACGGGGTGCGTAATTCATGGGCCAGCCGGGTGACGAGCCCCTTCCACTGTTCAACCTCCCAGGAGAGCTGTCTGCACGCGAGCCTCTGCCGCCGCACCTCGCTGGTGTCCCGTGCCGACCCCACGACGCCCGTGAACGCACCGTCAACCCCGTTGTACGGGGCGATTGTAACAGAGAAGGTATACCGGACACCTCCAATCTCCAGGTCGAGATCATAACTGGCGCTCTTCTGCTCTTCGATCACCTTCTGGATCAGTTCTATGTTCTGCGCGGCAAGGTTGGGGGGCAGGAAGGCGTCCGCGCCTTTTCCAACGATATCTTCGGGAGAGAACCCGTACTCGGACGCACGAACCCAGGAGAAATGCAGGATGCAGCCCGCGGCATCCTGCATGAAGAAGATATCGTTTGTCTGCCGGATGAGTTCCATCAGCCGCCCGTTCGACCGGATGAGTTCGTTGTTCTCGCCGAGAAGCCTGCCGGTGTCCACAACCGTGCATTCGAAAAGGTTCTCGGGGGAGAGTGCCCTGCAGGAGAGAAGAACTCTTCTCGCGTCGCCGTTATTCGCGTAAAAGACCATTTCCGCGTTTCCGACGTAGCCTTCCCGCTTCATCTCCTCGATGAACCATGCCTTGCCGGTTTCGTCCGCCCAGAACATCTCTGCCGGGATGCCGACAAACTCCCGGGGCGCGTAACCGAACATATCGGCACATTTTCCGCTGGCGCAGACAACACGGAGCGTCTCAGGGTCGCAGAGGAACCTTGCGTCCCGGGTTTCCTCGACGATCCGCCGGCACCGGGAGGCGGCCAGGTGAGCATCCTGCGAAAAGAGGGTGGTGGCCCCGAAGACCCAGAAGAAGATCATCGTGTGCAGCCCCGTCATCACGGGATCGACGGCAAAGCCGAGTGCCGAGAGGTGCACCCGGATGATCGCGAACCCGGCAACAAGGAGCGCGGTCGCCCTGAATGCCTGCCGGGGGAACCAGAGAGCGGCGAGGAGTATCGGGATGCAGTAGGTCAGGGGGCAGAACAACTGGGCGCTCACCGGCGTAGCCGCCGTGAGCATGAGCGACACCGCTGACAATGATACCACCACAATCATCTTGACGATATCCGTCGCGGTAAAACAGTCCTGTCGAAAACACCTCAAGCGGCTCCGGTTCAGGGGCATAGGCAATAAAGAGAGTACTCCGAGAAGGATATATAAGCAATTCGGAATTTTCCGGCAGATAACCAGTAGCATTTCAGAAAAATAAGTATTATTACGTGACCTTTTGCCGGCCAGACACCGATTATTTATCAATCCATGGCAGAGGGCGCCAGGAACGTCAGCCGGTTCAATGTCGCCGGAAAAGGGAGCATATATGAAGATCGGCATGCAACCCTAATTTATGCGCCCGTTTGTCTTCGTCAACGCCGCTATGAGCGCTGACGGGAAGATTTCGACGAGAGAGCGGCGGCAGGTGAGGATCTCGGGTAACGAGGATTACCTGCGGGTCGACCGGATCAAGGCGGAGAGCGATGCCATCATGGTCGGTATCGGCACCGTGCTCGCTGACAACCCGTCCCTCACCGTCAAGTCTCCGGAACTCCGGGAACGGCGGAGAGCGGCCGGAAAGGACGAGAACCCCATCCGTATCGTGGTGGACGGCAGGGGGAGGACGCCCCCCGATGCGGACATCCTTCACAAGGGAAGCGGAAAGCGTATCGTTGCTGTTTCAGAGAAGGCGCCCCAGAAAGCCGTGGAGGAACTGCGGCACCACGCCACCGTCGTCGTCGCCGGCGAAGAGACTGTCGATCTTTCCGCCCTGCTCGAAGAACTCCACCGGCAGGGTGTCCGGCGCCTGATGGTCGAGGGTGGGGGGACGCTGATATGGACACTTTTCGAGCAGGGGCTCGTCGACGAACTCCAGGTGTTCGTCGGCAACATTGTCATCGGCGGAAAGGATGCTCCCACACCCGCTGACGGTGCCGGGCTTCTCCGGGAGGAGGACTTTCCCCGGCTGCGGCTCATCGAGGCCGTCCGGCTCGACGACGGCCTGCTCGTGCGGTGGGAAGTGGAGACGACGTGAGGCGGGATGCCCCCCGTCAATAGTTATTGTTCAAAACCGGCTGGCCGATCGGAAAAAGTTTGTTCGGATCAGGGTACTTTCACGATCTGGTCTTTGATCTTGAACGTGCCTCCCGTGACGAAGGATACAGTTATCTCAACCCGATTCTCGCCTTTGGCATTATGGATGATGATTTCTTCGCCCCGGATCGGCTGCAGAGTATCGGTGATGACTTCCCCGGTCGACTTGGTCACGCGCACGTCGATATTCGTTACGTAGTCCTGCCCTTTACCGCCGCTGAACGCGATGTACAGGTCGTTTGTGATCCGTGAAGGGTATCCACCCGTAAGCTGGAACTCAACCTCCTTTCCCGGCGGCGCCGTCTCCGTCGGGCCGGGCGTAAGCGAAACCGGCGTCGCTGTGGGCGCGGGGGTCTCAGCGATTGTCGCCGTCTCTCTCGGCGTGGTGGGGTCGGCGGGCTCGCCGGAGCCGGTGCAGGCGGCAGAGAGCGAAAATGCAAGCAGGAGCACAATCAGAGCGGATAGCAACCTGAAGTTCATAAAGGATTCATGTACATCAAGGTATTTCACCCTTTCGTCACGATCGCGGCATACCCTGAATGCGACAGCATAAATAGCCCTCGATACTGCCGATCAGCAGCGCGAACCGGGGGATCCCACCGGGCCGGAACAGAAACAGAACGCAGGACAACGAGATTTCGACGAGGTTTCGGAACAGTGGGTCCGCGACAACGAAAGATTTATACCTGCTGGAAGGAACTTTCTATCCATACTTGAGAAGGTGCAACCGATGAATCTGCGAAGACCAAACGCTAACGATGCGACGGGAACCACAAACCGCTCCCGGGACGTCGTGCCGATGTCCGGCATCTGTAGCCGGTGCGTCGATGGGTGCAAAGGATCCTGCGAGATCTGGCTCTCTTCCTTCCGGGGCAGGGAGGTGCTCTACCCCGGCCCGTTCGGCGAGATCACGGCCGGCGCAGACAAAGACTACCCGATCGACTACTCGCACCTGAACATCCAGGGCTACGCCCGGGGCGCAAAAGGGCTGCCGGAAGGCGTCGAAGCCAACCCCGACACCGCCGTATTCCAGGACGTCGATACCCGAACAGAATACGGCTGGGACGTCAAAGTGCCGATGCGGGTGCCGATATTCACCGGGGCGCTCGGGTCGACCGAGATCGCCCGGGAGAACTGGGAGCACTTCGCCATCGGAGCGGCAATATCCGGCATCACGCTCGTCTGCGGGGAGAACGTCTGCGGCGTCGACCCGGGACTGGTGCTCGATCACGACGGCAAAGTCGCCGAATCACCCGAGATGGATCGCCGGATCGAGTCCTACAGGGCGTTCAAGGACCGGTATGGCGAACTCCTGGTGCAGTTGAACGTGGAGGACACGCGGCTTGGAACCGCCGAGTACGTCTCCTCGAAGCACAACCTGGAGACGATCGAGCTGAAGTGGGGCCAGGGCGCAAAGTGCATCGGCGGCGAGATCAAGGTCGGCAGCCTCGACCGGGCGAACCAGCTCAAAGACCGCGGGTACATCGTCCTCCCCGACCCGGGGGTTCATGAGGTCCGGGCGGCCTTCAAGGACGGCGCCGTAAAGGAGTTCGAGCGGCACTCCCGTCTCGGCTTCGTCACCCGGGAAGAATTCCTCGACGAGGTCGACCGGCTCCGCGATATCGGATTCAAGCGCGTCACCCTCAAGACCGGCGCCTACTCGGCCGTCGAACTTGCGATGGCCATCCGTTACGGCGCCGAGGCGAAGATCGACCTCCTCACCATCGACGGTGCGCCCGGAGGTACGGGGATGAGCCCCTGGCCGATGATGAACGAGTGGGGCATTCCGACATTCTACATCGAGTCGCTTGCCTACCAGTTCGCCGAGAGGCTTCGGCAGCGGAGCATCCGGGTCCCGGACATCGCCATCGCCGGCGGGTTCGCGGACGAGGCCAACGTCTTCAAGGGGATCGCCATGGGAAGCCCCTACGTCAAGGCAGTCTGCATGGGCCGCGCTCTGATGATCCCCGGCATGGTCGGGAAGAACATCGCAAAGTGGCTTGAGACCGGCGAGATCCCCAGGACTGTCTCCAAGTACGGCAGCACTGTTGAGGAGATCTTTGTCTGCTACGAGGAACTCAAAGAGAGATACCCCGGCCGGATAGGCGAGATCCCGCTCGGAGCAATCGGGATCTACACCTACGCCCAGAAGTTCAGAACGGGGCTCCAGCAGATCATGGCCGGAAGTCGGAACTTCAGCCTCAAGACGGTCAGCCGGAGCGACCTGATGGCCCTGACCGAGGAGGCGGAAGCGGTCTCGGGCATCCCGTACGTGATGCGGGCTTACCGCGACGCTGCCGAGGCGATCCTCGACTCATAAGAACGTATCGAGAGACGAACAACCCCCCCGCCGGCCGCACACCATCGGGGAGGTAAAACAACCTCGGAAGATACAAATACCCCAAATAAACATTTTTTATTAATATTTTGCAACCACGATAATATTTAATGCGAAGAGTGCATCAGGGATGCCTGATACACCATGCATACGGATACCAGTCCGACCGTTCTCATCACCGGGGGAGCGGGATTCATCGGGTCGCACCTCGCGACGGAACTGTTGCAGCACGGCTACCAGGTTCGTATCCTCGATAACCTGATGCCACAGGTGCACGGCGCGGAGCGACGGCGGCCCGACCACCTCGACCAGCGAGCGGAGGTTCTTGTCGGGGATATCCGGGACTCGCATCAGCTCGAGGAGGCTCTCGACGGAGTTGACGCCGTCATTCATCTGGCGGCGGTCATCGGTGAACGATCGAGCATGTACCGGCTCGAAAAGTACATGAGCATCAACACCGCCGGAACCGCCGTTCTCCTCGAAGCGCTGCTCGATCATCCAATCGAGCGACTCATCGTAGCCTCAAGCAGCGCCGTCTACGGGGAAGGCCTGTACTGCTCGTACAACGGCACCGTCTACCCGAAGGTTCGGCGTTCCCCGAAAGAGACGGCACGGGGCGGGTGGGAGCCCCGGAGCCCGGACGGAGAGGTGATCTACCCCCTCCCGACACCGGAGACGAAGGAGGTTTCACCGCTCTCGGTCTATGCCATCTCCAAGTACGACCAGGAAGAGATGTGCCGGCTGATCGGGGATACATACGGCATCCCGACGACCATTCTCCGGTTATTTCCCGTCTACGGCCCTCACCAGGGGTATGCAAACCCGTATTCCGGCATGCTGGCCGATTACGCGTCCCGCCTGCTCCAGGGAATTCCCATACACCTCTTCGAGGACGGTTACCAGCAGCGTGATTTCGTGAGCGTCTACGACGCGGTGCGTGCCTTCCGCCTGGCCCTCGAATCGCCCGATGCTGCCGGCGTGACGTTCAACATCGCAAGCGGCCGTCCCTGCACGTTCAAAACCGCCGCCGACCATCTTGCAACGATAACCGGGCGGCAGGATCTCGCCCCGGAGATCATGGGCACCACCCGGATCGGCGACATCCGCCACTGTTTCGCAGACATCGGCCGTGCACGGGAGGTTCTCGGCTACGAACCGGAGGTTACCCTCGAGGCCGGCCTGCTCGACCTGGTCGCCTGGGTTCAGGCCGAGATCGCGGCGCGACAGAAGGTTCCTGTACCCATCAAGGCGCTCGGATCGTCACGCCTGCGGGTCTGAAGGGTACCCGGTTCCCAACCTTTATTTCTCCGCCGGAAGTACGTGATCGTATCATGCGCATCAGTCTCCGGACGTGGGAAGTAAGGCTCGGGATTGTTCTCGTTGCTTCATCGGCCGTCATTTACGGAGTGAAACACCTCCTGCTCGGCGACGCCGAGAACACCTATCAGTATATCTTCAACGCTCTCGGGTTCCTCCCGATAAACGTCCTCCTGGTCACCCTCATCTTAAACCAGCTCCTGAGCGTCCGGGCAAAGCGCGAGAGGCTGGACAAACTGAACATGGTCATCGGCACCTTCTTCTCGGAGGTCGGCACCGAGCTCCTCACCATCCTCTCTGACCGCGACCCGAGCCTCCCGGAGATCCGGCACGACCTCGTCATAACAAACGCCTGGACACCTGAGAGGTTCTCCGAGGTACGCAGCCGCCTCCGGCACCACACCTGCCGGGTCACCGTCGGTGCCGCCGACCTGCAGGAACTCTGCCGGTACCTCAAGGAGCAGCGGGGATTCCTCCTCCGCCTGCTCGAGAACCCTGTCCTCCTGGAGCACGAGTCGTTCACCGACCTTCTCCGAGCAGTCTTCCACCTGACCGAGGAACTCGAACGGCGGCGGGACTTCGCCGGGCTCCCGGCAAGCGACGTCGAGCACCTCGCGGGGGACGTCGAACGGGTTTACGGGCGGCTCATCGGAGAATGGCTCGCCTACATGGAGTACCTCCAGAGAAACTACCCGTACCTCTTCTCGCTTGCGATGCGGAGCAATCCCTTCGACGAGACGGCGTCCCCGGTGGTACGGTGAGGGGTTCGGGCAAGACTGTAGCGTAATCTATCCGCTACTTTGACTCACGCGAAGTGCGAGCGTAGCGAGCTTGAGCACCGCCAGGTGCGAGCCGCGAAGAGCGATGGGCGGAACGCCCGGAGCTTGAGCACCGCAGGTGCGAAGAACGCGAAGATCGGTTATCCGAGAGCAACTCCCCTTCGCGGCTTCGCGTTCTTCGCGTGAGGCCATATCATCGCATATAAACCGTTAACTCAAGCGAAGCCGCGAAGAACGCGAAGATCGGTTATCCGAGAGCAACTCCCCTTCGCGGCTTCGCGCTCTTCGCGTGAGGCCATAATCATGACCTTCCAGGAATGTGCATTCTCCACGTCCCCTTCCGGCACAACATATATACCCGCGGGCAATCTACGCCACGCCCGATCACCATGGCCGAATACTCCGTACTGATCGGCGGCAAGGCGGGGGAAGGCATCAACACGGCGGGCCTCTCCATCGCCGGTCTCTTCTCCCGCCTCGGCTACCGCACCTACATGTACTTCGATTATCCCTCGCTCATCCGCGGCGGGCACAACTTCGCAATCGTCCGGGCCGCAGACAGAGCGATCGGAGCGCATCGAACTCCGGTCGACGTCCTCCTGGCTTTCGACCAGAACAGCATCGAGAACCACCGCCAGAAGATCCACGACGGCACCACAGTCGTCCATGACGCCTCGCAGGTGGTGAGGGGCGAGGGCTACGGCCTCCCGCTCGACGATATCGTCAAGGAGGAGAACGCTCCCCCGATCACCAAGAACTCCGCGATGCTCGGGGCGCTTGCCCGGGTGGCGGGCATCGGGCGGGAGGTGCTCGAGGACGTCCTCCGCGGAAGCGTTCCGGCAAAACACCTGGAGGCGAATCTCAGGGTCGCCGGCCGGGGCTACGACGCCGTGGAGGAAGTCTTCACCGTCAAGAGGGGCGATGCACCGGCGTTCCCGGTCCTGACCGGAAACGAAGCCGCAGGGCTCGGGCTCGTCCACGGCGGGCTGGGCACCTACGTCGCGTACCCGATGACACCGTCATCGAGCCTCCTCCACTTCCTCGCGAACCGGGCCGAAGACCTCTCAGTCAAGGTCATTCATCCCGAAAACGAGATCAGCGTCATCCTGATGGCGCTCGGGCTCGCCTACGCCGGCGAAAAAACGGCGGTCGGCACCTCGGGCGGCGGGTTCTGCCTGATGACCGAAGGCCTCTCCCTTGCCGGGATGTCGGAGATTCCCGTGACGATCGTGATGGGGCAGCGGCCCGGCCCGAGCACCGGCCTGCCGACCTACACCTCCCAGACCGAGCTCCACTTTGTCCTGAACGCGGGCCAGGGCGAGTTCCCCCGGCTCGTCGTCGCCCCTGGCGACCTCGAAGAGACCTACGCCTGGTCGGCGGCCGCCCTGATGCTCTCCTGGAGATACCAGGTTCCCGCGATCGTCCTCACCGACAAGACGCTCGCGGAAGGCGCCTACTCGTTCGATCTCGGGTCGATCACCCCGCCCCCGGACAGGGAACCCGTGCTCTGGGATGGTGCAGGAGAGTACCGCCGGTATGTCCGGACGGAGGACGGGGTGTCGCCGCTCGCCTTCCCGGGAAGGGAGGGGGCAATCGTCAAGGCAACCAGTTACGCGCACGACGAGGCCGGGTTCACGACGGAAAAGCCGGTTGAGGCAAGGGAACTCCAGGAGAAGTTGCTCAGGAAAGGCGAGAGCCTGAAGGCGGAACTTGCTGCCTACCCGACGGTGAAGACCTACGGCGCACGGGACGCCGGGACGACAATCGTCTGCTGGGGTTCGCAGAAGTGGGTCTGCATCGAGGCCGCCGAGGAGTTCGGGGCACGGGTCGTCCAGCCGCTCGTCCTTTCGCCGTTCCCTACCCGGCAGTGGAAGGAAACGATGATCGGGGCAGGGAAGGTTGTCTGCGTCGAGAACAACGCTACCGGGCAGTTAGGCCGTCTCCTCCGCCAGCAGGGGTTCGATCCCGGCCGCCCAATCCTGAAGTACGACGGGCGGCCGTTCGCGGTCGACGAACTTACAGCACGGCTCGGGGAGGTCTTCGCATGACCCCGGATCGATCCCCCGGACACCCTGCCGGCGGTCTCATCAGCCCTGCGGAGAACACCTGGTGCCCCGGATGCGGCAACTTCTCGATCCAGCACATGATGAAGTCGGCCGTCGCCGAACTCTCGGAGGAGGAGGGGATACCCCTCGAGAACTTCGTTCTTCTCGGCGGGATCGGGTGCCACGGGAAACTGGCCGATTACCTGAACGTCAACAGCCTCTACGCCATCCACGGGCGTTCAGTTCCGGCGGCCACCGGGATACGCCTCGCAAATCCGGACTTAAAGGTGATCTGCCATGTCGGGGACGGGGACATCTACGCTGAGGGACTCGACCACCTCATCTTTGCAGCAAAACGGAACAGCGACATCACCGTCATCGTCCACGACAACCGGGTCTACGGGCTGACGACGGGGCAGTACACCCCGACGTCTCCGGCCGGTTTCAGGGGCCGTTCCACCCCGGGCGGCATCACGGAGCACCCCTTAAACCCGCTCGGACTCATGCTCGCCGCCGGGGCCACCTACATCGCGCGGGGCTACACGAAGAAGATCCGGCACTTAAAAGACCTCTTCAAGGAGGCGATCATGCACCGGGGGTTCTCGTTCGTCGACGTCCTCCAGATCTGCGCGACCTACTTCAACCTGACCGACTACTACAACGAGCACGCCTACGAGATACCGGCCGGCGAGGTCGATACCGGGAGGTTCGAGAGCGCTCTAGGAAAGATCCGGGAATGGGACTACGACCGGGAGGCGCCGATCCCGCTCGGGACGTTCTACTCGGTCGAGAAACCGGTCTACGAGGAGAAGTTCCAGGTGCTCGCGGCAGACAGATCAGAGAGGCGGGCGCTTGTCCGGAAGGTGGTCGAGGAGTGGCGGTGAGACCCGCCCGAGACATTCATAAACCACCTGCTCCACAGGGAGCCGCAACGGGCGGAGTGCCCGTATCACCCAGAAGGTGAGGCGATATGAAACAGCTGGAAGGAAAGAACGTCCTCATCACCGGCGGCTCGACCGGCATCGGCCGGGCAACGGCGATCAGGTTCGCGGACGAGGGCGCAAACGTCGCCATAAACTATCATTCGAGCGAGACGGAGGCCGAGATAACGCTTGAGGAGACGCAAGACGCCTGCAGCATCATCCGCGAGAAAGGATGCCGGGAGATGCTGGTCCAGGGGAACGTCGCGAACGAAGAGGACGTGAAACGTATATTCCGCGAGATCCTCACGGCGTGGGGGAGGCTTGACGTCCTGATCAACAACGCAGGTATCCAGACCGCAAACCCGACCCACGAGATGGCTATGGACGCCTACGACCGGGTTCTCGCGGTGAACCTCCGGGGCGCGTTCCTCTGCGCCCGGGAAGCCATACGTCATTTCCTCGACCGTGGGGGCGGGGGCATCATCCTTAACAACACCTCGGTTCACGAGACCATCCCAAAACCGCAGTACGCCCCCTATGCCGCGAGCAAGGCGGGACTCGGGGCTCTTTCAAGGACGCTCGCACTCGAATACGCCGGGAAGGGCATCCGGGTCAACACGGTCGCCCCCGGAGCAATCATTACTCCGATCAACCGGGAATGGACGGACGACCCCGAGAAGAAAGCGGTTGTGGAAGGACACATCCCGATGGGCCGCGGGGGAAAGCCCGAAGAGATCGCCGCGGTCTTTGCCTTCCTCGCCTCCGACGAGGCCGCCTACATCACCGGGCAGACCATCTACGTTGACGGCGGGCTGACCCTCTACCCCGACTTCAGGACGCCGTGGTCGTCGGGAAGTTGAGGGACGGCAGGGGCCCACAACAGGCATATCGGCCGCGCCGTTGACGGAGAGCCATGCAATTAATTCAAGCAGATTAATATAATTCTATTTTTATATGATCGGGCTCGAAGAATCGCCCGCCACAGGATCCGCTATGACGGGCGATCCACCGAGGTGACCAGTTTCGTGAGTATACGAAGAGGACGCAGACGGCGCATGGTCTTCGAGGCAAAAGAGAGCCTGACGGAAGAAGAGGTCGAGCACGGCCTGAAACTCGTCATTCGCGACGGCCTTGCCACTCAGGCGATGGTGACGCTGACCGGCGGCATCTTCCTCGTAGCCTTCGCCCTGCAGCTCGGGGCGTCCAACACCGTCATCGGCCTGCTCGCCGCAATCCCACCGCTCGCAGAACTCCTGCAGATACCCTCCATCTACATCGTCGACCGCCTCAGGATAAGGAGGCTCGTGGTTGTAGCGGCATCGTTCGCGGCGCGTCTCTGCTGGATACCCATCATCCTGATACCCTTCGTCCTCTCGCCGGGGCAGGGAGTGATCGCGCTCATCGCCTCGATTGCCCTCTACGCGTCGTTCTCGGCCATATCCCACTGCGGCTGGAACTCCTGGATGCGCGACCTGATACCGCAGGACCGGCTCGGCGAGTTCTTCTCCCGGCGGCTGACCCTCTCCACAGGAATCGCCCTCGTCATCAGCCTCGTCGCCGGGTTCTTCATCGACTCGTGGGAGATCGCCTTCCCCGACCTCGCCGCCTACGGCTACTCCGTCCTCTTCCTCCTCGGGCTCATCGCCGGGCTCGTCGGGATCACGTACATCGCCCGCACTCCCGAGCCCCGGATGGCCGTCGAAGATGGAGGAGACGGCCTGCTCGCCGCGATCAAAAAGCCGTTTGCGGACCTGAACTTCAAGAACCTCATCATCTTCCTCGGGTCGTGGAACTTCGCCGTCAACCTCGCGTCGCCGTTCTTCACGGTCTACATGCTGCAGAGGATCGGGCTTGACATCTCGATCGTCGTCGCTCTCAGCGTCCTCAGCCAGGTCATGAACATCGTCTTCTTCCGCTCGTGGGGCCGGGTCTCCGACCGCTACTCCAACAAGTCGGTTCTTGCCGTGAGCGGCCCGCTCTTCATGCTCGCGATCTTCGCATGGATGTTCGTCACGCTCCCGAACGTCTATGTCCTGACCTACCCGCTGCTTGTCCTCATCCACATCCTGATGGGGATCTCCCTTGCCGGGGTCTCGCTCGCTTCGGGAAACATCGGCCTGAAGATGGCGCCGCAGGGCCAGGCGACCAGTTACCTTGCAGCAAGCACCTTCGCCAACTCCGTCGCCGCCGGCGTCGCCCCGATCCTCGGCGGGCTCCTCGTGGACTTCTTCGCCGAGCGGGAACTGATCTGGACCCTGATCTGGAGAGACCCGGTGCAGGAACTCGTCTTCGTCACCCTGGATCTCCAGCAGTGGGAGTTCTTCTTCCTCTTCGCCTTCATCCTCGGGCTCTACTCCCTCCACCGCCTGACGGCGGTGCAGGAGGAGGGGGAGGCAAAGGAGCAGGAGGTCGTCGACGAACTCATCTCGGGGGTCAGGCGGGACATGCGCAACTTCTCCCCGGTTGGAGGTCTCCGGGACTTCGTGAAGTTCCCCTTCTCGTCCATCGGTGACCGCCGCAAAAAGAAGAAGCGGTAGGCCGGGGGTGCCCCGATACCATCATGAGCCCGGAGGCAGAGTCCGGTCTCATGAACCGGAGATACTCTCGCTTCACCCTCGCCATCGCCGCAACGCTTGCCGTGATGCTCGCTGCCGGATGCGCGGGCATCCCCCCGGAACCGGGCAGCAACGGCACGCCGGAACCGCCAAAAGACGCGATCGTCCTCCCGGAGCCACGCGGAGAGGGAGACGTCTCCGTCGAGGAGGCGCTCTCGGCACGGCGGTCGGTCAGGATCTACGCCGATGTGCCGCTCGCACTCGATGACGCCGGGCAGACCCTCTGGGCGGCACAGGGGGTCACGGACGACCGGGGTTACCGGACCTCCCCCTCCGCCGGAGGGCTCTACCCGCTGGAGGTCTACCTTGTCGCGGGCAGCGTCACGGGTCTTGAGCCGGGTGTCTACCATTACCGGCCGGGAGAGCACCTGCTCGTCCGGGTCGGCGCCGGCGACCAGCGTGCCGCACTGCAGGCGGCGGCCGTCAACCAGACCTCCGTGGGCGACGCCCCGGCAACCATCGTCATCGCGGCTGTTCCGGAACGGACGACCGTGAAGTATGGTGAACGCGGGATGCGCTACGTGTACATGGAGGCCGGGCACGCAGCAGAGAACGTCTATCTCCAGGCGGAGGCGCTCGATCTCGCCACCGTCGTCATCGGGGCGTTCGACGAGGATGAGGTCCGGGAAGTCCTCGCGCTCCCGGAGAACACGACACCGCTCTACCTCATGCCGGTGGGACGGCCCGTTCCAGGTGCCTGAGGAACGATCGCACGCGAAGCGCGGTAAATGGGTACTGACGACTTCCCTTCGCGGCTTCGCGTCCTTCGAAGACCTTCGGCCTTCTCAAGCTCCGGATGTCCCATCCGTCGCACTTCGCGTGAGGCCGTTTCTGTGCTCAACCTGATTAGCTCACGCGAAGAACGACGCTTCGTCAGAAGCGGAGTTGGAGCACCGTAGGTGCGAGCCGCGAAGAACGCGAAAGGAGTTCTAGCGAATGCTTGAAATCACGGGCCGTCCACAGGGCGGCATGATGGACGCCCTCGAAGCCATCATGACACGGCGGAGCGTGCAGGAGTACACCGTCGCGGCGTTTGCCCTCGTCACCGCCGGCTACCCGGCCGTCTCCGTCATCGCAATCCTGCTCGCCTTCGCCGGCTGGACCTGGAGCACGGCGACCTACGCCATCATTCCTCTCGTGATGCGCATTCTGTCCCCGGAGAGGTGACGGACGGCTGCTGTTGGCTGACGCAGTGAATCGCACCGAAACCCGCAACCATCGCCGTGCAGTCGATCCCGACGACCTCCCGATCGGGGAAGACCTGCTGAATCCGGGCTACGGCGATCCTGTCGTTCGGGTGCCCGAAAACCGGCACCAGCACGACGGTGTTTCCGATGTAGAAGTTCGCGTAACTTGCCGGCAGCCTCTTCGCACCGCCAACCCTCCCCGGCATCGGGAGCGGGATGACCGTTAAGGGGTTGCCGTCCTGGTCGGTCGAAGAGAGGAGGATCTTGTAATTCTCCTGCAGGACGGCGTAGTTCTCATCGTCCTCGTTCTCCTCGAGCGCACAGAAGACCGTCGTCGGGTTCACAAACCGGACGATATCGTCGATGTGGCCGTCGGTGTCGTCGCCGGCGATCCCCTCCTTGAGCCAGATGACGTGACCGGCGCCGAGGTACGCCTCCAGGTAGGCCTCAACCTCCTCCCGGGCGAGGTCCGGGTTCCGGTTGGGGTTTAAGAGGCAGGCCTCCGTCGTGACCACCGTGCCGCACCCGTTCACCTCGATAGACCCACCCTCGAGGACGATCCCGGGGGTGAAGAGGGGGAGTTCCATCTCCCGGTTCATGGCAAGCGGGATCCGGGAATCTTCCATGAGCTCCGCGTACTTCTCGCCCCAGGCGTTGAACGTCCAGTTCACCATCGCGAGACTTCCGGTCTTTCTGTTCACCAGGAACGTCGGCCCGTAGTCCCGGAACCAGACATCGGCGTACTCAGCGAGGTGGAACCTGATGCCACCCGTATCGACACCTTCCTCCTCCAGCATCGCCTCGATGCGGGTGCGCATCACTTCGCTCGTGACGAGGAGGTCAACGGTCTCTGAGCCGCGGAGCGCCGCGATGATCTCGACATAAATCCCCTCCACCGCGGCAAGGTCGGGGAACGTCTCGCGGTCGTGGGGCCAGGAGAGCCAGACGGCGTCATGCGGCTCCCACTCCGCAGGCATGCGGTAGCCGGAAGCCGCAGGAGTCATGCCCGGCGGGAGTCTCCGGGCGAGCAGTCCGTAGGTCTCCGGGCGCCGGTTCCGGAAGAATCCCCAGCCCTCCCGGACGTTCTCGTTCCCCGCGAGGTCGACCTCCACGACGAGAACCTCTTCGTCGGTCTCGCTCGCCCGGGCAACGACGTTCCCGAACGCGTCGGTGACAAACGAACTCCCGAAGAACCGGATATCGCCCTCGTCCCCCACCCGGTTGACGGCGGCGACATGGACGCTGTTTGCGATCGCATGGCCGCGCTGCACCGTCTCCCACGCCTCGCGCCAGTCACCCTCGGGCGGTTCTTCCCCGGCAATCCGGCCGATGGCGGTCGGGTAGAAGACGATCTCTGCACCCGCGAGCGCAACCGCCCGCGCGGCTTCCGGGAACCACTGGTCGTAGCAGATGAGCACGCCAATCCGGCCGTACCGGGTATCGTAGACCCGGTAGCGGTCTCCGGGCAGGAAATAGGTCTTTTCGTAAAAGAGCGGATCACAGGGGACGTGCACCTTCCGGTAGGCGGGGAGGAGCCTGCCGTCGGCGTCGATCACCACGGCGGTGTTGTAGTGCTCGCCTGATTCGGCACGCTCGTAGACCGGCACGATGACCACCACGCCATGCTCCCGCGCAAGCACCGCGAAGGCTTCGGTCGACGGCCCCGGGATCGTCTCGGCGTAGCGGGAAGCATCCGTGTCCTCGTACTGCGGGAAGTAGGGGACGCGGTAGAGTTCCTGCAGGCAGAGGAGCCGCGCACCCTTCGCGATCGCCACTCTTGCCGCTTCAAGGGTGCGTTCCAGGTTGCGGTCGGGATCATCGGTCACTGCCGTCTGGATGAGGCCGATCGTTTGCGTGCTCATCTCCATCATCTCTCCGTATCGGTAGGACACTCCAGCGTTTTATAGCATCCGCCGGGCCATAGCGTTATCCGGCACCGTGTCGAAGATCTCCGGAAGCAATGGAGTTTGCGACGACACTCCTCATCGCTGTCGGACTTGCGATGGATGCGTTTGCGGTCTCGATCAGCGGAGGGGCCGCGATCAGAGAGGGCAGGATCCAGTGGGCACTCATCATTGGAGCCCTCTTCGGGGGGTTCCAGGCGGGGATGCCGGTGCTCGGGTGGCTCGCCGGGACGGCCCTCGCCTCGTTCGTCGGGACATATGGCCCCTGGATAGCCTTTCTGCTCCTCGCCCTCATCGGCGGGAAGATGATCGTCGAGGCGGTGCGAGGCGACGGCGAGAGCGTCCGGTTCGAGAACGGCGCGACCGTCCTCCTTCTCCTCGCCATCGCAACGAGCATCGATGCCCTCGCCGTCGGCGTCTCGTTTGCCGTGCTGGATACCCCGATCGCTCTGCCCGCAACCACGATCGGGATCGTCACCTTCGCTTTCTCCGCCGCCGGCGTGCTCCTCGGGAGCGCGTTCGGGCATATCATGGGGCGGAAGGCCGGCATCGTCGGCGGGGTGATCCTCGTCGGGATCGGCCTACGGATCCTGCTCGAGCACCTCTTCTTCTGACCTTCAGGCGCTTTCGTCCAGGATCCGCCGCATATCAAGGACGAGGTTTTTGCTTTCGGAGTCGAGCGCGACGAGCCGGAGATCCGCGGCCGACCTGACACCGATGCCGAGCTCCACGGCCCGGGCAATGGTATCCATTCCAAATATCCGGCCCCGCATCACTTCCGGCGTCGAGCCGTAGTGCCGGAGAAGCGCGATCCCGGCGGCGTCGAGAGCGACCCGGTCGGTGCTCGCGAGGATGACGTTCGGGGCGATGCGGTTGCCCCGCTCGGGCCCCCCGGTCGAGAACCCCTCCGTCGCGTCCATGACGGCGACAGCACAGGGAACAAACCGGTTGATCTCGGCGACCATCCGCCTCTGGTGCGGTGACGAGTGCAACTCCGCCATGTAGTCGTAGCCGTCCCCGGGGTTCCTCGCCGCCACCGTTCCGACCATATTCTTCAGAGAAAGGGAGACGTGGCCGCCGAACCGGTGCGTCTTCAAGCAGCAGGTCTGGATAACCGCATCGGCCTCCCGGAAGAGCCGGGCGACCAGGAACCCGCGCCCCCAGTGAAGATCGTCGGGCGGGATCGCCTCCCACCCCTCCGGGGGGAGCGAATCGAGCACCGCCACCTCCGCACCCGTACGGGCCGCTATCCCGGCGGCACCCCGGTTCTTCAGCACCAGAGCGGTCTCTCCCATCCCGCTCCGCTCCCCGAGCACGATCGACCGGGCGCCGGCATCGCGGACCCGTGTGAGGATCGCCTCCAGCATATCAGGATGGGTTGTCGCAGGAAACGGATCGTCACTGTTGAAGTTCGCCTTGACCGCAACGGCGTTTCCATCGAGGGAAGGGAGAGCAATCTCGCGCCAGAGTGCCTCGACGGCATGGTAGCGGTCAGATGCATCGATAACGTAGACTTCGGATGCCGCTGGGGATGCCATGCGCGCAAAGTGCCACGACAACCTATAAAAGATCTATGCCGACAGCCCGGAGCGTGCTAACACAGCTTGTTTGCAGGCATTCAGGTTTACAGGCATTCAGGTTTGCAAGGAAGGGGATCGCGGCGGGTCCCGACGCCGCGGGCAAGTGGATCCTTCGGCCACATTCGACACGTATAAGAGCACCCCGAACGCAATACGTAGTAAACCTCACGACAATCGTAGAGATCGCGCATCTCGCGTGGAATGCTTCCAGAAGGCACGAAGCCCCGCGCCCGGTGTCTCTGGAAGAGTAAGAGGTATGAGGCCAGTATAAACATGACTTCCAGAATGCATACCCCCCACACCACCTGCCCCAGCTGCCATGAAGAGGTCTACCTGGACGAACTCGTGGGTGGGCGCTGCCCCCTCTGCGGGTATTCCCTCGATGAAGACGACGGAACATGCAGCGAATATGAGGAGACTATAGAGCGCTCCGACCTCGGGTGGATGATCTTCCAATTTTATGTCTTCAAACGGTTCTGCAGCAAAGGAGCAAACCCGCTCCAGGTCATGCAGATCCTCTCGCGGTACGAGGAGCTCACCCAGTGCAATCCCGCCGACGCGGAGAAGATGCAGTTCTCTCTGGAAGTTCCGATGAACCGCTGGGAACGGCTTCTCCCGAAGAGATGCAAAACATGCGGGAGACTATTCTTCCTGGGCGGAAAAGCAACGATATCGGGAGACCTTGCGTCCCCCGAACACGTAAAAACGTATACCTGCCCGTCCTGCTGATCAGTAGGTCCGGGCAACCAGGGCGGATCTGCCTTCGCCGCCACAGACGACGCACGGCCCGTCCGAGACGGCGATCAGGTCCGATCGGATATCGGACCCGATGATGCTCGCATCCACCGCCGCCTCAATCTTTTCTGCGCACTCCTGTGACCCGCACCAGTGAACGACCGCAACCCCGCTCTTCACCGCTTCGGCGGTCTCCTCGAGCGTCGCGACAGCGGTTATCCGTGCGGCCATCGCCTGCCGCGCCGCCTGCGAGAGATCCTCCCCGAACGTACTAAGGACGGAGGTGATCCCTTCGACGACGCCCCGGCGGTCGAGCGTGGTCTTTTTGCCTGTCCGGGTTACGGCGACGACCGTATTCGCATCGACGTCCCGCGGCCCGACCTCGACCCGGAGCGGCACGCCGCGCATCTCCCAGTGGTAGTACTTCGCGCCCGGACGCATATCCCGCGCATCGAGTTTCACGGCGAACCCGGCGTCACGGAGCTCCGATTCAAGCGCCGTGGCCGACGCGAGCACCTCGTCACGTCGCTTCCCGACGATGATCGGCACGACGACGATCTCGATCGGCGCAACCGCCGGCGGCAGCACGAGCCCCTTATCGTCGCCGTGGACGCTGACGACGGCCGCAATCGACCGTTCGGAGATGCCGTAGCAGGTCTGGTAGCCATACTGCTGCTCGCCGTTCGCGTCCTCGTAGGTGATGGCATAGGTGCGGGAGAAGTGGTCGCCGAGCATGTGCACCGTTCCTATCTGGAGCGTTTTGCCATCAGGCATGATGGTGTCGACCGCGATGGTGTAGTCGGCGCCCGGGAACTTGTCCCAGTCCGGGCGGCGCGAGAGGATCACCGGGACGCGGAGCGTGTCGTAGAACTCCTTATAGAGGCCGAGCGCGACCTCAACCTGCGCCGCCGCCTCCTCCCACGACGCGTGCACGGTATGCGCCTCCTTAAACGACGTGATCTCCCGGAGACGGATGAGCGGGCGGGTATGTTTCGTCTCGTAGCGGAACGTATTGACGACCTGGTAGAGTTTCAAGGGCAGATCCGTATGCGACCGGATCCAGAGAGCGTACATCGGGTAGATGGCGGTCTCGCTCGTCGGCCTGAGGGCCAGCGGGACGTCGAGCTCGTTCCTGCCGCCGTGGGTGACCCAGTAGACCTCGTCCTCGAAACCCTTGATGTGCTCGGCCTCCTTCATGAACTCGGTCTTCGGGATGAGGAGCGGAAACATCGTCTCAGCGTGGTCGCGGTCCATCAGGTCCCGGAGTATCCCGTATGCACGCTTCCGGATGCCGAACCCGTGGGGATACCAGACGTACAGTCCCTTGACCGGGTAGCGGACGTCCATGATCTCGGCTCGCCAGAGAATCTCGTTATACCACTCAGAAAAACTCTCTTTCCGGGGAAGTGCTCCTGTATCTTCTTCCATCCGTCTCGTACCTCAAAAACTATCGATCTGCCTCGTTAAGCGATCATACTTAGGATTGCCGGCGTAATAAATGCCTCTACGACCGCGGCGACCGCGAGGAGCGGGACAACCACCCGGAGAAAGATCCGGGCGAGAGGCCCGGCTTCTGCGGCGGCATCTCCCGTGCCGTGCCATTCGTCGACGAGCTCCCGCCCGAGGAGGAGACCGAGCCCCCCAGCGATGAGGAAAGCGGGGATCTCGAAGATGCCGTGGGGGACGAGCGCCGTTGCAATGAAGAGCATGCCCTGCTGCTGCCGCATGAGTTCGGTCAACGCACCGATCAGGAGTCCGTTGACCGAGAGGATCAGCATCGTGACCAGGCCGAGCGAGGCCCCCCCGAGGAAGAGGAGGAGACAGGCGGCCAGGTTGTTCAGGAAGAGTTTGCCCGCAAGGACGGGCGGGGAGTCGGAGAGGAGCTGGCCCACCACCTGCTCGCTGAAGAGGGACATGGCCTGTGCTCCCAAACCCGGGTCGCGAGCCACGACAAAGACACCGATGCCGATCGAGACGGCGAAGAGGACGGCCGCGAAGACCGTGGACCTGGCGAGCGATGTCTCAGACATAGAGCACCATCCGTACCAGGCTCCGTATTCCCGGCGCCATGCCGACGACGATCATGGCGAGCAGGATGAGGTGCCAGAGGCCGGGGCTTCCTTCGCGCCGGTACATCTCGAGGACGTAGACGGCGGGGACGATCACCGCGAACTTCAGGAGGAACATCGAGAAGGCGGTTCCGGTCGCATCGATCAGGGCCGCACCCACGACGTGCTGTTCGACATAGCCGACGGGATGGATGTCGATCCCGTAACTCGTGGCGCTCGCGTCCAGCATGTGGCCAAAGATGAGGAGTTTGTAGAGCGTGTTCGAGGCGTAATCCCACTTCAGCACGTAAACGAGGAACGCCCAGAGGGCGAGCGACGAGACGGCCGTAAGGGCGAGGATGAGGCCGAAGACGTCGAGCGCGATCGTCGTCTCGGTGAGGCCGAACCAGGCGAGCGCTGAAGCGGCAACAATGCAGGCAACGACTCCTGCGCCCCCGTAGATACGGCTGTAGCGGGCGACGAGACCGGCGTTCTCCGCAAGTTTCCCGGCAAAGAGAGCGACACCTGCGATCGCAAAGATCGTGAAGAAGATCAGGGGCGTAATCAGGAGGAACCGGAAGTCGGAGGTGATCATCCCGGTATCCTCGACGACCCGGAGAAGCCCTCCCAGGACGACGAACGGTAGGGTGGCAATCACCAGATCGCCGTCGACGGCAATCCCGTATCGCCGGAGCCCCCGGTAGACAAGATAGACCGCTGCGATGAGGATCAGGGCATAGGTCAACGTATCGACGAGCGTATACGCCTCGCCGTAACGAATGGGATCTATGTAATATTTGTAGAGGAACTCCCTAATCATTGTTGATCTAAATGAGCGCAGACCGCATAAACCTACTCAGAACCAAGGTCTTCGACAAGTCGAAATGGATGCAGCTCCCCCGTGATGTCGTCATCGGTCACGATGTCATCGAGCAGATCCCGACTGTCTGCGAAGACCTTGCCCTCGGCGACTCTGTGCTCATCGTATCAGGAGACCGGACACGGGATGTCGCCGGGAAGAGGGTCGAGGCTCTCCTTTCCGGTTCCTACGAGATCGCGACGTTTGCTGCGGGCGAAGACGATCCTCTCGAGACGATCAGAAAAGCCGAAGAAGCGGTGGCAGAGGCCGGGTTCGTCATCGGCGTCGGCGGAGGCCGGGTCATCGACGTCGCGAAGATCGCCTCTTACAACACCGACCGCCACTTCATCAGCATCCCCACCGCCGCATCGCACGACGGGATCGTCTCATCGCGTGCCTCGGTGCCGACCGCCGACGGAAACGTCTCGCTCGCGGCCGAACCACCCATCGCCGTCGTCGCAGACACCGCCGTCATCGCGTCGGCGCCTCACCGGCTGCTGGCGTCCGGGTGTGCAGACATCATCGCAAACTACACCGCAATCCGCGACTGGGAACTCTCTCACCGTCTCCGGGGCGAGCCGCTCTCGGAGTACGCGCTGACGCTCTCCCGGATGACCGCTGAGATCCTTTTTAAGAACGCCGACCTCATCAAACCCCACTCCGAGGAGAGTGCCTGGCTCGTGACGAAAGCGCTGGTTTCTTCAGGCGTCGCGATGAGTATCGCGGGATCATCACGGCCCGGGAGCGGCGGCGAGCACAAGTTCTCCCACGCGCTGGAGATACTCGCACCGGGAAAGGGGCTCCACGGGGAGAAGTGCGGGATCGGGGCGATCATCACGATGTACCTCCACGGCGGGGACTGGGAGGGAATCCGTGACTCGCTCAAGAAGATCGGCGCACCGACAACCCCTGCCGGGATCGGGGTCGACGACGAGACGGCCGTTGCGGCGCTCCTCGCCGCGAGGACGATCCGGCCGGAACGGTTCACCATCCTGGATATGGGATTGACCGAGGAGTCGGCGCAGGACCTCGTGAAGATGCTCTACCGGGAGTGAGGCAAGATGGTGAAAGGGAAGACAAAGGTAACGCTGATTGGGGCGAAACTCGCAAAGCCGGGACTTGATTTCGTCTACGAAGGCAACTCGTGTCCGGAGTGCGAGAGCTGCAAGGTCCGCAAGGTCTGCCATAACCTGCAGCCGGGGAAGCGGTACCGTGTCGCCACCGTCCGTGCAAACACCCGGCACGACTGCCCGGTTCACCACGAAGCGGTGGTCGCGGTCGACGTCGTGGAAGCACCCATCGTCGCACTCATCAGCGCCGACATGGCGATAGCGAACTCGAGGATCAGCTACGAGTTCTCCTGCCCGAAAATCGAGTGCCGGAGTTACCGGCTCTGCCGTCCCGACGGGATCATCGAGGGGGCGAAGTACGTCGTCAGGGAGGTTCTCGGCAACGCCCCCGACATCTGCGAACGGGGCCGGGCACTGAAATTGGTGGAACTGCGGCCGGTGTGAGGCCGCTGCGGCGAGCCGTCCTCCTGCACAGCACTCTCACGAAAAGGGCGACCCTGCGCACCTGGCGGTGCTCATGCTCCTGCCATTCTGGCAGTCGCACTTCGCGGCTTCGCGCTCTTCGCGTGAGACTGTATTACTATCAACAATCAATATCGCACGCGAAGCCGCGAAGAACGCGAAGTTCGGCATAATTACCTGTAACTCTCCTTCGAAGCCTGATGGCTTCTCATGCTCGCTCCGCTTGCACCTCGCGTGAGGCCGTACCGCTATCCTTTATGGGCGGCTCATCGCCCAGAGCCGCCGGGCGAGGTCAAGGAGTTCCTCCCGGTCCTGGAGCGCGGCGAGCCACGATGGGGGGATCGCCTCGCATCCGTACCGTGCCCCGGCGAGCCCGCCGACGATCGCGCCGACGGTATCGGCATCGCCCCCGAGGTTGACCGCCGTGACCACCGCATCCCGAAAGGACGGGGCGTCCATGAAGACCCTGACGGCGCAGTGAGTGCAGAGGACGGCGTCGAGCGATGGTTCCGGCGGATGCGCCCGGTAATCCTCGAGGAGTCCACGGAGTTCGGGATCCTCGCAGGCGGCAAGCGCCCGGCCGAAAGCTACGAGAGCCTCTTCTCCCCGGCAGATCCCGCTGACCATCCGGTTGACGAACGCCGAGGCTTCACCAGCGACAGGATCGAAGTGCGTCACGCGGGATGCGGCGAGGCTCGCTTCGCGCACCACCGCGGGCGGGTAGAAGATCCCGACCGGGATACCGCGCATAACACTCCCGTTACTCCGGCTCCCGCCCCGCGCCTCGTGCGCCATCCTTGCGGCGACCGTGGGCGCGACGCCCGCCTCAACCTGATCGAGGACGGCCCGGGATGTCGGCCCGAAGAACTCCGGGTGAGCGCGATAGACCAGAACCAGGCGGCGAGCGAAGTCCGCCGGGTCGAACCCTCCGCACTCGAGAAGGGTCTCTGCCAGGGCTGACGCCTGGAGGGTGTCGTCGGTGTACTGGCCCGGGAGGACGTCGTGAATCCCGCCACCCCGCATCTCTGCTACGGCAATCGGAGGCGGCGGAAGGCCTTCCAGGGGCGCGCCCAGAGCATCGCCGATTGCAAGCCCTATGAACGCTCCGACTGCCCGCATCTTGTGCATACAAAAAGATCACCAACAAATTATATCTACCCGCGGACAGTAGTATTCTTCGAGGAAAGGTGATATCGTGCAAAAGGAAGAGCTGCTCCACTTACATATGCTATTAGTCCACATCAGGAAGTACTACGAAAGCACAACGGGGGAGGATGTCCCGACCGACCAGTACAACGCTCTCCACATCTCACCCGTCCATATCCACAAGAATAAGGTCACTCACAAAAAGGCTATTTTAACGCTCGGGAGCGAGATCATCCACCATATCCGGGCCAACCACAATCCTTACATCGAATATCACGCCGATTTTCAGTCCGAACGTATAGCAACCGAACACTAAGCGATGAACGATACCGATACTCTCCGGGAGATCATCTCCCGCATCCTTTCTACCGGGCCGGGCCCTGTCGACGTCCAGAAGATCAAACTCGAGGTCTGCCGTGAGCACGGTGCAAACATGCCCAAAAACTCCGCGGTCCTCGCCGCCGCCGACGACGATGAGCGCGAGCGGCTCCGCCCGCTCCTCCAGGTGAAACCCACGCGGACGATCTCTGGAGTGGCGCCCGTTGCGGTGATGACCTCACCCCACCCCTGTCCTCACGGCAAATGCCTCCCCTGCCCCGGCGGGCCGGAGCATCCCTTTGCATCCCCCCAGAGTTACACGGGCGAGGAGCCGGCGGCGCTCCGGGCGAGAGAGCACGCCTTCGATCCCTACGCCCAGGTGCAGGCCCGCCTCGGGCAGTTCGAGGCCCTCGGCCACCACGTCGACAAGGCGGAACTGATCGTGATGGGCGGGACGATGACCGCCCGCCCGATCGAGTACCAGGAGTGGTTCGTCGGGGCCGCCGTCCAGGCGATGAACGACTACCCGCGGCCCGGGATTTCGCAGGAGAGACCCGATATCGAAGCGATCTTTGCCGCAAACGAGTCGGCGAGGGTCCGGTGTGTCGCCGCCACCTTCGAGACGCGGCCGGACTGGTGCCGGGAGGAGCACATTAACCGGATGCTCTCGATGGGCGTGACCAAGGTGGAACTCGGCGTCCAGCACGTGGACGACCGGATCCTCGACTACAACCGCCGCGGCCACGCGGTTGCGGACTCGGTCGCGGCAAACTGCCTCCTCCGGGACGCCGGATTGAAGGTCGGGTTCCATATGATGCCGAACCTCCCCGGGGCGAGCATGGAGGACGACCAGCGGATGTTTCGGGAACTCTTCGCTGACCCGCGGTTCCGGCCGGACTTCCTGAAGATCTACCCGACCCTGGTGACGCCGGGCTCAGAAATCGAGGAACTCTGGGAACGCGGCGAGTATATGCCTTACACCGAGGAGGAACTGATCGATCTCGTCGCCTGCGCGAAGTCCCTCCTCCCGGAGTATGTCCGTCTCCAGCGGGTCCAGCGCGACATCCCGGCAAAACTGATCGTCGCGGGCTCGCGGCACAGCAACTTCCGCCAGCTTGCCGGGGCGCGTCTCCATGAGCAGGGCATCCGGTGCCGGTGCATCCGCTGCCGCGAGGTGGGGAGAGCGCCCGAACCGAAGGAGGTGACGATTTCGACCCTGGTTTACCAGGCGTGCGGCGGGGATGAGCGGTTCATCCAGGCGGGCTCCGAGGACGCCCTCATCGGATTCGCCCGGCTCCGATTCCCGCACAACCCCTTCCGCGACGAACTCGCGGACGCGGCGCTCCTGCGCGAGCTCCATGTCTACGGGAGCGTGGTGCCGATCAGCACCCCGGCATCCGCCGACGAGTGGCAGCACCGCAGTTTCGGTAGCGTTCTCCTCTCCGTGGCCGAAGAGGAGGCACGCGATCACGGCTACCGATGCCTTGCGGTGATGAGCGGTGTCGGGGTGCGGCCCTACTACAGGAAACAGGGATATGAACGAGTGGGCCCATATATGATCAAGACGTTCCCATGAAACCCGCGACACTCGAGTTTGTGAAGCAGAGGTTCGCCGAGTACTATCAGCGGCAGAATCTCACCATCCCGTCCTCCCTCGAGCAGCGCGAATGGGGTTTCATCTTCTTCGACGCCACGGGCGAAGTCCGGATGCGGCGGCATATGGCGTTTGCCGATCGGGAGGAACTCGGCGCATACGTGAAAAGCCTGGTTCCCGCCCACGTATACTACTCGACGGCCTACTACCAGACGCCGTCGGCGCCGACGATGAACGAGAAACACTGGGCCGGCGCCGACCTCATCTTCGATCTCGACGCCGACCACATCGTCCGCGGCCCCTACGCGATGATGCTCGCGCGGGTCAAGGAGGAGACCGAAAAACTGCTCGCGATGCTGACTGACGAACTCGGCTTCGCCAGGAGCCAGATCCGGATCGCCTTCTCCGGGGGGCGCGGTTACCACATCCACGTCACCGATATCACCGTCCGGGGATGGAGCAGCCAGGAGCGGCGCGAAATCGTCGATTACGTCTGCGGCATCGGGCTCGATCCAGCCACGATGCTCACGCCGGCGGGTGCGCCGACCGGGTGGCGGCAGCGCTACGTGGAGACGCTCCGTGCCCATCTCATGGGGATTGCGGCTCGCGAACCGGCGGAAGCAACGGCTTACCTCGGGGGGCTCGACGGGATCGGGAAGCGAACGGCCGCGGAGTTCCTCGCGAATATCGGTAGCCTCGCCGCCGGAGCCCCGGAGGATCTCCTCAAGAACCGGGTCGTCCGGGCGATCACGGCCGCGCCAGACTTCGAGGAGAGGCTCCGGGACGCGGGGGCGCGTGCGGATGAGCCGGTCACAACCGATATCAAGCGGCTGATCCGGACGCCGGGGTCGCTGCACGGCGGCAGCGGCATGCGGGTCGTGCCGCTCGAGATCCGGGATTTCGCGAACTTCGATCCGCTCGTGGACGCGGTGGTCTTCGGCGACCGCGACGTGCGCCTCGATCTGAAGGCAAACTTCACCACGTCCCTGCTCGGGAACACCTACTCGCTCAACGCCGGCATCCAGAACGTCCCCGAAGCGCTCGCGATCTTCCTCTGCTGCCGGGGCATGGCGGAGATAGCCGGGGGTGCATGAAGCATGACCGCCGATCTCCTGGAGAAACTCCGCCAGATGCTGCTTGACATGCAGCACTCGGGAAGGCTCTCGCACATCGAGCCCGGCCTCTACGACGATGCCCGGGCGTACATCGAGAAACGCAAGACGGATTACTACGATCTCAAAAATCCCCTGGAGAGCCGGGCGGGGAGCCTGCTCATCGAGGAGATCGGCAGCGTCAATGAGACCGTCCAGGAGATCTTCTCGGTCAGAACCCGGCAGATCCTCGACCTTGCGTTCCAGCAGATGGAGGGGCAGTACTTCGACAAGGATGAGGCCCGCAAGATGCTCCCGGAGGAGCGGGCGATGTACAAGCGGATCATCAGCGCCATCGAGGAGTGCCGGGAGGCACTCGTCCACGGCGAGCCCACCCCGTTCGGCGGCGACGGTGCGACCGCCGTAGAGCGGATCGACGAAGCCGACGAAGCCGACGAGGCCGACGGCACCCCGGAAACCCGGGAAACATCTGCGACTCCCGCTCCCCGTCCCATCCAGTCTCCCTACGCCCTCGTGCATATCCGCTCCGATGTGGAGTCGTTCATGGGGATGGACGGCAGGACGTACGTCTTGAAGATGGGGGATATCGTCACCCTGCCGGAAAACAATGCAGGCGTGCTCTGCGAACACGACATAGCCTTAAATATTAGGCTTAACAAGTAATATAGGTACTCGAATCTATTGAATAGAGGTTACTATCATGAAAATGCCGTCAAAATTCAAGACATACTGCCCGTTCTGCAGGAGCCACCAGGTTCATGAAGTCGTGAGGGTAAAGAAAGGCAAGGTGCGCCACTTCAACTGGATCGACCGCCAGAAGGCGCGCAGGAGCACGGTGGGCAACATGGGCAAATTCAACAAGGTGCCCGGTGGCGACAAGCCGACGAAGAAGATCAATGTCAGATACCGGTGCACGGTCTGCGGCAAGGCGCACCTCCGGCCGGGATTCCGGGTCGGTAAATTCGAGCTTACGGAGTGAGTTGGTATGGTCCGGGTAAACAGAGAGAACAGGAGCACGTTCCTCCGGGTAAAGTGTCCCGACTGCGAGAACGAGCAGGTAGTCTTTGAGAGAGCGAGTACCGTCGTGGAGTGCAACGTCTGCGGACGTATCCTTGCGGAACCCCACGGTGGGAAAGCTGATATAAAAGCTGAGATAATGGCAGTACTTGAGTGATAATTGCATGAATGAGAGAGAGTGGCCCGAGGAAGGAGAACTCGTTGTCTGCACGGTCGCGGACGTCAAGGACTTTGCGGCGTTCGTGACCCTGGACGAGTACAACGAGCGAAGAGGGCTCATACCGATATCCGAGATAGCGCGGGGCTGGATTAAGTACATCCGGGACTACGTACGAGAAGGACAGAAGGTCGTCTGCAAAGTCCTGAACGTGGACCCCGATCGCGGCCACATCGATCTCTCGTTAAAAGACGTAAACGAGCACCAGCGGCGCGAGAAGATTCACGAGTGGAAGAACGAGCAGAAAGCCGTCAAATGGATCGGGTTCGCCTCCGAAGCATCGGGAGCGGACAGGAAGGCCATCGAGGAGGCAATCTTGCGCGAATACGGTCAGCTGTACCCGGCTTTCGAGGATATCGTCACCACCGGCGGCGAAGCCGCGGATAAGCTGAACCTCGATGAAAAAGTCAAGACGGCGCTCATCACTGTCGCAAACGAGAACGTGAAGGTCTCGCGGGTGACGATCACCGGGCACCTCATCCTGACGTCGCCCCGGGCCGACGGCGTCAACGTGATCCGCCGGGCGCTCCGGAGCGCGCAGCCGAAGGTCGAGAACGTGGATATCGACCTGATCTATGTCGGAGCCCCGAAATACCGGATAAAAGTGACCGCGCCCGATTATAAGGAAGCCGAGAAGGCAATCGAGAAGGCGGCAAACGCAGCCGTCGGCGTGGTCGAGCGGGCCGGCGGATCCGGCAGGTTTATCCGAAAACAGAAGGCCGGATAGAACCATATGAGCAGCCGCATTCGCCGCTGTCCGCACGACCGGAGATATACGCTCTCGGATCTCTGCCCGGTCTGCGACCGGCCGTGCCGGCCGGCCCACCCGGCGCGTTTTTCCCCCCAGGATAGGTACGGTAGTTATAGGAGGGCCGTACGCAGATGGAACACGTCACAGTAACCTTTCTACGGGACGACAATATCGACGCCCCGATCTTGATCGAGGGGCTGCCCGGCATCGGACACGTCGGGAAACTCGTTGCCGACCACCTGATCTACGAACTCGGGGGCGAGAAGATAGGGGAGATCTCCTCACTCCACTTTCCGCCGCAGGTGGTCGTGGACGAGCAGGGCGTCACCCATCTCGTCAAAAACGAGATATACCGCTGCGAGAAGGACGGGAAGGCAGCCCTCTTTCTTGTGGGCGACTTCCAGAGCACCTCGGCCGAGGGGCATTACACCCTCACTGAGCGCTACCTCGATATCGCCGAAGACCTTGGCGTTGGGCGGATCTACGCTCTCGGCGGCTATGGTGTCGGCCACCTGGTCGAGAGCCCGAGGGTGCTCTCGGCAGTCAACATGGAGCATCTCCGGCCCGAGGTGGAGGCCGCGGGAGGCTCGTTTGAGAACGCCGGGAACAGCGGGATGATCGTGGGGGCCTCGGGCCTCCTGCTCGGCCTCGGCGAGGCGCGGGGCATCGAGGGGATCTGCCTGATGGGCGAGACGAGCGGCTACATCGTCGACCCGAAGAGTGCCGACAGCCTTCTTACGGTGCTCTCCCACCTGACCGGGATCGAGGTCGACCATACCTCGCTGCAGCAGCGTGCCGAGAATATGGAGCAGATCATAGCAAAGATCCAGGAAGCCGAAGAGGGAAAAGGTCGCGAAGAACTGAGTTATATTGGATAACGCCTTTTTTTGCGATAGATAGTCCCGGGAATCCGGTACATGCCCGGTCGATGCGAACAAAGCAATGCTCCGGTGCGCCTTCTCCACCCGGAGGATCCGGGTTCCGGATACAGCACGCCTATGCCGAGAAACCTCCTTTTCGGCAATCTGCAACAACCCTCGTTAGGTCGTCAAGGTCATAGCAGGAGACTCGATCGTCCTCCATCGGGCGGCGAGAGAATGTTCGTGCCACGATACAGAAATGCTCCTTGCGCCTGCCGTTCTGCCATGAGACATGGGGCGCTTTCGCCCGGAGCTCCTCGAGAACCCGATGGCCGTCCACACCGTCCTGCCATTTGCACTCGCAGAAGAGAATCTCTGGTTGGTCTTCGCGGAGGCAGATGATATCGATCTCCTCACCCCGGTGCCACCAACTCCCCAGCCGGGTATAGACAAAGGGCAGGGCACCGTGCTGGTTAAAGAGTTCAAAGAGATCTGCGACGATTGCCTCAAAGAGCCTGCCCACATACGCCGCGAACCGCGGTTTGACGTACTGATCCACGATCAGCCCGGCGTTGCCGCGCTCAAGCGATTCCAGGCAGGGGTTGGCGAATGAGAACCAGAAATTGAAGAGATTGTCAGAGAGGAAGTAGAGACCTTTCCTGCTCTTCTGCCCCTCGGTTACAGGTATACGCCGGTGTACCAGTTGCAGGTCGATCAGAACGGAGAGGTACTTATTCACGATGCTCTTGGAAAGGCCGGTATCATTGCAGATGAGGCCGATACGGTTGTTCCCCTCCGCAATGGAATAGAGGATGGAGAAGTAGTAACGGGGTTCGGCAAGTTCCGTCCTGAGAACGAACTCGACGTCCCGGAAGAGGAAAGAGTCCTCCCGCAGCAACTTTTCTTCCACGTTGGCCATGATGTCTTTATCCGGATCGGCGGTCATGATGTATGCAGGCGTCCCCCCGAAGACGGCATAGAACTCCACAGCCTTGCGCATATCCCCCAGGTAGTCGAGGACATGGATGAACCGGAGAGGGTGCAGGAGGATCTGGCCCGTTCTCCTGCCAAAAAGTGGGCTTCTGTAGTCCATCGTCGTCGACTCCATCATAGAGATGCTCGAGCCGGAGAGGAGGAGGAAGACCTGAGTCTCCTTGAGGTGTGTGTCCCAGTAATCCTGGATGATAGACGGAAGCGAGGGATCTTCTTTGACGAGGTACGGAAACTCGTCGATGGCAAGGACAAACCGGGAGCCGGATCGCTGCACAATGTACTCGAAGAAACTGTCCCAGTCTGAAAAACCGGTTCTTTTGAGGAAGGGATCCTCGAAATAATCCCCGAGGTCTCTTGAGAATTTCCGGAGTTGAAGGGTTTTCGACTCCTCACGGGCAAGCAGGTGGATCCCGTTCCCGAACTGGAGAAACTGGTCGATGAGATCACTCTTTCCGACGCGGCGTCTCCCGTAAAGCACAACGAACTCGGCTTTACCGCTCCGGTAGCGATCGGCAAGCGCCGATAACTCCCGATGCCGGTCGAGGAACACACTCATAAGTATTATACTTGAGAGTGTACTATATCACTGTTGTGGCCGGGGCATCCGGCCACCCCCCCCATCGGCCGACACGTAACCTTAAGCCCCGCCAGGGACGACAGATTATCGATATGGTCACCCTCTATCTCGCCAGGTGGGAGACCCGGTTCTGGGCCTGGCTCATCGACTTCATCCTGGTAGGGCTGCCCGTCTGGGCAATCTCCGACCGGCTGCCGCCCTCCTGGCAGTTCAGCATAGATCCCGGGCTCATCTCGATCAGCCTCACCTCGGTCGTCTTCTTCGTCTACTGGACGCTGTTTGAGGGATACCGCGGCCAGTCGATCGGCAAGATGGCGCTGAAGATCCGGGTCACCGGCCGCGCCGGAGAGGATATCGGGTTTTTTGCCGCAGCAATCGAGAGCATCGGCAAAGCATTTCTCCTCATCCCCGACTGCCTGATCGGGTGGCTCGCCATGCCGGGCTCGAAACAGCGGCTCTTCAACCGGATCTCGGGAACCGTCGTGATAGAGACCCGCGAAGCGGAAGGGCCGGAGGGCGTCACCTACGTGAAGCAGAAGGAGTGAGGGGAGCCCGCCCCCGCCTTTCACTCCTCGATGCCGAACGACCGGTCGAGCTCTGCAGCCGTGGCCTCGATATCGTCGAGAACCCGGAGCGCATCTTTGCGCAGTTCCTGCACCATCGACTGGAGGGAGTTGCCCCGGAGATGGATCTGCCGCTTGTGGCGGTACACGACACCGGCATCGACAAGGTTCCTGATGTGGTGGTTGATACGGGAACTGGAGACATCCAGGTCGCGCGAGATCCTCTCCACGGGCACGCCGTTCCCGGAGACCTGGTGCGAAAGAAGGACGACGAGAATCCGCTGGGCGACCTGATCGACGTCCCTTCCTTCTCCGATACCGAGGCTGTTGAAGAACCAGTCGAGATTCTCCTCCGCCCTTTTGCCTCTCGGCCTCTCGACCTGTCGAAAGACTATCTGCCTTGCCGTCGGTGTCATCGATTATTCATGCGTATGAGCCGATCAGGTATAAAGATATCCAATATATCGAAATCATTTCGATAATTTTGATAAGGTTTAAATATTTAGGATGCCTTACGATCTTGTTGCAAAAACTCTCTGAAGGTGATAGACTCATGGAGATTATCCCAATCGGAGAACGGGTTCTCATCAGACCCATACGAAGAGAAGAGGTTACGAAAAGCGGCATTTACATCCCCGAATCCGCACGGGAGGGCAGAAAGGAAGGATCCGTCGTTGCGGTAGGAGAGCGCGACGACGGCTCCAGTCTCCCCTTAAGCCCCGGGGACCGTGTTTTGTACGGAGGCTATACCTCGGATACGTTCGAGATCGACTCCGAGACGTACGTGTTCGTCCCATACAAGGACATCCTGGCAAAGATCAGGTAACAGAGGAAGCCCATGGTATCATCAAAACAGCTGATGTTCGACGAAGGCGCACGCAGATCGCTCCTTGCCGGCGTCAATAAGGTCGCCGACACTGTCAAGATAACGCTCGGCCCCAGAGGCAGGTACGTCGTGATCGACAGGTCGACAAGCCCCGTCGTGACGAACGACGGCGTGACGATTGCAAAAGAGATCTCGCTCCACGACAAGTTCGAGAACATCGGGGCGAAACTCGTCAAGGAGGTCGCCCAGAAGACCCAGGACAAGACCGGCGACGGGACGACAACCGCAACGCTTCTCGCTCAGGCCATCCTCGCCGAAGGTCTCAAGAACATCTCCTCCGGGGCGAACCCGAACGAAGTCAGGCGGGGCGTCGACGCCGCGGTTGCGGCCGCCGTGGAGTATATCCAATCAACGAGCGTCCCGGTCAGGGAGCGGGACAGGATCCTGCAGGTCGCCGCCATCTCGGCCAACAACGACGAAGAGATCGGTGAACTCATCGCCGACGCGATGGACAGGGTCGGCTACGGCGGGCTCATCACGGTCGAGGACGCAAAGAGCCTCGATACCGGCCTTGAGGTGGTCAAGGGGATGCAGTTCGACCGGGGCTACATCTCGCCCTACATGATCACGGACACCGAGAAGATGGTCTGCGAGCACGAAGACCCCTACATCCTGATCACCGACCGGAGGATCACCTCGCTCAAACAGATAGTTCCTATCCTTGAAGCGGCCGCACAGGAGGCGAGACCGCTCCTGATCATTGCCGAGGACGTCGAGGGCGAGGCGCAGGCAGCCCTCATCCTGAACATCATACGCGGCTCACTTAAGGTCTGTGCGGTCAAGGCACCCGGGTTCGGCGACGAACGCAAGGCAATCCTCGAGGACATCGCGATCCTCACGGGCGCGACGGTGATCTCGGAAGACCGCGGGATGAAACTGGAGAATGTCTCCAGGCAGGTCTTCGGCTCGGCCCACACCGTCAAGGTCAACGGAGAGAGCACCCTGATCGTCGGAGGAAAAGGCGACCGCAAGGCCCTTGAAGAGCGGATGCACCTGATCGAGTCCCAGATCAACATAGCGGACTCCGAGTGGAAGAAGGACGAACTCAGAAAGAGGCTCGGAAACCTCGGAGGCGGCGTCGCCGTCATCAAGGTCGGCGCGGCGACCGAGACGGAGTTAAAAGAGAAGAAGATGCGGATCGACGACGCCCTGAACGCCACCAAGGCGGCGGTCGAGGAAGGCGTGGTTTCCGGGGGCGGAGTCACCCTGTTCAGGGCGATCGAAACCCTGGATAAACTGCAGTTCGATGACGACCGGAAGGTGGGTGTCGCCATAGTCCGGCGGGCGCTGGAGGAGCCCATCCGTCAGATTGCAAAGAACGCCGGTGTCGAAGGCGCCGAGGTCGTCGCCACCGTAAAGAGGAGCGACGAGCCAGGGTTCGGCTACAACGCAAAGACCGGCACCTACGAGAACCTGATGGAGCACGGCGTCATCGATCCCGCAAAGGTGGTGCGGCTCGGGCTCCAGAACGCGGCGTCCATCGCAGGCATGATCCTCTCAACGGAGGTCGTCATCACCGACTTCGATGACGAGAAAGACACGAAGACTGCAGCCATCATCATCTGAGGGGGATCCGTTTCCCCCTTCTCCTCCACTCATCCGGGCTCGATGCAGCAACCGCGTCGAGCCCATCCATAAGGAACAATACGGTTTAACCAGCCACCGGGAGCCCGACCTCCTCCCAGGCGCTCATGCCGCCTTCGATCTCGTAGACCTCGCGGAATTCGGCATCGCGCATCAGCTCCCGGACACCGGCGCTTCGTACTCCCCGCTGGCAGTATATGAGGTAGGTCGCTTCCGGGTCGAGACCATCAAGGTGCTCTGAGAACTCCGCCGAGTTGATGTTGATCGCGCCCGGGATGTGTCCGGCAGCGAACTCGTCCGGTCTCCGGACATCGACGATGACAAAACCCGGATCGTCCCCTCGCTCTTCTATCAGGGCCGATGCTTCGTGCGGCGTGATCGTCCGGACGACCCCGTCATCGGGCGCCGGGCTGCCTTCGAGGCACCCGCTGGTAAGCACAAGCGCGACAACAAGCAGGAACGCGGGCAGGGGATGGAGACGAGCGGCCATGCATCCCTGTCATGGCCGCAACGATAAAGCGGTTTCGATCGCTCCGGTGCAAACGCCGGGCGCTCAGGTAGTGTTGTCGAACTCGAGCGGCGTATCATCGAGGGCCATTACTGCACGGAAGGTCTCCGGTGTGTCCAGGGCAACGACCTCGCCGTGATCCACCACCGCAACCCGGGTGCAGATTGCCTCCGCTTCTTCCACATCATGCGTCGTAAAGATGATCGTCGCCCTCCGCTCGCGGTTCAGCCGCCGGAGCAGGTCCCAGATCTCCCGGCGCCCGGCCTTGTCCAGCCCCGTCGTCGGTTCGGCGAGGAAGAGGACCGACGGATGCGTGAGAAATGCCCGGGCAATCTCCAACTGCTGCATCATGACGGGAGAGTAGGTCTCGACCGCTGCATCAGCGCTTCCGGCAACGCCGAAGAGGTCGATGGCCTCGGGGATCCTCCTTCTCCGGAGGTCGTCACCCAGACCGTGCAAACGGGCGTGGAAGTCCAGGTTCTCTCTGCCGGTCAGCGCTGGGTCGAGCACCGGCTCGGGGAGGACGATGCCCATGTTTCGGCGCACGTCTCCGAGGTTCCCGAGAATCGCGAGCGGTGAACGCTCTGCAAACCCGGGAACCGGAAAGAGCATCGTCATGAGGATGGCAAGCAGGGTCTGCCGGCCCTGACCGCAGGGGCAGAGAACACCACAAATCTCTCCGCTCTTCACGTCGAACGGGATCGGGCCCCTCGCCTGGAGCCGTTCCAGATGCCGGATAAGGTCTTCAACAGTAAAGGCAGTCATGCTCCTCTGCGCAGATGCAATCGGTCGGGTAGAACGGAGTTGTTCCCGGCCACACACCATCCCCGAAACGTGCACCGGATTCTCACCGATCGGAAGCCTCCTTAAGCAACGGTGTCCGGGAGTTGTTGTCCGGTGCCTGTTACTCGATTCGAGGAAGGAACTATTGGATTAACATTATTTTCGGTTGCCCATATATAAGAATATCTATTTAGAAATGAATATAATATCCCCAATTTAGGGTTTATTTTTCTATTGAATCCTCCTTTTGCGTTATCACCTGCGATATTCACCATTCACCAGATGATGATAGAGGCGGAGTGAGGCGGTGCCGACCAGTCCAGAGGACTGGCAGGTCGAAGCCGTACGGGAGCTGCTCTCCGTGAAACTATTTATGGCATGAACCCCGGTATACCCGGCTATGGAGACCCAACTGCCCGCGATCGCGATTCTCCCGGTTCCTTTCAGCCCGGAACAGATCCTCATTGCGTTAGCGGTTCTCATACCGGCCCTGGTCATATTCAACCTGCTCCTCATCAGCGAGGGGGTCTTCGAGTCGATCGGACTTCGGTTCTACCAGGCGATGCTGGTGACCGCAGGGGCGCTGCTCGGGAGCCTGATCGATATCCCGCTTCTCCCGGTAGGCGAGAGCGTCATCGCGGTCAACGTGGGCGGGGCTGTCATCCCCCTCTTTGTGACACTCGAGATGGTCGGACGGCGCCGGGTCTCGTGGTCAAAGTCCCTCGCCGCTGTTGCCATGGTGTCGCTCGTCGCCTACGCTTTTGCAACACCTGTCCCCGGCCTCGGGATCACGATGCCGATCTACGTCGCACCCCTCGCCGGTGCCGTGGCAGGGCTCTTTCTCGCGCGCGGCTGCCGCACCGCTCCCGGCCTCGCCTACGCCGGGGGCACCATGGGCACCCTCCTCGGGGCCGATATCCTCAACCTTGTAAACCCCGACGTGTTTTCAGCGCTTACTGAAAGCGGGTCGACTGTCCTCTCCATCGGAGGTGCGGGGATCTTCGACGGTATCTTCATCACCGGCGTCCTCTCGGTCCTGCTCGCGGCGTATGCGGGGAGGGGGCTGCGGGAGAAGGGGGGCGTCTGCCCGCAGGAGGGAGGGGAGGGGTGATGCGAGGAGAGGGTACGGGTCGTTAACAGATACACCGACTTCGTGGCTTCACGTGAGGCTGCACGACTACTCTCTACCACTGTCATCTCACGCGAAGACGCGAAGAACGCGAAAGGGACTATCAATACCTGCCTAGACTTCGCGGCTTCGCGGCTTCGCGGCTTCGCGTGAGGCACCATGTATCATCTGGCCCTTCAGTGCGTCGCAAGTCGCACCTGGCGGTGCTCAAGCTCCTGCCCTTCGGCCAGTCGCACTACGCTCCCGCCCGTCGCAAGTCAAAAACGCTTCGCGTTTTCTCCCGCTCCGGTTTTTCGAACCCTGATGGCTTCTCAAACCGTCGCGTTCTCAAACCGTCGCGAATCCCTGCAGCCACATCTCCGCGCAGGCTATCCGCCAGAACTCGGTAGAATAAGGGCTTTTCCCCTCAAGGAACGCCCGGTAGTTTTCGAGCACCCGCTCCGCGTCCCAGTAGGGCCGTTCTGTGAATTCAGGCGTCGAGAAAAGTTCGAGGATATGCGGTGCAAGTTCACCCTTCATCCAGACCTCCTCGGGGGTGACGAAACCCATCTTGTCCATTCTGCACCGGACGGCGTCGGGGACCAGCCCCCGGATCGCCCGCCGGAGGACGTATTTCGTGACGCCGCCGCGGATCTTCTGGTCGAGCGGGAGCCCTGCGAGATGCTCCACCAGCCGGTAATCGAGGAACGGAACCCGTGCCTCGATCGAGAAGGCCATCGAGTTCCGGTCTTCCCAGTGCAGCAGGAGAGGGAGGTTCGACGCCGTGACCTCCCGTTTCAGCACCTCCTCAAGCGACCCTGCATACCGGAGGACTTCCGGCGGGGATCCCCGGAGGAGTTCCCGGCGCTCCGACCGGACCCGTGACTGGCGAGCCGCCCAAGAGATGAACGACCCGTGAAGCCTCGCACTTCCGATTCCCTCCCGGAGCGCCGCGAGGACGTCTCCGTGCCGGAGGAGCCCCCTGATATAAGGGGCCTGGTAGGCGATGTAGCCGCCGAGTTGCTCGTCGGCGCCCTGCCCGTCGAGGACCACCTTCACCTCGCCCTGTGCGAGCCGCATCACGCAGTACTGGGCGTATATCGAGAGCGAAGCAAACGGCTCATCCTGCATGTAGAGCAGCCGTTCAATATCCTCCCAGAGTCCGTCCGTGCCCGGCGTAGTCCGGCGGCCCGCAACGTTTGTCACCGCGACCACTGTATCGATATACCGGCTCTCATCGAACCGGAGGTCGTCAAAACAGACCGAAAACGTCTTCTGCCGCTCGCCGACACTCTCCGGCCTCTCCGCCTGCAGGAGCTCATTGATCAGGGCGGTGACCGTCGAGGAGTCGATGCCGCCCGAGAGGCAGGTCCCGACCGGGACGTCGCTTCGGAGCCGGAGCCGGACGGCGTCGGTCAGGAGGGCGCGGACGCTTCGCGCGGCGGCTTCGTCATCGACCCCGCCCAGGGCGCCGCTCATCGCGAAGTCCCAGTAGCGTTCCGGCTCCCCGACGCCGTCTGCGGAGACGACGAGTGCATGGGCCGGCGGGAGTTGGAAGACGCCGTCGTACATCGTCTCGGCGGTGTGATCCGCAACCCCCCACGCAAGGAACGTCGAGAGCATCCGGTCGTTCGGCCGCCGGCCGACCCCGGGATGCACCCGGAGCGCCTTGATCTCCGAGGCGAAGATGAACGAATCCCCGGCCAGAGTGTAGTAGAACGGCTTGACGCCCAGACGGTCCCGGGCGCAGAAGAGCTCGCGGCGGCGCCCGTCCCAGAGGGCGAACGCCCACATCCCGTTGAACCGGGCAAGGCAGTTCCTCCCCCACTCCTCGTAGGCGTGCAGGATCACCTCCGTATCGGTCGCAGAAGCGAAACGGTGGCCGGCGGCCACGAGTTCCTCCCGGATCTCACGAAAATTGTAGATCTCGCCGTTGAAGACGATCTGAAGCGTCCCGTCCTCGTTTCCCATCGGCTGGCGGCCCTCGTCGGAGAGATCGATGATCGCGAGGCGGCGATGGGCAAGGCCGACCGGCCCGGAGAAGAACGATCCTTCGCCGTCGGGCCCGCGGTGAGCCAGCCGCTCCCCCATCGTCCCAACGAGAGCCGCATCGGCTTCCTCCCCGTTCAGGACAAACTGTCCGGCAATACCGCACATACTTCGGAGACCAGAAACAGGTTATTTGTCTGAACAGGTCTTATCCAGGCCCGTGCCGTTGATGTCGCAGGAGGGACAGGGGGCCGAACCGTTCACCACCCGGTATGCATCCGCAAGGACCGCGGAGTTCGCGAGCATCCCCGCGATCAGGATCACCTCAAGGATCTCAGCCCGGGTTGCACCTTTCGCCATCGCGGACTGCATGTGATACTCGACACAGTGACTGCACTTGAGCGCGGCGCCTACCGCGAGGCTGATGAGCTCGATCATCTTCGGCTCGAGCTGGCTGGTCTCGACGACGGCGCCCTTGTAAAGGAGGTGTGAGATGAGGATCTCGGGACGTTCCGCCATCCGTTCAAAGATCAGGGGGACCCTGCCGTACTCGTTCTCGATCTCCCGGAGGAGATCCTCCGCAAAGACGTCCGAACCCCGCTCCATAACCTTCGTGAGTACTTTCTCGAAATCCATCGCATCTACACCAGTATTCTCGTTTCCGAAAAAGGTTTAATCCGGATCAATATGTAGTTGCGCATTCGCGACGGCGTGACGTCGGCGATATCGCCGACCGTCACCCCTTCGGCGACCTCGAGCGACCGCACGGTATCGGCGTACGAGTCGTAGGGGAGCTTCACCCGGAGCCCCTCCATCTGGGCGGTCACCGGCGTTGGGTGCGTGAGCATGCTGACCTCGTGGATCTGCTCTTCGATGATCGTCATCAGGCGGGGCGGGAAGACGGAGAGCGGGTCTTTTGCGAGAGCATCACGTCGCGCATCCAGGACACGGGAGACCTCGTCCACCAGTTCGTCGAGTTTTGCGAGTTCCTCGGGGCGTTTAAACCGGTGCATGATCCTGCCGACCCCCCCTACGTATCCCTCGACGGGCGGATCGATCACCCGCATCAGGGCCTCCCGGTCGGGCGCGCCGGTCACCACGATCGGCACGTGAATCTCCCGACGGAGCACCGGGAACTTCTGCTGGATACACTCCTCAAAGTTGCCGAGCGCGTAGACGGCGAGATCGTGCTCGTTGATGACGTCCCGCTCCTCGTCGTTGAGGTTCGCAATCCGTTTCCCGAATCCCCTCGCAAGCCCGACCATATTGGTCTTCGCGCCCGACCGCCTGAGGTACTCGGCGACATCGCAGGAGATGTGGGGAAGGTGATGGATCTCCAGGCTCGGGCTCACGACGGCGATCTCGGTCCCGACGAGAGGGGCCTCGGTCACCTCGCCGGCGAGCGGTTTTGCGATCCGGCGTATCATCTCGATATCGTCCCGCGGCACGAACGACTGGAGCACGACGTCCTGGGCCATGACGTGCTTCTGGACAATGTAGCCCCCGAGGTCGTCGATCAGGTCCATGATCTCGTCGTGCCGGTAGACGCCTCCCTTGTAGGTCACCGGCACCAGTGTCGTCATAGCGTCACCCCCATCTTCTCAAAAAGCGGCACGACCGCCGTCTCCACGATGTCGGTCGGCAGGGTATCCTCGCTCGCCACGTAGTAAAACTTCCCTTCCCGGATGTACTGGCGGCGAACCTTGAACCCCTCGGGAGCGATGTACTGGAGCGCGTAGATGACGTCCTTGTAGAGGGTCTCGCTCGGGTCGGCCACCACCAGCCGGTCAAGGTCCTCGTCCCCGGCCACCCCTGCCGGAAGGACGACCGTAAACCGGTCGGGCTGGTCAACGTGCTCCTTGCCGTAGATCGCCCAGAGTATCTGGAGGAGCGGCGCAAGGTAGGTCTCGTCTCCGATATCGAGGACGATCTCGTTCTCACCGCGGTTGACGTTTGCAAAGTCGGCAATGCGGATTGCGCGCGGCATATGGCGCAGGAGTCCGACAGCGACGAAGATTGGCACCTTCGGGTCAACATAGATATGCAGCCGGTCGATCACCTTGATGAGATCGAGATCCTGGAGGACGTCGCCCACGATCCGCTCGTAGGCCTCCCTCCCGACCTCGTCCGGTGACTCGACCACGAAGTAGTTCAACGGGGGCATCTACTCTCCCTTGACGAATCCGGACGCGAGCAGGGCGGACCCAACCGCGCCGATGTACTGCGAGTGGGGCGGAACGACGACCTCCGTCTGCAGGAGCTGGCCCATCGCGTGGACCAACCCCTCGATCAGCGAGGTGCCGCCGACCATGATCACCGGCTCCTTGATATCGATCTCCTGCAGCTGCTGCTCGAAGACCTGTTCGGCGACGCTGTGACAGGCCGCGGCCGCCACGTCCTCGCGCGAACTCCCGGCGGCGAGCGCGTTCACCAGGCTCTGCGTCCCGAAGACGATGCAGTAACTGTTCATCGGGACGTTCACGCCCATGCCCTTCATGGCGAGGGGGCCGAGTTCGGTGATGTCCACACCGAGCCGCTTTGCGGTCATCTCCAGGAACCGGCCGCTCGCCCCGGCGCAGATCCCGCCCATCGTGAAGGTTCCAGGGATGCCGTCGATGACGCTGATCGCCTTGTTGTCCATCCCACCGATATCGATGACGGTCGCCGAGCCCCGCTGGTGGTCGGCAAGATAGACGGCGCCCTTCGAGTTCACCGTCAGTTCTTCCTGGACGAGGTCGGCCTCGAGATGCTTACCGATCAGGAACCGGCCGTATCCAGTAGTGCCGATCGCCTGGATGTCCTCGCGGGTAAGACCCGCCATCTCGAGCGCGTCCGCGATGGCGCTCTCGGCGCTCTTGATCACCTCGGTCGTCGGGTGCCACCCGGTGCCGACAATCTCGTTGTCCTTCATCACGACGGCCTTCGTCGTGCTCGAGCCCGAGTCGACGCCCATCGTGATCCCGGTCTGCTCCTCACGGGCAAGAAGCGCTCTCCGGCGGGCGATGGTGGTCAGGGCCTCCATCCGGGTGAGGAGGGTTCCGGAGGTCGTTCGCTCGGTGAAAGAGTAACTCACCACCGGCAGCCGGGAGTTCTCGTGGATGTAGCGCCGGAGTTCGTTTCGGACAATCGCCGCCTCGGCACACCTGAAGCAGGTGCCGATGAAGACCCCATCCGCATCCACCTTCCCCTCGACGAGGGCCATAGCCCGGGCGATCATCAGTTTCAGGTCGGCGCTCCGGACGTCGAGGCCGAACGCGTCGACACCCCGTTCGACGTCGGCGAGCGCGATGTCGGGGAAGAAGACCTCCGCGTCCACCGCCTCGGCGGCATCGTAGATCTCTTTCTGGACGCCGCTGTACTCCGGGCCGCAGGAGAGCTGTGCGATCCGTACCTTCCGGCTCATGCCCCGCCCTCCTCTTTCGGAAGACCATCGAGGAACTTCTTGACGGCGGCGACAAACTGCACGCCTTCCTCCTCGTCAGAAGGATACTTCAGTTCCAGGATCGGGATACCGCTCTGGCGCAGGGAGAAGATGATCAACTCGTCGGTGCGGGCGCAGCCCATGCACCCAAACGCAAGGTCGGCATCCGTGACGATGATCGCGGCCTCGGCCTCCTCGATGAGGGGACCGTAGATTGCCATCCGCCCCCTGACACCGGACGGCACCTCGACGGCCGCGTACTTCAGGCCGCGTTTGGGTTCTTCAGGAGTGATCTGCAGGGGCGGGGAGTCTACCCCGGCGGTCTGTATCCTCTCCCGGATACCGAGGGCTGCACCGAGCGGTTTATGACCAAACCGGGCCACCAGGTCGGAGAGGATGAGGCTCGTTGCAGGGTAGATAAACACCTTTGCCATTGTATTCAGGACTCCTCTGTATCTATCAGTTCTTGTAGTCGCTTGATATCAAGTAACGGTCGCTTCTCGCGTGCGGGCGGTGCCGGTTCCGCCTCGCCTTCTTCACGCCTGTCGAGTTCTTCGAGCCCGCGGGTGATATAGCGCAGAAGACGGAACTCTCGTTCATGACCGAGATAACCCGGCCTCGCTCCACCGAGATTCGCCCGGCACCGTCTCGGATCACCGGGAGGGAAACCCCGATCCTTGATGAAGATGTGGGTCGGGTCGAACGAACGGATCTCCTCGACGAGACGGTCGACGGAATCCGGTTCGCCCGTCACCTGCAGCCCGAAGCACGTCTCCTTGATGAGGACGCCCTCGGAGGCCTCGTAAGCCCTGAGCGCGAGCTCGCCGGGGGTCATGGAGGGAGACTCGACGAAGACGTATTTGGTCACCGTGCCCACGTAATCCGGAGTATATTCGGCCATCACTTCACCTCCTTCACGTATACCGTCGCTCCCTCGCGCATCCCGGCAAGGTTCCCCGCATCGAGCACCTTCCCGATGACGTTCGTGCCGGTGAGCGGCTCGGACGTCGGGCCGAACTCGGCGTTCGGCGTGGTCCGAATGCCGACCATGCCCGCGCCCCGCCGGGAGTCGTTCGTCATCGCAAGGGTGTAGGCCGGCACCTCGCCCTCGGGAGTGTTCTCCGGGATGATCCCGACACCTTTGCCGATCTTGGGCTTGAAGAGGAAGACGTCCTCGAAGACGAAGACGAGCGGCATCTTCCCGACGCTATGGCGCTTGAGCCCGGTCACCTCACGGAAGATCGTGACCGACCGGGGCGCGGCCGCCTCATCGAGGGTTATGGTGACGACGTGGTCGGCAGGCACCGTCTCGACCCGGACATCGCCGCCGGCCAGCACCTCGAGCGTCGTTGCCGGGGTCTGGCCGACCACGATGCGGTCGCCTTCGGTCTCGTCAGCGGTGAGGGAGACGCCACGGCGGGCGGCGACCGCTTCCGCCTCGGCAAGCGAAAAACCAACAAGATCGAACTGCTCCGGTTCCGCACGGATGGCGAGGAGGTCGCCCTCTCCGGCAAACCTGACGAGTTCGATGCCGTGGACGACCTTCCCGACGACAGTGTGCGCCGGGCTTGCCGAGACGCCCTGCGTGTAGATGTAAACTCCTCCCGAGGATTTCCCGGCGGTTCTGACCGTAACAGTGCCTTCAAGCCTCGGGCCGGTGAACTCCGCCGGAACCCGCGTCGGAACCAGATGCGTGTCGGCGACGTGGGTGCTGCTCGAACGGCCTGTCCTGAATCTGCCATCCTGCACGGAGAGAAGGAAGTGCTCGACACTCCGGGCGGTGCCGGTGTCGATCTCGTCTTCCCCGAAACCCTGCACCTCCGCTTCCACGTAAGAGATGATCTGCATCCCGTCTTCGAGCGGGAAGTCGGCATCGCGGGTGACGACAACGTTTGAGCGATCGACACGCCGGAACACCCGCTCGACCCCGGTGATCTGGTCGCCGTCGGCGAGCCGGTCGAGCAGCCCGCGGCCGGTGACGACGTTGCCGATGACGCCGCCGTCCGCCGGGGCGCCGTAATCGGCGATATGCCCCATGCGTGCGAAGATCAGGTAGGACTGGGAGGGGTCGTAACCCCCGCACCCGAGGATCACGTCACCACGCTCGTACCGGCCCGGATGGCGTGCCGGGCGGACGTCGGACGCGAACGGGCCGAAGGCGGCGGCGTAACGATCCTGCCAGTGCAGGCGGAGCCGCTCTGCAAGCTCCGGACGAAGGAGACGGGAGACTGCCGCGGTCTTTGCCACCTCGACGACCAGATCCCCCGCCGGAGTGTCGAACCTGACCTCCTGCGACTCGGCTTCGTCCTCAACGAGCGCCGGACGGATGACGGCAACACTACACCGTTCATCCCGTCCCGGAAGGAGATCCCCGAGCCGGGAACCCGCCGGAACCAAAACGCATTTACCGTCCAGGTGGATCTCCATTACGTGCACCTCAGGGGGCTCCGCTGCCCCCCATCACCGTTCGTTCGTCCTCGGTGAGATGAGCGAGCACCTCCTCCGTCGGTCCCATCTGGATGATCTTGCCTCCCCGCATGAGGGCGACACGATCACAGATATCTTTCACAAACTCCATATCGTGCGAAACCACGATAAATGTCTCGTCCATCTCTTCGCGGGCATGGAGGATCGAATGCTTCACGTCGATCTTCGTGATCGGATCCATGGTGCCGGTCGGCTCGTCGAGGACGACGAGCCGGGGTTCGCGGATGAGCACCTGGGCAAGGGCCACCCGGTGCTTCTCGCCTTCAGAGAGTTGGCTTGGATAGCGATCCAGGATCTCCTTGCTCTTCTCGGGGGTGAACCCGGCCATCCCGAGTGTGATGATTGCCTTCCTCATCGCAAGCTCTTTCGGGAACTCAAGGCCGATGGCGTCGGTGAGGTTGTCGAGCACCGTCCGGTGCGGGTAGAGGTCGTACTCCTGGTGGAGGAGCCCGATGTAGCCCTTCGCCCTGCCGCGGTTCTCGATACCGGGTTTCGTCATGTCGATCCAGTCGTCGCCGATCCGGACATTCATCTCGCCGCTGGTGGGCTCGAGGATCCCGGATATGATCCGGGAGAGGGTCGTCTTGCCCGCTCCGCTCTTGCCGATGATCCCGAAGATCTCTTTTTCGCCGACGTCGAACGAGACGGTGTTGACCGCCCGGACGACGCCCCGGTCGACCGAGAGGTAGCGCTTGACCACGTCCCGGGCGACCAGGATCTTCTCGCCGACGTCCCCGGCCTCGTGCTTCTCAACGTCGCTGTAGTTCTCCATGAACTTGTTGATGACTTCTTCGGGGCCCCCAATCACCTTGATTTCCCCGTTCTCAAGGAGGATTGCCCGATCGGTTACGTCTTCGATAACGTCAGAGAAGTGGGAAGTGACGACCATGCCCATATCGTTTGTCCGCGCGCTCTCGATGAGCATCCGGTGGACGAGCGTGGCGGTCTCCGGATCGAGCGTCCCGGTCGGTTCGTCTGCAAAGAGCAGGAACGGATTCTTTGCGAGCTGCCGGGCGAGCACCACCCGCTGCTTCTCGCCGCCGGAGAGGTCGCGTGCGATGTGCATCATCCGGTGGGAGAGCCTGACCTGGTCGATGAGGTCGGCGGCCCTGTTGACGGCCTTCTCGCTCGGGTAGCCGACGTCGTCGAGCGCCCGCAGGACGTTCTCAATCACCCGGTCGTCACCGTAGAGTGCGAACGTCCGCTGGAACATGATGGCGGTTCTTCGCATGACTCGCCGTTTCATCATTGCGCTCTCGTCGGCCCAGAGGTCGATATCCGTCGGTTCGAGCTCGCCGCCACAGACAGGGCACGATTTTCCCGCCTCGCTCGGGACACCGATGTACTCGCATTTGCTGCAGGTAACGACGTGATAAATGATTGCGCCTCGCGTCGGAGGCTGGTCGACACCTCGCATAAGGTGCATGAGAACGGTCTTGCCGGCACCGCTTCTGCCGATAATACCGACAGTCTCTCCCTCCGCCACCTCGAAATTGATATCTTTAAGCACGGTAGTCCCGTTGAACTCCATGCAGAGGTCCTTCACCGTAATAAGTGGGGTCATCTTGAGATCCTCGTTAAACTGATCTTCTTTTGGTATCATATTAGGCTTTATATTGTTGCACTTTTCCCGGTCGCCGCGGTATCCGCAAGGAGTTCCGCCACAATACCGGGCACCTCGCTGACATTGTGGATAACCCGATCCACGCTCGCATAAAGGACGGGCGGTTTCCGATCCGACTGCTGTTCGGTGAGCACCGCGAGGTCTGCCTTCCTAAAGGCGTTCAGGTCGTTGATAGCATCTCCCACCATAACAACGTTATCATATTGCTCTTTGAGGGCCTCGACAATCCGTGCCTTCATCGAGGGGGTTGCGACACCGTAGACCCTTTCCCGTGGGATTCCGAGGTAATCGCCCATCCGTTCGAGCTTTGTGACGCGGTCACCGGATGCTATGTATGCGGGAACGCCCATTCGGTGCAACTCGGTGATGGCCTCTTTCGCACCCGCGAACGGTCTTCCGCCGGTCGTCACCGTGAACTCGATGCCCGGGAGATCCAGGTTCAGGATCACGCCGCTGTTCATGGTGACGATCGACTCTTTCTTGCAGCAACCCCATACCTGCCGGATGCATGCCTGCAGATCGCCGATGCAAGCATTTTCATCGTTGTAGAGGAGATCCCCGACCGCTTCGGCGGGGATGACCCGGCGGGAACAGGCCACCCCGAACCCGATCGATTTCTCAAGGAAGAACTCGGAGAGGGACTGATCCTCCGGCGCCTCCATGACGTCCCGGGAATGGAGGTGGAGGACAACGAGCACCCGTGCATCCGACCCGAAGGTGAGGGTCGTGGTCTCGACCTCGGTCAGCATCTCGTCGCGGAGGATGTCGCGTGCTACGCGGTAAGTCCGCAGGAGTGTGCCCGCACTATCAAAAACAACGGCTACCGACATATTTTCACGTCAATAAATCTATGTAGTCTCTTGTCCTCTCTTCAATGAGGACGTATGTTACTGAGTGAGACGGCAGCAAGCATAAAGAGTATGGAGATCCGGGGCGCCGGCAGAATCGCCCGGGCGGCGGTAGAGGCACTGGCTGATTATGCCGGAAACCTCGATGTTTCCGACCCTGAAACCTTCAAACAGGAGATGCAAAAGGCGGCCGATATCCTCACCGCGACCCGGCCGACCGCCGTCTCGCTCCCGAACGCTGTGCGCTCCGTGATGAGGCCGCTCGACTCGTTCAATTCGGTGGAGGCCGCGCGGGACGCGGTTCTTGCCCGGGCGGCGGAGTTCATCGATCACTCGGAGCACGCGGTCGAGTGGATAGCGAAGATCGGGGCACGCCACATCTCCGACGGCGACGTCCTCCTGACCCACTGCAACTCCGAGGCGGCGCTCGGGTGCATCCTGGAGGCCCACCGGCAGGGGAAGGAGCTTGAGGTCTACGCGACGGAGGTGCGGCCCCGGGGCCAGGGGCTCATCACCATCAGGACCTTGAACGACGCCGGTATCCGGACGAACTACATCGTCGACTCGGCGGTCCGCTACTTCATCAACGACGTCGACCTGGTCGTCGTCGGCGCCGACGCGATCGCGGTGAACGGCGCGGTGGTGAACAAGATCGGAACCGCCCAGATTGCTCACGCCGCACACGAGGCCCGGACGAATGTCATCGTCGCGGCCGAGACCTACAAGTTTGCTCCGCGGACGATCCTGGGTGAACTGATCGAGATCGAGGAGCGGGATACGGCCGAGGTGCTCCCCCGCGAGGTGGCGGAGAAGCTCCCGTTCGTGCGGGTCAGGAACCCGGCCTTCGACGTGACGCCTGCCGAGTACGTCGACCTGATCGTCACCGAGCAGGGGGCGATCCCGCCGGGGCTGGCGTTCACGGTGATCCGGGACTATCTCGGGTGGAAGATCGAGGAACTGCGGTGAAGGGGCCATCCCCTGGCAACGATCTCCGATACCCTGAACACCTCCGCAGGAAACCACACAACACACCCGACACATCCATGCAAACCTTCATCAGGTAAACCTGAGTATACCTCAGTATGACGAGCACCACCATCAAGATCGACGTAGAACTCAGGGACCGGCTCAACGCCCTGAAAGTCCATCCCCGGGAGTCATACAACGAGGTGATCGAGCGCCTGGCCGAGATGGTAATCGACGAAGAGCCGCTCAGCGAAGAGACGATCCAGAGAATCGAGGAATCGCTTGAGGATCTCAGGGCCGGAAGAGTCTACACCTTAGAGGAGGTCATGGCGGAGCTGAAGGAGGAATGACCTACCGTGTGGTCATCACAGCAGCGGCCCGTCATGATCTCAGGAACATTCCACGCCCCGTAGCAGTCAAGATAGGCGAAGAAATTGCATCGCTCGCCGGCGAGACCAACCCGAAAAAGTATCTCAAACGATTGAAGGGAGCGAGCAACCCCCCGTTCCACTCGCTCCGGATCGGGGACTACCGGGCGATTCTCTCGATCATAGATGATCTCCTGGTGATCCATGTCATCGCAGTCGGGCATCGGAGCAGGGTGTATCGGAGGTTCTGAGCGAGCTTTGATTACCACGCCGCGGGAGCCGAAACACGACGCCAATCGAGGTCCCCGGCCCCCGCGGGATACCGCAGGGGGTATCACCGATGGAGAGTCCGTTGCCCATCTTTATACCGTTTCTGTGTCAATCATCGATACGTCGGGGCATCCAAGGGCTTCAGATCGGGAGGAGAGAGAATGTTTACCAGTATCGGATCCTGATGTGCCGGCGCCTCCTTGGAGACGGGGGCAGGCAGAACCGCGCATTTGACATTTGTCCGACCCTGCCGTCATCACAGATCCATCCGCATGAAACGGGCGTATGTTGCTCCGAAGAAGACCGCCGGAAACGCAAGCATTGGCAACGATTGGCTGCCAGATGAGAGCGATCAGGCCACCATATCAGTGAGGGCATAACACACCACCCGACCATCGCGATTCGCTTCAACGAGTCCGTCTGCGGCGAGCCGCCGCAGGTGCCAGGCGGCTGTGGAGCGCGAGATGCCGACGATCTCGGCTATCTCTGACTGCGTGATGCCGGGTTTTTCAAGGAGAAGAGCAAAGATCTGCCGACGCGTACCATTTCGGAGGTGCAGGCATACGACCTTCTCGGCCGTATCATAGTCGCCGTTCCGAAAACAGCCCACCCTGCCGTCTCGATACAGGGCACTGACCAGACCGGCCTCCCGGAGACGGGAGAGGTGGTAACGGGTGGTTCCCCTGTTGATCCCGGTGATACGGGCGATCTCCGCGGGCGCGATCCCCGGGTGATCCCGGATGCAGGCATAGATCCGGGACCGTTTCTTGTTGTCCGGGGGGCAGCGTGAGGTCCGGTAGCCGAGGTACGCCGTGACGCCGGTAGAATAGACGAGTTCAAAGGGCATCGCGAGGAGCGGGCAGTGGAGGAGGAGGAAGATGGTGAGCAACTCCATCGGCGGGTAGGACCAGAGCGGCATGAAGAACTCGTCGTCGACGTTTATCCCATCAGTGGGGAGTTCAGCGGGACCTGGCTCGACGATGATCTTTGCCGTCGCAGGACTCCAGAGGAGGAGCAGGGCCAGGGACAGGACAATGAACAGGTCAGCCGCTCTGTGCACGGTCCGGCCCCCTACAGTGCCTCTACATCCATCAGTAGTAATAGATAACATTCAGCGTATAATCCGTTCCCTCCTCCGGAACGTCTTCCCCGAAGATCAGGAACTTCCACGTGCCGGACGGCAGGTAATCGGATCCCGAGAGGGCGAGAGAGATCTTTTCGTCCATCCTTCCGTCGACACCGTCACGGTACGGGCCGAGCACGCTGCTGCCCGGCGGGGTTATGGTCAGGGCAAGAGAATCGGTTCCGGAATGCTGGTGGCCGCTCCAGTCAAGGTTGACCACAATGGTTCTCACGCCCGACGGCACCGACTTCCAGATGGTCTGGTACTCGCCCGGGTGTATCGTGCCGCCGACCGACCGGATGAGCTCCACCCTGTCGCTCACATCGTCGGCGGGCGCTACCGCAATCCCGCCGGCGGTCTTGCAGGGCAGGGCTGCAGCGCCGGAGACGAGGAAGAGGGAGGTAAGCAGCGCAGCAACAAGGATTTTTCCAACAACCTGTGCACTGCACTTCGTTACATTCATGATACCACTATGCTCTATGTCCAGATCCCTGACCTTAAATTTTCTGTGTCGAGCGTCGAATAGTCAGCGGGAAGTCCGCATCACCATTTTCATCGAATAAGCCTCTGATACCTGCAATACGGACGGCATGGAGACTTTCCAGTGGAAGTTATCCCCTGGCGCAATCCTGGAGGCCGGAATGAGGTTCAGGATCAATAACGGAGAATCTCCCCGGAATGGCAGAACCAGGCAGGTTCATAGGCGCCCCTGGAGAACCCGACCTGCGACAAGGGGATTGTGCGCGCCTATCAAGGAGGCCGCAACCCCTGATATCGGTCCGAGCCACCGAGTCGATATACTACACCTAGATCGTCTTCCATCCCCATGACCCGAACCACGACGACGCGCACGCGCACCGGGATACGGCCAGAAGACCCACAATATTACAGATTTTACGCATCAGCGGAACGTATGCGGATTTCAGTTCTACATATGCACCACGCTCACGAGAAAGAGATTCGGATCGATTTCTACCGAAAACACCCCATACCGGTCATGAATCGGGGCGAACATTGTAAACTGGGAGGAATCAGCGGGTCAAGGCCGCGATGACAATTCGATGGTGAGCACAGAAACGTTAAGGGGAGCAACGCTGAAGTCTCGATCGGCGATACCGCCTGCAGTATCCTACGGGGGCCGGGGACCTTGATCGACATCGTGTCCCGGCTCCCACAGCGTGCCCGGAGGGCAATGGGGTTGTTGGCTTACATTGGGGATAGCCATTGCGGTTCCGTGGCCTCCCGGGTGCACATGAAAAAAAGGTGAGAAGAACATGAAACAGAACAAAATCTTTGGAGCGTGCGCTGCTGCCGTCGTCGGCCTGCTCTTGGTCTGCATGGCAGTGGTGCCAGTCAGCGCGGAGAACGGAATTTGTGCCGTGGGGGTTCCCGGGGGCTCACTCCTGATCGATGAGACCAAGGGTGTCGATTGCACCGCGTCGGCAGGCAGCTACATCGGTCCCTATGTTCCGGGGGTAACCTACCAGATCGTAGCGAACTGCAAATATTTCGACACCAACGATGTAATTGGAGGAACGGCTGAGTTCAGGCTGAAAGGGTCGGACGGCACGGAGGATACAAAGATCATAAATGACATCCTGGTCATGGACAACAGCTGGGAAGGGACGTTGTCGGTGCTCTTCACACCCGACAGTCCCGGTGCGTACCATTGGGATATCACGTGCATTAGAGGCTCTGAGAGTGCCACATCACGCGGAGACCTCATCCTGTCGTGAGGGCTATCTCCCATGTCAGCAGATCCTTCCTCTCCCCAATTTTTTGGTCTATCCGTCGTCGGAGCCCCGATCATCGCAGCTCTGGTCCTCGTCGTCGCGGCGATACCCGTCCCGGCCTGTGCCGCTGACGTGGATTCATTAGCCGGGGCCATTGGAGTGCTCACCGACTACCGGCGGGTCCCCGGGCTCGACGACGGATCGGCTGCCGACTACATCGCCGGGAGACTGGAGGAGTGCGGGTATGACATGCAGCAGGAAGTCTTTGCCGTCGAGACAGATATGGGACCGACCGCGACCCGGAACGTCGTCGGTATCAAGGAGGGTTTTGGGCAGGGGGCTGTCGTCGTATGCGCGCACTACGACGTCCCCGACCCCAACTGTCCCGGAGCAGACGATAACGCCGCCGGGGTAGCCGTGATGTTAGAGGTTGCACGGGCGCTCCAGACGGAGCCCCTGAACCGGTCGGTCTACTTCATCGCCTTCTCCGGCGAGGAGATCGGACTTTGGGGGAGTGCCGACTGGCTGGAACGCCACGCAGACCTTGCCGGGGAAATCGTCGCGGCCGTCAACCTCGACTGCGTGGCACGCGGCGACGAACTCTACGTCGAGACCCTCCCCCAATACCGCTGGATACTTGACACCGTCCCCGAATCCCCGACGATCAACCCTCAGATCGGATCGGGTCTTGGAGGCGACCACTGGCGTTTCTGGGAGCGCCATGTCCCCGCCGTCCTGATAAGCGACAACAGCGGCTACACTTTGCGGCATACCCCGGACGACACGCCTGAGGCCCTGAACCTCTCGCTGGCGACGTCCTGCACTGAAGCGGTGACCGGCATGGTCCGGACCCTTGCCTCCGCGGGCGATGCGACCCCCCCGATGGTGGAGGGGTCGGTCGAGGAGGACGGGACGATCCGGTACACCATTTCCGAACCTTCGATCACACAACTCATCATCGACGGGACGGACTTCGGTGTCCTGGCATCAGGGCAGGTCACTCTCCCCGCAGGCCCCCATACTGTCCGGGTCGTCGCCTACGATGCTGACGGGAACCGGGGCGCTCTGGACCTGAAGGCCGATGTCCCGGATACCGACCGCGACGCTCCGGGGTCCGGCCATCAGCCCGGGGGCATCAGCATCCCCTGGAAGCGGACTGAAGAAGATCTCAAGAAGTATGGCATGCAGCACTACGGCACGCCGTTTGTTGCTCTCTCCTACGACCGTCCGGGAGCGGAAGAGACCGGGACCCGCATCGACGGCTACGTGGACGGCATCCGGATTGCCGGGCTTGAGGAGGGGCATGTCGTCGTCCACGCCCCGGGCAGCCACCGATATGAGGTGGTTGCGGCCGCCGCCGGGACCGTGGTCGGGTACGACGAGACCACGTATATCGTCGAACGCATGCATGACGGTCCCCAGGCTTACTACATCAAGGACAGTTTTGTGCAGGAAGTGGCGATCCGCGAGGACGCGCTCCCCCTGGCCCCGGTTGCGTGCGCCGTCGCCGCCTCGCTCCTCGTCGTCGGGTACCTCTTCTCGCGGAGCGTCGGCTCACGGAGGCGATGATCAACCATATAAGACAGAGATAATCTATGACAGCAGAACGAGTCTTAACCGTGGCCCAAAAAGAGTTCACCGACCTCTTTACGAGCCGGCGGTTTCTCCTGATCTTTGTCCTGTATCTTATCATTGCCATGGTCGGCACAGGTCAGGGGCTCGAGCGCTACGACTATGCGCTGACCTCGTACAACGACGCGCTGCAGGCGGTTGACGAGTACCGGGATCTGCAGAACCTTGGGGCCTGGTGGCTTGAGATGCCTGAGCGGCCCTCGGTTCTGCTCATCTTCGATTCCATGGCCGGCACCACAGTGACGCTCGGAGCACTGCTCGCGATCGCGGCCGGGTTTGATCTGGTCACCCGCGAGAAGGAGTCCCGGTCGCTCAAAACCCTCCTTGCGCACCCGGTCTACCGCGACGAAGTCATCGTCGGCAAGGCGCTCGGGGGCGCCGCCACCCTGGGAGTCGTCGTGGGGCTTGCCCTTGCCGCCATCACCGGCCTTCTCCTCATCCTCTCGATCGTCCCAACGGCAGCCGAGGCTGTTAGCATTCTGCTCTTCGGGGTAGTCTCACTTCTCTTCCTGGTCGCCTGGTTTACCGTTGCTCTCGCGTTCTCGACGGTCACACAGGAGAGCGGGAACGCGTTGGTCTTCACTCTGGTGATCTTTTTCGTTGTTTCGTCGCTCCTCCCGGTGCTCGGGGCGATGGTTGGAGGGCTCGTCGCAGGCCCGCCGCCGCAACGTCCCGAGCAACCCGAAGTTATCCCCGTGGAGATGTATGTCTCCACCTCTGCTGGTGAATCGTTCGTCCAACGTGACGATTCCGGGCAGCAGGCTTCTGTATGGAGTGAAGCGCTGAGAGACTACCAGGAGGATCTGGCGGCGTATACCGCGAAGAAGAGACTCATCACCAACGTTGTCACGCTCCTCTCGCCGCAGAAGAGTTACCAGGACCTGACCGATTTCATCTCTGCGCCGGGAGAGGAATCATTCCTGGAACCCCTTGGCAGTGTCTGGGCAGGTATCACGGGGTTGATCGTCTTCCCGGCGGTCTTCTTCGTCGCCGCATACACCCGTTTCATGCAGATGGACATCCGGTGACGGCCGGGCGGTCAACCCGCCCGGAATGCGCCCGCTCCGCCTGTCGCCGGCATCCGGGGCGAGTGACGGAGTATCTGCAGAACGGGTCATATTCCCTGTTCGGAGCCTTCGAGTGCCCGGACGTGTCGATGATTGGCACAGAAAAGGTATTAAGAGAAACAACAAAGCCTCAATCGATGATACCGCCTGCGGTATCCCGCGGAGGCCGGTGCCCTCGATTGGCGTCGTGTCCCGGTTCCCACAGCGTGCCCGGAGGGCAATAGGGCTGTTGGTCGCCACCAGGGATATTCATTGCGGCTCTGTGGCCTCACGGGACACACATGAACGGAGGTTTGAAATCATGAAACCAAAATTCCTTTCCGGAATCGGCGCCCTGTTTGCGGCGCTGTTAATCGCTGGCACGCTCTTCGTGCCGGTGATGAGTGCAACCGAGAGCAACCAGGAAGACACCTGTCCGTCCGGAGGCGATCCGGTAGACAGAGATGTAGTATTAGAGCGAAGCCCTCATCTCTTTGATGATGCAGGAAATCGATTAAGTGACAAAGAAATCTCTCAAATGATTGAAAAAATGCCGAAAGTGACCTATCTTGACGGCATGAATGAAAGTAGGAGCAAGGAACTCTCCGAAGGGCTTACTCGGTTACATAAATACCGTTCCGTTAGAGTTGGCGACAGCCTGGAGGCCTCGCCACAATCAACTTCATTACAGGCAGATTCAGGAATTAGAATCAATGAACACCACTATCAGGGGATCAACGGGTATAATCATCCTGGGAATTTGGAAGTATCGTCCAGTGGAACAGCGTTACATTACCTAACATCTGAGGTCATCCCAATACTCCCCCGAACATGACGCTGCATGCCAGGTGAATCAGTCCCATGAATGAGTGCTCATACCGCTCGTACCGTGGAACAATCTTCTTAAACGCCTCAATCCAACTGAAGAACCGCTCTACCGCACTGCGCTTCTTGTAGAGTTCTGGATCAAACCAGAATGGCCTCCCTCGTTTCGGCTGTTCCCGGGATCTCCGGTTGACCGGAATGTTGCTCTTGATTCCCCGATTTCGGTTGTACTGGCGAATCTCCTGGGCATCGTAGGCCGCATCTGCAGAGATGATTACAGGACGAACCGGCGCCTCCGGAATCTCAAACGCTTCGAGGGTTGGCTCGTAGAGCCGTGAATCATGGACATTTGCCGGTGCAACCGTGCAGGCAAGGGGAAGACCGTTCCGATCGACCAGAGCACTCAGTTTATTCCCGTTTACCTTTTTATAGCCATCATAGCCGGTTGATCCCCTTTTTTAGCCTGGATATCCATGGTATCGGTCGCACAATGCGAGAGATCGATTTTCTTGATCTCATACCCGGATCGGAGCAGGTCGAGGAAGATCGCCTGATACACCCCTTTCTCGCAGAGTTCGAGGTGGTATCGGTGAACCGTCGATTTTGTACCGTATTTCGCCGGGACATCGAGCCAGGAGCATCCGGTGGTCAGAACGTACAGGATACCGTTGAACAGCCTGCGGGGGTCACACCGCGGTCGGCCAATGTGCGGCTTCGTTGGCGGGAGGTATTTCTGAACAATCTCCCAGAGATCATCGTCAATTTCCCGGAATGCCATGATTTCCGATTTTATCTGATAAGACTTATAATTATAGGATCACCTCCTAGTAACCTTTGTACTACTGGTTGTGGGACTGACTGCTGCAGGATGCCTCGATTACGGCGAAGAGGCTTCAAAACCCGATTCCGACAGCAACGGAACTACTATCGGCCCTACGACCGATCCAACCGCTCCGCCACTTGCGATAACGCCCGTCATCGTGTATACGCTAAAAGAGACACACGAAAAGTTTGGTACGGATCTCCCGGTACCATCGTATCTGCCGGACGGCTACTCTTTTTCGTATGCATTACAGTATGGCGAACCGGACAACCGAATCTCCTTGATCTACGCGAAAGGGGAGGATGAACTTCGTATTACACAGGTGCCCGTCCCGGGCAACCCCTGCCCCGGACAGAAAAACACAGGTTCTGTTGGAGTGACGATCGACGGGACAAACGGAACGTTTACTCCCGGAGACAGGGAAAATGTGCTTCGCTGGAATGACGCCCACTATGCATACTGCCTTTCCGGCACACAGGAAGTGGATGAGATGGTGGCGATTGCAGCATCGGTGAAGGAGCATGCCGGGGGCGGCATCGTCGCTCCTAGTTAGAAGAGCCGGTTTTGAGTCGGTGTTTGTCCCATAAACGGTTTATCTCAAAACTGACCAGTGAACATTTGTAGGTGCCGCAGGCGGCGCCTGCAACGATGCAGAGGTCCACCCGGCCAGTAGCGAATCGGATGGGTGAACGTCCCGCGCGCCCGGAGGCAAAGGGAGCGCATGTTCTTCCCGTACTTGAAGGTATACCTCTCCGGCCTCCGGAACACTATCGGAGGAAAGCAAATGAATGGAAAAATTGGAATGCGGGCATTCTCCGTGCTCCTGGCACTGCTACTGGTGAGTGTGATGATGGTGCCTGTTGTAAGTGCAGGTGAAAACCGAACAACTTCCCTTGTAGAGGGGCCAGAGCCTTCAAGATACGCCGTCACCCCTGACTATATCACTGACGACATTAAAATTGCAGATCCCCTTGATGAATCAGAGTTGATCACTCTGATTTTTTCCGAATCGTGGATACTAAAGAATAACCGGGGGAACTAAGGTCTCGTACAGGGAGAGCAAGGCGCTCCACGATGCTTACGGTCCGCGGGGGGAGAGGGGACTGTACCCGCTCATGGAGTGCGAAGATGCGTATTACGTAGTGGTGACGACGTGGCCGTGAAGGGGGCTTCTTCGTGCGGCTCCACCCCGGCGGCCGTTGGAGCCGGTCGCTACGGATCCGTGGCCTCCCGGACATGTGTGAAAGGAGGATTTGAGCCATGAAACAGAACAAAATCTTCAGAATATCGTTGCCGGCGTCATCGGCCTGCTCCCGGTCTCTATGGTGATGACGCCGGTACCCGCTGAGAATAATCCAACCCACGCCATACCTGTCGACGCGGCCTGACACGTGTCACGCGCGTCGATGCGGGCTTGACCCTCCCGCCGGCTCACTCCCAGCAGAACGTCTCCATATCGTACCCGGCGTGCGGCATCCCCGGCGGGACCAGGTGGCTCATGTGGACGCACCGGTAGTCCCTCGCACCGACGTCGCGGGCGAACCGGACGGCCTCGGCGTAGTTCATGTGCTTGGTGATATTGTAGCCCTCGGGAGCGATGGCGTCGACGAAGAGGAGATCGATACCGGTATTTTCGAGGAGATCCCTGCTCCTCTTCGGGATATCCTCCCGCGTGTCTGCGGTGTAGGCGACCGTCACGTCGTCGTGTTCCAGGAGGAGCCCGCAGGTGTAGACCGGCGGGTGGTTCACCTCAAAAAACGTGAACGTCACGCCGAAGAGGTCGAACGGCTCGTAGACGGGGACCGGGTGCTTCTCGAACGGCAGGAAGTGGAGGTAGCCCGAGCAGTAGTCCATCACCGGCGGCGCCGCGTAGGCCGGCGGCACCTTCTGCACCCGGTAGAACTCCCCGAACCCGATGAAGTGGTCGTAGTGGCCGTGCGACCAGAGGACGCCGTCGATGTGGGGGGAGCAGGCCCGGAGGAGCTGCTGCCGGAGGTCCGGGGACGACTCGATGAGGATGTGCTTGCCCTCAATCTCGACGAGGAGGGACATCCGGAGCCGTGACCGCCCCGCCGCGACCATCGCACGGCAGTTCTCGCAGTCGCATCCAATCTTCGGCGTCCCGATGGCGTCCCCGGTCCCGAGCAGCGTGATCTGCATATCAGCGCCCTGTCCGGATGACGTTGCGCTCTTCGACCCTGAGGAGTCCCTGCTCGATGTCCGCCGAGTCGACCCGGTGCCGGTCTTCCATCAGCGCCGACATCACCGCCTCTTTCATCATCATCCGCAGATCGGAGCCCGAGAACCCCTCCGTCCTGGCGGCGAGGTCTGCGAAGTCGCAGTCGCACTCGATCGTGGCGGCGACCTTCTCGAGGATCGCCTGCCGCATCGCCTGATCGGGGAGCGGGAACTCCACGACCTCATCGAACCGCCGCCAGGCCGCTTCGTCGAGGATACGGGGGTGGTTCGTCGCCCCGATGAGGAGGACGCCGTTCTTGACGAAACTGATCTGGTCGATGTTTTTTAAGAGCATGTTCACCGCGCGCTTCATCGCGCCGTGGTCATCGCTGACCCGGGTCTTCGCGACGAAGTCGAACTCGTCGATGAAGAGGATGCAGGGGGTGAGTTTCTTCGCGAGGTCGAAGATCCGGTCGATGTTCTTCGATGTCTCGCCCAGGTACTGGGAGGTGACCATCGCGAGACGGACCTCGAGCACCGGCATGTGGAGTGCCCGCGACATCGCGAGCGCGAGCGAGGTCTTCCCGGTTCCGGGCGGGCCGACGAAGAGGAGCCTGCCGAACTCGTAGATGCCGTGCCGTTTTAAGAAGTCGCGGTGCTCGAGGGCGACACCGATCTTCTTGATCGTCTCCTCCTGGCGCAGGGTGCAGACCAGCTTCGCAAGCGAGAACTCGACCTCGTCCGGCGCGCTGATGATGATGAGGTCGCGCGCTTCCCGCATCTCCTCGCTCTCCCCGATGATCCGGGAAATCCTCGCCTCCAGGTACTCCTTCGTATCCTCGAACCGGCGATTTTTCACCCGGACGTCGCGATACCTTACTCCGATGCCGTCTTTCCCATCAAAGAAGTACGCGAGAACGGGGTTCTCTCCGACCCGATCTTCTCCGCCCTTCTTGATGAACCAGCCCGCCGCCGTATCGAGCGAAGGGAGGTTCAGCCGCTGCCCGAACTCGTCGTACCCGACGAACGGATTTGCGCGAACAGCCTGGCAGACGGCGTCCGGGGTGCCGAGCACCTTCTTGATCGCTCCCTCGCTCACGATCAGGGGCCGTTTCACCTCGGAATTTCCACCGCTCCCGGCACCGAAGAACTCCCGGGAGCGCGGGTTAAGGTCGTTAATATCGAGTTCCTCGTTCCGGTTGAATATCTCCGCGGTAAGCAGGAGTTCCATGACGGCGAGGACGTCACGTGTACCAGTGTCGCCGGTCATATCTATGAGCAGACATATTTGTGCGCGGCATCAATAAGCGTAGCTCACCGGGTGGTGACTTCGCACCCATCCTCGGTGACGATCATGGTGTGTTCGGTCTGCGAGACGAACGAACCCGGAACATCGTGCAGCATCGGGAAGGGATGGAGGATCCCGTTCCGCACAAGGGTGGATAACCCGATCTCGACCTTGTCCCCCGGAACCCAGCGGCGGGAGAACGGGAGCCCCCGGCGCGGCCGGGCGGTCTCGAGGATCCGCTTTGCCGACGGGAGGCGTGCGGGCCGGGCTGCGATCTGTTTGTAGATCTCCACGCGCGTCGCCTCGGTGACCTTCCCCGACCCCGTTGTCGCGAAGGGCTCGATTGCAAAGGCCATCCCCTCCTCGAGGACAGTGCCGCCGTTCATCGCGATATTCGGGATCATGGGCTTACCGTGGAGGTCGTAGCGGTCGAGGCCGTGTCCGGTGAGGTTTGCAACCGGTTTGTAGCCGTGCTCCTCGATCGTCGCCTGGATGATCGTCCCGAGCTCCCCGGTGACGACGCCCGGGCGGACGGCCCCGATCGCCGCCTCGAGGGCAGCCCGGGACGCCTCGACGAGCGCCCCGTGGTCGCCGAGGTCGACGGTCACGGCGGTGTCGGCGATGTAGCCGTCGACGTGTATCCCGAGATCGACCTTGATGAGGTCGCCGCGGGAAAACGTCCGCTCGTCGCCGGGCATGGCGGTATCGTGCGCCGCGGCCTCGTTGAAGGAGACGTTTAAGGGGAAGGCAAGAAGCGCTCCCTCCTCGACCACCATGTTCTCCGTCTCTTCGACCATCTCAAGGAGGGGAGCCCCCTCCTTCACGAGCCCTGCACCACGGCGGAGCACCTTCCTTGCCAGCGCCCCTGCTTCCCGGTAGGCGTCGTAAACTTCGTCATCCATCCTCATAGCGTGAGCTCCTCTCTGTATTGGGTGAACCGGTCAAACCCGGTCTCTGTCACTGCGCCCATGTCCTCCAGGCGGACACCGCCGGTTCCGGGGTAGTAGAGCCCCGGTTCGATCGTGACGACGTTTCCGGGGACGAGTTCCCCGCCGTTGGGTCCGAGCGACGGCTCTTCGTGCACTTCGAGCCCGACACCGTGGCCGAGGCTGTGGGTGAACCCCTGCGTGTTGCTCTCGTAGCCGCGGTCGCGGAAGAACTCGACCGTCGCGCGGTAGAGGTCGGCGCCGACGGCACCGGCACGGAGCATCGATGCGGCGTGAGCTTTTGCGTCCCTGACGGCTTCGTACATCTCCCGGATTGCGGGAGAAGGCTCGCCTTTCACGACCGTCCGGGTCATGTCGGCGTGGTAGCCGGTCAGCTCGTCCTGCGGGAAGATATCGATAAGAATGGGCTCGTTCTCCCGGAGCGGTCCCACGCCGGGACTGTGCGGGAGGGCGGTGTCAAGACCGCAGGAGACGATGGTGTCAATCCCGCGGGATCCGTGGGCGAGGAGGAAGGCGTGCATCTCAGCGCGGACGGCCTCAGAGGTGAGGGGAGCGCCGTCCCGGTGGAGGACGCCCCCTTTCGGGACGGACGACCGGATGAGCGCGATCCCGCGCTCCATCGCGGCCTCAGTAGCCCGCTGGACCGAACGTATCCACTCGATCTCCTCCGGCGTCTTGACCACCCGCATCGCCTCGACCGCTCCCCGCTCGTCAAGCACGACCGGCTGGAACGATTCGAGTTCTCTCGCGAGGGCGAGCGGGAAGTTCGCGGGGACGAGGACGGGGCCGCCGGCGAGGCCGGCGATCATATGGGCGGTCGCACGCCAGCGCGGTTCTCCGGCCTTGATGTAATCGAGGTAGCCTGCGTGGGCGCGGGTGACGACCGCCGCCGTCGATTCGCGGACGGCACGTTCGTGCTCCATCTGCGGGACGACGATCATCCCGCGCTCGCCCGGCTTCTGGACGTAGACCACGGGGTCAGTGGTGCGGAACCGGGTCAGGTAGCGCACGTTGGCATCTATAGACGAGCCGTAGGCCGCGTATGCCGCTAAATCTGCATCCCGGATAGCCGAATCCAGTCCATTCATTCTACTACCTCTCCCGTTGAAACCACAAGTACTTTTACCCGCGCGTTCAAGTATGAATAATGGATGAGGCAACCAAGCAGGTCTTCAAGGCAAAGTTCATCATGCTGACGGTTATGCTCAACGTCATCGTCCTCTGCTTCGCCATGGGTGTCTTCGTCCTCTTCCGGTTTGCGCCCGAAGGGACATTCGGCCTTGCGATCGGTCTTCTCCTCCTCACGGTAGGGGCGGTCTTCTCCGTATCGTTCCGGAAGCAGTACGCCCGGGCGAAGGTCTGGCTGCACGAACAACCATAATAGTGGCGTGGACATCCGCGCAGGCAAACCCATGCTGGCAAAGATCAAATCCGAGATTGAACTCGTCTCAAGGCACCTGGAGGTGATCCGGACGGTCGTGGAGCACCAGCCCATCGGCATCATGAAACTTGCCGACATCCTGGATCTCCCCTACCACCGGGTCCGCTACTCGCTGCGGATCCTGGAGCAGGAGGGATACATCCGCGCCTCGCCGGCCGGCGCGGTGGCAACACCCCTTGCGGACGACCTTCTTTCCACCCTGGACATCGAGGTCGACGAACTGATCGATCTTCTTCGGGTTATCCGGAAGGAGAATTCCCGTAACGTTTAATACGATTCAGTCAAGACATTATAGAGCACTTGTTGCAGTGCCGCCATAACTCAGTTGGTAGAGTGGCTGGCTGTTAACCAGCATGTCACAGGTTCGAGTCCTGTTGGCGGCGTACCCACTTTTATCCTTGTTGTTTCCTGAGCCCTCATCATCTCTCGCAAAGACAGTAAGGGATTGTTGACCCATTCGAGATACACCACGACGGGCATACCGTTCTTCTGCACGCACCAAAGATTCGGGCTGGAAAACCGTACGTTACCGCACCAGAGTCTCCACTCTTCGGCGGTGAACGCCACTTTGCACCGCTACAAACAACCTCACAGCGAGGAAAAACTACTTACTCCAGGGCGATTGGCCCGAGACCAGGAACCTCTCCGGCCGGCTTCCGGCCTCCCCGGCGTCCTGCTTCGCCGCCGCTTCCAGGCACTCCGCGCTGCAGTATGGTACGCTTTCGCCTGCGGTTCGCTCCTTTATCGGGAACTCCCGTCCGCAGTATCCGCAATAGGCTAATTCAGGCATTCGAACTCACCTGAGATAATAGAAGGCGCATCAGAGGATAAACCTTTCCTCAGGATCCAGGTAATCGCCTTGCAGTGACCCAGAACAGTCCATTCAGCGAACCGATGAGATAAATCCGGCGGTTAGTCGCGTGTACGGGGGTGGCGCCTATTTTTACCGGCAGCGACAGGTGGTGCCAGGGAAACCTACGTGGCCAACTTCAGCGTAAACCGGAACGCCGCCCCCTCCCCCGGCCGGCCGGGCACCCGGTCTTCGACCCGGGCTTCCCCGCCGTAGCGCTCCACCAGCGTCCGGACGATGAAAAGCCCAAGCCCCTCGCCGCTTCCCCGTCCCATACCCCGCTCGAACCGGCGGAAGAGTTTCACCTTCACCTCGTCCGGCACGCCCGGGCCGGTGTCCTCGACCGAGACCAGTATCTCCCCGCCCTGCACCTCTGCCCGGACGGTGATCTTGACGTCGGGACCGCCGAACTTCACGGCGTTGCCGATCAGGTTGATAAAGACGGTCGGGAGGAGGCCGTCCGCCAGCACCTCGATCTGCGGGTCAAGGTAGTCGATCAATGCTTCGGGGAACCTGCCGATCTCGTTTCGGATAACTGCGTCGAGGTTCACCGGCACAAGGCCGCTCTCTTCTTCGCGTATCCGCCTGACGGTGGCGACGTTCCTGAGTATCTCGTTGCTTCGCTCGATGCTGGCGTGCAGCTTCTCCGCATAGGTCTTCAGGTCGCCGTCGGCAAGCTCGGCCAGGAGGTCGGCATACATGCCTGAGACGTTGTTCGCGTTCCTGACGTCGTGCGTCATGATGTCGATGTACATGTGCGCCTCGTCGCGTGCTGCTTCCACCTCCGCGCTCTTCTGGATGAGTTCTTCGGTGCGGCGGACAAGCGCTTCTTCCGTCCGCTTGCGCTCGGTGATATCCGATGTAGCCAACAGCATACGCCAGTCTGAAAACGGAAGCGGTACCGTACTCACGTCCGTCCAGATAGTGTTGCCGTCTTCCTTTACGATGTCCATCTCGACATTTCGGATCGCGGTCTGCTCCGTAATTGCACGGCTGCTGGGGAATTCTGCCACAGGCATCTCGGTTCCGTCAGTCCAGATGTATCGACGATTCTCGTAGGCTCCGCGCAGGAGGTCATCTCGCGGCAGGTCGAGGATATCTCCCAGGGCCGGGTTAACGTCCAGTATCTTCCTGTTTTCGTCGAGGACCGAGATCCCGACAGGGAGGAGCTGAAAGAGGGTCTGGAGTTTCTCCTCGCTCTCCCGCAGGGCTTCCTCGGCCCGCTTGCGGTCGATGAAATCGGCGGCCTGGCGCGCCAGCAGGTCGATGGGGCGCAGCTCGTTCGCGGTGGGCTCGTGCGGCCGGCGCCAGTGCGTGGAGAGCATGCCGAGCAGGGCGCCGGCACGCGAGTAGAGCGGCGTGGTCTGCACGGCACGGATACCTGTCTGGAGGTATGTCTCCCGATCGGCGCTGCCGGCCATGAACTCGCAGTCCAGGATGTCCGGGACGATGACGCGCTGCCCGGTGAGCAGGGCTTTACCGCAGGTACTCTCCGAATCCGGGCGCACCCATTCCCAGAACCGGGCGGCTTCTTCGGTAAACCCACGGTAACCCAGGAGCCGGAGTTCCCCCGTGGTTCCGCGTTCCGCATAAAGCATCTGGATACTCGCGAAATCGGCGTCGAGGATCGTCATCGCGGTATCGAGGATCTCTTCGTAAAGCGCCTCGACCCTGTTGGCCTGGATCATCTGCGTGCTGACCTGCTGGAGGCGCCGGGTGGCGTCCAGCTCCGTCGCGAGGGACCGTTCGCTCTGCCGTAACGCGTCCTCGACCTTTTTGCGCTGGGAGATATCTCTTCCGTATACGTTCACGTAGTGGCGATCCCTTAACGGAACAAACGCGAGAAGGTAGGTCTCTGCACCGATGCGGTGCTCCACCTCCTGCCGGACACCGGACGCCAGCGCCGTTTCTGCTATCTCGGCGATATCCGCAGGGGCATCCGTGCCGGGGCCGGTGAACGCCTCTGCAAATGTTGCCCGGGCTGCACTGTTGGCATAGATGATGGTGCGCCCGTTCTCAAGCCGCAGGGTTGGATTGGGATTTTCGGCAGGGAACCGGGCGATGGACTGGAGTTCTTCCTCCGCCCGCTTGCGCTCTACGATCTCGCTCTGGAGCCGGGTATTGGCGTGTTCGAGTTCGGCGGTCCGCTCCTCCACCCGCTCCTCGAGCTCGTCGTGCGCTCTTTGCAACGTCTCCTCCGCCTGCTTGCGTTCGGTCAGGTCCGTGGCAACCAGGGAGAATACGTGCACTCCGTCCATGGAGAGCGGTTTTAAGGAGAGGTGTACCGGAACCCGGCTGCCGTCCTGCGCCTGCAGCGTGCTCTCGCCCGCACTGCCGGACGAATTCGCCTCCACCATCCTCCGAAATCCCGCCGTTTCGGTAGAATCGATGAAGGCGTGGATCGACTCCCCCATCAGCCTCTCGAGGGGCGTGTTCAGCAGTTGTGCCAGGCTGCGGTTACCATAGAGGATGATGCCGTCGACGGAAACGAGCGCCGCTCCTTCCTGCATCTGCTCGATAAGGACACGGTAAGGATGCTCGACGGTCTTTAAGGTGTAGACCTTCTCTCCTTCGTCCGTGGAGACCAGGAAGGCATCGACCTCTCCCCGCCGGATCGCCGAGAGCGCCTCTTCCGCCTCCGAAAACCCCCCGTAGAGCTCCTCCAGTACGCGGAGGAGCTCCTTCTCCCGCGGCAGACGGGGAATGTTCGTATCAGGCAGATACTCCGGACTCTGAGTCGTGTGTCACCCCCAAAGAACGCTTATTGTCTCTTTTAGATCATCGAAAAGATTGAATTGGTCTCTTTACCGATTTCCCTGAAACATGAATTAATTTTTCATTATTTCAATCTTTCAGTAACCGGGCGGGCCGCTATAACCTGCCTCGATGATTCATCGCCGGGATGTTTCGACTGTTCTACGCGGCGATCCCCGGTGTAAACCGGAACGGCGCCGAAGGGGCCTGAGTCGGCGTAAAAGAAATGCATGCGTGAAACGGCCACGCCCCGGCAGGAAGATCGTTCATACCCGGATCGGGATGCCCCACCGCCCCCGGGAGAGAGGTAACGGCGCATGGAGAGAAGCCCGTCACGTCTTCCCCACCGGTACAAACATTTTAACAATCCTGAAGTTCAACAGACATTTTACTGCTGATATATATGTACGACACAGAACAATCCCCGGGACCGGCACGTATCGAGTTGCCGAAAAGCCCGACGGGTATTCAGGGCCTCGACGAGATCACCCTGGGCGGTCTGCCGGGAGGGCGCACGACCCTCGTCGTCGGGAGGGCGGGGTCCGGCAAAACCCTGCTCGGCATGGAGTTTTTGGTACACGGGGCGCTGGAGTTCGGGGAGCCCGGTGTCTTCGTCTCCTTTGAGGAGACACCCGGGGATCTCGTTGAGAACGTCGCATCGCTCGGCTATGACTTAAACGATCTCTGCGAGAGGAACCTGCTCGCGATCGACCACGTGGAGGTATCGAGAAGCGACATCATCGAGACCGGGGAGTTCGATCTCGAAGGGCTCTTCATCCGGCTCGGCTACGCCATCGACTCCATCGGCGCAAAAAGGATCGTCCTCGACACCATCGAGTCGCTCTTCTCCGGCCTCACGAACACCGGCATCCTCCGTGCCGAACTCCGGCGGCTCTTCTTCTGGCTGAAGGACAGAGGCGTTACCGCCGTCGTCACCGGGGAGAGCGGTGAGGCGACCATGACCCGGCACGGCCTCGAGGAGTACATCTCGGACTGCGTGATCCTCCTCGACCACCGGGTGGACGACGAGATCTCCACGCGCCGCCTGCGGGTGGTGAAGTACCGCGGTTCGGTCCACGGCACCAACGAGTATCCCTTCCTGATCGACGAGACCGGGATCTCGGTGCTGCCCATCACCTCCACCGGTCTTTCGCATACCGTCAGCAGCGAACGCATCTCAAGCGGCGTCGAGCGTCTCGATGCCATGCTCGACGGGGAGGGCTTCTACCGCGGCAGCACGATCATGGTCGCGGGGACGCCCGGCACCGGAAAGACCAGTTTCGGCGCGAGCTTCGTGAATGCCGCCTCCCTCCGCGGGGAGAAATGCCTTTATTTCTCCTTCGAGGAGTCCTCGGATCAGATCGTGCGCAACATGCAATCGATCGGCATCGACCTTGCGCCTCACATCGAGAGCGGGCTCCTCGAGATCCACTCCTCCCGGCCGACGATGTACGGCCTTGAGATGCACCTCGTGATGCTCCTCAAGCAGATCCGGGAGAGGCAGCCCGGGGTTGTGGTGATCGATCCCCTGACCGATCTCATCGCGATCGGTTCCACAAAAGACGTCAAGGTCATGCTCACGCGCCTGATCGACTACTTAAAGACGAACCGGATCACCGCGCTCTTCACCCACCTGATCCACACGCGGGAGGAGATGGCTCCCTCGGACCTTGCCGTCTCCTCGCTCATCGACACCCTGATCCAGCTGCAGGACATCGAGTCTGCCGGGGAGCGCAACCGCGGACTCTACGTGCTGAAGTCGCGGGGGATGGGGCATTCCAACCAGATCCGCGAATACCGGATCACCGCAAGCGGCATTCAGCTCATCGACGTCTATGTCGGGCCTGCCGGGATGTTCATGGGAACCGCCCGGCTCATGCAGGAGGCGAAGGAGCGTGCGGAGGCCCAGGCCAGGGACGAGGAGATCGCGGCCCGGCAGCGTGAACTGGAGCTGGAAAGGAACGCCTTAGAAGCCCGGATCGCCGCCCTCCAGAATGAGTTCGCCTCACGGGAGGAGGAGTCGCAGAGGATGATCGAAGCGGAGAGCCGCCGGCAGAAGATGATTGATGCAGGCACCCGCGCGATCGAGAGGCTTCGGAAAGCCGATGATGATAAAAAGGTTCAGGCAACAAGAGGGGAGACCGGGGTGGAGCGATGACCGATGCACAGAAGACAACCGGCGAAAACGGGGAAAAGTGGATCTTACGCCTCTACGTCGCCGGCCAGACACCGAAGTCGCTCGCCGCATTCGCGAACCTGAAACGGATCTGCGAGGAGCATCTGGCCGGAAGATATGAGATCGAGGTGATCGATCTCCTCGAGCACCCCCAGCTCGCCAGGGGCGACCAGATCTTTGCCGTCCCCACGCTTGTCCGGAAACTACCTCCGCCGCTCCGAAAGATCATCGGGGACCTCTCGAACACGGAGAAGGTCCTCGTCGGCCTGGACGTGCAGCCGAGGAGGTGATGCGGTATGGCGAACAGAGAGAACAGGAATACAAAGGACCGGGATTCGACCGCGGATGCGTTCGAGCTGGCGCTGGAGGAGACGGATGCCCGTTATGTCCTGCGGCTCTACGTCACGGGAATGACGCCCCGGTCGCAGAAGGCAATCGAGAGCATCAAGGAGATCAGCGAGGAGCACCTCGCGGGGCGCTACGACCTCGAGGTAATCGACATCTACCAGCAGCCCGAACGGGCACAGGAAGCCCAGGTCGTCGCGACCCCCACGCTCATCAAGCAGTTGCCTCTGCCTCTCCGGAAGCTGATCGGGGATATGTCGGATAAAGACCGCGTTCTGGTCGGGCTTGGAGTCCAGAAAAAGGAGTAACCGGTCCATCGGGTAAGAGACGATGCGGGGTTTAGACCAGCCGTCCGATACGAGCACTCCTCATCTGCCGCAGGAAAAAGAGCTCCTCCGTGTACTGGAGGAGCTCTACGGGGGCTTTTCGGAGGCGGAAGAGACGCTTTCGGCGATCCGGAAAGGGGAGGTCGACGCCTTCCTGGTCTCCACGGATGACGGGGAGAAGATCTACACCTTAAAGACCGCCGAACATCCTTACCGTGTCCTCATCGAGCAGATGCGGGAAGGAGCGGCGCTCGTTTCCGACGACGGCACCATCCTCTACAGCAACGCGAGCTTCGCCCGGCTGCTCGCTATGCCGCTCGGGAAGGTGATGGCCGAGTCGATTCATACCTTCATCGATTCTACCGAAACGGCGGGATTTCGGAGGATGGTGGAGGCGAATCCATCCGGCTGCGCGGGGGAGAGCATGCTGCAAGCGCAGGATGGCCGCCGGGTGCCGGTGTACCTCTCATTGAAGCCACTCTCCATGGACGGGATACAGGTCTTCTCCCTGGTTGCCCTGGACCTGACCGAACGCAAACAGGCCGAAGAGGCGATGCGCAAAGCCTACGATGAACTCGAGGACCGGGTCAAGGGGCGGACCGCCGAACTGGCCGAGTCCAATTCCCGGCTTGTGGGCCTCAACAGGGAACTGCAGACGCTCACCGCCGACCTCATCCGGCAGGCCCGGAACCTCAAAGAGGCACGGAACGAGGCGAACCTGTATCTCGACATCCTGACCCACGATATCGGGAACACCGAGAACGTCGCGAACCTCTATGCCGACCTGCTCCTCGGCACGCTCTCGGGGGATGCACGGACATACGTGGAGAAACTCAAGCGCAGCATCGACAAAAGCATCGAGATCCTCGGGACTGTCTCCGCCATCCGCCGAATTCACTCCGGAACACCGGAACTGAGCCCGGTGGATCTCGATGCGATCATCAGAGAGGAGATCGGCCACTATCCAGAAGAGAACATCAGGTACACGGGTTCGACGTATCTGGTCCAGGTTGACGACCTCCTCCCGGAAGTGATCAGGAACCTGATCGGCAACGCCGTGAAGCACGGCGGTCCCGATGTCGAGATCACCATCCGGGCGGAAGATGCGGGGGGGTTCGTCCGGGTCTCGGTCGAGGATACCGGACCAGGTGTGCCTGAGGACCAGAAGGAGGAGATCTTCCACCGCTACGAACAGAAGAAGCGGGGCGTCGGGGAAGGGCTCGGGCTGAGACTACGGGACAAACCTCGGTTACATGGAGGAACTGGTGGATTACTGGCCGAACCGGTTCGACTGGCGGGCACAGGAAGCGGAGCTGAACCGATTCTGCCACTACACCGCCGACGTCGACAGGCTGGGCATCCACTTCATCCACGAGCGCGGAACCGGCCCGGACCCGCTCCCGATCATCCTCACGCACGGGTGGCCGGACACCTTCTACCGTTACGCTAAGATCATCCCCCTGCTCACCGACCCGGAGGGAGGCAATCCTGAAAGGAAACGTTCGTAACCCCTGAAGTCGAGCTCCATACATCGATGGGGCGATCGAGATGCCGAGGCTGGTACTGATCGATACGGCGACGGGAACGCGGGTCCGGCACCGCATCAGGAGCTGGAAACAGGCCTTAAAGCAGCAGGAGTGGTACGAGACGAAACTCGGACGGCGGGTGCGGATCGAGAAGATCTTCGAACGGTAACGCTGCTCCGGGCGCCGGGAAAGAATGATAGTCGCGCCGGACGTACCTGGCAATCATGCACGGCGATGCGGCAGAACCGGTCTCGCTTGCGGCCGCTATGGAGGCGGCAGAGGTCTCCCACCGGGAGAAGAAGAAAAACCCGGCGATAGCGGCAGGACTTTCGCTCCTCTTCAACGGTCTCGGCCAGGCCTACAACGGGCAGTTCGCACGGGGCGTCCTGGTGCTGCTCGGAAGCCTCCTCAGCCTCTTTCTCATGATCGTTCCGGGGGTGGCGATCTGGGCCTGGGGCGGCTACGACGCCTACCGGACGGCAAAAGGATGAACGAAGGGCTCGTCCCCTACCGGGAGACGAACGCGCTTGCGATCGTCGCGTTCGTGGCCGTCTGGGCGGTGACGATCTTCTCGCTCTCGGCGGCTTCGGCGATGCTGCTCGTTGCGATGGGGCAGCAGGGGACGCTGTAGGCGGGACATGCGGAAGGCTGATGGGGTTTTGCGCCCCATACCTGCTGCAATGAGACGGCAAGACAAGGAAATCGCCGATTCAACGCTGCTTCCCGCGGTTCTCGAGGATGCGTTCGTCTGCAGGATCGGGCTTGCCGACGGGGACTGGCCCTACCTGGTGCCGATGAACTTCGCGTACGCCGATGGACACGTCTACCTGCATTCCGCAGGTGAGGGGAAGAAGATCGAGATCCTGAAGCGGAACAACCGGGTCTGTTTTGAGGCCGAGACCGGCCTGGCGCTTGTGCGTGCAGAGAGAGCCTGCGATTTCGGAACGCGGTACGTCTCCATCATCGGCACCGGCATCGCGTCGTTCGTGACGGACCTTGCAGAGAAAAGCCGGGCCCTCGACCTCCTCATGGAGAAGTATGCCGGAGGCGGATCGTGGTTGTACCCGCCGGCGGCGCTCCGTGCGGTGACCGTGATTCGCATCGACGTCGAGACGCTGACCGGGAAAGCATCCGGCTATACCGAAGAGGAGGTGCGCCGCCTTCTCACCGGGGAACCGGAGGGTTCGTGAACCCGGGGGTGCACGGCGTGTTATTCCTGAGGAAAGAGTGATGCCTGCTCAAACGGGCCGGATTGCAGACACCGGTTTGCTACCGTTACGATTGCACAATGTTTATCTTACGGGGGTGAAGGGGGCGGAGCGGGAAGACCCCACCCTTCCGGGTGGGGATGGAAGCGGAGCCGCCCTTCCTGAAATACGTTTCGAGACGATAGTTTTTTCTTCTCATTTCTGCTAGTAGGGAATATCTGTGTTGCGAGAACCAGGCAACCGGAATGTACAATTTGCTGTAGGGCAGGGACTGCCCAAACAGAATAATCAACGCCTGTGGAGATCGCGTAAGCCCTTTTCGAGGCAAGTTCGATGAAGCAGGAAGCCGCGCCCTTCAGGGGGGTAGTTCACATCCCCCGCATACATACCATGCATCCAGTGAGTAAGTCCTTCCCGAAACGGATGAGGCTACCTTGAGGTAGGTGGGACAAAGTAGGGAAGGGTTCACCGTTCTATTTCTGGCGACCGCAATTGTTGTTGAAGTCGTCCCAAAAGTGCCACATGGTTGAAGATTCACTGGGTTCAGAATGCAATTACGAGCGCTCATAACAAATTGAACGCTTTCCTGTATCAAATTGCTGAAACGGCTTCCCATTGGCTATCGCCACGCGGGGGAGGGACCGGGAGGGGGTGTCCCCCTCCCGGCAGAGGCGTTTTGGGATGGCCTCGTTTTGGGTTTGACTGAGGTGATCCTATAATTATAAGTCCCCTCGGATAAAACTGGGGATCATGGCATTCCGGGAAATTGACGATGATCTCTGGGAGATTGTTCAGAAATACCTCCCCCCAACAAAGCCGCACATCGGTCGA